>JBBRAM010000016.1:0-79163 GCA_038206765.1 Burkholderiales bacterium | reverse complement strand
CGCGTCGTGTGACCTTCTGATGTTTCTCGAAGCCGGTTATCGTGCCAAATGTGATTTGCTTCATCGCTTTACCCACCCTATAAATTTCGCTTCTCCTTTAACGATGATGCCTCGCTATGCGTGGACTTAATCAGAGATTCCTTAGATCAGTACTCAGGACAGAAGCAACATCGAACAAAGTCGGTTTTTCTTTTTTTGAAGGCGTTAGTCGTTGTTGACCATATTGGCTCCAAGCCATTGCGACTCTTCTCCAATCGCCTTTGTGCGATGACGCACATACACCGCAGCATTTTTTTTATAGTATGGTCCATTCCATGTTTTGTGTAACTGTGTATCGACACGGCCAGTCATCAGGCCGCAGCATTTGCTGACGATAAATATTTTGCATCAACTTCGGATTTGAATCTTAGCTTCTCCGTCTAAAGTCTTTGGGCGCCGCCCTTGGCGAAAATGAACCAGGAGAATGCTTTGCCATTTAGCCGCGCACCCGCCGCAAACATGTTGCTTGCAGCGATCCCCCGCAATGAGTACGAACGCATGCTGCCCGATCTTGAGACGGTAGATTTGGTCTTTGCTGATGTTCTCTATGAGTCGGGCGACCAGATTAAATATGTTTATTTCCCCAACGATTCGTTGGTCTCGCTACTAACGGTGGTGGACCAACACTTGGCGCTTGAGGTTGGTATGGTCGGCCCCGAGGGGATGGTGGGCACCGCGTTTGCCCTGGGGATTGATATAACACCGGTCACCGCACTAGTACAGGGTTCTGGAACAGCGATGCGCATGAAGACCGCCCGGTTTAAAAAAGAGTTTCAGCGCAGTGAGGTGCTACAAAAAGTCGTGCTGCGCTATACCCACCAACTGATGTCGCAAATCGCCCAGACGGCCGCCTGCAATCGGTTTCACATGGTTGAGGCACGGTTGGCGCGCTGGTTGCTGATGACAAGAGACCGGGTCAGCTCAAACCAATTTCAGCTCACCCAAGAATTTCTCGGCCATATGTTGGGTGTGCGACGCGTAGGTGTCACCAACGCTGCGCTCGCCTTAAAGCGGCGGAAGTTAATTAGCTACAGCCGCGGGAGCATTTCGATTCTGAATGGCGGCGGCCTTGAAGACGCGGCATGCTCTTGCTACGGGTACTACGAAGGAGGGAAGATGAGCGGCGGCATAAAGATCGGGGGCAAGAAAAGTATGACAGAAGCTGTAAAGAGTCGAACCAAAGTGCCGGCAAAAGTTTCGCCCAAAGTCTCGCCCAAAGTTTGAGCGAACGGGCCGGTAAAAGCGACGGTGAAAAAATAAAAAATGCTCGGTAACGACTTCATCGTTACCGAGCGAATCACTCAGCTATTACACTCAGGTGCCGAAAAGGGAGGTAATTCAGCACCGGAATCAATCTTGCTCTCGATGGTTTTAAATTTCTGTGCGGTAGCGAACATTAAGCGCATAAATATGGATTGCGATTTTCTATTCTCTGATTTGCGGCGAGTTGATGCAATTTAATTTGGCGTTGGCTCGGCGTTGGCGCGTTTGTAGTCTTGGTTCGTTGTCGAAAAACCGCTTGCTAAGAAAATTCCGCTTATGGAATCCTTACTAAATTAGCGTTTGACGCTAACGGCCAGGCTTCGCGACGACAGATCGTAGGCCAGTTGTGTTCTCAACCACCAAATTATTCATGACTGTTTTCACGCCATCGACCCGAGCGACGATATCAATGGTGCGGTCAATTTGCGCTTGGTTGCTGGCAAACCCGCTTACCGCGAGCTTGCCACTATCGGCAGCCACAATCATTTTGCCACTGTCCACATAAAGGTCTGTCTGCAATACGCTCTGCACTTTTTCTGCCAGCGCATTGTTTACCGCTGTTTTGTTGGCTACTTCTTGCCTGGCGCCACTACTATTTCTGAGCACAATTTTATTATCGAGTCCTTTGCTTTTTTCAATATTTTGCGCCATTGATGTGATTAGATCGATTTGTGCCTGATTCGCCGCTGTACCACGCAGCGTCACCACACCGGCGCGGGTTTCAATACTAATATCGAGATCGTTCAAGCTGGCGGATTCCTGCAGTTTAAATTTTAATTTCGCCGTCACCACGGTATCGTCAATCGACGCCGTCCATGATTTAAAAAGAGGATTCGGCGGATTCGATTTAGCATCAGGCCCGGACTCCGCCGCTAACCGGTTACAGCCGGTTAGCAAACAGATTCCACTGCAAAACATCGCATATAAAAATATTTTCAAGCTCTGTTTCCCATTTAAAGTTGATAACTGTAATTCCCTCGGGTTTTGTTGCCTGCCCCTATTTGCGTCTATTTGCCCTTACTTGTGTTCCTTAGTCGTAACCTTCCGAGGATATCCAGCGGGAACAGAAAAGCTGTGTTCCTGCATGTTGGACAAATCTCTTTTTGGCAACTCATTCATTAAAAAATGCCGCGTACTGTAGAACAAGAGCTATTTAACAAGTAGTCATTATGGAAGGGGCAGCGGATCAAATATGTGCGGTATCACACATAGTGGCGTTATTTTTGATGTTGTGAGCAGCCTGGTGATTGGCTTCCTGCGCACCCTTGTAAATTGGTTTGTTGACGAAGAGCCGGATTAAAGTCGTTCGTCAGGGCGGTCAGCCGGTTGCGCTCGGTGCGTTAGCCAACAGACGATCCTTACTAAATAGTTGAAAATGCGCCGAGCAAAATCGGAAACGCTGCTCTGGATAGCATGCTTCGGAGAGCTAATCGCATCCATCAATTGACTAGGGCACCATCGATGAAATCTAAACAAACCCCGCTAGCACCGTCACTTCAATCCGATATTCCATTGCTGCCCGTTGATGCCCAACCGCTCATCCTCGTCGATCCATTAGCGCCATCGCCTGCATCAGGGGCACTGTCCCTTTCGGAGCTGACATCACAAAGCCATGCCGTTTTGGTTGACGCGCTCGATCAAACCGAGCAAGTTAAAGAAAAAGTTGAGGAATGTGCGATCGGGCTGTCAATCGTGAATGCGGTGCTCGCAAGGGACGTTGCGATGGGCGCACCGCTTCATGAGGTCAAACTGGCTATCGCTGAAAACGAAGCAATTGAGGGCAAAGTGCAGGAGTGTGTGGATGAGTTGGCGACCGTAAACAAGTCCCTGACAGAAGAGCTTGATATCCGAAAGAACTTGTATACCGCACTCGATGTTTCCAATGCCGCCTTGGCCGAAAGCCAAGCGTTGGAGGCGGAATCGGCCTACAGGGCAATGCATGATGCGGCAACCGGGCTGCCAAACTTGACGCTGTTTAACGACCGCTTAGGTATCGCGTTAACGCAGGCAAAGCGTCATCAGCGATTATTTGCAGTGATGTTTATCGACCTCGATAAATTTAAGCAAATCAATGACACATTCGGCCATGATGTTGGTGATAGCGTGCTCTCGATGATCGCGCAACGATTGCAGTTGCAAGTTCGCGCGGGCGATACCGTCAGCCGCCGCAGCGGGGATGAATTTTTAGTTTTGATGCTCGATATTAAAGACGCGGCGAGCGCGGTCAACCTTGCGACCAAGATCAATAGCAATTTGGCGATAGCCTATCAGGTTGGAGATGAAAAGATCTCGTTGTCCGCCAGTATCGGCATTGCTCTTTATCCAGCCCACGGGCAGGTGGCAGCCGATCTGCTGAAAAATGCGGATACGGCGATGTATGCCGCAAAGCAGACCACTGAAGGTTATGCGCTGTATGCCCCTTCCGGCGGGAAATGAAACAAAAAGTGGCCAGATTCTAAACTGGGTCGGGTCCTTGGCCCGATTCGGACTTACGTCCGGTTGAGCATCGCCACCTGTCATGCCAGATTAGGTGTTGGCCGTTAGCTGCCAGAAGGCAGGATACCGCGCCTGTCTCGTCATGGCCGTTGCGAAAAAATAGTGAAGTTCCCGGACTCAAGCCGCAATCAATTCATATTCATCGCAGCTATGTATGCCAGCGTACAGACGTTGGCATTTGCAAACCTCATGCTCGTGGCTTAACGCTTTTGTGATGGAGCCCTTGCGATGCAGCTTTTGCGAATCAGCTCTTGTGAATCAGCTCTTGTGAATCAGCTTTCGTGAATCAGCCGCGTAACCACTTTTTTGGAAAATTTAAATGAAGAGTTCCGACTTGAAAAAAACGCAGAAAATGCAGAAAACGCAGAATCTAAAGAAACGCCGCGCGGCACCATTAGCGACACCTACCGATTTAAAATCGTCGGCAACGAAAGATATCGCAGCCGGGTTGAACCTTATTTTGGCAGATGTATTCGCCATTTATCTCAAAACAAAAAACTTTCACTGGCATATGAGCGGCCCGCACTTTCGCGATTACCACTTGATGTTGGACGAGCAGGCAGAACAACTGTTTGCGATGACTGATCCGATTGCGGAACGAATCCGGAAAGTCGGCGGGCAGACCATACGCTCCATCGGTCACATTGCCCGCACCCAGCGCGTCCTTGATAACGACGCCGACTATGTTGAGCCATCCGACATGTTGGCTGAACTGCGCGATGACAACAAAACGCTCGCCGCCAATTTTCGTGCCGTTCATGATCTTTGTAACGAACATCGCGATATCGCGAGTGCTAGTTTGATCGAAGTATGGATTGATGAAACGGAACGACGCACCTGGTTCTTATTTGAATCTACGCGGCGAGCAGACACAACCGGGCATTAAATGTCAGGGAGCAACCTACAATTTGTAGATCAACAGACAGCGCTTTAGTCAAACATCGTCCGGCTGCCGGGCAAACCAAAGGAATAGCCATGTCGCACTTTCATTGCGTTGTACTAATCGATCATCAACACGCGAAGATTCTGCAATTCAACGCCGATAGCGTTGATTCGCAAAAGGTTCATGCCCACAAGCACGATACCCCGCAGCACAACAGTACTGTTCGTACCGAACACGAGTTTTTTGGCGAGGTGTGTGACGACTTAGCCGACGTTGGTGAAATTGTTGTCACTGGCTCACATACCGCAATAGCCGATTTTCGCCATTACGCCACCAAGCACCGCCCCACCACTGCGTTTCGCATTGTTGGCTGGGAAATTGTCGACCGTCCAACCGACGGCCAGTTGGTGGCGTTGGCAAAAAAATATTTTGCAAAATATGACCAAATGGCCGGCACGCGTGCGCTGCCCACTGGTTCAGATTCACCAAATGTCTCCTCCAAAGAGGCAACATAAAATCCAGCAGCGCCACGCCTGAAGTTCATTGAACACGAATAGACACTTGGCATTAACGTATCCGCCTCTAATAGTTATTTAACTGAAGGAAACACATTATGTTGAAAAGTCTTAGTCAGATTGTTAGTGCTAGCGTGAACGCAACCGATGGTGAAATCGGCCACGTCGCGTCGGCTTTTTTTGACGACCAGTCTTGGGCGATCCGTTACCTAGTCGTCGATACGGGCAAGTGGTTGCCGGGGCGCGAGGTGTTGATCTCACCTTACTCGGTTAAAGAATCGCTGGCGGACGACAACGATATTTATGTTTCGCTGACCCGCAAACAGGTCGAGGGAAGTCCCGATATTGATACGCACAAGCCGGTTTCTCGCCAGCATGAAATCGAGTATTCAAACTATTACGCATTTCCTGAATATTGGGATGGCGGTGGCATGTGGGGAGTTGGCGCGTTCCCCATGATGTCGCCGTACTCGGAGACCCCCCTGCAAATTGCTGCAAATGAAGTCATCCGTAAACGCGAGCACCGCAATGATGATGTGCATTTACGGAGCAGCATCAAGGTGACTGGCTATGATATCCAAGCAACCGACGACAGCATCGGCCACGTGATGGACTTCGTGTTTGATGATGCATCATGGGCGATTCGCTACTTGGTGATCGACACCCGCAATTGGTGGCCGGGAGGCAAGAAGGTGTTGGTTTCTACACTTTGGATCGACGCAATTGACTGGGCCACCAGCACGGTAAAGGTATCACTTACCCGAGAGCAGATTAAAAATAGCCCCGAGTATTACGAGGCGTTAACGATTGATCGAGGTTACGAGGAGGCGCTACATCATTCTTATAGCCGTAAAGGGTATTGGGATTATCCAGCCGCGCACTCAGCATCTGCCAAAAAGAAATCTGGCTGAATAGGTGAGGCATTGGCGATTAAATGATTGCCCGCGACATGGCTGGAATAGCCGGACTACAACGGATGCTGACAGGTGGAGATGTGGCAAGGCTTGGACGAACAACGTAAGCATTCATAGGAAAAGCGATGAATGGTTCTTCGGCTATTGATCAGTTTGCGAAACGCATTATGCCAAACCAGCCGCCGTGGCGCATTGAGGATATTCATTTTTTGCCAACCAATGGGCAGCTGCGGACGTCCAATCCCGCGTTACGGTGGCTGGTTGTTGCCGCATCGCTGACTGACTTGGCGTCTTCATTTCGAATGCCAACACCAATGGACTCGGCGGCGGGCATTTCTATTGCTGACGATCGTTTGGGGCTATTTTGACGCTATCAATACAAACTGATGTTCGCCAACGGCTCGCCAACATAACCGCTCCATTATTATTGCTAGCCTCATTCATACAGCGACGGGAAAATTATGTGTGCGGCATGAACCCAAACCGACGATGTTGAATCGCTAAATAGCCAAATCAAATCATTTGTAAAATTGATTCTTGATTCGATGACAAAAAGCGCCATGCTTTAAGCTCACCAACTGGC
The DNA here is from genome assembly GCA_038206765.1 of Burkholderiales bacterium. Classification (GTDB taxonomy): domain Bacteria; phylum Pseudomonadota; class Gammaproteobacteria; order Burkholderiales; family Usitatibacteraceae; genus UKL13-2. The sequence continues at coordinate 72,470 of JBBRAM010000016.1, read as the reverse complement.
GTTCAGTGTAGCGGCTCAATTCTTTAAAAACGATAAAAAGGCGCAGCACATGGAGTTTAAGGACTACTACAAAATTCTCAACATCGATAAGTCGGTCGATGCAGCGGCGATTAAAAAAGCTTATCGCAAGCTTGCGCGAAAATATCATCCGGATGTTAGCAAAGAGCCGGATGCCTTGGTGCGCATGAAAGAAATTAACGAAGCGAACGCGATTTTATCGGATGTTGAGAAACGAGCTGCCTACGATGCCTTGGGTAGCGGAAACCATGCGGGACAGAATTTCCGGCCTCCGCCAGATTGGGATGCTGGTTTTGAATTTACCGGCAATGGCACGGGTGGTCGCGCTGGCAACAGCGCGGGTACCGACCACGACTTCAGCGATTTTTTTGCGAGCATGTTCAGCCAGATGTCTCAAGGGCGCGCCGGGGGCCAGGCACGAAGCGCGCGCGCCGTTCGGGGCGAAGATCATCACGCCAAAGTTGTCATTAATTTGGCTGACACATATGAGGGCAGCACCAAGACGATCACGCTACGCGCACCGCGTCTGGGTGATAGTGGCCAAGTCGTTAATGATGAGCGAACGCTAGCAGTGAAAATCCCCAAAGGCATAAAAGCGGGGCAGCAGATTAGGCTCGCGGGACAAGGTAGCGCGGGTTACGACGGTAGTGATGGTGGCAAAGATGGTGGCAAAGACAGTGGCAGCAGCAGCCTAAATGGCGATTTGTATTTAGAAATTCAGTTTTCAGAAGACGCCAGCTATCGTGTTGATGGTCGAGATGTTATTAGATTGCTGCCGGTAACACCTTGGGAAGCCGCGCTGGGCGGGGAGATTGAGGCAACTACCCCATCTGGTACGGTTCAAGTCAAGATTCCGCCGGGTTCAAAAACCGGACAAAAACTTCGCTTGAAAGCACGCGGCATTCCCGCCGGAGCACAAGGCGATCCGCCGGGCGATCTGTACCTTGAACTGTTACTGCTGTTGCCGCCGGCTAATACCGAACGTGCTCGTGAAATATACGAAACGATGGCGCGCGAGATGGCGTTTAATCCGCGCATCGCAATTCCTGGCGGTGCTTGATTTTTTGGAGTGTGCTGATGAACAACCCTTTTATGGACAACCCTGTGACGACTAGCCAAACGCTTATTAATGGCGTGATGATCGACGAAATACATCTCACTATCGATGAGCTTGCCTGCGCTTGCGTAGTTGAACGCATGTGGATCGTTGAGCACGTACAAGAGGGGCTGCTTAGCTGCGTGAGCACTGAAATCAGCCTTGATGAAAGCGATTGGCGCTTCGCAAGTTTGTCGCTTTCGCGCGCGAGAAAACTCATTTCGTTCGAACGTGATTTCGATGCAAATCCGGAGGTGGCTGCATTGCTGGTCGATTTGTTAGAGGAGATTGCCACGCTCAAACTAAAAATTAAACGCCACCAATCTGGCCATCAGTTGGTGTAGCAGGTGCGTTTTGGAATCGGCTTTAACGATCATAAAATAATCTGAAACATTTGCATCGTATCCGAGTTTGAAATGACCACAATATGAGCGCAGGCGCCACGACCGAACAACATAAAACCTAGCATATCGGTGGGCGCAGGGCTGCTGTCCTCGGGGCGAATGACGGCATTTTATGAACCGGCAGTATCATCGTGGGCGCTGCAGCAGCAAGTGCCACCCATCATGCGGTTCTGGTCGCCGGTATTGCAGGCTTAGTGGCTGGCGCAATGTCGATAGCAGCTGGGGAATATGTATCGGTTAGTTCTAAAGCTCATACCGAGCAGGTTGATAAACTCAAGGCGGGAAGCGGCGATTGGGGCATTTGTGCTTGAAGATGCCCTATATGGGAGGGCTTTGTGGTTTGACAGGCTAGCGATTGCAACGGTGGCAGCAGTAGGTCATTGCTGACAAGCGATTCTATATTTCGCTGATGTAGACGTAGGGGCGCTAAAACTATGATGAAACGTCAACAATCGGCGCTGAATGATTTAATCGCTTTGATTTAATCGCTTTGACTTAATCGCTTTGATTTAATAGTGTGCCAGCTATCACCACCGCGTACTGAACCCCTCTATCTGCAGAGCCTAAACACAATAATCCTGACCTGACCAAATCTTAGGAGCGAATATGAACCAGCCCGCCAACCAACCCACGCCACTGCCCGCACCCGATATGCCGCCCGATGGCGATACACCTAGCGAAAACCCGCAGCACGAGCCGATGATTGAACCCGATGGAGATCCCGCGATGGATCCTATTCGCGACGATCCTGCTGAGGTGGTTCAAGCCAGTCTCAAGCAAACGTCCAAACAAACGTTGGCGGAAATGTCTGCAAATTACAAAGCCGTAAGTGCCAAACCACAGCCAACCTCAACCCCAGTGTCGCAAGCAGGCGAGGGGAGCTACGAGGGCACGCGCGATTATGCAAAATCCATCGCCGATTACACCAAGCAGGCGAACCAGCGGGGTGGAGCCGCTGCCGTGGTTGAGGCCAATGCCAGGGCCGCCGCGCCAAAGACCGCTGCCGAGGCAAACGAAATTGGCCGTGCAGAAAAAGAAGCGGCATCAAGAACACGCGCGCCGGGCAGATAGGCGGTGAATTGAAATCGGCGGCGTGTATTGCCACCATTGGCTGAATTGAAATTAAAAGCACCGAGGCCAAATAAGTGCCACACAAAATTGATTGTAAAATATGAAATACGTTTATGCATCTCTTGCTGCAGCCGTTGTCATGATCGCGCTCGACGCGGTTTGGCTTAAGTTTGTATTGGGCAATATCTTTAAAAATCAGCTTGGTGACATCATGCTGGGATCGCCGCGCTGGCTTCCCGCAATACTCTTTTATGTGATCTATGCGGTTGGTATTGTAGTGCTCGTGGTCGTGCCAAAGGCGGCGGATTCTCGCCTAGATACTGTTTTAACGGCTGCTGTTTTTGGCTTTGTGGCCTATGGCACCTACGAGCTTTCGAACATGGCAACGTTGAGGTCATGGGCGTGGCATATGGTAGCGCTGGACATGGCGTGGGGTGCGTTTGCGACGGCCGTGAGTGCCTTCGCGGCGCGGTCAGCCTATTTAGCTTTGCGTTAAGCGATCTCGCAGATTGATTTTACGAAGTCGCTTAAATGTGCAGCTTCACAAAACGGAATGAAACAGCAGGCTAACGATGCAGCTCCAACCGGTTAGTTCTTTAACCAAAGCAGCGCAGCCATTTAGCCATTATTTTTCAGCCAACTCACTTACGATTAAAAATGTTGGGCTGCATCAAAATAACGGCGTTGCGATGATTGTTCTGTCAACAATGCCGATTGGGGGGCAGTCATTCGTGATCGCCCACATTCCAGAGCATTGATACATTGCGCTTTGCGTTTTTGCCCAAAGCTAGTTTTTGTGACTGGCCAACACCCTCGTTTACGCCTTTGATGGTGTAGGAGCCTTCCATCAAATTCACTAGCAGCCAAGGGCCATCGGTGACGCCCTCAAAAACAACCTCGCCTTTTGCGTTGGTAATCGTAACCGTTACATCACCCAAATATTTCCCCGATCTCGCGATCACTTTTAAGAAGAGCGAAAACTCGTTACGCCTTGAGAGCATTTCCTGGCGCTCATCGATGGTTATGCCACCGGTCATGTAGCTGATGCCGTGGTTTGTTTGCAACGTTAGCGCAATGCTGTTTTGGGATGCGATTGCGGTGAATGCGATGGCGATGGATGCAACCATTGAAATAATCTTCATATTTTATTCCTTGGCTGTAGGGTTCGGCGTTAAGGTTATAAAGTCGTCACGATGACGTCGCTCACAAAAAACTAAAATGCCCAAACGACAGCATTCCGTGACACTGCCTGCTTCCCCAAGGAAAGCAGGCAGTTTTTTGCGATGGTGCCTAGGGAATAAAGACAATTTCGACGCGACGGTTCATCTGACGCCCGGCAGCGGTCGAGTTATCAGCCACTGGTTGCTCCTCGCCATGTGCTTTCATGCTCAATTGCCCAGCTGGAACACCGAGGTTAATGAGTGCTGTCATCACTGCGCTGGCGCGCCGCTCCGACAAAGTGAAATTGGCATTGGCACCACCCACGCTGTCGGTATAGCCGTCAATAATGGCTTTGCGCTGCGGATTGCTTTTAAACACTTCGGCCAGCTTAACCATGTTTCTATTGCCGTCAGGCAACAGCTTTGCCTGACCGCTATCGAACAAAACATCGCCAAGTGTTACCACCATGCCACGATCGGTTTTTTTGGCATTCAGGTCTTTTAGCTGCATTTCAAGGTCGTTTACGCGGTTGGCATTGGCTTGCTCTCGCAATGCGTTTGCGGAGGCATTGGCCTGTTCGCGCAATGCAGTGGCTTTTGCGGTAGCTGCTGCGGCGGCATCAGCACTGGCAAGTTCGGCAGCAGTGATGGCGTTGTTTTGCTGGGACACAGCAAGCTGGCGCTGTGCGGCATTGACCTCATTGGTGCGCGATGCCAGTCGTACCCGATCGCGTTCAGCAGCTGCGCCAGCCGTGATGGCCTGCGCAACTTTGGCGGCAGCGGTTTCTTGGGCAATAGTCACGCGCTGGCTAGTCATGTAAGCCAAATGGTCAACGGTAGTGATGGTGGCGCCATCGGCCTGTGCTTTGTCGGCTACGCGCAGTGAATCGCCCGCCTGCTTCAATTCATCGGCCGCCATTGATGCGACATCAGGGTTGTTTTGGGCAACATTAAAACGGCTGCGCGCTTGGTCCAGCGCCGCATTGTTTGCTGGCATCGAGCTGCAAGCCGAAAGCGTTGCGAGCACGGCTGCAAACGAAAACGCATATAAATTTCGATGGTTGGCAGTGTTTGCGGGTTTTATATTTTTCATTTTCATATTTTCAAGTTTCATGTTGGCTCCGATTATTTAATTTGGTGTTAATTTGATCACTTACGATTGAGTTCTTCGCGCAATACCCGTGCCGCATCTTGCGATTCTTGTGCCGCTTTACGTGAAGTCACTGTTTGGGCGTGCAGCTGTGCTACCCGTGCGTCGAGCTCTGCTTCTGCTGCGAGCTGCTTCGCACGGTCATAGTCTTTATTGGCGACCGCCTGACGGGCGCTGGCGAGTTTGGCAACGGCAATCTGCAATTCAGCGCCGGCCCGTTCGCTGGTGGTGCTGTTGCTGGCGGCTTGAACGGCGGCTTCAGCCGCAGCCATTTGCTCAATGGATACCGGCGTGCTGGCACAGCCGCCTAGGACCGTAAACAATGATATAGCTAGAACTACCGTGGGGACACCAAGTTTGGCGGTTGTATTGTGGCGGCGAGATGTGAGCAGGTTTTTCATGTTGGTTCCTTCATATTGATTCGTTCATGTTGATTCGCTAAATTCGCGCAGGCTGAGAGCCCAAAGTTGCGGTTTTGGAGGCTCAACTATGAACACGATTTTCAATTCCGTCTGTTTGTTACCGCACATTAAGCGCCGGTTGGCGCGAACTATTGAGTGCTATGCAAATGGCGTTATACGGATAACGTCTGACAGTGCTTATCCGTTTGTGCCGACATGCGGCTTTGAATCTTTGGCTCAATATGGAATCACCCGAGTTCAAAACTGGCTCAAAATAAATTTCGTGATTGGATTCAACATGGCTTCGCTCCTTTTAGAGTCGGCATCGTCAACGTTAAAAACGTTTTGGCAATCCCATGCGTGGCTCCATTCATCGACACCACGCGTGGTTGCATACGCGATGTTTTTAGCGCTGCTCGTTACGGCGATTAGCGTTTATGGGGACGTCATTCCGCCCCGGTTTTTCCAGCGATCGCAGCTATCAGAAGTTGAGCAATTAATGTCGGGTCCACCCAGACCAGCAAATGCGCAAGGCCTTCTCGCAAATGGTGCAGGTGAGGCGTTGCTCACACAGGAAGAATTTCTGTCGGCGAAGGCTAAAATTTGGAAGAATTTCCGTGAACAAGTTCGTCAATGCGGGCGACTTGCGGCGCAAGTGCCGGGCGAAAATAGAAACACCGAAACCGGCAAACTCGAAAACAGAAAACAGGATGCTTGCGTTGAAGAGGCGAGACGAGACCGTCGTGCAACGCAAGCCCTCGCAAAGGCGAAAATAGCGCCTACCCCACATTCTGCCGAAGATCGTAAGGTCGCTCTATATTGACGTTTGCGGGATGGCGTTCTGATGCCCAAATCATGATGCACAACTCCAGATACTCAAATTCCCTTTCGTGCCATTTTAGGCAGCGCTATTTTTATCGAAACAAGCAAGTCTGGCGCGACCATTTTTAGCGTTGCTGCGCTGCGTTCCCTAGGAACGAAGCCCGGCATTGCAAAATGCGCTTCTGAGCGCGCTGGGTCTCACTGCCACCATCTCGTTGCGATTTATGTCGAACCGCCATAAGAGCGCGGCCGTTAACACGTCACTTATTTGCATCAACGCTATTGGCAGCACCGGTTTTGGTAATAGTGTCGTTGGCACTAAGATCGCGAGGGATCGTAATGCTGATCACGGTGCCTTTTCCGGGTGTTGAGCGCCAGGTTGCGTCGCCGCCCAGCGCGCGTGCGCGCTGCCGAATGCCAGATAGCCCATGTGACAATTTGGCGGGGTTAAAGGTCGACGGCAGGCCTTTGCCATCGTCTTCTAAGGTAAGTTGGATATTTTCTTCATCCAAATGCAGCGTGGCCGTGAAATTTTTAGCCTCGGCATGACGAAGCATATTGGTAGTGCCTTCCTGCACGATGCGAAACAGCGCAATGGATGAATCTGGAGAAATAGCGCCCAATTCTTCGGCCAAATGTAGCTTGCATTTGATACCACCTTTGCTGCAATTTTCGTTGATATACCACTCAAGTGCCGCTGCTAACCCCAAATTATCTAGTAGCGACGGACGCAGGTTTTCAATAATACGGCGCTTGATCGCAACGGCATCATCGAGCAACTTTGAAAAAGTCTCCAACCTTTTAGCGCTATCGGGAATTTGTGTTGCGCGTGTCCGCAACCATTCCAAATCCATCTTGGCAGACGTCAATATGCCGCCCAATTCATCGTGCAGGTCGCGTGCGAGGGTGGCGCGTTCACGTTCAGCAGAGGTGTGAAGGTGATTAGACAATTCATTCAACTCGACGGTTCTGTCCGACACCAGCGACGAAAGGCGCTCATTTTCAGTTTGGCGTATGGCGACCAGCACTTGCCCACGTTTTAAATCTTGTAAGAAATAATAAATAACGAAACCCAATAGCACTAAATTCAGCACCGCAATGGCCAGTATGCCCATCCTTGCGTTGAGCATTTTTTGTTGCTGAACGGCGCGGCCTTTCAACAGGTCGTCATTTAAAATAAGGGTGATTTTTTCAACGCTTGATTGCGCCTCATCCATTAAATTTTTGCCCTCGTTCGCGTTGATCATCGCAATAGCTTGCTCGTGCTTTCCCTGTTTCTCGAGGGCAACAGTTGTCTCAATTTCAACAAATTTATTAAAAACATAGGTTACAAGGCGATCAAGCTCTGGCCTGATCTCGGCGCGGTTCGCTAACGCTTGGGTGAGCCGAATCTGCAAACGTGGCAGATCTTCTTTGGCATGTACTAATGGCTCTAAGTATTTTGTGTTTTCGGTTAACAGGTAACCGCGTTGTCCGGTTTCGGCATTGAGCAAGACCGTGAACAAACGCTCGATCAGATCAAGATTGTCACGGGCTTCCCGAACAGTCATCCAACTATTATTTACGCTGCGATGACTCCTCTCCGAAACCACGACAAACGTGCACGTTAGCAAAAGCGTGGCAACCACCATCGTCAGCAGGGCGTTGGGGATGGGTTTTAAAAACGCCCTGAACCGTTGCATGTAGGTTTTAACCGAGTCATTGGTGCCGATGTTTTTAGCGGCGTTATTTTTTTCAGCCATGTTTTTTCCTGAGTGATATTGAGCTTTAAGGTTTTTTGGTTTTTTGGTTTTTTGGTTTTTTGGTTTTTTGGTTTTTTGGTTTTTTGGTTTTTTGGATTTTTGGATTTTTGTTTTTTTGATTTTTTGATTTTTTGATTTTTTGGCTTTTTGGCTTTTTTTTGATTTCGGCCGTGGATTCAGGCTTGGTTCCTACAGACTTCGATTTGAATTATATGAATTATTCATTTTATTGGCCACGAATCTGATCGGCAACGTAAAGCGTTTAAATTCCGCTAGCTGTGCGCGGAATCGAGACAGTAATGGTGGTGCCGATTCCGGGCACTGAATTCCACACTGCATCTCCGCCCAGCGAGCGGGCGCGCTGTCGCATACCGGAAAGGCCGTGCGACAGATTCATCGGGTTGTAAGTTGGCGGCAAACCCGAGCCGTCGTCTTGCACAATCAAATGTATGTCTGTCTCATCAGCCCACAACGTAACGGACAAATTGTTTGCCTTGGCATGACGCAGCACGTTGGTTGCGGCTTCCTGCACGATGCGAAACATCGCAATCGCCGTATCGGGTGAGACGGTGCCTAAGTCGTCCGATAGGCTCAGATTGCAGATCAGGCCGGAATTGCTGCAATTCTCAGTCAGATACCATTCAAGTGCTACCGCTAACCCCATATTATTGAGCAACGACGGTCGCAAATTCTCAACCACCCGCCGCTTGACTGCCACCGCATCGTCAATCAAAGTACTCAATCGATTGCAACGATTTTCACCTTCTACAGATAGCGTGGAGTGATTTCGGAGCCACTCCAAATCCATTTTCGCGGATGTTAAGATGCCGCCGAGTTCATCGTGTAGGTCGCGCGCCAGCGCGGCGCGATCCCGCTCAGTTGAAGTTTGGAGATGAGTCGAAAGCTCGTTTAGCTCACCAGTCCGTTCTGCGACTAAGTTGCCCAAGCGTTCGTTTTCGCTGATTCGTAAGGCGACCAGTAGCTGACTGCGCCGCAAATCCTGCATGAACAAATAGATCACCAAACCAAGCAATATTAAGTTAAATGCGGCAATCAAAATCATGCCGAGCCTCGATACCAGCATGTCCCTTTCCAATTGCATACGCATCTGGTCCACATCCAAATCCATCTCGCCAATCATGACCGCCATTTTCTCTCTGGCCTGGGTCATGAGCGCGTTGCCGATATTTGATTCAAACACCTTCAGCGCTTCTTCATGTTTTCCGGCTTCTGCTAGCGAAACCGTGGTTTCGAGTTCGACAAACTTATTGATGACGACGGCAGCCAACAGATCAATTTGGGCTAGTCGCTCGGGTTTGGTAGCGAAGGCCAGTGCCAGGCTTTGTTGCAATTTTGGCAAATCTTCTTTTGCCTTCAGGAGGGGAGCGAGATAGGTTTTATTTCCATTTAACAAATAGCCGCGCTGCGCCGTCTCTGCGTTTAGCAACAGGGTTTGTAGCTGAAAAATGAAGCTCAGGTTATCCCGACCCTCCCGGGTGGCGGCAACACCTTTTAGGGTGTTACGGTAGTTTCGCTCAGATGCAACTATAAAGGTGACGGTAAGCGCTAGGGCTGCAATCGCCAATGCGACCAGTGATTTGGGCACTATTTTCCATAGAACGGGGAACATTTCCCGCCTGTTCATATCGGGATTTATTATTTGTGGCATGTGTGCTTATCCCTTAAACGGTGCGTGCGTTGCGGTAGGTGCGGTTGGTGCGGTTGGTGCGGTTTCTAGGTTTGCTGCCGCGCATTGCGGGGTGTACGAGGCACGATTAACGCATGATTAGTCTGGCTGTATCGCTGTTACGCGATAGCTTTTGCGCATTGACAGTATCAAAGCTGCCCATAAAAACCACAAAGCCGCCTGCGCATTTTGCGGCAGACGGCCTGAGAACAAATCGACAGAATCAACTATTTTCTGTTGATCAAACCCATGATCAACGATACCAAAAATATAATCAAGAAAATGTAAAAAAGTATTTTGGCGATTTCAACAGCACCGCCGGCGATACCGCCGAAACCAAAAACGGCGGCAATAATGGCGATGATAAGAAAGGTGGCTGCCCATCTCAACATGATGATGCTCCTTTGAATAGGGTGTTTGTATTGCTTATTGGATATCGCAGTGTTGAATATAAAGTTTGCGATTTTGAATCGCGCGTTACGTTCGACGCCACCTTGAGCCAAAAATCATGTCTCAAATTACGGCTCAAGCAAATCAGTCAGATCATCGGCGTGTTCTTCCTCCATTGCCAAGATCAACTCCAACATTCTGCGAGTAGTGGGGTCTTCGTTGCCGATGTATTGAATAAACGCGCGATAGCTTTCAATGGCAATGCGCTCGGCAACTAGGTTTTCATGGATCATTTCTTGCAAGCCGCAACCGGCAAAATATTCGGCGTGGCTGCGTTCCGCCAAGCCAACCGGATCAAAATTTGGTGTTCCACCGAGCTGCATAATACGTTCGGCAAGTTGATCAGCGTGCTGTAATTCTTGTGTGGCATGTTCGGCAAATTCTGCGGCTGCCACTCGACCTTTGATTCCGGTTGCCACGTAGTAATGGCGCTTGTACCGGAGCATGCAGACGATCTCAGTTGCTAGTGATTCATTAAGCAAGTGAATCACTGTTTTTTTATCAAGACTGTAATGAGATGTGACTGCACCATCAGCTACCTTTTTTCGTGCCATTTTGCGCAGCGCGGCTTTATCGACGAGCACAGGCGGTAAAGTTGATTTGCCTTTTTTTGGCTTTGCCGACTTTGTTGACTTCGCTGGCTTTGAACGATCAAATGACGTTTTATTTGTCACACCGGGTGCGCTTACCTGCTTGGCAGCACGCGGCCTGCCCGAATCAGTGTGCAAATCTGGCTTAGCTTTCGATTTGCGCACTGATGTTCTTTTCGGAGTTTGGCTGCGTACTGTCTGTTCCATTGCGTTCCCTGACAAGCTATGAAGGTAGATGAATCCTCATTGAGGCAATCGCAACTGAAATATGCGATTTTTTCAATTACTTATTGTTTGATGTCTTTAAACGAATATCGTTTTTAACAGCAACGACACCTTTGACACCACGGGCAATTTCTACCGCACGATTGATCTCATTGTTGCCGTCGGCAAAACCGCTCAACTGCACTGTGCCTTTGAAGGTTTCAACATTGATGTTGAGCGCGCTAACTGCTTTGTCTTCCACAAACAGCGCTTTTACTTTTGTAGTGATGTAGCTGTCGTCAACGCCCTCGCCAAAGCTTTCCTGACGCGGCGTGCTGGCGCAGCCTGCCGCCAACAATGAAACTGCAACCATCAAGCTTACAAACAATTTTTGAATCGAAATCATGAAAATCTCCTTGGGTTTTAACGTTACAAAGGGTGTGAGTTAGTGTTTTTAATATGCTCAAGTGGCGCTATCGTTATTGATCCCGGCAGCAATAGGGGCATGCGAAGCCCTTAAATTTGCCGTTAAAACTTGTTCACCGCTTGATCCTTACTTGTTGTCAAACTACGGCCTTGTGTTCGCGCATGCTTCATTCGGGCAAACAGGTTGCAAACAGGTTTGTAGTTAACATGCCTAGATTAGTGCCACGCCGGGGTCATGAGCGTAGGCGTATTTCGACAATTAATGACACAACTCTCCGCGCAATTTGTAGGCAAACGCCTACCTCTAACGCCTAGCTTTAACGCCTGCCCACGCTAGCCTGATTTCACAAGCGATGCCAGCCTATACAAGGTGATTGCCTTACCGCACCAGCCCGCTAGCCGAGCGGGTCCGATAATAATCGCCGCGCCGACGCTAATACCAACCAATAGCGGACGACTGGCTGCAAACTGGAACAGCGGGAGTAGCGATTTTGTTAATGACTGAGATGCAGATGGCGCGGATAGTGCTGATGAAGCTGGAGCTGAAGCTGAAGCTGAAGCAGAAAGCGTCGATTGCAGATACCGCTGCAAGTAGGCTTGCGCCATCCCTAAAGCTGACATTAAAACTGAGCTCAGATTGGTCGGGTTGATGCGTTGCTCAATTCGGCGCTCGTCAAAGCCGGACTTGATGGTTTGTCGGTAATCATCAAGGGCTGCGATTATTTGGGCAGGTGTACGTGGTTCGGATTGCCTCGATATAGCTTCTCGATGGGCACCGGGAGCACCTGGGATAACATGCTCGCGCAGAGTGCTGTTGGTCGGGGGCGGGGGTGGGAAAAGGTTTAACTCGCTTGACGGATTAAACTGGTCTGAATTCGTCATAGCAAACTCATCAACCAGTCTGCATCCTTTTTAATCTCGGCCGTACTTAGCGCAAATGGCTGTGTATCAGGTAGTTCGGACGTGGCAGTTCGATAACAAACGCCGGCGATTATGACGAGCAGTAGTGGTACGCCAAACAACGCGATAAATCGATATGGCGTATCCCAGAAGGCCGCAATAATGGCAGCCAAAAAAAAGACCACGGCGATGGCGATGCTTATGAACGATGCGCACAATAAAATTGCTTTTCGTTTCAGCCTTTCCCGCTCAATTCTTGCTTCTGCAATGAACAACTCGATGTGCAGCCTGCTCATATTTGAGAGATCACCGATAAGTCCTTTCATATAGGGCTTATCGTTCATCAATGCCCGCCATCCCAGTTCCATAAGGTTCATTGCAATGCTTTCCTTGTCCGGTTGGCTTGAATTTTTAGCGGCGATTTTGATCAGCAACCAAATTAACGACGTGCAGCCAGCCAGCCAATCGTTAGGCCAATCGCCGCACCCACGCCAGCGCCGATGGCCACAGACTGCCAAGGCTTATCATGGACGTAGGTGTCGGTCGTATCGGCAACTTGTTTTACCGCATCGCGGCCTTTTTGTTGCAACGCAATTGCTGAATCAGTCATGGCGGTGACGTAGCTCGATAACCGCTCTGCTGCTGCCGCGAGCTCTGCTTTGCCGGATGCTTTCGCAGACTCGATTAACTGCTGCATATCAGTTTTGATTGCATCGCCCGCATCCGATGCTGTTTCGCGCATTTGTTGTGCAGCCGCGGTTACATCGTGCTTGACGTCGCCAATTGTGTTGCTGGCTTTTGCGCGGAGTTGATCTAAATTGTTTGTGGTTGCATTCATGATGATTCCTTTGGATGTAAATCGGGTTAGAAATTTTTGCTGAGGGTGAGTAAAGCTATTTATTCAGTGTTGGTTACGACTTGCCGGAGTAATGGAGTTTGGGAATAAAGGAAGCGACGACTAAGTCTTTTTAATGACGAGATTGTTTTTAACATCCGTGACACCTTTGACCGAAGCCGCAATTCGCCCGCCACGCAGGCGTGCAGCTTCGTTGGGTGCCAAACCATTCAACGCCACTACCCCAAGCTTCACGTCGACATCAATTTTAAACACGCTGAGCTCGCTGTCTTTTAGCAAATCGGCGTTGATTGACGCCGTTATCGCGCCATCGGAAATAATGTCGCTTGCCTTTGCGGCAGTGGCGCTGGTGCTTGCGGATATAGAGGATGCTGCGTTTGAAACTGCGACACCGGCCTTATCCATTTCGGCGCCCACTTTTGCGCTAGCATTGGCGACTTTTTCATTGGACCTGTCGATTGCGCTATCGAGTTTTTGTCCAACGGTTTTGCCGGAATCTGTTTGCTTGTCGCAGGCAACAAGCGACACCGTGCCCAACAGCGCAATAATCGCCATTGGAAGGACGAAAAATATTGATTTGAAATTATTCATGATAGGTTCCTCTCATGGTGGAGTCGGTTGCGGCGCTAAGGCAGTATGAGGCAGTGTGAAGCAGTGTGAACGGCTCAAATCCAAACCGTCATTTGTGCGGGGCACGAACACACAACAACATGATTCCACGGTGGTCCGGGTTTAGGTGTCAGCAAGTTTGGTGAAGCTTTGTAGGAAGACGCTGACGATATCGATTGACGCAACCGTAGAGTCCTTGAGGTCGTCAGAGTCGCCAGAGCCGACAGAGCCGCAAAAGGCATGATTCGATTTGACCCGTTTCGAGCTGTCCTATATTTTCCCTCTGTCTGCTGACAGCAACTGTGGCCCTATGACTACAGGTTGTTTTTTCTGTGCGTTTCAATATGAATTTTTCCGTAACCAATGGAGGATATATGGAACGCACGATTGAATCTTCGAATGAAGCTATGATTGGAGCTGGCCGGCAGTTTCAGACAGACCGAATTATCGCGGGCAGGTTTGGTACAAAAGCCCAAGCCGACGTGATTGCCCAGCAAATTCTGCTCTACGTTGATGATCACGATTTATCTATATTTCACAATAACCCGCCCGGCCAGCATGGGCTGTCTGTGTTTGGTCATGACGATGAAATAGCGCGCATAGATTGCTTGCCCAGCGGCGATATTAGGATGCCGACAGCCTACGTCGATCATGCCCAACCTGTAGCCACGCAAAACGAGAATAACGAGAATACCGAAAATACCGAAAATGCCGAAAATACCGAGCATGCCGAGAAGGTCGGCGTCCAAAGCGCTGCCGCAACGGCTGCCGTGGCGGGCGTTGTTATTGGAGCGACTGCGCTAGCAGCCGGGCCAATTGTGGCGCTGGCAGCAGCAGGCGTGGCCGCCTATACGGGCTCGCTTGCTGGAGCATTAGGCGGGATGGGGGACGGTAAAGATAGCCAGTCAACACATGCGCCGACAGAACGCCACGGCGGAATTATTCTGGCCGTACATATTACCCATCCAACCAATGAATTTCGCGTGATTCAAGATTTGGAAAAAGCCGGTGCGGCAGATATCGAATGGGCAGATGGCCATTGGCGGGATGGGGATTGGGCTGACTTTAATCCGAAGGCCTTTCCCAATTTGGTAAAGCCTATCGAACATCGCGGGGAGAAATAGTCCAAAAAGCCTCGCAACTGGCAGTTCTATAACGAGTAGTTCTATCAAAAGAATTGTTAATACCTTCAGAATGCAGCGCGGCCGTAACATCAGAGGCAAAGGGTTCTAAAAATCGCGGAGGGCAACGTCTCCGCATGCGAACGCGGGTAACGGAGCAACGCTTGGTATTTGTACCGGCTCAAAAGGCGAAATTAAAACTGAAACTAACGCCGCCGCTGGAAGCCTGAGGGTAGGTATGGCATTTTGGAATACCGCGCCCGCCGTGCTCCGTAGCTTTGCGCCATTCGCTTTGCGTTGCCACGATTGAATTGCGTGTCAGTCCGTCCCTCATCACGGAATGGTCTGGTAAAGTTATGTTTTTGTTCGGGGCTTTGTTCGTGGCTTTGTTCGTGGCTTTGTTTGTGGCTTTGTGAATCTAGCTGTATTTCTGGCTGTTTTGCCGCAGTCTTTTTATCAATCACTAGTTGCGTGGGCTATTTTTGCAGGCTAGGGCTGCCCCTAAATTTTTTGAATTCATGACACTACCCACCCCATTAGCCGCTGTTGTTAACAACACAGCTAACCTCGTAGATGTGCCGGTGATCGCCATCGACGGCCCGACTGCGTCTGGCAAAGGCACCGTGGCCGCACGGTTGGCAGAAGCCTTAGGCTTCCACTACCTAGATTCAGGTGCGCTATACCGGCTAACTGGTTTGGCGGCAGCGCGGAAGGCGATCGATCTATCGGCAGAAACAGAAATCGCCGAGATCGCCCGTCAGCTCGATATCCGCTTTCAGGGCGATAAAGTCTTTCTGGCTGACGAGGACGTGAGCGATGAGATTCGCGGCGAAGCAGCAGGACAAAACGCCTCTGTGGTGGCGGCACTCCCGAGGGTTCGCGAAGCGCTGCTGGCTCGGCAACGGCAGTTTCGCGAGCCGCCTGGCTTGGTATGCGACGGGCGCGATATGGGTTCCGTTATTTTCCCCGATGCGGTCCTTAAAGTTTTTCTTACCGCAGCCGTCGAAGCGCGGGCGGAAAGACGCACTAAGCAGTTGAAACAAAAAGGAATCTCTGCAATAATAGATGACGTTGTATGTGAATTACGCATCCGGGATGAGCGCGATAGCAATCGCCCGGTTGCGCCACTCAAGCGTCAGGATGACGCGCAACTACTTGATACCACTGAGATTTCTGCTGGTATGGCAGTCGAAAAAATTTTGGGCTGGTATAAAAACGGCGCTTTTTAACCGTAATTTGGCTATAAATATTCAAGTAGATGTCTGATTGCAAAGTGTTTTTTGCAATTTTGTGGGAATCTCATGTAGCGTGTTTTAATGTTGTTTCGTGCCGGGTTTCACATGAAATACCGGTTTTGCATAATCTGCACAACGTGTTCTACCTTGTTACTAAATGGTAGAAGACATTAACCCTCCCGAAAGTGTTTTCTTTCTTATGTCCGCAACCCAAACCGCAGTAGCTTCTGCAATCAAAACCATGCACCCGATAGATTCATTCGCTGCTTTATTTGAAGAAAGCGAAACCCGCCAAGAGATGCGGGTTGGCGAAATGATTACCGCCGAAGTTGTGTCCGTTGACCAAAATATCGTCGTTGTAAACGCCGGCCTCAAATCTGAGTCCGTCATTCCCGTCGAAGAATTCAAAAACGATAAAGGCGAGCTTGAAGTTAAAGTTGGCGATTTCGTCACTGTAGCGATTGAGCAAATCGACGATGGCTACGGTGCTACAAAACTATCGCGTGATCGAGCGAAAAAGCTCTCCGCATGGCACGATCTTGATGTTGCGCTCGACAAGGGCACGATCATCACCGGTATGGTTTCGGGCAAAGTAAAAGGCGGCTTGACAGTGATGGTCAATGGCATTCGTGCCTTCTTGCCGGGCTCATTGGTTGATACCCGCCCGATCAAAGATACCTCCGCTTTTGAAGGTAAAGAACTCGAATTCAAAGTTATTAAGCTCGATAAAAAGCGCAACAACGTGGTTGTCTCACGTCGTGCGGTGATGGAAGCATCCGCCGGTGCAGACCGTGCCGCATTGATGCAAACATTGAAAGAAGGCTCCATCGTTAAGGGCGTTGTTAAGAACATCACAGACTACGGCGCGTTCGTTGATTTGGGCGGTATCGATGGTTTGCTGCACATCACCGATTTGGCATGGCGTCGCGTAAAGCACCCATCTGAAGTGTTGACAGTTGGCGACGAAGTTGAAGCAAAAATCTTGAAGTTTGATCAAGAGAAAAACCGCGTCTCACTCGGCATGAAGCAATTGGGCGACGATCCTTGGATGGGCTTGGCACGTCGCTACCCACAAGGAACGCGTCTGTTCGGCAAAGTAACCAACCTGACCGACTACGGCTCATTCATTGAGATCGAAGCCGGTATCGAAGGTCTGGTGCACGTTTCCGAAATGGATTGGACTAACAAGAATGTACACCCAGCCAAAGTCGTTTCGTTGGGCGACGAAGTTGAAGTCATGATCTTGGAAATTGATGAAGAACGTCGTCGTATTTCGCTCGGCATGAAGCAGTGCAAGCCGAACCCGTGGGACGAGTTCTCGATGTCGCAGAAGAAGGGCGAGCGCGTTAAAGGCATTATTAAATCTATTACCGACTTTGGTGTGTTTATTGGCTTGCCAGGCAACATCGATGGTTTGGTGCATTTGTCTGATTTGTCTTGGAATCTTCCCGGTGAAGAAGCCGTCAAGAATTTCAAGAAAGGTGACGAGCTTGAGGCGGTTGTCTTGGCTATTGACGTTGAGCGTGAGCGTATCTCACTCGGCTTAAAGCAAATGGACGATGATCCTTTCAATAACTATGTCGGTATTAACGACAAAGGTGCTTTGGTCAAGGGTACCGTTAAAGCAATTGATGCCAAAGGTGCAACCATTGCGCTGTCTGGCGAGATTGAAGGCTATCTGCGCGCCTCGGAAATTTCACGTGAACGTGTGGAAGATATCCGCACCCACCTGAAAGAAGGCGATGAAATCGAAGCGGTGATTGTCAACGTTGATCGCAAAACACGTTCGATCAATTTGTCAATCAAGGCAAAAGATTCAGCTGACGAAAAAGATGCCATGAAGAAAATGGTTGATGATTCGCCGAACAATGCCGGTACAACCAACTTAGGCGCGCTACTGAAGGCAAAGCTCAAACAGGGCGAATAAAAACTGCCTTGGCGTCATCTGCGCTGCAGTTTTTATTTTGCACTTAGGTAGAAAAAGAAATCGCATTCGCGGTGGCTGCGAAAAAATGAGTATAGAAATTTGAACGGCAAGGATTGGCAACAATCCTATCTTTTCAAATGATATTTTTCAGCCGCTGGCGAATGACGATTGTTCTGGTGAAACCCCGCCATTATCTGAATACTGGATGTCCCACTTGAAATCCATGACGAAGTCCGAGCTGATCGAAATCTTGTCGGCGCGCCACAGCCAATTGGCACCGAAGGACGCTGAGCTCGCGGTAAAAACCATGCTGGATGCGATGTCGCATACGCTAGCTCAAGGTGATCGCATCGAAATTCGCGGCTTTGGCAGCTTCGGCTTAAACTATCGGCCTCCGCGCACGGGGCGTAACCCCAAGACCGGCGAAAAAGTGCAGGTTCCCAAAAAATATGTGCCTCATTTTAAGGCGGGTAAAGAATTGCGCGAACGTGTTGACTCGTTGGTGTTTGAAGACGATGTGCTGGTATCACCGCCTAAACAGCCGTTGCGAGCCTCTGGTGACTGACACTACAAGCGCACAAAATTGCGCTAGGACAGCCAGATGTGGCAACACCTCTGGCTTTTTTTCGTTCGAAATTTGTTCACCTTATTTACAGTTTAAAAATCGCTCGATGAATTGCCAAGGAAAATTCGTTTGCCGCATCACGGGCAAGACTGCCATTACAATAGAGGATGCATCTAGCTTGCCTCGATTCCATATTTTTCCTACGCAACTGCGGATAATTTGACATGCGAATTTTGATCTGGTTTTTGCGCGCAGTGATTGTCGTTTTGCTGCTCTGGTTTGCTGTAAAAAACGTCGATTCGGTCACGCTACGCGGCTACCTTGACTCCAGCGTCACCGCGCCACTTGCGCTCATTGTGCTAGCCTTCTTTGGTGGCGGTTTGCTGCTGGGATTGTTAGCGTCGTTGCTAACTATTTTTCGCCTCAAACGCGAAGTACGAAAGCTTAACCGCGCACTGCAACACAAAACCCGCGAGGATGTCGAGCATCTGCCGCCGCTAGCGAATAACAATATAACCAATGCGAGTGCCAACGCAGTGCCTCCGGCGGCACAACAATCAATGAATCCAACATCGTGATAACGCCTCTGGCGCAGAATCAACCGGTGGCGAAAATATGCCACTAGATTGGGGATGGGGGCCATGGCTGCTGCTGGGTGCGCTCGCGTTTTTTGCAGCGGGCTGGATAGCGGCGCGTTTTGATGTTCGCCAGCTTTTGCGTGAATCGAAAATGCTACCGCAGTCTTATTTTCGCGGACTTAATTTTCTGCTAAACGAACAGCAAGATAAAGCGATAGAGGCCTTTATCGAGGCAACCAATGCGAACCCGGAAGCGATCGAGCTACAGTTTGCATTGGGTAGCCTGTTCCGGCGGCGCGGTGAGGTGGATCGCTCGATCCGTGTGCATCAATCGCTTTCCGAGCGCAGCGATATTAATGCCGAGCAACGGGTGGCGGCCTTGATCGAGTTGTCGATGGATTATCAAAAATCCGGGCTGCTCGATTACGCCGAAAAGATACTTTCTGATATTGGTATGAAGGGTTCCGGAACAGCTGCACAACAGGCGCAAACACTAAAGCTCCTGCTTGATATTTATGTGCAAGAAAACGATTGGCAAAAAGCGATTGATATTGCCGAGCAGCTCACTGCGGGGCTTTCCGGCGATGCCGCGGGGTTGCGCCATCGCAAAGCAATGATGAAAGAAATTGCGCAGTATTACTGCGAGCTGGCCGCCGATACCTATGGTAAAACATTCGATAACAACCATGCCGAAAGTCAATCGCAAAAATCCGCACTCGCTGAGCAAGCGCTCATTGCTGCACTCAACACAGACCCGCAATGCGTGCGTGTTCACCTAATGCGTGGCGAATGGTTGCAAGCGGCAGGGCAACATGAAGCCGCCATTGCTGAATGGCAAAAAATCGAAGCGCAGGACCCAACCTACCTTGGTTTAATGGCCGAAAAATTATTGGCAAGTTACGAAATATTAGGCCGCGGCGCAGAAGGGCTGGCACATTTGCGTGAGCTGCAACGCCAATTTGCAGCGCTTGATTTGCTCAACGCGATTTTTACTGCGACGATGGCCAGTGCTGGCCCACAGGCTGCCTACGAATTAGTCAAAGAAGACCTGCGCACCAACCCCACGCTGGTAGGATTGGATCGTTTGCTTGAAGCGCAAATTTTGGCAGCGCCCGACGACCGAAAAAGAGATCTGACTATGCTGAAGGCGCTTGTACACTCACACTCCAGCCGGTTGGCTGTTTATTTGTGCAAGCAATGTGGCTTCAAAGCAAAACAATTTTATTGGCACTGCCCGGCATGCGGTGGCTGGGAGACTTTCCCGCCTCGTCGGACGGCAGAATATGATTCACCGGAGCGACATTTGGCAAGGTCGCATGTGGAGGGGTGATTGATTATTGAGGCAGCCTCGCTGGTGAGGAAGACTGAACGTGAGAAACTCATTGTTCATCCTCAGATATCACCAGTGGCAGATTTATCGTTTCCTCACCATCGCTCCACCCTCGTTCCTCACCCCGCCGTGTTTCATTTCACCGCTCCCTTGTCACACTCGTTTCAATGAACATGGAAAACAAAAAAATGACTGACAAACCCATTATCGTTGCCCTCGATTTCGACAGCGCTGCCGCCGCATTGGCGCTGGCTTCACGGCTTGATCCGGCGCTATGCCGTCTGAAAGTGGGCAAGGAGCTTCACACAGCGGCGGGTCCGCAAATCGTTGACGCATTGATGAAACAAGGTTTTGATATCTTTCTCGATTTGAAATTTCACGATATACCCAACACCGTCGGCAGCGCTTGCAAAGTGGCGGCCAGTCAAGGGGTTTGGATGATGAATGTGCATGCTTCAGGTGGGGAGAAAATGATTGCAGCGGCTCGGGAGGCAGTGGACTCGGTGAATGTAGTGGATGGCAAAAAATCGTTGTTGATAGGCGTCACTGTTCTGACCAGCGTTTCGCAGGAAGATTTTAATAAGATGGGTTTTGGCTTCGAGGGTGATTTAAAAGCAGCGGTTGGTTTTTTTGGAGAATTGGCCTACAACGCGCATTTAGACGGTGTCGTTTGCTCGGCACAAGACCTTGATATATTCAAATGGAAGCGCAAAGAATTTTTACGCATCACGCCCGGAATTCGCTTGGCCGGTGACGCGGCAGGTGATCAATCGCGCATCGCTTCACCTGCTGATGCCATCAAAATGGGGGCCAGTTACTTGGTGATTGGTCGAAGCATTACGGGTGCGAACGATCCAATCGCAACGCTTCAACAAATAAACCACGAACTATCATTAATTGAACAGAAAGCGACAGCATGAAAATCACGATCATAGGCACCGGATACGTCGGCTTGGTTACAGGCGCATGCTTGGCGGATGTCGGTAATCAGGTGCTCTGCCTCGATTTGGATCAACGAAAAATTGATATTTTGAAATCCGGCGGTATACCGATTTACGAACCCGGCTTGAAAGAAATTGTTGCTAACAATATCGCCGCTGGTCGCCTCACGTTCACGACTGATGTCGCCGAAAGCGTTGCGTGGGGCGATGTGCAATTTATCGCAGTCGGCACGCCGCCGGGCGAAGATGGCTCGGCAGATTTGCAATATGTCGTGGCAGCCGCTCGCAATATTGGACGTCACATGACCTCCGAAAAAATTGTGATTGATAAATCGACTGTGCCGGTTGGAACTGCCGACAAGGTGCGCGCCGCGATTGCGGAAGAATTGAAATCACGCTCGCAAACCATAAAATTCTCCGTCGTATCCAACCCAGAGTTTTTAAAAGAAGGTGCTGCTGTTGAAGATTTCATGCGCCCTGATCGAATTGTCATCGGTGCGGACGACGATGCCACGATCGAAACCATGCGCAAGCTCTACGGTCCGTTCCAGCGCAATCATGACCGTCTGATGGTCATGGATATCCGCTCGGCTGAACTCACCAAGTACGCGGCCAATGCAATGTTAGCGACCAGGATTTCGTTCATGAACGAGTTGGCGTTGCTCGCTGAAAAACTAGGCGCCGATATTGAATCTGTTCGCAAAGGCATGGGCTCCGATCCGCGCATTGGCTACCACTTTTTATATCCAGGCATCGGCTATGGCGGATCGTGCTTCCCAAAGGATGTGCAGGCGCTTATTCGCACCGGTCAATCAGCTGGTATGGAGTTGAAGCTGCTCGAGGCCGTGGAGCGGGTGAACTACGCGCAAAAGCATGTGTTAAGCGACAAAATAGTAAAGCGCCTCGGACCAGACTTGAGCGGCAAAACCATTGCGCTCTGGGGATTGTCGTTTAAACCCAACACCGACGATATGCGCGAAGCGCCAAGCCTCGTGTTGATTGATGATCTGACAAAGCGCGGCGCAAAAATTGTTGCGTTTGATCCAGTCGCGATTACCGAGGCCAAACATACGCTCGATGCCAATCCAAATGTTTCCTTCGCAGCCGATGCGATTGCGGCGTTGCAAGGTGCAGACGCCTTGGCGATTGCCACCGAGTGGAAAAATTTCCGCGCGCCGGATTTTAGCGCGATGAAGGCAGCATTAAAAGCGCCGATCGTGTTCGATGGCCGCAACCTATATGAGCCGGAAACCATGGCTGAGCTTGGCTTTGATTACTATCCCATTGGCCGCAAACAGGCAGCCTAACGCATGGCCATGGCAAAACTCACGCTCCCCGATTGTAAAAACGCCCGCGTCTTAGTGGTCGGTGATGTCATGCTTGACCGCTATTGGTTCGGCAATGTCGACCGCATCTCGCCGGAAGCCCCTGTACCGATTGTGCATGTGCAACGCACCGAGGAGCGCCCCGGCGGGGCGGCTAACGTGGCGCGCAACGTGGCGGCGATGGGCGGGCAGGCAACCTTGCTATCCGTGGTGGGCGACGACGAAGCAGGACGCTCACTCAGCGCATTGCTTGAGAAAGAACACGTCAAAACGCTATTCCACAAAGATGCACACCTACCAACCACCGTAAAGCTCCGTGTCATTGGCCGCCAGCAGCAATTGATGCGCATTGATTTCGAAACCTTGCCGTCCCGCGAAGTCTTGGAAGACAAGCTCGGTGATTTTGAATCACTGATGGATTCAGTCGATGTTGTCATTTTGTCCGACTACGGCAAAGGCGGTTTAACCCATGTCAGCAAAATGATTGAAGTCGCCAAATCCCACGGCAAACGGGTGTTAATTGACCCTAAAGGGGATGATTATGAGAAGTACGCAGGTGCAACCTTGCTCACGCCTAATCGCAGCGAATTTCGGCAGGTCGTCGGTCGCTGGAAGGATGAAACCGAGCTAGCCGCCAAAGCTGCGCAGCTCCGCGAAAAACTGCAGCTCGATGCCTTGCTGGTGACGCGTTCTGAAGAAGGGATGTCACTCTTCACAAGCCAAGCCGCTACCCACGAACCCACCCAAGCGCGCGAGGTTTATGATGTTTCTGGCGCGGGCGATACAGTCATTGCCACACTGGGCTTGATGCTCGCCTCTGGCGCGAGCATGAGCGACGCGATGCGAATTGCGAATCGTGCGGCGGGCGTGGTGGTGGGCAAGTTAGGTACGGCTACGGTCACGCGGGCGGAATTGTTGGCGGCGTTATAATTCATCGTGATCTAATGCCGACAATCTGTACCCATTAAACAATAAGATTTAAATACGACAGCTAGAGCCACTTCCCAGCCATAATTGGCTCAAAATGCCCGCCAATACTCGCGTTCTAAACCTTAATTAATCGAAAATCATGACCACTATCGTAACAGGCGCAGCCGGACTCATCGGCAGCAATATCGTCAAAGCCCTTAATCTACGCGGCATCCGGGACATTGTGGCTGTTGATAATCTCACCAAAGCCGACAAATTTAAAAATCTGGTCGATTGCGAAATCGCGGAATATGTCGATAAGAAAGATTTTCTTGAGGTCGTCGAATCCGGCGAATTGGGCGGCGATGTCGATGCCGTGTTCCACCAAGGGGCCTGTTCCGACACGATGGAAACCGACGGTCGCTACATGATGGAGAACAATTATCGCTACTCGCTGTCGTTGCTCGAATGGTGCTTGGAGGAGGGTGTACCGCTGATTTACGCGTCCAGCGCTTCGGTCTATGGCGATGGCAAAGTATTCCGCGAAGATCGGACCTGCGAAGCGCCGTTGAATGTTTATGGTTATTCCAAATTTTTATTCGACCAAGCGGTTCGCGAGCGAATAGATACAGCTGGTTCGCAGATCGCGGGCTTTCGATATTTCAATGTTTACGGACCGCGCGAATCGCATAAAGGCCGAATGGCATCGGTTGCGTTCCATTTTTTCGATCAGTTCAAGGCTACCGGTAAGGTTCGGATTTTTGAAGGTACAGATGGGTACGCGAATGGCGATCAGCGGCGCGATTTTGTCTCGGTGGAAGACGTAGTGAAGGTGAATTTGTTTTTTCTCGATAACAACCATGTTTCGGGCATTTTTAACGTCGGCACGGGCCGCTCACAGCCGTTTAATGACGTAGCAGTGACAACCGTCAATACGCTGCGCAAGGCAGAGGGCAAGCCCGCGATGTCGCTTGATCAACTGATGCGTGATGGCATCATTGAGTATGTCACTTTTCCCGACGCGCTCAAAGGCAAGTATCAGAGCTATACCCAAGCCGATATTTCGCTACTACGCGAAGCCGGCTATAAAGATGATTTTTTAACCGTAGAAGACGGTGTGGCGCGATATATGCCCTGGCTGGCCGCGCAAAAATAACGGTATTTAACAATCGATTGAATTTTTATTGAAGCAGATTTGAGATCCAAAGGCATTGCCGTCGGATCGGGTACTAGTTGCTCAAAAATAAAAAAACGCTGTATAATCAATGGGCTGTACGATTTGTCTGTTAATTTTAATTAGTTGGTTTGGGCTCCAAATTGGGCCCATCATACGAAAAATAAAACAAATAAAAACGTTCCGTGCTCAGATCGTCAACCATTCAAGTTAAGCGCCGTTTGTAACAATGCGTAACTGCCTGATGTAAAGGTTGGCCGTCTTCAATCTTGGCAAGACCGTTACAGCACCGATTGCATTCATGTTTTTTGTTTAGGCGTTCGGCGCATCAAGCGTTTGTGTATTTGCTTTTTACCTGCTTTCAACTAGCTTTTTAGTTTTGTATTTTTCATACTCACTCCAAGGAAAACTCATGAAAAAAATCACCGCAATCGTCTTGGCATTTTTCGCCTCGATCAGCATCGCGTTCGCTGCTGTCAACGTTAACACTGCAACCAAAGAAGAACTGACCTCGTTGAATGGCATCGGCGAAGTAAAAGCCCAAGCCATCATCGACTACCGCACTAAAAACGGCCCATTCAAATCGACGGCAGATTTGGACAAAGTGCCGGGCATCGGCGAAGGCATTCTGAAAAAAGTTGAAAAAGACGTAACGTTCTCAGGCAAAACAACCGTTGCTGCCGCACCTGCGAAGGCTAATGCCAAAGCCGATGCCAAAGCTGATGCAAAAGCTGCTCCAGCCGCACCGGCAAAAGATGCAAAAGCTGACATGAAAGCCGACGCTAAAGCTCCTGCAGCTCCTGCAAAAGCTGACGCTAAAGCAGATGCCAAAGCCGACATGAAAAAAGACGCAATGCCAGCAAAGAAAGACGAAAAAGCGATGGCTGCGGATGCCAAGAAAGCGGACAAAAAAGAAATGAGTCCAGCTGACGAAAAGAAAGCCAAGAAAGAAGCTGCTAAAGCCGAAAAAGCTGCAAAAGCTGATGCTGCCAAGAAAGAAAAAGCAGACAAAGCTGCAAAAGCTGCTGAAGAGAAAAAAGCCAAAGCTGACAAAGCCAAAGCTGAAAAAGATGCTAAGGCCGCAAAGCCAGCCGCAGATAAGCCAGCTAAGAAAGACGACGCTAAAAAAGACGCGCCAAAAGCTGACGCCAAAGCTGACGACAAGAAAGCAGATGCCCCGAAGAAGTAATATCGGCGCGGGGTTTGAAGCAATTCAGCCCGTTTCGGTAAATCAGCAACAGCAAAAAGCCCCGCCAGTAGTGCGGGGCTTTTTATCGCCTGAACGGTATTGGCGCCAGAATAGTTGCCTGATTTAACTTCGCTCATTTTTGCCTTTTATTTTTGCCTTTTATCAATCCTATTCTTGTTGAGCAGTCCCTTTTAAAATCCGACAATCCATTGCAACAACCAGCGTGTTTATGTGCGAGACTGTAAACCTTCCTTACACAAATATTTGATTTTATGAATTATCCAACCATCGAAAATTTCATCGGCGGCACGCCGCTGGTTCGCCTGCAACGGATCCCCGCTGCCGACGCAGTTTCCGCCACTAACACCTTGCTTGGCAAGCTCGAAGGCAATAATCCGGCCGGCTCGGTAAAGGACCGTCCAGCGATGTCGATGATTAGCCGTGCCGAAGCGCGTGGCGACATCGAACCCGGCGATACCCTGATCGAAGCCACCAGCGGCAACACCGGCATCGCGCTCGCCATGGCAGCAGCCATCAAAGGCTACAAAATGGTCTTGGTGATGCCCGAACATTTAAGTATTGAGCGACGCCAAACCATGCGGGCCTTCGGCGCAGAGCTCGTATTGACGCCGCAAAAAATCGGTATGGAAGGCGCGCGTGATACCGCTGAGGCCATCAAAAAAGAACGTGGCGGTATGATCCTCGATCAATTCGCCAATCCCGATAATCCGCTCGCCCACTACACGAGCACTGGACCTGAAATCTGGCGCGATACGGAAGGCAAGGTTACCCATTTTGTCGCAACCATGGGCACTACTGGCACCATCATGGGCGTGGGCAAGTTTTTGAAAGAAATGAATCCGGCCATTCAAATTATTGGCGTCCATCCTGCGGACGGCTCAAATGTGCCGGGCATTCGCAAATGGCCGGAGGCTTATCTGCCAAAAATTTTCGACCGCGCAAAAGTTGATCGCGTAATTGAAGTCACGCAGACCGATAGTGAAAATATGACGCGCCGCTTGGCCGCTGAAGAGGGCATTTTTGCGGGTGTCTCATCAGGTGGCGGCTTGGTGGCCGCTCTAAAGGTGGCGCACGAAGTTGAAAACGCGGTGATTGTACATATTGTCTGCGATCGCGGGGATCGATATCTCTCAACCGGCGTGTTTCCAGCTTAAAAGCCAATCAGTAATTGGTCGCAATCCGAGTATCGTAGGATGACGTTAAATGGCTGAAAAATCATAAATGACCGGAAAAGTTGTTAATCTTGCCCTCATGAAGCGTAAAAATAAACATGGCTGAATTGCGTCAAAAAAAGTTGGATCGAAAAAGGTTGATGCCAAAATGCCCGTCTGTCGTCGCGTTTATGGCAGCCGTCATCGGTGTTGTCGGCGTAGCCACTACGAGCGGCTGCTCAACTATTTCATTTTTCCCTGCCGCACCCGCACAAAAAGCGGCCGATAAAGTGATTGATGACATCTGGCCTGCACCAGAAGTCGTTAAAGCGCCCGCAAGTACTGTCGCCTCGTCAGATGCTGTTTCGGGAACTAAACCCGCCGGGGCTCCTGCGAAATGAAAAAGCCAATGAACAGTGGCAAATTTAATTTGTTTCCAACTACGACAATTGCCCTCTTGATTGCCGCCTTGATCCTGCTATCAGCCCCGCCTGCTTTCGCTCAGCCCGATCTCGATGTTAATACGCCTTCAATTTCGGTCATAAAAAAGAGTCTTTCGCAGCGCTTTGCGGCTCTCAAGCCGCACCTCGATACGGGTGCCGTTGGGTTGACCACAGACGGGCTCATCGCCACACACGACATGAGTCTAGCTCTCGGAACAACACTAACGGTCGCGATGAGAGCTGCGGTCGAAAAACTGGTGGCTGATGAAAACCAGGACCGCGCCTCGCTCTATCGAGAAATTGCCCGCGCAAACGGTCATCCCGACTGGGAAAGTGATCTAAAAACCACCTTCGGCGAACGCTTTATCAACCGTGCGCAATCGGGCTGGTATTATCGTGACAGCGCCGGAAAATGGAACCGAAAGCCATAAGGTTTTTAACGTTAGTTTCTGCAAAGCAAAAGCGCCGCAAGGCGCTTTTTGTTTGCTTTTTTGTTTACGCTTGTTTTATATGCTTTTCCACCAATCTAATGTTTAGCAAATTATTATGACCCCCATCCTTGTCTTCGACATCGAAACCATTCCCGACATTGCGGGGCTCCGCAAACTTCAGGATATCGACGCTGGCATGAGCGACGATGCCGTCGCCGAGCTTGTGTTCCAGCGCCGCCGACAGCAGACCAACGGCTCGGATTTTCTCCCGCTGCACCAACATAAAGTGATTGCCATTTCTTGTGTGATGCGAAATGACGATGGCCTCAAAGCATGGTCGCTCGGCAAAATGGATGACTCTGAAAAGGAAATTATCCAACGTTTTTTCGATGGCATCGAGCGCTACACGCCGCAGCTGATCTCATGGAATGGTGGCGGCTTTGATCTACCGGTGCTGCACTACCGCTCACTGGTTCACGGCATCGCCGCGCCAAAATATTGGGATATGGGCGAGGACGATCGAGACTACAAATGGAATAACTACATCAGCCGCTACCACATGCGTCATCTCGATTTGATGGATTTGTTAGCGCTCTACCAAGCACGCGCCAATGCACCCCTTGATCAAATCGCCCAGCTTTGCGGCTTCCCCGGCAAACTCGGCATGGACGGAAGCCAAGTGTGGCCTGCCTACCAGCGCGGTGAGCTTGCCGCGATTCGTGATTATTGCGAAACAGACGTAATGAACACGTATTTGGTATATCTACGCTTTCAGTTGATGAAAGGTACGATTACAGCGGCAGGATACGCCGAGGAAGAGAAGATCGTGCGCGCGTTTTTGACGGCGAATGTGGGCCAGGAGCACTGGCGGCTGTTTGGCGAGGG
The DNA here is from genome assembly GCA_038206765.1 of Burkholderiales bacterium. GTDB lineage: Bacteria > Pseudomonadota > Gammaproteobacteria > Burkholderiales > Usitatibacteraceae > UKL13-2. The sequence goes on along the minus strand of JBBRAM010000016.1, from coordinate 43,659 downwards.
TTGGAAGCAGGCATAACGTCCGTTCAGTCTTAACGACGCACTGCATGATCAAATAAAAATGTCGAAGCTATTGATCAAACGCGCGCCTTAGGTAGGGGTTATGCCCTTGATTCAGGCGACGCAATAAGAGCCATAGAGGCGATTTAGGCTAAAATCATTGTTGCGTTGCAGCAACCCTTCACCGCGCCGATTGTAGAAGCCGCAGGGCGGAATCCCTGGGGGCAATTTCCACACCAGTTGCGACAAATCGGTTACCCCTCACCAACACTCTCTAATCCCTCAAACTTTTTAATCCATTTAACCAAGCCAACCACAATCAACGCACATGACCCACGAATTTTCCCGCATTAAACGCTTGCCGCCGTATGTTTTCAACATCACCGCTGAACTCAAAATGGCCGCGCGTCATCGCGGCGAAGATATTATCGATATGTCGATGGGCAACCCGGATGGTGCTACGCCGGCGCATATTGTCGATAAAATGGTGGAAGCTACCAAGCGGCCCAGCACGCATGGCTACTCGGTTTCGAAAGGTATTCCAAGGCTGCGCAAGGCGATTTGCGATTGGTATAAACGCCGGTATGACGTGGCGTTCGACCCCGATTCGGAAGCGATTGTTACTATTGGGTCGAAGGAAGGCCTTGCACATTTGATGCTCGCCACGCTCGATAGCGGCGACACCGTGCTGGTGCCCAACCCTAGCTACCCGATTCATATTTACGGCGCGGTGATTGCCGGTGCGCAGATCAAGCACGTGCAAATGACTGATGGCGTGGATTTTTTTGCCGAGGCTGAGAAGGCGATAAAGGAAAGTTACCCCAAACCCAAAATGTTGATTTTGGGCTTTCCCTCGAACCCGACCGCCAAGTGCGTAGAGCTGGAGTTTTTTGAGCGCATTATTGCCTTGGCGAAAGCCAATAATGTGTTGGTGGTTCATGATTTGGCCTATGCCGATATTACTTATGATGGCTACAAAGCGCCGTCAATCATGCAGGTTCCCGGTGCACGCGATGTCGCGGTAGAGTTTTTTACGATGTCAAAATCCTACAACATGGCCGGTTGGCGGATCGGCTTTATGGTGGGCAATAAAAATTTAGTCGCCGCACTAGCGCGGATGAAGGGCTATCACGATTACGGCACGTTTACGCCGATTCAGGTTGCCGCAATTGCCGCACTCGACGGCCCGCAGGACTGCGTGCGGGAGATCGTCGCTGAATACCAAGAGCGGCGCGATGTGCTGCACAAAGGGCTAACTGAGGCCGGTTGGATTACCGAAAAGCCAAAGGCCTCGATGTATATTTGGGCAAAAATCCCCGCGTTTTATGCGCACCTGGGCTCGTTGGAGTTTGCGAAAAAATTATTGGCCGATGCCAAAATTTCAGTCTCGCCCGGCATCGGCTTTGGCGAATATGGCGACGACCACGTTCGCTTCGCATTCGTTGAAAATTCAGAACGAATTCGCCAAGCAGTGCGCGGCATTAAAGAAATGTTCCGGCGCGACGGCCTGACTGATGGCGTGCTTAAATAACGACGATCAGCTGAAATGAACGCCACAAATTCCATGAATGCCATGAACGCCATGAAAACCCTGCCGATCACCGACCGACACCGTAACATCATCGAGCCAGAATGGCTTGCCCGTTCAGCCGTTGTGCATCGCCAGTTGCGACCGCACTTGCCCGCCGACTACGTTGCGCGAATGCAGGAAGTCATCTCTGGCGGTGGGGAAATGGTCGTAGTCGCGGACGGCGAGCAGGTGTTGGGCATTAGTGTTTTCCGCGTGGTTGATCGCACCTTTAGCGGGCGCGAAATGTACTGCGATGATTTAGTCTCCGATGAAACCAAGCGCTCAACCGGCGTTGGCCACATGCTGGTTACCTACATGGCAGCGCTCGCCCGTGAGCGCGGTTGCAATGTGCTTTCACTTGATTCGGGCACGCAGCGCCAACAGGCACATAAATTTTATTTCCGTGAGGGTTTCACCATTCCCTCATTTCATTTTGTAAAGCCGTTGCTATGAATCCAATTCGAGTAGGCCTTCTGGGTTTGGGTGTCGTTGGTGGCGGTACTATTGAAGTGCTGCGCCGTAACCGTGACGAGATTGCACGACGAGCCGGACGCGAAATTTTAATCACCCACGCGACAGCTAAAAACCTCCAAAAGCCGCGTGGATTCTCGCTTGCAGGCATTTCACTCGTGGCAGATGCCAATGATTTGGTCACCCATCCCGACATCGATATTGTTTGCGAATTAGTCGGCGGCGATACGGTTACCAAAGATCTAGTGTTGAAGGCGATTGCGAATGGCAAGCACGTCGTCACAGCCAATAAAGCGCTGCTGGCCATTCACGGCACCGAGATTTTTGCCGCCGCGCAAAAGCATCATGTGATGGTCGCGTTTGAGGCCGCCGTAGCCGGTGGCGTACCGATTATCAAAGCACTGCGCGAGGGATTGTCTGCGAATAAAATTGAATGGATCGCGGGCATTATCAACGGCACCTCGAATTTTATTTTGTCCGAAATGCGCAATCGTGCTGGTAGCGGCGCAAGCTTTGAGAGCGTATTAAAGGAAGCACAGGCGATGGGTTACGCCGAGGCTGATCCCACGTTCGATATCGAAGGCATCGATGCCGCGCACAAGCTCACGCTCTTGTCGGCCATTGCGTTTGGCACGCCGGTGCAATTTAATAAAGCCTACACCGAAGGTATATCGAAACTCACGGACAAGGACATCAAGTACGCCGAACAACTTGGCTATCGCATTAAATTGCTGGGCATTACTCGCTGGACGAGCGCAGGCATTGAGCTTCGTGTGCATCCCACTTTGATTCCCGAAAAGCGTTTGATCGCGAATGTGGAGGGCGTGATGAACGCGGTATTGGTGAAGGGCGATGCGGTTGGCGCAACGCTGTATTCGGGGCGCGGCGCAGGCTCGGAAGCGACGGCCAGCGCGGTGATTGCCGATTTGGTCGATGTCACCCGTATGCTTACATCAGACCCTGAACACCGTGTGCCGCATCTCGCTTTCCAGCCCGATCAGCTGCGCGACACACCCATTCTGCCAATTGAAAAAGTGGAGACTGCGTATTATCTGCGCCTTTCGGCTTTTGATAAACCAGGTGTGATGGCCGACGTAACCCGCATCCTGGCAGATTCGCATATTTCGATCGACGCGATGTTGCAAAAAGAAGCGGAAGAGGGCGAAGATATTGTTGATGTGATTATTTTGACGCACCGTTGTATTGAGGAAAACGCCAATGCCGCCATTAGGCGGATTGAAAGTTTGCCGACCATGGCCGCTAAAGTGATTCGTATCCGGTTGGAAGAATTGAATTGAATTTTATCTAAATTGACAATCAACCCATGAACTACATCTCTACCCGAGCGGGTGCGGCAGCCGCAGGTGCAACTGAATCGCACCCCAAACACTTCTGCGAAATTTTGCTGGAGGGATTGGCGCCCGATGGCGGCTTATACCTGCCGCAGACATATCCCGTGCTGAATGATGCAGAACTCACGGCTATGCGCAGCATGTCATACCCCGATTTGGCTTTTGACATCATTCATCGCTACGCGACCGATGTTCCCGCTGCCGATTTAAAAACGATATTGAACAAAACCTATACCGTAAAAGTATTTGGTACCGAGGACATCACGCCAGTCAAAACGCTTGAGAGGAACCTGCATATCCTGCAGTGTTCCAACGGCCCGACGCTCGCGTTTAAAGACATTGCCATGCAGTTTTTGGGTCATTTGTTTGAATATGTTTTAACCAAGAAAAACGCCGAAATCAATATCCTTGGCGCCACTTCGGGCGACACCGGCTCCAGCGCAGAACACGCGATGAAAGGTAAATCAGGTGTTCGCGTTTTTATGCTCTCGCCACATGAAAAAATGTCGCCATTCCAAGCGGCGCAAATGTTTTCGTTGCAAGAAAAAAACATCATTAACATTGCCGTAAAAGGTGTGTTTGATGATTGTCAGGATATCGTCAAAGCGGTTTCCAACGATCTCGAATTCAAAGCCAAATACAAAATTGGCGCAGTAAATTCGATCAACTGGGGACGCATTGTTGCGCAGGTGGTTTATTACTTCAAAGCCTACTTCGCCGTCACAAAATCAAACACCGAAAAAGTGTCGTTTGCTGTGCCATCCGGCAATTTTGGGAACGTGCTCGCCGGCCATATCGCGCGCATGATGGGCTTACCGATCAAGCAGCTGATCGTTGCCACCAATGAAAATGATGTGCTCGATGAATTTTTTAAAACCGGCAAATACCGCCCGCGAAAAACCGCCGAGACCAAGCAGACATCGAGCCCGTCGATGGATATTTCCAAAGCATCCAACTTTGAACGTTTCTTGCTCGATTTAGTTTGGCGCGACCCCGCAGTAGTCCGCGAGCTCATGCGCAAAGTTGACCATGAAGGCGGATTCGATATCAGCCATTGTCCCTATTGGCCGCGCCTGCCTGCGTTCGGTTTTATCTCCGGCAACAGCACCCATGCCGAGCGTATGCAAACTATCCGACATGTATGGGATAAGTATCAAGTTGAGATTGATACGCATACTGCAGATGGGTTGAAAGTGGCGTTGGAGCATCGGCAGTTGGACGTGCCGATGGTGTGTTTAGAGACGGCGCTGCCGACTAAGTTTGAGGCTAGTATGGTTGAGGCACTTGGCCGGAAACCCGCGCGGGACAAGGCGTTTGAGGGGATTGAGGATTTGCCGCAGAGGGTGATTGTGATGGAGGCGGATGTGGCGTTGGTTAAGGGGTGTGTGGTTGGAGTGGTGGATGGTAGTTAAATCGGATGGCATGAAAAAACGAAAATGAGCAAGATATACGAAGTTCGATCAGCAGCTAGAGATAGCGGCGAGATTCATTTTTGGGGGCAAGATCAAAAAGGGAAGAGGCCGAAGCTCTACTCGTTGAGAAAACAACTGGTGAAAAAAGGAAGTGGGCAGATAAGCACCACAAACGTTGGTGGATTGAAGAGATTGATACCGCTGGGATGTTTGAAATTCCTTCTCAACCGTCTCCGCGAGATCGTTTTATTGCCACGAAGAGTGCAGTTGAGGCCCCTGCTGGTTTCTGGAACACATTGCACGTCAAGGTTACAGATTTAAATAGCGACGTGATTGCAAACTATGATCGCAACCATTCAACGATGTATCGCACCTTTGAACCGTTTCGTCAGGGCTCTCGCTTGTTCGCGCTAATTTCCAGTGACTATACCGCGACCTCAGTGCTAGATTTACAGAGCGGCAAGGTAATCGCCAGCGAAACTCCAGACTCAAATGGTTTTTGTCCGGTTGGTTTTTACGTCCCAGATTGGTGGGATTTAAACGATGGATCTGTGCTACCTGGCTCTGAAGGCTGGAAATCTGATTATGAAGAACCAAAAGGTAATTTTGGCTTTGTCTGGGGTTGTGTTTGGGGTGATGACTCTTCATGGAAAGTGTTGAATTTCACCCAGAATTGACCCCCAGTGGGTCAATTTTGAGTGAAAATCAACACATGTATCGCATATTGACTCCTTCGTGCTGGCAATTCCTAATTTTTCAATCCTGCTTGCTTCAAAACGCTGTTAAGTGTGCCACGAGGAACGCTGTGTTTAGTGCTCTTAGTGCTCTATATGGCACTACAACAACGCCAACACTTCCTCAGCATGATTTTTCGTGTACGGCGAGTCAATCACATGCGCGATCTTTCCTTTTTCGTCGATGATGAACGTGACGCGATCGGCCATGCCCATCATGGATTTCGCCGCGGACAACAATCCGCCGCCGCCAATCGTTCCATAAGCCTTGCCGACGACTCTGTCTTGATCGGACAGCAACGGGAAATTGAGTTTGTATTTGCTCGTGAATTTTTGATGCGAGGCTTCATCTTGAGTGGAAACCCCTAGGACTGCCGCGCCTTTTGCGGCGATGTCGAGATTTGCATCGCGCAATGAACACGCTTGGGCAGTGCACCCGGGAGTGTCGTCCATGGGGTAAAAATACATGATGAGTTTTTTACCGCGATAGTCTTTTAGGCTGATAGTCGAGCCATCAGTGGTGTGCGCAGTGAAATCGGGAGCGGCGTCACCTGTTTGAAGTTTGGTCATCGTAGTGTCCTTATCGAGCCGGATTTTGGGGGCGAATGGTGTTAAATTTAACGCTATGAAATTAACACAAAACGCGATGGTCGTCGCGACAGAACAGGCAATTAGAAATGGGTCAAACTCTAGCGCTGGCGGGTGGTTCGGGCCAATTTTGTCCCAAGAATGGCTTCCAGTGAGGCGCTTTCCGTTTGGGGCGCGCAATGGCTGATTTGTTTTCGGCTGGAGATTCGGCGTTACAGGTTCCGGTAGAACATGCCGCGCCACTTGCTGAGCGCTTGCGCCCGCGCACTCTCGCCGACGTGATCGGGCAAGAACATCTGACGGGCGAAGGCATGCCGCTACGGATTGCATTTGATTCGGGTAAGCCACATTCGATGATTCTATGGGGGCCGCCGGGCGTGGGCAAAACCACCATTGCGCGGCTGATGGCGCATGCGTTTGAAGCGGATTTTATTGCACTCTCGGCAGTGTTATCCGGCGTAAAGGAAATCCGTGAGGCGATCGAGCGCGCGAACATGAATCGCGACAATTTAAATCGCCGTACGATTTTGTTTGTTGACGAGGTGCATCGCTTCAATAAAAGCCAGCAGGACGCTTTTTTACCGCATGTGGAATCGGGGCTGGTCACGTTTATTGGTGCGACGACCGAGAATCCGTCGTTTGAATTGAACAACGCCTTGCTGTCTCGCGCGGCGGTTTATGTGCTGAAATCGTTGGATGATGCGGCACTAGTAACATTGCTGAACTCGGCTCTGGGAGCCGTTCTCGAAGGAGTTGCAATTGATGCTTCTGCAAAAATACAGCTCATCAACATGGCTGATGGCGATGGCCGACGCTTGCTGAATTTGGTGGAGCAATTAGCGACGGCGGTTGAGAGCAAAAAACCAACAGCCGTCGATGTGAAATTTATTGAAACGGTGTTGGCCCGCGCTGCCAAGCGCTTCGATAAAGGCGGCGATAATTTTTACGACCAAATCTCAGCGTTGCACAAGAGCGTGCGTGGCTCTGATCCCGATGCATCGCTTTACTGGTTTTGCCGCATGTTGGACGGCGGTGCTGACCCGCGTTATTTGGCGCGGCGTTTGATTCGTATGGCATCCGAAGATATCGGTTTGGCTGATCCGCGCGCGTTGGATATTACGGTCGCCGCGACCGAAGTTTACGAACGCTTGGGCTCGCCAGAAGGTGAACTGGCGCTGGCAGAGGCAGTGATTTATTTGGCGGTCGCCGCAAAATCAAACGCTGTCTATTCGGCTTATAACGAAATCCGCGCCTTCATCAAACAAGACGAATCGCGCCCCGTGCCGATGCATATTCGCAATGCGCCGACCAAGCTCATGAAAACCCTCGGCATGGGAGCAAACTATCGCTACGCGCATGCAGAGGAGGGTGCCTATGCCCCAGGTGAAACTTATCTGCCAGACGGTATTGACAAGCCAAACTGGTATCGGCCGACGGATCGCGGGCTGGAAGCAAAAATTGCAGAAAAACTTGCACAATTACGTGAGCTTGATTCAAAATATCAGAAATGAAAACGAACCTCACATTCCGATTCCCGATCCAGTACGGGAACCCCTCCAGCCGCTCCTCTCGGCGCGGCTCAATTTGCGCGCCGCGATCTAGGTAGCGCCGTCTCGCTGTTGTTTGTTGTATTGAGCGAAGGCGTGCGCTCCACCTAGATCTTTATCTTCGGTTTCATCTTTATTTCTATCTCCATTATTGCCGCTGTGCATGCACTGGTGCAAAACTAGCGTCTATCGCGGGCTAAGCGCAGCGGTCCACAGTAAGTCGGCACCGCGACCATTTGGGCATACTTCGTTTTTGCGCGCCTGACGAGAGCAGTTGCGTATGTGGTGAATGGAATTGAGCAATCAAACACTTGAATCAAAAAAGGAACCACCATGTTAGACCTTCAACAACTCCGAAAAGACTTACCCACCGCCGTCGCGGGCCTGGCGCGGCGCAACTTTGTCTTTGATGAAGTCAGCTTTCGCGCGCTTGAAGATGAGCGCCGCATTATCCAAACGCAAACTGAGGAGCTGCAAGCCAAACGCAACGCCGCGTCAAAAATGATCGGCATGATGAAAGGCAAGGGCGAGGACACCACCGCGATCATGGCCGACGTGGCCGGCTTGGGCGATGGCTTAAAGGCAAATGAAACCGCATTGGGCGAATTGCAAGAAAAGCTCAACACCTTTCTCCGCCAAATCCCCAACATCCCCCGCGCCGACGTGCCACTGGGCAAATCGGAACTCGATAACGTGGAAGTCCGCAAATGGGGCACGCCAAAGACCTTTAATTTCACGCCGAAAGACCACACAGACATTGGCGAAGCGCTTGGCGGGATCGACTTTGAAACGGCTGCAAAGCTAAGCGGGGCGCGGTTCTCGGTGCTTCGTGGTGGTGTGGCGCGGCTGCATCGTGCCTTGGCACAATTCATGTTGAATAAACATACTTTGGAGCATGGTTATACCGAGGTTTATGTGCCGTACATGGTCGGCGGCGAATCGGCAGACGGTGTGTCGAGCTTGGCGAAGTTTAAAGACGATCTGTTCAAAATCGAAGGTCGTGATTTGTATCTGATCCCGACGGCGGAATATCCGGTCACCAATTTTGTAAGAGATGAAATTGTGGACGCGAAAAGTTTGCCGATGAAATTCGCTTGCCATTCGCCATGCTTCCGGTCAGAAGCGGGCAGCTATGGCAAAGACACCCGCGGCATGATCCGCCAGCATCAATTCGACAAAGTTGAGGTCGTGCAAATCGTCGCGCCGGAACATTCGGCTGAAGCGCATGAAGAATTGACACAGCATGCCGAAGCGATTTTGCAGGCGCTGGAATTGCCATACCGTACGATGTTGCTCTGCACCGGCGACATGGGTTTTTCGAGCGCTAAAACCTACGACCTTGAGGTGTGGCTACCCGCGCAAAATACCTATCGTGAGATTTCATCGTGCTCGTTATTTGAAGCCTTCCAAGCCCGTCGCATGATGGCGCGATTCAAAAATGCACAGGGCAAAACCGAATACTTGCACACGGTCAATGGCTCAGGTTTGGCGGTCGGGCGCACGTTGGTCGCGGTGTTGGAGAACTATCAAAACGCAGATGGCAGCGTGACGATTCCAAACGTGCTGGTTCCATATATGGGCGGTATGACGAAGTTAGATGTTGCGGGTTGACGGTATGTTGGCCCACCCTGCATCAACCACGCTGATCATCATCCGTCACGGCGAAACCGAATGGAATCGCGCAGGCCGAATCCAGGGGCATACCGATTCCGCGCTAACCGCGGAGGGCATTGCCCAAGCGACGGCTTGTGCGGTGCGGCTCAAAGATGATGGAATCGATAAGGTTATTTCGAGCGATTTAGGCCGGGCACAACATACTGCCAAGCTGTTAAACACGCATCTTCAACTTCCGGTCCAATATCATGCCTCGCTGCGCGAACGCTGCTTTGGCATTGCCGAAGGTAGCACCTATGCCGAGTTGGAGACAACCTATCCCGAGTTATTCTCGCGCGTGCGTGAAGTAGATCAGCACTATGCCGTCGATGGTGCCGAGAGCCGGGCGATGTTTCACCAACGTGTGGTGGGCGCGGTTGAGGCCATTGCCGCTGAGCATGCTGGCAAGCGCATATTGATGGTGACGCATGGCGGTGTGCTTGGCGCGATTCACCGGTGGCTGCATCAACTGCCGATTTCTAGCCCGCACAAGATTGATATTCCCAATGTTGGCTACAACCGTATTGTTCAAACCGATGGCGTTTGGCGTATCGAGGCCTGGGGCGATGTTTCACACTATTTGCAATAGCTGCACGCGCAACTTACAAGCACAAAATCACATACTGCAAAGCCTCCAAAATGCCTCCCAACGCAAAAGACCTCAAACAAATCTCCCATTCCACGATCAATCATTATGAGAGCCGCGCGGTCGATTTTTGGGAGGGCACACGTGATCATGATGTGACGGCCAATATCCGCAAATTGCTACAGTACATCGATGGTCGCGCACCCTTTCATATTTTGGATTTTGGTTGCGGTCCCGGACGGGATTTAAAAGCATTCCGCGATCTTGGTCATGTTCCGATCGGCCTCGATGGCGCAACCAGCTTTGTGACGATGGCGCGGGCGTTCAGCGGCTGCGAAGTGTGGCAACAAGATTTCTGTCAGCTTGATTTGCCGCTATCAACGTTCGATGGCGTATTCGCCAACGCTGCGCTGTTTCATGTCCCTAGCCAAGTGTTGCCCAAGGTGTTGCATGAACTTTATGCCACCTTAGAGCCCGGCGGGGTGCTGTTTTCCTCTAACCCGCGTAGCTTTAACGAAGACCCCACTGAAGACGCAGATGAAGGCCCCGCCCAACCCATTGAAGAAGGCTGGTACGACGATCGCTATGGTACTTATTACAATCTCGCACAATGGCGGCACAAAATGGTGGCCGCGGGCTTTGTTGAACTCACCCATTACTACCGGCCCGATGGTCTGCCGCGCGAACAACAACGTTGGTTGGCGAGTGTGTGGCGGAAGCGGTAACCGTAGCGACATCCCGACATTTCAACATAACGACAAAACGATAACAGTCGCTATTGTGGAACCGGCTGGATGATCCCTGAAACAGCCCTGAAACGGCTCCGAGACAGCCCTGAAACGGCTATAAGGCAGTCCCGAGGCAGTCCCGATGCAGTCCTGAGGCGGCGCTAAGTTGGTGTTAAGCCACCCCTAAATTGGCGAACTGGATTTTTTAGAGGCGTTTTGGTCCGTCTTAGGCGGCATTCGCGCGATCGTGCCTTTGCACAATACGCTGCTCGTGGGCGCACCTGTTGGCGAGCCGCCTCTGTCTTCACGGGTTAGAGCGAAAACGGTACCGTCGGTGAGCCGTACTTCCATATCGGTCATCGCGAGCTTGGTTTCACCGTCGTCATTGATCACGCCCAGTGAGCGCGGTGCGCCAATTTTGGGGATGACCCAGAGCTCCATGCTCTTATCCGCCATCGTTTTCCAGGGCTTGATCATTTTGACCATCAGCAATCCTGACTTTGGCTGCTCGACCACCATTCGGGCGTTGCCGCCGTCTTCGAGGACTGCGAGCATCATCGGATCTTGCGTTTCAACATTGGATCTGAATGTCACTAACGTTGCCAATAATACCGTGGCCAGCGCGGCGGCGCCCATGCCAAAGCCACGCCAAAATTTAACGCTATCAAACCAACTTGCGGCGGGTGTTTTTGCCGCCGTGGCGACGTTCGCGCCACCAATGCGAGCTTGAATATTCGCCCAGACGTGGTCGGGTGGGGTAATCGGTTTGAGCCGTTCGGCCATCGGTGTGAGATCGGCCTCCCATCGCGCTACTTCGGCGCGAAGTGCGTAATCGGATTTCAAAAATTGTTCAAACCGGCGCCGCGCACCGCCACGCATTGTGCCAAGCACGTATTCGCCGGCTAACTGGCTGCGAACTACAGGGGTAACGTGTTTCATGGGCGCCCCCCGTCTTGTGGCGTGTATTCGACATGATCATTCAGGCAGTCTTTGAGCTTCAGCAATCCTCGGCGGATATGGGTTTTGATGGTGCCTAATGGTTTGTTCAAATGCGTTGACAATTCAGAATGCGAGAGCCCATGAAAAAACGCGAGTGAGATTGTCTGACGCTGGTCAGCTTCTAAGCCGTTCAGGCAAACTTCTACTTGCGCAACATCGCGGCCTTGCGTCAGCTGATCTTGGGGGCCCAAGCTCTGGTCTTCCAAATTGAGCGTAAAAAATTCCTCCTCATCCTGAATTTCAAGATGGGGACGACGCACGATATCAAGGCTGCGGTTGCGCACAATGGCCGACATCCACGTCATAGGTGACGCTTTGGCGACCGCGTAATTTGAAGCGTTATTCCATATATTCACAAAACTATCCTGCAAAACTTCCTCGGCGATATGCCGCTCTCTGACTATACGCAGCGAAACCGCAAACAGTTTCGATTTGGTTGTGTCATAAAGTGTGGCGAACGCGTTTTTATCGCCCAGCCCGGCTCTTGCGAGCAAAGCGGCTAGTTTTTCATTCAAGTCAAGATCGGCCATATTGAGGTGTGTGTTTTGTATGGGTTCAGGGTGCGGAAGGGGAAACGTCGCGCGACCAGCATACGTCGGCAACACCGGCGTGCCGGTTTAGAGTGCGGGCCAAGATGAATAGTAGATCAGATAAGCGATTCAGGTATTGCAAAGCATGGGTAGTAATTTTTTCTGCTTCGTTGCTAGCCAGCATCACTAACCCCCGTTCGGCGCGGCGCGCCACCGTACGCGCTACATGTGCCATTGCCGCCGCGCGCGAACCGCCGGGCAAAATAAACTCTTTCAGCGGTGGCAGATCAGCGTTCGATGCAGCGATAGCCTCATCTAAAAACAGGACGTGCCTCTCGGTTAGCGCCACATAGCCCGGAATGCAGATTTCACCGCCCAAATCGAACAGCTGATTTTGAATTCGCGTGAGCATTATGGTCGCGGTAAGGGGTAACGGCTCCGTTAATACTAAGCCGATTTGGCTATTCAACTCATCCACATCACCCATCACACCCACCCTCAGCGCTGATTTAGCGACCCGTGCGCCGTCGCCGAGGCCGGTCGTGCCGTCATCGCCGGTGCGGGTGGTAATCTTGCTCAGGCGGTTGCCCATATTGTTCCTGTGCCCTGTGATGTTTCGCCGGTCGTTGCTTTTATCGTTTTATGCTAAAAACAATTATACCGGCACAACTTGGTATCATTCGCATTGTTAACTTTTGTGGCGTGACGTGACGTGACGGGGGCCAAAGACTCAACGCTATTTTTAAAGCTGCCCAGTCTTCGCTTCAGCCCCTTTACATCGCACCGCTCAAATTGTCGCCTTTTCACCAGCGAGCAACATTCAACAAGCATCCATGAGTACAACTAAACCCAATTTTCTGGATTTTGAAGCCCCCATCGCCGAGCTCGAAGGCAAAATCGAAGCGTTGCGCTTTGGACAAGATGACTCCGCCGTCGATATTTCAGCCGAGATTGAAAAACTCGCCAAAAAAAGCCAGGGGCTGACCAAAGATATTTATTCGAAGCTCAATGCGTGGCAAATCAGTCAAGTGGCTCGCCATCCGCAGCGGCCCTATTCGCTCGACTACATTGCCGCAATGACCACCGAATTTGAAGAGCTGCACGGTGATCGATCTTATGCCGATGATGCCGCGATTGTTGGCGGCATGGCCCGCTTTAACGGGCAAAGTGTGATGGTGATCGGTCACCAAAAAGGCCGCGATACCAAAGAACGCCAGTTCCGCAATTTCGGTATGCCGCGCCCCGAGGGCTACCGCAAAGCGCTGCGCCTGATGAAACTTGCTGAAAAGTTTGGTGTGCCGTTGTTAACTTTTATCGATACGCCCGGTGCGTACCCTGGCGTGGGCGCCGAAGAACGCGGCCAGTCCGAGGCGATTGGCCACAATTTGTATGTACTTGCAGGGCTCCGTATACCGATCATTTGCACCGTTATCGGGGAAGGTGGCTCAGGCGGGGCGCTGGCGATTGCCGTGGGTGATCTCACCTTTATGCTGCAATATTCAACCTATTCCGTCATTTCGCCCGAGGGCTGTGCGTCGATTTTATGGAAAGACTCAACCAAAGCATCCGAAGCTGCCGAAATCATGGCGATTACGGCGCCAAAACTCAAAGCGCTTGGCTTGATCGACAAAGTGATCAGCGAACCACTCGGTGGCGCACACCGCGATCCGGCGGCGATGGCGCTGTCACTTAAAAAAGCAATTGCCGATTCGCTGAAACAATTGCAAGAAATGCCCACCGACAAACTGGTGCTGGCACGCCAGAAAAAATTGCTTGAGTTAGGGAAGTTCAAGGAAGTGGCTGGCTGACGGAACGAGGCAAGGGAGCGAGGGAGGACGGAAGGATGGGCGGAAGGCAGCAAGTGAGCCGGAGAGGGCTCTTCGATTGTGGGGGGCTAGGAGTCAAGCGCGAAGGGTTACAGGGCAGGAAGCCTCAATCGCCATCACCAATTGTAGGCATTCCCAATTCTTTTTCCGCGATCGCGTCGTTGTTTTAAGTTGTCCTTCGCGTGTTTGTCGGTTGCCTTTTTTCAGCGCTACGAACCATGATAAATCTGCCTTGAACAGCCGCCAATTATTTTATGAAATCCGCCATTGAACAGCAGCTAACAACCCACGTTGCCGATTTCTTGGGTCGCCAGAACGTCAGTGAAAGCGGAATTGCGATCGCGCTGTCGGGTGGTGTTGATTCCATGGCTTTGCTGGATATTCTGCACAGGATAAATCTTTCAAACGCCGCGCCCAGCCTTGTGTTTGAGGCGATTCATGTCAATCACAATATCAGCCCAAACGCCCAACATTGGGCGGATTTTTGTGTGGCGGAATGCGAAAAACGCAGCGTTGCCATTACAGTTGAATCGGTTGCAGTGGACAGAAATTCTGGTGCGGGCTTGGAAGCCGCCGCCCGCGCTGCCCGCTACGCCGCGCTAAAAAAATCGAGCGCCCGATTTATTGTTACCGCGCAACACCAAGACGACCAAGCCGAAACCGTGTTGCACCAAATGTTGCGAGGCACGGGCCTGAATGGACTGGCTGGCATGGGCGAGAGCAGGGCGCTCTCAACATCGCAAACTTTGTTGCGCCCCCTGCTCAAAATCACCCGCGCCCAGATTGAATTGTACGCCGCTGTCCGCGACCTTCAATGGATCGAAGATGAATCGAACAATGACACCCGCTACACCCGAAACTTCATGCGCCACGAGGTGATTCCGATCATCGCGGCGCGGTTCCCGCACTATGCCGATTCCCTCGCTCGCACCGCGCAACATGCCGCCGAGAGCGCCGAACTCAACGAGGCATTGGCGGTGATCGACTTAAAATGGAACGGCCGTGATGCGTTTGCGGATGCACTTGATGCGCTACCGATGGCCAGGCGATGCAACGCGCTCTACTATTGGTTGCGATGGCAAAACGTGGCGCAGCCGACGCACGCACAGTTGGAGACCTGGGCAGGGCAAATTTTTCGCGATGCGCCTGAGAGCAAGCCCCATCAAGCTGGTGGACACGATTTTTTGATTTGCCGAAAGCAGGGCAAGCTAGTCCTTAAGGCCAATGGTGCGTCGTGATGATTCATTCGTCCGCCTCGTCCGCAATGTCGACCGCTAATACAGCCTCAACGACCACATTAACCAGGGCGGGCACTGCCAACCCCCAGCATCCACGCCACTTTCCAGCCCTTGACGGTCTGCGTGGCATCGCCATTTTAATGGTCTTGGTCCACCAACTCGGCATGCTCGACGATCGCTCGACCATCCTAAATTATTTATTCGGTTACGCGATCGGGACGGGTTGGGCTGGTGTGCAATTATTTTTTGTCTTAAGCGGATTTTTAATTACCGGGATCTTGCTCGACACACAAAAAAGCGCGAATTATTTTTTTGGCTTTTACGCGCGACGTACGCTGCGAATTTTTCCGCTTTACTATGGTGCGCTGGCGCTGGCCTTCATCTTGTTGCCCGCGTTTGGAATTATTTCTCCCGGAGTCGAGAAAGATTGGAATCAGCAGATCTGGCTATGGACTTATCTGGTGAATTGGGTCGAGCCGGTCGGGATCGGGAGTCATACTTTTCCGCATTTTTGGTCGCTGGCGGTGGAGGAACAATTTTATTTGTTGTGGCCGTTGTTGCTGGCGCTGCCAATGTACCGCGCCAGTGTTGCCGCCTGTATTCGCCTCTGTATCATGATTTCCGTCATCAGCTTGGCCACACGGTTGATTTTTGCGTGGCATGGCGACGGGCGTGACGAGATTTATTTGTTAACGATTTGCCGCATGGATGCGCTTGTGATTGGCGCCGCGTTTGCCGCATTGATGCGAATGCCAGAATTACCCAACGGTTGGCAGCGAATCATGGCCAAACCGATGCAAGCTTTGATCGCGGGGTTTGGCGTGGTGATCGTGGGCGTGTTGGCAACGCACGGGTTTTCGTTCGAAAATTTTTGGGGTGAAACGATTGGTTTTACCTTGCTGGCATTGGCGTTTGGATTGGTGATTCTGGCCGCCGCCTGTGCTGATTTGCAATCGACGGGTGGCGTATTCAAACTGCTGCGGCTTCCGCCACTGCGCAGCTTGGGTAAATACAGTTATGCGATGTATGTATTCCACAAACCGCTACACGATTTGGTGGGAAGGCCGTTGTTGGCGAAGTTGCGCGTAGATATGGCGCATTCGCTGATCGCTGAGCTTTTGTACATCTCCGGGAGCGTGGTGGTGCTTTACGCGCTGGCGCTGCTGTCTTATCACCTGTTTGAGAAGCACTTTTTAAACTTGAAACGATTCTTTGTTGCCAAGCCTGCCAGCCGCCCGTTGGCAACGGTTTCTGGGGAAACGTAGCGCCTGGCAGGGTGGCGATGTGGCATAATTTGGATTGATCATTTAAGAAAAAACGATGCGAATTCTCCTCTCAAACGACGATGGCTATTTCGCCCCCGGTTTAGCCGCCCTTGCTGCCGCACTTTCTGAACTTGCTGAAATTACGGTCGTTGCCCCGGAACGCGATAAAAGTGGTGCTTCGAATTCCCTGACGCTGGATCGCCCGCTTTCATTGCGCAAAGCGCCTAATGGCTTCTTTTTTCTCAACGGCACGCCAACAGATTGTGTACACATGGCTGTGACGGGCGTGCTCGATTTTGTGCCGGATATGGTCGTTTCAGGTATTAACCACGGCGCGAATATGGGGGACGACACCATTTATTCGGGCACTGTCGCAGCGGCGACTGAGGGATTTTTGCTCGGCATCCCATCAATTGCAGTGTCGATGGTGACGCGCGAGCATCGCTATTTTGAAACTGCCGCTTGGGTTGCGGCAGAGCTGGTGAAACGTCATATTCGCTCACCTATTAAAACCCCGACATTGCTTAATGTGAATGTGCCTGATATTCCACGCGATCAGTTGCAGGGCTTTGAAGTAACCCGCCTTGGCAAACGCCACAAGGCCGAGCCATCCATCAAAACCATCAACCCGCGCGGCGAAACGATGTATTGGGTGGGTGCTGCGGGCGGTGCTGCTGATGCAGGGCCGGGAACCGACTTCTATTGCACCGAGAGTAATCGCGTTTCGGTCACGCCGTTGCAGATGGATTTAACAAATTACGCGCAAATGAAACAATCGGCGGATTGGCTCAGTTCCTAGTTTTACGCACCACGAGAATCAATACCACTAGATCAGATGCGATGAACTCCACCACCGAAAAATTCGCCGCCAAGTTTCAAGGTTCCGGCATGACCTCCGACCGCACCCGTGCGCGGATGGTCGATGCGCTGCGTGCAAAGGGCGTCAAGGACGAGCGGGTGTTGAAAGTGATGTCGGACGTGCCGCGCCATGCGTTTGTTGAAGGCGCCTTGGAGGCGAGGGCGTATGAGCTAGACAAAGCATTGCCGATTGGGTTGGGTCAAACCATCTCTACGCCTGAAATTGTGGCGATCATGACGGAGTTGATTTGCGAACCGGGTTTGCCGAAAAAAGCGCTAGAAATCGGTACGGGCTGCGGCTATCAAACGGCGATTCTCGCCAAATTGGCGAAGCAGGTTTATACCGTCGAGCGCATCGCACCGCTGATGGACAAGGCACGCCGGACCCTGCGCGATTTGCGTTATTTCAATATTATTTTTAAACATGCCGATGGCCATTTTGGTTATGCCGAGGGCGGCCCCTACGATGCGATTTTGATGACCGCTGCCGCCACCCATGTTCCGCCGGAATTAAAACAGCAATTAGCAGTGGGCGGGCGTATGGTTTTACCTGTCGGCACAGAATCACAAAAGCTTTATGTCATCGACCGTACCGAGGACGGCTATGCAGAAAAAATAGTCCACGATGTTCGGTTCGTCCCTCTCGTTTCAGGAACTGTATGAACACTGTTTTCATAATTTTTTTCAGATCAAGGGTTCACCGGAGCATCGCTGTTTCGGTAGCGTTCATGGTGGCGCTGTTGGCAGGCTGCGCATCGAAACTTCCCGCGCCGGTGAGTGATGCGCGTCCACCCACACCCGCCACAACGGCCTCGGCGACCTCGGCGCCGCCCGAGATACCCGTCGTAAAGTCTGGTGAAACGAGCCCAACGATGGACGCTTCTAAACAGTCCACGCCGCCAATCCCCCTGCCTCTTGATCCCACCAAATTCCATACCGTCCAAAAGGGCGACACGCTATATTTCATTGCATTTCAACACGGCTTGGATCGCCGCGAATTGGCGGCTTGGAACAATATTGAAAACCCAAACGTAATCCGAATTGGCGACAACTTGCGCCTCACCGCGCCTGATGGCAATACGAATTCGAATGGTTCCTCAACCCCCATAAAGCCGGGCGAGCCCGTTACTGCACCGTTGGTATTAACACCGGCCATAGGCCCTAGCTCAGATTTGGAAGCGCGGCCCCAGAATAGCGGTCAGCTCAAAGTTGAGCCAAAAGCTGGGCGTGTGCCCTACACCGATCAGGCATATGCACGACTGAGCAGCGAAGCAGCAGCCACGGCGGCAACATCAACATCAACATCAACATCAACATCAACATCAACATCAACATCAACATCAACAGCGCTATCAACTCTCCCCACTGCGCTATCCCCCGGTTTGCCAGCAACGAATGCCAATGCCAGTTCTGTTCCAACGACACCAGCACCCGCCAATGAAAACATTGAGTGGGCATGGCCAGTCAAAGGCAAAGTCACTGCCACATTTACAGATATGACCAAAGGTATTGACGTTCCCGGCACCCGTAACGCACCCATTTTGGCGGCGGCACCGGGTAAAGTGATTTACAACAAATCCGGGTTGCGCGGGTACGGGCGGCTGGTCATTATTCGGCATAGCGAAACATGGTTGTCTGCCTATGCACATAATGAAAAAGTACTGGTTGCAGAAGACGAGGTGGTGAAAAAAGGGCAAAAAATTGCCGAAATGGGCTCCAGCGACTCCGATACCGTTAAGCTCCATTTTGAGATCCGTAAAAATGGCAAACCGGTTGACCCATTAAAGGTATTGCCGCCGCAGTAACGCGAATTCTAAAATTTCTAATAACCGCGACTCATGCTAAGTCGCTGAGCACGCCGCCCGATATCACTGATGAAACCCCATCTATCGTTTCGCAAAGCACTGTTGGCTGATGCCAACAAAATCACTGCCATTGTCAATTCTGCGTATCGCGGCGAATCTAGTCGCAAAGGCTGGACAACTGAAGCAGATTTGCTTGAGGGTGTCCGAACCGATGAGGCGGAAATTAGCGAACTCATCAAAACGCCTGATTCAGTGATTTTGCTGGCTGAAACTACTGCCAGCGCCAATGCCAACGAAGTTGCCGACGCAGATGCCAACCCTTCTGACAACTCCGCTGCTGACGTCGGCGAGGCCGCAACTATTATTGGCAGTGTTCATCTATCCAAAACTGATGATGACGGGGAGTGCGCGGGCTACTTCGGGATGTTTGCCATCAACCCCGATTTGCAGGCGGGTGGTATTGGCAAACAAATGATTCGCGAGGCGGAATTATTCGTGCAACGCGAATGGCACGCCAGCAAAATGGTGATGGAAGTGATCCCCGTGCGCCTTGAACTCATTGCGTTTTATGAGCGGCGTGGATATCAGCTTACCGGTAAAGTTAAGCCGTTCCCGGTGAATCCCGAATTATGGCTCCCGAAAGCCTCAGCACTGCAATTGGCGCGAATGGAAAAGCGTTTGGCTTGACCATCAGCTAGAGCCCTACATGACTGACATCGTGTTGTTATTTTGACGGTGTATTCTATCTTTTGCGCTGAAAAGCTATTTGTACACCACCGGTAAAACCGGTAATTAAAGTTAGTGCTAAAAACAATTTCTTGAGGCCGGTGCCTGGAGCCAGCACATAGGGTCCATGGATATCGTCATCACATAGAATTATTACTAAAAGCCAAACCAAGTCAAATTCAAACGCTGGATCAAACCATAAAGGATGCCATGTACCACGGCGAACGATTTAACAGCTTTACACATCTGCTAGGCGCGCTCTTGGCAATCGCCGGGGCGACTGTGCTGATTGTTCAGGGCGCACTGCGCGGTAACGCATTGCACATCGTGAGCTTCGCCATTTACGGCGCAACCCTTGTTTTGCTATTTAGCATTTCCACGCTCTATCACAGCACCCGCGGCAAGACCAAAACCGTCTTTCGCAAGCTCGACCACAGCGCCATATATCTGCTCATTGCCGGAACCTACACGCCATTCACGCTCGTCACTTTGCACGGACCGTGGGGCTGGTCGCTGTTCGGTGTCGTGTGGGGCTTAGCTTTGCTTGGCATTGTGCAAGAACTTACGCTGGCACGAGGCCAGCGTTACCCCTCGCTCGTGATTTATGTCGTTATGGGCTGGTTAGCCGTGATTGGTGTCGTGCCAATGATTGATGCGCTAACGTGGACCGGCTTCATCTGGGTGGCGGCTGGCGGCGTGGTCTACACCCTTGGCACAGTGTTTTATTTCTTTGATGATAAATTTAAACACTGGCACGGAATTTGGCATTTGTTTGTACTCTGCGGAGCAGTGATTCATTATTTCGCGATTTTGAAATTTGTGGTTTGATATTTCCCAGTTGATACCTGTGCAAAAGAGTCATTCAGGACTAGAGCATCTAAGCAAAGAAGCTGCTGCTAGCGCTAACATCTAGCGACTACCCGTGGCGCTGCATCGGTTGGGCGGTGGCGAAGGTTTTAATGCTTCCTCCTCTGAACTAGCTTTTTACAAACACACCGCTTGATGACGCGCTACTGCAATATGCGTCTTCCCGCGTCCGGAGAATGGCAAATTGACGAATGGCGGGTGGTGACCTGTGGCGTGGCGGTGATGGGGGCAAGCCAGCGACTGCGGCACTGACAATCTCGGTGGCAGCGCCAGCTCGGGCTAATCGAGCGGTCTCGGCCGCTGCAACCGGCTTGAAGTGCTTTATCGCCTATTTCCTGAGACGATCCCAATTTGAATCTTGCTACATCCAGTCTGCATCCATATGCCCGCTTCAATCGTATGCCGATTGACACCAGTGTTTATACTGAATCGGCATAATTGATCGCTATGGTTTTGCAATTGAACATCGTTAACGCTTCTATTTTTAATATTTTCATTCAGATGCTTCATCACCGACCCCACAACATCAGCTGCCACCGGAATAAGCAAGGCAAATAAAGCGGGTAAAGTCATTTGATGAACATAGGCAATTAAGGAAATTAACGCAGTTAAGGAAATTAACGCAGCTAAGGTAATTGAGGCAGCGAAGGAAATTAAGGGTAATTTGGCTAATCGTAAAAAGGAGCATGAAATGAGCACATTAAATCGGTTTTCGTTTGGATTGTTTTCGATCATCAGCGCATTGGTTTTGAACGGTTGTAACGGCGGTGATGCGTACGTGCCGCCACCACCTGAGGCGACGATTACCAGCCTTACCTACACCGCAGCCCTTACCGGGGCACAGGAAAACCCGCCGGCGCTAACCTCAGCAACCGGCACGGCCTCATTCAAATTAAATCTTTCCTCAGGCGAGCTGACTGGTTCAGTCGTCACCAGTGGTATTGCGGGAAACGCTGCACATTTGCATCTTGGCAACGCGGGCTCCAACGGACCCGTGGTTATTCCATTAATCGAGTCACCCACCGGCAGTGGCATCTGGGCAGTCGCCGCCAACACCATACTCAGTACTGATTTGCGGATCGCGCTGCCGAGCGGCGCCTTGTATGCGAATGTGCATAGCACCTCGTTCCCTGGCGGCCAAATTCGCGGGCAGGTTGGTGTCACGACACGTACTGCGACGCTCACGGCTTCTCAGGAAAATCCCGGCACCGGTAGCGCCGCGACAGGCACGGCAGTGTTGGCGGTTGAACCGTCAGCACGATCTTTAACCGCGCGTTTGGTCACCAACGGCGTAGCCGGTGTAGCGGCGCATATTCATGAGGGTGCGGTTGGCGCAAATGGCCCCGTCATCGTTCCATTGACTGAAACGGCCCCCGGTAGCGGCGTATGGGTCTCTGCACCGGGCGCCACACTCACCGCATCACAATATCAAAGCCTGCTGGCGGGCAATCTCTATTTTAATGTCCACAGCCCCGGCTCGCCCGGTGGTGAAAGCCGAGGTCAGATCGGGATTGATGTCATTGACGTGACGTTGTCTGGCAACCAAGAGGTGCCGCCCAATGCCTCAACCGAAACTGCCACCGCGCGTATTTTGATTGATCCAATCACACTCATTGCATCAGGCTCCATCACCACCAGTGCGCCCGCCGTTGCCGCGCACATTCATACCGGCGCATTCGGAGCTGCAGGGCCGGTCACTTTTCCATTTACAAAATCTGCTACCAACAATGCGGTTTGGACCATGCCCACTACCACTCTCACGTTGGCGCAATATCGTTCACTCCTGTCTGGTGATATGTACGCGAATGTACACAGCGCCACATTCCCCGGTGGAGAACTTCGCGGCCAAATCGGCAAAGTCATTCGTACCGCCAATTTGAGTTCCAGCCAGGAAGTGCCAACCAATGCGTCGGTCGCCACCGGCCGTGGCCGCGCCGAGTTCGACCCCGTGACTGGAAGCTTCGCGGTGAACATGACCACAACCGGCATGACGGCAACGGCCGGCCATATGCATACTGGCGCTATCGGGGCTAGTGGTCCGGTTACAGTACCGTTTGTGTTGAATTCAGGCGTGTGGAGCGCATCGCCCACTCAAAAACTAAATGCTGCGCAGGCGGCAGCCTTTTCCGCCGACGGCATGTATTTCAATGCGCATAGCGCGACGTTTCCGGGCGGTGAAATTCGCGGTCAGGCAAACGGACGCGACTGATTTTGTTGGCTGCGACCCAACGCTGGATGAACTGGTTACCAGTAATGGCTACTTCTAGCAATGAAACTCGAGTGTCAGCGGGCGTTTCCAGCCACTTTTGGTTGGAAACGCCCGTGGTGTGCTCATTTTGAGACGCTCAGCCAGGTCAAGATACGCGTAGCTTCGCGCCCGGCCGAATCACTGCCTTAGCGGATAGCTTATTCCAACGCCTTAATTCGTCGATGCTGACAGCAAATTTTTGCGCAATCGCGAATAAGGAATCGCCGTTCTTTACCGTATAGTTTTTAACAGGCGGTGGCGTTTTGACGCGGATGAGCGACGCACGCGGCGGCGTGCGAACAGCGGCAACGGCACTTACTGCAACGGGGGTGGTCAAATTTTCATTTGGGATTAGTTTTTCATTCGGCAGCAGTTTCAATATTTGCCCCGATTGCAAACTATTTTCGGGCATACCGTTAAGTTGTTTCAACGCCGCAACGGTTAGACCAAAGCGTTTAGAAACAGAGAACAGCGTATCGCCCGGCTGAACCTGATAGCTATAGGGAATGGATGCATTGCTCAGGACAGCTGGCGGCTCGGAAGCTGCTTGGGCTTGAGTTTGAGCGTCAGCTGTAGATGCGCTTATCGATGCCAGTGCTGCTGCCGGGGCGGACGGCGCCAATGTAGATGGGAGGCTACCGGGCAGGGGCGCCGACGCTCGCAACTCTTCCTTTTTATCCAAGGTCGCGTCAATAATTTTGGCCTCTTTTGCCATTGGCACCATGAACGAAGCGGGGGCGGTCAATTTACCTTTGCGTTCTTTCACGCCGATGTTGGTAGCGCGTAGATAAGAACCTGTCATGCCGTAGCGCTTGGCGATACGGTCAATCGATTCGCCGCGTTTGGCGGTGACGGTTTGCCACGAGACCATCGGCCCGTTGAGCGAGCGGTATAAATCGAGATTCGTTTTAAACACCTCTGCCTGCGCGGTCGGTACCAAAAAATAATTGGTGTTGGCGGCTACTGGTTTGTTAAACGCTGGGTTTAGCGCTGAAAAATCAGCCTCAGGCATTTCCGCTAATCGTGCGGCAAGCTTCACGTCAATTTTTTCCGGCGCGGCGACTTTAATAAAATACGGCTGATTGAGCACACTGTTCAGCTCGATTCCATAGGTGGCCGGTGAGAGAATAATATTTTTCACCGCGATCAGTTTGGGTACGTAACTACGGGTTTCGTTGGGCAAATTCAGGTTAATGAAATCGGTCGGCAAGCCTTTGCGTTGGTTGGCGGCGATGGCCCGCCCGACGCAGCCTTCGCCGCAGTTGTAGGCCGCTAAAGCCAGCTCCCACGAGTTAAACATGCCGTAAAGTTTTTGCAAATAATCGAGTGCAGCATCGGTTGAGAGCAACACATCACGCCGATGATCGGTCAGGTAATCCTGCTTTAAACCGAAGTGCGTTCCGGTGGACGGAATAAACTGCCACATGCCCGAAGCCGCTGCGCGAGAATAAGCTTGCGGATTGAATGCGCTCTCGATAATCGGCAGCAACACAATCTCGGTCGGCATTTTACGGCGCTCGACCTCTTCAACAATGTGGTACATGTACTTCGAGCCGCGTTCAACGAAGCGGCGAATATAATCCTGCCGCGTTGCATACCACTGCTCCTGATCCTGCACCAGTGGGGAGGCCAATGGCTCCATTGCAAACCCGCGGCGGATGCGCTGCCAAAGATCGGCATCGTCTTGCGGGATCGGTGGCGTTTGTTCGGCCACAAAGGTATTGAACAATTCGGTGAGTGAACCGGCCGGGGCGTCGGCGGAAACCGAAGGTGCATGTGATGAATTGGCGGGATTCGCTGAATTGGCCGCGTGTGCTGCAGCGGCCGCACTGACAATGGCGGATGCATTTGCTGCTGCGAGAGCCGCTGCGTTCGCCGACAGCGATTGATTTACATTTACGGCGGTTGCGTTAGCTGTCGGCAGCGGTGTGGTGACCTGCGGCGTATTTTGGGCAACCGTCGCATACACGCTAGCGCCAAAAATAAATGCAACAGCACGCAGCGCTAACCTTGCATTCACCGCCGAAAATTTCGCGGACGGCAACATCGCGACGGATTGGGTCACAACCCGAACTAGAAACCGCACTTTAGGCTGAAACATAATCCGCACCATGAGCCGCACCATAGGCCGCATCATAACGTTAGCGAAAAATCGTTAACCAACGCACCCGGCATGCGCGACGAGCCGGTTGAGCGCTCTCCATAACTACTTGAATCGATCAGCCAATCGCGTTCGGCAGTTAAGCCCAATAAGTTTTGGCCCAGCACCCGATATGCCGAATCATCGAAGCGCATCACGTTCAGCGGTGCAACGATTTCGCCGTTTTCGACCCAGAAAGTCGCAAAGCGGGTCATACCTGTCATCCGGCAACCGGCGCGATCCGAATAATTCAAATACCAAAGATTGCCGATCATGATGCCCGTGCCGAGCGTGTTGAGAACGTCGGCGTGGGCCAGCGTGCCAGCGGCCATGTCAAGTGATTCCGGTGATTCGCTGCCGTTCGCGCCATTGGTTTCGATACCGAACTCACGCGCTGAACGAGGGCTGATGAGCGCACCAGCGTGTTTGCCAGCTTCGATCAATGAAACAGACGGCGCCTTAATGAAGCCATCGCCTTGAAACCCAGCAGCCACGCCATTCTTGGCGTTTTCGACCAGCGAAATCGAGGCATGCAATGATTCGCTGCCGTCTTCTAATTTCAACAGCGGGCTCTGTTTATTTCGTTGCGATTTAATGCCGAATCCACCCCAAGACAGCAGGCCGACAATTTCATTTAATGCCGACGGGGAAAGGTAAGAGCGATATTGGCCGGGCGTGAGCGATTTCGCCGGGCGCTGCAAAATAGCGAGCTGCGTTGCCGCCTGCGCCATCTTTTTTTCAAATTCAGCCGCGACCCAATGCGTGCCTGCATAGCCTGATTTCACGGCTTTGTCGGCGGTGTGATATAGACACCATTCGCAATTGAAATTATCTACCCGATGCCAATTGCGTTGCCCCAATGAATTCGCAAAGCCCTTGTAAATCGCACCCGACGCGAACAAGCCAACCAAATCTTTACCGCGACCGGCCGCCAAAATTTGATCGAGCATTTCAGCGTCGGTTGGCAATGATGATTCGCCGATTTTTTCGGTTGATTGCGGGGTCGTGTTATAGAGCAGATAAGGATCTGCTGGCAGATCGTCCAAGTCGCGGCGCAATGTATCGATGGCAGCCCGAACCAAGCCTTCATCGCTCTCGCGGTTGCCAGAAAGCGTCAGGCGTGATTCCGCGCGGCGCTGGTTATTGATCAGCGCAATCGTTATGCCGATCTGCTTAATCGAACCCGCTTGCCGAACTGCGCTTTTGTTGAAGCGTACAAAGTTGGATTCTTCAGCGGATAAATTGGTGAGGGTGGCTTCGCCTATTGTGAGCAGCGTTTGGATAAAGTTGGCTAGTTGGTAGAAATAAGTTTGCATGGTCTTTTGATTGTTGAGAGCAAGAAAAATTCATTTTTGACAATGCCGTGCCAAATTTCCGGTCGTTAATTTTCGCTGCGATGAAGGTTAAAGCATTAAAGCACCGATGGAATCTAGCTCTCCCCACCAAACACATCAATCCCCGCAAACTTACAAGCCGGGCTCGCATGCCCGACGCGGATCACCTGATTCGGCTCGCCCTTACCGCAATAGGGTGTGCCCATCACTTCTTGGGTGCCCACGTTACCGACCATCGCTAACGAGCGCCAGAAGGTCGCCGAAATACCGCGATAGTTGGGGTTTTTCACCACACCACCAAGCTTGCCGTTTTTAATCACATTGCCCATCTCGCAGCCAAACTGGAATTTATTGCGTGAATCGTCAATCGACCATGAAACATTGGTGCGCATTAACACGCCGTCACCAATTGAGGCAATCATCTCGTCCAGCGAGGCTGTGCCGGGCTCGATATTTAAATTCGCCATACGATCAATCGGCGCACGGTTCCAGGAACACGCACGTGAATTCGCCACACCGTCCATGCCCGCGCGCGCTTGGGAGATTGTCCCGCCGAGCGGGC
Organism: Burkholderiales bacterium; assembly: GCA_038206765.1. GTDB lineage: Bacteria > Pseudomonadota > Gammaproteobacteria > Burkholderiales > Usitatibacteraceae > UKL13-2. The sequence continues at coordinate 16,623 of JBBRAM010000016.1, read as the reverse complement.
GCTTCAATACACCGGCTTCGATCACAAATTGTTTCTCGGCTTTTGTGCCGTCGTCATCGAACGCGAATGATGCAAACTGGTGGCTCATCGTCGGGTCGTAAGTTACATTCAGGAGTGGCGAGCCATATTGGTAATGACCAAACATATCGAGCGTCACAAAGCTGGTCCCCGCATAGTTGCGCTCGTCGCCCAAAATACGATCCAGCTCCAGCGGATGACCGATAGATTCATGAATTTGCAACATCATTTGATCAGGCATCAAGATCACATCCATCTTGCCGGACGGGCAATTGGGCGCTGCCAATAATGCCAACGCTTCTTCCGCCGTCGTTAATCCCGCGCCGTGAAAGCCGGAACGCGCCAAAATCTCGAAACCGCCTTGCTGGCAAAACCCGTTGTAGCGCCCACCGAATGATCGCGTTTGGGCATCGCCTTTATCGAACGCCGTGACGGACAACGCAGGCACCATGTAGTCAAATTCTTGGTGCACCATGCCGCCGTCCGCGGTTATGTAGAGCTGCTTGGTATGCGTCGTCCAGAAGCTCGCACCCCAATCAACGATACGATCATCAATTTTCGATTTCGCTGATTCTGCTTGCAGCATCTCAAACTTTTCACGTTTGCTGATCGCGCCGGGGCTTTGGGTCACCACGCTTTGGTAATGTTTAGGCACATCTAATTTAGGCATTGCGATCTTGGAATAGTCCCAAACGCCGCGCCCAGCGGTGAGCTTGGCCCAATCATGGGCACGCGCCGCGGCGGTGCGAAGACCCGATTCGGAGATATCGGATGTGGCTGCGTAACCGTAGCCGCCTTTATCGATCACCGTAATCATGACACCACGATCAATTGAGGTCATTGGCGGCTCTGCGATGTTTTGCTGGACTGAGCATTTTTCAGTGGTTTCTTCCACAAAACGGAAAGAGCAAAAATCAACGGCAGGCGCAACGCGTTTAAAAATGGATTCGAAGGAGGCGGTCATTGTTTTGTCGTGATTGAAGAAAGGGGAATCGAAAGGGGGCAACTCAAAAGGCCTATCGGCTATTTTACCAGCGCCAGCATTTCTGGGTTCGTCATTCGTACCAAGTGCCATTCGGGGAGAATTGCCGCCCCCAACGATTTGTAAAACTCAATCGAAGGCGTATTCCAATCTAAAACTCGCCACTCAAACCGCCCGAAACCCCGCGCCAGTGCTTGTGTTGCGAGGTATTTTAGGATCGACTTTCCATAGCCGTGGCCACGCGCCGAAGGGATGATAAACAAGTCTTCGAGGTAGAGGCCGGGTTTGCAGAGGAAGGTCGAAAAGGTCGTGAAAGTGAGAGCGAAGCCGATGGGTTGGCTATCCTCGGTAGCAATCACGCATTCGCAACAAGGGCGGGGGCCGAACAACGCGTCGTTGAGCATTTCCGGGGTGCCGGTGATCATGTGTTCGAGTTTTTCATAAACACCGAGTTGGGTGATCAGATTGAAGATGGTCTCGGTGTCGGCTGGGGTAGCGGGACGGATTTGGAAAGTCATTTTTGTGGGGTGGGTGAGGGGGTGCGTGTAATGAGAGGGTACTGGAGTTGATATTGATTTTGTTGTTGTTGATTGCGCTAAGCAGTTATTTTACGCTTTCATTTCGACGAGGTTACTCAACGCGTTGGGATTACATTTTTCAAAGGGCGCTAGGTGATTTTAGATGCGCTGCACAAGATCTCGCAATAGCCGAGCATTGCCAGCTGTATTTTTGGCTTGGTCGAGTTCAGTATTTCGGCTATATTGAACAAAACAACGTTGCTCATGCAACCGGAAGAGCGGCAAAAACTGAAACATTCTTTCGATGGGGACACCCGAACGGGTGCAGAGATTTTTATGCCAAATATATACCGCAGTTATCGATGTATACCGCAGCGCTTGGGGTATGAATTAAGTTGTGCTACAAAATGAACAACGATTGCTCGTCTCGGCCTACGATGATGCAGACGTTCTTGGTTATCATTCTTGCTGTGCTCGCATCGGCCTTGCTATACAGTTCGTGGTTTAGCGCCTGCTGTATGGAAGCGATGCGAGGTGTGCTGGCTGTCGTCACATTGCCGGCTTATCTTGTCGCTTTGATATTTGCGGGCGGGAATGTTCACGGGGGGAGCCACTGGAATTTCTATGTTGGCTTAGCCGTCCAGTTCTATTTTCTTTTCTGGAGCGCTCGCTGGCTGAGGCGCCGCTTTCGGTCTCCGAAATCAAGCCCAACACGTTGATCGAGGTTGTGGCATCAGGTCTTTCAGTAGTGCGATTGGGTCGGAGAAAATTTAATGGCGGAAGCAAATGCTATCAAGAACGACTTGGCCCCAACCTTCATTGCGTTATGCGTCAGATGATTCCGCTCGAAGCATCGATTGCTCCCGCTCTAAAAGCCAGCGGCTTCAGGAAAAAAGCGAAGACTTCGTGGCGCCACTGCCCAGAGGTCATACAAGTTTTAAACCTGCAAAAGAGCCCATACGGAGACAATCTGTACATAAATCTTGGGGTCTACGTCCGATCACTCGGTGCCGAACAGTACCCTCCTGAAAACAGATGTCACGTTCAAATCCGCCTAGAATGGGTGGCACATTCGGAGCGGGAGCAATGCGTCGTTGCGGCGAACTCGAACGAAGTTCCTACTCAAGCACTCATTGATGCGGTTCTAATAGACGGCATAGCTTGGCTATGCAACCTAGCTACACTCACGGGCATACGGCGTCATCTGGAGTCCAGTGGCTCGAAAAAGGGCTTAGTCTTCCATGAGGTACCCAATCTCGTCGCGCAAGCAAAATGACGCCTAACCCTTCCTTCACAACTGGTTGTGGGGTCGTGGTTGTGGGGTCATTGGTTGTGGAGTCAGGTCTTTCAATATCGCAATTGAAGTTGAGAATTTTTTGGGGCAGGTGATTCAAGACGGCAATTGAAGTTTATCGTCGTGAGGTCTTTCAATAGTGCAATTGAATTGGAGAAAATTTAATGGTGAACGTTAACGCTGTAATGAAAGACCTGATCCCAGAGTTGGAGAGTTATGTTTAACTTTTCAATCGGCCGAGACACGCTCGTGCCGGACGCCGCTTCGCGGCAAATGTGGCTCGCGCGGCAGCTGCGACGTTAGGCCACAGAAAAGATATGCGAATCGCTCGCCTCGCCAACTCGGATGCTCGTGAGTACCGAGAACTCATGCTCGAAGCCTACGAGAAGGCGGCGGACTCATTCACGTCCACTGTTGAAGAACGTGCGCGCGAACCGCTTACCTGGTGGGAGAAGCGAATCGCCGGTGCGGACGGTCTGAGCGAATCCTTTGGCGCCTTCGAGGACACGTCGCTAGTCGGAACAGTCGCTCTCGAATACCCATCAAAGCCGAAGACGCGGCATTCCGCCTTGGTTATAGGTATGTATGTAGTGCCCGCTTATCGAGGTCGCGGCGCGGCGAAAGCGCTCTTGCAAGCAGCAATCGAGTCAGCTCAAACGCGGCCGGAGATTCGAGGGCTACGGCTTACAGTCACCGAGGGCAATGAACCCGCGATACGCCTATACGCCTCAAACGGTTTCGCCGCCTGGGGCACGGAACCCCAGGCAATTCGAACAGAGGGCGGCTTCAAAGGCAAGGTTCATATGTCTTTGCTGCTTCCGCATGCAACGACTGCGGCCTAACCCCTCGCTCAAGCGGGCGACAACGGTGAGGCGCTTTCCCTCAGAGACGTAAAAAATGAAGAACGTAGTCACCGCACTGGTCGCAATGATGATTTTCTGTTTAACCAACGCCACCGTAGCATCGGCCAGCGGCGCGTTGCCTTGCAGCATGTTTACGTCCGCTGACGGCAAGCTCTACAATATTGGTGCTGCCTATGCATCGGTTGACTTAGTCGCCATTGGCAAGGTTGTTGCCGATAACGGTCTATTTTTGAACATCGGCGTTAAGATTAAGGGATCCGAGAAGCGAAACCGCGTCGCGTTGACGGTTCCTAAATGCGCCGGCACGGCGTGCTCAGGTGGATTTTCAGTTGCGCCAGGGGTGGACCTTCTGTTCTTCCTGCGCCGTCTGCCAGATGGCGTTTATGACGGAGTGAGCGGAAACGGAAACTTCTCTTGCCCCACGGTGTTTGAAGTGATCGGTGGCACGGCAATCATCGGGAAGAAGAAAGTGCCGCTGAATTCTTTAAAAAGCTACCTGGAATCAAAACCTGCTGATTTACCATTTCAATAGATAAACCCATTTTTGGTGGCAGGTCTTTCAATAGAGCAATTGGACTAGGGAAAATATGCTGGTGCAAGCTAACGCTATCAAGAAAGACCCGATCCTAATTTTGTGGTTAAGTTTAAGGAGAAACGATGAAATTTTCTGATGTCGACCGGGGCGAGGTCGCAAATGAGGTGGAGGCGGCCGAAAGAGCATGGATGAAAGCTTGGCTCGCAAAAGATATCGAATCCTGCAGAATAATTCTTGATGAAAGCTTTGTGCTCACCAGTGGTACTGGAGTACTAATGGACAAATCCGAATGGCTGGACAAGGCTACAGGTGCGTTCGCAGCCTCCGAATTCAATTGGCTTTCGATCGTCGTACGCAAAATCGCGAATGACGTTGCAGTAGCTCATATCAAGTCGAGCCAAGTCGCTACTGTTCACGGTAAGGACTGGAGCGGTGTATTCCTAATGACTGATGTATGGGTGAAACGAAATTCAGGTTGGAAAATCGCTGCTAGGCAAGGGCTGGGGCCACTACCGTCATAGGCTGGGGTTTAACTGATCGATTGCGAAGCGAGCAACGCAACGAGGGGCCACTTCTTTCAACATAGCAACCGAAGCAGAAACAGCTGAAAAAGGACCTGACCCCAACTTCGTTGCAGCGGAAACAGCAGATTGCAAATCAAAGGACCCCAAATGATCTATCAAGGAAGTTGCCATTGCGGTGCCATCAAGTTTGAAGTCGAAGCGTCGGAAGACATCGAGGTGGAAGACTGCAATTGCTCTATCTGCAGCATGACGGGTTTTCTGCATTTGATTGTGCCGGCGTTAAGTTTCAGGCTGCTTTCGGGCGATGACTCGCTCACAACCTATCGATTTAACACCGGTGTGGCCAAACATTTTTTCTGCAAAAAATGTGGCGTGAAGCCTTTCTATGTTCCGCGCTCGAATCCCGATGGCGTTGATGTCAATGTCCGATGCCTGTTCACAAAGCCGAGATCGATGACAGTCACCGCGTTTGATGGTCGAGACTGGGAGGCCAGCGCGCCCTCTACTGCCCATAAAAGCCTAAAGAGAGCATCACCATTTTTTGCGTCGGATAATTCAGTAGCGCAATTTGATTAAAGAGAACTTATTGGGTGGGTAGGGAGCCAGCGCTATGAACGACTACCGTACTCAAAACTCCCGACGATCAATCACTGAAGTATCGAGCTGCGCCCAGTGCGCGAGCTCGATGTTGCCAATGCAGCTAAACCAGACCCTCCGTAAGGAAAAATCGTGCACAAGCAAATATTTATCAAGCTTGCCGTCAAGGACCTGAACCGCTCAACATCATTCTTCAAGTCTTTGGGCTACGAGTTCGATCCGAAAAAAATAAGAAAGGAAAAACCATGAATTACGTTGACGGATTTTTAGCTGCTGTACCCACTGCGAATCGCGATGCCTATTTGAAACATGCCGAGGCGGCTGCGATTATTTTCAAGGAACACGGCGCACTCAACGTCGTGGAGTGCTGGGGCGACGATGTACCAGAAGGAAAACTCACTTCGTTCTCGATGGCCGTCAAGCGTGAGCCGACAGAAGCGGTGGTGTTCTCGTGGGTAACGTGGCCGACCAAGGAGGCGCGCGACGAGGGTTGGAAGGCGGTCATGGCAGATTCGCGCATGCAACCCGGCGTTAACCCGATGCCCTTCGACGGCAAACGCATGGTGTACGGCGGCTTTCAAATGATCGTTCAGGCCTGATAAGCAGTGACACCATGAGCCATCAAGCCAGAAAACCGGGGATCAAATGAGAAAACTCAAAATCATGGAACACGTCTCCCTGGACGGCGTGATCCAGCACTCCGCCGATGATGACGACGATTTTCCATTCCCCTACAGCGACTGGACCGCGCCATATCGGAGCCCCGCCGGCCGCGATGCAGTCCTCGCTGCCTATGGCGAAAATTTCGATCTGCTGCTTGGCCGCCGCACCTACGATATCTGGTCTGGCTTCTGGCCGAAGGCACCGAGCAGTCCGATGGCGGACCGCCTCAATGCAGCCAAAAAATATGTTGCGACCCACCGCCCGGAAAGTCTCGAATGGGGCCCGTTCGAGGGGATTGGACCGGATATCATCGAAGCCATACGCCGCATCAAAGCGCAGGTTGGCCCCGACCTTATCCTCTCAGGTAGCTCTACGCTGACATCAACCCTGCTCGAACATGGGCTCGCGGATGAAGTCCTGATGATCGTCTCGCCGGTTCTGTTAGGCGCGGGAAAGCGTTTGTTTGCGGCGGGAACGCCGGCCCGCGGGTTCGAGCTGGTCAGCACGCAAGCCTTCCCGTCCGGTATTATCTTCAGTATTTACAAGGTCGCTGGGTCTTTGAAGCGCTTGTAGTTCAATCAGGTTCAACTACGTTGCAGCGTGAGTGCATACCGCACCAGCGCCGCAGTCCAATTTGTTGAACGCCATGTGCAATACTTTCTGGTTCAGCTCTTTAAATATCGTGCCCAAGTATCCTGCGCGCATCCTGCGCCTATCTTGTGCGCATCAACGTTTCGAGGCAGGTGGTATCACCGCCAGTTTGGCCTTACTGTGCTGTACTAGCCCTGCGACCAGGCCCGCGCAAGGGGCAGCGCCCTTATTTGCGGCAGCTGCGTCGCCCGTATCGATAAGCGGAATCAATGCGGCAATTGGGTTCAGTAAGCCCAGTACGAATGCAGACGCCAGCTTGCGACCCAATGGGCCTTTTTCAACCGATATTTCGGGGTTCGCGAAGGTGCCGCGCACGAGCAGCGGCGTACGCAACGTCAGTGGGCTGAAGTCCTTGGGCACCACCACCACCCGCAGATCAATTGCCTCGTTCGCCAACGATAATGAGCCATCAACCCAAACCGCTGAGTCTGATGTATCCATCACCATGACCCGCGGACGAAATACGCCACCGTCGATTGCCAGATCGGCGGCTGCGCATGACACCGGCAGGGCATCGTCGCCTTTGAACAATACCCCCAGACCCTGCGCAATATCGAGACCGCCGGCCTCGATCACGAGGTGCGATACAGTGCCTTCCTGAAGATCAGTGCGAAATTGGCCTTTGAGACTGGCCAAAATTTCGGCCGTGGATCGGCCTTGACCTTTAATGGAGGTCTTACCGCTCAGCCGTCCGGTTATATACGGTGGTGCATTTCCAGCGCGGGCTTGGTGGATCCAGTGCTCTAAACGCACACCATCCCAGCGCAGGTCGGCATTCCAAAGCGCCTGCGATCCGCGCCCATCGAGACTCCAGCCACCGTTCAACCGCCCTTGACCGGTGCGTGCCTCAATATCGCTCAATGTCAGTACACCACCGACCAATTGCAGGTGGGCATGCAGAGGGCGCAATGGTTCGAGAATTTTGGTATTCAAATCAACTTCTGCAATATCAATCAAGACATTGGCATCCATCGCGCGCAACGCGGCAAGGTCAAAGGGGCGGTCGGGAAGCACCATGCCCTTGCCTTTGGTTGATCTCGGCAACGACTTGGTTGCTGCATTCGTTATCTTGGTTTTGGTAGCTTCCGTGGGGGCTGCTGTCGTTGCCACCTTTGCAGTCGTTGCTTCAGTGGTCGCGGATGTTGTTGCCGACGTGCTGCCTACCACGGGGCCCAGATCAGTCAACAGCAGCCGCGATCCGCCGAGCCGACCCACTAGCGACGGTATGCTGCGACCGGCCTCATAAGTGAACGCCCCCGTCAAGCGGCTGGCACCCACGGTGGCATCGTCGACAACGACACGCCAGGTATCTTTCTGCCGAACGACCACGCCTTCTGTGTGGAAAGCACCCGTGGTCGGCAAGGTCACGCCCAGCATGTCGCCCACCGCTGCCAATGAAGGGCCTTTCAAGCTATAGCGTCCGGTAAAACGCGTTAGATGCAGCACATCCACCGCAGTACCGTTAAAGACAAGACTCGCACCGCCAACGGTTGCGTTCAAGCGCAGCGGAACAGGCGTTGCTAGGGCGCCATCGGCGGCCCACGGCAGTACACCGGAAGAAACCATCTCGATCTTTATCGGCAGTCCTCGATAATGGCCGCGCGCGTCCGCTTGCAGCAGATTCTCGGGCTCGCTGCCAGCTAATGCGGTGTTACCTGGGGTGCCCGTTGGCGCTGGGCCAGTCGTCACGACGGATGCACCATTAGCCAGCGATAAATGTGCCACGACATCAATTGTCAAGGGCACATCGCGGTAATTCAGCGTGCCCTTGGTAACCTGTAGATGGCCAAACGTGGGGATAGGTGAGGGTGTCGGCCCGAAGTGCCAACCGGCACGACCATCGGCCTGCCGCTCTAAATTGCCATCCAGGGCGGCTGCTTGTAAACGATCAATCCGCAGCGGCTCACCGCCGCGGGCGCGCCATAGGTCGCCATAACTTAAGTCAAGGACGACGTCGTCCGCGCTAAGCAGGTGCGGTACTTTGCTCCAGGCGGGTGCAGCAATCTCTAAGTGTGATGTCTCAACATGTACGCCGCCAATGAAACGGATCCGAAATGAGGCCGGGTGTGGCGTACTCTGATCAGTGGCGCCCGCAAAGCTCACCCGGCGATCAAGCTTCTCCGAAAGTGTGCGTTGTATTGGCTCCGCCAGAAACGGCCATCCGAGCCATTCACCTAAGGCAACGCCCGCCAACACGAAAAAAAGAATCGCGACTGCAACAGACGGCCAACGCCGTTTTTGGCTGGGAATGTTGTTGTGTATTTCTACCAAATTTGCTTCGGCCATGATTAATCCAGAGTTATATTGTGACATTGTCGCGCAAGGCTTTGTAATGTGACCGTGTGGCAGCGCACAGAGTAGCAATTTAATGGCTGCTAGATTTACCTTTCAGATGAGATGACCTCTCCGATGAGATGGCCTTTGAGCTGAGTATCAGACGAGATGTGTCAAGTTAACGTGAAACACGAGTGCTAGAGCCATATTTCAGCCATTTATTTCTTGGTTTCCGCGTCATTTTGACCGCTCATTTCATTTTTGCCCCGACCCGTCGGAGCGCTTCTAAATGACGGTTTTTTTAATTTATAACGACGTCCAAGTAGGTCAGCTTCAGATGAATACTACCGCCTCAGGTGGGCAAATTTTCGCGACACTCAACATTTTCCATTCAGGATTGTAAGAAACGGCTTCCTTGCGCGACTGACAATATTCTAATTTGGGAGAAAATCGCCATGAAGCTGACATTTACAAAATCCACTCTTGCATGTGGCGCACTATTGCTGCTATCCGCGCAAGCTCAGGCACAAAGCGGCGAGGGCGTGAATGTCGAGTTACGCGCGTATCCATCGGGGGAGATTTTCAGCGTAGGCTGGCAGCGCCTGCTAGGCCCCACTGACGTGGGCACGGCCAGCGTGCTGTACAACCGGGCTGAGCGTGGCAACAATGGCCGCCATGACGATGAGCATGGGCGCGGAGGCGGCGTGTCTTACGCTTGGGATCATTTTTTGACTGCCGAGCGTCTGGGCTGGTCGTTTGAGGGACGTGCGGATTTGTCACGCTTACGAATTAACTATCGAGATGGCAATCTAAGCGGCCAAAGCAGCATCACCGTATTGCAGCCCACATTGGGCGTGGGCTATTCCATTCCGTTGGGTGAACAATGGCGGCTGCGCTTCGGCGCTAGTGTGGGCGCGGAGATCAACCTTCGTACCAAAGGTTCCAAGGTCGGTGATGGCGCCATTGGTTTGTTGAGTTTGAGTATCGCGCCTCGGTAATGATTGATTGACTCCGTTAAATTCAAATCGGAAAAACCTAATTTTTGCCAGGCTCGTTGGATAGACGCGCCGTACCCGCCCACAAAATAATCTAGCCAAAAATGATAGCGGGTGACTGTCCGCTCAAATCTGCTAATTGTTAGCGTTTCCAATTTCACTTCCGTTTTGCAGACCATTTGTAACTGGACGCTTAACTCGGTTGGCGCCAGCGTATTTGAATAAGCGTAAATTCTTTGCTCGGTGGTTCAACGCAAGTGTTGAAATCAATAATTGGTGGGTCAAAAGACCTCGTTGGTGGGTAAGTCATTCCCGGGCGTAAGGAATGCGAATCCGAAACGACGTACGGTAACGCGCTAATTCGGCGCGAGCCCACTTTCGTCCGGCGATTAAATGATCCGCTTATCCCATCACACTGTATTCTTAGCCCAAACAAATCCCGAGCAGCGCCAGCTCCTACGCGGAGTCATGATTGCGATCGGCACGTCCGTGCAGGTTCTTAACCATGAAGAACCGATCACGGCGCAGATTGAAAAGCTGCGCTATGCGCAACTGCCAAACGCAGTATTGTTAGTCGATTTAGCGTCGCTCGTAGCGCAAGGTGGCAGCCCAGATGCAGTCTTGGCAAACCTGCGGCAGCATTTTTCGTCGCTGCGTGTGGTGGTGACGATGTCAGACCAGCTCTCAGTCACGCCAGACGAATGCACTTGGATTCAATCACTTGGTGCCACCGGACTTTTTGCACACGCCTCGCCAATTCGGTTCAATGCCACGCTTGCGCCGATCATTAGGGCTGTCGCGAACGACGCAGACGTAACGGTCGATGCCGAACGAATCATGGACACGCTGAAAGTGCTCGGAGCGGAAGCCGACCAGTCACCGGCAATGGCGGAAGCGCATAAAACGATGAACTTGCTGGAGGCCCAGAACATTTCGGTAGCTGAAATGGTCGCCGCAGTGAGTGCGCCAGATGGCTTTGAGGTCTTGGATCGGACCTATCGCTTTTCGAGCTACAACGCTTGCTTTATCGGTAACGAGGCAGTCGACGTGCTTCAGCGCGTCACTGGAAGATCGCGGCCGACAGCAATTGCCATCGGCCGGATGTTGCACACGCAGGGCGTTTTCTATCATGTCGCACGAGAGCACGAATTCGAGGATGCGAATTTTTACTACCGATTCAGTCTTCCGACCGATCGGCTGCGCGCATTGCGGCTGCAGGACGTGATTTTTGCTGCTCGCGGTCGCGACGGATTCAAAGTCAAAGACCGGAGCTTTCGTGGCAAATCGTTTTCCCAGTGCTTTGTAGGCACTGAGGCAGTTGCGTGGTTACAGAAAAAATTTAAGCTTGATTTGGCAGAAGCAATTACGCTCGGACAAACATTGCTGCGACTTCACATGATTCGGCACGTCGTGAATGAGCATGACTTTATTGATCAAGATTTTTTTTACCACTTTTCCTGAATTGATCAGCGCCTTCGCCTCGAATCGCCAGTCTTTTTTCGTAACACTAGTCCGTTAAAATATAGCGCTACAGCAGAAGCGAGGCGCTTGCTCACCAGCACACCGTTCAATTCGACACGAGGAACACACCATGATTAAGTTTTACTATCACACGTCCCCCAATCCGGTAAAAGTTGCGCTTTATTTAGAAGAAACCAATACGCCTTATGAATTGGTGCCGATCGATACCCGCAAAGGTGAACAGCACAGCCCGGAATTCATGGCAATCAATCCCAATGCCAAGACGCCGGCGATCGTGGATGGCGAGACGGCCATCTTCGACAGTAATGCCATTTTGCTGTATTTGGCTGAAAAGACCGGCCAGTTTTTGCCGGCCAATACGCCAGAAGCGCGTGGTCCTATGTATTCTTGGTTTATGTTCGTTGCGACTGGCATCGGTCCTTATTGCGGCCAATGCGTGCACTTCAAACACTTCGCGCCGGAACCCAAGGAATACGCCGTGAATCGTTACGATTTTGAAGCCTGGCGTCATTGGAAGATTGTCGACGATCAGCTAGCCAAGCACCGCTACATGCTCGGTGATGTTTACACACTTGTCGATATGGCAGTCTGGGCTTGGGCGCGGGTTGTGCCGTTCGTGCTTGGTGCTGATGCTTGGGAAAAACTGCCCAACGTTAAACGCCTGCTTGACGAGATCAACGCGCGACCTGCAGCCCAGCGCGCCGAGGCACTCAAGACGCGTCACGCGTTCAAAACCGAAATTGATGACGCCGCGCGCAAGGCGCTTTTTCCGCAAAATGCACGATTGAACGCGTGACTTTGAAAAGCGTGCGAGGCGAGCGCTTGCGGCGCGCGTCCTCTGCGGCTGCTTGCTTGGCATAGAGAGGTTGCAAAACCGACTGTTTCAACGGATGTGTCAGGTTTTAAAAGCTATTCTTCCATTCGCGAATCGCGCCAAACACAAGCGCTGGTGCGGTGATTGGGCCATTTTCCCCTTGAGCGCCGCTCCCAGAGCTGTGTTTTTCATTCGGCATCTGCGCGTTCGCCGCCGCAATCACCGCAGCCGAATCCCAACGCAAAAACGGGTTGCAAGCCAGCTCGTCGGCAATCGTAAACGGCACCGTCGCCTCGTCGCGCCCCGTCTCCCGCCGCGCCACATCGCGAGCTTTGCGTTTCTTCAAATCCAAATTGTCCGGTTCAACCGTTTCGGCAAAACGAATATTTGATAGCGTGTATTCATGCGCGCAAAAAACCAGCGTGGCGGGTGGCAGTGCTTTGAGTTTCGCGAGAGACGCTTGCATTGTCGCGGCCGTGCCTTCAAACAAGCGCCCGCAGCCACAGGCGAATAGGGTATCGCCGCAAAACAACCAGCCCTGTTCTGCCGCGTAATAGGCGATATGGCCCGCGGTGTGGCCGGGGACATCAATGACCTTCAACGTTAATCCTGGCAGGGCAGTTACCTTTACTTCATCGCCGCCTTTCAAGCTGACGGTGCGCTTTGGAATCACATCGTTGCTGGGGCCGTAAACCGGGATTTTCCCTTCTAAACCGTAAAAATCGAGCAACGGCGCAACCCCGCCCACGTGGTCGTTGTGGTGATGTGTGCATAGAATCGCCGAGAGCGTTAGATCATGTTCTGCCAGATAGGCAATGATTGGATTGGCAGCACCCGGATCAATCGCGATCGCGTGCGTCTCGTTGTGCACCACCCATAGATAATTATCGCTAAACGCAGGGATACGACCAATGTTGAGGTCACTCTTTTTTAAATTTTCCAACTTTGTTGCCAACATGGGTGCCCTGTCGTTTAAAATCGAACCATGAAGCAACCAAGTTTACAGGACTGGCATGATTGGCTAAACACCCCTTTGGGCGAATACGTGCTCGCGCGCGAGCGGGAGTGGCTCGACGCCGTGACGCCGGATATTTTTGGCTTTCACGCGATCCAGCTGGGCTGTCCGGAGCTTGATTTGCTGCGCGAATCGCGGATTGTGCATCGCTTAACCGTCGCACCCGAGGCAGTGAACGGCAACGAGCCCACAGTGCGGGCACAGTTTCATGAACTGCCGTTTGAGCCGCAATCGATCGATCTTTGTGTGCTGCCGCATGTGTTGGAATTCACCGAAAGCCCGCATGAAATTTTGCGCGAGATTGACCGCGTAATGCGCCCGGAAGGGCGGATTTTGATCATCGGTTTTAACCCTTGGAGTTTGTTTGGCGTTAAAAAACTGTGGGCGGGCGGCGGCCGTAATGAAAACGTTGCGAACTACCCCTGGCAGGGACAGTTTGTGTCGCTGATTCGCATGAAAGACTGGCTGCAATTGCTGGGCTTTGAACCGTCATCGGGCAAATTAACTTGCTACATTCCACCGTGCGAAACGCCGGAATGGCAGCGGCGTTATCAGTTTTTAGAACGCGCGGGTGATCGCTGGTGGGGAGTGTCGGGCGGCGTTTATATGCTGGAGGCGATCAAACGGGTGCAGGGCGCACGGTTGATCACGCCAAAATGGACGGAACAAAAAGTGAGCGAACGAAAATTTGCAACCTCGGTGCGGAGAGACCAGCAACTGGAACTGCTGCGAGAGCAACTGCGAGATCGTCGGCAACAACCGCTAAAAAATAAATCGGCAGAAAATCATTTGAGATTGGTGAAGTAACGATGAATGGTGCGAAAGATAGTGGGGCAGCTGGAGCAGCAAAAACTGACACAACATTGGTCGAAATTTTTACCGACGGCGCATGTAAAGGTAACCCGGGCCTTGGCGGCTGGGGCGCAATTCTGCGGATGAATGGCACCGAAAAAGAGATTTTCGGCGGCGAGGCAAACACCACCAATAACCGCATGGAAATGCAGGCCGTTATTTCTGCCTTGCAATCACTGACGCGCTCTTGCAATGTGGTGGTACATACCGATTCACAGTACGTTCAAAAAGGCATCAGTGAATGGATTCACGGCTGGAAGGCGCGTGGTTGGCGGACGGCTGCAAAAGAGCCTGTAAAGAACGAAGACTTGTGGAAAATTTTGGACAAACTCGCAGCCCAGCATAAGGTTGATTGGCGCTGGGTGCGGGGCCATTCGGGGCATGTTGAGAATGAACGTGCGGATGTGTTGGCGAACCGTGGCGTGGCGCTCGCGTCAAATCCGGCGAAGGCCGCAACGTGAGCAAAGCCGTGATTGCCCCGGCAGGTCGCCAAGTCATTCTTGATACTGAAACGACCGGCCTCGACCCACGGCAAGGTCACCGGATTATTGAGATCGCCTGCATCGAAATGATCAGCCGCCGCGTGAGCCGTGAACCCAAGAATACGTTTTACAAACGCATCAACCCCGAGCGTGAGATCGACGAAGGTGCTACCCAGATTCACGGTATCTCGCTCGAAGATTTAGAACACGAGCCAAAATTTGCCGACATCGTTGACGGCTTTCTGGAATACATCCATGGCGCAGAGCTCATCATCCACAACGCGCCTTTTGATTTGGGCTTTATTAATGCCGAATTAAAACGGCTGAACCGCCCGCCGATCAACGAGATTTGCACCATCACCGATACCTTGGCGATGGCACGCGATATTTTTCCCGGCAAGAAAAATTCGCTTGATGCGCTCTGTGAGCGTTTCGAGATCGATAACAGCGCTCGCACCTTCCATGGCGCGTTGCTTGATACGGAGCTGCTGGCCGAGGTTTATATGGCCATGACGCGCGGCCAAGACAGCTTAGCGATTGGCCTGGAAGCCGCATCTGGCAAGGCGTCCGGGGCAGATGGCCGTATCATTCCCACCGCCCGCCCGGCCAAGCTCAAAGTGATTCGCGCCGATACCGAGGAGCTGCGCCAACACGGCGAACATATCGGGCGGCTGGATAAGGTGAGCGGGGGCAAGGCGGTTTGGAAGTTGGTTTAGTTGCCTGTGTGTGCCTGTGTGTGCCAGTGCATACTTGTGCGTGGCTGAATCGTTGTCCAAGCGTTACTAGCTTTTGTTCTTAGGCTCCCGGTTGAGTATCGATGCTTTCGTTCATTTCTCGAACTAAAACTGCCGCGTTTCGCTTGGGGAATGCCTGCGCTCATGCTACAATTTCACCCGTTTTCACAGGTTCGAGCACAGTTTGTGCAAATCAACAAAAGTCAGCAATAACGTTAGAAAAATCATGAAAAAACTCATTCACGTTGCACTTTCCGGCGCATTCGCAGCTTCTGTTTTTGCGGCTGCCGCGCAAGATGCGCCCAAAGGTGATGCCACTGCCGGCAAGGTCAAAGCGGTTGCGATCTGCTCGGGCTGCCACGGCGTACCAGGCACGAAATCATCGTATCCCGAGGTCTATTTGGTGCCGAAATTAGGTAACCAACAACCGGGCTATTTATATTCCGCGCTTAAGTCGTATAAGGCTGGCACCCGCTACAATTCGACGATGAAGGCGCAAGCTTCCGCGTTGTCGGACAAAGAAATGGCCGATTTAGCCGCATATTATGGCAAAAGTGCCGGCCAACCCAACGCGCAAACCGCCGCCAAGTAAGGACTTCTCATGAAAATTAAAAAAATTTCGATTTTGGTTACAGCGATCCCTGCAATTGCCATGATGTCATTCGCCGCCCAAGCCAGCGGCGACGCTGAAGCCGGCGCCAAAAAAGCCGAAACCTGCAAAGCTTGCCACGGCGAAGGCGGTGCCAAGCCGATCCAGGCGGATTATCCTGTGCTTGCTGGCCAACATGAAGACTACCTTGCGGCCGCATTGCAGCAATACAAATCCGGCAAACGTAAAAACGCGTTGATGAACGGTTTTGCGGGCGCGTTAAAACCGGAAGATATTCGCGATCTGGCAGCCTATTTTTCGAGCCAGCCTTCAGAATTGAAGATGAAGTATTGAGCTTTATATTTTGAGTTTTTAGTTTCCACAACAGTTTAAAATCAAAAAACCGCCTTAATGGGCGGTTTTTTGTTATATTTTTTTGGTTTAATTGGGTGTCGAAATCGAAATGTCGGGCAGATGAAATTTGCTCGCCTATTAAACAGTTTTATTATTGCAGCCTAACTATTTTTTTCGCATTGCTAACTTGTTTTGAGTGGAAAAATAAAATCGAGACAAAGAAAACAATTGCCAAGCCGGCAATCATACTGGACGGGCTCAAAAAAACGGACACCATGAACTGAGATATTAAGCTGCTTTCTTCAATTGCTGCACTTGCCATTTTTTTTCAAAGTCAGTCGGCGACTGATTGTTGATTTTTGAATGCCTTCTGACGTTATTGTAAAA
>JBBRAM010000015.1:0-81396 GCA_038206765.1 Burkholderiales bacterium | reverse complement strand
TCCACTGAGTACATCCTTTCCGCCTTCCCTTTGCCCGGTTAGGCATTAGGATATCGGCTTGGACTGGTACACTTTTATTCCGCGATTTCCGCCGAATTCAGCGCATTTCAGTGGTACATTTTTACACCGCTATTTATAGTCATTTCAATATTTCGCCGCTTGCTGGCTATTTGCCCAGCTTTGAGATCACCTCTTGCAAATTAATTTGCATAACCTTTTGACCATCCGGCGTGCTGAAGTCTTGGAACAGCTCCGTTACCGCTGCGTTGGCCGACAAAACGTAAGCACCAATTTGCCTGAAATAGTCAAACGACGTGTCATCTGCCAATTTGCTCATGCTGCCACTGGCATCAGCCACCACAATCACGTTGTAGCCCTCTTGCAGAGCGCTTTCTACTGTATGTAGAAGGCAGATATCCGTTGTCAGTCCACAAATAATAAGATTTTTTCTACCCAGATTTTTAACTGCGCTTTTAAAAGCAGGATCAATAAAACAATTCAAGGTGCCGCCGCGCTTGATGCGATTGGCAAATTGTTTGGGGGCAGCCTGTTGAATGCCTTCCCAAGTCAAGCCAATTTGCTCTTCCAAGGTTGTGGTTATCAATAGAGGCACGTTTACCTCTGCGCCGATGCGAGCCAACATGCGCAGATTGTTCTCAACGTTCTTTTTGTCCTGGCTGTAGATCCAGTCCATGGTTGCTTTTTGGTGATCTACGAGCACGAGTGCGGTGCTATCTGCGGTGAAGGCACGGTGGCCAGTTTTTGCGTTCATTTTGAAGTCCTTAAGGTTAGAAGAAGTGGCGGCCTGCGCACTGGCGCTGCCTAGGGCAGCGGTCGCGGCGACAGCGCCGATGGTGGTGGCAATGAAGCCACGTCGATTGGAGTCGATCATGGAAAAGTCCTTTCATTTACTAGTGCGAAGAGATACAGTGAAACGAACTATAATTAGCTATTGCATTTAGATAAATAGACGAAATTGAATTCACTATCCCATTAACGGAACAATAACTATGCAACTCCTGCGCGACATCGCACTGTTTGTCGAGGTGGTTCACACCAAAAGCTTTCGCATAGCTGCAGAGCATTTGGACATGCCGACCTCCACACTCTCGCGCCGCATTAGCCTATTGGAGCGAAACATTGGCCTCAGGCTACTCAACCGCACTACCCGCCGGGTGGAGGTAACCGACGCCGGGGCCGCCTACTTCGCCAAATGTGCGCATTTAGTAGATGAAGCCCGTGTCGCCCATGAAGACCTACTCGATAACGCTACCCACGCAAAAGGCATACTTCGGCTCAGCTGCTCCCACGACTTTGCCAGTCTTTACTTGCCCACGGTGTTAGCTGATTTCACACGCCAACACAGCGGTGTCAGTGTGGAGTTGGACCTGACCGCCCGCAAGGTTGACCTTGTAGCGGAGAACTTTGACGCCGCCCTCCGGCTGGGGCGCTTGCCCGACTCTTCCCTTATCGCCCGCAAGATGGGGCATCTGCAGTCCGCGCTTTACGCCGCTCCCGCCTATTTGCGCACTGCACCCCCGTTGCGTGCGCCTGCGGATCTGGCGCAGCATATGTGCATTCGAATGAACAGCGTCGAGTCAGGCAGTGTTTGGGCACTCTACGGCCCTGATGCGACTACGCTTGAACGAGTCACCGTGCAAGGCCGCTTCAGCATGGCGGGTATGTCGGTCATAAGGCAGCTGTGCTTGCAGGGCGGCGGTGTAGGGGTACTGGATGAGCGCATGGCCGCTGAGGATTTGGCTGCCGGCCATCTAGTACCGGTACTACCTGAGTGGCGCTTGGCACCCACCCCACTGCACCTGCTGACGCCATCGCGCCTGATGCCTGCGCGTGTAAGGCTTTTTGGGGACTTATTGACCGCGCATCTTGCTCGCTGATTTTGCTGTTAAACCTTAGATGGGGCATCTGAAGGCGTCGGCGAACCCGACTCATCTTTACGCCTCATCCCAGAATAGATTTATAACGCAGGTCTGGCTGTCGCCTCAATGCCAATCAGAGACGCCCTACTACGCGAATCACTGACATAGAAATAGCCCGTGAGCTGTCATTCGTAAATGTCAGCTTCTGGCCCGCACCCGACCCGATGCTGTCCTTATGTGGTGATATCAGGATGACTACTTTGTGTGACCAAGAGTGAGCTAGGTCCGATTTAGTAGGAGGGCAAGTCATGATGATTATGCTGCAATTGGGCTATCCAAAAAACCCTTACAACCGGTTTTGTTCAAGCGATTGTTGACGGACTGCTAGTCATTGGCACATTTGGCATGATGCTGTTTTACAACGTAACGCTTGCGAGCGTTGCTATCGTTGCCGTGCTGTTGTACAGCTTGTTGCGCTGGATGATTTATCAGCCATTGCGCGATGCTACAACCGAACAAATTATTCATGCTGAGAAGTGGCTCCGCAAATTTGCACAGTGCGTTAAGTGAAAACTCTGGGCAATATGTTGAATCGATTCCGATTCGACGACGAGGAGTTTTTCATGAAGTTGACCAAGAAGAGTACTGCTGCCAAGCGGCAGCGCCGTAAGCTGACAGCAGAGTTCAAAGCCAAGGTTGCCCTTGTCGCGCTGCGCGAAGACAAGACGATGGCCGAGTTGTGCGCGCAGTTTGAAGTCCATCCAAACCAAATTAGCGAATGGAAGAAGCAACTGATGTCGCGGGCGACCGAGGTATTTTGCGGCGGAGATCGCCCTGATCCGGTTGATTTGGCGCCGTTGCACGCCACGATCGGCCAGTTGGCATTGGAGAATGATTTTTTGGCAGGCACGCTCACCAAAGCCGGATTGCTGAGCGCAAGATGATGATTGACCGAAGCCACCGTCTCAGCGTATCGCGGCAGGCCGAGTTGTTGGACATCAGCCGTGGCGCGGTGTACTACCTGCCTCGCCCGATCAGCGCGGCAGATCTCGCGCTGATGCGCCGACTCGACGAGCTACATCTACAGCACCCCTTCATGGGGGCCCGGATGCTCAAGCGCGAGCTGGCCAAAGAAGGTATTGAGGTGAGACGAATGCATTGCCCTTTTCGCGATTCGGGCAGGCGGGATGTCAGCATCGGAAGCGAAGTTATCGACGGACTCAACATCTGGAGACATTTGGATGCGGACCAAAATTGGTGCGGAAGCATGGTGTCATAGGATCCCTATGGTTGATGCCCAAGCCGCACATCAATACTCGGATGCCGCGCAACCAGGGCTTTAAGGCGCTTGAGATTGATTAAATTTCGCGACGCATCACGAGTAAAATCGCCAGGCTCCACGGTATTTTCCCAGCCCCAACGCGTGTGACAGGTGTCACCGGTCAGCAGTACCGGCCCATGCGAAGTGCGAACCAGATATGCAACGCTTCCTGCCGTATGTCCCGGCGCACTGATGGCGAATACGGAGCCATCCCCGAAAATATCAACGACACCCTCAAATTGTTGTTCCGGATCGGATTGAAACGGCCATTCCTGCAATAGTTGTTTTCCTTCCAACAGTTCGTTTGTAGGTCCGCCTACTATGAGATTAACAATGCTTTTTTCGCCGGTTTCCGATGGGCCAATGTACAGCGGTACAGAACCCGGAATATCCGGCATCCCCGAAATATGGTCTATATGTAAGTGGGTAAAGAAGACGCCAGCCAACTTGCCATCAACGTCGTTAAGCATTTCCGCTGTGCTCTTGCGAATTTTCATGTCTTTGATCGGAATGGCCTTAAGAATTAACCAATTCAAGCCTACTTTGCTAGGGTTATCAACAAGCTTTTGCGAAACACCAGTATCGACTAAATAGACGCCACGTTGCGGGTGACGCAGCACATGAGCATAAACCTGGATAGGCTCCTGCCGATCAATCAAATTGGCTTTCTTTGCGGTTTCGCTATTTAAGTTGAGCAATCCAGATAACGGTGCAACCCAATCTGCACTGGCCACGGTGTTGAGCTCAATCGGGCCGGGTAGATCAATTAAGCGTTCCATTTCGGCGCTGCTGCTCGGCCTACCGAGCGTACTGTGCACCACCGGGTGCGAGGTGGCAACGCATCCGCCAAGTGCATAGACCGCAACTAAGGTGGACAAAGCGACGAATACGTTATGAGCTAATGTGTTTTTCATAGTTACCTCGATGATTTATATTGTCAGCGATCTTCGCATGACTATTTATGGTTGTATAGTCATCAAATATTGATGTAGGTATCCGAAAAACGGGGAGCGAGCGATGGGTCACAGGCACTTAAAATGGGACGACTTGCGGTTGTTTTTGGAAGTAGCCGAACAAGGCAGTTTTAGCGCTGCATCGCGTGCGCTCAAGTTAGGACAGCCAACGCTCAGTCGGCGTATCAGCGAACTGGAAGCCGCGATTGGCGACGCGCTTTTTTTCCGTCAAAACCAAGGTGTGAGTTTGACAGACGCAGGATATAGGTTATTGCCTTCTGCACAACATATGGCGCAATGGGCTGTGGAGGCTGAACAAAGCGTCTCGCCACAGGGACACCGACTCACAGGACGGGTCCGGATTGCCGCACCACCCGGCATCGCCCAATCTTTCGTTGTGCCGTTAGCGCTCGATATCCAGAGCCAACAACCTGCGATTCAGATTGACGTCTTGTCTGGTATTGAATTGTTGAACTTAAGCCGCGGGGATGCCGATCTGGCAATTCGAAATAAAGCGCCAACCGATAGCGATTTAATCTGTATCGATAGTGTCGAAAGTCCAGTTCGTGTGATTGCGTCGTTGGATTATGCGAATCACCTCCCGAACAAATTCACCGTATCCGATCTTGACTGGATTTCTTGGACAACACCTTTCGATACGTTAATGAGCGCAAAGGAATTGAAAAAGCGGATCGCAAATTTCAATCCTATATTTACCTCTGATGATTTCCTGGTGCAACTCGCCGCGTGCCAAGCTGGGCTCGGCGTGATGCTATTTCCACACGCGAGCCATTTTGTTTCTGAATTAAATCAGCTTGTCGTGCTCGATGTTGATCTGGGAAAGGAAGCCGACAGCGTGTTGTATCTGGTGTGCCATAAACGGCAGCGTCATTTGCCAAAAGTGTCGTTGGTGATTGATGCTATTTCACGACGGTTTTCAACGATGCGCTAGTGCAGATCAAACCATTGTGGCGGGCTGGGCAGGCTGTTGAGTGTTGGCGCGCTTCTTTGATTGATCAGCTTGTTGAGTTTCAAGTCGAATTGACCCCCTTCTTTTCATTTTGCGCTAACCCGGCAGAAAAACTTTAAAGGATTGATTTCAATAGAGTAAATTAGTGCCACGTAGGGTTAGTTTTCCGCGAGCAGATGGGTCAATCCGGCGCAATAATCAACAGTCGGGTAGTTACAAATGAGTTTAATTTTTATATTTCGATATTTATTCCGCGCATGGGCTTCCATTCACTTGTGAAATACAAGCCGCCAAGGCTCGCCGGGCGGTACGGACAATCTCGCTCATCTTCAACCACCACTGTCGCCCGCGACATGCGGGCAATTGCTCCCTGGTGCACGGTCAGATTCCATGGATTTTTTGGATCTTCCTTAAAAAGTCTTGGTGTTTGCGACAGAATGCGATAAATCCCCTTGGTCCATGGCCGATGCATCGGCCCAGCGGGATCAGGAGTTACATCATTCCAAGGTTTGAATTGCACTATGTCCTGCAGGCTCTTCAGCATCCATTTCAGCGCGCCATCGCTCAGACCACTCTGCCCGTGCTCTTTGGGATAGCCGCCCCCCACGTCCGCATGTGCACCAGGAAACAAGACCTGTGTGATGCCGCTACGCTGAAACCAGATGGAAGGCGTGAAATCCGCGCGCTCCTCGTCAATAGAGATTGCATGAAATCCAGATTTAACTTTGTCGCTCAATACGTTGTCTGCGAATTCGAACAAGTCGGGTCGAGTCCCATCTGATTTTATGGACAACGGCACGCCCATAGCACCGACCGTATCCCAGACAGCCACTGCATCGATGGGCACATTCGGCAAATAAATTGGGGTGACCTCATGGTTAGAAGCGTCCAACATAGTTGCACGTGCATCCTCCACAAAATCCACCAAACGTGCGACGAAACCTGCGTCATTGCTCTTTAGGCGCTTATATTGCGACCACGCAGTCATACCTGCTGCATACGCCACGGGGTCCCCCCCATCACCTAGTCCCATTTGTCGCCAATCGAGCAGACCCTGGCTTGCGACCAACCCGGCTACGGCGCGCGCTGAATAAGCACCACGCGAAAAGCCAACGATAACAATTGAGTCGCCGGCCTGGTAATTGCGCGAGAGAAAGGTATACCCGCGCACTACGCGCGCAAGTAACCCTGCCCCGGTGGACCCCTCGCTGTACTTGGTCAAGATGTTGGATGAATCCCCAACACCGTGTAAATATTTAGAAACTTGAATTGTGGTGCCCGCATTATCTGCGTAGGCAATTTCGAATTCAGCCTCATCAGGCAACAACGGCTTCGTTCCTGCTAAACGCTCAAAGAGCTTTTGAACATTCGAGGCGACAATATTGCCATGGTCATCTGTCTCGCCGGGGCCGTTCCAAGTCCCATCCAAACAAAGTACAATTTTTTTATTGCTCATAGTTTTCTCCAGAAAATTGATGATTTGTTATGGGACTATCTTGGATTCACCTTTTGTAACTCTGAGTAAAGCAATTGCGACATCTCTTCTTATTTTTTAATTACCGGCAAGAACGAAAGCTACAAACGAAGCAGCCGATGTTTGGCGGGCATTTTCAGCCGCCGCAGTCCTTATTTACGTTTCACTTTTAAAAAATTATTTCGAATTAGTTTCTTTTATCTCACCCTTGTCACGATCTATTTTTTCATTCATTTTTCGCCGATGGGCTTCTGGCGTGTCGGATAGCAAGCAAGAATAGTTAGGACGAAGGTGACAGGCAACGCTAATGACAATTTGCGAACCGCATGTTCCTGAATACCAGAGCCTATTGACGAAATCGCCGTCAGCACGGATATTGATAGCCTTATTTTTGCATTCCGCGATAAACCCCAACCGATCATCAATATCAACCTCCAACGTGGGAGTTTTACCCTCTAATGTTGCTATGAGCGCGCTGCGAATTTCTTCAGTCCTATGTCTGTCATATAGGTAGATACCGAGAAAAAGAATGAACGCGAAGACAATGATCGCCCATGCAATAAGGTCACGTTTCGTGAACGTTTTCATTTGAGCTTACCTGTGTTGGCGCGCTTCTTTGATTGATCAGCTCCGCGCATTGAATATTGAACATGGCGTAAAACGTCTTCGCGAAAATAATCATTGAGTTAGGATACTAACGACTGGTCAAACCAAAGTGCGATTTTCGCCGGCAGAATGATCAAATATCAATGCGCTTCAACACATATTGACACTCAATCCTGTTGAGTTTCGCGTCGAATTGACCCTTCTTTTCATTTTGCACTGACCCGGCAGAAAAACTTTAAGGGATTGATTCCAATAGAATAACTTAGTGCGACGTAGGGTTAATTTCCGACGATAAAATGGATCAATTTAGCACGATAATAAACAGGCACAAATCAGGGTGGCCAAATCGGTTTCTTGGCTGGCAGCAACCATTCGTTCGAGCCAAGCGCGCAACTGTTCGGTACCTTGGGCGCCTTCACTTACTATCCGTCCGGCAGTTACGTGACCAACCAGAATGGTATCGAATTCCCGACCCCTGATCGCAGCAACCCGCACGATCGGACGCATCAAGCGAAATCTTTCGGTAATTTTTCGTACTACGTTGGCGACGACACGAGGCTTGGTTTCCTATTTGGCACCTATAACGGCAAGTTTCAAATCCCCGTCAACCCAAATCAGCAACCAGCTTTTTCGTTGACCGGCTACAGTAACCCAGACACCGGCGTGTCAACGATTCCCTCATCGCAGCTCAACCAGAACCAGAGCGAGGTGAACCGTTTCTTCATTGGTACACTACAGCGCAGTATCGGCGCTTTCGACTATCAGGTTTCCGCATTTCACCAGTTCTCCAACCTGCACTACAAGCCCGACCCGCGCGGCGATCTCATCTATTTGGGCACCGCATCCGATACGCTACGCTCCAACAACGCAAGCGGTCTCCAACTAGATGCGGCCTATAAGCTAAATGCCAATCACACGGTGCGCTTTGGTGGCGGGTATACCGAGCAGAAGACCGTTAGTAACAACGCTGTCGGCGTATTCCCAGTCGATGAGAATGGCAATCAGACCTCGAGCAACCCATTGTTGATCG
Organism: Burkholderiales bacterium; assembly: GCA_038206765.1. GTDB lineage: Bacteria > Pseudomonadota > Gammaproteobacteria > Burkholderiales > Usitatibacteraceae > UKL13-2. The sequence continues at coordinate 73,162 of JBBRAM010000015.1, read as the reverse complement.
CCGACTACTCAGGCCAATTGGGGAAGCTCTTGAGCTTGTAATTGCAGGATGAATGGCAGATGACGCCAAAGCTGACGGTGAATTTTGGTGCGCGATTTGACCAGGTGAAGGCCTTTATCGACGAACGGCAACTCAGCCCTCGCCTCAACATCGCTTATCAAATGACGACGGATACCGCAACGCAGGCTATTCTCGCTATTTCACGCCGCCGCCACAGGAGCTTGCGTCGCAACAGAGTATCAACCTTTACGGCAATACAACCAATCAGGCATCCGTTGCGGTATCCGATAACGTCAAGTCAGAGCGCACCCACTACTATGATATTGGGCTAGTGCAAAAAGTAACGCCCAGCCTGACCGTCACGGCAGATCTGTACTATAAGAAAATTCGGAACTTGATCGACGAGGGACAATTCGGCGCGGCCCTCATTCTTTCACCGTTCAACTACGAACGTGGCAACGCCCGCGGCATGGAGGTTGCAGCGATTTACGCTGGCAAGTTTTTGACTTCCTACCTTAATCTTGGCTACCAGAAGGCGCAGGGGAAGAACATCACATCTGGACAGTCGTTGTTCGGACCCGATCGACTGGCCTATATCGCCAATAATTTCATCTATTTAGATCACAATCAAACCTCCACTGTATCCACGGGCGTCAGCTATCGGTTCGACGCAAGCCAAATCAGCGCAGACGCAATACTAGGTAGTGGCTTACGCCGAACCGGGGACGACAATACCCCGAATGGGCAGGCGCTTCCGCACTACGGCGTGTTGAACACAACTTATACGCACACGTGGAAATCGACGGCTGTCGGTGAGGTTCAAGGGCGAATTGGGGTCCTCAATGCATTCGACAAAGGGTATAAGTTGAGGGATGGTACTGGTGTTGGAGTGGGCGCACCGCAGTACGGCTCTAGGCGCACATTGTTTGCTGCGCTATCACTGGCGTTCTAGCTGCCACAACACTGTTTTTTGCCTCATGCCGGTTGAGCCGGATAAGCTGATGCAAATTGAGGGTCGGCCGCTAGCGACTTGAGATCGCCCCATCACGTTGCCGGCTGTTAACGAGCGCCAGCCATTACGTTCGGCTCCTCGGCAGACGCAACTGGAACAGCGATTAAGCGATAGACCCATGGTCGAATTTAGTTAAACGCACTAGCTAATTTCGGGGTTTCAATACAAAAAAAATGAATATTGGGAGCGATTTGCGGCCAATTCCGAAGGTGATGGTAATCTCGTGTTTTGTTTACATTTTGAGGGTATGCATGCGCGCATTGGCCGTATTGCTGTTGGTTTTTTGTTCGACATTTGCTGTGGCGCAGTCGGTCCCAGCGCACTTCTCGCAAGCTTCGCTATCGGCTGACGTTGACATATTGGAGCGTGCATATGAAGCGCTTCACCCTGGCATTTTTCGTTACAACACGCCGGAAACCATGCGCGATCATTTCAATACGTTGCGCAGCGCCCTTAGCAGTGATCGATCCCTAGGCGAAGCATATTTAGCGTTTTCGCAATTTGCGGCGAAGGTGCAATGTGGTCACACCTACGCGAATTTTTATAACCAGTCGGACGCGACGCGCAAAGTATTGTTCGAGGGCACTAATCGTGTGCCGTTCTACTTTCGTTGGTTAGATGATCGCATGGTCGTCACGCGTGATTTCACCAAAGGAGGACTGCTGCGACGTGGCGTTGAAATCAAATCGATTAACGGCGTTGCAGTAGGTGCGATCCTCAAAGCAATGATGGGGATCGCTCGCGCCGATGGCGGCAATGACGCTAAACGTCGAGCCCTTCTCGAAGTACAAGGCGACGACCGATATGAGACGTTCGATGTTTTCTTGCCGCTGTTATTTCCGAGTAAAAATAATTCCTTCAAACTAGGCATCGCCTCGGCCGATGACACCACCCGCACGGTGACCGTGCCTCCATTATCCTACGCCGCCCGCCTGGCCGCCCGGCCGGCGACAAACGATGATGAGCGTGGCGGCTGGACCTTTCGCATCGAATCAGACAATGTTGCCTGGCTAAACATGCCTACTTGGTCGCTTTATCGCAGCAAGTGGGATTGGAAGGCATTCTTACAAAAGTCCTTTGAAGAAGCAGTAGAAAAGCAGTCTCCTGCGCTCGTCATCGATCTGCGCGGCAATGAAGGTGGGCTATTTATTGGGGAAGAAATTTTGCCGCACCTCATCACGACCGCTACGACCGTTCCCGATCCCGTCCGACGGGTACGCTATCGGAAGGTGCCAGGCGAGCTGCTACCCTATCTCGAAACGTGGGATGCTTCCTTCAAGGATTGGGGAGATGCCGCACAGCCATTCGACAATCGCTTTTACACACTTACGCGTTATCAGGATGCGAGTGGCAAATCGACGTTGGCGCCAGGCAACGCCCAATTCAAGGGTCGGGTTTTCGTGCTGATCGGCGCAACTAACAGCTCCGCCACTTTTCAGTTTGCAGAACAAATCCAGCGCGCGCATCTTGGTACGCTAGTAGGACAACCCACCGGCGGGAATCAACGTGGCATTAATGGTGGTGCATTCTTTTTTCTACGGCTCCCAAACACAGGCATTGAACTCGACTTGCCGCTCATTGCTACATTCCCCGAGGGAAACCCGCCTGATGCGGGCTTAGAGCCGGATATTTTTGTACGAAGGACAGTGGCCGATGTTGCAGCCGGCATTGATCTGGAACGAAAAACAGTGATGGACACTTTAAGGCGTAAATCGTTTTAATGTATCCGTAAGGATTGTGCCCGGCCGTCGCCAGATAGCCAAGGCCTTCCTCAACTTAATTTCGACCGATCGAAACTTTCCGAAGCATGCTCGCTTAGCGAGGAGCGGCGCTGATGGGAATACTGGTCCAGCCACAGTTCGAACTCCCCCTGCCCCAGCGGCGGGGTCCAGTGGTAGCCTTGGGCGAGGTCACAGTTCAGACTAACGAGCGATTGTATGATCGCATCGTTCTCGGCGCCTTCGGCAGTGACCTTCAGACCCATATTGTGCGAAAGATCGATCACCGAGCGAACGATTGCGGCGTCGTCGCGGTCTAGGATCATGTCCATCACGAACGATTTGTCAATCTTGAGTTCGTCGACCGGCATTTTCTTGAGATACGCGAAGGACGAATAGCCTGTGCCGAAATCGTCGATGGCCAGGAGCAGGCCCATCTTGTGCAGCACTTCCAGGGTTTCCAACGCGCGTGCGGCATCGCTCATCACCGCGCTTTCGGTTACTTCCAGAGTGACCCACTCAGGTTGCACGCCATGCTCCTTCAACTGATCGCGCACGTAATCGACCAGCCCCGGCGCATGCAAATCACGCGCTGACAGATTGACAGCGATGTTCAGCGCCCGCCCTTGCCGCCACCATTCGGCGCATTGGGCGAAAGCCGCTTTCAGCACCCAGCGGGTGATCTGTGTGATGAATCCGGTTTGTTCTGCAAAGGGAATGAATTGGTCCGGCGGCAGAAAGCCACGATCGGGATGGGTCCAGCGCACAAGCGCCTCGGCTCCGTTCACTTCGCCCGTAAGCAGGGAAACCTTCGGCTGGTAGTAGAGAACGAACTCATCCATTTCGATAGCGCGTCGCATTTCGGAAAGCATCGACAGCCGGTCTGGACTCTGGCCATCGAAGGAACGGTGGTAGTGTGTCCAGCCGTTGCCGTTGCGTTTGGTCACGTACATCGCAATATCTGCGCGCCGCATCAGCGTGGCGGCGTCCTCGCCATGCTCGGGTGCGGTCACGATGCCGATGCTGATGCCCACGTCCACGGCGACCTCTTGAACTGTCATCGGCTGTTCCATCGCATGAACGATGCGTTGGGCGATCATTCTTGCGCCGTCTGCGCCGTCGGCCGGAAGCAAAATGGCGAACTCATCGCCGCCCAGCCGCGCCAGCGTATCAGACTCGCGCGCCACCACGCCAGCCAACCGCTGGCCGACTGCTCGTAGTACCTCATCGCCGCGTTGGTGGCCGAGCGCATCGTTAATTAGCTTGAAGCGGTCCAGATCCATCATCAGCACTGACATCGGCCGGCCGAGTCGGCACGAGACTTTCACGGCTTGTTCCAGACGATCCATGAACATGGCCCGGTTGGGCAGTGCCGTCAATTCATCCGAATACGCGAGTTGGATGATGCGCTGCTCACGCGCCGAGATCGCGCCGCGCATGTGGTTCAATGCCGAGCCTAATTCGGCGATTTCATCGTGCCCACGCACCTCCACGGCTTGGGTGTAATCGCCTTCTTCGATGCGCTTGGCCGAGGCCGCTAGCTCGCGCACTGGGCGTACGATGCGCTGGGATACCAACATGCTGCCGGCCAACAGCAGGCCGAGGCCGCCCAGAGTCAGGATCAAAAGCGTGGTTTGCAGTTTCCGGTACGGCGCCGCAGCCTCGTTCACCGATCTTTGCAGCACTGCGATTGCAATGGAATCACCCTGCTGCGACAGCGTGGAGAGGCGACTTTCATATTCTTCCCCGCCCAAGGTCATCAACAGTTGCGGCGGCGGGTTGGTTCCTGCTTGTGCAATCAGCTCCGGCCAGAGCGGTGCCTGAAAGTTGCTGGCGGCCACGGACCAGTGGCTTGCCGCGTCGCGTGTGATCACCGACAGCTTGATTCTCGTCAACGCTTCGAAGTCGCTCATGTCGCGGTCGTTCAAGCGAAAACCAAAGGCGATCCAGCCGATGGCCACGGGCGCTTTCAAGGGCACGATCACCAGCTGATAGGGGGCATCGTTCAACTGCACGATCGACACAGCGCTGTCCTCGTTCTCGGCCGACTTGATCATGGCCGGGAATGGAAACGCGCTTCCCGCCGCCATGGCGGGCACGCTGCTAGCGATGATTTTGCCGCGCAGATCGGCGTACATAGTGATGTCGGCGTGGATGCGGCTGCCGTGATTGCGCAGGGCCGAGGCGATGGTTTCGCCGGCGTTGGTGGCGACCGCTTCGCGGAATCCGAAGTCGCCGGAGAGAATATTGGCTGCCTGAATCAAGCGTTGGCCGTTTTGCGCCATTTGCCGCCCGAACAAGCGTTCACCAACTGTCAGCTCCTCGCGCAACTGAGCGCGCGCATTGTCGGAGATGGTCCGCACAGTGAATGAGAAACCCAGCACCTGTACGACCAGGAAAAGCAATACAAACAGCGTTAAGATGCGCGCCTGCAAGCTGCGGAAGACAAAGGAGGTCGGCTTCATTTCGCCACTGGACGGGCTGGGCCTCGCTTTAGTTCGACCACAAACGAGGCCGCTGTGGGCGCTGCGGAAATTGTTACGCGCTTCGCCGCGGTGATTTCATCGATCGCGCTGGCGCGATACTGCCAAAGCTTGAGGTCGTAATCACCGGGCGGCAATCCATCCAGAGTCACCTTGCCCGCTGCATCTGTCTTGCCGAAATATGGCGTGTCCACCGCCACCACATAGGCCACCATCCAGTCGTGAATATTGCAACCCAGCGCCACCACGCCCGGCTTATCGAAGGTCACAGCCTTCGATTTCTGACCCGAATACAGCTTCAGTTCGAAGGCCTTAGCCGGCGAAAAGGAATAGACGTGATGGCGAACACTGTCGCGATTGGGAAAGCTCACCGCGGTGCCGACCTGCACTACGTTCACCGTCGGATCGAATTCCATGTCGACTTGGTTGATTTTCGCCTTGCGCGGCTTCAACACCGGTTTGGCGCCCACCGCTTCTGCGTACACGGCGGCATCGGCCACCGGGGCGCCGGTCTTGTCGGTGACACTGACCCGAAGCGTTGTCGCCCGCGCGGACACAGTCGACAGCAAGCCGACCATCAACGAAGCTAGGAGGGAGAAACGGCCTACAGCCCGGCGGATTGACTTCTTCATAGACAATCAGTTCGTGACGACGTCGCGCTTGCCGGCGCGGCGGTCGAAAATGTTGCGCAAGACTTGTACGGTGATATAGAACTCGGCTTCGGTGACCTTGAGCCCGGCGTGCACCTGCTTCATGGTGTCGCTACTGTATTTGCAGCCACCGCAGTTCGTCGGGCAGATTTGCTCGACGATCTTGGAGCAGAGGTCCCTCATTTCGACCCTATCGAGAGAATGATTGGTGAGCGGATCGGCCGCCAAGGTGTCGATAGTTTCACCGACAATGGCGGTAACTCCAACAAGGCCACCGAGCCGCTGGTACAGCGATGCGTCCAGCGCATAGGCGGTGGACGTGACGGAGGTCCAGAGTGCAAAGGCCAGCAGGGCGCCGGCCAAGCTTCGAAGTTTGTTCAAATGCAACAGAGTGATCGTCGGCATTGCTCGCATAGCCTTGTATTGTACGGGGAGTTTTCGAGGCGCAATAGTGATCGGGTTAATAATTGTGTAAACAGACCGCGCCTAAGGCTCGAAATTCTCTTATACCCAGAAAGCATGAACATGATTGTGCCGCGCTCTTCCGGGCTAAGGTGTGTGCGATGAATTCCTAATGTGCTCATGTTGTAAGTGGCTAGCGTGGCACTTTGAAGTTGAACCAAGCTGCCCAAAATCGGGCAACTTTTCGTCTTAACTACCGGCCGTTTACAGCGCGCGTCCCTTCGGACGTTAGCTTTGTCAGCTAAATTTGGCGCCCTTTACCAATCCCTCGTCTGCGTCAGCAGTCAAGACGGGATTTCAATTGGCCAGCGTTAAGGAATGGAAATTCCATCGCCTCCGCTTGTTCGGGATTTTGTCAATCCTGTCAGAACTGACAGCTGTAGTTTGTTGCCGATGCGCGTAAGTTAGGTTTTGTTGCACCGAAGAATTAATGCAGCAAAAACGTTGTCCGCTTACAAAACCTTTCTTATAGACCGCATATTCCTGATGGTATCAATATTTTTTTCTTCTCTAGTACTGTTCAGCCCGACGGCTAGGAACGGGCGCGGGCGCGACGCCGTTTACGGGCATTACGGTGGCTTAACCACTCGGGCATCCAACGTATTTTTCGTAAGCCAAAGATTGGCGTCTTTTAGAAAAATTACAGCCAAGGCCTTCAGCGCGCAATTGTTCAACTGTGACCTGACATCTTGTTTTAGGTCTGCGCGGAAACCGGCGCCTGAGAACTCCCAATAAACATGAGGCACTTTTTTGGAGGGTGCCCGTGGCATCCGCAGACTGCGGATCTGGTTGGCATCGCCCAAAGCCGACCTAGCATTTTCCCGTGCTCGATAATTGCAAGATTGATCGTGCTCACAACCGCTCTTGGCACGCCGACAATTTGTCATGCTGAGAGCCAGACAAGCACAACCGGCGCAAGTGTGAGCCTCGATTTTCGGATCGTTATTCCCGCGGTCGTCATCGTTAGCGTAATTTCGCAGCCCGTTAACATCGTGATTGAGAGCGGACATATCGCCCAAGGCTATATTGACCTTGATGCGAGCACGTTGGTCAAAATCACCAGCAATAGCCGTAATGGCTACCTGCTGACCGCGCGCTACGACGCACAGTTTTTAACTAAGATCGAAGTAAGAATACTAGGACAAAATCTGACGGCCGCGTCAGGTATCGGCAGCATGTACGTGAGCGCTGGTATCGCCACTGCTAAGCTTGTCCCTATCAGTTATCGCCTGCATCTAGCCCCCGGCGTGCACGTCGGCGACTATCCTTGGCCGGTCGCGCTGGCGTTCTCCCGAGCTTCGGTTTAACGGATTGGCCTGGGCACTGAGCCAAATAACATTTAATTTCACTCTTTGATTCTCATTTCATGCGTTGATCATCACCCTAGTTTGACCCGTCCATTTTTTTGCGCTGATCCGCCGGGGCGCTTCCCGTTGAATTCAGCAAAAAAACCGGCGACAAAATCAATTCAGTACACACGTCGCCTGTATGCTTCCAACCCGGGTGCAATGTGCTTATTATGCTTCCAACTAGTGAGCAATCGACCGTGAATATTGCAAAACCATTGATTTATATGTGCTTTTTATGATTCCAACGGTGTCGATATTTTAGTTCAAGTCACATTTAGGCCCGCTAACCCCAAAATTGACAAGCGTGCCACCCCGCTAGTTGCGGCCCGCCTTGTCCCTTCCGGACTTGTTTGCGTTCACCATTTGATTTTCAAAAATAGCGCGACTCGCAAACTCGCGCTGTGCCTTATGGGGCGCGCAACACGAGAAAAATCAACCTCATATGATAGCTAACGCGTGTCGTAATTGAAAAGCCCAAAAAGAGTTACAAATATTGTTAATATTTATATAGGTTGCGTTTGCGCTGCTTGTGGGAAGACAATGGAAATCCGAGATAGGCGCGATAATATTTTATGCTTCAACGTGTCGGATCAATAGTCATGCAATTTTTCGCAGACGACGAACGAGTCGAAGAATTGGAAGCCCACCTATTGGCGGCCGGTGGCGCGCGCGCAGTTGCCGAGCTCCTGCCGCTCGCCTGGCAGCTGCGCCAGCGTGATCCGTCCCGCGCGCTGGCGCTGACTGAGGAGATCGAGTACGCCATTCGCGCTTGTGGCTCAGAGGATGCCGAGCAGTCGCGTGCGCGGCTGCAAATCATCCGAGCCGAAGTTCACTGGCTGCACGGCGATCTCGATCTGGCTGAATTGTCGCTGGCTGCCGCGCAACAAATTTTCACCGTCCTCGCTGACCCCATCGGCATGGGCGATTGTAACTGGCTGGCCGCTTCCGTTTGCCATAGCCGGGGCGACCCAAAACAGCGTAGCGGCTGCTTGCATGCGGCGCAGGCTCAATATGAGGTCGGTGGTGAGTTGATTCGTCTGGCCGCCACTAACGCGCGCCTAGTGTTTTATTCGGCATTTTCTGATCCCGTTGCGGCGCGACCAAAATGGCAAGCGCTCATCGCGGCCCATAACCCGATGGATTCGTGGGTGGAAGCTTGGGTGCTCGCCGGCGAGGGTGTCATTGCGTCGCTGACTGGCCAGCATGGCGCGGCCGCTCGCGCCTTTCTGCGTGCCTACGAGGCAGCGCACCGTTGTGGCTACTATACGGTTGCCGCTAACTGCGCCGGTAATGCCGGAGATAGCTTTGCACAACTGAACGACCTTGCCGCAGGGTTGCAATGGAGCGAGCGCGCCCTAGCGCTGGCGCGCAAGATTGGCAGCCCGTCCCAAAGCGCCCTAGCCTGTACACACATGGGAGAGGTCTTGCGTCGCCTTAATCGCCCAGTTGAAGCCCAAACCCGCCTGCAGGAAGCAAGGGAAGCCCTGGCAGGGCTCCCCACTCACACCAACCAGATCAATGTTCTCTCCGCGCTGGCGGATCTCGCCCTAGAAGTTGGTGACGATTCAGCCGCGTTGGCTTGGGCCACGCAAGCTGAGGCGCGGGCAATCGCGATGCAAAGGCGGGAAGGCCAAACGAAGGCACTGCGCCAGCAGGCCCGCGCACTGGGGCACCTTGGACGGACCGACGAAGCTCTGGTAAAGGTGGATGCGTCATTGTCACTTGCGAAAGAAACCGGCAACCCGACTTGGCAGATGGATGCCTTGCGGGTGCTAGCTGAATTGCATCGCCGCCACCCGTTGCTTGGCCCGCCCCGCGGTAGTTCGTCCAGTCCCGCGTTGCACCACGTTTTGGAAGCCTTGGCGCTCGCGCGCAGCATTGAGGGCTTTTTTGTCCCGCCTGAGCTGCTAGAAGATGCGGCCGCGGATTACGCGGCTATCGGCGACACGGCCTCGGCTTACGCACTTGCGCTAGAGGCCAAGCAGGCGCAGGTGCGCATGCACAGCAAGGAAGCCAGCGATCGTGCGATGGCAATGCAGGTGCAGCAAGAAATGGAATTGGCGCGTGCGCTGGAGGCCGCCGCCCTCCAGCATGCGCGAACGGAACAAGTGCTTGCGCAAACCCGCGCGCAATTGCTGGAGCTTCAAAACAAGGCCCTAGCCGAATCTCAAGCGGTGCAATCGACGATTCTTGAAATTGGCCAACTCTCCACCCAAAGCACCGACATCACCGTGTTCCTGCAAGCCGTGCACGCCGCACTTTGCCGCATCATGAACGCCGCAAATTTCTACGTTGCCTTGTATCACCCGAAAGAAAACAGCGTTCAGTACGTCTACTTCGTCGACGAACAGGAGTTGATACCTGACTCTCTACAGCGATTGACGCTCGACCCTGACGGGCCATCATTGACGGGGAGGGTAATCTTCCATCGGCGGCCGCTGGTGATCACGGCCGGTGAAGTCGCTGCGTTTGCCTCGACAGGCGAATTGCTTGGTTTGGGCCCGATGGCAGCGCACTGGATGGGATACCCGCTGCTTGATCATCAGAAGAATATCCTCGGCGCCATCGTCATCCAAAGCTACGACCCGCAGTTTCGCTACAGCGAGGACGATCAAGCGCTGTTTGGCCTGATCACCAACCATGTCTCGAACGCGCTGGAGGGTTTCCAGAGCCGTGATCGGCTGGCTCAATCGCTTTCGCGTCAGAGCATCGTTGCCAATTTTGGCCAATTCGCCCTGACTGATCGCGGCCTCGACGAACTCATCAACGAGGCGGCGATGTCGGTAACGCGCGGGCTCGGTGTTGAATTTTGCAAGGTCTTGCAGCACCAGGACGATCACGAGCTGCTGTTGGTGCGTGCTGCTATCGGCTGGGATGTTCACGGCTTGGGACGTATCGCGATCGACCAAGATAGTGAGTTACATGCCAACCTCTGTTTGGCGCAAAATGACGTTGTAGTGGTGACAGATTTCCGTTCGGACCCGCGCTTTACAGCCAGTGCTGGCGAACCGGAGAAAGTCGTATTGAGCGGAATCGCGGTAATGATCCACGCCGGTGCCAGCTCATACGGTGTGTTGGCGGTGCACGCGGCGACGTGCCGGAGTTATACCGACGCCGATGTGCAGTTCGCGCAATCGATTGCCAATGTCCTCGCAACCGCGATCGAGCGTCAGGAATCGGCAGAGCGATTCACTTATCTTGCGCAATACGATCAATTGACCGGGCTACCCAACCGTAATCTGTTCCGCGATCGGCTCACGCAGGCCATCGCCCGTGCCCGACGCGAAGACGGACGGCCCGCGCTGCTGTGTCTTGATCTGGACCGTTTCAAGGAGATTAACGATACCTTTGGCCACGAAACGGGAGACCAAGTATTAAGAAATGTGGCGGGCAGGTTGGCCGACTGCGTGCGTGCGGGCGACACGATTGCCCGGCTCGGTGGCGATGAATTTGTCATCATTCTTGACAACCTCGTCACGGCGACAGACGCGGAGAAACTTGCCCGCAAGATATTGCTCGCGTTCTCACAACCTACCCGCTTGGACAGTACCGATTTTTACGTCACCCCCAGTATCGGGCTCGCGATTTACCCTGAGCATGGCTCAGACACCAACAGCCTGCTGAAACATGCCGATATCGCGATGTACCACGCTAAGAATGAGGGGCGCAATAATTTTCAGCTCTATTCACCGCGCTTGAGCGCGGTCGCGCGTGATCGCGTGTTGCTCGAGGGCGATTTGCACAAGGCCCTCGACCGCGATGAGTTCATGTTGCACTACCAAGCCGTCGTCGATCTCAAAACGATGCGTATTTCTAGTGCCGAGGCGCTGTTGCGCTGGCGTCACCCGGAGCGAGGGATCATCGCGCCGGCGGATTTCATAAGGGTAGCCGAGCAAACCGGTTTGATTGTGCCTATTGGTGAGTGGGTGCTGCACGAGACATGCCAGCAGCTAAAGCGTTGGCAGACATCGGGGCTCCACCCGCCGGGTATCGCAATTAACCTTTCGGCAAGACAGTTTCGCAAAACAGATTTGGTCGAAACGGTAGCAGCTGCGCTCAGCCATTACGACATCGATGCGCGCCAACTGAAAGTGGAGATCACCGAGAGTTTGTTGATGGAAAATACTGATGCCAGCATCGCGATGCTCTACAAATTTAAAGAGATGGGCATTCAAATTGCGCTGGACGATTTCGGCACCGGCTATTCTTCGCTGTCTTATCTGCGCCACTTTCCGATCGATATTCTGAAAATTGATCAGTCATTTGTTCGCGGAGTGACGACGCGCGTAGATGACAGCGCTTTGGTTAAGGCAATGATAGGTCTGGCACATGCATTGGGCCTGACAACGACTGCCGAGGGGGTTGAAGCCGGTGATCAACTGGCGTTCTTGCGCGCCAACGGTTGCGATCACACGCAGGGCTATTTCTTTAGTAAACCCATTTCGGCCACGAAATTTGCAGACCTATTGAGGGAAGACAAACCGTTTTCGCAGCTTTCTCAACGAATTCCGGGTCTGTTTTCGCCGGTAGGGTGAGCCCTCAGAGTTAGGCAAGCAAGCGTGACAAATTCGTTACGCTTGCTTTGCTTGTGCGACAAGGCACCTAACTGTGACATTGCTGGGGCGTGGCTGGAGCGATCCGAAATTACCAAGCGCGAAATAAGAAAATCACAACGAACGGATATTTAATTGCCGGGGGCTGTTAATGACGACAATGCTGATTATCACGTCAAGCGGACCCGAAAATCAACCCGTTACGTTTTGGCTACTTACTTCAAATCTCTAACCAACGCATTGCGTTTTTCGTTGCTCAGCGCATCCACCTTTACAGCATAGTTCGGATGGTCAACGCCCATTGCAAGTGACACCCCGTACTTGAGTGCCGCGGCCATTTCTTCACTCAATTCAAACCGCAAAAAATGCACGGCTGATGTTTTGGTTGCGGTTTCACGTTCCAAATCCTCATCGGCAATCGCGTAAACTTTCTTCGAGCCTTCAACTTGAATATATGTTTTGTCTTCAATCCCTTTGAGTTGCGTGAGCGCTATTTTGCGTTCCGCCTCATCGGTGTATTCAATCAACATGGTTGCTTTGAAATTGCGACCGTCGGGGATCAACGGTCCGTAAGCATCAATCTCGTCCTGAATGCCGGCTTCCTCGAACTGCTTTTCAGCGCGCAAAATCTCTTGAATTTGATAGCGGATCGTTGTTTCGTCTTCAAACAGCAACGTCACGTGCTGGCCAAGATGCACGGTCCGTAAGCGCTTGTGGGCAATGGCTTTGGTGCGGAATTCAGGACGTGCTTTGGCGTAGGCTTCGAGCGACATTAATGTTTCGCGGGCAATTTTTGGGGTTGTGGTGTTCATTTTATTTCTCGGTTGATTGTTCAGCGATGTAGGGTGTTTAAATCACGTTAATCAGACAGACCGTAGGCTTTGCGCACCAAGGTTATCGGATGTGCCGTTTCTGCTTTTTTGGCTTCTGGTGATTTATCTTTGTTGAGTAAGCCAATACCTTCTTCAATGTGGTGTCCAGCGAGTTGGCAATCGGAGCTGATGTAATCTGGCTCCGCTTCGTTCATTTGCCGAAAAACCGGTTTGCCGATTTTGAGCGCCATGTCATGAAATTCTTTCTTCACGCCCCATGTGCCCGCATGCCCCGAGCAGCGTTCGACGGTGGTGACTTTGGTTTCGGGAATCATCTCCAGCATTTCGCGGGTTTTTTGGCCGACGTTTTGAACGCGTGAATGGCACGGCACGTGATACGAAACATTGCCGAGCTTTGTTTGAAAGTCTTTTTTCAGCAAGCCATCTTTTTCGCGCGCTACCAAGTACTCAAACGGATCCATCATGGCCGCCTTCACAGCCTGCACCTCGGCGTCGTTCGGAAACATTAGCGGCAACTCTTGCTTGAACATCAGCGTGCAGCTCGGGATCGGCGTAATGATGGTGTAGCCTTCGCGCGCCAATTTGGCGAGTGGCGGAATGTTTTTTTCCTTCAGTTTTGCGACTGATTCTAAGTCACCCAGCTCGAATTTCGGCATGCCGCAACAGGCTTCTTTTTCAACCAACACAAATGGAATGTTGTTGTGGCTCAAAATTTTAATCAAGTCATGGCCGATGCCGGGCTCGTTGTAATTGACGTAGCAAGTCGAATAAATCGCAATCTTGCCTGAGGTGCGCTTACCGTCAACGACCGCATCTGGCTTGGCTTTTGCGGCATTTTCTCGGAATGTGTGTGTGGCAAATTCGGGCAACCAAGCTGTTTTATCAACGCCCATCAGTTTCTCACCGACAACGCGCATAGTGCGGTTTTTAGCGGCGGCATTGACGAACTGCACGACCACCGGAATCGTCGCTAACTTTCCATTACGATCAGTTGACGACAATGCTTTGTCGCGGAACGCGGTCGGCGTGCCTTGCTTAAATTGAATCGCTTTCGCACGCAACATCAAATGCGGAAAATCGACATTCCAGGGATGCGGCGGCACATACGGACATTTCGTCATGTAGCAAACATCACACAGATAACATTGGTCGACGACCTGCCAATACATTTCCTTGGGCACACCATCAACCTCGAGCGTCGGGCTTTCATCGATTAAATCAAACATGACCGGAAACGCATTGCACAACGAAACACAGCGGCGGCAACCGTGACAAATATCGAATACGCGTTCCATTTCTTTGAGCGTCGCATCAATGTTGTAAAACTCAGGCGTTTGCCACTCGAGTGGGTGCCTAGTCGGTGCTTCGAGTGAGCCTTCGCGCTGGGACATGTTGGGAGTTCTCGCGTTAGTTGTTAGAAAGACAATAGGGCGCCGGAATTCGCTTTTAACGACGGGCGAAGAAGTTTCAAATACGGACAAGGAGATGTGGAGGAGCGAGTATAGAGAGAGTGAGGGCGCCTAGTAGTGTTGCGATGCTAGGCAAATGAGGCGCTGACGATAGTCAGACAGCGCCGCACCTCGACCCACCACTCCCGAGGCTGAGTTATACGTTCGCGACTAAGGTATCAAGCGCTTTTTGGAACTTGTTAGCATGCGAGCGTTCCGCTTTGGCCAAGGTTTCAAACCAATCCGCGATTTCATCAAACTGTTCGTCACGGGCCGCTTTTGCCATGCCAGGATACATATCTGTGTACTCGTGGGTCTCGCCGTGGACAGCTGACTTTAGATTGTCAACGGACGAGCCAATTGGTAGGTCGGTAGCTGGATCACCGACAGTGGCCAGATAATCCAAGTGGCCGTGCGCGTGTCCGGTTTCGCCTTCAGCGGTAGCGCGGAACAGCGATGCAACTTCTGGGTTGCCTTCGATATCAGCCTTGTTCGCGAAATATAAATAGCGACGATTCGCTTGGGATTCACCGGCGAATGCAGCTTTTAGATTGTCATGTGTCTTTGTGCCTTTGAGTTTCATTTTGAATCTCCTAGTTAGATTGCTGAGTTACAGTAATGCTTCTTGCGTGCGACTTACAATTCATTGCAATGCGCTGTCGACAGTACAAATTAAGTGCAGCGAACGAATCATAGACCTTGTTCGTCCATACAGCTAATTGATTGATTCAATAATGTTGATAGTTATAGTGAATCAATAAAACCGCATGGCATGCCGCCGCTTAGCGCTACTGATTAATTTTTAACCTCTAAACGCCAGTCCAACCGATGCCAGAATTCAGCAAAAAACTTATTCAATGGCAGGTCAAACACGGTCGACACGGCTTGCCATGGCAGGTTTCTGCCATCGGCAGCCGCGATGCCTATCGGGTATGGTTGTCCGAAATTATGTTGCAGCAAACGCAGGTCAGCGCGGTGATTCCGTATTACGAAAAATTCTTACAACGGTTTCCCAACATTGCATCGCTGGCCGCAGCGCCCCAGGATGAAGTCATGCAGTATTGGGCTGGACTTGGCTACTACGCGCGTGCCCGGAATTTACATCGCGCGGCCCAGCAGGTTACTGAGATTCATGGCGGTATTTTTCCCGCTGATTTTGAGGCCATTCATGCGCTTCCCGGTATTGGCCGCTCAACTGCCGCTGCGATTTGTGCATTCGCATTTGGGCAGCGGGCTGCCATTTTGGATGGCAATGTGAAACGTGTGTTTGCGCGGCATTTTGGTGTTCTCGGCGATGTGAAATCAAAACCCGTTGTCGATCAACTCTGGGCTATTGCAGAATCGGAATTGCCTAACAATAATATCGAAGCAACCATTGGTTCTTACACACAGGGCTTGATGGATTTGGGTGCCACGCTCTGTGTCCGTAGCAAGCCCGCTTGCTTACTTTGCCCCGTCCAGCAAACCTGCGTTGCTAAACGCGATGGCCTGACTGAGACATTGCCCGGTAAAAGTGCCAAACGCGACGTGCCGCACCGTGAAATTCAAATGCTGGTCGTGGTTAATGCGGGGCAGGTGTTACTAGAGAAGCGCCCGCCAACTGGCGTTTGGGGTGGGCTTTGGTCGCTACCTGAGTGTGCGGTAGACGTTGATGCGCTGGAAACTGCCCAAAAGCGATTTGCGGTCAAGATAAAGGCGGGGACTAAAAATGCCGAAAAATTAGCAACTGTTGAGCATGGCTTTACGCATTTTTCGCTGTCAATTTTCCCCGTTAAAATTCACGTCTCCGCGACTCAGCCCCGGGTGATGGAGGCGGGTCTGGTTTGGCTGAGTTGGAAAGATATTAAAGAGGCCGCGTTGCCAGCGCCGGTAAAAAAGATTCTGCTGAAATTGGGCGCCGAATCGTAAATTCGAAGCTCATGTTCGTTTTTCGGGCCCAGCGACGCGTCAAAGGCATGTTTGCCGCCCGAAAAAATAACGCTGCAACATCGGTGTGATAGAGTACCAACTTCGTAATTTTAAACGCCCCCAATGGACGATTCCCCCAAGCGCTCGATGTTAGAGCGCCTCTCTTCCCTGCTGCTACGTGAGCCGGAAGATCGCGACCAACTAGTCGAGCTGCTGCACGCCGCCCACGAAAAACAATTGCTTGATGCCGACGCTTTATCGATGATCGAAGGCGTTATGCAAGTCTCCGAAATGCAGGCACGTGATGTCATGATCCCGCGCTCGCAGATGGACATGATCGATGTTGATGATTCGCCCGAGGAATTCATTCCTTTCGTGATGGAAGCGGCGCACTCGCGCTTCCCCGTCTACGAAAAAAACCGCGATAACGTCATCGGCATTTTGCTCGCCAAAGATTTACTGCGCTATTACACCGCTCCCGCCGATTTTGATATGCGCGATACCTTGCGCCCGGCTGTCTTTGTGCCGGAAGCCAAGCGGCTCAATATTCTGCTGCGCGAGTTCAAAGCGAATCGTAATCACATTGCCATCATTGTCGACGAATATGGCGGTGTGGCTGGTTTGGTAACCATTGAAGATGTGTTGGAGCAAATTGTTGGCGATATCGAAGACGAATTTGATTTTGATGAAACTGAAGACAATATTTTGCCCGACAAATCCGGCCGGTTTAGAGTTAAAGCCGTGACGGATATTGAAGATTTCAACGAGCATTTCAAAGTCAATTTTTCCGATGAAGATTTTGATACGGTTGGCGGCTTGGTGGTAAACCAATTTGGTCGTGTGCCCAAGCGTGGCGAAAGCGTCACCTTCGATGGCTTTAAATTCTCTGTTATTCGCGCTGATAGCCGCATGGTGCACTCGATGATTGTGGAAAAAATCGAGCTGGCGCTCAATGATGCAGACAAAACGGCTCAGTAAAAGCGCCTCCAAGCCTTACCCGAAACCAAATCCAAAGCCATGCCTGTGCCCCCAAAAAAATGGAATGAAGAGACTGTCTTAATCCATTTTTTTAACGCCATTCTTGCCTCGCGCGGTCTAACGCTGCTCACCGCTTTTTTATCAGGCGCTAGTGCCGTGTTCGCCTTTGCCCCATTCTATCGATGGCCAGTCGCGCTTGTGTCGTTAGGTTTCTTGTTCACACTGTGGCAGCGGGGAGAAGGGCTAAAACACCGCGCCATTATTGGCTTCGCATGGGGAATGGGTTTATTTTTGGCCGGCGCTTCGTGGCTTTATGTGGCGCTTCATACCTACGGCGGAATGCCCGCACCATTGGCCGCACTGGCGATATTTTTATTTTGTTGCTACTTGTCAGTGTTCCCGATGTTAGCTGGTGTGGCCTTCCACAAATTGCACCGCACCGATCAGCCGATCATCTCCTTGCTGCTGGTGATGCCCGCCTGTTTTATCGCCGGCGAATACGTGCGCGGCTGGTTTTTTAGCGGTTTTCCATGGCTTATTGTGGGCTATTCGCAGACACCGGGTGACGGTGGAATTCCTGCGGCCCTGGCAGGATTCGCACCGATTGTCGGTGTTTTTGGTATTTCGTGGTTATTGGCTATTACCGTCGGGGCTGCGGTTTTGCTGAGCCAAACATTGATTAACGTCGCGCTATCCAGTCGGTTGAAATGGGTGATTTGGTCGTCAGCGATGGCGATCTGGGTTGGCGGATTCGCACTCTCAGCAATAAGTTGGAGCACGCCGTCCGGCGCGCCGTTGAGCGTCGCACTTGTCCAAGGCAATATTGCGCAAGATTTGAAATGGCGTGAAGAGCAGTATGGCCAGACGCGGAACCAATATTTTCAATTAGTCAAAGATGTAAAAGCAAAATTGATCGTGTTGCCCGAGACCGCCGAGGTTACGTTTCTCGATGAAATTCCGCCCGATTATCTTGACGCATTGAAATCACGCGCCGAAAAAAACAGTGGCGATCTCATTATGGGCGCACCCATAGTTGAACGTGATACCGGAGGCAATTTGTTGCGCTATGCAAACGCCGCCGTTTCAATGGGTATCTCACCACAGCAACGCTACGACAAATATCACCTCGTCGCCTTCGGTGAATTCATTCCGCCGATGCTTTCTTGGGTGTACAACTGGCTCAACATTCCGCTCGCAGGATTCACACCGGGGCCCACAACACAAGCAGCCATGCGGGTCTCGGGGCATTCAGTTGCGGTAAATATTTGTTATGAAGATACCTTTGGCGCTGAAATTGCGCGGCCATTGCCGGAAGCTGAATTGCTCGTCAACATCGCCAACATGGCGTGGTACGGGCGGTCCTTGGCCGCTGCGCAGCATGCGCAGTTCTCGCAAATGCGTGCCCTGGAAACCAGCCGCTGGATGTTGCGATCCACCAACACGGGTTTGACTGCCGCGATTAACGAGAAGGGTGAAATCATCAAATCGTTGCCGCAGTTTGTGGCGGGCGTGTTGGAGGCTGATGCGATTCCACGGCAGGGCGTAACGCCTTATGTGCGTTGGCGTGATTCGCCGGTGTTGGCTGGGCTGGGGGTGGCGTTGTTGGCCGCGCTTTTTATTCGGCGGCGCAAGGCGGTGGCGTAGCGCACGGCATTTATGACTGAAAATTCCCCGCCGTCTTGGCCCTAATTGTGCCTCCGGCCTTGTCCTCTTCTCTGACGGAAGCGGCGCGATGCGACGCTCGAACCAAGCTTGCTGATGGATTCTGACAGGGAAGGGTGGATTGCGAAGCAATCAACCATCAGATGTCCCGTTTGTCTTCTAAACCCCGTAAAATCGTACTTTCCCTATCGCCTTCTGCAAACCATTCAAATTTTAGCGACTCCAGCATGACAAACGCACCACCTCCCACCTTCCAAGAAATCATCCTTCGCCTCCAGCAATACTGGAATGCGCAAGGTTGCGCGCTGCTGCAGCCCTACGACATGGAAGTTGGCGCGGGCACCTCGCATACCGCCACTTTCTTGCGCTCATTAGGCCCAGAACCATGGCGTGCCGCCTATGTTCAGCCGTCGCGCCGACCCAAGGATGGCCGTTACGGCGAAAATCCGAACCGGTTGCAGCATTACTATCAATACCAAGTCGTGCTTAAACCATCGCCACCCAATATTTTGGCGCTTTATTTGGGCTCCCTCGAAGCGCTTGGCCTAGACCTCAAACAAAACGATGTTCGCTTCGTGGAAGACGATTGGGAAAACCCCACGCTCGGCGCGTGGGGCTTGGGCTGGGAGGTGTGGTTGAACGGCATGGAGGTTACGCAATTCACCTATTTTCAACAAGTTGGCGGCATCGAATGCAGGCCGATCACAGGCGAAATAACGTACGGCCTTGAGCGCCTCGCCATGTATTTACAAAACAAAGAAAATGTCTACGATTTAGTGTGGACAACCTGGAAAGAGAACGGCATTGACCGCCAATTGAGCTATGGCGACGTATATCACCAAAATGAGGTCGAGCAATCAACCTATAACTTTGAGCATTCCAACGTGCCGGTATTGCTGCAGCACTTCGCGGACTATGAGGCAGAAGCGAAAAAATTGATCGAGTTGCAGCTAGCCTTGCCAGGCTACGAGCAAGTTTTAAAAGCCGCACACACGTTCAATATGCTAGATGCCCACGGCGCGATCTCCGTGACAGAACGTGCTGCGTATATCGGCCGCATTCGTAATTTGGCGAGAGCCGTGGCGCAAAGTTATTTTGAATCGCGTGAACGATTGGGTTTTCCGATGCTGCATGCTTTACACAATAGTTCGCAGCATGGGCAAAAGCAGGTGGCAGCATGAGTACGCAGACATTACTCGTCGAATTATTCACCGAAGAATTGCCGCCGAAGGTGCTTAAAAAGTTGGGCGATGCGTTCGCGCAATCTATCGTCAATAGCCTCAAGAGCTGCGCCCTGCTTGGTCCTGTCGATGGCGCCGCCGGCGCGGCTGCAGGCATCACTACGATGTACGCTACCCCACGCCGCTTAGCGGTGAGCATCGCCGACGTTCTTTCAGTGGCCCCCGATCAGCCGCATGTTGAGAAGCTGATGCCGGTTTCGGTCGGCTTGGACAAAGACGGTAAAGCAACCCCGGCATTGATAAAAAAACTTGTCGCAAAAAACCTTTCGCATATCGACGTCGCAATACTTGCACACGAGAGCGACTGCAAAGCCGAGCAGCTGGTTTATCGCGATATGGCACCAGGTCAAACGCTGCAAGTCGGCCTGCAAGCAGCGCTCGATCAGGCGATTGCCAATTTGCCGGTTCCTAAAGTGATGACATACCAATTGGCCGATGGAGTTACGTCCGTACAATTCGTCCGCCCCGCCCATGGTTTGCTTGCGCTGCATGGCGGCGATGTAGTGCCGGTCTCGGCGCTCGGCCTAAATGCAGGCAACATCACCCACGGCCACCGCTTCCAAGGTGCTGCTGACATCGTTCTCAACCATGCCGATGAATATGAATCCAAATTGGAAACTGAAGGTGGTGTGATCGCCAGCTTCGAAAAGCGCCGCCAGGAAATCGAACGCCTCCTGTTTGAACGCGCCGAGGAGCATGGTACGACGCTGGGTGAGCGCGAAGATTACGTTGCCCTGCTCGATGAAGTCACCGCATTAATTGAGCGCCCAACGGTTTACGCCGGCTCGTTTGAAACCGAATTTTTAGAGGTTCCGCCCGAGTGTTTGATTTTGACAATGAAGTTGAATCAAAAATACTTCCCGCTATTTCATGCAGACGGTTCGCTCTCCAGCCGATTTTTGATTGTGAGCAATATGCGGCTCCACAATCCGCACAATATCATTGAGGGCAATCAGCGCGTGGTGCGGCCGCGGCTGTCGGATGCGCGGTTCTTTTTTGAGACGGACAAGAAAACCAAGCTTGCAGATCGTCTGCCTAAATTAGCGAATGTGGTTTATCACAACAAGCTCGGCTCGCAAGGTGAACGCATTGAGCGCGTCAAAAAACTCGCCATGAATATTGCTGCCATGATCGGTGCCGATGCTGCTCTGGCAGGCCGTGCCGCGTTGCTGGCGAAGGCGGATTTGGTCACCGATATGGTTGGCGAATTCCCGGAGTTGCAAGGCACGATGGGTCGGTACTACGCATTGCACGACGGAGAATCGCCGGTCGTTGCCGACGCGATTGCGCAACATTATCAGCCGCGATTTTCCGGCGATAAATTGCCCGATTCTGATGTGGCGCTAGCGGTAGCATTGGCCGATAAATTGGAAACGCTTGCCGGACTGTTTTCAATTGGCCAAGTTCCCACCGGTGACAAAGACCCATTCGCGCTGCGCCGACACGCGCTTGGGGTGTTGCGAATGCTGATTGAACGCAATTTGCCGTTGGACGTGACTACCGTGGTTGCCTCTGCCTTGAGCGCATTCCCCAACGCAATGGCCGAAGCCCCCGCACAGTTAGCCAACTATATTTTTGATCGTTTGACTGGCTATCTGCGCGACCTCGGTTATTCAGCGTTGGAAGTCGATGCCGCCGTATCAGCACGGCCACCATGGGGTGAGTTTCCAGCTAGATTAGCCGCGATCCGCGAATTTATGGCCTTGCCAGAAGCACAAAGCCTGGCCGCCGCCAACAAACGCATCGGCAATATATTGAAAAAATCGGATGCAGCAATTGCTACGACAGATGCCGCGCTGTTAGTCGAGCCTGCCGAAAAATCGCTACACGATGCGCTTATGAAAACGGCGCCCGTATTTAATGCCTTATTTACAAAAAATAATTTTACCGACGCCCTCAAAAGCCTTGCCCCGCTTAGAGTTCCGGTCGATGCCTTCTTTGAAAACGTGATGGTGAATGCCGAAGATTTGGCGCTGCGCAATAACCGTTTAGCACTGCTCAACGATTTGCATGTCATGATGAATAAAGTCGCTGATCTTTCCAAACTGGCGACCTAAAATACCAACATGCAAAGCCCACCAAAACTGATCATTCTCGACCGCGACGGTGTTATTAATGCCGATTCCGCCCAGTTCGTGAAATCGCCAGATGAATGGAAGCCAATACCTGGCTCCATCGAGGCGATTGCGCGTCTGAATCAGAATGGCTATCGGGTGGTAGTGGCGACGAATCAATCAGGCGTCGGGCGCGGCTTGTTTGATATGGCAACCCTCAACGCCATTAACGACAAAATGATGGAAATGGTGTTTCGCCAAGGCGGGCGTATCGATGCGATCTTCTTCTGCCCTTGTACCGCCGAGCAAAAATGTCCCTGCCGTAAACCGGACACGGGCATGTTTGAAGATATCGCTGCCAGGTTTCATGTTGGGCTCAAAGGTGTGCCAACGGTTGGCGACTCGCTGCGCGACCTAGAGGCAGGTGCTGCCGTCGGATGCGTGCCGATCCTGGTTCTCACCGGCAAAGGCAAAAAAACGCAAGCCAAAGGTGATTTGCCGGCCGGCACGAAAGTGTTTGCAGATTTGGCTGAGGCTGTGAAATATTTGGTGACAGAACCGCAACGATTCCTCATGTCGTAAATGATGATCTTCAATTTAAAGATAGAAAACGCGACGTGAATCTTATCCGCTCAATTTTATTTTCCATCGTCGCCGCTATCGTCACCACGGTCTACGGCTTGATCGTTCCACCGTTATCGTTTGTTTCGCAAAAACTCGGCTATGCCTGCGCACGTTCATGGGGTACGCAAGTTGTGCGACTCGCCAAGCTGATTTGTGGCATCAACTACGAAATTCGCGGATTGGCATCCATGCCATCCGTCCCGAGCATCATCATGGCCAAACACCAGTCTGCATGGGAGACCGTGAGCCTATTAAGCCTGATGCCGCAATCGTCTTGGATTATCAAACGCGAATTAGTTTTTGTGCCGTTTGTGGGTTGGGCGTTGGCGGCGTTGAAGTCAATCGCGATTGATCGCAAAAGCGGCAAAGCGGCGCGCGATCAAATTTTGGAGCAAGGTCGTGAATTTTTAAAGGCGGGGCAGTGGATTATTATTTTCCCCGAAGGCACGCGCGTGGCACCCGGGAAAAAAGGTCGTTACGGCGTTGGCGGCGCATGGCTTGCCGCGCAAACGGGGGCGCCGATTGTGCCGATTGCGCATAACGCGGGTGAGCTGTGGCGGCGGAATGCTTTCATCAAACGGCCCGGCACAGTGACGATGAGTATTGGCCCTGCTATTCAAACGGTGGGCAAAGAATCGACGTCGATCATCCGCGAAGTTGAAGAATGGATCGAAAATGAAATGGCCAAACTTCCGCCTGCCGCTGTTTGATCTGGCCGGCACGGCGATCCAGCCGCCGCTGCCGGCCAATGGCGGTGACGCGTTGCGGACCAAGACACCCTTGTCGAAATCACCCGCATCGAAATCGACCGGCGCTGATGAATCCGACGAACGCACCATTGCGCTCGATGGCCGTCGCGTTGATTACAAACTCATCCGTCGCCGTGGACGTCGCGGGGTGGGTTTAAAAGTCGATGGTACCGGCATGACGGTTTCAGCATCGCTCACGACTCCCATCGGCGCGATTGAAGACATGATCGGCAAGAACGGGCAATGGGTGCTTAAAAAATTAGGCGAATGGTCGCACCGCAAAATTACGCCGCAGCGCTGGGAAACCGGCGCAACCATTTTTTATATGGGCGAGCCGCTCACGCTCATGATTGATGCAGGCTACACGCGGGTCCATGTTGACCAGGCGGGGCCGCATTTGTTTGTGCGTATCAAGGCAGCGCTTGGTGATGCTGACGCGATTGCCGAGCAGTCGGAAGTTGCCGTGATAAATTGGATCAAACGACAGGCTTTGCCACATCTTGCCCAGCGTGCTTTTTTCTTTGCCAAGCTGCACAACTTGACCCCGCCGCGCGTTTTTATTTCCAGCGCAAACAATCGGTGGGGCAGCTGCAATTCACGCCGCGAAATTCGCTTTTCATGGCGTTTGATGAAGGCGCGTCCGGCGTTGATTGACTATGTCGTTTGTCATGAGCTCTCACATTTGCGGCAGATGAATCACTCCGCCGCGTTCTGGCAAGAGGTGGAACGGATGTGCCCTGATTACGCCGCCTTGAAATCAGAGCTCGATCAGAACGATCATCGCTTTCGCGCATTCTAGCGACCCATCAAAAACACCAGCGCATCAAAGCACCAAAGCACTAAAGCAATAAAGCAGCAAAGAACAAAACCACTAAAAGACCAAAGGAAAAATATGCGTCTCCTCCACACTATGCTTCGTGTCGGCAATCTTGATAAATCCATCGAGTTTTATACCGATGTGCTCGGCATGAAATTGCTGCGTCGCCGCGATTACCCCGATGGGAAATTTACCTTGGCTTTCTTGGGTTATGGTGACGAGTCGGAAAACGCCGTGATTGAACTCACGCATAATTGGGATACAAAATCCTACGAAATAGGGACGGGCTATGGTCACATCGCGGTAGGTTTGCCCGATCTCGTTGCGGCTTGCGCAGAAGTCAAGGCAAAGGGCGGCAACGTTACCCGCGAGCCGGGGCCGATGAAATTTGGCACGACCGTTATTGCTTTTGTCGAAGACCCCGACGGTTACAAAATCGAGTTCATTCAGATGGCCGCATAGCAGATTTCAAAGAAGCGCAACCGTTAGCGTAAGCCTTTGCGCGAACCTCAAGGATAGCCATGGAATCTCCCAACGCCGAATTGCCCAAAGTAAAAATGACGCCATCCTCCATCGTCCGCTATCTCGATATGCATGTCGTCGGGCAAGAGGAGGCGAAAAAAGTGTTATCGGTTGTGGTCTATGCGCACTACAAAAAATTATTAAAATCGCACGAGAGCGGCATCGAAATCGCCAAGAGCAATGTGCTGTTAATTGGGCCAACCGGCACTGGCAAAACGCTGATGTGCGAGACCTTGGCCCGCGCGTTGAAGGTGCCGTTTGTCACTGCCGATGCGACCTCGCTCGCGCAAAGCAAATATGTAAATGAAGAAATTAATGCGGTGCTATTGCGGTTGGTCGAAAAGGCCGATGGCGATATGAACAAAGCGCAAAACGGCATTGTGTTCATTGATGAAATTGACAAACTAAAATCCGCTAAAGGTGCCGCCAACGCCGCGTCAGGCGAATCCGTGCAGCATTCGCTTCTGAAAATTATGGAAGGCTCGTTGGTGAATTTGGGTGCAAATCATGTCATGGACACCAATAATATTTTGTTCATCTGTGGTGGCGCATTTGTTGGTCTTGAGCAGATCATGTCCAAGACACACGCATTTGGTTTTGTCTCGATGGCCGATGGCAATAATCAAAAAATTCTCGATCGACTCAATTCGCGGGTTAAACCAACCGACCTGATCGAATTCGGCCTCATCCCTGAATTCACCGGGCGCCTGCCGGTGATCGCCAATATGCGGCAGCTTGATAAAGAAATGCTGGTCAAGATCATGACCGAACCCAAAAACTGCATCTATAACCAGTTCCGCGAAATCCTCAAAAACGAGGGCGTTGAGCTCGTCATTGAAGCGCGCGTGTTTGAAGAAATCTCCGATTTGGCGATTGAATATAAAGTCGGCGCACGGAGCCTACGCGGTATCTTTGAAGAAATGATCACGCCGGTTTTGTACGTTGTGCCCGATCAAAGCGCGATAAACAAGGTGGTGATTCGGTCGCTTTTTGAAGATGCCGAGATGATCTCGGGGTAGCGTTTGCTGGGCGCTGTACGGTGTTTTATGTGGTGCGCATATCATGCTAAATGTGGTGGCAAATGTCGTGCTAAACGCGGTGGTATGTGGCATTGTTAAATGGCTTCCCCATCCTGCGAATGCTTGGAAAGCCGCGCCAGTGCTAGCGTTTCAGGGTGTTTGGGGCCTTCGACGGCGCAGCCACGCTGATGTTTAAGCGTTTGATGCCCGCCAGTGCCGCTCACTTGGGACCGCCACATTTTGTCCACCTTGCTTGCCCCGAACAAACATCGGACAAACATCCGAAAAGCAGCCGAAAAGCAGGCGAAAAAAAACGACCGCATTATGCGGTCGTTTTGGTCTTGAGAGACTACGGTTTTATCGGTCAATGCGATAAAAGCTATCACCATCAACCCGAACGCGATCGCCGCTTTGGACAGAAGCAGTATTAACGGTGAAGGTACGTGAATTGCCGTCATCCAAGCGCACTCGAACTTCATAGCGAGTAGTGGAATTACGATTTTTCTCGATACTGTTGCCAGCCAGTGCACCGCCGACTGCGCCAGCTACCGTGGCGACATCCTTGCCACGACCACCGCCGACTTGGTGACCCAACACACCGCCCAACACGCCGCCGATGACAGCGCCTGTACCGTTACTTTGGCCGCCAGTCTCAACCGCAGCAACCGATTCAACGGTTCCGCAATTGGTGCATTTTGCGACAGCCGCAGGTGCAGGTGTGGAAGTATGGCTTGGTGCGGTCGTTGATTTCGCTTGGCCGCTGCTGTGAGCCGCAGTGGCAACGCTCGCATTGGTGCCATTAGAATTAGACGCATTGGATGTCGGTAGCCAGCCCATCAGGGCGGCAACGCCGGCAACGCTCACCAGGATAATGGCAATCGCGGCAATAATCATAATCGGATGCATCTTGCTTTTTGAAGTGTAAACGGGGGTGTTCATGAGTGATTCCTTTTGGTTATGCCTTTTCGATAAGGCCAGCGAGAACACTTAAACGGTTTTAAAAGAAAAGGTTTAAGAAAATCTCGCAGAGTGTACTTAATTACACATGAACAGATTAACAAACGAGCCAAGCCCAACTAGTCGGCGGTCGGCTGAACGGCGTGTAGGAAAACGATTACACCAGCACAATCCGCGCGAGTATCGTTGCATTGTCGTAAATGAGACGCGGTATTTATTCTCTTGCCGCGGCCATGCAGGCACTTTGGCCGTCAGCAATCGTAAAAGAAGATGTGAATTACGGCTCGGGGCTATCGGTCCCAAACGTCCCGCCAGTGCTGGAGTTTGAGGGGGCGATGATTTTTGTACGGCGTGGCAAAGCGGGTGTTGAAAGGTTCGGTGCGATCATCAGCGGCCGCTTGGGAACAATTGGTTTTGCTACACCCTACTCGTTAAGTTCGCTGGCTCGTAACCGGACAAACGCCCCAAGCGAAGCGAATGCAAGTGAAGCGACACCAACGGCGGCTTGAATACCAAGTGAGCCAGATGATGTGACGACAAATGCCGCGAAGCCAATGGCCCAAACAAGTAAGACATGTAGTTGAGGGCGTGATCGCGCATATCGGGCTGTAAAGTAACCAGCGGCCAGCGGAGAAAGTAGGAGGAATATCAACAGCAGGATCACTGTTGCCAGTTGTCCCCAACCGTCCGGTGATTGGGACAAGGCTGCGGAGATGAGCGTGCCAAATACAAGCAGGGGCATCGCATAGCATCCGAGCGAGGCGAACAACAAAATTTTCCAGTCTAGGTCTCGGAAGAATTTGAACATGGGCGTTAACTCAGTATTGGTGGACAGAAAACTGTCAATTTAACATGGTCTCTGCCCCAAATCCTGAGAACAGAAAATACTCTGAACTCCGCATCCAGACTGCCTTTCAAGCCATTTACAAAATGAATCCATGCGGATGAAGCCCCCGAAAAATGTCAGACGTTTTTAATGTTGATCTGTTTTCAAATTGTAAAAATTATTCCACTTCCTCAATCCAAGCCATCTGAATAGCCTCTAAAATTTTCTCCCCCGAACGGCTTGCATCATCATCAAATTCCGGCAAGGCCATCACCCACTGATGTAAATCCGTGAAGCGAATGAGTTTGGGATCGATTTCGGGATGCGCCTCTGATAACTGAATCGCAAGCTCCAAGGTATCTGTCCACTTAAGCGCCATTAATGTGTCTCCCGCGCGTGGTTAATGGTGTATTTGGGGATTTCGATGATGAGCGGTTGTTCGCGCACTTTGGCTTGGCAGGATAGGCGCGAGAGCGGCGTTAAGCCCCAGGCCATATCGAGCATGTCTTCTTCTTTTTCTTCTGCATCGTCAAGGGATTGAATGCCTTCGCGGATGATGACGTGGCAGGTGGTGCAGGCGCAGGACTTTTCGCAGGCGTGTTCGATTTCAATGTGATTGCGTAACAGCGCATCGCAGATGGTTTCGCCAACGGGCGCATCAAATTCGAGGCCGGCAGGGCAGAGGGATTCGTGCGGGAGGATTTTTACGGTGGTCATTTTATTTGCTTTTAAACAGTGATCAATTCATAAACTTACAGAGACTGCATATCTTCAACTCTTTTGCCCTTAAGCGCATCGGCAACACTTCTATCCATCCTTCGCGCGGCAAAGTTTTCAGTAGTGCGCGACAGTTCAGCGACTTGGGCTTTGATCGCTTTCGCATCGCTGCGCTCGATCATCGGTGTGAGCGCGGCAATCGCGGCCAAGATTTCTGCCCGTTCAGCCGTGTCCAACAATGCATCACCATCTTTTTTAATCGCTGCCTGCACGGCTTCAATTAATCGCACTGCATCAACTTTTTCCTCCGACAACACCCGTGCATCGGCATCATCTTTGGCGTGGCTAAAACTGGACTTGAGCATTTCTGCGATTTCGTTGTCGCTTAATCCGTACGAGGGCTTCACTTCAATTTGTGTGGACACACCGCTCACTGTTTCGCGTGCCGCCACCGATAACAAGCCATCCGCATCAACCTGAAATGTCACCTGAATCCGTGCAGCACCAGCCACCATCGGCGGGATGCCGCGCAGCTCAAATTTGGCGAGCGATCGGCAATCTTTGACCAGCTCTCGCTCGCCCTGCACAACGTGAATCGCCATCGCCGTCTGGCCGTCTTTGTAGGTCGTGAACTCTTGCGCGCGGGCAATCGGTATCGTGGAATTTCGCGGGATTACTTTTTCAGCCAGGCCACCCATTGTTTCTAAACCGAGGGACAGCGGAATCACATCAAGCAGCAATAAATCTTCGCCCGTACGATTGCCCGCAAGCGCGTTCGCCTGAATGGCGGCACCGAGCGCTACAACTTTATCGGGGTCGAGGTTGTTTAGCGTCGGTTTGCCAAAAAATTCTGTCACGGCACGTTGCACATGCAGCATTCGTGTCGCCCCGCCGACCATGACGATGCCATCAATATCGGCAACACCAAGCTTCGCATCACGCAACGCTTTTTTTACCGGCTGCAAACTGCGTTGCACAAACGCTTGCGTCATCGCCCAAAATTCATCTTGGCTTAAACGCAGCTTAAATTCCTGACCGTAAGAGAGCTTCAATGTTGATTCAGCATTTACTTGCCTCGTCAGCATTTCCTTGACTTCACGTGCTTTCATTAACAAGCGCCGCGTGTCGCCATGGTCCGCCGACGCAAGCCCTAATTGTTTGCGCCAATATGCGCCGATCGCCTGATCAAAATCATCGCCACCCAATGATGAATCGCCATTGGTGGCGAGCACTTCGAACACGCCTTTGGTGAGCTTCAATATAGAAATATCAAACGTACCGCCGCCTAAATCAAACACGGCAAACGTGCCTTTGCTCTCGTTATCGAGCCCGTAGGCAATGGCCGCCGCAGTGGGCTCGTTTAACAACCTGAGCACATTAATGCCGGCAATATTTGCGGCGTCTTTTGTGGCTTGGCGTTGCGCATCATCAAAGTAAGCGGGCACGGTGATCACCGCCCCCACCAGTTCACCGGCCAACGCCGCTTCAGCTTGAATACGCAGCACCCGCAAAATATCGGCAGAAACATCGACAGGTGATTTCACGCCGGCAATGGTTTCAATCTTGACCATGCCGGGTGCGTCAATAAATTTGTACGGTAACGCACCGTATTTGGCAACGTCCGCAATGCCGCGCCCCATAAAGCGTTTGACCGAGACGATGGTGTTTTGCGGATCGATGGCTTGGGCCGCCTTTGCTTCGGCGCCGACGACGGTCTTGTCTTTTAAATACCGCACCACGGACGGTAAAAGCGGCTGCGAATCATGATTGAGCAATACCTCTGCCGCGCCGCTTTTCACCGTCGCAACGAGTGAATTGGTGGTGCCTAAATCGATGCCAACCGCCAAGCGATGCTGGTGCGGTGCGGTGGATTCGCCGGGCTCGGCGATTTGCATGAGTGCCATGGTGAATTTATTTTCTGGTTACGCGCAAGTTGATAAATGCAGGTTCACGAACACCGGTTCACGAACACCGGTTCATAAACCGTCCGCTTTGTTCGTTTAGCTTGTTTAGTTGGGTTAGTTAATGACGGCTTCATACGCATCATCAATCTCTTCACCGAGCTTTTCGATAAACCGCAATTTTCTCACGGTGAGGCGGGCGGTGGCGAAGGTGGACGGTTCGCTCAATTCATTTTCGAGCTGTGTAAAAAGCTGTTTTTCGTCCGCCTGTTTTTGTGCGGCCAGTTCGTCTAACGTTGCTTCATCTTTTGAGGCGCGCGCATCCACCACCGCTTCGCGCCATTCCATTTGCTGCATGAGAAACGGCAGCGGCATGGCGGTATTCGACTCTTCCTCAGTCTCGATACCGTGCATTTTTAAGAAGTAACGGCCACGGTTGAGCGGTGTTTTAAGTGTTTGGTAACCTTCGTTCGCCCGCGTAGCCCATTGCGCGGCGAGCCGTTTTTCGGCGTCCGTGGCAAGTGTGAATTTGTCGGGATGCACCTCGCGCTGTACTTCGCGATAGGCGCGATCGAGTGCAGCTGAATCCAGCTGAAATGAAACCGGCAAATGGAACAGCTCGAAATGGTTTTTAGTAAAATCGATGGTCATAAACAGGTTGTATAAACAATAAGGGGCGCGGAATGCGCCCCTTATCGAAATAAAATTTTATAGCGGTTAAACGTTAAAGCTTTCACCACATCCGCATTTATCCTTTTCTTGGGGATTATTGAATTTAAAACCTTCGTTCAAACCTTCGCGCACAAAATCTAGCTCTGTGCCGTCAATGTAAACCAAGCTTTTCGGATCGACGAATACTTTCACGCCATGGCTTTCAAATGCCTGATCTTCAGGCACGGCAGCGTCGACAAATTCAAGTTTGTACGCCATGCCGGAGCAGCCAGTCGTGCGCACGCCAAACCGCACACCGACGCCTTTGCCGCGTTTGGTGAGGTAGGTTTGGACGTGCTGTGCAGCGCGATCTGTGAGGGTGATGGCCATATCAATTTTCCTTCAAAAATACTTTATGCTGCTTTGGCTTCTGCTGCATTTTCCAAGACTGGATGCTTCGCTTGGTAATCCGCAATCGCCGCTTTAATTGCATCTTCGGCCAAAATTGAGCAGTGAATTTTTACCGGCGGAAGTGCCAACTCTTCAGCGATTTGTGTGTTCTTGATCTGACCGGCTTGCGCCAGTGTCTTGCCCTTTACCCATTCGGTAACGAGTGAAGATGAGGCAATGGCAGATCCGCAGCCGTAGGTTTTAAATTTTGCGTCTTGGATGATGCCGTCTGCACCCACTTTGATCTGTAGCTTCATCACGTCGCCGCAAGCGGGTGCGCCGACCATGCCGGTCGCGATGCCGTCTTCGTCTTTGCCGAACGATCCCACGTTACGCGGGTTTTCATAATGATCGATTACTTTGGTTGAATAAGCCATGATGTTGCTCCTTGGAAAACGAATTGGTTAGTGAAGTTTATTGGGCGTTTAATGCGCTGCCTGCTTAGTGCGCAGCCCACTGCACGGAATTCAAATCAACACCGTCTTTAAACATTTCCCATAACGGTGACATATCGCGCAATTTTTGAATGCGCTCTTTCAATAATTTAATCGCAAAATCAATATCGGCGACCGTCGTGAATCGGCCAATCGTGAAACGAATGGACGAGTGCGCCAGTTCATCATTGCGCCCGAGTGCGCGCAACACATACGACGGCTCCAACGATGCTGATGTACACGCAGAGCCGGACGACACCGCTAATTCCTTGATGCCCATAATCAGCGATTCGCCCTCAACAAAATTGAAACTCACGTTCAAATTGTGCGGCACACGGTGCTCCAAATCGCCATTGACGTAAATCTCTTCCATATCGCGAATGCCATTGAGCAGCCGATCCCGCAACATCCGGATACGCTCGTTTTCGGTTGCCATCTCGAGCCTGGCTAACCGAAACGCTTCACCCATACCAACGATTTGATGCGTCGCCAAGGTGCCCGAACGAAAGCCCCGCTCATGGCCACCGCCGTGCATTTGTGCTTCTAAACGGATCCGTGGCTTGCGGCGAACAAACAATGCGCCGATACCTTTGGGGCCATACGTTTTATGCGCACAAAAGCTCATCAGATCGGCTTTTAGTGCTTGCAAATCAACGACAACTTTGCCCGTTGCCTGCGCGGCATCAAGATGAAAAATAATCCCACGCGCCCGACAAATTTCGCCGATTTCTTCAGCCGGCTGGATCACGCCGATTTCGTTATTGACATACAAAATAGAAACCAAAATGGTGTCGGGGCGCAGGGCGGCTTTGAAGACTTCCATGTCCACCAAGCCGTTATCTTTTACATCTAGGTAGGTCGCTTCAAAACCCTGGCGCTCAAGCTCGCGGAAGGTGTCGAGCGTGGCTTTGTGTTCGGTTTTTAAGGTGATGATGTGCTTGCCCTTCGTTTTATAGAAGTTGGCAGCACCTTTTACGGCGAGGTTGATCGATTCTGTCGCGCCGGATGTCCAGACGATTTCTTTTGCATCGCAATTCACCAGCTTAGCGACTTCTTCACGCGCGGCTTCAACGGCATCTTCAGCCGTCCAGCCATAGCTGTGACTTCGTGAGGCGGGGTTGCCGTAGAGCTCGGTCAAATACGGAATCATTTTGGCGGCCACGCGCGGATCAACCGGCGTGGTGGCGGAATAATCGAGATAAATCGGTTGCGACGGATTGGTGGGGATCGATAAAACTTGGCTCATGATGATCTTCTTAAATTACGAAATAGAAAGCGGAGTTTCCACGCCTGCACGGTTGTGCGGGGCGTTTTGGGAGCGCACTTTCGACGAACTTGTTGCTGGTGTTGAATGCTTTATTAAATCTGTTATTGCGTTATTCATTGAATCTTTTGTTACGTACTTTGTTGCATCGTTGCCGTGTCCTTTGTCCCAACTTTTAAGCTTTTAGGGCTGGCAACGGTTTGAGTGTTTTGTACCTGATGTTTATGCACTAAATCGGCGAGCGTTACCCCTGAGAGATAGTTCAGCACGGTATCGTTCAAACTTTCCCACAAATCATGCGTCATACAACGCTTCTCACCGAGGCAGCTATCCTTACCCTCGCATTGGCGCGAATCGAGCTGCTCCTCTACCGCGACAATAATATCGGCCACATTGAGTGCTGCGGCAGGCTTCGCCAGCTGGTAACCGCCACCAGGCCCACGCACACTCGCCACACACTGCCCGCGTCGCAGCTTGCCAAACAACTGCTCTAAATACGATAGCGAAATTTTCTGCCGCTCACTAATCGCCGAAAGCGTGACCGGGCCGGATTGCGCGTGCAGCGCTAAATCCAGCATGGCGGTAACGGCAAAGCGGCCTTTGGTGGTGAGTTTCATCGTTGGCTTGACTTGAGAAATTTAATGTCCGACTAATAGAGTCAACTATAGCAAAGTTGAGTATTTTTATCAAGTATTCCAGTGGCGCAGCGAATGGTTGATTTAAGACAAGTATTGCGTCACTATTGGAGCGTTGATCGGCGGTTCCGATCGATCAACAGACGACGCCGTTAGTCAGCTAATTCTTTTGACAGGATACTAATTATGAAAAAACATTGCCCTTCTTCCTTCAAGCTTCGTATTTTGACGTCAGGCGTTTCCCTTTTGTTCCTATCCGTTTTAGGATGGGCTCAACTGTCCGGCGCTCAAACGTTTGTTGCGCCAACTGGGGAAGAAATGCTGTTTTCTGATGATCCAAAGGACTGGTCGCGTCCGCAAACTGTTATTCCACCAGCGTATCCGTCGGCTGAGCTAAAAGCCGGTAGCGCTGGCTATGTTGATGTAGAAGTAAAAGTTAATGAAATCGGCAGGGTCATCAGCTCCCGCATCGTCAAATCGATGCCCGAAAACAAAGCGTTCGAGAGTGCGACCGCCGCACAAATAAATCTGTGGACGTTTCATCCAAAGCTGACGGCAGAATGCGCACCAACCACATTTGTTTCAAACGTACGAGTTTGGTTTGAAAATCGCAACGGTGAAGGTGTTATCAGCGTCTCAGGAACACCGAGTACCCTAGCCCCCCCGGAGAAAACAGCTGCACGTAAAGCAGAATTTTTGAATCGCAAAGAAACCATATCTTCGGTGAGGTATCCAGAAGCGCTTCGCAAATCAGGAACGCAGGCTAATGTTTATTCCGTGATCACTGTTGACGCTGCGACTGGTAATGCCAAGGCGGTTGATATTTCTTGGATCAAGGCTACGGACGCAACTGAGCTTACTAAACTCAGACTGAGCAATGCGATCAAGTTGCCGATGATGGACGCAAAGTTCATCCCCACAAGCGGCAGCAACTACAAAGTCTGCATTCCATTCACCTTCCGATTAACGACCTAAGTTTCGACGCGAATTTTTGTGGAGAAACTACCTTAATACAAAAGGTACAAGCCAGTTTCACCACCAAAAATCATTACAAAAAATCGCTCTAGACCCCGCCCAGCCTAGTGTTTGGGCGCTTTTGCTGATCCTGCTTCCAACTCCTCAATCCGCTTCATCAGCGCCGCAATAGCCGCATCGCTACTATCGGTGCGCCCCGCTAAAGTCTTTAGCACGGCATTCAGCGGGTCGTTTTCGTTGGTGGTGATCGCATAAGCCGAGAACGCCTGGCCTGCCGCACCCTGCTCGATTCCCTCAACTATCCGCGCCGGAATGCCGACCACGGTGGCGCCCGGCGGGACGGCTTTGACCACCACCGAATTGGAGCCGATTTTGGCGCCTGCGCCAACGGTGAAGGGGCCTAATATTTTCGCACCGGCGCCGACGGTTACCCCGGCTCCCAAGGTTGGGTGGCGTTTGCCTTTATCCCACGAAACGCCGCCCAGTGTCACGCCTTGATAGAGCGTGCAATCATCGCCAATTTCAGCCGTTTCACCGACGACAATACCAATGGCGTGATCGAAGAACACGCGGCGACCCAACTTTGCACCGGGGTGGATTTCAACCCCCGTCGCAGCCCGGCCAACAAGCGAGATAAAACGCGAAAGCCATTTGAAACCCATGCCCCAGAGCGGATGCGCCAAGTGGCGATGCAGCCAGATCGCGTGCATGCCGGGGTAGCAGGTGAGCACGTCCCACGCGTTGCGGGCGGCGGGGTCACGGGCGTAGATACTTTGAATGTCTTCTTTTAGGCGGCTAAACATAGTCAATTTTAAGTTCATTTAGGGTGTTGTTTGGGCTCTTGAAATGATGCCAGCAATCCCCGCAATATCGCGACTTCTTCGGGTTCTAACCTTGCCCTCGTAAATAGCCGCTGCATTCGCGTCATGAACCGTTTAGGGGATGTGGGGTCGAGAAAGCCAGAATCAATTGCGGTCATTTCCAAGTGTTTTAAAAAATGCTCAATTTCACCGACGCTGGCTTGTGGCCGTTCATCGTGATCTTGCACTTTGAACGCCGATTCCGCAGCACCCGATTGCATCATCACTTCATAAGCAGCAACTTGGATCGATTGGGCAACATTTAGCGACGAATACTCTGGATTCGCGGGTATGGTGGCGGCCAGCTGGCATTGGGCCACATCTTCATTGGATAAACACATGGCCTCGTTGCCGAAAACGAGCGCAATTTTTCGTTCCACTCCTGCTTCAGCCATAGCCACGCCAACCGCTTCACGCAGCGACATAATCGGATGTGAAAGCTCGCGCCGCCGCGCTGTGAAACCCACCGCGAAATGCACATCGGCAATAGCCTCACTCAAGGTTGGTACGATGCGGGCTTTAGACAGCACCGCCATTGCACCAGATGCCAGGGCAATTGCATTTGGATGCTCTGTCGCGTTTTTTTCGCGCGGATTAACCAGCACCAAGTCCGACAAACCCATCGTCATCATTGCGCGCGCCGCGCTGCCGATATTGCCGGGGTGCGAGGTTTCCATCATGACGATGCGAACGCGGCTCAACAATGTGGCTGGAAATGAAGAAGACAGGGTTGGGGTGGTCATAGTAAAATACGGGTTCTATTGTTCTTTATGAAAACTCGCTATGCATCCTATGCTCAATGTTGCTGTTAAGGCAGCGCGCCGCGCCGGCGCTATTATCAACCGCGCCACAGATGACCTCGATAAACTGACGGTCGAGCGGAAAGGGCATAACGATTTTGTCTCTGACGTTGATCGCGCGGCTGAAAACACCATCATCGCCACGATCCGTGAAAGCTATCCCCAGCATAGCATTCTGGCCGAGGAATCGGGCGCGTCTGATTCAGCCGTCGAATCCGAATATCAATGGATTATTGATCCGCTCGATGGCACCACCAATTTCCTGCATGGCTTCCCGCAGTTTTGCGTCTCGATCGCGTTAAGCGTGAAGGGTGTGGTTTCACATGCCTGTATCTTCGATCCCACGCGCAATGATCTCTTCACTGCCTCACGAGGTGGCGGAGCCTTTTTAAATGAGCGGCGGATTCGTGTGTCGAAAGTATTGAATCTAAAAGACGGCTTAATCGGCACCGGTTTTCCGTACAAAGAGTTTGAAAAGTTCGATAAGTATTTGGCGATGTTCAAAGAAATTACCCAAAAATCGGCCGGCGTGCGCCGCCCCGGTGCCGCAGCGCTGGATTTAGCTTACGTGGCCTGTGGTCGCTTTGATGGATTCTGGGAGCAGGGCTTGAGTCCATGGGATGTGGCGGCAGGCGGTTTGCTCATTTTGGAGGCAGGCGGTTTGATCACTGATTTCAATGGCGATGGCGATTATTTACACGCAGGTCATGTGGTGGCAGGCACGCCGAAACTGTTTCCGCAGTTGTTGCAGATTGTGCAGGCGCATAAATAATTAGCGCTGTCGTTCCATGAGTGCCGAGAAAGCCGCCCATACGCCCATGATGGCGCAATACCTCGCCATCAAAGCCGAGTATCCCGACACGCTCGTTTTTTATCGCATGGGTGATTTTTACGAGCTGTTCTTTGCGGACGCCATCAAAGCCGCGAAGTTGCTCGACATCACGCTCACCCAACGCGGCAACTCGAATGGTGCGCCGATTAAAATGGCCGGTGTGCCGTTTCATTCTGTTGAGGGTTACCTTGCCAAATTAGTGAAGTTAGGCGAGAGCGCCGTGATCGTTGAGCAGATTGGCGAAGTGACCGGCAAAGGCCCGGTGGAGCGCGCCGTGACGCGCATTATCACGCCGGGAACATTGACTGATTCAGCACTGATGCCGGATGCGCGGGATGTGTTGATTGTGGCGGTGTTTGTACAGGAACATACGCTGGGGTTGGCTGCGCTGTCATTGGCGAGCGGGCGCTTTCGGGTGATGGAAACCTCGGTGCGCTCGCTCGCTGCGGAGTTAGAGCGGTTACAACCGGCGGAACTGATTGTCGCGGAGAGTTTTGCCGCCACCGTTGCTAATACGTCCCTTAAACGTCTCGCCGATTGGCAGTTTGATTCCGCCTCGGCGCAAAAATTATTAGCCAAACAATTCGGCACGAAGGACTTGGCCGGTTTTGGCTGTGAAGACATGCCGATCGCCATCGCCGCCGCCGGTGCGCTGCTGCATTATGTGCAACAAACCCAACGCGCCGCGCTGCCGCATATCACCGGTTTATTGGTGGAACGCGACGATGAATTTATTCGCATGGACGCCGCCACACGGCGCAATTTGGAGATTTCGGAAACCATCAATCGTGATGCGGCGCCGACGCTTTTTTCGCTGCTCAACACTACCGTGACCAGCATGGGCGCACGCTTGATGCGGCACTGGTTGCACCATCCGCTGCGGGATCGAACCGTGATTGCCGAGCGCTTGGATGCGAGTGCTAGTTTGGGGAATCAACACGCGAATCATGTGGCCAATATTCGCGCCATTATTGGCGATTGGGCAGACGTGGAGCGCATCGTCACCCGCGTTGCGCTGAAGACAGCCAGGCCCCGAGATTTGAGTGCCTTGCGTGATGCGCTGGCGGCCGCACCTGCGCTCTACGAAACATTAAAAAATATCGAAACTCCAACACTAGAGCGGCGTTTGAGCCATTTTTGCCCGGAAGCGCGCGTCCACCATGCACTTTCATCTGCGATTAAAGATGAGCCCTCCATCACCATCCGCGATGGCGGCGTGATTCGTGATGGCTACGATGCCGAGCTAGACGAATTGCGCGGGCTGCAAACTAACGCGAGCGGCTATCTGCTGGAGCTGGAAGCTCGCGAACGTGCCCGCACTGGCATCGCCAATTTGAAAGTCGAATACAACCGCGTGCATGGTTTTTATATCGAGATTACGCAAGGCCAACTTGATAAAAACAGCGATAAAAATATCACGTTGCCCGACGATTACCGCCGCCGCCAGACTCTCAAAAACGCC
The DNA here is from genome assembly GCA_038206765.1 of Burkholderiales bacterium. Classification (GTDB taxonomy): domain Bacteria; phylum Pseudomonadota; class Gammaproteobacteria; order Burkholderiales; family Usitatibacteraceae; genus UKL13-2. The sequence goes on along the minus strand of JBBRAM010000015.1, from coordinate 34,316 downwards.
GAGCGTTTTATCACGCCCGAACTCAAGGCGTTTGAAGATAAAGCACTCTCGGCTGGTGAACGTGCGCTTAAAAAAGAAAAATTTTTATACGATCAATTGCTAGATTCATTATTGCCGCATGTTGGCGCGCTGCACCTCTTCGCCCGCGCCGTGGCTGAGCTGGATGTGCTATGTGCAAACGCCGCCAATGCGCGAGAGTTTAATTTGGTTGCGCCCGAGTTTATCAATGAAGATCGCATTCACATTGATGCAGGCCGCCATCTGGTTGTGGAAAGCCAGGTGCAAAGTTTTATCGCCAACGATTGCGATCTTTCCCGCTCACGACAACTGCTGCTAATTACCGGCCCCAACATGGGCGGTAAATCGACCTACATGCGACAAGTCGCGCAGATTGCGTTGCTCGCGCACACCGGCTCGTTGGTGCCCGCCAAGTCACTCGCCATTGGCAAAATAGACGCCATCATGACGCGGATTGGCTCCAGCGATGATCTTGCCGGTGGACGGTCCACCTTCATGGTCGAGATGACCGAGGCCGCCGCAATTTTAAACAACGCCACTCCGCAAAGCTTGGTGTTGATTGATGAAATCGGACGTGGTACCTCAACCTTTGATGGCCTCTCGCTCGCCTATGCGATTGCCCGGCACCTGGCAGAAACCAACCGATGTTATTGTTTATTTGCGACCCATTATTTTGAGCTCACAAGGTTGAATGCCGAGCTACCGAATTTAGCGAATGTGCATCTCGATGCGGTCGAGATGAAAGACAAAATCGTCTTCTTGCACAAACTAGAATCCGGCCCCGCCAACCAAAGCTATGGTCTGCAAGTTGCGCAATTGGCGGGTGTGCCGAAGTCGATTGTCAGGGTTGCGAAAAAGCAATTAACCGATTTGGAAACCAAGCAGGCTGGGCAACATCCGCAGGGTGATTTGTTTTCAGCAAATGCCCCAAACGCCGCGCCAGTGCTAGAGTTTGGGACGAGTGCCCTCGTAGATGCGATCGATGATTTAAAGCCCGATGAGCTATCGCCAAAGGAAGCGTTGGAGATTCTTTATCGGCTAAAAACAATGCGGGCATTACAACAATAAGGCTCCCGTAGCCCAGCCAAGCGAAGCGCCGCCGGGGTACCCTCCACACATGGTTCAATATCGTCCTAGTCAGCTAGCTGGCGGCACATTCTTCTTCACAGTCAATCTGCATGACCGTAGGCGTGCGCTGCTGATCGATCACATTGACGCTTAGCGAAACATCGTCCGTGATGTGAAGGCGAAGCTTCCCTTCACAATTGACGCAATGGTCGTGCTGCCTGATCATTGGCACGCGGTGTGGACGCTGCCACCCGACGACCAAAATTATTTGCAACGCATCCGCCGGATCAAAGCCGAATTCACCAAACATCTTTTGCATGAAGGTGTGCCCGTCGAAAAAGATGCAAGCGGCAAATACAAGTTATGGCAAAAACGATTTTGGGAACATACGATTCGTGATGATCGTGATTTCGAAGCGCACGTGAATTACGTGCATATTACTCCGGTAAAACATGGGCACGTTAAACAGGCGGTTGATTGGCCGCATTCGACGATTCACCGATATATTGAGCGTGGAATGTTGACGCCGAGTTGAGCGGGTGCTTCGGCTGGAGGGGAGTTTGGTGAATGATGGGACGATAGCCCGGCGGCGCTTCGCTTGGCCGGGCTACGGCTGCCGAGCTTAGTTGCACGCTTGCGCATATGTGACTGTGTACCAATTCAGAAAAAGCGCACCAGGGTATTCAAAGACACAAACGTCTTGCCCGATGATGATAGCGTTGTAAAACTGATTTTTGACACGGATGTCTGGGGCAATACTTTTCTGCTGAGGGCTCCATGCATCTAGGTTTAAGAAAAACCCGCCGCCTTTGCCCTTGCGTTCAGTTTTGTCAAAAATTTTGACGCGATGTTTTATCGGCTCGTGATAGTCAAAGTGTTGATTAGTAACAGTGATCAAGCCGGCAGCATAGCCAAACAGCAAAATAACGACGAAAAAAAGCGTAAAACATTTCCGTCGCAACGCCGGTTCCGCAAAAACCAAAATTGATGTCATTACCACGACAATCGCGAAACTTGGGGCGATCAATTTCAAGGGCGTCGTCAATGATCCGTATACCACCCCAGCCATCGCTAGCAGAGCGCAAGCAATAAAAAATAATGCTCCTAAATCGTTGCTCTGGCGGCCGTCGCCGCTGGAAATTGTGTACTCGTCATAAACTGAGAACTTGTTTCGATATTTTCGGCATATCCAGATTGAATACCAAGGTGCAACGGCGAGTGCAATGATCAGAGCGGCGTTGGCAGTATAGGAATCAAGCCAAAGTACGAAGCCGACCAAAGCGACAATGAAGAGCGGCAGATTTTCTTGCTTCCTAGTGATGATGCCCATGATCCCCATGCACATGCCCATGCGACAACTCCTCAGCCGTCGCAGCCCTTACCTCATCCACCGTACATTTAAAAATCAACCGCTCGCCAGCTAGCGGATGATTGCCGTCGATCACGACTTGGCCGTCGGCGATGTTGGTGACGGTATAGACGACCCATTTATCATCTTCTTCGCCCGGTGGCAGGCCTTCAAACTGGGAGCCGACTTCTAGGTTGGCGGGGAAAACTTCTTTGGGCTCGATCCGGATGAGTTTTTCATCGTATTCACCGAAGGCGTCGATAGGTTCTAATGAAATATCGAATTTATCGCCGACGGCTTTACCCGCCAAGCCTGCTTCAACCAAGGGGAAAATGCCTGCATGGCCGTGGATGTAGGCCATTTTGGACCCGACTTCTTCTAAAATATTGCCATCGCAATCGCTTAATTCATAGCTTAAAGTGACGACTGAATCTTTGCTAATGACCATGTATTTGCCTAACCATTTTAAGCACTTCGGCGACCTGCAAACGCGGATTCATATCCGGCAGAATGTGACGCACGACGCCCTTTTTATCAATAATAAATGTGCAGCGCTGCACGCTGATTTGCACATTTCCGCCATTGCTACTGTTGCTTCCGATGCTTCTGTTGCTACCAATGCTGCCGTTTCCGTTCGTCTGCCCGTTTGTGTTTTGGCCTGAGCGATATTCTTTGTAAACCTCATACATCCGCGAGACTTCACAATCCATGTCCGAGAGTAGCCTGACTGAAATGCCGTGCTTATCCGAAAACGCTTCATGCACCATGCAATCATCGCGCGAGACACCCATCACCACGGTGTCGCATTCAGCGAAATCATCTTCATGATCTGAAAAATCAATCGCCTCACGCGTACAAACCGGCGTGCCGTCCTTTGGGTAAAAATAAAGGACAACGTTCTTCTTGCCGCGAAAGCTGGAAAGACGGATCATTTCCATACTGGCATCGGGAAGTTCAAATACGGGAGCAGCAGTGCCAACCTGTAACATCGTCGTTTCCATCCCAAAAAGTTGAGTGAATTGAATCGCTGTCGTTGTTGTTATCAGTGCTTGTTCGATATTGAAACACGCCTTCATGAATGCCCAAATCTTACCTGATTAATTTAATTTTATTTAAACAACCGGTAAATAAAATCTCGGCCACTGTAATAGAAATTCAGCAAGTTATTTCATTCCTGCGAAGCATCCCATGCCTAAAAAAACTGTAGCTGCAAAAATTGAAGCAAAAATTGTTCAATGTGAGAACAATTTGAATTTTGTCATGCTCGGCAGCCTTTCTCCTCATGAATTCCTAAGCGACTATTGGCAGAAAAAGCCACTGTTGATTCGTGGCGCGTTTCCGGAATTTGCGGATCCCGGATTTGCGCCGCCATTAACGATCAAAGAAATCCTCACGCTCGCGAAGCGCGAAGAGGCTGAGAGCCGTTTGATTGTGCGGCGCACGCATGGAAAAAACGGTGTGAAAAAACCTGAATGGCAATTGCAGCAAGGCCCGTTTACCGCAAAGGATTTTCGCGATTTGGCAACATTAGCGGATTCCATCTGGACCGTGCTGATTCAAGATACGCAGCATTTTTCGCATGAAGCGCATCAACTGTTGCAGAAATTTAATTTCATTCCGAATGCGCGGATCGATGATTTGATGGTCAGCTACGCCGTCAAAGGCGGCGGCGTGGGGCCTCATGTGGATTCGTATGATGTGTTTTTGCTGCAAGGCCATGGGCAGCGCCGGTGGCAGATATCGGCACAGGATGATTTACGCCTACAGCCGAATATGCCACTGAAAATTTTGTCGCATTTTAAAGCCGAACAAGATTGGGTGTTGAACCCGGGCGATATGCTGTATCTACCGCCAGACATTGCCCATCACGGCGTAGCTGAGACCGATGAATGCGTGACGTGGTCGGTTGGTTTTCGTGCGCCGTCTCAACAGGAGCTAACAACCGCGTTTATCGATTATTTGTACGATGAGCTGCGGGTGGATGGTCAATATCTCGACCCGGATTTACGCCCAACGGTAGCCCCAGGCGAAATTGATGCGAATATGCTTCAACGGGTTGCAACGATGCTCAATCCGCTTCAGCAGGCAACGAGCAACAAAAGCATGATGGCGCGGTTCCTGGGCTGCTACTTAACTGAGCCGAAATCCCATGTTTATTTTGACGCGCCTGAGGATTGCATTTCGTCTGGTGCATTCACCAAGGCGGTAAAGCCCAAAGCGGCGAGGGGCGTGAGCCTTGATCCTAAAACCAGACTTTTGTACGATGACGATCATATCTATTTAAATGGCGAAATTTGGCTTGATCGTAGCTCCGTAAATGACGTCGAAAATACAACCAGAAATACAACCAGAAATTTAGCAACGGTAAATGATGAATACGCTGCTTGGCAAAGCTTGTCGGACGCCAGAACGCTAGCATCGGCGCGGCTTTCCAGCTTATCGCCTGCCGCACTTGAAAAATTTTATAAGGCCTATTGCGATGGTTATTTGCATCTCAATTGAGTTTGTCCCAATTCGGCGCCACAATCTTTTTTGCAGGAGGAAATCATGAATACTGTCGCGATCCCTGAACCCGTCTATCGATTGATGGAAAGCAATGCCGATGCGCTTGAAGCAATCGAGTCATTGCTCGCGGTAGCACAGCACGACATTATGATATTTGATGCTTCGCCGCAAATGTTGCGCAGTCGCGATTTCGGACGTCCGCAGCGGATCGATATTTTGAAGGCGATATTGCTGGCCAATCGCGGCAACCGAATCCGCATCGCGCTGCATGAGACAGCGGGCATCGAGAGCGAGCTGGCGCGTTTGGTGGCGCTGAAAGGGCTGTTTTCAACACAACTATTGATCCAGCGCACAGTTGGCCAGGCCCGCGAGGCGAAGGACGTGATGATTATTGCCGATCAGGCCCATTTTTGGCGAAAACCCTATTTTGAGCACCCACGCTCGGTTTTAACACTGCATCAACCCGAAAACGCCCAGCCGTTTGTGGATCGATTTGAGCAGATTTGGGAAAGCACCGAATTAGCGACGATTGGCGGCGCAGTTGGCCTGTAACGATAAAACGACGAAATACGGAAATAACGAAATAATGAAATACCGAAACAAGGAACTATGCTCAAAGCGCCGAGAGCCCCGCCAGCAGCTGTTTTTGGCCTAATTCAGGCCCAAAATACGTCCCAAATTTAGCTTCGATCGGGCTGAACGGAAAAATAGTAAAAAATTCCGTGATTTTGGGGAACTTTCCGGGAACTATTGTGCGGTGCATCACACCGATGATATACTTGACAGTCGGTCAATGTTGTAACGGTAACTCAAGCATGACTCGCGGAACTATTGAAGCACAAGCAACATATGCTCCAAGACGGCAAAAGGTCGCCATAGCCGATAAAAATTTTTGATCAAAAATTTTTTCACTCTTTAATTCATTCATCAAGGGAAGTCACATGAATAAGTCAATCGTCGCTGTAGCAATCGTTGCAATCGGTTTAGCCGCTTGCGGTAAAGAAGAAGCCAAAAAAGTTGAAGCACCAAAAGTTGATGCGCCTAAAATCGAAATGCCTAAGGCTGTAACTGATGCTGCTGCTGATGCTGCCAAAACAACTAGCGCTGCTGTTGTTGACGCTGCTAAAGACGGTGCTACTAAAGCCGTTGAAGCTGGTAAAGACGCTGCTGCTGGTGCAACTGCTGCTGGCAAAGAAATGGCTAAAGAAGCTAAAGAAGCCGTTGGTGCTGCTGCAACCGCAACTAAAGATGCGGCTGGCAAAGCTGCTGAAGCCACTAAAGATGCTGCTAAAGACGCCGCTGCCAAAGCTGTTGCTGGTGCAAAAGACGCTGCTGCCGCTGCAACACCAAAGAAGTAATTCTTCGGTTCGCAGTCACTGTAACATTAGCAATACTGAAAACGCCGACTTTCGAGTCGGCGTTTTTATTTTCGGGTTTTGATTATGCATTTTAGTTTCTGCATTTCAATTGCTGGCACCCGAATTTTAAGACTGATGCCGTGACTGGCGCCTGCAATCAGAACAGTCCCTAAGCCTCGCGCCACGCAAAGCCCGTCTCCTGCTCGGCAATACCGATCCATTCTGTGCTTGATGCCAACACCGCCGCCAGTGCACCACGTGCCAGATCGGGAGAATTATTACGTTTTGATAGATGTGCAGCGATGATATGTTTAAGCTTGCTGCAGTCAATTTTTGCGAGCAATGAGGCCGCCGTCAGATTATCCAAGTGACCGAATTTGCCCGAAACGCGCCGCTTCAGACTCACCGGATAGGGGCCCGCCATGAGCATCTCCAAATCGTGGTTGCACTCAAGTACCAGCGCATCGCAGCCCGATAACGTCGCCTCAATATGCGCGGTTAGTGCGCCGGTGTCGGTCAACACGCCAAGCCGTTTTGCGCCATCTGAAAACACATATTGCACCGGCTCATAAGCATCATGCGGCACGAAATATGGCGTCACGTGAATATCACCCACACTAAACACGGCATGTGGATCCACAAAATTCATGAGGGCGGTGGGGATTGAATTCTCGCGCAATACTTTAGCGGTGCCGTGCGTCATCCATACCGGAATGCTGTGTTTGCGGGCGAAGCGGGCAACGCCACCGATATGGTCTGAATGTTCATGGGTCACCACAATGGCATCCAAATCCTTGGCCGCTAAACCCGCGCGGGATAAGCGTAGTTCGGTTTCGGCCAATCCGAAGCCACAGTCCATCATCAAACGCGTATGGGTGGTTGCGGCGCTCACCTCAACGATAAGCGCATTGCCCTCGCTGCCGCTACCGAGCGATGTAAATTTCAATGCCAAACTACCTCCTGATCATGTTACGGACGTCACTGCTGCAACGATACCGATAACAGCAAGCTCTCGTACACCCATAAAAAACGGGCTTGTCTTGATCGGACAAGCCCGTTAGCTTAGTGTTAAATCACCTTAACTTGCAGCGGAGCGCTACTTCAGCTGTTCTAGCAGCAAAGAAAGAATGCGCTTTGCAGTAGGCGAATTATCGGGTTTGCCATCAGGTGTTTGTACGACAACATCTGACCCGCCGGCTCCGCCTGGCGCATCTGATACAAAGAGACGGTATTGCGGCTTGCTGGCTGGATCATCTTTGCGCCAGAACGCGAGTTTATCTAAGAAGCCTTTTTCAGCCGGTTTGTTTACAACAGCAACATCATTTTTGCTAGCGGCAGGGTCATCTTTGCGCCAAAACGCGAGGCGGTCCAGAATGCCTTTTTCGGATGCGCCAGATTTTGCGTCTGCATCAGGATCAATGTAGCGAACAAAGAATAAGCCCTTTGAACGATCACGATCTTCGACCGTGAAGCCGATATTGTCGAGCGCCAAACCGACACGACGCCATGCGCGGTCGAACGGATCGTTGACTTTGAGTGCCCCGCCTTTATCGCGATCAAATGATGCCCTTGTGGCTACGGTTACGGCGGCGCCGGCAACCGTTGCTTTGTTCACGGATTCAGCCGCAGCGTTGGCACCGTTAAACTTGAGCATTAAGCGGGACAACATCTCGATTTCAAGTTCTTTGTCCGCGCCACGGGGCTGCCACGAAAGGCTTTGCCTGTCGGCATTATTGAAGTTTTCTTCTAGACCGCGGTGGCTGATGTAAATCTCGACGGTGCCGGGTTCGGCGCCGGATTCGAGGCGGGTTCGGAATTTATCACGCTCGCCGGTTGAGGAAAGGCTCTCCACCACGCGACCAACGGTGCGCCCAATAATGTTTTGCGGCGCCTTGTTGCGAACTTCGGCCCAGTCAGTTTCCATGATGCCAATTTCGGGCGATTCGCGATTAAGCACATAGCCCAGTTCGCCCCAAAATGCTCTGGAGACCGCCCACGCTTTGTCAGTGGTGGTTTTGACGACTAGCCAGCGCTGCTCGCCAGCACGCTCGATTCGGACGCCGTCAATTTTCGACAACACAGCGTTGCTGCTTTGTTGAACCTGCGGGTTGGCACGGTCGCGGTTGTAGGCAGAGTAAGTGACTGCCTTGTTATCGGGAATCACGAAACGGTCATCGGCAATCGGCGAGGTCAGATCAGGCGGCACCTCCAGCGAGGCCGGTTTGACGGCGGTCTGGGCACGATAATCCGTATTTTTGTTTTCGGAAAACATCGAAAACAAGCTACAGCCGGAGAGTGTAGAAAGCGCTACGACCAATAAGGCAGACGAGGTTGCAAGCGAGGTGGTTTTGATTGCGTTCATAAATGTTCCGGAAAAATGAATCGGGGATGTCGTTTTAAATTTAGTCATGGGTTTGATTATGAGGCTGCCTTAGTATGGCTGTCGGGTATGCCCGCTTGGCGCATCGCAGCGCGCAATAAGGGAAAATATTGCGCCTGAAATGGGGTCAATGGGAGGCGCAGGCCGCCATCAATCAAGCCCATTTCTTGCAGCGCCCATTTCACCGGGATCGGATTCGGCTCTAAAAATAACTGGGTGTGCAGGCCAAATAAACGCTGGTTGATAGCGATGGCACGCGCGTTATCACTGCGTTCACCTTTCAGGGCGGCAGCGCACATCTCATGCATCAGGCGCGGCGCAACATTGGCCGTGACCGAAATCGTTCCGTGCGCCCCCAACATCATCAGTGGCAATGTGGTGGCATCGTCGCCAGAGTAGATCGCAAAGGTCTGCGGCGCACGCATCAGTAATTCGGAGCCACGCGCCATGTTGCCGGTGGCGTCCTTGATACCAACGACGTTGGAAATTTCCGCCAGTCGCAGCGCGGTGTCGTTCGATAAATCCGCGACGGTGCGCCCCGGCACGTTATACAAAATAACCGGGATATCGACTGCTTCGGCAATGGCGCGAAAGTGCTGGTATTGGCCTTCTTGCGTGGGTTTGTTGTAGTACGGCACGACCGAAAGCGCATAATCTGCGCCCACCTTTTTGGCGGATTCCGTGAGATAGATCGCTTCCTTGGTGGAATTACCGCCGGTCCCGGCAATTACAGGAATACGCTTGTTAGCATATTCAACGGCCGCCTTGATGAGCAGCGTGTGTTCGTCAAAATCAACGGTCGGCGATTCGCCGGTCGTGCCGACAATCACAATACCGTCCGTCCCCTCGGCGATATGCCAGTCAATCAACGATTTTAGGCGTGGCAAATCGAGTGCGCCATCCGCCAACATCGGGGTAACAATTGCCACTAAACTTCCGGTCAACATAGTCATTTGCGCATAAAATTCGTAATCCGCCATTTTACCCTATCAATCGCGCCTCATACTGACTTGGATTACAGTCGGCCGAAAGGGTTTCCCGGCTGTGTTTCGACACCCGACTCATTGTCAATAGCGGTTGCCGTTCGGTCCCAGATTGCCGTGAGCAACATATGCGGGAAAGTCAGTGCCGCCAAGCCCCAAAAGACAACTCGCAATAATGCGGATTGATGATCGAAACTTTGCAGCCAAACATAGCCAAACACCGCGCCTATCAACGTGATCAGGGTTAGTGGCAGCGATTGCACGAGAACCCAAGTAAGCGCAGGCCATGGTGCACGAGTACGAGCGCCATGAAGGCGCTCTGCCAGCGAAAGCAAGTGCCGCGGCGCGTGCAATCCACAAAAATACCATGTGAACGCCAGTAGCGGTGGGATAGTGGCGAACAGCGATGCAGTTGCAAAAAATTCAAGCAAAAAACGAGTATGTTCGGAACGTGCTTCAGAGGTGGATGAACCCCGACTTGCTGCTTCCCGAAAAAATCGCACAGCGAAAAAGGCTGCGATAGTCAGAATGGCCAAGACGGTATTGAAGCGCAACGACAACGGTTGCAGCCACCGTTCTGCCGGATTGTTCGCAAGCCAGCCGAACAGCATGGCAACCTCCTGTGGAAAAATTATCCAAGGAATGAAAATCGGCATCGCTCCCATGAGCAACACTTCAAGCCACGCAAGCGCGACAGGATAGGTTACGTAGCTTGCGTCACCCAAACCAAAATGCAATGCCGATGCGAGCAAAAATAGAACCAACATGGCGGGTGCAGCCAGCCACCAGCCCAGCATTACGATGGCGGCGAGTCCGATATAGAGAGCCAAAAAAAACGGCAGCCAGCGCCGAGGAAATCGCGCTTTGTATAAATCTCTCGCAACCAAGTGATCGAGTGCACCATGCGGCACGCCGAGCATTGCAACGGTCACAGCTAGTATGAGCAGTTGTGTTTGAGCCGCAACGGCGGGAAACCAGTCGAAGCGGCTCGCGGTTGCGGCAATCAGCGCCACGATTGCCCACAGCCATGTCAGCCGTGACCGGATAAGTCGAAACTGGTTGGCGCGATCTCGTTCCACCATATCCATCGTATCCATCATGAAACGACGGCCTTGATAAACGGCCATTTCGGGCAGGCCGTCACAACGTGAAACAAATCGATTGGTGTCGCCACGCCGGATAAAAACCGCACTAATGCATCAGCCGGTACGTTGGCGAACAGATTCGTAAAAAGAATTGGCGCAATGCCGGGTTCGGTTGCCAACACCCGTAAAAAAACAGCATCCATCCAATAGCTCGCTGACGAGCGCCACTTTGGTAACGCGAACTGTGGCGAGACGTTTGCGAAATCTTGGGACCCCATCGTTGCCAACCGATCCGCAATCATTTTACATGCACGCTGGGTTTCAAAAAACGTATAGCCACTCGATGCGCGGCACATGCCACCTGCCGTGCCAATTTTAATGACTTTGCCCGGCGCATGCGATGGCCGCAAGGCAGGATCCATTGGTATCGCGCCTTGCTCCCGATGCAGTATCCGAACATTGTTCGCGCCAAACTTCTGCGTCAGGTAATGTTGCGCGGCGGATTCGTCGAAAACCGGCTGGCGCGACGAATCTGTTGCCAATGTGAATGTCGTCTCCTCAATCAGCGCATGGGTGGTGCTGAATGGCAACACATACATAAACCGGACTTGGTTGGTCGGCGTCGTACCTGTGGTTGCGGGATTGGGCGCGATCGAAAAATCCATCATTGTCACGGTTTTCGGATCAAAACAGGGCTTATCTGTTTCAACCTCAATGCCGCGGAAACCCTGTATCCATGCGGCTTTTGAGAGCATTGATGGCGGGCGAGAATCAAAAATAAGCCCGCCATGGATCACACCAAGATTGGTTTTAATCGCAACCTTACCTGCTGAATTTTTACCCGAATCGTCAGGCAATGTTTGCAGCGACTCTACTGTCGCGCCCAGTCGTAACGTGATGTGCGAGGCCGCAGAGATTGCTTTCAAAGCCGTCGCATAAAAGGTGTCTGCCTGGATCATTTCGTATTGGATGTCTTCGTCGGGGCTGCTGCCACTGCGATCGCCACGATCACCACCACCATTGCCGCCATCGCGCCTATTGCCGTTGCAAGTGACGTCAATCAACGCCGAACCGTCCGTATGAGTGCGCTGGCCCTCAATCCAGCGTGATAAGCGCCATTTCGGCCATCGCATTGTGACGGCCTCGGCAAATGGATGCGTTATTTTAGGCACGCTCCAATAACACCAAGTGCGATCCCGCGAATAATGGGTGCGAGGCTCGATGACGACAATGCGCAGATGGGCGAATCGTCCCTCTGTTAAGCGCACTGCCAATGATAAACCGGCCATGCCGCCGCCGATAATCGCGATGTCGAATGCGTTGAAATCTGTGGTTGCCAAATCAGCTGCCTGAACGACTGGACGTGTCTTTAAATATTGAAATATCGTTAATCATGACCAACATTATGCGCACAGTGCAAGGTAGAAGATAGTAAAAGTAGCCTATAAAAATAGTTACTTCGCGATACCTAAAATTATGATCTAGCCCCACATTGGAACAATGGAGACCCAGCAAACGTGCCATCGTACCCTCAATTTCGCCGTCCCATCCCATTGGCAAAAACCTGCCCAGCAAGTTAGTATCTCCGCAACTGTCTATTCGCGCGATGAAGCGAAGATTTACTCTTGACGCTGATGGGTTTGTTGATGAACCGCAGGTAGCGCAACAAGTCGCGCAACTCGCCACCAAAATACAACGCCGCGCCGCAATACTTATACGCAAACCAGGTTGCGTCTGCGATAATTTAGTACTGCAATCCCTCGGGAAAATTAAGCAAACCCACCGCCGATATTTCCATACGCTTAATCGAACAATACAATGAAGGTCCAATGAATACCGTAACCAAGCTCATTTGTGCGCAACGTGATGCAGACGACCCCCTGCGACACATCCGCGAGCGATTTGATTTGCCCGAAAATGTCATCTATCTTGATGGCAATTCTTTGGGCGCACTGCCGCGCGCAACCGCCGCTACGTTGCAAAACACCATTCGCCAAGAGTGGGGCAACGATCTGATTCGCTCGTGGAACAAGCATGATTGGGTCAATTTTCCGCAGCGGATCGGCAATAAAATTGCACAAATGCTCGGTGCAGCGCCGGGCGAAATTGTGGCAGCCGATTCCACCTCGATCAATATCTTTAAATTGCTGGCCGGCGCATTAGAATTGCCCGCGATTCGCAACGACAAGCAGCGCCGCGTAATTTTGTCGGAAGCTGGCAATTTCCCTACCGATTTGTATATGGTGCAAGGCCTCAACGCGCTACTGGGCAGTCAGTACACCCTAAAATTGGTCGCAGCCGATCAGCTGGCGGCAACGCTGGACGAGACGGTCGCGGTAGCGATCATCACCCAAGTTGACTATTGCAGCGGGCATTTACATGACATGGCCGCACTAAATATCGCAGCGCAGCAAGCCGGAACCCGAATTTTATGGGATTTGAGCCACAGTGCGGGCGCGGTGCCCGTGTCGCTCAATGAGAGCGGCGCTGAAATGGCGGTGGGCTGCGGCTACAAATATTTGAATGGTGGGCCAGGTGCGCCTGCCTATTGCTATGTTGCTCGCGACTTGCAGCCAAATTTTGCCACGCCACTCGCAGGCTGGTTCGGTCATCAGGCACCGTTCGCATTCTCGCCAGAGTACGCGCCAGCACCGGGAATTGAACGCTTGCTGGCTGGCACGCCTTCAATTTTAGCGATGCAGGCACTTGATTGCGGATTAACTTCGTTTCACGACGTTAGTATGCAAGCCGTGCGTCAAAAGTCGCTTGCCTTAAGCGACGTGTTTTGGATGTTGATGGACGAGCATTGCGCTGATTTCGGATTCCATTGCGTCTCGCCGCGCGAACATGCCAAGCGTGCCAGCCAGCTTTCGTTTGCGCATGACCATGCATATGCGATCATGCAGTCGCTGATCGATCACGGCGTGATCGGTGATTTTCGCCAGCCCAATCTGTTGCGCTTTGGTTTTACGCCTCTTTACACGCGGTTCGCGGATATTTGGAATGCAGTGATGGTGATTCGCGACGTCATGCAATCAGGCGCTTGGCAAGATTCAAAATATCAGCACCGCAATGCCGTAACCTAATCGGAGTTATTTTATGAACACCTTAGCGCCAATCCGTGTTGAATTCGATCATCCGCGCGTCAATAACTTTGGCGCGACGATGTCAGTTGATCATGCGTGGGCAAAGGTGCTAGTTGAGCCGAATGCCGCCGAGCGAATCGAACTCAAGGCGCGCATCAAGCGCTTGCTTAAAGAGCAAAACGCGGTACTCGTGGCGCACTATTATGTGCATCCCGATCTGCAAGACCTCGCTGAAGAAACCGGTGGCTGCGTTTCTGATTCGCTTGAAATGGCGCGGTTTGGGCGCGATCATTCTGCGCAAACGGTGGTGGTGTGTGGTGTGCGCTTCATGGGTGAAACTGCAAAAATTTTGAATCCGGAAAAGCGTGTCTTGATGCCTGAATTGGAAGCGGAATGTTCACTCGATTTGGGTTGCCCGCCGGATGAATTTACCGCCTTCTGTGACGCGCATCCGGATCGCACCGTCGTTGTTTATGCCAATACCAGCGCCAAGGTGAAAGCGCGCGCCGACTGGATGGTGACATCTAGCATCGGCTTAAAAATTGTTGAACATCTGCATGCGAAAGGTGAAAAAATAATCTGGGCACCGGATCGACATTTGGGTGGCTATATCCAGGCCCAAACCGGCGCAGATATGCTGCTGTGGCAAGGCTCGTGTTTGGTCCACGATGAATTTAAAACGGCAGAGCTGATTGAGCTGAAGAAGCAACATCCTGAGGCCAAGCTGCTGGTGCATCCGGAATCGCCAGCAAGCGTGGTGGCGTTAGCTGATGTGGTGGGATCAACCACGCAAATTATTAAAGCGGCGCAAACGATGGCTGCCAACACATTTATCGTCGCCACCGATAAAGGTATTTTCCATAAAATGAAAGCCGCTGCGCCGGGCAAAATTTTTATCGAAGCGCCGACAGCGGGCAATTCAGCCACTTGCAAAAGCTGCGCGCATTGTCCGTGGATGGCCATGAATGGTTTGGCGAATTTAGCCGAGGTTTTGGAAAATCATAAAAACGAAATCCATGTCGACCCGGCTGTGGGCTTGCTGGCGAGGCGCTCAATCCAACGCATGCTCGATTTTGCACAGGGGCTTAATTTGACCAATGCTATAACGCAAGCGCCAGGCAGCAATACACACGGCATTGGCCCTGCATAGCGGGCGGCAGAAAGGTTAAGTTATTCGGTCGCTAAAACGCATTGGATTCGCCGCCAAATTGTCAAAATATGTAAATTGATCGCCAAGTCATCTATTTTTGGCGGTTTTACCAGTTTTTTGGGGCGGTTATCCGCAAGTAGTGCACTTTTTCAGTGCCTTAAAGCCGTGCAGTTGCGATACACTAATGGCTAGTGATGCGGGAGGAATCGAAAGCTTTTTGGAGATGCTCACATAGATGTTTTCGATTAAATCCGATCACATTTTTAAGCGGAACATGTTTGATGAAGCGCGATTTTTACGACACACCGCCAATCTGCCGACAAGACGACATAACAATATGAGCACACAATTCAGCGATGCTGCCAGACAACAGCTTGATTTAGAGCCAGCCTTGCTTGCTGAATTAACGCGTGCGCTGCTGCCATATTTGGGGCCATACTCAATTACCACCGTAAAGCGCGCCAGCCGGTTAAGCCAAGATCCACATGAAGTGATTCTGAACATTGCCAGCAATATCGAAGAGCCCGGCAAGCGCGAACTGTTCAGCAAAAGTGCAAATCGTATTTTGCACGAATACCAACAGTCCAGCGTGGGTGCGAAACCCAATAGAAATGGAAGCGCCAGCGCCGCACACTCAACACCACCAGCGAGCGCAAGCTCGCAAAGAGAATCAAACCTGCAAGCGGCGGCAACTGTTCGTGGTGCCGCGCCAATTACCCCAGAATTGATGCAGCGCGGCGAAGCGGCTTTGGCACCGATTATTGGTCCGTTAGCTGGTGTGTTGGTTCAACGCTATGCGCGCGCCACCGACAATTCGCGAGATTTTTTTGAGGGCCTGGCCACGCATTTGCGAACACCTGACGAGCGCAATTCTTTTTTTGACAGTGTACGCGCGCAAAATGGTTTGATGCAGTCCCAAGCTTCAGGTTGAAATTCTCAAATTAGCGCTTGGTGTTGGGTGTGTGTTGTTGGCGTTGCGAGCATGGTTTCAACCAGGCAAAAAACAACGGCACCTGACATTTCGATATCAAGCATTTAAAAAATAAATAGCAGGAGGGCACCATGGGGCTACGCCTCAAATTTAATCTGATTCTGTTGGTGGTGTTCACGGCCGGCTTTTTAACGGTGGGGGTAGTTGCGCAACGCTATCTTGAACGTCAGGCTATTGATGACGCCGAACGGGCCGCGCTGATGACCCTCGATGCTGCGGTGATGGGCAATATCAATGCGCGCACCGCGACGGCAATGGGTTCACGTTTGGTGGATATGAAGATTCGCGAATTTCCAGCTGATAAAGTCCAAAACGGCATTAGCGGGGTCGAGGGCGAAGCAATAGCGCGTTTCAAAGGCAGCAGCAATAATCAAATTGCAGATATTTTTACATCCACCTCGGGCGAGAAGCGGTTGGTTATTGCACGCAAAATGAATAGCATTGAAGATGCGGGAAAAATTCGCGTGGCGACGATTGATTTAATCCCCATTCTCGCGACTGTCAAAACGGCGCTCACGACGTTGATGAGTTCGCTAGGCGCGGTTTTCTTTGCCGTATTTTTTGTCCTCAATTTAATGCTGGATCGCATGATCGTGCGCCCAATCGCCGAAATGGCGCGGCAGGCAGATGCAGTTTCGATTGGCGATTTTACAATCCCTGAATTCAAGCCCGACACCAAAGACGAGGTCGGCGTGTTGGCTATTGCGTTTAATCGTATGCGTCGTAGTACCGAAGAAGCAATTGCATTACTAAAGGGGTAGCTCTAAATGGCTACCTTCGAGCCAGCCCGAGGCCAATTCAAAGCAAGCTATCGCCGGTACAAATCACTCCCCTGATAGCTGCCCCTCAGATGACGCAGCCCGACCAAGATTGCGGCGCTGGCTGGCAATGCCAGCAATAATCCAAAAAATCCAAACACCTGTCCAAACGCCAGCAGGGCAAAGATTACCGCGACCGGATGCAAGCCAATGCGATCCCCGACCAGCCACGGCGTGACGGCGAAGCCTTCGAGCAATTGGCCGATGCCAAATACCGTCCAGACCAAAAATACACCCGTCATCGACGGGAACTGCATCACGGCAGCGACGGTACCGAGTAGCAATCCGGTGCCGCTGCCCAAATACGGAACAAATACTAATATTCCCGTAATGAGTCCTACCGGCAACGCAAAGTTCAGGCCGACCAGCCACAGCCCCCCCACGTAATAAACGGCCATCAGAACCATTACGCTTAATTGCCCGCGCAGAAACTCTGAGAGAATCGCGTCGATTTGTTTAGTCAGCATCGCGACCGTTCCATGAAAACGTCGCGGAACCATTGCGTCCACGTTTGCGAGCAACGAACCCCAATCTCTCAGGAAATAAAACAGCACAACCGGGATCAACAGAAGATTGACTAAAAACCCCACCAGCGCTAAGCCGCCCACGCCAACGGAGGCAAAAATTTTCTTCGCCACGCCGCTCGCGTCCTGCAAATTATCGGTGATGAATTGTCGGAATGATGAGGGATCAAGCGTTAACGACACGCCCAACTTTTCGTTCACCCATGGCAGCGCATGGGTTTTGATCTGTTCCAAAAATGCAGGCATTTGCTCGATCAGTTGCGCGATTTCTTTGTAAAACAGCGGCAAGATGATGATGAGAAGCAGCGCAACCGACAAAATCAGAAGTAGCACCGCCATTACCGTCGCCAACGAGCGTGGCACGCCGCGTGCGGCCAGTTTGGTCGCTAGCGGGTCGAAGATATAGGCTAAAATTGCCGCCGCCAAAAATGGAGCCAAAATCGGCGAAAGCACCCACAGCAGCAGGCCAAACCCGAGCATCGCGGCCAACATCGTTAAAATATACAAATCCAGCCACGCCAGCGGGCGCGCTTTCGTGCGGGCGTGTAACCGAGACAACCACGCGGGGCGAAGGGATGCGTTCACGTGGGAACGGGGGTTGGCATGAGAATGTTCAGGGCTTTTGGGAGTCATTTACAGTAAAATATGAAGTTAATTTATTCAATCGTAACCGAATCGGTGGGGTATAGGGCGGCAATTTTGGGTTGTGAGAGGCCCATTTTGGGTGCAATTTTGGCCCTCTCGTTTCGCTCGCAATCCATTCTCTCCATCCCATTTTCCTTTTTCCATATTCCCTTTTCCTTTCCACTTTCCTCTTTTCTGCTCGCACTCGCACTGATCACGCATTTTTCCGGCACTGTCAATTCAAAAAGTCCCCACCATGACCAAACCCGCCTCAGAAAACCAACTTTCGCCACTCACCTACAAAGACGCGGGTGTTGATATCGACGCGGGCGATCAGCTCGTCGAAAACATCAAACCCTTCGCCAAACGTACCATGCGCCCCGAAGTCATTGGCGGAATTGGCGGCTTCGGTGCGTTAGTTGAAGTGTCGAAAAAATTTAAAAACCCCGTCATGGTTTCCGGCACCGACGGTGTTGGCACCAAATTAAAACTCGCGTTTCATTTAAATAAACACGACACCATCGGCCAAGATTTGGTCGCCATGAGTGTGAACGATATTTTGGTCCAAGGCGCCGAACCGATATTCTTTCTTGATTATTTTGCCTGCGGCAAGCTCGACGTTGCTGTCGCAACCGATGTTGTCAAAGGCATCGCCTACGGCTGTGAATTGGCGGGCTGCGCGTTGATCGGCGGCGAGACCGCCGAGATGCCCTCAATGTATCCCGCTGGCGAATACGATCTCGCGGGCTTCGCCGTCGGCTTGGTCGAAAAAGAAGCCATCATTACCGGCAAAGCCATCACGGCGGGTGACGTGGTACTCGGCCTGCAATCGAGCGGCGCGCACTCCAACGGCTATTCACTGGTGCGTAAAATCATTGAACGTAGCGGGCTTGATTTACACGCACCTGAAAATCATCAACTCGCTGCCGACTTGTTGGCACCCACCCGCATCTACGTGAAACCGCTATTGGCGCTCATGCAAACCGGCATGGTTAAGGGGATGGCGCATATAACCGGCGGCGGCTTAACAGAGAACATTCCGCGGGTCCTGCCAGATGCCGTGACGGCTGTGATTGATCGTAAAAGCTGGGTTGCACCATCGGTGTTTGCATGGCTGCAACAACAAGGCCAAATTGATGATGCCGAAATGGCACGCACCTTTAATTGCGGCATCGGCATGGTGGTGGTGGTTGCCAAAGAAAAAGCGGAGGCCGCCGCAAAAAATTTACGCGATGCTGGCGAAACCGTATTCACCATTGGTTACATTCGCGAGCGTGAAGTAGATGAGAAACAGACGATCGTTGTCTAACCGGGCGTAATATTTAGGCTTAAAAAAATTCAAATTTTATGAACACGCACATCAAACTTCGCTCCACCGAATTCATCCTCGAGCAGGACGGTAAACCCTGCGGCAATTGTGGCGGTGGTGAGAGCTTAGCGTTCAAGTTTAGCTACGCGTTCCAACCGATTGTCGATATTCAAAAGCGGCAGATCTTTGCGCACGAGGCATTGGTGCGCGGTCCTAACGGTGAGTCAGCACAAAGCGTTCTCTCGCAAATCACGGAGGCCAATCGTTATCGCTTCGACCAGGCATGTCGCGTGAAGGCGATCAAGACCGCGGCAAAGTTGAACATGTCGACCATGCTCTCAATCAATTTCCTGCCGAACGCCATCTACCGGCCCGAGGTGTGCATCCGCACTACGCTTGAAGCGGCGCTCGCTCATAACTTTCCGACTGAGCGCATCATGTTTGAAACCGTCGAGGGTGAACACATCAACGACGGTAAATGGCTAGCCGAAGTGTTTCGCGAGTACCAGCGGATTGGCTTTCTGACTGCGATCGACGACTTTGGCGCTGGTTTTGCGGGACTTAGCTTGCTCGCCGATTTTCAGCCCGACCTGATTAAGTTGGATATGAGCCTCGTCCGCAATATTAACCACCGCAAACCCAGCCAGGCCATCGTGCGAGGCGTTACGCGCATATGCGAGGAGCTCGGCATCCGCATTATTGCTGAGGGAATCGAGACCCTTGATGAGTGCCAATTTTTGCAAGACCTCGGCATCAACCTGATGCAGGGTTATCTGTTCAGCAAGCCCTTGTTCGAGGCAGCAGCTCAGCCTGAAAAACTCGATTGGCCGCCTCAATAAGTTTTACGGCCAATCTCTAGTCACTTTTCAATAAATCTGCCGAACAGCGGATGCCCAATCCCACCTCCCCCCAACAGTTCAATTCTGGTGAATTCCAGCTTGCGAAAATGAAGCGATCAATAGCCACGATAAGCGGTCAATTCCGACCTTGGCAATCCGGCTGTTGAGATTGCTGAAAATCCGCATTTGACGCGCGCACGAACGTCAAATGCAACAAACCTCGTAAACTAGCCGTGCCGCGAAACATCATTTAAGCAGCAGGAATATCCCAGCAGCGACTGCTGCCCCGATAACTGCGCCGATCACCGCGACGGTGGTTAGCCGGAGGGTCCCAGATACCTTGTCGACTGCTCGCGCTGCCTCTGATTGTCCAAGCATGGTCTCTACTTCGGTGGCCGTCGTTGGGTCGGTCGACGTGCGCAGCAGGTTCATCACGTTCTGCACCATCGCTTGGTCGAAGCGGTAAGGATCGAAGCTATTGAACCCTCCCTCCTTTAATAGGCGCGTCATCTCCGTTTCCAACGGAACAAACTTCATGGCCCAGTCTGTGTAGGTGAGCGCGCTGATTGACTCGCGCGAAAGAAGCTTTATGTCCCTGTGACGCTCATCCGACTGCAGCAGTGTGTATAAGGTTTCGACTGCTGACTGCTCGCCTTCAAGGCATTGGAAAAAGCAACCGTCACCGAAGTAGAGAACACCAACCAGCCCGTTGCGTCGATTATTGATTCGCGATTTTGCTAAGATGCGAGCGACATTGGGTTCGATACTTGCGTTCACCCTTGTGGGTGTAAAGGTTGAGCGGCTAACATAAATGATGCGGATTAGTTGAGGCATTGAATATTTCTCGTTTCGGATATCGGTATCGGAAGGTTGAAGGGCGGGTCTGGCCAAATAGCCTGATCGCGCGTTGGTACAAACTACGCCAATTGTGCCATACCTCTCCAATTCGTCGCCAATCCTGCTCCGAGCAAGGTTGATTTTTGTGCGAAATTTATCCATTTATTCGCTACCAATCAACCTGTCGCTGGTCTAATCATGAAAAACCCCATTTCTACAGGCCGGCGTTTGAGTACATCTACTTGTAACCGGCGCAACCAAAGCCATTCTTGGGGCATTTGCAGCGACTATCGCGATACCTTTGTTTGGATGCAGTAGTTGAAAATCGTCATTGTTTTTACGATACTCTTACGAAACGCATCCAGAAGCGCCGCGGTTTCGTAGCCATTAAACGGCACTCTGCGATCGGATGTTGTGAGCCGGATCGTTTGCCCATCCGATCTTGCACCAATCGAAAAGGCCAGCAATGCTCAATGTACAAGAGATCAAAGATTGGCAACCATACTCGCTGACCAATGACGATCCGCTCTCGAGGGCGCGTGAACGAATGCGGCGCGCCAACCAGTGGTCACCGTGGCAAATGTTGGGGCGGCGTATGGCGGTAGGGTGCGTGGCCTTGGAAATCACACAGCGCTGCAATTTGGATTGCGCGTACTGCTACCTCTCTGAATCGTCCGAAGCGCTCAAAGATATTCCGTTAGAGGAAGTTTATCGCCGCATCGATATGATTTTTGATCATTACGGCGCAAATACTGATGTGCAGGTTACGGGCGGTGATCCGACGCTACGCAAACGCGATGAGTTGGTGGCAATCGTCCGCTACATTCGCCAGAAAAAAATGCGCTCCTCGCTGTTTACAAACGGCATCAAAGCCACGCGCGATTTGCTCGAAGAATTATGCGAAGCGGGTTTGGAAGATGTCGCTTTTCATGTGGACATGAGGCAAGAGCGTGTTGGCTACACCTCAGAACAGGCGTTGAATACGGTACGCGAGGAGTATATCAACCGTGCCCGCGGTTTGCCGCTTGCGGTGATTTTTAACACCACTGTGAGCCCCGGCAGTTTTCACGAAGTCCCGGCGCTGGTGCAGTTTTTTATTCGCCATGCTGACGTGGTTCGCTTTGCGTCATTTCAAATCGGTGCCGATACAGGGCGGGGCGCTGGGGAGGGGGTTGAAGGAGCGCGGGTTACGGTCAATCCTGAAACGATGGTTGACGCGATTGGTACTGGCGCCAACACCAAACTAAACTTTAACGCCATGCGTGTTGGCCCCGCTGCGTGCAATAGCTATGCTTATGCGTTCGTGATAAATGGCAAGCTGCACGATGCCTTCGCCGATGCAGCGTTTGCCCAAAAAATTCTACACTCCAGCGCGAACGTCACGATGGTGCGCGCTGCTAAACATGAGATCGCGAAAAAAGTTGCATCCTATTTTTTGATGCACCCTGGTATTTTGTTCGGCGTCGTGCGGCGTTTCGCGGCGCTCATTTGGCGTGCGCGTCGTGATTTTATTGTTGCCCGCGGCAGGATCGGCAAAATTTCGTTTTTTATTCATAACTTCATGGATGCAAAATCACTCGAGCGCGAGCGCTGTGAAGCCTGTTCATTCATGGTCATGACGCCTGAGGGCCCGATGTCGATGTGCGTTCATAACGCGAAGCGCGACGATTATTTGCTGGTGGCCGCCAACGTCAAACGCGAGAATAAGATGCAGTTTTTTAACCCTGTCACCGGCAATTTTAGCGATACGATCCCGACAAAAATTTCAGTGACGCTAACCCGCAAGAACGCACGGGGCCGTGCGAAAGACGCCATGTTAGACCAGCAAGCCGCCGAATAACCGTCCGTTTTTTAGAGTCGACCCTATGAAAAAATATCTATTTTTACTGATCGCGCTGTTCCTAACCGGCTGTGCATCAGTGCCGCGTCCGAGCAACGCACCCTACCCTCCCACTGCGCCACCGTATGAGGCATGGGCGCGCGTGCTGCAAAAATTTGTTGATCCCGAAGGCCGTGTTAATTTTGCCGCACTCGCCAAAGACCGCGCCGATTTGGACCAGTTTGTTGCCTATGTTTACGACAACGCGCCCAACAATCAGCCACAGTTGTTCCGAAACGCCGCCGACGTGCTGGCCTTTCACATCAACGCCTACAACGCACTCGCCATGCATAAAGTGATCGACACCGGCATCCCCGAAACCAATGCGGGCTTTCGAAAAGTAGGCTTCTTTTATCTCGGCAAAGTGCAAGTTGGTGGTGCGCCGATTTCACTCTACGATTACGAAAATAAGGTGATTCGACCAATCGGCGATGCGCGTATCCATGCTGCGCTGAACTGCATGTCAGTGAGCTGCCCGCGCCTCCCACGCGAGGTTTTCACAGCCGAAAAATTAGAAGCGCAGCTAGACCGCGAGGCGAAGCTATTTTTTAACGAGCCACGAAATGTTGCGGTGGATGACGCCACAAAAACGATCAAAGTCTCCGAAATTCTTAAGTTCTACACCGAAGATTTTTTAGCCCAGGCACCATCACTTCCGGCCTACATCAATCGCTATCGCGATGTAAAAGTGCCCGAGGAATATCGCGTTACTTTCTTCGATTACGATTGGACGATTAACCGGCAACCGTAGTCAATGTCAGTCGGCTTAATAATATGTCGCATCAAATGAACATTGTGAAAGCGCTTAGAATTTTCTTTACGCTGCTGCTCGCCACCGCCGCGATTGGCAAGCTACTCGATATCCAGGGCTTTTATGCGATCGTCGCAAACTATGATTTATTGCCTCGGCCAATTGCCCCGATCGTCGCGTGGATGCTCGTGTTTGGCGAATTTTCACTTGCCGTTTGGCTGGGCGCAACCCTCACAGGGAGAGCCAAACCAAGGCGGGCTGCGCTGTGTGTTGTTTTGCTTCATTTGGTTTATTTTGTCTGGATCACCATCGCGCTTGCACGCGGCCTAAACATTTCAAACTGTGGGTGTTTTGGCATCTACTGGCCGCGACCACTCAGCCAAGCCACGTTGTTCGAGGACGCGGCGTTGATCGCACTCGCTGTGTTCATGCTCTTCCGATCTCCGTTAAACGGATTAACCACCGCTGAGCAGCCACCGCAAACGCAACTCCAAAAGCAACCCCAAAAGCAACCCCAACACTAATGCTGCCGTAGGTTGGGCACAACGAAGTGTTCCTACTCAGCCTCCGATGATGGGCAAGCTACGCCTTGCCCTGTTTATGTCCGTTAACGTGGCCCCTTCAATCCCCAATTACCAAAATACAACGATCGCCTATTCGTGAGGCGTTCGGAGAAGAGGTGTTTGTAGATGCCCGCCAATAAAGGCATTTGCCCGTTTTCGCCGAGCAAGTGATTGCGGTTGCCTATATGCTGCCGGCGTAAATTAAGTGGGATAAAAATTCGTTGGCGGCCGGCATCGATCCAGTCACCCCTCATAATAGCGAATTCAAAAATCTAACTGAAAGCCTGCATGAGCCGAGAAAACATTGTCGTCATTGGGGTTCTTGTTTTGATCGTGGGGTTGATTGGACTTTTCAGCGTGCTGGCGTGGCGCAGGGAACGAGCCAAAACAGGACGCGTGCGCGGGGCAGTACTTCAGCCAATGTCGACGCCCATTCCTGCTGCATCGGGGGTATTCCCGGTCATGACGATTGCACTCATCGCAATCAGCGTATTGATCACGCTTCACGTCGGTATGGGGCACTCGCCCCGAGAGTTGCAGTACTGGATTATTGCTACGCCGGATGGCGATGGGCTGGCCGATGTTTTAAGCGGCGAAGTGTGGCGCTTGATCACGCCGATATTCATTCACTTCGGCCCGATGCATCTGTTGTTCAACATGCTGTGGCTTTGGGATCTGGGACGCCTTGTTGAAGCCCGCAAAGGGCGCATGATGTTTGGCGCTTTCATTATGGGAGTGGGCATCCTCTCCAACCTTATCCAGTATTTGCTTGGCGATTCGCCGTATTTCGGCGGCATGTCTGGCGTTGTCTACGGACTACTCGGCTATTTCTGGATTCAGGGTCGTCTCCATCCCTCGTTCGGTTATGCGCTGAATAAGCAGACCGTGATCATGATGCTCGGTTGGTTTGTGCTTTGCTGGACGGGCCTGCTCGGGCCTATTGCTAATTGGGCGCACACCGCCGGACTCATTGCCGGTATGGCTTGGGGATTTAGTGAGGTGTTATTGATGCGGCGACAGTCGCAACCGAAGCGCGTAGGCTGAGCTCGTTTTATTTGCCTAGCAGCAGCGAGAAATTGGCTCCTAGCGCGGGGCAAACGGTTATGCCATCGACGGCCGAGGTTTGATATTCCATTGCGGGAGCTGAGCCGCGGAAATTTAATGACGGGTGCGAATGCTATAAAGAGAGCCCCGATTTTTTTGATGCAACCTACGATGCTGCCTTCATGCCGTGGCTCAACAGCAATGGGGGCAATTACTGAAAACGCGCTACCGGACGCCACATTTGTTTGCATTTCCCCGCACTTCCCGGCGTAGAATTAATCATTAAGTGAATAAAAGGCGTTGGCATCACCTGCCAGCGGGGAAACATTGAATTCTCCGACCCGATCAACGGACCTGAATACTTCCCGGCCAACCAGTGGCTCTGATGACCCGTTGCCTCAGCAGGATCCGCTGCTGGCAATGGCGGACGAGGCAGTGCGCATCGCGATGGACGGTAATATCAAGCGCGGCCTCGCGCTGGCGCTGGCAGCTCGCGAACGCGCCCGTGACGCGGCAAATCCAAGCGCAGAGTTAGCAGCACTGAACGCCGCCTCGCGTTGTCACAGCATGAAGAACAATGCGTCGGCAGCGCTTTCGTCGGGGATCGATGCTTTCACGCTTGCTGTGAAGCTCAACGATGTCCGAGCGCAGGCGCATGCACTGTGCTCCGTTGCCAGCTCCGCGTTTGTGATGCGCCTGCTGAACGAATCGTTGCCAGTCGCGGAACGGGCGTGCACTGAGGCGGTCGCCTTGCGCGACGACGATTTGGAAGCGCGTGCGCGTATGGTTTACGCCGAAAATCTCAGTGATCTGCTGCGCTTTGACGAGGCCAGCTACCAGTTGGATCAGGCGCTGGAGGCGGTTCGTCGTTTGGGCGATGCGGCATTCGAGAATCGCTTAACCGGCAACGTGGCGACGCTCACCGGCAAGCAAGCGCAATATTATGCAGACTTGGCGCAACCGGCGCTGCTTGAAGAAGCATGCGCTAATGCGCAGGCGCTTGCTGAGGTGGTTCTTCCCAGAGCCCAGCTGGAAAACAATATCACGATGATCGTCAGCATGCTGGGACTCAAAGCGCGGATTAAAGAATTTCGCGGACAATTGGCCGAGGCCCGTGATGAGACTATAGCCGTGTTGGCGATTGCCGCAAAAGCAAAATACCTGAGCCCGATTCCACCCTGGAGCTTGCGGCTCGCATCGCTACACGCCCGCTTGGGTGATCCCGCCCGTGCCCGCTCGGCGCTGGAAGACGGCTTGAAAGCGGCGGAAACGTTGCGACCGTCGTTTCGCATCGGTGAGCTGTTCGATGCGCTCGTCGAACTGGAGCATCTTGCGGGTAATACGGCGGCAGAAATGGCGGCGCGCCAACGCGCAGAAGAAGAACGCCGGTCGTTTGACATCGAGCGTGAACAATCCCGCCTGACGCTGACCGCACGAAACTGGCTGCGCAAACCCGAGCAGTAGATCGGCGGCTGACGCGCCGGCATGGGAGCGATTCCCCCGGCGATCAAATTACGGTGAGACGATTTGGCAGGGGAAACTGCGCGAGTGGAATTGCGCCGGGGAAACCGCGTCGATAAGGAATTTCTGAGAAAGTTGGGTCAGGTCTCTCTTGACCGAATTTTCCTTTATCATCAATTTCTTGCTCGTTTTTGTTGCGAAGCTGAAAGCCCTGACCGCAACGCACCATGACCCCACTGAACCAAATGGAGATGTTGGAATGAATGTAATGTTTTTGTTCGGCCGTTCGGTTCGCTGCTGTTTTTTCTTGATGGCTTTTGGCAGTATTGGCGCGAGCGTGTTTGCACAAACGAACGCTGTACCTTCCACCCCGCCCGCCACTCTCAATGCTGTTCAATCGCCCTTGCTTGCCGCGCTCGGGGAGCGTTATGTTGACGCAAGTTTTGCGCTCAATCCGATCCGCGCCACGATGGTAGGAGAGGCTCGCTACGCAGGGCAATTTGTAAACGACCTTACGCCGGAAGCGCGCGAACGTGATCGTGCGCTGCAAACCGAAACTTTGGCCGCGCTCAAAAAAATAGACAGTGCCTCACTATCGTCAACTGCGGATCAACTCACCTATGCCGTACTCGAATATCGATTGAAGGCGCGCCTCGAAGAATTGCAATTCGATTTTAATCTCACACCGTTCAATCAGTTTTATTCGCTGCCGTTAACGTTGGTGCAACTCGCTTCTACGCAGGGTGCGCAGTCATTTCGCACGGTAGCGGATTACGACGCGTTTTTGCGCCGGATGGAGGGTTTCCCTGGCTGGGTAGATTCCGCGATTACCGTCATGCGTGAGGGCATGAAAAAGCAAGTGGTGCAGCCAAAAATTTTAATGGTGCGGGTGTTAGACCAACTCAAAACACAAATGGTGGCGGACGCCAGCAAGAGCGGTTTTTATGTGCCAGTGATGAATTTTCCAGCGACTTTCAGCGTCGATGAGAGCCGCCGTTTAACAGATGCCTATCGAAACCAAATTACGCAAAAGACCACGCCCGCCTTTGCCCGTTTGTACAAATTTATTGAGAAGGAATATCTGCCGCAGTGCCGCGATACGGCGGGGCTCGCGGGCACGCCGAACGGCGCAGCCAAATATGCCTTCCGCGCTCGCGAATCGACCACCACCCAGCTCACGCCCGATGAGATTCACCAAATTGGCTTGAGCGAAGTCGCACGCATTCGCGGCGAAATGGAAAAAGTTCGGGAAACAGTTCGCCAGCAGCAAAACTTCGATGGTGATCTGAATACGCTCCTTGCATCGGTGCCGACCAACCCTAAACTCACCCCGTTTAAAAACGAGGCCGAGGTGATCGAAGCCTATCGCGTGATTCAACGGCGCGTTACGCCCTTGCTCGGAAAGCTCTTTCTCAAGCAGCCTCGTGCGGCGCTCGATATCCGTCCAGAGCCAGAAATCACTCGCCGCACCGCTGCGGCGCACTACAATGTCGGCGCACCGGATGGTTCGCGCCCCGGAATTTTTTACGCACCGGTGCGCGACGCAACCACTTACTCAACCCCAAAAATGACCTCACTTTTTTTACATGAGGCATTGCCCGGCCATCATTTTGAATCCTCGCTTGCGCAGGAATCCGGTCTTTCGCGTTTGCGCCGTTATTCCCGTTTTACGGCTTATGGCGAAGGCTGGGGGCTTTATGCGGAAAGCTTGGGCGTGGAAATGGGCGTGTACGGCGATCCATACCAATACCTCGGCCGCTTGCTCGGTGAAATGCATCGCGCGATTCGCCTCGTGGTCGATACGGGCATTCACGCCAAAGGCTGGTCCCGCGAGCAGGCCATTGACTATTCATTAGCCAACGAAGGCGGGCGGCGCGAAGATCAGGTACAAGAAATTGAGCGCTACATGGCCATTCCCGGCCAAGCCTTGGCTTATAAAATTGGCGAACTAAAAATAATGGAAATCCGTCGCGCCGCCGAACAAAAATTGGGTGCTCGTTTTAGTCTCCGTGTATTTCACAACGAATTGTTGAAAGATGGCAATCTGCCGCTGGCCGTGTTGGAAGCAAAAATGAATCGATGGGTGGCAATCGTGGCCGCAATGTGACCACAAAAATCGCAGCGGGAGCGGGGGCGGGGGCTGCAATGGACCCAACATTGAAAACAACAAATGCATCGACGGCACAATAGTCAGCGCCGGGCCCTTCTGCCTCAAAACGCCCGCCCAGACTCGTGTTTTAGCTATTTTCCTGAACTAATTCACGGCCCGAATTGATGCCGGCGTTGATGCCAGCATTGGTACTTACAGGCCGAAGGTTTTGACGGTAGCGACGGCTCGCCGGGATGATCGTGCCATCGCGCATCTTCACGCGCGCATCACCGGAATCGACCGGCTCGATCTCGGCCACGCAATCCAGATTCACCATATGGCTGCGATGCACGCGAACAAAGCGGCCCGGGTCAAGCCGGTTTTCGATGTCGGCCATCGTCGTCCGGAGCGGGTAATCACGACCACGTACCCGCAAGTTGACGTAATTACCCATCGCCTGCAACCATTCAATCTCAGCGGCGGGCAATAAAAACTCTTTGCCTAACTTACGCACCAAAAACCGTTCGGGCCGATCAATTGCTTCAACCGGCGCGCCGGTGTCGGGCGCATCCAGCAGGCGTGCTTCGCCTTGCATCCGCAGTAGCACCAGGCGATACAAAATGAGCAAGACCAAAATCAAAAAGTAAGTACGAAAATCTTTGAGATATTCGTAAGCCAATTCACGGGGCCAGTCGCCAAAATCATAGCTGCGCTGATGTGTCGCATAAACTATTTTCCGAAGCCCCACCATGCCGACCACGTGCACAACCGAAAACACGGCGCTGGCCGCTAGGTGAAATGGTATGTTTTGCCGCAGCAATTCGACGCGAAGCGGAAATCGCCGCTCAAAGGCGATGACGGCGGGCACAAGCAAGATCAACATCAGTCCGCTCGACCACTCCCATGTGATGGGTTCCCAGGCTAAAAAGCCGCGTGTGCCATGCTCAACATCGATCCATGAGATCACACTATTAAACACATTGTTGGCACAAAAAAATACCACCCAAAACAGAGGCTCGGCAATTTTTTGCCACGGTCTGTAGCGATCAAGCCAACCCTGCGATTCAAATGATGGTGTATTCATCCGCAAATTTTAACCGCGTTGTGGCACATATTGCCGCTGAGCACGAATCGGCTCATCACTTTTATCCACCACTGGTCACTTTTTGCCCTCAAACCATCACTCAGGCGTAGGAATCCACGCGGCATGTTGCTAAATTGCCTCACTTTCCACCACACGAGAGACAATAATGAATCGTCGTCACGACATCGATGCGCTGCGGGCCTTGGCCTTTGGCTTGCTGATCCTTTTCCACACCGGCATGGTTTACGTTGCAGATTGGGGATTTCACATTAAATCTGCTTACGTCTCGGAATTGCTTCAAATTCCGATGCTTTTTATGGGTCGTTGGCGCATGAGTCTGGTTTTTCTGATTTCAGGCATATCACTGGCGCTGATGATGCGAAGCGGAGCGTCTTCAGGCATGTTGATGCGGCTTCGCACCAAACGTATTCTTTGGCCTTTGATTTTTGGCATGGTCGTTGTTATTCCGATTCAGCCGTATTGCGAGGGCGTTATGCGTGGCCTAGTGGAGCCGGGGTTTGCGCAATTTTTGGGGCATTACTATTTTGGCTATGATTGGCCGGCGGATGCTTTTACCGGCAAGACGATAGGCTTGCATCGGTT
Organism: Burkholderiales bacterium; assembly: GCA_038206765.1. GTDB lineage: Bacteria > Pseudomonadota > Gammaproteobacteria > Burkholderiales > Usitatibacteraceae > UKL13-2. The sequence goes on along the minus strand of JBBRAM010000015.1, from coordinate 3,919 downwards.
CACATGGAATCATCTTTGGTATCTTGTTTATCTTTTGGCGTACACGCTTTTTTTGATCGCGCTGTTACCCATACTGCAATCGCCATGGGGAAGAAAATGTCGTGGCACGTTCAACGGTTTATCAGGCTGGCGGCTCATCATCTATCCGGCGGTGCCGCTGCTGATGATCATGGCCGCGCTGATTCGCAAATTTCCGGTAGAAGGCGATCTTATTCACGACTGGTTTCGTAACCCGATTTACTTCACGGTGTTTTTATACGGCTGGTGGATGGGTACCAATGAGGCGATTTGGCGTGAACTCGCAAGACTGCGTTGGTACACGCTCATGATCACGTTTACTGCATTCGCGGGCTACATCTTCTTGGATAACATTATTTCTGAGAACAAACTTTCTTGGACACTCCTCGGTATTTGGCCGCTGCGCACGCTATATACATGGTGCGCACTCTGCACGATTCTTGGCTGGGGCCATAGATTGCTGAACCGTCCGTTTCGCTGGCTGCCGTGGGCCACTGAATCAGTTTTCCCTTGGTATATGCTGCATCAAAGCGTGATTATTTTGATGGCTTATTGGCTGATCCCGCTAAAGCTTGGCCCGGTTGGTGAACCATTGCTGGTGCTCGCCGGAACCGTGCTTGGCTGTTGGCTTTTGACCACATTTGTCATCGCAAAAGTGAATTGGCTACGGCCTTGCTTTGGGATGAAGGCCGTTCACAACAGCCGCACTGAGGTGAACGTCCCAAGGGCACCCGTCTCTGTCAAACCGGTCTCTGTAAATACACGCGCCACCGCTGAGTAGTGAACTTCTAAAGAGCGGTGTAGGAACGAAGAGGGCCCAAACCCCTTGGGACGGGAAAAATCGAATTAGGATCATTCTTAGTGATATTTGCCCAGGTCATTAAAATCTGGCCGTTTTAATTGCAACATTGAAAGACCTGCGCCTTGGTCTTGGTCTTGGTTTTGGTTTTGTTAGGCGGTGGCATGCGGTGTCATTGTTGTCATGTCACCGTTCCGCGTCTGCAGTCCTCTGCCCGCGATCCGAGATCCGCGTTACTCGCGCACCCAGTCTCCAGCTTCGGCATCCCACTTCACACTGAATCGCGCGCCCTTTTCGGAGGGCTCGTCGTAGCTGAGGCCGCCATCTTTGGACCAGCTGCTCGTGAGTAGTAGGTCGCACTCATACGATCCCTTGGGCGACTGTGGTGACGGTTTACAGCCTTCTTTGCGTACTTCATATAACTTAATGCGCAATGTAAACGACTTACCCGAAGCGCTCACGGTAAGTGGTAGTCCGCCAGTCTTTTCAATTTCCTCGTATTGTTGAAACTCCAGCTTGCGAAGTACTGCTTCTGAAGGTTCCGCATCGGGCGCAGGAATTAGTTTGGGTGCTTTTTCGCTGCTGGATGCTGCGTTTGCCGCAGTTAACTTAGCCGCTACTCCTTTGGCCGCTGACGCATCGCCCAATGGGTCAGGTTTCGCTTTGGAGCATCCACAAAGCAAAAGGATTAACGCCAGGCGACAGACATAGTGTTTCATTTTTGACTCAACCTTTTAGGTGGTGGTGGAATTCGTTGGGCACTGCGCTGGTCGTAAATGCCGCCAAAGCGGAACTCATTAGTTTTTCGGCCAACGCGGAACATTACTATCAGGTTTTCGCGCCGTCTATGTATTTTTGCATTGGCAAACGCAGTCGCTATAAGCTAAGTGCGAAGTGCGCGATTCGATCGTGGGTAGAGAACTTTAGCTTGTTTAATTTGCTATATTGGGAGCCCCAACGACGTTGCACACAAAGGAGAGAGAAATGTTCAGCCACATTATGATCGGCGCCAACGACATGCCCGCTTCAAAGCGCTTTTACGATGCCGTCCTAGGCGCGTTGGGCGTCCCGCCCGGCAGGGATGACGACAAGGGGCGGGTCTTTTACAGAACCAAAACCGGTGTTTTCGCGCTGTCCAAACCGATTAACGGTGAAGCGGCCTGCGCCGCCAATGGCAGCACGATAGGTTTCGCGGCCGAAAGCCCCGAGGCCGCGGATGCTTGGCATGCGGCAGGTCTAGCCAACGGCGGATCAGCGTGCGAAGATCCACCGGGCATCCGCGAAAGCGGTCCGGTAAAGCTATACCTCGCTTATTTGCGTGATCCTGCCGGCAACAAGATATGTGCACTTAAGCGCATGGATTGAGCCTTTGTACGGGCGACGCTTAAAGAAATCGAAGCGAACGGCAAGTTTCTTGCAGAGCCCTGGTCAGCGATATAGAACGCCATTCGGCGGCCATCATAGGAAAGAAATAGCGGGAACGGCGCGCGGGTGCTGCTGCTTGGTGCGAGGGTTTGGTAGGGTCTGCGGCCGTTGCCAAGTTGGGTGCAAATAATTTCCCGCAGCTTGGAGCGATATGTGTTTCTTACCGCCCCCGCAGTTCTTTCTTGAAAGGCTGAACGGCTGAAAGGCATAGGGCAAGACTTGGTTGCATTCCTAACTATTCGACATGCGATCAAGATCAGCGTGGTCAGCGTCAAATTCGTTGAGTGAACCTTGAAACTTATGAAGCTGATCTATTCCGACGCCAGTGCACCAACGAGCGGCACGAAATTCCAAAGCCGATCTCTATCTTCGTTGTACCACATCGAACCTTTAATCATTCGCACTGCGACCAGCTCTTTTTTAGGCAACACGACGAGGTACTGCCCCAGATATCCCTCGGCGCGGTAGCCCACCATTCGATCAAACTCAGGCGTCGCAATCGAATCGACGCCGATGCGCTTCAATTTCGCGCGCTTTGCGGGAACATCAGATACCGCTGCTTTACGTGCTGCGATGAATGCATCAGCGGAGTCATATTCTCCAGCCAGTCGCGCGACCTGCCCCACCAATTCAGCATCGCCACCGAGTGCCATCAAACGGTTGGACAAATCGCTTGGGACACGATAGCGCTCTTGATGCGGGATCAGCCACCAACGCAATCCGTACGTTGTTGATAGGCGCGAACCTTCGCGAGTGCTTTCACGAACCCATTCGCTAGAAAGTATCTGCGCATCATTCCACCTGCCCTCCTGTGCCATCGGCATTCCCAGCTTCGCTAAATCTCTCGGGTGAATCTGCAAACCGGAAAATACGTAGGGATTGCCGGCAGGATCCAATGTCCATCGCGCATCACTAATGCCCAAAGGCACAAATAATTCTTGCTGAATGAAAACATCCATGCGCTCGCCTGACAATTTTTTAACGACGGCTGCCAGCGCATTGACGGCCTTGTTGTTGTACTGAAACGCAGTGCCTGGCAATGTTGTGAGGGGCGAGGATAGTGCCAGGCTCACCGCGTCTTTCGCATCGTAAACTTCTTCTGTCGTCGGGTTCGCCTGTATGCCGGAGGTGTGATTGAGCAGTTGCCGGATGGTGATCGCCGAGCGCGCGCCAGTGGCCCATTCCGGAAAGAGATAGTGCAGGGGCTCATCAAGGGATTGTAATTTACCCATCGTAACCAATCTGCCGATCGCCATACTCACCACGGATTTGGTGACCGACATGGCCTCGATTTGTCGAGATGCCCCATTGGCATACCATTCATAGACAATTTGGCCGCGGTGCGTAACGACTAGTGCGCTGCTACGAGATGCTTTGATTTCGGTAAGAAGCCGCGCGAACGCGGCGCGATCAAGTGTTGGAGGGGGCGTGGTCATATCGGCTGGCCTCGGCAGCCAGCCGATATAAGTGCCGATACCTGCCAGTACAACAAGCGAGATGCCGGTCAATGAAATTACTGCGATCAATTTTTTCATATCTAATTCCATTTCCACATCATTAATGCAATAATATAACCCTCTTAATAAATTTTGAGGTGTGACATGGGCAGACCAGCGCTTGGTGTAGATGTATTGGAGATAGCCCACGAGATGATTCGGCGGGCGAATACAGTCGACG
>JBBRAM010000014.1:0-106000 GCA_038206765.1 Burkholderiales bacterium | reverse complement strand
TCGGGTAATTGGATGCCCGACACCGCGCCTGGGTTGGCGGCCGGGTTGGTGATGGTGAAGGTGATGGCCGCGACACCGCTTGGTGCGAAGCTGACCGCACTCTTGGCCGCCGTGACGGGGGCGAAGACGTTGAGGGTGGCGTTGTTAGATACTGCGCTAGTCGCGGCCTCATTGCTCGATACGCCGGTGGTGGTGTTGGGCAAAACGCCAGGCGTGTTGCTCTTCACGACGATGGACACCTTGCAATTGCCATTGCCCGGAATAGTTAGACCGCCAATATTGATCAGCCCCGTCTGGTTGGCGGTGTAGGTGTTGCCGCCCGCGCCGGCACAAGTGCCGGTAGCAGCACCCGTGGCGCTGATAAACATGTTGCTTAAGGTGTCGCTAAATGCCGCGCCAGTCAGTGAGATGGCATTGGTGTTGGTAATCGTGAAATCAATTTGACTGGTGCCTCCGATGGCAATCGTTGGAGTCACAAATGCTTTGCTAATCGCCGGAGCGGCAGCCGTGACAGTCAGCGTTGCGGTATTGGAAACCGGGCCTGTTGGAGCCTCTGCACTCGCGACGCCGGTGGTGGTGTTCGGCAGCGCGCCAGGGGTGTTACTGGTGACGAGGATAGTAACAGTACAGCTCCCCGATGCAGGAATGGTAAGGCCGGTAATGTTCAACAGTCCGGTCTGGTTCGCGACATAGCTATTGGTGTTGGCACCGGCGCAAGTCCCTGCCGCATTTTGAGCACCGCTAACGCGGATGCTGTTGAGAGTGTCCGTGAAATTGGCCGACGTCAGCGCGATTGAATTTGGGTTAGCAATGGTGACCGTGATGGTTGAAGTGCCGTTGGCGGCGATGGTCGTTGGGCTAAACGTTTTAGCAATGGTTGGCCCAGCAGTCGTCACCGCCACGCAACTGGCGGTGACACTATTGGTGAGATTGGCAGTTCCGGTAATGTTACCGTTTGCGTTGGTGAATGCGACAGGGTTGCCAGCACAACTGGCGTTAACCTGCCCCGCCACATTTCGAACCTGGACGTCGATCACGCATGAGGTTTGGTTCATGAGCATCGTAGCGCCGGTCACAACAATTGACGTGCTGCCGTTTACGGCAGTTGTTACGGCAGCAGCACTTGTACAAGTCGATGAACCCAAAACACCACCGGCGGCCACGCGCAAGCTTGCAGGTAGAGTATCTGTGAAATTAATGCCAGACTGCGCGGGATTCGTGCCGGAGTTTGTGAGCGTGAAGCGCAGCGTGGTAGTAGCACCATCGACGAATGTATTCGGCGTGAATGCTTTGGTAAGGACCGGGGCAATTGCCGTGACGCTCAAGCAAGCGTTCGCACCGCCGGTGGTCGCATTCGTCGCAGTGATACTGGTTTGTAAGTTGGTCTGGGCCGCTTGCGGACAGGTGCCGGTGGTGCCGGCGGTGTTGGTCAGGCCCGCGAGCGTAACGCTACAAGTCGCAGTGGCGTTGGCCATGGCGAGCGTGGTTAAGCCACTGATGACGCGGGTGCCCGCGTTGTAGGCGGCGTTGGCGGGACCACTACAACCAGCACTGTAGGTGACCCCTGGCGTGGCACTGTTGAGTTGCAGACCGGCCGGCAAGGTGTCGCCGACGGTGATGGCGGACTGGGCAGGGTTGGTGCCGGCGTTGGTTAAGGTGAAGATCAAGGTGGTGTTGGCACCGTCGGCAATAGTGGCGGCACCGAAGGTCTTGGCCACGCTTGGCGGGGTAACCGTTAATGTGGCGCTAGTTGTTGTCCCTATCAGCGCTACGGGTCCGGTTGCGGCTGGTGCAGCCGTTGTGTTGAGGTTGGTGCTGGTTGCAGTGACACTCTGCGTAATAGTACAAGTACCGCCCGGCACGATGGTGCCGACATTAAAGCCTACGCTGGTGCCTGCGTTAACGCCGCCAGTCAAGGTGGCAGTGCCGGCTCCGCTACATAAAACGCTTCCCGCTGCATTATTGGTGAGGGTACCAATGTAGCTATCATTGACGACAACACCCGTGATATTACCCACGTTAATTGCAGGATTAGTGACCGTGATAACCATGCTTGAAGTGCCGCCAACGCCGATGGTCGTTGGTGTGAATGTCTTAGTAATGGTTGGCGGTGCGTAAATATTAACGGTTTGCGTCGTAACGCCGTTGGCTAACAGGCTGCTGATCGCACTTATATCGGCCGCGCCATTAGTGCGAGCACCAGCCGAAGTGCCTCTAACGGTGAGAGTAATTGTACAAGTTGCGCCAGCGGCAATGTCAATGCTAGTCGCTGTAAAAGGCGGTGTAGCGTTGGCTGCCGTAAACACGGGCGCACCGCAATTCAGGCTAGTCGGTGCCGCTGGGTTAGCGATTTGCAATCCACTTTGCAAGGTATCGGTAAATGATTGCCCATTCTGTGCGACGTTAGCGGTACCAGTGTTTGCGATGGTAAACGTCAGTGTGGTGGTACCGTTCAGTGCAATATCTGTCGCGCCAAATGCTTTCGTCAACGTCGGACGAGACTGTACCGTCAAGTTGGCCGTGTTTGACACCGCGCCGGGCGATGGTGTTTGCGTGGTTGTGACACCTGAAGTGGCGTTCGGCTGGACACCGGCAATCGTACTTTTAACGGTAAACGTGATGGTGCAGTTGCCATTGGCCGGAATCGTCAATCCGGCGATGGAGATGGACGTTTGGTTGTTGAGTAAGCTGTTGCTGGCCGCGCCGGTGCAGGTGCCACCGGCCACCTGCGCTCCCGCAACAGACATATTCGTCAACGTGTCTGTAAAGCCTGCGCCTGTTAGCGGCACACCGTTTGTGTTGGTGAGCGTTAAGGTGATGGTGCTTGTAGTAACACCGTCGTTGGGAATGGCGGCTGGCGCAAAAGCTTTGGCAATGGTTGGCGAAACGCCGACGACGGTTAGGTTTGCTGTGTTCGAACCAGATGCGCTTGCTAAAGCAAGTGGCCCTGTAAACGAAATCGCGGAGGAGGTATTCGGCAATGTACCGGGGGTGTCGCTCGTTACGAGCAACGAAACCGTGCAAGTTCCACTGGCGACGCTCGCAATCGTAAATGAAAGCGCACCGGTTTGCTGATCAGCGTAGCTGCCCGTCGCGCCGCAAGTGCCACCGGGCGGGCTTTGCAAGCCACTGACGCGAATGTTAGTCAGCGTGTCGGTAAACGTGCCGCCGGTCAGCGGAACTGAGTTGTTATTGGTTACCGTGAACGTCATCGTCGAAGTGCCGTCGGCATTGATAATTGCCGGTGAAAATGCTTTGGTGATCAGAGGCAAACTAAGCGCAGTCAATGTGGCATTGACACCGCTTGCATCCACCGCGCCCGATGCGGGGAGTCCAGAAATTCGCGCCGCATTATTTAGGTATGCGCCTTGCGCCGCCGCCGTCGCGTCGACAAGGATGGTGCAGCTTGCCACACCCGATGTTAACCCTGCTGTCGCGCTAACAGTAACGGTTCCGCCTGCCGCAGGCGCTGTTAAAAATGCAGGGTTGCTGACCAGTGCACCGCCAGCTGGGCAATTACTGCGCAGGTTTGGCGTAGCCGCAACCACAACGCCAGACGGCAACGTGTCGATAAAAGAGAGGCCAGTCTGCGCAGGATTGCCAGCGCTGTTGGTCAACGTGAAGGTTAGCGTAGTCGTCGTCGCAGCTTGAATAGTTGCGGGCACGAATGCTTTGGTCAATGTCGTGCCAACAACGGACACACATTGGTTAGTCATGCCGCCAATCGTAATACCCGACGCACCCGATGACAAACCGCTGATATTACTTTGGCCGTTCGTAAAGGCGGCGTTGGGACACGCACCCAAAGTGCCAGAAACGTTCGTGATATTTACATTAATACTACAAGTCACGCCGGCGTTCACGGCAGCGCCAGCTGTCGTAACGGTGTTGGAGCCCGCCGCCGCGGTCACAAATGGAGCGGCGGCCTGAGCACCGCCTGCCGGGCAGTTACTCGTAACACCGGGCGCTGCGGCAACAATTAATCCCGATGGCAACGTATCGGCGAAATTTAGTCCAACTCGGGCCACGTTGCCGGTACCAGTGTTGGTAATGGTGAATGTCAAAATCGCGGTACCGCCTGCACCGATAGTGGCGACGTTGAATGCCTTCGTGAGCGCTGGTAAAGCCGCGACCGTCAAACCGCTTGAGGTCACGCCGTTAGTGAGATTCGTAGTCGTAACGTTTGCAGTTGTATTGTTGTAAGGGCCGCCTGCAACGCTGCTGGTGACATTAACTGCCACGGTACAGGTGACCTGCCCTGCATTCATCGTGCCTGCAGAGAACGAGACAACGCCGCTGCCTGCACTGGCACTCACGGTGCCTGCAGGACAGGTTGTGGTGGCAGAAGGCGTGCTTGCGACAACTATATTTGTCGGTAACGTATCAACAAAACCAATGCCGGTTTGGGCGGGGTTGCCCGCACCGTTCGTAATAGTAAATGTCAAAACAGACGTCGCGCCGGCGCTAATCGCGGTGGGCGCGAACGCCTTGTTGATCGACGCTTGCACGACGGCCAAGTTGGCCGTGTTTGATACCGCTCCGGCGGTTGGAGTTTGTGTGGTTGTGACGCCGCTGCTGGTGTTGGGCAACGCCGCACTTACTGTCGAACTGGTGACGGCTAATGTTACGGTACAGGTCGCATTCACTGGCAAAGTTAGGCCGGTGACGGCAATCACGCCAGTCTGCCCAGCGGTAAAAGTGTTGCTCGCTGCGCCGCCACAGGTCCCGCCGGCTGCGCCGGTCGCCGCAACAGCCATACTCGTCAGCGTGTCATTGAAGGTAGCATTCGTCAGTGCGGTCGTTGCGCTGCTGTTAGTGACCGTAAAAGTGATCGTCGATGTCTCACCGACACCAATGGTCGCGGGTGCAAATGCTTTAGTAATAGTTGGCGCAGCGACGGCAATCAAATTGGCTGCGTCACCAACACCGGTAGTGAGACCGGTAGCAGCCACGCCCCCAACGGTGTTGGCATAGGTTCCCGCTGTTGCGCCTACTTTGATGGGTATAGTAATGGTACAAGTCGTTAAATCTGTAATCGTGCCGCCAGTTAATGAGTAACTAGTGGCGTTGGCAGCAATAGTGTTCGGGGTCATCAAGCACCCTGCCCCGCCGGTAATCGTGAGGCCGCCAACAGCCGTCATCGCCGACGGGGCTAACGGAAAGGTATCCAATGCGGACGCAGTAATCGTCCGCGTAGCGCCCGTATTATTGGTTATCGTCAAAATCAAATTCGATTGGCCCGAACTGTTTGTTTGCACAACCGGGGCAGAAAATGATTTGGTAATGGTGATGCGGGCAGTAACAAATCGGTTCAATGTATCTGTTGCGGTTGCGCCCGCAACTGGTGTTTCGTTAGAGGTGACTCCACCAGTTGTGTTGGTGTAAGTAGCGTTTGCACCAGTCGTGATTTGTACTGGAATGCTGAACGTACACGTCCCGTTGGCCGCAAGGGTTCCTGCATTCAATCGAATCCCCGAAGACGTTCCGGCCACAAGCGCTGCGCCGACATTATCGGTGACGGTGCTGCCTGCACCGCAAGGGGTAGCGGGTGTGACTACTGTACTATTTATCACCATGCCACCGTTGGCGACAGGAAAGGTATCAGTAACCGATAATCCTGTTAGCGGCGTGGCATTCGGGTTGGTAATAGTGAGTGTCAGTGTGACCGGATTACCAGCGCCGCCCACTGTACCCGTCGGGCTAAAGGCTTTGGTAATCGTTGGTGGCGCAAGTGCTGTCAAGGTTGCAGTGGCACCTGTGCCAACCGTTGGGGTTTGTAGAGTGGTTAAACCGCTAACATTATTAACAATTGTTCCTGCTGAGGCAGCAGTGACGGTAACGTCGACAAAAACCGTGCAGCTACCACTGGCGGGAATATTAATGCCACTAAATGTAACGACACCGACGGCAGTGCTACCAGCGCTCGGAATGGCGCCCGTGCAAGTGCCGCGCCCCGCGCCAATATAGTTTTGCGCCACAGCAGTCGTCGTCATCCCGGCAGGGAAAGTGTCGCTAAACGCCGCGCCCGTGAGGACGTTTCCGTTAGGATTGGTTAATGTAAAGATAATCGTGGTCGCCCGCGCTGTGCCAACCTGCAACGGTGTTTCAGCGACAACAGCCGGCAGCGATGCAGTGCGCACAAACTGCTTCGCAATCGTGGGTGGCGCCGTCACCACCAAATTAGCAGACGCTGTTGAACCTGGCACTGCACTGGTTTGGGTACTGGTCGCGCCACTAGTCGTGTTAACGTGCCCAGCACCTGGGCTCACTACGGTCGATTTGATTTGCACGCTTATCGTACAAACCTCGTTAGCTGCCAAGCTGGTCAGCGTCGGATTAAATGCACTGCCGCCGACGCTCAAAGCGGGGGAAAAACTAAGCCCGCCAACCCCTACACCGCAAGTCGTTGACGCACTCGCTGCATTCACTGTCATGTTTGAAAGTGCATCCGTAAAGATCACATTCGTGAGGGCAACCGCATTGGGGTTACGTAACGTAATGGTCATCGTCGTGGTCGTGCCGAGCGGAATATCGTTCGGTACAAACGCTTTTTGCAAACTAGGCGAAGATAGAACGTCCAGCATGGCGGTATTGGATGGCGTACCGGCTGTTGGCGCTTCTGTCGAACTCACGCCGCCCGATGTGTTTGGGTTGGAACCGGGATTCGACGATGTTACGGTAACGCCGGCGGTACACTGCGCCCCACCCGCTAGAGAAGCAATGTTCAAATTCAAGCTAGTTGCGCCGACGATCAGTGCTGGGCTGTTTGTTGCTCCACAAGTACCGCCAATTGTCGCGTTCGCGACCGCCATATTGGTGAGCGAATCTGAGAAATTAAGGTTAGTGAGCGCCACGCCGTTCAGGTTACGGATCGTAAAGGTCACCACGCTGGTAGAGCCCTGCGCTATTGGCGTTGGCGAGAACGCCTTGGAAATAGTGGCTGGTGAAACAACGCTCAAGGTGGCAGTGTTAGAGGCAGCGCCAGCGGCACCCGTTTGTGTTGTAGCCACGCCACTTGCTGTGTTGTTGTAGGTGCCGACAGTATTGGAGGTCACCGCAACGGTGACCGTACAGCTCGCAGCCGCCGGAACCGTTCCTGCGTTGGCATTGAATGCGTTACCGCCAGCCGAAGTAGCGGTCGTCGTCACGCCCACGCACGTGCCACCAATTGCAAGCGGCGTGGCGTTGATGAGGTTTGCAGGATAATTATCCGAAAAGGTTATCCCTGTCAGCGGAATCGTCGAGGTATTGTTAATCGTAAAGGTTAGTTGGCTCAGTCCGCCTGGCTGGACCGACGATGCAACAAATGCTTTTGAAATTGTTGGCTTCGTAACAACGACCAAATTGGCCGTATTTGATGGTGGTCCAACTGGCAACAGCGCCGTTGACACACCGCTGGTGGAATTCGGGTTCGTGCCAACTTGGACGCTACTCACGGTGAAGGTAACCGTACAAGTATCTACAGCTGGTGCGGCGGGAATATTGATACCGGTAAAATTAAGCGCGGTTTGGCCAGCGATCAGCACTGTCGAGCCGCTACAACCAGCATTCCCGCCTACTGTGGCAGTCTGGCCGATATCTACCGACATGTTGGTCAACAGATCGCTGAAGGTCGCATTGGTTTGCGCGATGCCTGTCGGATTGCTGAGCTTTAACGTGACCGTTGCCTGCTGCCCAAGAGCGACAAACGCAGGCGCAATCGCCTTGGTGATCGTAATCAAGCCCACACCTAAGCCTGCCGTGTTCGATGGTGGCCCGGCAATCGGTGTTTGTGCAGATGTCAAACCGCTCGACGTATTAAGATAAATACCTGTAACAGCAGAGCGGACTTGTACGGTAATCGTGCAGTTGCCATTCGCTGGAACATTACCCGCAGTAACGTTGAATATCCCGCCCCCGGCCACGGTGGTTCCAGACGTAGTGACACCGGCACATGTGCCGCCGACGGTTAGCGGCGTTGCGACCACTAAGTTAGCCGGAAAGGTATCGGTGAAGGCGATTCCAGACAATGCCTGCACCGCATTAGGATTGGTTAGCGTAAACGAAAGCGTCGCATTGGTATTGGGCGGCACCGCCGTCGGGCTGAATGCTTTCGCAATCGTTGGCGAACCAAACAATGTCCCAGTAGCGGCTGCGGCATTCGACACGTTCTGTGCGGATGTCACCGCAAACGCGGGAATAGTATTGTCATAGGTCGCTGCCGTGGCACTCGTTACTGTGACCTGCAAGGTGCAATTGCCCAAGGCAGCGACCGCGCCACCTGAGAACGAAAACGATGTCCCCGCAGCAGCCGCAACGAACGCACCACCGCAACTCGACGTAGCTGAAGGCGATGCGCCATTCACCAGACCGGATGGATAAGTGTCCGTCAAACTGACGTTACTAAGCGCAATGTTATTTGGATTGTTGACCACTACCTGTAAGACGGATGTCCCGTTTGCACTGATGCCAGTCGGGCTGAACGATTTGATGACCGTGAGTGGTGAGCGGACGGTAACGTCCTCCCCGGTATTTCCCCCCAACGTACCGACATAGTTGCTACCTGGTGCGGTGCCGCCGCTAGCATACGTTCCGCCAGGGGTCACCGTTTGTCCCGCGGCGGTACGAGTCGGATCATCATAAACAACGTTGGCGTGGTTGTTGTAAGTTCCGGGCACGACAGCCGGTGGTACGTTCACAGTGAACGTAATGGCAACCGAGCCTCCGCCCGGCAGGGTAAAAGTACCCCATGCAGGGGCAGTCGCGCCCAAGGTAGGCGTTGAAGTGGTCGGTCGGGTAGCGCCACCGCCGAGCGTCACTGACGGCGTGCTTGCATAAGTAAATGCGTTCGTCGGCGCAAGTGGATCGTTGACAATGACGCCTGTCGCCGTGCCTTTACCGACCAAGTTGGTGATCGTGGTTGTGTAGGTTGCGGTACCACCGGCAACTGAGTTCGGTGTTGCGGTGGCCTTTACCGCTGTTAGTTGTGGCAAACAAGTTGAAGAAGGGGCTACGCCAGGAATAATGCTAGCTGGCAAGTTGACAATTTGCGTGCCGCCCGGCGAGCTAGTGGAGCCGTAGTCTGCGGTCGACGTGGGACTTGTGGCGGTGGTGCCGTTCGCGCCACCCGAAAAATCAATTGACGAAGGTGTACCCGACAGCGCTGCAAAGCCACCACTACCGCCGCCGCCGGGGCCGTGCGGGGCACCCTGGCCCGTATTACTACCACCGTTGCCACCTTTAACAATGATATTGGCACTAACCGGGCCGCCTGAATTATTAATAAATACTAATATCTGTCCTCCACCGCCGCCGCCGCCTGACGCGTCGTTCAGCACAGTATTATTTGCGTTACCGCCTTGCGCATTAATGGTTGCTGTCCCCAGCGTGCTGCCAGCACGAACAAACGCCATACCGCCACCCGCAGAACCGGAGCTGGCAATACCGCTCGCAGGCGCACCGGTTGCGTTATTGGTACTCCCTGCGCCGCCGCCACCGCCCATAAATAATCTGGTCGCTGAAGAAGGCACAGCGCCACCACCAATACCGCCGGTTTGAGAGCCGGGTGGTATGCCGGGCGTCCAGCCATAGCCACCGGTTCCGCCATCGCCGTAGCTTCCGCCGCCGCCGCCGCCGCTGTTTTCAGAATTTGCAGCGACATCACCGTCCGAGCCCCCGCCACCGCCGTTACCGGGTGCGCCGCGCGCCAAACTACCACCCGGATAGCCCGCAGTACTTCCGTCGGTACCCGCGGCTTGCGTAGTGGTACCAGCGGCATTGATATAGGTTGGAGATGCCAGAGCTGCAGAGGGTGCAAAAACTAAAATCGGTGCGCCGGCAATGCCCTCCCCTTTTGCTCCATTCGGCACACTCGCATTTATTGCACCAGCACCTATTCTCGACACATAATCAAACCGAGAAAGTACATCGCCTGTCGCGTTGGCGCCCGACGACTGTCCCCCACCGCCACGGAAGCCGCGCGCAGCAACATCTATCGTGCCGCCGCTCCAATTGAGTTGTCCTGCCACGTCGATGGCGACAATACCACCGCTTGCTCCATTCCAAGCAGGCGCTGTAACTGTGCCCGACAGCGTGGCACTAGAATATTGTGGGACGCGGATGACCTGAAACGTGCGCTGCCCCATTGTGGAACTGGCAAGGGCATTTGTGTAGGTGTTTATGAGGTTAGAAAATACTGTTACAGACCCTGGCCCAACCGCCGTCACGGTAGCGTATTCATAGGCGCCCGCATTGTTGAGTGACGTATATCCTTGGCCAGTGCCTGAGCCACCGTAGGACGCAGAATTGGCGCTGTTGAGCGATGCATCCTGCATTTGAATAACAAGAATCAAATCGCCAACAGCAAGCGGGATCGCGCTGCCGAGGGGGTTGATACTACCGATAGAAATTGCCTTTGAACCCGCAACCGCAGTGCCGACTCCCGGGAAGTAAGAGTTCGGCAAAGCCGGGACGATTGCGGGACCAGCAGCGCCCGGTGGAACGCTGCAACTCTGCGAAAGCGCTATTTGCTGAAATAGCAACGCCGCCAAAAATGTGGACGCAACAGTTATTGAACGCCGCCAAGTGGCCCACCGACCCAAGCGACCCAAGTGACACATTAGCCCGCCCAAATAATGCGAATCGGGTGCAAAACAAAAATGCGAAGGGGATGTTGGCACGACCGGTTCCATGTTGTCTTCTAACTTGTTTTGATTGGTGTTCATCGCGGCGCCTGCGCAACAGTAATGTCTCGGCTTCCATCAGGGCGAAGGCGATGCTTTGTTGTCACTATCACGTCGGCATGCTGATCGGTTCCCTCGTTTTCGCCAGCATAACCGCCGCCAGAACTGGTTTCGTCGCCGACTCCGCTACTGCTGTCGCAGGCCGATAGCGGACTGACAGGACGGTTCTTCTTGGCAGTTGTTGTCGTTTTTGAAGCACCAGGTGGAGTGCCAACAGAGCTGGTCGGTTGGGCGGCAACAGGTGTGGTAGGTTTTGCAGGTTTTGGCTTGACGAAAGCCCTGCAGACGATCGGATCATTCTGACTCTCGGCTACCGCAGGTTCGGTTCGCAGCATCATTAATTTGGGTGCCGCAACAGGGGATGTGACGACGGGTGTTGAATTGGCCGCCGCATTGGGCGTTGCAAAAGATGTCTCTTCAACCGATTTTATTGCGTCCACAGGTTTTGATGAAGCGACCTGTCCTTTGGCCTGAGACTTGTCTCGCCCAAACAAATCTTCGTCAAACTTATAGCGTAAGCGAACATACGCCCCCTTGTTAGTGTAATCACCCGATGCCAAATCTTCATCACGGAAGCCAAAGAAGTTGTAGCCGCCCGAGAGCCACAGGTTCTCCATCACCATAAAGCCAAGTTCGATACCGGCGCTATATTGCTTTGATTGTGCGCCTTTGCCTAGCAACGTGGATACTTGCGCTGAGAGATCCCAACGCGGCGCGAATTCCCAAATCGCACGGCCCGCCAGCAGCTGTGCGTTGTTTTTCGTTCTTAACCCATTCGATTGGTCATTTGTCCACTTGGCGGCATAGCGGCTGGAGAACGTAAACGGACGTCGAGGCTGCCAGTTGGCGTGAATAGAAATCAGTTCAACCGTGCGTTTCAATTCAATACCCTGCTGGGTAGTGTCTTTTTCAACGCGATGCTCAATACGACCAAGCGCATTCCAAACATCGGCTTCTGTCTCGCGAAACGCTAGGCCAGCTTGTAAACGATCTTGCTGATTTTCGCCACTCTGTTCGCCCTTGTTTCGAATCAGCGAAAAAGTGTTGCGGCCTAGGAACGTCCACTCGCGGTTCAGTTTGGAGGCAACCGCGATGGTCGACAAAATGGAATCGCTCGTCTTACCGTCCCGCAGCTCTAAACGAGTGGAGCCTTTCCAGAGCGGGTTGGCCGTGAAATCCAGCCCAAACGTGGCCGCAGTCGCTTCGCTTTGCCCATTACCCGAAAACGCATGGACACGTTCAAAACCGGAACTTAGCCTAACGCCCTCAGCTACGGTCCAGAGATTGCGGAGACCAAACGCCGCCTCCGCATCGCCGCCCGAGATCGCATCACGGATTCTGTACTCGCTAAACAAATTGCCGTCTTTCATGTAATCGGTACTTAAACCAACAACGGTGCTGTTTTGACGCTGGGTCGTGTTCAAACCATACGGCCCTGTTAACGAGGAAATAAATTCATGGCGTGCGTATAGACGCCCGTTATTAGCCAGCTTGTATTCGCCGCCGACTGCTGCAATCTTCCTTGTGGTATTGGACGGGTCAACCTCTAGCTCGCCGTACATTGATGCATCTTTAACGCCAGGAATATCGCCTGTCAATCGTGCGCGAATGGCAGTGACCTCGTTGGGTGCGGTAACGCTTGCGCTGTTTGCTGACGTGGTTGCGGTTGTCGCTTGGGGAAACAACGTCGAATCTGCCAATCCTGTCGTTGCCACGCCAGCATGGGCGGATGCCGATGCAACCTGTGATTCACGCGCGTGCCTAACGCCAAGCTCAAGACGCAAACCGTTTTCAAATGCGCGCTCAGCTGATACTAAAATACCGTCACGTTTGCTGCCCGAGACAATTTCTTCTGTCCGCAAAAATTCGCCTTTGATACGCGTTTTTTCGTCCAATTTATAAGCCAGTTTTCCGCCAACCTCTAGGCGGCCTGCGGATAGGCTTGAACTTTGGTTATCAAATTTTTCATTGGCACGACCGGCATAAAACGCCGCATCAACATTATTGCTCTGATGTTTGAATTCAACACGCGCAGCGCGCCCCTGTTTTTCGCCATCGCTCAACCCCGCCGCAATTTTTTCGCGGTTGGTTTGCGCGATTTCTGCGATCAGGAAGGTTTTATCGGCTAATTTAGCGATCGCGTTAATACCGGCCATGCGGAATTTATCAATTGGATTTCGATCATCGACAATCATGCCGCCAATCTCAAATCGGCCCGACAGTTTAAACTGCGCATCAGCGCCAGCGACCCAGAATTCAGTGCCGCCCTGATCAACTTCGTAGGTAATGCGAACGGAAATAGGGTTTAGGTTTTCATCCAATGAAGGAATTGGCGCTTTGAATAAAATCCGCCCGGTGAGCGGCTCTAACTCGTAATCCACAAACCGTGCTTGCGGCATACTCTTAATAATAATTGCGTTCTGGCTACGTTCGCGGGTGAGAATTTCAATTTTCTCGCTGTTAATTAGGCCTTTTGCATTGCTGAGTACGAACGGGCCGGAGGTGCCGTTAGCGCGGAACTCTTGAATCAATTGCGTTGTAGAATCGCGGCTCGCAAAAATGTTTGCAGAAATATTGGATGTCTCAAAATGCTCTTTTAAACCCGTTAGTGAGCGGCCGTAAGCGGCCAATTTACGCGCTTCTGACATCGATTGGGTGTTGTAATCACCATAGAGTAAATAGGATTTTTTATTGTCTACCCGAACATAAAAACGACCAGTCGATTGCGCGTCAAACCCGCGCACGCTGGAATCGCCATAGACCGGGTAGAACTCGTCGGGCTGAATATCGCGGAATAAGCGTTCGCGGGTGTTTTTATCGGAGTCATAGGCCAAGGTCAGCAAATATTCGCCTTTTATTTTGCCTTTAATGAACAACGCAGCACGAGCGCCCGCGTCATATTTGCCATCGTTCCAAGTGCGTGAGAGATGCGTAATTTCTTGGTCAAACCCGTCCTGCGAGCGGGCGGGCACCAGCGCACGGGAATCAAGCTTACGTAAATTCAGCACGCCCTCAATGACGCCGACCGCCAGCAAATCACGAAGGTCGGGTAAAAAATCTAGCTTTGCCGTGCTCTTGATGCTTCCGCCAGAAACAAAAATTTGCGCTTGGCCTGGATCGTTTGGCGGGAGTAAGTTGAACTCACGTCGGCCATCAACCACGAAGGTTTGCACGCCCGGCTCAACCGGGTTTAAATCCTCAATGTCGAGACGACCGAGGTTAGCAAAAATAGTGATGGCCGTCCGGGAGGTTACCGGCACACCTTCAGCGTCGGTGATGCGGACGACAAACTTAACGGGGGTTTTGCCGTTGGCTACCGCACCACTTTTTGGCAAATCGGGGAACTCAATCAGTAATTTGCTCAACACGCCTGGCGCCAAGAGCTTAATGCTGCTTTCACCGCGCTGATTTCCGAACTGATCCCACTGCGACACCGTAACTGTATTGTTTCCCGGCAACAAATCTACGCCGATATACTCCCAGGCTTGAACTTTCTTATCATCAAGAACCGCTTTTTTACCAACCCGGTCGTTGCTGATTTCCCTACCATTCACAGCCAACTTAAACATCACGCCCGTTGCGCCTTTTACACGTATGTTTGTTTGCGCAATGGCAACGACATCGCCGTCTTTAAGCCCAATAAAACCAAGCGTGTTGTTTTCATCGGGCAATATATTTTCTAGGGGAATAACCGGCGCGGGCGTCGCAGGATCAGCAAGCAGCTTGTCGATTGGGCTTCCGCTCGGGGCGAGGGTTTGAAAGCTTGGCGTTGGCGCGACTTTTGTCTGGACACCACTTATTGCAGGATTCGGTTCCGTGGTTTTGGTTACCGAGTTTAGTGCTCCTGGAGTAAGCGATGGCGAGCTCGCTGAGGTGGCGTCAGGTCTTGCATTCGGCGCCAAGAACGAGCCCGCCCCAGAAGTGGCCGCAACCGTTGCACCCTCGCCCACCACGCCTGACGCAGGCAACGCCTTCACATCTGAGATAGCGCGGAGATTGCCGTCAGTCTCTAATTTTTGCTGAAGACGGCCATCAACTTCGGTCTTTAATCCTGCTGCAGATTTACGGCGCTGGCTCACCTCAGCCATCACGTTGTCAGAACAGGTTTGAATGGCGAAATCCGCTTTATGCAATTCACCGTTTTTCAAATCAACAAAACGACTATCCGCTTTACCCAAGTTACGATTTGATAATTCAATCAAATCTTTATCGGTCAAACCGGCAGGCAGACTGGTGCGATCAATTTTGAGTACGTGGGTTCGGGCGCTAACACCATAAAAACTAAATTTACCCTCTGCATCGGTAATGATATTGGTGCCGTCCTCGAGATAGATACGAATCCCCGGTACGCCCTCTTCATTTTCGTTTTGAATACGATCTTTGTTACAGTCGGTATAAACCTTACCAACAATGTAGCCCTTGTCGGTAAACACGCCGCCGACCACAGTCACTTTTGCGGTGGCGGTATTGGATTCGCTGTACAGGTTCAGCCCGGTCCCAGCACCAGCACCAATCCCGGTACGGTAATTTGCCACCGCGCGGTTCACGCCATCGCCTTGCAACGCGCCCGGGCCGACCCGCACACGATATGTAACCTTAATTTGCTGAGCGACTGCCATGCGCCCAACATTGAAAGTGATGCGTGGGCCACCTTTGCCTGTGGGATCCGCAATTGGTTTGCCCTCCAAGCGAGCCGATCCAGCCACGTAAGTAAAGCCAGCAGGCAAGTTGTCGACTACAAACACATCTGCGCGGTTGAGCGCCACCCCAGCGTTGTTATTGACCGTCACGGTATAGTCAGCGAATTCACCCAGCTCGACAACAGTTCGCGACGCTGACTTTTGAATAAATAGGCCTGCGATTGCACCCGGATCAACGGGAATATCAATGATGATTGGCCCAGTATCAGGTCCAACTCGGAAGGAACCGCCATATGAGCCACCAGTTATTGCATTTGGGGTCGTTGCCAAAATAGTTCGTCCGGCGGGCAATTGATTGGCCGGAACCGCCGACGTCCATGTGTAGCCATTTGGCGCGACAACTCGTAAGCAATAGCTGTTCGGCGTGACGAGTGGGAACTCAAATCGACCATCCGCACCGGTAGTTACCGGATTAGGTGACGGCACAATTTGATTCCCGTTTAGTGTGGAAATAATCGCAGAAGTGCCAGCACATGTTCCATTCACAGAATTAACAAGCGTGACAACAGCGCCCTGCACCGGCTCGTTAGTGCGGCTATCAAACACCACACCGTTTGGATCAACAACCGTTAGCGTCGTTACAATTTTACGTCCGCAGCCTAAAATTTCGACGCTATAAATATCGCCACTTTTCCCCTCCAACACACTGTCGTTGGCAACAACCGGCGGTGGCCGTATCGATAAACCGGTTGTCGTAAAAATTCCGGTATTTGGACCAGTTTCAACAGAAACAATTTCTTCGCGCTCGCCATTTGCGCCCGTGATCACAACAATTCTACGCTCTACAACATCGGGGTTTTGGTTGCACGACGGCGCATTCGCGCTGAAGAAAATATTTTTCCCTATTAGTGCCAGCAAAGTAGGCAAGCGGAACGAGTTATCCACAAAGCCGCGAATAACATCGGGCGGATTAACCACAAGGCAGGCGTTTTGGACGGCATTGACAATGCCCATTGTGTTCGAAATTGAGTTGGTTGAATTTGTGAACGCGGACGGCGTATCTTTACACGATGGATTCAATGCGCCTGATACGTTGGTAATGCCATTAATCACTAACGTACATGTTGGTAATCCCGCCGCGATCGAGAAATTGCTGACCGCTATTTGTGAAGGCGCATTTAATGTAACTTGTCCGCTGCAACCAGCTTCCCGAAACGCAAATGACGGATTTGACGACAACCGTAAGTTATTGGGCAATGTGTCCGTAAAGGCAACACCTGAAATTGCTGGTAGGCTTGGCGAGTTCGAAATGCTGAAAATAAGCGCTGTACTTTCCCCATCAATCAAACGCGTATCGGCAAACTTTTTGGTTAATGTTGGCAGGGCCGGGCCGATTAGTAGGCATTGCGGTTTTACCGCATTTGTCAGTTTTAGCAAGCCAGAAATTGATGCGGCGTCATTGGTAAAGTCGACCGCATTGGTCGCGCCGCAGGCAGTCGGATTGAGTGATCCAACCTTATTGCTGACGCCTGTAACTGTGACGGTACAAACTGTAGAGCCCGCGGAAAATGCAAAATTGCTAACTGCAATTTGCGATGGGGCAGCGAGCGTTACCTGTCCCGTGCAACCAGCACCCTGAATTGAGAACGCCGCATTTGGTAGCAGTGTTAAACCAGCCGGCAAAGTGTCGATAAAAGATATGCCGGCCAGTGCTGGCGCGCTAGCATCGTTGGTGAGCGTGAACGTGAGAGATGTATTTGCGCCATCCAATAGCCGGCTTGCGCCAAACTGCTTTGTTAGCTTGGGGGCAGGCAAAACAATCAAGCACTGTGGCGTGATGCTGTTGACTACATTGATTAGGCTCGACAATGAATTAGCGTCATTGGTAAAGTCCGGCGAATTTAATGCTCCACATTGAGTCGGATTCAATGCACCATTTCGGTTCGAAATGCCACTAACGATTACCGTACAAACGGCGGTACCAGCCGACATCGCTAAATCATTTACGGCAATTGTCGCTGGTGCCGAAAAAGTAACCGATTGCGCAGCGCAGCCAGTGCCGTTCACGACAGCAACAGCGTTCTTTAATGCCAAACCGGCCGGCAAATTATCGAAAAATGAAATGCCCTGCTGATTAGGCGAACCGGCAGAATTTGTTATGGTGAATGTCAGTGAAGTAGTGTCACCGTCGGAAATAGCGGCGCGACCAAAAGCCTTTGTAACGGACGGACTCAATGGCCTCACGACCATGCATTGCGGTGTAACTTGATTTGTTAGATTAGCCAGCCCAGAAACGGATGCGGCGCTGTTCGTGAACGCAGGCGGAAATGCCGCACAACTTGGGTTCAGCGCGCCCGCTGCTGGAACGATCAAGCTAACATCCACTCGACAACTAGTGACGCCAGAGGCCATTGTGAGCGCTGATACTGAGATTGTGCTCGGCTGCACAAGGCTGCTGATGCCGGCACATCCTGAAAAAGTAACGACGGAACCTGCACTCAACAGCAGGCCTGATGGAAGTGTATCGATAAAGCTGATACCAGCCTGAGCAGGATTGCCCGCGACATTGGTGACAACAAATGATATTGCCGCAAATTGATCCGGCGCCATGCTGGGACGATCAAAGAATTTCGTCAGGGTCGGTGTCCCCACCACGGCAGGCGCTGCCACCACAGCGGTGACCGCATTTGTTGACGAGCTCTGTGCGCCAAGGCTCGTGGTTTGCGTGCTGGAGGCCGAGTTAAAGATG
Organism: Burkholderiales bacterium; assembly: GCA_038206765.1. Lineage (GTDB taxonomy): Bacteria > Pseudomonadota > Gammaproteobacteria > Burkholderiales > Usitatibacteraceae > UKL13-2. The sequence goes on along the minus strand of JBBRAM010000014.1, from coordinate 87,890 downwards.
ACCGTTCCGGCAGGGGTTGGAGCCGAATGTAATGGCATTGAAACGAACACAACTGCTGGCATCAACAAACTGAGAATGAGCTTTGCTACCCACGCACCTGGCGCGGTTGGGACGGCAATAAAATGGACGGGTAAGCTCGTTATTGGCATTAAGTTATTTTATTTGATGCATCAAAATACTGATGCGAACTACATCACGTTCGAGTTGCAATTTGCAAAGTTTGACATCCAAAGCCAAACAATAAAACGGGAGATGTAGTCTCCCGTCTTATTGCTCTAAAGCTAGGCTGAACAACATTAGCGGACCGTTCAGAAACCTCTAGTTAATTTTTACGCAGAACTGCATCGATACTGTACCGGCGGGCAATAGCGGTGTGCTAGCCAATGGTGATGATTGAGCGGTAACGGTACCTGTGAAGCCGTTTGCATACGCGCCAACCATCGCCAACGGCCCGGTTGCGGTAGGCGCACCACAACCTGTTTCCAATACCGTATTCGCAGGAACAGCATCCGAGAGCACGATTGTGGTGATATTTGACCCTGTCGTATTTGTGCCAACAATCAAGTAGGCGATACAGCTGCCCGGCCGTGTATTCACGCCGGCAGCAATCGCCATATTTGTCCATGAACCAGGCAGCGCTCCGGTTGGGGTAGCAGAACAGTTGGTGAGTTGTTGATACTTATCGAGCTTCAAACCGGCGGTCAATGTTGTCGTATCGGTCGCGGTCGCGGTGCTGGCACCACCGTTATAAGTCACCGTCGTTTGTGTCAAATTAGGTGGGCTACCGGCAGCCATCGGCGCTGAAACCGAGACCAAAATAGTACGAGTCTCGTTTGGCTGAAGTGTGATGCTAGTTGCAGGGCCACCGGTTGAAATCAATGTGTCGGCGCCGTCGATGGCGTTGTTGCCGTTGGTATCGATATAGGCGCTGGAGGTCCATGTGTACGTCGGCGTCTGGCTGTTGGTCTGACCTAACGCAGCTGGGAAGGTAATCGTCTCAGGTACGTTGCCGCTATTGGTCAGCGTATGCACGTAAGTCACGACGCCGCCTGGAACCGTGTTCTGCGCGCCGTTTGGTGTGAGGGTTACGTTGTGAACAGGATTCAACGTAATTTGATCGCGGATGGTATCAGCCACCGTTGGGCTGCCCTGCTGAGACGTGCCAAACTGAATGGCATAGTTACCGGGTGGCGCATAAGTTGGCGTTCCCGGTGGGCTGCCTGCACTGGCCGCAGGCACAACAATTTCAGCGCAAACAATCTTGCTGCCGCCCGCCGCGATAGGAGTCGCGCCAGTTGACGATATCGAACCTGCCAACGGAGCTAAGCAATCCGACCCATTCGCACTATCTTTGAAAACCACCGACCAACCCGTGAGCGCATTGTTGGCAGTTGTTGCAGAACCGACCACGCCAGCCGGCGCAACGGTCAAACCAACGCCGGCTGGCGTGGTCAGCCATTGATAATTAAAGTTATAAATTGCAGATGTTGCACCAGTGTTATTCACAAAAAGGGTGAAGCGTGTTGTGGTAGACGCTGACGGCGATGGGGTTACGGTGTTGGTGACTTTAACCGCGTTGTCCTCTGGGCCGCTTCCGTTACCAACTGTTGTCGGCAATGCAGCGTTATTGGTGATATCCACCGAGTTCGCGGAAACAGACGTCAGCGCATTCGGTACTGTGTCAGTTACCGCAGGGTTAAAAAACGACTGCGCTTGCAAAACAACCTTGTAGCCACTACCACCGTTATTACCCGGCGCGGCACCAGCCGGAAGTGTTGCGGTAACAACCACAGCATAACCGCAGCGAACAGGCAATGAAGCGCTCGCAATATATGGTGCAGCACAAGCACCTGCCACCGGTAAGGGGATGGTGCCGGTATCCGGCGAAGCGTTGCCGCCACTATTGAGAAGCGATGTCGCGCCCCCAGATTGTTGGATTTGGAAGGTAGTCCCCGCTGGGAAAGTACAAGCATTCGCTACAACACTAGCCGGATTACAGCCCGAACCATTCAGCGGCGTGTTTAGAATCGAAATATCGAAGCCATCAGCTGCGTTGCCGTTGTTCCAAACGTAATCGGTAAACGTGATGGTCTGGCCTGGTGCTGCGGCACCAACAGTGACGGGTTCAGCATCCGTCAAGCCCGTTGTCGTTGCGGAACCGTTAGCAGCAACAGCGGCAACCTGAACAACCGTGTACTGGACAGGGTTGCTGTTTGCAGGCGGCACCGTCACGTTTACATTCATCATCGTGGTTGGGTTGAAGTAGGTGTAGTCGTAGCCGAATTGGGCTGTGTTAGTCAGTGTACTGACAGGCACGTTCGCCGCAATGGTGACTTGGAAATAAACGGTTCCGGATGTACCGTTTGGAACGCTGGCAACGGTAGCGCTAATGGTGCCGTTAACGGCGGTGAGCGGTGCAGTGTAGTTAATGCCTGCGGGGTCACCACCGGCAGCGTCGGTCAGCGGCGTTACGCTTGCAGTCCAACGGCCAGAACCGGGTACGTACAACATTCCGGCTGGCAGTGCGTCGGTGAGCAACAAATTGGTCGCGGTAACTGAGCCCGCGTTGGTGTAATCGAGAATGATGTACAAAGGGCCCGCGTTTGGACTAGGTCCGGTCGAAACTGGCGTATTGCCGGGTGGCGGAACACTGGACAACTTCTTGGTGACGTTAATTGATGCGGTGCCGATTGTAGTTGTGTCAGCAGCAGTGAGTGTGGTCACTGTTGGTGTATTGGTGTCTGTCGCCGAAACGATAATCGTACCTAACTGTCCCGGCATTGCTCCTGCTGGCGTAGTTCCGCAAACCACGTAGTTGAATGTAGCGCCGGCGACTAACACACCGGTTGTTGTAATCGCTGTGCCGTTATCGGGCTGACCGTCGAGCGGGCTGCTGTCGGCGTAATAGGCCAGCGCGGTATGCGCAAACGCGCCACCTGTGGTCGGTGCATTCAGAGCGTAGGTATCTGCACCATTACCAGTGTTGTTGATGCTGTGCGGATAACAAACCTGCTGGTTAGGTGGCACTGTTTTGGCACCGGTTTGAAGCAGCGTAAATGATTTCACCTGCGCGACTGTCGTCTGAACCGTGTTCGACGAAGTTGATCGGGAAGCAATACCGTCGCTATAGGTAGCAGACGCTTGGTTGCCGATGACCGCGCCTGCCGGGGTGACCGCGGCAATCGCTGAACTGATCTGCATGGCAAAAAACGATCCCATGAAGGCAATCATCATTGCTGTCAGCATATTGCGCAGCCAAATGACGCTCAGGCGGCTTCTTGGTTCAACGTATGCAATGTTGGTTGGTTTCATGGTTATCTCAATCGTGGTTAAAAAGTTAAATCAACGTTAAAAATGGCGCAAAACTAAAAAACAATTGGGCGGGGTTATTTGGTGCCCACGGCCGCAGGCCGGTCATCGGCAATTTTAAATTTGGCAGAGTAAGTCACCGATTTACCGGCAGCGAGCTCGCCCGGATACCAGCGCAAAAAACGATATTCGCTGGCCGGAACTAATTGTTCAACTTCAACACCGTTCGCTTGTTTTAATTTACGTTTAAGCGGCATTGGGCGAAAGTTGGTGCCGTCGGTACTGGCAACAGCACGGGCAGTTGAAGGCTTGTTTGAGTTTAATTGAAATTCTGTATTCAACGGGATTGGCAGCGTGGCTTCCAGTTTTGTGACGGTAGTTTTTGATAAATTCTTGTACGTCACTGACTCTAAGAGAATTTCGCCAGGCTTTGCCGTTTCGGCAGCTTGCAATACCTCTTTACCGTTTTCATTCACAATTTTGTTTCGCACCAATTTGACTTCGATCGCTTCTGGGGAAGACTTATCGGCCTGAACCACTTGGTTCGTTACCTGCTTTGTCGATTTTTCGGCGGCGCTTTGCACCAATCTCGGTACAGAGGATTGCGCGTGCGCGGCGAACGCGCTGACAGCAAATACCGTAGCTGCCACTAGCCTGAATGTTTGCTTCAATTCATTTTTATGACTTTTAAATTGCATCATGATCCTTGTGTTCTTCACATTCGTGGGATTGACTGGAAACCAAACAAATTCAAAGGATGGTCTAAACCGCTACTGTGCTTTTCCCTCGATTGCTGTGGTTGCTGCCGTCTCTATCGATACCCTCTAATCAAAACATTAAACTTTCAACTAATCTATGGCTGGTATTCGCCAAAGTTTATGGTCAGAATCATCGTTGAAAATATCCTATTCCAGCACTAACTTATGTTAACCAGGCCACTATTCACACAAATTAACCTTCAGGCTAATAACTCGTGGCCGATAAAGCTTGCCGACAGGATACCGGCTTAGAAACCACGTACTGTCATCTATTGTCTCGGGGCGAGACGTGGACATTGCTTCGTACGTATCGAACGTATTTGTCTAGATCATCAAGCATCACATCCCCATCCATATTTTTATGTATATTTTTATGTATATTTTTATGCACTTTTTATGCATTTTTTACGCCTCACGCCAATAAATTACCTAGCATGGGTTTGTCTAACGTTGTTGCTACGGCTATAATACGGGTGTTGTATTGTCCAGAGAGTAAGAAAAGACCTGTAATCGGAGAGGTGGCAGAGTGGTCGAATGCACCAGACTCGAAATCTGGCGTACGGTTCTACCGTACCGTGAGTTCGAATCTCACCCTCTCCGCCAGTTGTTAACAGAAATTACTTCCACATTAAACCCTATACGACTGATTGTATAGGGTTTTTTATTGCGTATTAGCCTTCCTTTTTGCACATATGTTCATACCTAGCAACCTTCTAAACTAGTGCATGCGCCCGTAGCTCTGCCAACTCCACCACATCCAGCGCCCGCTCATGAGTTGATTCGAGCACGATAGGCGGCGCCACACCGGCCATAAATGCCTCCTCCCAACGCGATACACAGACACACCATTTATCGCCAGGTTTTAAACCAACAAACCCGTACTCGGGCCGTGGGGTAGAGAGATCATTACCGATTTTTTTGCTAAACGATAGAAACGCGGCAGTCATTTTTGCGCAAACGGTATGCGATCCCGAATCGTCCGGGCCGGTGTGGCAAAAGCCGTCGCGATAGTAGCCAGTTATCGGCGATGTACAGCAGCTCTCCAGGGGATTGCCCAGCACGTTACGGGCTTGGTGGGACGGTGATGTACGTTCAGTCATGAGATTTTTCCAATAAGCGTCATACGCTACTTTGCCATTTTTTTGCAGCATCATCATCGCTCGCACGTGCATCGACCCAGCGTTCACCGTCAGACGTTCGCTCTTTTTTCCAGAACGGCGCGCTGGTTTTCAAATAATCCATGATGAATTCGCACGCCTGAAACGCATCACCGCGGTGCGCGCTGGCAACCATCACAAGCACAACCTGATCGGTTGGTTTCAATTCACCAACACGATGAATCACCGTGCAATTTAGCAGGCGCCAACGCGACTCGGCATCAGCAACAATTTGCGCCAACGCTTTCTCCGTCATCGCCGGATAATGCTCCAGCGTGAGCGCCGAGACACCAACGCCATCGTTGATATCGCGAACGAGGCCGATAAAGCTAACCACCGCGCCAATGCAGGGGTTTCGAGTGGTACACCCGACCGGTTGGGGGGCATCCCCTCCCGTCAACGCAACCAACTCTTCGGCAAGATCGAAGTCCTGCGTTTGAACGCGAATTGTCGACATATTTTGTTGTTTCGATCCGCTGTCAGCCGCCGTTAGCCGCCGGTAACCGGCGGGAAAATCGCAACTTCATCGCCGGCTTTTAACGGTGTGTCCAGCTGTGCCATGTCCTGATTCACAGCGACGCGCCAAGGCTTGTTGGCCCCCAATGCATCGATCCATTCTCCACCACGAGCACGCAACACTTCAATCAATCCTGCTACCGTTGCCGTTGCTGGCAGGGCAATTGCCTCGCTGGCCAGTCCAACCCTCTCGCGCAGACTTGCAAAATACAATATATTGACCATGTGGTTGCCGGCTTGGTTTGAAAATTATTTCACGACTTGCAACGTAGGCTTTCGCAAACCCAAATGCATCATCACAAATTTCGCAATACCTTCGGCATCATCCAAATCAAACTGTGGTAGTGCTGTTGCCAACGGTTCATCGGTGGCAACCGCCACCACATTTTTATCATCAGGGAACAACAACGGCTTGTCGTTTAGTTTGCGATGCACCTCAATCTTGGGCATCGCATGATTTTTCCAACCTTCGATAATCGCCACATCGCACGGGCTTAAATGCCCAAGCTGCGCTTCCAGACTGGGTTCCGGGGCGCCGCGCAATTCATGCATTATCGCCCATCGCTGGCTTGATGAGACCAATACTTCGCTCGCGCCCGCATGGCGATGGCGGTAGGAATCTTTGCCCGGCTGATCAATATCAAACTCGTGATGCGCATGCTTGACGAGCGAGACGCGATAACCTTCCATCACCAAATAGGGAATGATTTTTTCGATCAATGTTGTTTTGCCGCTACCGGAATAGCCTGCGAATGCGATAATTTTCATCGATTAAATTTATCAGATTTTGCTAAAACCGCGCCTGCGCTGAATCAACAGCGAAGGAGGGAACAGTTCATACCCAAAACGCCGCATTTCCTCACTTCACAGCCATGCCAAATGCATTGGCAATAAACGCCAACATATCCGAACGCTCTTGGATCAACTTCGAGGTCGGCGTGCCCGCACCATGTCCGGCGCTGGTTTCAATACGAATCAGCTTGGGCGCGTCGCCGGTGTCCGCCGCCTGCAAGGTGGCGGCATATTTGAAGCTGTGCGCTGGAACGACACGATCATCATGGTCGGCTGTCGTGACTAACATCGGTGGATATTTTCTACCGGATTGAATGGTATGCAGCGGCGAATATTTGAAAATCGCTGCGAATTCCTCGGCATTATCCGAGGAGCCATAATCCGAAACCCAAGCCCAGCCAATCGTGAATTTATGGAATCGCAACATATCCATCACGCCCACCTGCGGCACCGCTGCACCGAACAAATCGGGCCGCTGATTAACCACTGCACCTATGAGCAAACCGCCGTTCGAGCCGCCGTTGACGGCCAGCTTCGCTGGTTGCGTGTATTTGTTGGCAACTAGCCATTCACCAGCCGCAATAAAATCATCAAACACATTTTGCTTTTTTAATTTTGTACCGGCTTGATGCCATGCCGTGCCATATTCGCCACCACCGCGAATCGAGGCCGTAACGTATACGCCGCCCATCTTCATCCAAGTCGCCGCAGTCACGCCATAAGCCGGGGTAATCGAAACATTAAAGCCACCATATCCATACAAAATAGTGGGATTAGTGCCATCAAGTTTCAGGCCTTTTTGATGGGCAATAAAAATCGGGAATTTGGTACCGTCGCGGCTCTTCACAAAAGCCTGTTTTGTTTCAAACTCATCCGGATTGAAAATAGTTTTGGGGCGCTTGAATAGCGTGGCGTTGCCGCTCGCCACATCGTAGCGATAGATCTCGCCCGGTGTCGTGAGGCTGGTGTAGCTGAAGAACGTTTCATTATTTGAGAAGCGCCCGCCAAAACCACTGGCCGTGCCAACACCCGGCAACTTGACCTCACGAACAAACGTGCCATCCGGTGCGTAGACTTTTACATTGGTGACTGCATCTCTTAAGTACTCAGCGAATAGTTTTCCACCAACAGCACCTGCGCCAGTCAGGGTATCCGTGGCTTCGGCTACAATCATTTTCCAATTGGCGCGCTGAGGCTTATTCAAATCGATTGCCATGATCTTGCCGCGAGGCGCATCTCTGTCGGTCTTGATCCACAAGGTATTGCCATGACTGCCAATCGGGGTATATTCAGCGTCAAAATCCAGTGTGATCGTTTTAACTTTTGCCTTGGTAAAGGAGCCGTTTTTTAGCGGCATTACCAGCAAACCGTTTTTGTTGCCCGATCCCTTCCAGACAAAAATGCTGACAAATTTTCCGTCATCGCTCACGGTCGTACCAAAGCCCCATTCCTTCTCACTTTTGTTTTCATATACCAACGCATCGTTGGCCTGATCCTCGCCCAAGCGATGGTAATAGAGTTTTTGGAAGAAATTACTTCCCGTTAATGCGGCGCCCTCCTTCGGCGCGTCGTACCGAGAATAGAAAAAACCTTTTCCATCCGGCGTCCAGTCGGCACTGGAAAATTTCACCCATTTAATTTTATCAGCCAAGTCTTTGCCGGTCGTTAGATCACGCACCTGCCATTCCTGCCAGTCAGAGCCGGCACCTGCCGTGCCATAAGCCAGGTAACGACCATCGCGACTGGGGGCCGTGCCGCTCAATGCGACCGTGCCGTCTTTAGAAAGCGTGTTGGGGTCAATCGCTACCTCCGCCGATCCATCAAGCGAAAGTGCGGTGTACAACACACTTTGTTGCTGCAGGCCATCGTTACGCGTCCAGAAATAGCGTTTACCTTCCTTCGACGGTGTGCCAAATTTTTCAAAATTATAAATATCGGTATAGAGTTTTTTAATCGCCTCACGTTGCGGAATGGCGTTCAAAAATTTATCCGTCACCTCATTTTGCGCTTTAACCCACGCTTTGGTTTCAGCACTATTGTCATCCTCTAACCAACGGTATGGATCGGCAACTTTGGTGCCGTGATAGGTATCAACCTGATCAGCTTTTCTGGTTTTGGGATACTTGATCGGCTCGGCATTCGCAGCCAGCCCTACCGCTAAGGTCATGGCGCCCATTGCATTAATGGCGACAACCGAGAACGATTTGGTGTTTTTAAAACGTAAAATTGACGACAACATAGCTTCCTCACGATTAAAATAATTTTGATTCCGTATTTACGTCGGCACCGCCATTTTTCACAACAGACAACACCGGCTTTGCATCAGCTTCCAGAAAAACGGGCTCAACCCCATTGGAGGCCAGTGCCTCTGGCTCCAACTCTACATCTTTAATTTTTTGGAATTGATCCGAAATTTTACGGCTTGAGGTGTGTACCAATTCCACATCTTTAGTCACCTGCCCGATATGCTTGGCGAGATCATCCATCCGCGACTGAAAACGCCCAAAGTCCGCGCCCAGCTTGCCAAGCGCGTCTTTGATCACATGCACTTGCTTGCGGGTTTCGACATCTTTCAGCACGGCTAGGGCGGTATTCAAAACCGCCATCATTGTCGTCGGCGAAACAATCCAAACATGCTTGCGCGCAGCGTATTCCACCAGATCACGATGGTGCGCATGGATTTCGGCAAACACAGCCTCCGCCGGTAAAAACATCACGGCGCCATCACCCGTCTGGCCATGAATAATATATTTGCTCGAGATATCATCAATATGTCTCCTGACGTCCGATTTAAACGCAGCAGGCGTGGCACGGTCTTCACCATCGGACAACATCCGCTCATAATTTTCCAACGGAAATTTGGAATCCACCGCGATCAAGCCAGTCGGCTCGGGTAGCTTTAACACGCAATCTGCCCTCACCCCATTTGGAAATGTGTATTGAAAATCGTAGGCGCTGGTGGGCAATACATTTTTTACAATTGTTTCTAGCTGGACTTCGCCGAAAGCGCCGCGCGAGCGCTTATCGCCCAGCAATTGCTGGAGACTGACAACGTTGGTCGTTAAGCCATCAATTTTTTTCTGCGCCTCGTCGATTGTCGCCAAACGCGCAATCACATTGACAAACGTTTCGTTGGTTTTCTTGAAGCCCTCGTCCAAACGCTCGTTGACCTTGCCGCTAATTTCGGCCAAGCGTGTGTCGTTAGTTTTGGCGAGCGCATCAATCGTTTCCTTTACTTGCGCGGTCGCCGTCCGCATCGTGAATTGGAGCGCTTCTTGTTGCAAACGCGCCTGCTCGGCCAACTTCTCTAAGGTGCTGCTCAACATTTCAGCTTTTAAGGCATCTTGTTTTTTGCCAAGATCGCTTGTCAGTAAAGCCAGTTCGCGGATCAGCGATTCGCGGCTTGCTGTCAGGCTTTGCGATTGTTCGGTCTGTAGTGCGGCTAGGGATTGGCGCGTTTTATCCAGCTCGCCGCCAACGGCAGTGCGAAGCCGCTCTGCTGCATCCAGCTGACTCGTCGAAATACGATTGCCCTGCTGCGCCAAACCTTCAGCAATGTCAGTCAGCATTTGTCGGTGGCGTGCCTCCTGATCACGTTCCATCAGCGCTGGCATAGTATCGATTTTCGATTTCAACGCCATACCAAACCACGCCGCCAAAATCGATAAGGCGATGACCAGCAGCAACAGCAAAATAATAAGGGATTGAATATCCATCGATTCAGATTCAATTCACAGGTTCAAGTTAACGGTTTAATTCACCGACGCCTTACAGCGCCCTAGAGCGCTCTTCAGCGCTGTTTAAAGTTCTCTAAAGTTCTCTGAAGTTCTCGGGAGTTCTTTAACGCTGTTCAGTTGTCGAGGCTGTTTTTGAGCGTAAATTCCGACACAGTTTTTAACAATTTTGAGAATGAAAGTTTATCACGCTCGGCATCTCGCTCGGTGAAACAGCCATTCTGTTAAAGATTGTGAATAGTGAACTGCATCACAGCCGAAAGAAGCCCTTGCGAGCAAAGTGGTTTTACCAGCAATGCAGCGAAGATCGCAATTTAAACGTAACAAGCACCGCAGCAAACAATTCAGCATGAATCGATGAAAAGTGAACACTGTTTAGCGACCGCCAAGCAGCAATTCACCCGGTTCAGTACCCAAATGGTTTTCAAAAAACCAGATCACCCCTCTTGGCGCACAAGAGAGTAGTCATGTAGTAAAAGATAAAAAAGCCGCGTGAGCAATCACGCGGCTTTTTTACGACCAAATATTGTTGGAATTTAAAGCGAAGTCGATCTACTAGAACCGATGCGTATAACCCGCGTTCAAAAGCAGCGCCTGTAACGGCTCATAAGATTGCGTCCAACTACCGCCCAATTTCCAATTGCATTGCTGCCGGTAAAGTGATGCACCGAGGTCTAATGAATCGGCATCGTTGAACTGATAAATGACTTTCAACGAAGGCTCAAGCGAACCAAAACTTGCCAACCGCTGATCGCTTGAAGTAAACATCGGAAACGGACGCGACGTTAATTCGGGGCGATAGAAATAAGCCTTTGATTGCGAATAATAGCGTAGCCCCAACTCGACCTTCCATTGTTCATTGAGCGTCTGAAGCCAGCTTCCCGCCAGCGTATGCGAGCGAACGCCCCAATCGTCGTGATAGTAGCGATATTCGGCTGAGACCACGGCCTGCTCATTTAACAATGTACTTTGCAGTGTGCGTTTGTAGCGCGTGAGCCACGCCCATTGCTCGCGCGAATCGGGGCGTTTATCGTCAACAAAATTAAGACGCGGCGATGTTGTAAAAAATGCAACGGTGAGACGATAAGGGTCGTTCAAATAGCCCTTCTGTTTGGTATAGGCCAAATTGCTCTGCACTAACGAATAACGATCCAACAATTGCGTCACGCCAAACAAATATTCGCGTGAATCGCGGCGCTCATTGAGGGTTTGATCCGTCACCGACCGCACGCGATCATTGCTTTGACCATAGCCAAGCGCAAGGGTGGTGTTGCGCTCGTTGAAATCAAAGCTTGCGTTCACACCAGTGGCATCCGATCGATAGTCTCTTTCGGCCGATTGGGTGCGGGAAACGCCCAATGAATTTTCGTTGAATTCACCAAAACGGCGCTTGACGGAAACATCGCCGGCTTTTCGTCGATCCGTAATCGATGCCCCGGTATAAATCTGCACTGGCTTGCCGGTTTGGTTTGAGACGTAGATGGCCGATGCGCCGCTAACGATATCGACCGTTGCACTGGCACTCACTTCCCACAAGTCCCCAACCGGCGATTTGACCCACACCACCGGCTCGGTCACTTTCATCCGATCACCGGTTTCACGATAGTAGAGCGCACGGACGCCAACTACCGCGCCGGCTGGTAGCAACGGCGGAGCACCAGCGCTTGCAGCTGGGCTTGCGGTTGGGTTTGCATTGGTGCTCGAAGCAGCCGCTTCACCCACATTTGGAGATGGCGTTTCTGCCGCATGGCTCATCAACGGAATAGCCACAATCGGCAAGGCCATCGCGGCGGACATCAAGACCATAAACGCGTTAGACGCGCTATGCAAAGCTGAAACAGGTGACGCTTTTGGCGATGCAGGCGATTTAAGTTTTTTATTTTTCAAATGACGAACCCTAGTATTGGCGAGCTTCTTGAGGCACTTTTGACTGAGAACGCGCTCCAGCACTTATGTTTAGTTATTTTTATGTGCAACCGCAGCCGCCACCACCGGTCGCTCGTCCGCCCGCTGTGCCCTCTTTACTGGCATAGGTGTGCTGGGTAATTTTGGTATTGGCAGCATCGGAATCAAACTGCATATCAGGCTTGGCATGGATGCCTCGCTGTGATGGAGATACATTCGCGCAACCGGTGGTTAAACAAATGACGCACCCAATGACACATAAACCAAAAAATCGAATCGTTCGCGACATTAGGTTGACTCTTTCATACTGATTTTATGATGCGTATATGGCGCGCGGGCAGAATCAAAAAATGAATGTTGGAGAATGTTAGAGATTGTTGGAGATTGTTGGAGCTTGTTAGATTAAGGCTGAAACACGGTAAATCCAGCGGGTGCCGTCCCAACATTGTTCAATACCGTCGGCTCGTTGTTATTCGGATTCATCAGCCAAACTGTGAGGGTGTTGTCGGGCAATAGCCAAACGATGTCCATGATACCGTCGCCATCAAGATCTCCGGATGCATAGAACTTCCAAGTCGGGTTGGTGGCAGCCATCAAGGTGCGTGATCGGGTTGCGACGATCAAGTTGCTTGACGAGCACGAGGCATTTGGATCGGTCGTGACGACACCCGCCGGTAAGGTGTAGCCCGCCGCGTTGAGCGACATGATCGTGACCGCGCCCGTGGTCGGATTACGCATTAAAATGTCGCCGCGACGGCCACCGGTAAAATCGGCAAATTTCAATGCTGCGAAGCCCGCCGGCATATCTCCCACCAACAAATTGGCGCAGGTGCGGTTGAGGGTGGCCATGAGCACCCGGATTTGCTTGGTAGGGCTGATATAAATCATATCGGCAGCACCGTCGTAGTTGATGTCGGCTGCACCCAAGAGCGTCCAGTCCAGCGGCGCACCGCCGCGTTTGCGAACCTCTGGCACACCGCCCGGCACGGAAAACCAAATATAAGAGACGCCGGTATCGCGAGGATCGGCAGCGACATAGCGCCAAACCAGATCACCCAAGCCATCGCCATCCAGATCGCCAACCGCCTGCACATCCCAGACCCGCTTCACATCACGCAACCGAGCTTCAGTATTGGGTAGGAAATCAGTCCACGTACGGATTTCACCAAACTCGCCCGGCGTGACTAAGTTTTGAATCGCTATATCAGATTTCCCATTGCCGGCAAAATCAGTAATGCCGACTAAGCGGAAATCCGCAGTCGGATCCACCATTGGCGTGAACGTCAACACGCCAAATGCCAAGCGCCCTGCTTGTAGCTGCGCGTTCTGACCTACGACGGAGCGGACTACGATGGCGCTTTTACCATTACCTTCGATATCGATGCCGCCACGTTTGGAGAGTGCGACGGGTGTTGGTGCAGAGATGACGATACTCTGTACGGCCTGTGGTGCCGGCGCATAGGTGGTAGTTCCAACTTGACCACCGATTTGGTCATAGGCGATTTTGCAAGTTCCGCTCAGCCACAGAGTCAGGGTCTTGCCGACTTGCGTGCAAATGTTCGGCGTGGTGACCGCCATCGTTACATCCAAACCGGAGGTGGCGATAGGCGCGGCAAGGGTGAGGCTACCTTGGGCGATTGGCGTTGGCGCGACACTCGGAAACGAAATCGACTGCTCAGTTGGGACTGGCGTTATATTGGGGTTGGCCAAATAGGCCGCGAGATCGTTTAACTCGGATGTTGAAAATACACCTCGGTAAACGTTCATCTGGTTAATGTTCAGAAACGCTTGCGTCAGCACCGAGGGCTTATTACCCGCCACCCGGGCGCGACTGTCGGGCGGACTCCCATGACAGTTTGCACAACTATTGCCGTCGTAAATAACTTTCCCGTTGGCAGCATTTCCGACCTGCGCGCTGGCCGTCCCGCTGATGAATGCCATTGACGCCGCGCAGGCAAGCAAGATAGCCGTTGCCCGCAACAATTTGCTTTGGATAAATATGCCCGTTAAGAAATACTTCATGAAACACCTTAATCTGGTTTGCGCTCTGCGTCTGTCGAACTGCTCACTAAATTACTGACTTTTTTTGTCGGTTTTCATTGGCGATTTACGTTGTACGAGCCGAATTCAATTGCAGATTCAACAAAACTTCAGCACAAAACTTTAACGGCTCAATCTAACCAACACATGATCAACGGCTATCTTCGATCGCTGATGACCAAAGTATGAATCCGATTTTGTAACAAACTGCGACTGTCGCCAAAAAACGACGCAAAAAATATTTTCAAAGACAACGATAACGCCAGTAAAAATGATGCACAAACGCGGCATTCCATGACTTTAAGCAAGACCAACTATAATCGTCTTAATCTAAGTCAATGGTTTGAATCAGAACTGGTTTGGCGATGATGAGATTGCATTGCAACTGTAAAGATGCAGCATTACATTTTCGTCTGCGAACCCCAGGACCGTACGTGTGACACAAAAATTAACAGACACTCTCTTCGCCGATGCAATTCCCAACAAATTCGACATCACGCTCGCCATCAGCGATCCTTGCACCAATGCCGACCCTCCTTAAACTATCGCGCGCCATCGATTGGCTCAATAACCACGTCGGCAAGTTCGCGTATTGGCTGATCCTGATCGCGGTGCTGGTGAGTGCGGGCAATGCCATTAGCCGTTCGCTGTTTGATGCCAGCTCAAACGCCTGGCTGGAGCTGCAATGGGTGTTGTTTTCAGGCGTATTTTTACTCTGCGGCGGCTATGCCCTGCTCCATAATGCGCATGTGCGGATTGATGTGGTTTATGTCCGCTGGTCGCGCCGTACGCAGCTTTGGATTGATATTTTCGGCACTGTGTTTTTTCTGTTGCCAATGGCGCTCCTGATTTTAGTTTTATCGTGGCCGGTTTTTTTGACGGCCCTCCAAACCCTAGAAACCTCGTCCAATTCCGGCGGACTCATCGTTTGGCCGGCACGGCTGCTAGTGCCGATGGGGTTTTTGCTATTAAGCTTGCAGGGTATTTCTGAGCTTATCAAACGCGTCGCGATTTTGCGTGGCGCCCTCGTTGATCCTACCGATCCAGCACTGGACGATAATAGCCAATCGACTGAAGAAGCGCTTGCAGACTTGAGCTTGCCGGAACGAGCGGTGGGGCGCGACGCTAACCAATCCGGTCTCGCTAGCCAGCAGGCCGTGGAAAAATAATGATATTCCCCATGGCACAGTTCATCATTCACAACATGGCACCGCTGATGTTTATCGGGCTATTCATCTTCCTTTTGCTTGGCTATCCGGTGGCGTTCGCGCTGGCCGCTAATGGCATTGTGTTTGGCCTGATCGGGATTGAGCTTGGCTTGCTTTCACCTTCGTTGTTCCAAGCCCTACCCGACCGCATTTGGGGGGTAATGTCGAACGAGACCTTGCTGGCGATTCCGTTTTTTACGTTTATGGGCTTGATTCTTGAACGTAGCGGCATGGCCGAGGATTTGCTGGAAACCATCGGCCAGCTATTTGGCCCAGTACGCGGCGGTTTGGCATTCGCGGTCATATTTGTCGGGGCACTACTGGCCGCGACCACCGGCGTAGTGGCGGCATCGGTGATTTCAATGGGCTTAATTTCCTTACCGATCATGCTGCGTCACGGCTATGACCGCCGCTTGGCGTCGGGCGTGATCGCCGCATCGGGCACGTTGGCGCAGATCATCCCGCCATCGTTGGTGCTCATTATCATGGCCGACCAATTGGGCAAATCGGTTGGCGACATGTACGCCGGTGCGTTCATCCCTGGCCTAGTGCTGGCGGGGCTCTATGCGGGTTATGTAGTTGGAATCGCGTTCATTAAACCCAGATGGGTTCCGGCGCTGCCGGTTGAGGCTCGGACGTTTATGGAATCAAACCATGGCGGCGGTACTAGCGCTCACACCAGCGGCTATGGTTCCTTCGTGTTGTTATTGCTGATTTCAGTCGCCGCAAGCGTTTTGTTTGCACTCAATGCAAAAACGGTAGTCACCACCTTATTAAGCGCAATTCATAAAACGCTAGTTAACCCGCTACAAACGGATCAAATCATTGTCTCGTCGATGCTGGTGGGTTCATTGGTCGCGCTCGGTTTAGCGGTACTCAATCAACGGCTGAGGTTACGTTTACTTTCACAACTGGCCGAGCGTGTGACATTTGTACTAATGCCGCCCCTAATGCTTATTTTCTTGGTGCTCGGCACTATTTTTATCGGCATCGCAACACCCACCGAGGGCGGCGCAATGGGGGCGACCGGGGCCCTGCTGATGGCGGTGTTGCGAGGCAGGTTAAACATCAAGCTGATGCGCCAAGCCATGGATTCGACCGCCAAGCTCACCGCATTTGTGGTGTTTATTCTGATCGGTGCGCGGGTGTTTAGTCTGACGTTCTACGGTGTCAATGGCCACGTGTGGGTGGAGGAGCTGCTGGTTGGCTTGCCGGGCGGGCAGATTGGCTTTTTGATCGCAGTGAATTTGCTCATCTTCGTGCTGGCATTTTTTCTCGATTATTTTGAGTTGGCGTTTATCATCGTGCCGCTGTTGGCACCGGCGGCCGACAAACTGGGCATTGATCTGGTGTGGTTTGGGGTGTTGCTCGCGATCAACATGCAAACCTCGTTCATGCACCCGCCGTTTGGCTTCGCGCTGTTTTATTTGCGAAGCGTCGCACCGGCTAAAAGCTATGTTGATCGCGTCACCAAAAAAATGACCGCCGCCGTCACAACCGGACAAATTTACCGGGGCGCGGTGCCGTTTGTCGTCATCCAATTGTTGATGGTTGCTCTTGTTATCGCCTTCCCGCAAATGGTGATGGTCTACAAAACAAGCGAAGCTAAAAATGATCCAGCGGGATTTGAGCTGCAACAGCAGCTTGATCAACAGTCATCGCAATCAGATAATTCAGCCGAATCCAGCAACAGCGACTTAATGAAACTGCTGGGCGGTAAGTCAACCGAATCATCCAAAGGCATCGATAAAAAAGCCGACGCTGATGCCGACGACATTATGAAGGAACTGGGCGCCGGAAAAACCGAGGCCCCAGTCGAAAAACAAATTGAGAAGCAACCACTCCGGAGAAAATAGTTGGCTTTTTATTGACCAAAATAATAGCCACGCAGCGTGTTGGCGCTGGCCGATCTCAGCGAACGGGGTCAGCCATCCTTGTTTGATCCCGCTATCATTATTAGTGCAAACTTTTGATGCCGTCGTTTATTGCGTTAATCTCAGTGCCGCCTCAACCATGCGAAAATGCCAGCGAATAGCCCCAGGAATCCAATCTCTCAGGCACTGCATTAAACGCCAGAGAAATCCGCAGGGCGCCTTGATTAGGCGGGACCTCATGCAACAGATAGCTTGGAAATAACACCATATCGCCCGGCACCGGATCGGGTGCAATCCATTTATCGGCATTGAACGGGCCGAGCTGCACGTTTTGATGAATATTGCCAAATGCGAAATCGCGCCCGCCGGGACCTTTCATAAACACAGTGTTAGAGGATGCGTGCGAATCTGTTAAGTAAACCACGCCCGAAATAAAACTATTGGCATGATTGTGCATCGCTTGATGCCCGCCGGTCTCGAGCAAATTGACCCACATTTCTTTGATAAACCATTCGAGCCGCTCGCCGAATAGTAGCTCACTAAAATCACCCAGCTTGGGCTCGATCAAGCGCGCGGTTGCCATGAATAGTTCGCTCGATTCCGGCTTGAAAATTTGGGTGTGCGAGAGCTGACCAGACTTCGTATTTTTAAGCACGGCATCTTCCTGAAAGTGCGCCACCAAAGCCGAGATTAAGGCTTCGTCGAGCAATTTTTCAACATGCATAAACGGTGTGGGAAAGAGTCCGATCACTTTATTCATAGCATCTAAAATTCCTTAAAAAAATTTCAAATTACGCGTCAATCAGACCGTGATGCAAACGCAGATGCAACGTCTGCAGTCCGTGGCGCACGACCGCGCAGCACCCACAGAAGGGCAACGCCTGAGTTCATAAAATTGGCGGCCGCGTAGTTGCCGATCGATGGCGCACCACTTTTTACCCACACAAATTTCGCTGAACGTGCGCCGTGAAAGCCTGACGTCCTGTCCAGATTTGCGTCCCAATTCTACGTCTCAATTCCCCCTGAGGAATTTACGTGACGATTGCAACCAGTCTGCCCCAACTCCAATAGCTCGCGATGATGCCGATTCCGTACAGCGCCGGTCTTCTAGCCATTACAAACCATGCGTAGCGTGACAATGATCGTACCAGTAAAAAAGCCAAACCCACCGCGAATAGCTGCCCCATTTCAACACCAATATTGAAGGTGAGCAATGCCACGAACAGGTTATGTTCGGGCAGGCCTATTTCTTTTAGCGCACCGGCAAAACCCAACCCATGCACTAGCCCAAACACAAACGCGACCATCGCCGGCCAGCGCTGCGCGATGGTCGCGGGCGCCGGTCCGGCGGCGCGTTCGTTTGTATGATGTTCGGGTTGGGGTTGCTGCAGCTTCAGTGCCTCCACCGCCACCAGCACAATCGACAGCGCAATCGTTGCCTCAACCGGCGCGGAGCGCAATGTCAGCCAGCCCAACGTACTAATCGCCAACGTCAGGCTGTGGGCAATCGTGAACGCCGTAATGGTGATAACCAAACGGCGATTAAACCCCACCAAAAACAGCAGCCCCATTACAAACAGTAGGTGATCGAAGCCGGTCAAAATATGCTCAATCCCCAGCAGGGTATAAGCCACCACAATCTCTCTTGCCCCACGCTGATCGTCGGCGGCCCCGTATAGATAAACACTGGGCTGCGCAGCGGTGATGGTATAGACGCGGCTCTGGCCATCGAGCCAATAGACGCGCACCATCGCGGCGGAATAGGATTTGCCGACGCCGTCCACACTAAAGCTGCCAACCAAACCTTTTTGTGGATTTTTTTGGCAGTTGAGTGATTGCTCATTTGCCACGCATCCTTCCGGCCATAAGGGCTTTAAATCTGCCGAAATAGGTTTGTCGGCTTTGCCGCTCTGCCCCCAAGTCCAAACGAATTCACCTTTGGATAGCTCGCGCATATCAAGCTCCGCCATGCTGATTTCATGAGCATCGGCAAAACGTGCGGCGAATGTTAGTAATGCAAAAAATGCGATAAATAGCAATATCCATCGCGGTGACTTTGATCGAAAAAAGCTTTCTTGGCCTGTCATTGCTTGCCCGCCGATGTCGCCGTGGGGGTGGGGGCGGGGCCTGGGACCGTGGCGGGAGTTGGGGCGGTGTTCGCGCCTATTGCCACCCTCGCCGCTTCTGCCACCCTCGCCGCTTCCGCCACCCTCGCCTCTTCCGCTACCTTCGCCTCTTCCGCTACCTCTGTTTTAATCGTATATTTTTTGGCCAAATCGCGAACGGCATTGGTTCGCGCCTCCTGCATCGTGGCATCTTTCCAATCGTCCATGAGCTTACCCCGCACGGCTTCAAACGTGGCTGGCAGCCCCGCTTGCGTGGCTGCCAGCCGGACGATGTGAACGCCCTCTTTGCTTGGTAGCGCACGCCACTCGCCGATCGGCAGCGCTTCGAGTTGATTGGTAAAATCCGCCCCGTAGCTCGTCACCAGCGTATTACGCGGACGACCTTTGAAAACACGCAGCCCGCTTTGGGCTTCACTCTGCACACCGGTATTGAGCGCTCGCACAAGCGCTTTCACGGCCTCTGGCGATTTGTCACCGATCAATACCGCTTCAAGGAAATCAAAACGTGTAGGTTCGTCGTAGTCGACACGGTGTTTCTCGAACCAATCGCTGAGTCCTTCTTCATCGATTCTCGGTAGCGTTAAATTGGCTTGCATGACATTGAGCGCCTTAAAAATAACGCGCTCACGAATCGCAGAATCGCCTTGGTCGACTCTGAGCGCCAAGCCTTCGCGGTAAAGAACTTCATTATCGATCCAGCGTTCGCGCAGCGTCGCCAGTTCAGCTGCCGTTGGGATGCGGCCGATAGAGCCTTTGAATCGGGCAATGGCCTCCTGATCTACTTCTGCGCCGACCGTGATAACTTTTGGATTTGCTTTGCCGCTCGCAAGCCAGTAGTCAGCCGCAAACACCAACGCGCCAAGCACCACAAAATGTAGCAGCGGTTCGCGAATGAGCTGATGTAAGAAAGAAGTCTGCAATATCGAAAAGGATAGCGGCACTGATGGAGACACCGATGACATCTCCGATCGCAGCGCCCCTTCAGGAGGCGACTGGTTTGGCGGCAGGCTTTGGGGCGTCGTTGAAGTCATAAGCGATAAAACCTTTCAAGGTAAACTTTTGGAACAAAATCATTTGAAAATAAGTCGGTTGCTGCGGGTATTGCGCCCATTTTGTTTTTTGGACTTATTGGACTCATCGGGCTTATCGAATTTAAAGCGGTCTCTGCGGCGACGGTTGGCCAATTTGATTCGCTTCCCGATTGAGCAATTCCTTTAGCGCCATCGATGCATCTGGCCGCGCGGGCTGCGCTTGAATCAGGTCACTTAGCAATTTTTCTGCCGCCATCTTGTCTGCAGACGAATCGGAACGACTCAACGCCAATGCCATACCCAGTAAGGGGTCGTATGCAGCGGTGAAATCACCACTCGTGCGCGTAATCTTGAGCAGCGGAACACGCACCTGCGCTAACATAGCGCGCGCATCGTTGCTGGGGCGGACACCGACACCGGCCTCGATAAATTGATCGCGGGCCAACCAATAGTTACGCAAACGTTGCTGCCATTCACGGGCAGCGGCATCGCCCGCGGTGGGCACGCCCAGTAACTCGTCGGGCTGCACATTTAGCGCATGCAAAAGCCCCAAAAGCCGCATGGATACTGGCTCTTGGGGTGCATAGGTCGCATATGGCGCATGATGCGCAACCCAGGGACGATCATCGGTATTAAGCGCGGCGGCGGCCGAAAACGCATGCAGCGATTTCGCTCCCGCGACAAAGTTTCCAAGCAACGCAAAATCATCAGCCAAGTGGGCTGGCTTGAGTTGCGCTGCGTGGTCGGCAAGCCGCTGGCGTAGCGTTGTCAAGTCAAATGAGGCTGGTTCTGCGCCATTGGGTTGCACCAGTTGTGCGCGCCCTCCATGCCCAGCTCGCGGCGCGATCAAACCGAGCACCGGCGTTTCTAAACTATTCGTCGCGAGAACTGCCGATGCATTCGGGTAGACAGTAATAAACGATTTAACAATGCTGCGCAGTGTCGGTAAATCAAGCTGATGCAATGGCAGCCATTGGCAAAAGAGTCCTTGGTCTGCGAGTCGAGCGTTTATTGCCGCGAAATGCTCAACGGTATAGAGCGCACCCGCGCCACTGCGGGCCGGATGAAATAAATCGGCGACAATAACATCGTATTGCTGGTGGCTTCCATGATCGGCACGAACGTAGCGTCGAGCGTCGCCAACAATAATATTCGGCTGATTGCTACCAAAGGTCTTCCTACTGTTTGGAGTCGTAAAATAAGCAGATGCGCTAATGACCTCCGGCAACAGCTCTACCGCATCGACTTTTAGTGCAGTCTGAAACCCCGCCGCAGCAAACGCCGTTACACCTGTGCCCAGCCCCAAGAACAGCGCGTACTTGGGGGACGAATGCAGCAACAAAGGGACATACGCCAGACGCGAATCAGTGAGCGCACTCGCGCTACTGCCCTCTTGGGCGCGATTGTTGATGCGTAGCCTCGCCACGCCGCTTGCGTCTTCCACCACGCTGACCGAGGCGGCGATGCCGTCTTGGTAGCTAACTAAACGCCCGCCGTCCGGGACGTCGACGAACATCAGCGGTTTGGCGAAGACCATGATCCCCAACCCGACCATTGCAGGTACATAAAATAATGGTCGTACTGACGCGAACGGGGTTGAAAAAAATGCGAATAACAAGTAAACGCCTGCGATGCCCACCAATAAAAGTTTGGGCCCCAGTAATGGAAACAACATGACGCCAAACAACCACGGTGCGATTGCTGCACCCAGAGTGTTGATCCCTAGAGCGCCGCCAATACCGCACGTTTTGTTGTCTTCAACCAGCTTGTACTCTACGCATAAGTGGCTAAACAAAGCGCCCATACAGAACGCGGGTATCGCGAACGCGGCCATCGCGAGCACCAGTTCAACGACCATTGCTGATGCCACCGTTTCGCCCGACGCACTCGACACAAATATTTTGATGGCGTCACATTGCCAAAGTGCAACGGCACCCAACAAAATAGCGAGGGCCAGGCCGTGCAAGAGCCGGTTGCGCCAATGACCTAGATCACGATGATCCTCCTGCCGCGCGGTTTGCCGTTGGTAAGCGGCTGCCCCTAGCGCCGTGGCGATCAGATACACAGCCAGCAGCATCGCAAAGCTATAGACCGTATTTTCTGTTACCTGGCTCAACACGCGTACCACGACAACCTCGTAGCCGATCCCGAGCATGCCCGTCACGAATAGCGTGGTGTTGAGCTTTGCTTTCTGGTCCGTATTGCGCATCGGTTTAGTGAGCGGCAATACCAGAGGTTCGATTTTCGATGCGGCATTGTTGCCCAACGTCCGCGCCAGTGCTGGCGTCCGGGCCAGCCACCCGATTGCCATCAAGGCGCAAAGCAGATTCGCCATCACCGCAACCAGCGTCGTGTTCGCCAATCCGATTGAGGGCACCAAGGCAAACGTCGTCGCCAAGACCCCTAGAACCGCGCCAAAGGTGTTGGCCGCATACAAGCCGGCAATAGCATAGCCACGGGCCCTCAACCGCTCGGTCACGCTCTGCATAGCTGGTAACGTAGCACCCATCGCCGCGGTGGCGGGCAACAGCAACACAAAGGTGCCAACAAACGCAACCGTCCATTGCCATGGAGCAGAGGGCTGTGCGCCGGTAAAGCTGGCAAGCCATGAATTGGCGGGGTCGACGATGAATATCAACACCAACCCCCAGACTGCAATCACCAATTCGCAACCCGTATACCATCGTGCCGGATTGGCACTGCCTGAAATACGCCGATCCAGTGCAAGTGCGCCCAGCGCCAAGCCACCGAAAAACGCCGCGACGACTGCCAGCACTGCGATGATTTCATGCCCAAGCCAAACGCTGAATTGCTGCGTCCAGATCATCTGATAACAAAGCCCGGCAAAGCCTGAAAGCACCATCAATAGTTGCGCAGTTCGCTTGCCGGCGATGTTGCTATTGTTCGGGCCATCCGCCTCGCCATTCGTGAACGCTTCGGCGGCAGGAGTCTCAGGCCAGGAGTTTGATATTGATGCTAAGGGCTTGATCAGAACGGCCTCGATTTAACTGATTAGTACTAGTGCTGCGATTTCAAGCTTTTCTTGCCGCACTGTGGCAAAAAACGCCGAACGCAAACAACACAAACGACACAAACGGGGCTGACGTCACAATGTTTGCCAATCACAGCAATCACCGCAACCCAGCCCCATTCGCCTCTCACAAACACTCTCAAACACTTTCAGACTACACCAAGCGAAAGCAAACAAACACCAACAAACAACACCTCGCCTATTTGATACCCGCAATCTTTTGTCCACCCACTACTTCGACAAAAATCGGATTGCTATAGAACCACAAGTCAGCCCATGAGGCCACGTCGAGGCTTGAATACTTTACGCCATTGATCGTGGTCATGTGTGCCGGGCAAGTTGCATCGCCGCAGGCAACTTTGCCATCCAAACCAAAGTCGAGCAAGGGATTGCCTGATGCGTCGGTTTCGAATGGCGTTGCCGGTGGTAAATTCGTGCCGCGAAGCCGAACATACTGTGACACCTTCACGGCGGGAATACGGAAGGTCATTTTCCGTGTGCCGTCAGCTAACGCGGTCCAGTTACTCGTGTTGAAGGTGCGAAGTAATGCGGCTGTTTTGTTCGTCGCAGCCGGTGTATTGATCAGACCGGCGTAAGCCGCTGCATTGGTGGGATCGATATACCCGCTGGTGACGTTCGCACCGATTACATCGATATGATCCAACACAGGCTTATTGAGCGGCTGCGTAATGTTGACTTGCCTCAGCGACGGGTTCGGGAACGAGTATGGCGAATTATTGGTTCCTTGTGGATCGCGCACCACAATCGACACGACCAGATCCGTGCCGGTACGCACAACCAATTTTTCGCCCATCGTTGCGCAGCCGTTGATATTCACATCGGTCGATTTCGCGGCAGCGGCCGTCGCTGCGGCTTCCACCGCGCCTGTGCTGGCTTTCCGGACGATGCCGGGATTGGCCGCGCAAACCACGAAGGTAAGTTGATCGATCAAATCGCCGTTAACGACATAGCTGTTACCACTACGCAGGCCATCTACAATCGCTTGCGGGTCGAGCTTGTTGGTGCCGGTACGTGCCATTACGTAGTCTTTGGTGTATTCGCCGGGGAAAAAGTCGGCCGTGCTTTCGCGCTGATCGGGGCCAAAAATACCGCGATTGTGATAATCAGAACTGCCAAAGAAAAACCAGTTGCGGCCTTCACCCAGCAGTGCATCCCACACGCCGCCAATCGCGGCAGCATAAACGCCGACACCGCCGTATGTACCGCCAGCTACCGCGTTGGGACTGTAGCTGCCGCGCTGCGCGTCAGCCTGATGGCCGGGCATTGATTCAAAACCAAATGCGACTGTTGGGGCTGCATTGTTGAAATCACGCAAATGCTCAACGTTAAAACCGTTGTTGCCGTCGGGATTGAATGCACCGGCACGTTCAAGGTGCGCTGGCACGTAGTAGCTGGTTTTCGAGAAATTCGCGCCCATCCACTTCACACCTTCAACTGTTTTGTTGTGACCGCGTGTTCCGGCTCCGGCACCACTGGCGATAATAATTTTTTTTGCATTGGCATCAAGCAGCGTGTTGTTGGCGCTGCCCGTGACTGAGCAATCCCAGTTGTTGCTCGCACCGACTGACGTTCCTTTGGGATTACCGCGGCTAGTGTCGCCATCAGCACGGTCAAAACAATATTCAAACTGCGCCATCGCATCGGCGTTACCTTTGCCGGTCGGAGGCAGTTGGCCGTTGATAATGCCGGTGCTGGTGTGCTCGTGGCCGGGAACAACTTGCTCAAGCCCGACGAAAATGGGCTTGTTCCGCGCGCGGCTTTCAGCCTCGATGACTGGGTAAATAAATTCCTGAATTTCTTGCCACTTCCACATCGCCCTTATTGGGTTTGGATTGGTTGTTGTCGGTGCGGGTATGAAGTCACCGCGAATGCCGTCTGCACCATTGGGCAAAGTGGAGACCCAAGTTTGATTGGGACCTTTGACAGTGCCGGCGGGCTGGCCGCTGCCAGGATAAGTGTTGGGTGGATACGGGCCGCTAGGGCTGTTCGTCAAACCCAGCGCCGGCAGAACCGGTTCAAACGGGTCTTCTTTGAGGGTGCAATTACGGGTGCTGCTACCGCCGTGACCGGCCTGAACGAACCAATCTAAACCAAATGTCCCAGCTGACTTGTCAACCAATTTTTGCAGTGACAATGTACCGTCAGAGCAAGTGGTGTGATTATGAAAATCACCTGTTACGTATTTGCCCACGGGTTTATTGGCGGCTTTTTCAGCGGCTTGTGCTTGGTCGGCATTGGTGATGGACGTGACCGCCATTGCGCTCAATGCGCCCAATACGACAACCGTTACTTCACGAATCGCGAACTTATTTTTCATCTTTGCCACTCCCCAATTTGGTTACAAATTTATTTCAATACTGAATATGAAATTGAATCGCATATGTCACACGTAGCTGTTTTGGCGTTTTGCGGGACTTCCCCCAGCAACCTCGTCAACATAGCCGAGAAACATGACAAACCTGCGACAAATTGTAGTCAACCTACCAGCAACATTCGCAAAATTGATCTGGGTCGGGAACTGTAAACCCTGTCTTCGTTTTGTCGCGGCATTGTCATTCTTTTAGGTTATTTTCCGTACATCGTTGTTTCAATTCATCACTTTCTTTTCACGGGGACACTGTAAATGAAAACAAAACCTAATCTAAAATTGGCCTTTCTAGGCTCAACTGCCTTGATGGGCCTGATTGTTACGGGCTGCAACAACTCAACCGACGCGCAAAAAGCATCGTCCACTTCAATCGCCAGTTTTGTCAGCAGCTACAACGATAGTCTGCGTGCGCCACAAAGCATCAATGGCCCAACATTTTTAGATTTAATTGATGATGCATTTTTAGATGATGGTTATCGCAAGACCGATCTCAAGACGAACTTGCAGGCAGACGCCGATGGTGTGGCTTCTGCGCCGACGCAACTTGCTTTTGACTCGATTTACCCTGTTGTCAGTGTCGAAGAAGCCAGCGTTGCGCAATGCGATGACAACACCGGCATTTGCCAGATGACAGCCACCTACGTCAATTCAGCGCCTGATTCCACGCGCATCACGCTGACGGTTCCGGTGCGTTTCCAAGGCGGTAAATTTCGTTTGTATGGGAATCAGGCTTCATAGATTATCTGCTGCATATCAGCTGCTTTTCTGGGCCAGATTAATTCCACATGGAGGGGATGCGATTACGCCATCGCATCCCGTTTCGGTTTTTCCTCAATGCGCACCAACTGAAATTTGCACCGTAATCGCGCCTGAATTCTCGAACACCAACGTCATTGGGTAGCTTCGGGTTGGCTGCAGTGGCATTTTCAAATTTACCATTTTTAGATAAATTTCGTCTGACTGTAGATCGATTGTTGAACCGGCTGGTAGATCAATCGATTTGATGTTTACGGGCGGTTTTGCAGGTTCTGAAATAGTCGATTCTGTTGGCACTTTTTTTACTGGGTCAGATTTTACGAGCGCCGATTTGGCCGCACTCACGATGTCAACTCTTTCCGCAATCGGTGATGACGCCGAAACCAGTTTGTCCGACTTAGAAATTTCTTCAAACCGAACAAACACTTTTGCATTTGTATCGCCCTGCCCTGTGGGCAGCGCCCAAGGATGGATGATTTTGAACGAAGCCGCGTAGTATTCATGCGCCTGAACCGAAGCCGCCATCCCGAACACCAGGGCGAAAAATTTTAGCCGGAATGTAAGCTTGGTCCTAATTAGTGTTTTCATTTTTTGTTCCGGTTGGTTTAGGCGGCGCCAATTTTCTGGTCTGGGATCAACGGGCCTTGTACCGCACACGGTAATCCGGAAATATGTCAGCCTCAATACAGGGACAACTTGAAGCAAGGGCATTAACCGTAAACGGCGAACAATAATAAACACCAGCATTGACAAGGCGTTTGATGAACAAACACGCCAAAATACCCGCTAGTACTAGTGTTTCAATTTTTATTGGTAAAGCTGATTTTCCTCTTGCTACGCTGCACGGTAGCCTCGATTGCCCGGTCTTTGCGCACAAACTGTAGGCCGCTGGTGGCAAAGTTGGCGATGTTGGCGATGTTGAAAATAGGCAGAGACTAGCGGTAGCGACGTACTCGCCGCGATTGGGTTGCCAAGGCACATAAACAGTTGCGGAAAAACGAGCCAAAATAAAAAATTAGGCAATCCGGAATTTCAGGCAATCGTGCTTTCAACATGGTCGCGAGTTCGGCACTATTTTTCCCATGTGCAGGCAGCGCGCGTTTTCTCATCGAAGGAGGTGTTCGAGGCTCGGCGAGCAATTCGTCTTAACTTTCGTTATGCACCAATTGCACGCGCGTTCTGGCACGTTTTGCCAAATCGTATACACAAAAACTATTCATGTTGCGGCCATAAAGATGCAAGCTAACCGTCCGCTCTCCCTCAGCAGGAACACCTGTCACGTGAATATGATCCGGGTTAGGCACGAAGGTAGAGACCGTGCCGGGCGCCAGTAAAAAGACCCCCCCACGCACTAGGTCGATGTTGTCGTCGCGTTTATCACTATTGACCCGGTTGGCATCGACGCGAATATAGCTGCGCTCTTCCAGCAGGCCCTCAACCACGCCGACGACGCCCCAACTTCCGTGATCGTGAATCGGTGTCCATTGTCCCGGTAACCAGACTAAGGCGTATAGCGATAGCGACCCGTCGGACGACATCATAATCGCATTGCGCGTGTATTGTGCGGTATCGCTTCGTAAATGCGCTTCGGTCAAAAATGAATCGGTGTGACCCAACAGTCGCTGCATGACGGGCGCGACGACATCAACGCAATCTGATGGACTGGTGTGACGATTGGCGCAGGCTTGTGCATCTTCGATAAATTGGTCCAGCAAGACGGATGGCATGTTGGTTTTCTTTTTAAATTTGGAGAAATACTTGCCGCCCACGCGGTGACAGATGAAGGGCACACGCTGCTTTGCCCACCGTCATTTCATTTAAGCGCGCCACAAAAACGCGACATCAGGACCCTATTTTTTTGGGACGGAAATTTTGCTAATGCCCGCCATAAACTGGTCAAAATTTTGTTCTGCCACTCGGAACCAGAGTATCTGATCGTCACGGAAGGATTTCCAGGGCAGGTAGATTTTTTTGAACTTGGGGTTCTTGGCCGCCTCTTCTTCGCACGCTTCGACGGTCGCTTTGTAGCAGGCTTCCATGATCTCGCGGCTGAACGGGCGCAGTTGCACGCCTTGCGCGACAAGCCTGCGCAGCGCGGCGGGGTTCAGCGCATCGTATTTGGCGGTCATGTTAATGTTCGCCTCTGCGCAAGCGGCTTCCAAAATAGACTTATATTCAGGCGGCAGCGCGGCCCACTTTTGCAAGTTAATATACAAATCCAGCTCGGGTCCGCCCTCCCACCAGCCGGGGTAATAATAATATTTGGCGATTTTATTTAAACCTAATTTTTCGTCGTCGTAGGGGCCTACCCATTCAGCGGCATCAATCGTACCTTTTTCGAGCGCGGGATAAATATCGCCGCCCGATATTTGCTGCGGCACGACGCCCAGCTTGGCCAAAATTTTCCCCGCAAAACCGGCAATACGGAACTTCACGCCTTTCAAATCTTCAACCGTTCTAATTTCTTTGCGGAAAAATCCGCCCATCTGTGCACCGGTACTGCCAGCTGGAAAGTTGATGATGTTGTAGTCTTTATAGAACTCGCGCATCAACGCGAGTCCGCCGCCGTGGTACATCCACGCGTTTTGCTGGCGTGTGTTCATCCCAAACGGAATCGACGTACCGAATGCGAATGTTGCGTCTTTGCCGACGTAGTAATACGGTGCCGTGTGGGCGCAATCGACGGTGCCGTCTTTAACTGCATCCAACGCCTGGCCGCCGGGCACTAGCTCACCGGCTGCGAATACTTGGATTTGAAATTTCCCACCACTGGCCGAGGCAACCCGTTTGGCGATATCCAATGCCGAACCGTAAATCGTATCGAGGCTTTTTGGCGCGCTGGAGGTAAGCCGCCATTTGATGGCCGGCATCGCAGCGGTTTGGGCAGCCGTTTGGGCGGCGCTCAGCGTTGGAATGGCTGCCGCCCCGGCCACCAGGCCAGCAGCCGCATTGGTGAGAAATTGCCGGCGCTCTGAGACAGATTTTTTCACAGCACTACTCCCCCGAAACCGCCATCCGATCAATCAAAATTGATCCCGTTTGCTTCGAGCCGAGCGCCAAAACATCGCTACCAACAGCGACAATACCCTTCAACATATCCTTCATGTTGCCCGCAATCGTCGTCTCCTCAACCGGGTACGCGATCTCGCCGTTCTCGACCCAAAAGCCAACCGCGCCGCGCGAATAATCACCGGTAACGCTATTTACGCTCTGCCCCATTAGCTCGGTAACGATAAAGCCGCGATGCATTTTTTTAACCAAGCCGGCAAAATCCAGACCAGCACTATGCGTCGGCCGTAGGATTAGGTTGTGATTACCGCCAGCATTGCCGGTTGACGCGAGCCCCAATTTACGCGCCGAGTAGGTCGATAAAAAGTACCCTTGCAACACGCCATCTTTAACAATATCGCGCTTTACAGTGGTGACACCTTCAGCATCAAACGCACCACTCGCCAAGCCGCCGATGACGAACGGATCTTCATGAATCGAAACATCGGCCGAAAAAACCGGCGTGCCAATGCTATCAAGCAAAAAACTCGATTTCCGATAGAGCGACGAGCCGCTCACCGCGTTGACAAAGCTGCCGATTAAGCCCGAAGCAACGGTTGCGTCAAACAGCACGGGCACTTCGCCACTAGGCGCCTTGCGCGCGCCCAAACGCGCCACAGTGCGCTTGCCGGCGCGTCTGCCAATTGCCTCCATCGATTCCAAATCATGCTCGCTGCGCCCGACGGCATACCAATAATCGCGCTGCATGCTATCGTCCGCTCCGGCGATCATGGTAGTGCTGGCGCTGTGATGCGTGGTCGGGTAGCCACCCATAAAACCGTGCGAATTGGCGTAAATAAAATCTGATTCGGAAATGGAAACCGACGCGCCCTCAGAATTATTAATCCGTTTATCGACCGCAAACGCAGCCACCTCCATGCGCTTTGCCATTTCCGTCGCATCGACCACTGATAATTTCCAAGGATGATAGAGCGACAATTCAGGATAAGGGGCCACAGCCAAGCGTTCAATATCCGCAAGACCGGAAAAAGTGTCCGGCGCAGTGTATTTGGCAATCGCCAAGGCGGCTTCCACTGTGCGCTCAATTGCGGTACGCGAAAAATCGGTGGTGGATGCGTTCCCGCGCTGGTGGCCTAGATAGACAGTAATGCCCAATCCTTTGTCGCGGTTGTGTTCAATTGTTTCGACCTCCCCCAACCGTACTGTGACGCTTTGCCCGGTCGAGGTGGAGATCTCCACATCGGCAGCGGTAGCACCTAGTGTTTTGGCGCGTTCAAGGGCAAAGGCAGCGAGGTCACGCAAGGATGTGTTGGACGGGTTGGCGGAAACAGAGGCGGAATCAGTCAAAGGATATGCTCAACGTAAGGTAAAATAGAGGCTTAACTTAATGGCAATATTCGCGCCGAGACTCGACGATGAAACAATGTGCCAAGGCAGGAAAGGCAGGGACAGCAGTGAACGCAGTGAAAGCAAGCAAACAATTATGAGAAAAAATTCAAAACAAAATAAAGAAGCGCCGGAAACCGCACCGGACTATGATGAAAATTTTATCAGTAAAAGCCAGAAGAAACGCGATAGTACTGCTTTGCAAGCAGTCGGTGCAGAATTGATCGCCTATACCCCCGAGGTGATCCGCAAGCTCGAACTCCCCGAAGAGCTTGAAACAGCAGTGCTTGATTGCAAAAACATCCCACCCAGCAAGCACGGTGGCTTCAAACGGCAAATGCAATATATCGGTAAGCTCATGCGGGAAGTCGATGCTGCACCGATTTTGGAAAAGCTACAGTTGCTCAAAGCGCCAAGCCAAAAGCAAACGGCGCAACACCATCTGGCTGAGCGTTGGCGGGATCGGATGATCGCTGACGCGACTGCGATTGCGGCGTTCGTCAACGAATTTGCGGCGGCAGATAGTGTGGTCTTGGAAAACTTCGTGACCAAGGCAAAGGATGACCACGCCGCCAAGCGCCCGCCGAAGCATTTTCGTTTGCTCTACCAAGCATTGCACAAGCAGATTTTGGATAAGGCAAAAGAGGACGGAAAATTGGCGACGCGTGGATCAGCAAGCGACACATGAGCGATATTTTTAATGCTTTTGAGCCGGTAAAAATCGGTCTGCTTTCAGTCAGCGACCGGGCATCCAGCGGCATCTACCAAGACAAAGGCTTGCCCGCATTAGAAGGTTGGCTAACTAGCGCGTTAAAAAATCCGCTGAGCTTTGTGAGCCGCGTGATTCCCGACGAGCAAGAATTGATCGAAGCTAGCTTGCGTGACATGGTTGATACCGAAGGCTGCGCGTTAATCCTCACCACCGGCGGCACCGGCCCCGCACCACGAGATGTGACACCTGATGCCACTTTGGCCATTGCTGATCGGGTAATGGACGGCTTCGGCGAGCGTATGCGGCAAATTTCGCTACGCTTTGTGCCAACGGCGATTCTGTCCAGGCAAGTGGCGGTGATTCGCAAACAAAGCCTCATCATCAATCTACCCGGCCAGCCGAAAGCGATCAAAGAAACCTTGGAAGGGTTGAAGGATGTCAATGGTCAGCCCATTGAAGTCGGTATTTTTTCAGCTGTTCCGTACTGCGTTGATTTGATTGGCGGGCCGTATTTGGAAACCGTTACTGAAATTATCAGCGCGTTTCGTCCAAAAAGTGCAATCCGTAGCAAATGAGAAGGTAAGACAACTTAACGCTGAATCCTCAACGCCGAGTGCGCGAAGCGCTCTCACCGCCCCATTTAAATCATCACCACCCTTACAAAACCATGCCCAACCTTATCCGACACCTCGAACTAACCACCGGTCCCGAACCACGCGGCACGATCATTTGGATGCACGGCCTGGGCGCCGATTGCTGGGATTTTGTTTCAATTGTCAAAGAACTTTATTTACCGGAAAACCTTCCGCTCCGCTTCATCTTCCCGCAAGCGCCCAGCCGCCCCATCACCATCAATGGCGGCCATGTAATGCCGGGTTGGTACGATATTGCCATGAATGAAATTGAGCGCAAGCCTGACGAAGCCGGGGTGCGCGAATCACAAGCGGCCATTGATGGGTTGATTGACCGCGAAGTTGCTCGCGGCATGACAGCTGACAAAATTATACTCGCTGGATTTTCACAAGGCGGCGCAGTTGCGCTTCAGGCGGGACTTCGCCAAACTCAGCCACTGGCGGGCATCTTGGCGCTATCGACTTATTTGACTCTTGCTGATTCATTGCCAATCGAAAAGACCGTTGCCAATGCCAACATTCCAATATTGATGGCGCACGGCACGCAAGACCCGATCGTTCCGCTCGCGCTCGCCCGCTCATCGCGCGACGCCATGACCTCGCAGGGCTATAAAGTTGAATGGCGCGAATATCCGATGCAGCATTCACTTTGTGGCGAGGAGGTGGAAGAAATTAGCGGATGGATCCAAGCACGCTATGGCAAGCCCGAATCACGCATTTTGTTGGCGTAACGTTAGGCCAACTTAAATTACTTGGCCTCTGCCACCATCTGTACCGTCCGCCCCGGATCAAACGTTGGTAGCTGAATTTGAGCGGGCAGAGGGCATGCGTTGGGATCGAAGAAAATTTGTATTTCTTCTCGCCTTGCCATGATGTCTCGGTAGCCCATGTCGATCAGTGCGACGCAGTAGCGATGGTCGAACAGCATATAGCTTGAAAGCGTTGCGCCGCCCTTGCGCATCGCGCCGATGCTGCGCATTAGAAAGCGAATCGGCCACGGCAAGTCTCCCACATGTTTGTGGGCAAGATTTTCCAGCGGCTCATGTGGACAGGCGACGCAGACATCGACATGATGCAAATTGGTGCCAGATGCCTTTAATTTTTCGTCATCGATATATTTGAGCGTGGTGTTCATCCTCTGCAACAGCTCGATATCAACCGCCAATGAATCCAAGAATATACTCGCCATCGCATGCCCGGCAATTTGCGCGAGCGATGGATAGCTATCGCCGTGGATACGCTCATGAGTATCTTTGACGAGCTTGGCCGTGCCAATCACGAACACGCGTGTTGCACCGAGATGCAACGCGGGGCTAACAGGTGCCATCTGGCGGATAGAGCCATCGCCAAAATATTCGCGATTGATTTTGACCGCCGGAAACGCGAACGGGATGGCTGCCGAGGCGATTAAATGCTCCGGCCGAAATTGGCTGACGCGGATGCCGACGCGCTGCGAACGCCGCCAACCTTGCACTTCGGGTGCAGCCTGAAAAAATGCGCAATTTTGCCCCGATGTGTAGCCCGAGGCTGTGACCGAAATCGCGCGGAGCACGCCAGTCTCGATATGCGCTGTGATGCGTTTGAAATCGACGTGGTGTTGAACCAACTTAAACAACGGCGAATTATCGAACAGCGATACTTTATGATTTTTGGAAATTGCGCCAAATAAAAATGCCCCTAGCCATTTGCCACTGTTTTTAAGCACCCCTGGCAAATCGGTTCGGTACACCTGGTCGGGGGTAAATTGGCCCCATACATGCAGCAACGCGGCAACACCCTCGGCAAAATTGTCTGCGTGTTGCGCCAACACTGCCGCATTGATTGCGCCGGCGGACGTGCCTGTGATAATGGGGAAAGGGTTGTCAGTCGGATGGCCGAGTATTTCAGAAACCGCTTTGAGTACACCAACTTGGTAAGCCGCCCGCGCGCCGCCACCCTGTAAAACCAAGGCCACACCGGGATATTGGGCATTACCGGTCATAGACAAACGCGCATCGCAACCTGCGCCCCGCAATTTGCGCCCCTAACCTGCTTGAAGTTACGCATGAAAAATGAATGTAATGGCGCTGCCGTTGTTTCAGGGGAGGGGAAGGGGAAGGGTAAGGCTGAGGGTAGCGACAGGGGTAGGAATTAGGTTGTGCGCCGATGGCTGGGTGGAACATGGGCAAAATAAAGTCGAAAAAAGTCAAAATGTAGCCTAAATCGTGCTGTGTCGAAACCAGCGCGGTAAAAATTTTAACGAATTTGAATGCTGCTATCGAGCGGAATGACATTGCTATCACCACTACTGGACACGCGATTAAGCAGATTGTAAACCTGCATTAAACCCTTGCCTTTAATTTGGATTTGATGCACCTCATCAAAGCGGAACCGGTTGTGTAAACGGCGATACGTGACCACATCAACTTGGGTATGGCTGGGATCGGCCTCAGAGCACATGCGGCTGGCAATGTTGACGGTATCACCCCAAAGATCATAGCTAAATTTACGCCGACCGATCACACCCGCCACCACCGGACCTGTCGCCAAACCGATTCTTAAGGCTAGCTTTTGCCCGTTTGGCGCCACATATTTTGCGACAAACTGATGCATTTCGATACTAATATTGGCCATAGCATCTACATATTGGCCGCGGTTCATTGAGCCTTTGTTCGGATCCGCAGCGCTGCCGCCCTCGATGTCGCCATCGCTAACGCCGGTGCTGTCGTTACCGTTGCCGCCATATTTGCCGACCAATCCACCGGCAGCCATGTAGGCATCGCCGACGGTTTTTATTTTTTCTATGCCATATTTTTCGGCCAGCACATCGAACTCTGAGAACACGTCATTCAACAAATGTACCATCTCATTCGGTGAGAGCTCCTCAGACATTTGCGTAAAATTCACAATATCGGCGAACATGACTGTTACATCGGCGTGACCATCGGCGATATTACTTTCCTGCCTTTTTAGTCGATCCGCTATTGCCGCCGGCAAGATATTGAGCAGCAGACGTTCTGACAATTCTTTCTCGGTTGCGACGGCATGGCTCTGCGCCTCAATGGCCGAACGAAGCTTGTTTTTCTCACGGGAGAAATACCATAGCAGCACGTAAACCATCGCCGATATTGATACAAAATTGAGCACAAAAAACACAGCAACGGTTTTCATATCGAGCAGCTTCGCGTCCCACTGCAAGACATAATCAAACATTCCCGACATCGCCGTCATAAAAATATATGCGATGAACCAAGGCACGGATTCTTTGGTACCCATGATAACAATCGCGCCAACGGGAGCGAGGAGTGCCCAGAGGGAAACCCCACTGGCATTGACAAAATTACCAATCGACCATTGCAAGACAAATGGCGTGAACAAAAAAAGCGAAAGCTGCATCAAGCAAAAAACCTCAAGCTTGCGGGTCTTGAGGAAGAAAATGATCGTGCATACCGAAACCAGCTGGAAGGTAATCGGGATGAGAGTTGAAAAACGCTGGCCAAAGCTCCAATAAACCGCAAGCCACAAGACCGAGGCAAACATCATAAGGCCGGTCGAGAACAGCAACATATCACCCGAAAGCTTCTCCTCGGGGGACAGTGCTGCAACTTTTGCAGAATCAATGCCTGCGAGGGTCGCGATCAACTTACTATTCATGGCCTTTGAGTGACCTTCATTTGGGTGTTGTTATTTGAATCGCTGTTAAACAATATTACCAGTCTTATTGAACCGGTTTAATTGTTTTTGCCCCCGAATTACCTAGTGCGTTTCCTACGTGTTACCTGCCCAAGATTATGACATAAGTTTTTTGCATGACTGTCATTTAAGCACCCGTGCCAACATTCCACTGTATTTCGCAAGTTTGGGTTGATCAGCGTCACGTTTTGTTTGCAAGCAATGCTGTAGGAACGAACAATTTAGCGCCTCCGTACGGGATATTGAAAAGCATTGCACCAGTTGTTTGCGCAATGCGCCTTAACTTCTATCGATGTCGCAAATCAAACAAACCGCCTCAGCCGCAATCCCCTCGCCGCGCCCTGTAAAACCGAGCTTTTCGGTGGTAGTTGCTTTGACGTTCACCTGACCACCTTCCAAGCCAAGGTCCGCCGCGATGTTGGCGACCATCGCCTGAATATGCGCCGCCATACGAGGCACCTGCGCGATGATAGTGGCATCAATGTTCCCGATTCGGTAGCCATGTGATTGGACCAATGCACCCACATGCTTTAACAATTCGCGGCTATCGATGCCTTTGAATTTGGCATCGCTGTCGGGGAAGTGTTTGCCAATATCGCCCAACGCGGCAGCACCCAGTAGTGCATCACAAATCGCATGCAGTAATACATCGGCATCGGAATGGCCGAGCAAACCTCGCTCGTAAGCAATCTCCACGCCGCCGATGATGCATTTCCGGCCTAACACCAATTGGTGAACGTCAAAGCCCTGGCCGATTCTGAACCGGTTATTCATTATTCAAACTCCTTATTTTGCGAGGGTTTTCCGAACGAAGCACTCGAACTCGCGGAGCGGTTTAACAGCATCGTCGCCAGCTGCATATCAGTTGCATAAGTCACTTTCAAATTAGCGCTATCACCCATCACCAATTTTGGTTGGTGGCCCGTCGCTTCAATCGCTTGCGACTCATCGGTCGCTTCGACAAAATCATGCAGTGCCGATTGCAATAATTCAAAGCGAAACATTTGCGGAGTTTGTGCTCGCCAAATATGCTCCCGCGGAATCGTTTTGGCGACACGACAGTTTTCAGCACCATCATCGAGCTTAATCGTGTCGGCAAGCGGCAGCGCCAGTAACCCGCCGACGGGATCGTTTTCTAATTCATCGATAAACTGCTCAATCAACTCGCTGCGGATACAGGGCCTTGCTGCATCATGAACCATCACCCAGTCATTTTTTTGCGCCGTGTCTCTGATATGTTTAAGGCCGTTAGCCACGCTCTCACCACGCGATTTGCCACCAATATATGCTGCGGACACCCGCCCCCCCAAGCGGCTCAATATTTCTCCGCCGAATAGGCCACGCCAGTGCTTGTCTTCTGGCGATAGCACCACGAAAATTTTATCGATGCGCTTGACTGCTGCCAGCGCGTTCAGCGCGTGAAGAATCATCGGCATCCCGTTGATATCCAAGTATTGTTTTGGCAGTGCATCACCCAAACGTGTGCCGGTTCCTGCGGCGGGGACGATTGCGAATATAGCGGGTTTCATTGGTTATCAAATTGTGAATTCATATTTCATTATAAAGCGAGCGCAGTCACAACCATAATCTGATCGAATAGCCGTGTTACGCTTATTGGCTTAATGAATCGGCTTATTTAATGCAAGCCATTTAAAAACCTTAGGGGTTGTCATGCGTTCATTTTTTCGTGCTGTAAATTGTGCTGCTTGGGGCATGCCCGATCAACTCACCGTCGCCAATATCGCCGTGCGCGAACCCACGGCAGGCGAGGTCCGGATTCGAGTATTGGCGGCGGGCGTTAATTTCCCCGACGCGCTCATGGTGCAGGGAAAATATCAATTGAAACCACCGTTTCCATTCACGCCTGGTGCGGAAATTGCCGGCGATGTGATTTCCGTTGGCGAAGGTGTGACCCACCTCAAAACAGGTGATCGTGTCGCGGCGTTTTGTGGCATCGGTGGTTTTGCAGAAGAAGTCATCGTGCCAGTAAGCGGGGCGATGCTGTTGCCACCGGATGCTGATCCAAGAGTTGCGGCTATTTTCATGCTCGCTTATGGCACCTCGTGGCATGCCGTACGCGACCGTGCGCAGCTCAAGGCAGGCGAGACCATGCTGGTGTTGGGGGCTGCCGGTGGCGTGGGTTTGGCCGCGGTTGAAATCGGCAAAGCGTTGGGTGCGCGGGTGATTGCGGCAGCTTCATCGGCGGAAAAACTGGCGGTTTGCAAGCAGCATGGCGCGGATGATCTGATCAATTATGAAGCGGAGGATTTACGCGATGCCTTGAAGCGCATCACCGAAGGCCGCGGCCCCGATGTGATATTTGACCCTGTTGGTGGACGCTTTGCCGAGCCCGCGTTTCGCTCGATTGCGTGGCGCGGTCGCTATATGGTGATCGGTTTTGCGGCCGGTCCGATCCCAGCATTGCCGTGGAATTTACCATTACTAAAAGGCGCATCAATTATGGGCGTGTTCTGGGGCGAATTTGCCAAACGTGAGCCCAAGGCGAACTTTGCCGGCCTTGCCGAAATGACACAATGGATACGGGAGGGGAAACTTCGCCCGCTTGTTTCGCGCACCTATAGCCTTGATGAGGCACCGCAAGCGCTCAATGATTTGCTGGAACGTCGCGCGACCGGCAAGCTGGTCATCGTTCCTTAGCAATAAATGGAATTGCTGTAGCCACTTTCATTATGCGTCGCCGAATAATCATTGGTGCTTTGCTCACGGCAGCTGTGGCGGCAGGGATCGTCTCGCTCGGCCTGACCGTGCGCGAAAAGCCCTACGCACCGGAATGGTTGCGGGCACCGTTGAAAGCGCCGCGCCAAACTGGCGAAATTATTTTCCTCACGCTACGCGGCCCGACTACCACGCAGAATATTCCTACGGCGGGTAAGGAACCCGACGAAACACAAACTGGCTTTGAACATGATTTGGCAATCTTGTTCGCGCGTGAGCTCGGTGTGGTACCCAAATTTATAGTCTTGCCGAGCATGCCGAAATTGCTGGAAGCGCTAAAAGAAAATCGCGGCCATGTGGCGGTGGCTGGCCTGGTGCCAACGCCTGATCTACGGCAGTTATTTGCGTTCAGCCCAAGCTATAAATTGCTTCAACATCAGCTGATTTATCGCGTCTCTTCTGCTAAACCAAAGACGATCAAAAGTGCGGCCGGAAAGCAAATCGCGGTCATCGCCGATACGCCTGCGCATGAGCTGTTGCGGAGCATTAGCGGTGATGTGCCTACGATCATCATGGATGTGTTGCCTGCCGAGACCAGCCTCGATGATTTGCTTACGTATATTGAAAACGAAAAGGCGGATTTTTCCTTTGTGGATAGCTTTGCGTTTCAAGTAGGTAAGCGGGTTCACCCGGATTTAGCGAGCGCATTTAACGTCGGGCGCGAATCAAAAATTGCTTGGGCGTTTTCGCCGCAAACAGATTTTGATACGCAGCAAACATCGGCTGTTTTTTTTGACAAAATTCGATCCAACGGCACTTTAAGCCGGTTGATGGATCGGTACTACGGCCATACCAATCGCATTCAGGCGGTCGATTCCGAAGCAATCCTAGAAAAAATGCAAACCGTATTGCCAAAACTGCGCGCGCACTTTCATGAAGCGCAGCAACTAAGCGGTATTGATTGGCGGGTATTGGCGGCAATGGGCTATCAGGAATCGCATTGGGATCCGCTCGCCACGTCGCCGACCGGTGTGCGCGGTTTAATGATGTTGACCGAGGACACAGCAGATCGCATGAAGGTTAAAAATCGTCTCGATGCTAGGGAGTCGATCCTCGGCGGCGCACGTTATTTTGCACTGATGCGCGACACCATCCCCGCCCGTATTCAAGAGCCGGATCGCACTTGGCTCGCGCTGGCTGCATACAACCAAGGTTATGGGCATTTGGAAGACGCACGCATCCTGACCAAACGCCTGAATTTGAACCCTGACGCATGGGTAGATGTTAAAAAGGCGTATCTCAAATTACGCGAGCCTGAGATTTATGAAACCCTCAAACACGGCGCAGCGCGGGGCGAAGAGGCGGTACAGTTCGTGGAAAATATTCGCAACTACAGCGATATTTTAATCAAGTTGGAGAAACCGATGGAGTTGGACAGCCGCTTTGATTTAATGCTGAACGATGCTGATCCGTTTAAGACTGAGGCTGTAAAAACTGATGCGCTGCTGGTAGATTCTGTCAATCCTGCGCTGATAAAACCGGAGGGCGACAAGCCCCAGCCCCCCGGCTTGCGATTATTGAAGCCACAATCTCAACCTAAGCCCCGGCTGCCGAACATATTCAAGCCATCGAATCCAGAAAAATAGACGCTAGCGTTCAACGATTTTAAAGCTGTGTCTTTGTTTTCTTTTGGCTTTCTTTTGGCTTTCCGTTAGCTGTCCGTCGCCTGTCATTCGCCAACCACATCCGCGCCTTTGGGCGGCACAAATACGAATTCCTTGGCATCAATTTTTGGGTTACGCTCAAATTTGGTGAAAGTAATTTTAGTGCGGTTGCCAAAGGGGTCAAACAATTCCATTGCGGCTAATTGGCCTGCTGGTCCTGTTGGCGCACTACCTTTTTGAAAGCCCAAACGCACTTTCTCAATCCCCGCGTCTTTCGATTTCGGTTCGGCGTTTACCCACGCAAGACCATCTGATTCGCCGCCGGCAACCATCGTAAATGCAGCCTCAACCTCGCTCTTGCCCGCCAATAACGCAGCAGGCGTTGAGGCAAAGGCGGCTTCGAGCTTTTTGACGGTAACTTGGTTTAAATCCTCATCAAAAAACGATACACGTTTGCCATCACCCACAATCAACTGCGCGGGTTTGAAGTACTGCCA
Organism: Burkholderiales bacterium; assembly: GCA_038206765.1. Lineage (GTDB taxonomy): Bacteria > Pseudomonadota > Gammaproteobacteria > Burkholderiales > Usitatibacteraceae > UKL13-2. The sequence goes on along the minus strand of JBBRAM010000014.1, from coordinate 47,016 downwards.
CCGAAATTTCCCGGGGCGCACGAAGGCCAATGTGCCGCTGGCCTGCTGGGTCGTTTTGCCTTTGACATCGGTAACGGATTGCGTAAATTCAGCGCGGGCGGACTGGGTCGTCGTGATAAAGGCGCGGAAGTCGTCCATGGCGCCCGCTTGCGCCTGCAGTGGAGATATGCAGATGACGGTGGCGCCAGTCGCAACGATTAAAGAAAGTAAATTTGAGGCTGATTTCATGAATTTATGAGTCAAGAGTGATATGAATAAGCTCGGAGCCCGGAATAAATCCGGGCGTATGGATATGGAGTTGGAGTTGGTCACATTTGTATATTTGACACATGCTACGAGCATCTTCAACTAACGCGGTGCGCATGAATTCGCATACAGGCTTCGTCCGGAACATCACAGAAGGCGAGATAAATTTAACCTATTCCACCCTATCGCGGTTCGGCGCCAAAATCTCGCGATTGCCGTTCGACTGCATTTGTGAAACCAAGCCTGCTTTCTCCATATCCTCCAGCAACCTTGCCGCACGGTTATAGCCAATGCGCAAATGACGCTGCACCAGTGAAATCGACGCGCGTTTGTTTTGCAACACGACGGTGACGGCCTGATCGTACAACGGATCGGCTTCACCGCCTGCCGTGCCGGGGCCAATGCTGCCGCCCGCACCATCGGTGGAGGATTCTTCCGGCGAATCAAAAATCCCCTCAATGTAGTTCGGCTCCCCCTGTTTCTTGAGTGCTTCGACCACTCGGTGCACCTCAGCGTCGCTCACAAACGCGCCGTGCACGCGCTGTGGCATGCCAGTTCCGGGCGGAAGATACAACATATCACCCTGCCCCAATAACGCCTCGGCACCCTGCTGATCAAGAATCGTCCGCGAATCAATCTTGCTCGACACTTGGAAGGACACCCGGGTTGGCACATTGGCCTTAATCAAACCGGTGATTACATCCACGCTGGGTCGTTGGGTGGCGAGTACCAAGTGAATACCCGACGCACGCGCCTTTTGCGCCAATCGGGCGATTAACTCTTCCACCTTTTTGCCGACGACCATCATCAAATCAGCCAGCTCATCAATAATCACCACAATCAACGGCAATGGCTCCAGTGGCTCGGGCGTGTCGGGTGTAAGCGAGAACGGATGCGGAATCGGCGCGCCTTTTTCTTTGGCTTCTTTTACTTTGGCGTTGTAGCCTGCGAGGTTGCGTACACCCACTGCCGACATCAATTTATAACGCCGATCCATCTCCGCCACGCACCAATTTAGCGCATGTCCGGCGTAGCGCATATCAGTCACCACCGGTGCCAATAAATGCGGAATGTCCGCGTAGATCGACAACTCCAGCATTTTGGGATCGATCAAAATCAGTCGCACCTCATTGGCAGTGGCTTTATAAACCAACGACAAAATAATCGCATTAATCGCCACTGATTTCCCAGAGCCTGTGGTGCCTGCCACCAGCACATGCGGCATCTTGGCGAGATCAGCCACTACCGGCCTCCCGGCAATATCTTTACCCATGACAATGGCGAGTTTGGAGGTCATATCGCCATACACGGTGGAGCCTAAAATTTCGGATAGGCGTACGATCTCTCGCCTTGGATTCGGTAGCTCTAAACCCATGTGCGAGGTGCCGGGGATCGTCTCGACAATACGAATCGACGTCACTGACAGGGCGCGAGCCAAATCCCGAGCCAAGTTCACCACGGTCGAGCCTTTTACGCCAACGGCAGGCTCGATCTCATAGCGCGTAATAACAGGGCCCGGATAAGCCGCGACCACTTTGACGGCGACATTAAAATCCATCAATTTGCGCTCAATCAGGCGCGAGGTAAATTCCAGCACATCGGCCGAGGGGCGCTCGATGACGGCATCAGCCGGATCCAGCAACGAGATCGGCGGCAAGGGCGAATCGGGCATATCAGCAAACAGAGTTGCTTGCTTTTCGCGGGTGACGCGCTCCGATTGCGGCACCTCCAAAACCGTCGGCTCGATGCGAATCGGCGGATGATCCTCGATATTGCGTTTGAATTCTTCAACCTTCACATCGCGCTCAATGACGGCTTGTTCGCCGACCTCACGATCACGCTTGGCTTCCATTTTTGTTTTGATGCGAAGGTAGATCCACTCGACTCCCCCGCCAATTTTCTCGGATAACTTAATCCACGACAGCCCGGTAAACACGCTAAGCGCTCCTGCGCATGCCGCAAGCAACAAAATCGTACCACCAGTAAAGCCAAGCAATTGTTCAATCACGCCCGCCAGGCCGCTGCCAACCAAGCCGCCCGGGCCATTTGGCAATACGGAATGCAATGCAAGGTTTATCGAATGTAAACGCAACGCTTCCAAACTGCTGCATGCAACGAGCAGAACCACAAACCCCGTCAACGCAATCGCCAAATTACGGCGGTCAAACACCGCCCAAGATTCGACGCGCCTAAATAACCGCAACACCGAATAGCATGCTAGTACCACCCACCACCAGGCCGAAAGACCAAATAATCCAAATAAAAAATCGGATGTTAACGCACCCGCTGCACCGCCCTTATTGGCGATGGCCGCCACTGCATCTTTACTCGCAAAACCGCTAAAAAAATAACCGGGATCGTTGGGTGAATGCGTAGCCAACACCAAGATCAAATAGAACGCGAGCGCCAAAAAAGCAATCCACCCCGCTTCCCGCAGCAAACGCGACAGCCGAGTAGAAGCGGCAGAATCAGCAATATCACTGGATGCGTTGGAGGCTGCTGCTACCCTCACACGTTGGCGCGCGCGCTGACTGGGTTGTTGTGCTGCTTCCGCAAACCCGGACTCGGCCTGCACAGCATCAAAATCATCCAAGTCACCTAATTGGTTTCGGTCTTGCTGAGAAAAATCGGGGGGAATTGATGTCACGGTCATGGGATATCGCTGAAGGGTTTGATGTTAGCGGCCAGCCTGCGGTGTTGTTAGTAGTGGTGCGTCGATTGCCGGTTATTCGCCTAAAAACACTCAAGCACGCTTAAGCAAGTTCTGGGCAACGCAATGCCCGACTTAGTTCAGAAAGTAACTCAAAACGAAGGCGGCAGCTTTTCATCATGAATTGTGATTGTCTTGGATTCAACGGTGATGTAGCCGCGCTCCGATAAATCTTTGAGAATGCGGTTCACCATTTCGCGCGAGGCACCGACCATATTGGCGATGTCTTGCTGTGATAATTTTTCGCCGACGATCAGTTTACCGTTGTCGTTGATGGCGAGCTCAAGCAGCGTATTGGCAACGCGGCCATAAACATCCATCAATGCGAGCGTGGAAATTTTACGATCAGCATCGCGCAGGCGTTTGGCCAGCGCCTGCATGACCATCGTCGCGATACGCGGGGCGCGTTCCACGCATTGCGCGAACGCCTCATGCGACAGCACTTTGAAGGTCGATGGCTCAAGAGCGGCTACAGAAGCCGATCTTGGCTGACTATCGATCATCGACATTTCGCCGAAAAAATCACCGGGGCCCAAAATTTTGAGAATAATTTCGCGACCTTCTTCATCGCCCATAAAGACTTTTACGCGACCTGACATAATCGCAAATAGCGAGTCGCCAATTGTGCCTTCCACCATCACAACCGTACCCTTGGGGACTTGCTTTTCGACAGCGAGTTCTTCGATGAGGACCAAATCCTCATCGCTCAAATCTTGAAAAAGGGGAATGCCTCGCAACATATTTTCCTCACTAAATCCAATTTTCGTTCAAGGTATTTCACGCTATTTTCAACCAAATTTGAGCGCACGCAGCTTTATATCTTACGTTAGCGTTAGTGATTTTTTAAATCTCAGCGGGCGCGACCGGACATTAAAGCAGAATAACATCACCGTTCGTTATCTTGCTGATTTATAAGCATTCTCGCATATCTCAATGGATATTGATTTTTTCAATTTTGTCACCAAATAGGATAACAAGGTGTGGTGCGACCAATGCTGCAATCCTCGTTTGGATACGCATCGCGGTGGTCGGAGGTCAGCCGCGGCGGCGCAATGTGGGCTTCAGAGCAAATATGCGGTCGCGACAAACCGCCCACTTAAATAGTGTGCCTTGCTCTCATCGGCCAACAGTCATCAGTTAAAATGCGTTTCTTGTGCTCATTTTTCATCACGCCCTGAAGTGTCACGTTCATTACCTTCACGCTGTTCAGCACCGCGCTGTTTATTTTGACGTTCTCTTGACGTTCTTTACTTTCAAGTTCTACATTTTTTTACGATCCCTACCCCCGAAAGCATTTCATGACCACCCAACACCATCCCCTGATTATTCTTGGCTCAGGCCCCGCCGGCTATACCGCGGCCGTTTATGCCGCCCGCGCCAACTTGCACCCGGTGCTCATCACCGGGATGGCGCAAGGCGGGCAATTAATGACCACGACGGACGTGGAAAACTGGCCGGCCGATGCTGACGGCGTGCAAGGGCCGGAACTGATGGAGCGGTTTTTAAAGCACGCCGAACGCTTTGATACGAAGGTAATTTTTGATCACATTCACACGGTTGATTTCAGCAAAAAACCCTATACCTTACAAGGCGACGGCGACGCCTTTACCTGCGACGCGCTCATCATCGCCACCGGTGCTTCGGCGCAATATTTGGGTCTGGAATCCGAGACCGCCATGATGGGCAAAGGGGTTTCCGGTTGTGCGACCTGCGATGGATTTTTCTACAAAAACCAGGATGTTTGCGTGGTTGGCGGCGGCAACACCGCGGTTGAAGAAGCGCTTTACCTATCGAATATCGCCAAGCATGTCACAGTGATCCATCGTCGCGATAAATTCCGTTCGGAACGCATCTTGGCGGATCGTTTATTGGCTAAGGAAAAAGAAGGCAAGGTGACCATTCTCTGGAACCATACACTTGATGAGGTGCTCGGCGATAAAACTGGCGTAACCGGCGTTCGCGTAAAATCAATCGTCGATGCAACGACCAAAGATTTAGAGCTTAAAGGCTGCTTTATTGCGATCGGCCACAAACCAAATACAGATATTTTCGAAGGCAAACTGGACATGAAAAACGGCTACATCATCACTAAAGGTGGGCTGCAAGGTGACGCAACGGCGACCAGTGTGCCAGGCGTGTTTGCAGCGGGCGATGTGCAGGATCATGTCTATCGCCAAGCGGTCACAAGTGCGGGAACGGGCTGCATGGCTGCTCTCGACGCGGATCGGTATTTGGAGAGTATTAAACATTAAGCGCCAAGCAGGCGCGATGTTATCGTTAAAACCATAAAACTCTATTATAGGAGCGGCGTTTGAAGCAAAAATGGCCTGGAAACCCCGCCCTTACTAGGGTTTCAGTTGCTGAAATGGTGGCCAAGAAGGCGGCGAGCGATACGGCAAAGAAGCTAGAGGCTGCGCAACAACAAGCAGCCGAAAGCGCCGCGAAAATGGCCCAAACACCCCGCCCAGAGCCGAGTTCGCCGAATTTGCCGAATTCCCCGCTAACCGATGAAGCGCTTTTTCAAGCCGAAATGATGGCTGATCAAGTCAAACCAATCAAACCCTCCGATCACGCTGCACTCAGGAAGCCACTCCCCAAGCCCATCGCGGCTAAACGCATCGCAGATGAAGCGCATGTGCCGCTGGAATTACTGAACGACACCTCCGGCTGGGATGACGATATCGAAACCGGCGATCTCATCAGCTTCTTACGCAACGGCATTCCCCGCGAGGTGATCCGTAAACTCAAACGCGGCCAATGGGCAGTGCAAGCCACCCTTGACCTGCACGGCCACACCACCACCAGCGCGCGCGACGAATTGGCGCAGTTCATTGCCGGAGCGCGTCATCGCGGCATACGTTGCATCCGCATCATTCACGGGCGCGGCACGCGCTCGCCCGGCGGCGTGCCCGTCATTCGCAACAAGGTTCGACTATCGCTATCGCAACGCGATGAAGTGCTGGCATTTTGCGATGCTGGCTTGGGCGATGGCGGCGCGGGCGCGGTGATTGTCTTGCTGAAATCGACCTGAAACCTCGCTATTGCAAGGTTGTTGCGACGTTTCAGCGCGCATCCAAAATTTGCTTCACTTTAAGCTCAAGCATCGGCAGCACGTCTGATCCAAACCACGGATTTTTTGCCAGCCAAATATTGTTACGCGGGCTCGGATGCGGTAAGGGCAGTAGCGCCTCGTCATATTTCCGCCAAGCGCGAACCGTTTCTGTCAGCGTCGGTTTGCAAAGCTTGCCCAAATGCCAATCTTGGGCGTATTGCCCGATTAGCAGCGTCAATTGAATGTTTGGCGTAGCGGCAAGTAATTGCTCCCGCCAAGCGGGCGCACACTCCGGGCTCGGTGGCAAATCACCCGACGAGCCTGTGCCCGGATAACAAAAACCCATCGGCAGAATCGCGATCTTCGCTTCATCGTAAAACGTCGCGCGATCAATGCCCATCCACAGCCTTAGCCGCTCCCCGCTGGCATCAGCAAATGGGATGCCGGTTTCGTGCACCTTGCGTCCCGGTGCCTGACCGGCGACCAGAATGCGTGCGGCCGGACTGACTTGCAAGACGGGTCTCACGCCGTCTTTGAGATGCTTCGCACACAGGTCACAGCTGCGCACCTCGCGCAGCAATGCATTGGTCTTGCGAAGCTGCGTTTGCGAAATAGTGCGAATGTTGAGCATAGAAGTCTCTATTGATTGCGCGATGGTTGAACGATGATTAAGCAATACTGATATCGGTGTCGCACCCGATTGGTCGTTTCAAAAGGCCATCCCTGACGTTGAACCCGTTGTAGGCAAATGCAATGCGCAGGCTATTGCCACTATTTGCCGGTAAAATCGAACATCAAGCCCTTGCAGGCGCTATATGAAACCGATATGACTTTTTCCGCCTCCCGACCAATTGCCATTTTCGTTGCGCTACTGCTCGCGTTGCTCGCATTTACTGAGTTGGGAACCCGAAAACTGGCTGATCCTGATGAGGGCCGCTATTCGGAGATTGCCCGCGAAATGGCCATGTCCAACGATTTCATCACGCCGCGTCTGAATGGCCTGAAATATTTTGAAAAGCCGCCCCTGCAATATTGGGCGACAGCGGTTTCTTTTAAGTTGTTCGGCGAAAGCGAATTTTCAGCCCGGCTTTATATATTCCTTTGTGCATTGGGCTGCGTACTCCTGATCGGTTATACCGCCGCCCGTCTTTATGGGGGTGAAGCCGGCGTTTATGTGGCGCTAACGCTGGTTGGGGCTTGGTATTTCACGGTATTTACGCAGATTGTCACGCTTGATGTGGGGCTGACGTTTTGGATGACGATGGGCGTGTGCGGATTCATGATCGCCCAATCCGCCCAAAACGACGCATCGCGGCGGCGATGGATGCTCATCGCATGGACAGGCATGGCGGGTGCGGTGTTATCAAAAGGCTTGATTGGCATTGTGTTTCCCTCGGCTGCGATATTTTTTTATTGTTTAACCCAGCGCGATTGGCGTCTGCTGACGAGGTTGGAATGGTTCTACGGGCTGGCATTGTTTTTTGTCATTACCGTGCCTTGGCATGTCGCGGTATCGCTGCAAAACCCTGAGTTCCCCCAATTTTACTTTGTGCACGAACATTTTGAGCGATTCCTAACCTCTTCACATCGTCGTGGCGCGCCTTGGTGGTCGTTTGCGGCGCTGGCTGTGTCGGGATTAATGCCGTGGGGATTGGCGTTGTTTCCCGCAATTTTGAACGGCTGGCGCGACACTGCATTGCGGATCAGCAAAGCCGATGGAACAACCTTTGCGCCAGTGAAATTTGCGCTGATTTTTTCGGGTTTTGTGTTGTTGTTTTTTTCAGCGTCCAGCTCAAAACTGCCCGGCTATATTTTGCCGATTATTCCGTTTTTGGCCCTTGCGATTGGCTTGTATTTTAAGAACGTCCCTTCAAAAACAATGGCGTGGCTCATCCTCCCAACGCTCCCGTTGGCATTGGCGGGCATTTACGCCGTCTGGAGAGACACCGGCTCCAGCCAAATGATGATGGCAGGGTTGGGCGTTTGGGCGTTTGCAGTAGTCATTGCTTATGTGATGTTAGCGCGTCATAAAAAACTGCTCGCTTTGCAAACGATGGCAGTTGCCATGACCGTCATGATTATGTTGGTCGCGCGCGGTGTCGACACCACCATTCCCAACAAAATAACCGTCGCCACCGCGGACGCAATCAAAAAGTACTTAACCCCTGAAACCCGCCTCTATGCGATCAAAATTTACGATCAATCGTTACCGTTCAATCTCAAGCGAACGATGACGCTGGTGGAATATGTTGATGAATTCGAGATGGGACAGAAGGCAGAGCCCACCAAACACATCGGATCCATCAAAGATTTACCCGCAAGCTGGAACGCGCCAGGCGCTGCAATCGCTATAATTCAACCTACCGGTGCTGTTGAGCTTACAGCGCTGGGACTTAATTTTGAAATCATCTATAAAGATCAACGTCGCGTTGCGATTCGTAAACTGTAACTAAATTGCAAATCGGCAAGATCAAAAACACTCAGCAGAAATAATCTATTTTGAACATCACTAGTTTTTCCCTCATTCTATTCGGCGTGTTGCTAAACGCTGCAGCGCAATTGCTCCTCAAAGCTGGCACCACTCGCATCGGCGCGTTTGATTTTTCATTTGAGAATATTGTGCCGATTGGTTTGAAAGTGGCGACGCAATGGCCGATTATCGCGGGCTTGGGCTGCTATGCGGTCAGCGTGGTGGTATGGATTTTGGCGCTCTCACGCGTGCCCGTGAGCGTGGCCTACCCGATGTTGTCGATTGGTTATGTGGTAAATGCGTTTGCGGCGTATTACTTATTTGGCGAGTCGCTCACTGCACAAAAATTACTGGGTATCGGCTTTATTTTAATTGGCATTTATCTGGTTGCACGCTCATCACCTGCAGTCTGAAAATCTGCACCCCTCCCGCTTAATTTTCTGAAAATTTCATGAACTACCTAAAATTTGCTGGCCCCATTATTGACGATGCCATGGCAGAAGCCGTTAAACAGACCTTGATATCCGGCTGGCTGACCAGCGGACCGCAGGTGCTGGAGTTTGAGCGTGCATTGTCCGAATACCACGGTGGCCGCCCTACTCGGGTTTTCACCTCGGCGACTGCGGCCATGGAAGTTGCGTTTGAAGTTTGCGGCATCGGCGCAGGGGACGAAGTGATTACCTCGGCGATGACGTTTTTCTCGGTCGGCAATATGATCGAAAAAGTGGGCGCCAAAACGGTGTTTGTGGATTGTGATTTCACCAGTCGCAATATCAATCTCGATGAGGTTGAGCGTGCAATCACTGAAAAGACCAAAGCCATTGTGCCAACGCATTTTTCAGGCTTACCGTGTGACATGGATCGTTTGTATGCCATTGCCCAAAAGCACAAATTACGGGTGATTGAAGATGCGGCATTGGCGATCGGCTCTTCGTGGGGACGGGGCGGCCAACAGGCGCGGATAGGGGCGTTTGGCGATATAGCAACCTTCAGTTTTCATCCAAACAAAAATATGACTACTGTCGAAGGCGGTGCGGCCGTGTTCGCGAATGAGGCTGAGGCCAAGCGTGCTGAAGTGTTGCGTTTTCATGGTATTACCAGGCTCGCGGACGGCACTCGCGATGTCGATTATCCCGGCGGCAAATTTAATATGAGCGATGTGTCGGCTTGCCTCGGATTGGCGCAGCTAAAGCTACTCAATGGTTGGTGTGCAGCCCGGCAAAAATTGGCCGTGCATTATTTTGCACGGCTCACACCCGTTGCTGAACAACTTGGCATATCGTTGCCAGCGCCCGCTTATCCGGGCGAGGAATCAGGCCATAGCTGGAATATGTTCTGCGTGTTGCTTCCGCTCTCGAAAATGACAATCTCCCGCAAACAATTTATGGACGCCATGCACGCGCAACAAATCGGGATTGGTGTTTCGTATGAGGCCATGCACCTGTCCACGTTGTTCCGCAACCAAGGACATCATGACGGCGAACACCCGAACGCCGAACGAATTGCACGAGAGACGGTAACGTTGCCGCTGCATCCGTTGATCACGATTGCTGATGTGGAACGCGTCTGTGCCGCGTTGATTGAGATTGTTCGCGTCAACCAACTTCAGGCGGCTTAAGCGATGACCAGCATCGTGAAACTTTCACCGAATGTATCCATCGTCATTCCTGTTTATAACGAGGAGCTTGGGTTAGCCCAACTTTTCTCAAGGCTTTACCCTGCGCTCGATAAACTCAATATCAGCTACGAAATTATTTTCATCAATGATGGCTCCTCCGATCGCTCTGCGGCCTTGCTGCGTGAGCAATTCCAAGCAAGGCCGGACGTAACACGCGTGGTCTTGTTCAAGGGCAACTATGGCCAGCATATGGCGATTATGGCTGGCTTTGAGCACTGCCGCGGCCAGCGCATTGTTACCTTGGACGCCGATTTACAAAACCCGCCGGAAGAAATCGGCGCGTTATTGGCGGAGATGGACAAAGGCCATGATTACGTGGGTAGCATCCGCAAGCAGCGCCAGGATTCGCTGTTTCGTCGCTATGCCTCGAAAGCAATGAACCGCACCCGCGAGCGCATCACCAATATCAAAATGACCGACCAAGGCTGCATGTTGCGCGCCTATAGCCGCGATATCGTGTTGGCAATCAACCAAACCAAAGACACATCAACCTTCATTCCAGCGCTTGCCTACTCGTTCTCACGCCGGCCGGTGGAGATTGAAGTTGCCCATGAGGAGCGGTTTGCGGGCGAATCGAAATATTCGCTGCAACAGCTCATCAAATTAAATTTTGATTTAATGACCGGTTTTTCGACGCTGCCGCTGCGGGTGTTTTCGTTAATCGGCATTGTTATTTCAGTTCTCTCGATTTGCTTCGTGATCTTCCTGGCCATTCGGCGCTTGGTGTTGGGGCCCGAAGCAGAGGGATTATTTACCCTCTTTGGCATTGCGTTTTTCCTGATTGGTGTCACTCTTTTCGGCATCGGCTTGCTGGGCGAATATGTGGGGCGAATTTACGATCAGGTCCGGCTACGGCCGCGTTACATGATTGATGCCGTATTGGAAAACGCGGAAAACAAGGACGAATGACCTTGACATCCCCAAAGTCAGCAGTCGTCTTCGCTTATCACAATGTCGGGCATCGCTGCTTGCAGGTGCTGTTGGCGCAGGGTGTGGAAGTGAAGCTGGTTGTCACGCATGTTGATAATCCGGCCGAGAATATTTGGTTTGAGAGCGTTGGCCAATTGGCGCATTTGCACGGCATTCCGGTGGTCACGCCGGATGATCCGAACACACAAGAATTTCATACGGAAATTGCCAAACACAGCCCCGATTTTCTGTTCTCGTTTTACTACCGGATGATGTTAAAGCCGTCGCTGTTGGCGCTCGCCAAACAAGGTGCTTTCAATATGCATGGCTCATTACTCCCAAAGTACCGAGGCCGCGTGCCCGTAAATTGGGCGATTATCAAAGGTGAAACCGAGACCGGCGCCACACTGCATGAAATGGTCGAAAAGCCAGATGCGGGGCGGCTCTTGGGGCAATGTGCTGTACCAATTTTGCCTGATGATAATGCGCTGCAAGTGTTCAATAAAGTTACTGTTGCTGCCGAAATCACGCTGAATCGCGCACTGCCCGATTTGCTCGACGGCTCGGCGCTGATGCGAAGCCAAGATTTGGCGGCGGGTAGTTACTACGGTGGCCGCAAGGCAGCTGATGGTGTCATTGATTGGCACGATAGCGCCCAAAACATCCATAATCTCGTTCGCGCAGTGGCACCGCCTTATCCGGGGGCAACCACGACAGTACAAATCAACGGCAAAGCAGAGCCACTCACCATCACCCGAACAATGCTGGCACCGGTAAAATTGACGCATCAAAACCCCGGCTATCTCAATGTGAGCGAGACGCGGGTGGTCGCACTTTGCGGCGATGGCCGCCTGTTGCGCATATTGGAGGCCGAGTTTGATGGGCAGCTACAACACGAAGTGATGTTGTCCGCCCGGCTCGGCTCAGGATTGCACAAGCTAGGCACTACCGACACCGCCAGCACCACCATCGGCATCATTGGCACCATCGGCAACACTGGAAACATCGGGATAGCGAAATCAAAAACGGGATCAACTACATGAGCGATCAACCCGCGATTCAAAATAGTAGTCAAACTCCCGGTGGCGATGCGCCGGTGCGTTTCTATAATAAACACCGCATTGAGGCGTTGGGCGATGGCATTTTTGCAGTTGCGATGACGCTGCTGGTAATTGAGCTGAAGCTGCCCGAGCACGGAACCGTCCACAACAATGCTGAATTGATGAGTGCAGTCATCCAACTGATTCCCAAGTTCGTCGCCTGGTTTATCAGCTTTTTTGTGCTGGCACTTTTTTGGCTCGGGCATCACCGGCTGTTTCATTATGTGCGACATGTTGATGGGAAATTACTGGCATACAGCATCTTGCAGCTTGGCTTTGCCAGTCTCATGCCATTTGCCTCGGCGCTCTCGGGCGAATATGGTGGCGCGCTGTTTTCTCAGGTATTTTATTCTGCCATCATGGCGTCTCTAGCCATCATGTCGCTTCTGATGGGCGGCTACATTTATCGTCACCATGAATTGACGATGACACCGATGCCCGAAGTTGTTTATCGGGGAATGCGTATCCGCACGTTAGGACTTGTTATCATTAGCGTCTGTGCAGTTGTGATTGCGGCTTACATCCCGTTTGCGGGCAATATGGCGTTCATGTTGATGTTTTTTGTCAGCATTGCCGTCCGGCGCATGGAGGCGCAAGCGGCCAAAAATTCCCAACCAGATTTATCCAATAATTTACCCACTAACCCAACTAACGCGGCTTAACTGTTATGAAAAAAATTCTGATTCTTGGCGTCAATGGCTTCATTGGCCACCACCTCTCCAAACGCATCTTGGAAACTACCGATTGGGAAGTGTTCGGGATGGATATGAACCGCGAACGGGTCAAGCCGTTTATGTCAAATCCCCGCTTTCATTTTTTTGAAGGCGACATCACGATTAACAAAGAGTGGATTGAATATCACATTCGCAAATGTGATGTGGTCCTGCCGCTAGTTGCGATTGCCACGCCGTCAACTTATGTATCTGACCCACTGCGAGTGTTCGAATTGGATTTCGAAGCAAATCTGCCGTTTGTGCGCTCGTGTGTGAAGTATAAAAAGCGCGTCATTTTCCCATCGACTTCCGAAGTCTATGGCATGTGTTCTGATGAAGCGTTTGATCCGCATACATCGAACCTGGTGCTCGGCCCGATTGAGAAACAGCGCTGGATTTATTCATGCTCGAAGCAGCTAATGGATCGCGTGATCTTCGCCTATGGCTCACGCGGCGAGTTGGATTTCACGCTGTTCCGCCCATTTAACTGGATCGGCGCGGGCTTGGATTCGATCCACACGCCCAAAGAGGGCTCATCACGCGTGATCACCCAATTCTTCGGCCATATCGTGCGCGGCGAGCCGATTAAGCTGGTCGATGGCGGCGCCCAAAAACGCGCGTTTACGTATGTCGATGACGGCATTGCCGCACTCACCAAGATTATCACCAATGAAAACGGTGTCGCGAGCGGCCAGATTTACAACATCGGCAATCCGAAAAATAATTTCTCTGTTCGCGAGCTGGCGCACATGATGCTCGATTTGGCCAAGCAGTACCCCGAATATGCCGAGACCGCCGCGAAAGTAAAATTGATCGAAACCACTTCCGGCGAGTACTACGGAAAAGGTTATCAAGACGTGCAAAACCGCGTTCCAAAAATTGACAACACCATGAAAGATTTGAACTGGGCGCCGACTGTCAACATGGCCGATGCGCTAAAAGGCATCTTCGACCACTATCGCAAAGAGCTCGAAGAAGCGCGGCACTTGAATGACTAAGCATGACTGACTCAACGATCGTCGTCGGTGTTGTCATGGGTTCCAATTCCGATTGGGACGTGATGCAACACGCCGCCCAAATTCTTAAAGAGTTTGATATCTCCTTCGAGCAAAGAGTTATTTCTGCCCACCGCACGCCGGATGCCATGTTTGAATACGCCGAAACCGCGCGTGCACGGGGATTAAAGTGCATCATCGCCGGCGCGGGCGGGGCGGCGCATTTGCCGGGCATGATCGCGAGTAAAACGACGATTCCGGTGCTCGGTGTGCCGGTGCCATCCAAACATCTGGCGGGACAAGATTCGCTTTATTCGATTGTACAAATGCCAAAAGGTATTCCCGTCGCGACGTTTGCGATTGGCGAGGCCGGTGCGGCCAATGCGGCGCTGTTTGCGATCAGCCTGCTCGCCAACAACGATTCCGCGCTCGCTGAAAAATTGCGCGATTATCGAGAGAGTTTGAAAGAGCTTGTCGCGGGAATGCAGTTGCCGGATGTCTTGTAGCAGTTTGAAGGATGGCGGACCGTGATTGTGGGGCATTGTTCTTAAGACCGCCTCTATTCCCTGGCCTTCCCTCACTGCTCGGCACCAATCGTAATGGCCCACACTACTCCCTTTCCGTTCACCTCCTCACCTTCTCACCCTCTCACCAACGCAGCTAAAAAATGATCCTCCCACCACAAACCCTAGGCATGATCGGCGGCGGCCAGCTTGGCCGGATGTTTGCAGCCGCGGCCCGCTGCATGGGCTACCGCGTGATGGTGCTCGACCCTGATCTGGTCTCACCTGCCGCTGAATTCGCCAACGAGCATCTGCCCGTCGCCTATACCGACCCGGCCGCATTGGAAAAGCTCGCCACCGATTGTGCTGCCGTCACGACCGAATTTGAAAATGCCCCTGCAGCAGTATTAACCGCCCTCGCTGCCCGCACCACGGTACGGCCCAGTGGCCGCGCGGTCGCCGTTGCTCAGGATCGCCATGCGGAGAAAACCTTTTTTAAATCCAACGACTTTCCGGTTGGTCCGTTTGCGATCATTAACAGCGCAGCCGATATCGAAGCAGCATTGAACAACGTCAAGCTTCCGGCGATTCTTAAAACGGCCCGCTTCGGCTATGACGGCAAAGGCCAAGCCCGCATCAACACGCCCAAGGAACTCGCAACCACGTTGGCTGCATGGAAATTCGCGCCAGCGATTTTAGAAGAATTTATCGATCTCAAGCTTGAAATCTCGGTGGTGTTGGCTCGCGGCGCAGATGGTGAAGTCGCTCTATTCCCCGTCGCCGAAAACCAGCATGTAAACGGTATTTTAGACATCACCATCACCCCGGCACGCATTAGCCAAGAGTTGACCGAACGCGCCACAGCAATTGCCACCAAGCTGGCTGTTGCGCTCGATTATGTGGGCGTGCTAGCGGTTGAATTCTTCATTACCCGGTCGGATGTCCTCCTTATCAATGAAATGGCGCCGCGACCCCATAACAGCGGTCATGCCACCATCGATGCATGCTGTTCCTCCCAATTTGAACAGCAAGTACGCGCACTTTGCGGCTTGCCGCTCGGCGATCCGCGCTTGCACACACCCGCGGTGATGTTGAATTTATTGGGCGATGTGTGGCCGAATGTGAAAAATCCTGAAGCTAAATCCACCGAACCCAACTGGCAGGCCGTACTAAAGCACCCCGGCGCACACCTACATTTGTACGGCAAGCGCGAAGCCCGCGTTGGCCGCAAAATGGGACACATCACCGTTTGCGACGCCGATTTAAACCGCGCCTTGGCGATTGCATTGGAAATTCGTCAGGCTTTGCAGGCTGCCGCATAATTTCACTGCATAAAAAGCTGAATAGCGTTGTAGGCAGACGCAAAGAGATGCAAAGCTGTGCAAAGAGGTGCAAAGAGATACAAAGAGATGCAAACATACGCAAATATACGCAGAGCGAAATCCAAACCGCTAACTCGCTGCGTCAAACGGTTGTAAGTAGTGTTGTGCGTGAATTGAAGCCCATTTATCGCGCAACCAACCCAATCGTGCCACTGCCCACCAGGAGAATCACATGCTAGCCAATCCCTCTTTTCACGCGCCATCATTAACCATGAACACGCGCATAGTCGCACCGCTGATTTTCATCCTTGCCACGTTCTGCGGCAGCGCCCAAGCCTGGGATTGGGGCTGGGGAAAAGGTGTGGCGGGTTCCGGCAATATTAAAACGGAAGGCCGTGCCGTGAGCGGATTTAGCACTATTTCGCTGAACCTCCCCGCCACGGTCGAGCTGCGCCAAGGTGAAACTGAAAGCCTCACCATTGAGACAGACGACAATTTGCTCCCACTGATCGAAACCGTTGTGGAAGACGGTAAGCTCAAACTTCGTCCGATGGAGAGAAACGCCAATTTCAAAACCAAAACGATGAAGATCGTCGTGAATTTCAAAAATATTGAAGCCCTGTCCGTAGCCGGCTCAGGCGACTTCCGTGCCGATGGCCTCAAAACCACCGCCCTCAAATCAAGCATTGCCGGCTCTGGTGATATCCGTATCAAATCATTGAGCGCTGATTTACTCAAAATTAGTATCGCTGGTTCGGGCGACTTCATGGCATCCGGTAAAGCTAACACCGTAGAATCTTCCATCGCCGGTTCCGGCAATCTACGCACCGGTAAATTAGAAGCAAAAAATGTCAAAGTCAGTGTGGCAGGCTCAGGTGATGCGACGGTCTGGGCGACGCAATCGCTCAAAGTGAGTGTCGCAGGTTCAGGCGACATCAAATATTATGGCGACGCCGCCGTTACCCATTCTGTCGCAGGCTCGGGCAGCATCACCCGTTTGGGCGCAGCACCGGCTGCCCAATAGCGTAAACGCTGGTGTTGGATGGTTTGGCGAAGGAACACAGTGCGGGTTGGCGTGGATTTGGCAAACTTGAATTCCCCAACCCCGCCCTCACCTCTATGAGATAATACAAAACACAAAGAATCCGGGGCCGACCTGGTTTCGACGTGGGCATCAAAGCAGAACCGTGCATACCGAGGGGTGGTCACCTCGTAAATACAACCGCAAACCAATAGTCGCAAACGACGAAAACTACGCTCTAGCTGCTTAATACCAGCTGGACTCTGCACCGATGGGCCTCAACGTCGGGTATCGCAAGATACAGCAGAGTCATTAACGAGGATCGCTTTTTATCGGGTTACTTGGTAAAAAGTTAAATTAAGGTAGCTCGCTTCTCATAAGCCTGCCCGTTGGCGTGTGAGAGGTCAGAATTAAATACCGGGATCTAAGTATGTAGAGCGGCCTGTAGAGGGCTTGCGGACGGCGGTTCGATTCCGCCCGGCTCCACCAGTAAATGAAAAGCCCATCCAGTTTTGTCGGATGGGCTTTTCATTTACTGAGAGGAATTGGGGCGGAATCGAATCGCCGGCCGTGAAACGGACGCGGGATTGTTGAATTTCACCCAGAATTGACCCCCGGTGGGTCAATTTTAAGTGAAAATCAACAGCTGCCCCACTATGAGGTGTCTGCCGGTGCAAACGGAACGCTCGGCTTCCGGGCGGACCAAGAGTTCATTCCTGAGCCGACATTTGCATCATAAGATGTAATTGCCGAACGCGGTACTTTTTGGTTGGACCCAGCGCAGCTTAAAAAAGCTGCCAACCGTATCACCTGCCCTACCGCCAACCCTGCCGGTTAAATCACCGTCCGAAAATAAGCAATCGTCTCTTTCAGCCCATCCGCAAGCGGAACCTTTGGCTCCCAAGCGAGTTCTTTTTTGGCCAAGGAAATATCAGGCCGGCGTTGTTTCGGATCGTCTTGCGGCAGCGGTTGAAAGATGAGCTTGGCGGTTGAGTTTGTCAGCCGCAGCACGTTCTCAGCCAACTCAAGCATCGTCATTTCAGTTGGGTTGCCGATGTTGACCGGGCCGGTAAAGCCATCACGCGATGCCATCATGCGCATCATGGCCTCAACCAAGTCATCGACATAACAAAAACTGCGCGTCTGCTGGCCGTCGCCGTAAATGGTGATGTCTTGGCCTCTCAAGGCTTGGACAATAAAATTGCTCACCACGCGGCCATCGTTCGGGTTCATGCGCGGGCCATAGGTATTAAAAATCCGTACAACTTTGATGTCCACTTGGTGTTGGCGGTGGTAATCAAAAAACAGCGTCTCGGCGCAGCGCTTGCCTTCGTCATAGCAGCTACGAATGCCAATCGGGTTCACCTTGCCCCAGTAGGCCTCGGTCTGGGGATGGACTTCCGGGTCACCATAAACTTCCGAGGTGGACGATTGCAAAATCCGCGCTTTGACGCGCTTGGCAAGCCCCAGCATGTTGATCGCACCATGCACGCTGGTTTTGGTCGTCTGCACCGGGTCAAACTGATAGTGGACTGGGCTTGCCGGGCAGGCGAGATTGAAAATTTGATCGACTTCGGCGTAGAGCGGGAACGTCACATCATGACGCATCAGCTCAAAATAGGGATTATTGATGAGGTGGGCAATATTGCGTTTGCTGCCGGTAAAAAAATTATCAACGCACAGTAGATCAGCGCCATCGGCGATCAAGCGATCACAAACATGCGAGCCCAAAAAGCCTGCGCCGCCGGTGATTAATACGCGGTTCATTGAATGCCTCGGTTCATTTGATGCCTTTATACGTAAATTTTATCAATGCTTATTTTACGGTATTGACGGCACAAAAATGCGGCGTTGAAATTCTTTCCCCGGTGATCAAGGGGCAATAGGCGCGATGGCTAAAACTTTACCGGATTCACGATCTAGGATAATGGTCATATCCAAATTACGCGTATACAGAGGCAGAATACCAACTTTGCCCTCGTCCAACTTATTTTCAACCAAAAATGATTTAATTTTTTCAGCAGACTGTGGGCTAGATTTGCGCAGCTGCCCGAGTGAATTGCTAGCAGCAGCGGCAGTTTTGGCTTGGCTTTCATAGGGAACGTAGTATTGGGTGAAGGCACGTGCGTCTATGCCAGACGACACAATTCTTTCCACTTCCTTTAAATCTGTCGGCATCTTTAGTGCAACGATTAACGGGCCAGTTAGCGGTAACGCTTTAAATGCCTCGTCCTTTACTTTCGCATTTTCCTTTTCAGAAATATCGGCAGCGATAATGACATCAAACCTGCCTTGACTAAATACCGTATATACAGGGCGCGCATGGAACATCGTAGAGACCCCATACGCCAACGCTGTTGCCTGCAGAAATGCAATAACGACTAAATCAAATTTGAGCGATTTTTTTTTAGTATTAAAAATAATTAGTGTAATGAGTGGGCCTAAAACGACATCAACCCCCACCACTAGAAATAGTAAGCCACTCCCGCCCATTGCGTTGAAATAGTGGGCGGGATACCATAAAAATAGCATTGCCATAACCACAATTAGGGCAATGAAAATACTAATCCCGAGATGAATGCCTGCGGCTTGCCAACGTGAGAGCGTACGGTTGTTCGCCAATGATAGGTTTTGTTCTAAAGAAAAGTGTGTAGTTTCCATTTAAAGCCAATCCTAAGATATTTTTTTCGTATTTTAACGAAAAAAAAAGCAACTTGTCACCAAAATTATTTTAAGGACAACCAGGAAATGTGTATTTTGCAGACACATTCTGTGTGGCGCATGTCCAACTACCATTTGCACTCCGGCTCCAGATTATTTTTCCAGCTGGCGCGGCCTGAAGATCGTTCAAGGCGGAATTGCCGAAGGTTGCAGTAATGGTTGGCGTAAGGCCGATATTAGCAGGAGCAATATACGGAACACCTGTATTAGCTGCAATGGGACTGCCTTGTGTTGCCCCAATCAAAATGTTTGACCCTGTTGCTTGTGGGTCACAATCACCGGCGTTCACGCCAATTGTAGTTTTGCCATCACCAATACATGTATCAACTACTCGCTTTAAATAACCGGATTCTCCCATAGCACGTGTTACTTGAGTTTTGCCAATATAAGTTTGATATTGCGGAATAGCAATCGCCGCTAATATTCCAATAATGCCAATTACGATCATCAATTCAATCAACGTGAAGCCGCTTTTTTTTTGCATAAAGTAAGCCTAGTTAATAAGTAAAAAGCGCAGCATAGGCTGCGCTTTTTAGCATTATTAATAAACTTAAGACTATTATGGGCAGCCGGTAGGTTTGTATTTAGCTGGCATCGCAGCTGAGGTAGTGCAACCCCATGATCCGTTTGCATCACGTGTCCAAGTAACTGTGTAAGCAGCCGTTTTGAGTTCAGCTGTTGCATTGTTGCCAAAGGTAGCGGTAATCGTGTCGCCAGCGCCACCTGTTAGTGGGTTTAGCACTTGGGGAACACCGGTACCAGCTGGTATTGCTGAACCTTGGGCAGGACCAACAAGAATGGTGGAACCCGTAGCTTGCGGATCACATTGAGCGGCACCCAGCCCCGGAACCAATTTGCCTGCCAAAACACAGCCCTCGACGGCTGTTTTCATTGCGCCAGCTTCACCCATTGCACGGGTAACCTGCGTTTTTGTAATGTAAGTCTGATATTGTGGAATAGCGATCGCTGCCAAAATACCGATAATCGCAACTACGATCATCAATTCGATAAGTGTAAAACCTTGTTGGATGCGTTTCATTGTGTTCTCCTGTTGGGGGGTTGGTTTGAATCTGCTGCAAAAAAGGGTTGTTACGGTTTAGGGCTACTGCTGCACTTCTTTATATGCAACCGCTGTGCCAACCTTAAAAACATTTGGAGCCACTTGGGCCAATTCGGGCGGTTAGATTGAAAACAAATGTTACTGGCATTTTTATATGTTTATATTCAGATACTTGCACTATATTGGTAGCAAGTGTTGGGTGTGCCAGTTGTTTTTTATCCCACTGATGTTGTGCGGTAGTGCACATTGTCGCTTCCTTGCGACAGGCACACTACATTCGCGGCAACTTTGTCCTACGCGGAAACGGTGCGGCTATGAAAACGCAACGCAGCTAAAGCGCACATAGTGACAATTTTCGGCAGGTTTGGTGGTTGGGGTTGCTTTTTTGACCACTGGGGTCAAGCTGACTCAAACCCCGGAATATTGGCATGGTTCACCACATCTACCTGCGCCGCATCCAAGAACTGTTCGGCATATTTCAAATAAACGCGCTCTCGCACAAACACATCAAACAAATCGGGGTCAATATGCCCGTTAAGTTTGAACTTGCCAAGTATATGCAGCGATTCGCTAAGGGTCTTGCCGGGCTTGTAGGGGCGATCTTTGGCAGTGAGTGCTTCAAATATATCAGCGATGCCCATAATGCGGGCTTGGATGCTCATTTGCGCGCCGGTGAGGCCGCGTGGGTAACCCTTGCCATCCATACGTTCATGGTGGCCGCCTGCGTATTCCGGTACGTTTTTGAGATGCTTAGGCCACGGCAACGCCTCGAGCATATTGATGGTCGCCATAATATGATGGTTAATGATCTCCCGCTCGGCGGGCATCAACGTGCCGTAGGTGATGTTGAGATTGTCTTTTTCCTCATCACTGAGGAAAGTTGTTAGCGCACCGCTCTCGTTCCGAAATGGGTAAGCCGCGATACGATTGACGCGGCCTTGATCCTCAGCACTCATGCGTTCACCGCCGATATTCATGCGTTTGAGAAACTCACGATCATCATCAAGCTGGCGAATCTTGGTTTCATATTCAATTTTCGCTTGTCGTGCCGGCGCCTCATTGTCCGCCGCATGCGCGGAAACGCCTGTGCGCAGCATTTGAAGCTCGGCATCGCGCTTCAGGATTTCAAACCGTTGCGCGATAAACTGAATACGATCAAAAATCGTCTCCAGCTTGGTGGCTTTATCAACCACATGCACCGGCGTGGTGATTTTGCCGCAGTCGTGCAGCAGCCCGGCGATTTTTAGCTCATACCGGTCTTTGTCGGTCATCTTAAAATCTGCCAGCGGCCCCGTTTTTGACTGCGCGGCCGCCTCGGCGAGCATCATGGTGAGCGTCGGCACGCGCTCGCAGTGGCCGCCGGTGTAGGGCGATTTCTCGTCGATAGCCGTGTTGATGAGTTGAATTAATGATTCAAATAACATTTCGAGCTGACCAATCAACATTCGGTTGGTCAAGGCAATCGCCGCTTGTGAGGCGAGTGATTCAGCCAACCGCTGGTCCTCCAGCGTGAAGGGCACCACTTCCTTGGCATCCGTTTGCGCGTTGAGCAATTGCAACACGCCGATGATTTCGCCCTCGTGGTTCTTCATCGGAATGGTTAAAAACGATGTCGAGTGATAGCCGGTTTTATGGTCAAAATTTCTGGTACCGGAAAAATCAAACCCATCTGCCGTATAAGCATCGGCAATATTGACGGTTTCATCGTTGATCGCGGCGTAGGCCGCCACCATGGAGGTGTTCTTTTCACCGTCGTCCTGATGCAGCGGGATAGGGTAAAACGGAATCTCGTTGCCGGAGGTACCGCCCATCTTGATGCCGAGACTGTCGTTTAAGACAATTTCAAATTTGAGCGCGTCATCTACTACACGGTATAACGTGCCGCCATCGGCGTGAGTGATATTTTTAGCGGCGACCAGGATCATTTCAAGCAAGCGGTTGATGTCCCGCTGCTGTGAAAGTGCTACGCCGACCTCATTGAGATACTGGAGTGATGTGACGAGCCGCCCATGAATGATTGGCGCAGCCAGCGAACCGCCGGTCGCGCTTCCGGTACTAGCGTCGGTTACGCCCTTTTTATGGGGCGCGCCAGCCTGCGCGGTGGTCGGAGTGAAAGCCATTATTTAATAGCAACCGCCCTAACCTGCTTCATGTCAGTCACGCCCATCATGACTTTTTCCATCCCGTCCATTTTGAGTGTGGACATGCCTTCCTCAACGGACTTAACAAAAATATCGGCTACCCGGGCCCGTTCTTGCACTTGTTTCTTGACGGCCTCACTGGCCACCATCAGCTCATGTAAGCCAACTCGTCCCTTGTACCCCGTGCCGCCACACGTATCACAGCCTTTGGCGCGGAAGAACGTCAGCTTGCCATCCTTGCCGTATTCTTTGAGCCAATAATCGTAGAGTTTCTTTGCCTCACCCTGAGGGTCTTTTTTCCAAGGCTCGGTCTGCCGCAAGTCGCTGGTGTACTCATTCATGAAGTTTTTTAGCTCTTCAGAGTCAGGCGTGTAGGCTTCTTTGCATTTGCAGAGACGTTTGGCGAGGCGCTGCGCCAAGATGCCGATCAGCGCATCGGCAAAGTTAAACGGGTCCATCCCCATATCAAGCAAACGGGTAATCGCTTCAGGTGCTGAGTTGGTATGCAGAGTGGCGAATACCAAGTGTCCGGTCAGCGATGCTTCAATACCGATGTGGGTAGTCTCGGCGTCGCGCATCTCACCGACCATAATGATGTCCGGATCAGCGCGCAAAAACGCCTTCATCACCGTTGGGAAATCGATTACCTTTTTATTAACCTGCACCTGACGCAAGCCCTTTTGCGTAATCTCAACCGGATCTTCAGCCGTCCAAATTTTGGTGTCCGGCGTGTTCAAACTACCCAGTACCGAGTGCAGAGTAGTCGTTTTACCGGAGCCTGTGGGCCCGCAGACAAAGAACAATCCATAAGGTTTTGAAACCGCCTTAACCAGATTATTTTTGTTATTCGTTGTCAGGCCGAGCTTATCCAACGGAATGGGCTCGCCCGCGGCCAAAATACGCATGACCACATCTTCAACACCACCGGCGGTTGGGATGGTCGCTACGCGCAGCTCGATGTCGAGTGGGCCGTATTTTTTGAATTTGATCTTGCCGTCTTGCGGTTTGCGCTTTTCGGAAATATCCAGGTCACACATAACTTTTAAGCGTGCAGTCAGCGCATTTCGATAACTTGACGGAACCTCAATATAAGTTGCCAAGGTGCCGTCCTTGCGGAAGCGCACACCGGTTTTGCCTTTTCCGGGCATCGGCTCGATATGGATATCCGACGCGCCTTGGTTATAGGCGTCGACAATAATTTTATTGACGAGCTTAACCAACTCATTGTCGGCTGCGGCAGAGACTTCATCGCCGCCAATATCTCCTGATTCGCTTTCATCATCGAGGTTGGATAGCAGGTCGCCAATATCATCTGATCCGCCCCCATCCGCACCAAAAAATTGCGCCAACGTGAGCGTTAGATCGCGCGATGTACAAACCTTAAAGACTGGCTTTAAACGCGGGAAAATGTTTTCCACCATCCTCGAGCTTTTAACGCGCTCGGGATCCGTCGTCATTACAATCAAACCTGCTTTACTGTCTTCGATGGGCAGCCAGTTATTGGCTTCAACGTAGTCTTTTTTGAGGTTTTTAAGTAAATCAATCGGCTTGATACGATCCGATTTGTAGGGCTCGTATTCCACGCCAAAAAATTTAGCGAGCGCCGCACCAATCGCCGCGGGTTGCACTTGAAATTCATCGGTCAGAATATCTTCAACATTTTTATTTTTGCGGCGCGCGGTTCGGGTTGCCAGCTCCAGCTCACCTTCCGAAATAACATTATCAACCACCAAATATTCGAATTTGGATTTGATTTGTCCGGGAACCTGTTGGCGAACCCGGAACGCAATCGCCAGCGTTTTAGCCAGCTCGTTGAGGCCTTCTTCGGCAAGCTGCGGGAACGGGGTACCAGGCAAGTGGTTGATCACCTGAATTACGCCCAATAAATCATTGCCACTTTCGCCGCCCAAAATTGTGGCTACCATCATTTGCTTAGTGCGGTAGCCGGTACGCTGGTCGACTGCTTTTAAGAAGGCGAGATTTGGTGAATAACTTTTTAGCTCGGCGTCATCGTAGACATCGTTGATATTCATGAAACGTTTGTTGAGCGCGCAACAGCCGGCAATAGAACTTTCAGACAGCGGTAGCTTGATGTCTTTAAATGAGTTGAGCCCCGATTTCACTTTGGAAACAATCGACTGCCCGTCTTCGGACAGCGTGTAAATCGTCAGGCGATCCGCGTCAAACAACTGGCAAATATCGCGCGTTACATCCAACATGATCTCGTCAATGTTGGTGGTGGAGTGAATTCGGTTCGTGACGGCTTGTAGCTTTTTCGAGAACGCAAGCTTCGACGACATGTCCGAATCTTTAGGCGAATTACCCACTTTGGAATCCAAAACTGCACTCATAACGCACCCACTCAATTGACGAAGCTAATTGGCGCTCACAGGCCAAAACTCACATAAATGCGCCTGCGGAGCGTGTTTGTTTGTTCACGTTTGTTTGATTACTTAAATCGCTTACAACAATAAAACGCTATTCTACAGCCTGAACTCTTGCCCGTTTTCCAACATCTGTGGCATCCATTTTGCAGCCGCATATTCGATCTCCCTCATCGTCAACTGCACTTCACCCGGCTTGAGATGGCTAATAAAAATTTCAACCCGCTTGGTTAAATTGGCCAGCTCGTCTGCCAGCATATCAGGACATAAATGCTTGGAAACCACTGCAAGGTCGCGCTCTTTATTTGAAAAAGCGGTTTCAATTACGATATATTTTAGGTTATCTGTGGCGTTAGCAGTGTCCCACAAAGCTTGGTTAACGGTCGTGTCGCCGCTGAACAGCAGGCTATTTTCTCCACTATCCACTAAATACCCCACCGCCGGCACAACATGGTTTGCCGGAATTGCGGTAATTTTTCGCCCATGAATATCGACTTCAACATTGACCATTAGTTCGCGAAAAATCATGAACGGCTTTTCGGGCGTCGGTATTTGTGAAAAATCCGGCCATATTTTCCAATTGAAAATATGGTCTTTTAAAATTTGCAATGTTTCTGCCGTTCCATGAAGGGTCACGGGTTTATCGCGCATCCAGCAAACCGTATCGACTAAAAAAGGAATGCTGGTAATGTGATCGAGATGGGAATGGGTGACGAATATATGATCAATTGTCGCCAATTGCTCGATGGAAAGGTCGCCAACCCCCGTTCCAGCATCGATCAAAATATCATCGTCGACCAGAAAGGCGGTGGTACGCAACGCGCCGCCAATACCGCCACTGCACCCGAGAACTTTAATCAACATGACGAGCTAACCGGGAGCGTGTCGGGGTGATGTTGAACGGATTGGCGTTAAAGTACGCAACGGCCTTGCAATTATGGCTTATAGAAAAATTCCATTTTCACCCCGGCAATTTCGATCAAATCATGATCTGCAAGTTGCTGTGCCTGGCCACCTAATTGCTTGCCGTTGATGGTCGGGAAGTTTGCGCCTTCGACATGGGTAATGAAGAACCCGTTCGGGCGACGGGTAATGACAGCAACTTGAACGCCGGGTTTGCCGATCGTGGTTAGATTCTTTGTCAAATCGAGTGATCGACCTGCCGCCGCACCTGACAACACTTGGATGGCGGCCTCCTTAGCGCCGGGCTGCCCCATTGCCGCGACCTGAGCAGCAGGTGCAACCGGCGCCGCAGGCATAACTAACGGCTTCATATTTGTTTGCGTATCCGCCATGCTCGCAGCATGGGGCGCTGCCGGACTTGCGGCCGGCGTTACGATGGGTGCCGAGACCGGTGCAGGTGCAGGATTAGACATGGCTGATTGCGCCGGCGCCTTACGGATAATCATCGTTTTTTCGAAGTCTTGCTCGCTCGCTTGTACTGGCGCATCGTTGAAGTACTTCAGCTTGTGCTTGCCGACTTCAATGACATCATTGTTTTGCAGGAAATGCTTTTTAATAGGTTTGCCGTTTACCAAGGTGCCATTGGTTGAATTTAAATCTTCAATAAATGAATCGTTGAGAATGGTGATGATCGCGGCGTGCTCGCCCGACACCGCAAGATTATCCACTTGGATATCGTTATGCGGTTTGCGGCCGAGAGTGGTTCGCTCTTTGTTGAGCGAAATTTCCTTCAACACGGTTCCATCGACACTCAAGATAAGTTTTGCCATGGCTATAGCCCTAAAAAATTACTGTCGCTCGTATATGTTGCACAAGGATTGTAAAAACAATTTGCTGCTATTTTTAGCAGAAGAGAGTCCATTAAAACCAAGATTTGACGCGCGCCCAAAAGCCGCGCTCAACACCAAACCCGCTTACCACTTTAATCAACATAACCGAAATATTGTCGCGCCCGCCTGCATCATTGGCCGCTTGCACCAATTGCTGCGCGGTTAAATCTAGATTTGAACGAAGTGCGATTAAGGTCATTTGAATTTCTTCATCCTCGATCATGTCGTTCAAGCCGTCGGAGCAGAGCAAATAAATATCGCCCTCCAGCACTTCATAGCTATTTACCTCAGTCTCGACCTCCGGGTCAATCCCAACCGCACGTGTGACCAAGTTCTTGTTATGGGATGAGCGTGCGTCCTCTTTACTGATCAAACCCGAATCTATTTGCTCTTGCAGCAGCGAATGGTCTCTCGTGACTTGCTCCAACGCATCCTGTCTCATGCGGTAGAGCCTTGAATCGCCGATATGACCAACCGTCAAAAAATTGTCGTAAAACAAACACGCTACCAACGTTGTTCCCATGCCGGCACACTGCGGGTCTTTTTGCGAGGCTTCAAAAATGGCATGATTCGCCTTTGCAACCTCTGCCTTCAGCAACTCTTGCGAATAAGCCGAAACTTGTTCGCGATTTTTTCCTTTTAGCAATGGCTTAACCCAGCCATTCGCCAGCCCTGCAGCAATCAATGAAGTTGCCATGCCGCTAGCGACTTCGCCAGCGTTATATCCGCCCATACCGTCAGCCAGCACAACAATGCCGATTTCAGGGCGCGACTCTACACAATCCTCATTGTGTCCTCTGACCCGCCCTGGGTCAGTGACGCTAACAATTTGTAGGGCATTTATAATTGCCACGCTGCCTCCCGCAACCTGTTTTGTTTTAATCGTACCAGCTTCACATCTCTTTGGGCGAGCTGCAAGACCTTGTTTAAGGTATTTACTACATCGAAGAACCCGCAAACACCTAATAACGCTTGCTGATGCTTTTCCAATTGCGAACGCTCTCGCCCCGCCGTCCTGCTAGTACTGTGCTAGTAGCGCACTTCTTTTAAAACTATAAAACCTCATGTTTATAATAACTTAAAATGGACTTTTAAGAAACCTTTCCGAAACTTGAGCAAAGTCTATGATTTTTCAGGAATAAAATCAATTAAATGCTATTTAATTTTACGTTGTTAACGCATGGCTTTAACGATTTTGACGCAAAAACACGCAGACATGTAGCCAATAATAGCGCCAATGGCTATGGTTTCTCTTTCCATTGTTAGCTTTCCCTTTTTTACTTTCCATTTTTAGCTTTCCATTGTTAGCGTTCCCTCTTTATCTCACTTTTACCATTTCTGAGTATCTCAAACGCTGCTTAAAAGCTGCGTTTCATCTGCGGCCCAAACAATTGCTAGGTAGGTCCACTCAACGCATTTCCGTCTATAAAACTGGCGCTGGCGAACTTGGACTTTGTTTTGCCCCGGCGCGCATCATAATCAAACGCGTTCTTGCGCTAAAATGCTGATAGTAAGTTGATTCATCCTGCGATAAACCATTCAACAATGTTCAGCGTTGAATTAGGTGTTTCAAAGCTGCGCATTTTTAGTTTTTCAGGAGCAAGAATATGTCAATGTCTGATCGCGATGGCCTGATATGGTATGACGGCAAAATGGTGCCGTGGCGCGATGCCAATACCCATGTGCTAACGCACTCACTGCACTATGGGTTAGCCGTTTTCGAGGGCGTTCGCGCCTACAAAACCGAGGCGCCAAATTTGGGTACCGCCATTTTTCGCTTGAAGGAACACACAACGCGGCTCTTTAATTCCGCCAAAATTTACCAAATGGCGATGCCTTATTCGAAAGACGAAATCATGGAAGCGCAGCGCCAAGTAGTGCGCGAAAATAATTTGGAAAGCTGTTACCTCCGTCCGCTTGCGTTTTACGGCTCGGAGAAAATGGGCGTCTCACCCAAAGGCAGCAAGGTGCATATCGCAATTGCCGCATGGCCATGGGGCGCGTACCTAGGCGAAGATGGATTAACCAATGGTATTCGCGTTAAAACCTCGTCGTATGCACGCCACCATGTGAACGTGACTATGCCGCGCGCGAAGGTAGCCTCAACTTACGCAAATTCGATTTTGGCCAATAACGAAGCCGTTGACCACGGCTACGATGAGGCGCTGCTGCTCGATACTGATGGCTATGTGGCCGAAGGTGCGGGCGAAAATCTATTCATCGTTCGCGACGGCAAAGTCGCCACGCCAGAGCTCACTTCGGCATTGGACGGCATTACCTGGCGCTCTATTCAATTGCTGTGCGAAGAGCATGGCATCCCATTTGAAACGCGCAAGATTACGCGTGACGATGTTTACATTGCCGACGAGGCATTTTTTACCGGCACAGCGGCGGAAGTGACGCCGATCCGTGAGCTCGATGGGCGCGTCATTGGTGAAGGCACTCGTGGACCGATTACCAAAAAATTGCAGAGCGCGTTTTTTGACATTGTGAACGGCCGTAACCCGAAATATCATCATTGGCTCACGCCCGTAAATTGAAACTCGGACGAAGAACCACGCCGCAGAATTTTCATTGAAAGCCTAGACATGACCCAACCCAGCGAATTAAACCAGCAGCAAATCGTCGTCACCGCCGCCGATCTGCCGCTGCATTGCCCGATGCCCTCGATGAAGCTTTGGAACAACCATCCGCGTGTGTTTATCGATGTCACCGCGACGGGCGAGGCAAAATGCCCTTATTGCGGCACGGTCTATAAATTGGTTGGCCCTGTGATGCATGGGCACTAATTTATTTTAAAAACACAAGCATTGGAGCGGGATTTGAGACAACAACGACTCAAAATCCGCTCTGGGCCTAGTGTTTAGACTATCTCGATGCGCACCCTAATCATCGCACCATCATGGATTGGCGACGCAGTTCTCTCGCAGCCAATGCTGCAACGCATTCTGGCCACCCAACCCGAAGCCTCTAATGACGCCATAGATGTCATGGCCCCCAAGTGGGTGATGCCCGTCTATGCGCGAATGGACGAAGTCGCCAACATCATTGAAAACCCGTTCGGGCACGGTGATTTGCGGTTATCAGCGCGGCGTGCGCTGGGCAAATCGCTGCGCGTGAAAAAGTACGGTCAGGCTTATGTCCTGCCCAACTCCTTCAAATCAGCACTCTTACCCTGGTTCGCCAATATTCCCAAAATCACCGGCTACCGAGGCGAAGCACGTAGTTGGATTTTGAGCGATTGCCGTGAGTTGGATGAAGCCGCACTACCACTCATGGTAGAGCGTTTTGCTTGGTTGGCCCAGCCGCCTAGCACTTCGTTTTTGCGCCCTCTGTCGCAACCAAAACTGCGCATTGATGCGGGCCACCGCGATCAAGCACTACAACGATTGAACTTACGCCGCGATAAACCTGTTGTCGCTTTCTGCCCCGGCGCAGAATACGGTCCCGCGAAACGCTGGCCTGCCAAACATTTCGCGGCGCTCGCCGCGCAACTAATTGCGCAAGGGAAACAAGTCTGGCTGTTCGGTTCAAAGAAAGATCGCGCGATCACCGATGAAATCAATTCACTCGTCAATCAACTATCCCGGGGGCAATGCGTCAATCTCGCGGGCGGAACCGGCTTGGATGATGCAATTGATTTGTTAAGTATTGCCGAACAAGTAGTCACCAACGATTCCGGCCTCATGCACATCGCCGCTGCGGTTGGTGTGCCTGTTGCCGCACTGTACGGCTCAAGCTCGCCCCATTTCACGCCCCCGCTGTCCGTCAAAGCAAAAATCATCTCACTCAATGTTGATTGCAGTCCCTGCTTCCAGCGGGAATGCCCGCTGGGACATTTTAAATGCATGAATAATTTATCGCCCGATTTGGTGGCGGCAGCGATCGCGCCGACCATCGCAATCAGCACCGCCAAAAGTAGCGCATAATTTCGTAATTATTTTTTCGTTAAATGTGCGGCGCTGTTGGCCGCAAAATTAGTTGGAGAACATCATGAATCGCCGGTCAACCGCAAACAATCTCAGCCTCACTTCTTCGATCATTATCGCCTTGCTGGCGCTTACGGCCGGGCTCGCCGTTTCACCTAGGTCTGAAGCTGCCGATGCCATGACGATACCTGCTAAGGCTGCACAGCCATCCATAAAGTCAGCTGCTAAAAAAGCCGAACGCCCGCTCGAATACATCGCCGATATTGATGCGTGGCACGAAAAGATGGAAACCAGTTTGCGCCGCGATAACGGCTGGCTCACACTCGCCGGACGCTTCGTCATGAAGCCCGGTGTCAACACCTTTGGCACGGGCAAAAACAACGACATCGTCTTCCCACCAGAGCTTGTCGGTGTGGGACCTGAGCGGCTCGGCACACTCACCGTGGCTGGTGGCAAAGTCATATTGAATCTCGACATCGGTATCGCCATGAAAAGCGATGGCAAGCTATTCACGGGTGAACGATTGATGGGCACCGACAGCAGCAAGCGCGATTGGGTATCGCTCGACAATATTGCGATGCACATCATCGAGCGAAACGGCACGTTTGTGTTGCGGCTGGCCGACAACCAATCATCGGTGCGCAAAAATTTTCAAGGTCGCATCTGGTTTCCCGCCAACGACGCTTTTTTAGTTGATGCCAAATTCGTGCCCTATCCCGCCGGCCGCACCATTTCGATTGTGAACGTCATTGATGAAGTTTCTGATGAACCCTGCCCCGGCTATGTGGAGTTCAAACTCAAGGGCAAAAAATACAAACTCGATGTGATCGGTGAAGACGATGGATTGTTCTTCGTCATCCGCGACGGCACCGCGGGTAAAACTACCTACCGCCCTTCCCGCTTTTTATTCGTCGATAAAAAGCCCGCGCCAAATACAACCTTCAAACTAGACTTCAACAAAGCCTACAACCCGCCCTGCGCATTTTCTGATTTCACCACCTGCCCGCTGCCGCCTAAGCAAAATATTATGCAGGTGAAGATTGAAGCGGGGGAGTTGTATCGGAAGCGGGGCTGATGGCTGGAGCGCTAGCATTTAAGCCAGCCTTTAACGATTGTTAGCCTACAACACAGCTTTTTAAAGCAGTCATTTCAGCGAGCGTCTATGAAGAGTGTTTCACCGAAACAATCAGAAATTATTCTATGGCTGCTTGCTCTATCGGCTGTACCAACAACACAGATTGCGCTGCATTACGTTAAGTACAAACTGCAGTGGGCAGCTCCCTCTTGGTTTGATTCGTGCGCACTCGGAGTTGCGTTACTATTCTCAACATCTTGGGCAGTGTGGGAGGGGGCAACTACCGCACGCAGGGTTTTATTGATCTTAGCCTTGATCTTATGGGCAGTGATTTCATACCTCGCGGTGTCTTTTATGCCGGGTTGTATTTGGGCTCCGGCATGCCTTTAACGACACGTTGTGGCTAAAACCGAACCCATCAATCCCTGACGACGATATCAAATTTAAAACTGCCAGTCTGACAAACTAACGCGCGCCCGTCCTACAACCAAAAGTACTAGACTATCAATCTGCAAGACTGTGTTTTCGGTATCCCATTAACCGATTCGGCGCGGCAGCGAACCCGTTAATTTTCTTCAACTGCCACTATCGTTAGGAGACTCACATGGCAGGTTGCTTTGAATTAGATAAAAACAACAAGGGTCAATTTCACTTCGTGCTCAAGGCGGGCAACGGCGAGGTGGTGTTGAGCAGCGAGCAGTACGAGGCCAAATCATCAGCGACTAACGGGATGGTATCCGTTCGCACCAATAGTCCAAAGCCCGAACGGTTTGAAAAGAAAGTCGCCAAAAATGGCAAATTCTTTTTCAATTTGAAAGCGGGCAATCACCAGGTCATTGGTTCGAGCCAGATGTACGCCACTGAAGAATCCCGCGACAAAGGCATCGCTTCCGTTAAAGCAAACGGCGCGACTGAAAAAGTCAAAGACAACACGTTGTAACAAACGCCAATGCATCCGGATTGCGGCAATGGCCTATTTGTGCTTTTTCAATAGAAACTGTAGCGTTCTTTGCACAATAGTGGCCAGCTCATGGATGCCGGGAATCGGATCACGCCAGCTTTGATGACCAAAGCTGGCGCTCCGCAATATCGAAGCCAACCATTTTTTTACGGCCTGCCCAGCAAAGACCGTCGTCGTTCGGAGTGATTGTAAATCCCGCAATAAATCGATCCAAACGATGTGTTTTAAGGCTGGCTTATACTCAATATTCGACGGCAGTTGGAGTGTCAGATCAAGGTAGGCAAGGGCTGGTAAGTTCATTCCACATGCCTCCAAATGCCCAATGGATGAAAATGGCCGCGCATTAAAATCGATGAGGTAGAATTTTCCCTTCGTCCGATCATAAAGCCACTCGATGCCAAAAATACCATGATATTTGGTTTTCGAGAGCAGCCTTTCGGTCGCCGCAAACATCGCGTGCTCAGCGGCCTCCCCAAACTTGGCCGGAATCTCGCCGAAACAGGTGCTGCCTAAGTCCGGCGGGTACTGGCGCAGGCGTCGATGCGACGCGATGGTAAGGATTTTGCCAGTACGATCACAATAACCATAAGAATCAAAAATATATCCATCGCCACCTTCGATCATGCGCTGCACGATGATCGAATCAGTTCCATACGTGGCTGCATAATTCAACAAGGCGTCTCGTGAATGCAGCAGAAAGTTCTTCTCAAATGGGCGCGGTATATCCAGCGCAACATAAAATGGTTTGAGCAAATAGGGAGCGGGGTTACTGACGCACCATTCGCGCAGTTCAGCGTGATGATTCGTGACGATCCAAGGAATCGTGTCAACGCCCGCACTTATAGCAAGTCGATAAAGACCGTCTTTGCTAATGATTTCATTGAGTGCATCATAGGTAGTTTCCCAGAGCCTGCAGCTCAACCCCAATAACGCATGATTTCTGGCTAAAAACAGCGCCAGTGAATCTGATGTCGGGATGACGACCGGAGAATTGCCCAGCTTTTGCGTGTACTCGACCAAGAATGTGAGTAGCGCCTTATCGTTATGTTCTCCATGCGGGAAATAGTTTTTAATACCGAAACAGGAAGCAGCGATGGGATCGTTCGCGTCAAAAAAAACAACATGAAGCTCAATGTCCAGGCGTGAAAGCGCACGCAAAGTCGCTAGTCCGGTGAGGGATTTGGCCAAGACGATTACGGCTGGCTTCTCAAGATTTTTTAGTTTGTGTTCCAAAGAATAAAGGTTCCGGCATTGTTCTTTTTTGCAACGCTCGTTTTTGTCGGTGCGCCTGAGCGCATAGGAATCGCATTAATTTAATATCGCATTAGTATAGTGCATAGCCCCTATCAGAATGCGAACTTGCAGGGGCAATTCGCGCCAAAATAAAAATTACTGCAGATCATTTACGACATCAATATCTTTAACAATGCCTGCATCGTCGACATTGATTTGTATTAGGTCCGCAGCATTTTTAGCTATGGCCGCGTCAATAACGGACCGCGCCCCTGTATCGCCATGCAAGCTAGACAAGGTATCGCCGTAGAACCGCCCGAAACCCACCGGATGCCCGCGTCTGCCGCGAAATATCGGGATTACAATTTGATGCGGCTCCCGCAGAGTTGCACTAAGCAGTGCAATCGTCTCAGGCAACACATAGGGCATATCGCCTAGGGCAATGATCCATCCGTCGGCATCTAGGCTGGCGTTCACACCCAGCGCAATGCTAGTCCCCATGCCCTGATCCGCACGGTCGTTGACAATAACTTGGCACCCGCAATCGTCGAGGACGCGGATGAGCTTTTCGTCTCGCCCAGTGATGGCGATTACGCGTCCGACCGCTTGAAGGAGATTAGCCGCGCTGACCTCAACGACACACTTGCCGTGGCGGTTGGGTAATTCGACAAGTAATTTTTGGGCGCTAAGTTTTTGTGAAACGGCGGTGGAATGGCTGGCCGCAAAGCGAGATGATTTTCCGGCGGCCAATAGAATTGCGGTCATCATTGTTTGATTGAAGTTGTGCAGCATTCAACGCTGCGCTGCTCCCCCACCTCGCCCTTCTTGCTAACTTCGCTCTCCCCCTCTCGAAGCTCATACTCATTTTTTAAAAGTGGACGCTCGGGCGCGCAATGCTCCCCGCCTCGCGTCGCAACGCGCCTAGGCATTGGCGCGAACAGCGTCTGGTACGACCCGCTCGAGCGAAATCTGATTGCGCGCCGCAACCAATTCGGCCAGAATTGCAATCGCAATTTCAGGCGGCGTGCGGCTGCCGATACTAAGCCCGACCGGACCGTGGAGCGCGGCGACTTGGGCAGTTGTTAAACCGAACACTTCGAATTCACGCAGGCGTTTGCGACGCTCTTCGTTGGTCTTAACCGAGCCTACCGAGCCGACGTAAAACGCATTGGTTTTAAGCGCCTCCATGAGCGCCATATCGTCGAGCTTGGGGTCGTGAGAAACGGTGACAATAACGGTGTGCGGATCAGGCTTGAATGCCGCCACGCAATCATCGGGCATGCCATCGACAAGAATCGAACTGCTTACCCGCCACGCGCTGCGGTATTCCTCACGCGGATCGCAAACAAACACCTGAAAATCAAGGGTTGCGGCGACCTCAGCCAGGTAACGTGCGATTTCGGAAGCACCAATAATCAACATCCGCCAACGTGGGCCGTGAATGCAGGTAAACGTTTGCGTGGTACGCGCGGTCGTATCGGTCGGTGCCGCTTCGCGATATTGCCAAGCGCCGCTTTCCAAATCAACCATCCGCGCAAACACTTCGCCCGCTTTTATTTTGGTAAAAAGTTGGTCGAGTGCAGCGATGGTCAACGCCGGTTCAATCAACACTTCCAGTTCGCCGCCACAGGGCAAGCCGAAACGGCGCGCTTCATCTGCGGTGACACCGTAGCTTTGCAGGATCGGTTTGGTACCCGCAAATGTATGGCGACGCAAAATTAAATCGTCCTCAATACAGCCGCCTGAAACCGAACCAACGATAATGCCGTCATCTCGCATGGCCATGAGTGAACCGGGCGGGCGCGGACTGGCCCCGAAGGTTTGGGTGACCGTCACGAGCCACATCGCGCGGCTGTCAGCAAGCCACTGGCGGGCATGGGTGAGAACTTCGAGGTCTAGGCTTTGCATCTGCTCGTCATTTTGCTTGGACCGAAAATTAAAAAATTACCGTCGCCCAGCCTCGGCAACACTTTGAATACGACCGGTTGTTTTTAAAAAATAAAGCCTACGTTAGATAAACTTGCGATAACGGCAGCGACCGAACGCGCTTGCCTGTGGCCGCAAAAATCGCATTGCAGAGGGCAGGCGCGAGCGGTGGCGTGCCCGGCTCACCGACACCGCCGGGCGCAGCATCGTTGCCGGTTAAATAAACCTCGATAGCCGGAATCTCGCCCATCCGCGAGACAGGATAATCGTGGAAATTGGATTGGACGACTGCGCCGTTCTCGATCGTGATCCGCCCGTAGCGCGCAGCATCAAGGCCCGTGACAATCGCCGATTGCATTTGCGCTTTAACAATTTCCGGATGCACTGCCAAGCCGACATCGGCTGCGCAAACCACCTTATGTATTTTTACATTGCCTGCGTTGACAGAAACTTCCACCACTTGCGCAACAAATCCACCGAAGCATTCGGCAAAGGCAATACCTCGGAAACGCCCTACTGGCGCGGACTTCGACCAATTTGCCTTCTCCGCAGCCAATTCCAACACCGCGCGTTGACGCGGATGCTTAGCCATTAAATCACGGCGATATTCAAACGGATCGCGCTTCGCCAGATGCGCCAATTCATCGACAAAACCTTCGGTGATGAACGCATTTTGCGAGCTACCGACACTGCGCCAAAACCCGACCGGCACATGAGTGTTGACGGTTGAGAGCTCACATAAAAAATTCGGCACATCGTATGGCAAGGTCGAGGCACCTTCAGTAGAAGAGCCGTCCAAACCATTCTTGATGTTTTGCGGCGCACGGCGTGCCAGAATCGATGAGCCAACAATGCGGTGCACCCACGCACTTGGCAAGCCCTTATCGTCAAGTGCTGCTTTGAACACGTTGTAGGTCATCGGGCGATAGAAATCGTGACGCATGTCGTCTTCACGCGTCCAAATAATTTTCACTGGTGCATTGAGTTGTTTGGAAAGCTCAACCGCTTCGGCCACAAAATCGAGTTCCGAACGGCGGCCAAAACCACCGCCCAAGAATTTAGTGTGGATGTGAACTTTATCTTTGGTTAGGCCACTTGCCGCCACCGCTGCGTTTTCCGAAATGCTGGGCGATTGCGTGCCCGTCCAAACATCGCAGCGGTCGTCTTGTGCTACAACTTGCCCTTGCGCCTTGACGCCCAGCTGAACCCAAGCGGTACAATTCATCGGCTCCATCGTGGCGTGGGCCAAGTACGGCGTTTCGTAGACGGCTTCAACGATGTTGGCCGATTTTCCGATTACCTCAGCTGCATCGCCCACTTCCCGCACCTTGATCCCCGGTGCTTTCGATGCGGCAACGAACTGTTCGCGAATGGACGCGGTTGAGACTTTATCGCCCGCACTTTCTTTCCATTTTATGTTGAGCTGCTCACGGCCTTTCATGGCTGCCCAAGTGTTGTCGGCCACCACCGCTACCCCCGCGGCGATTTCTACCACATTGGTTACACCTTTAATTTTTTTAGCGGCTGCCGCATCAAACGACGCCACCTGCGCACCAAATACCGGCGGGCGCGCCACCATGGCGATTTTCATGCCGGGAATTTTGACGTCAATCCCGTATTCGGCTGAGCCGTTGGTTTTTGCCGGCACATCAAAACGCTTCGGTGATGTGCCGATGATGTTAAAGGCGCTGCGGTCTTTGAGAGGCGGCTCGTTTGGCACGGGCTGCTTGGCGGCGGCCTCTGCCAGCGCGCCAAACGATGATTTTTTATCGCCAAACAACACAAAACTATTTTCAACGCGGCACAGTTTGGCATTCACGTTCCATTGTTTGGCGGCAGCCGCAACCAGCATTTCGCGCGCCGACGCGGCCCCGCGCCGGTACAGCGGCATGAGCCTGCG
This sequence comes from Burkholderiales bacterium, assembly GCA_038206765.1. Taxonomy (GTDB): domain Bacteria; phylum Pseudomonadota; class Gammaproteobacteria; order Burkholderiales; family Usitatibacteraceae; genus UKL13-2. The sequence goes on along the minus strand of JBBRAM010000014.1, from coordinate 9,174 downwards.
TTGCGAACCCGAGCCACCGGTCGATTGAATGCCGCCTGGCAACGCAAACGCGAGATCATTCGGCGCTTGCTCCCAGCCCACAGTGGACCAATCTGCACCCAACTCGTCTGCCAATACCATCGCTAAACCAGTTGAGATGCCCTGCCCCATTTCGGATTGTCCCACCACGAGAGTGATGCGATTGTCCGCGCTGATTTTAATGAAAGGATTGATAGGCAGCACATTTTTTTCCGCAGCACCACCGTGCGCGCTGGCATCCCGGACACCCGCCACGGCCCAAGCGCCGGTCGAACCCAGACCCAGCTGAAAGGCCGCCACGCTGGCAATGCCAGTAGTTGATTTCAAGAAGCCGCGGCGGGAAGCATTAGATTTTGCGGGAAGATTTTCTAACGAAGTTTTCATAATATTTTTCATTCCAGCTAATTCAAGCCAAGTCAAACCAGTTTCTGGGCGGCATCTTTAATCGCCCCACGAATCATGTTGTAGGTGCCACAACGGCAAATGTTGCCTGCCATGGCGGTATCAATATCGGCATCGGTTGGCTTTTTGTTTTTCGCTAACAACGCCGTCGCACTCATGATTTGCCCGGACTGGCAGTAACCACATTGCGGCACTTGCGCCTCGACCCACGCATCCCGCACCACCTTACCTACTTTGGTTTCCACCATCGCCTCAATCGTCGTCACGCGCTTACCCGCAATACTGCTCACAGGCGTGACGCAGGCGCGAACCGGTTCGCCATTGACCTGTACCGTACACGCACCGCAAAGCGCCATCCCGCAACCATATTTAGTGCCGGTCAAGCCGGTAAAATCACGAATCGCCCAGAGCAGCGGCATGTCTGGGGCGACATCGAGCGTTTGTTTTTTACCGTTTAATTGAAAGATGATGGGCATGGTGAGTCCAAATAATTGATGAAATTCTTTAAAATTTTAAGCCTTGCTGAGCCTCGATCAGCCTCACGAAGGCTCATTAAGCATCATTGAGTCTCGATCGGCCTCACGAAGCCTCATTAAGCCTCATTGAGCCTTGATCAGCCTCATTGAGCGTCGTTAAGCCTTCCTTGCCTCGTCCAAATTAAACGGCATCGTCCGCAGCCGCTTGCCGGTCAACGCAAACACCGCATTTGCCACTGCCGGCGCAATCGGCGGCGTGCCGGGCTCACCGACACCAGTAGGCAATGTCGCGCCCGTTTCCATGATGTGGACGCTCATCTTCGGCATTTCAGCCATGCGCAGAACCGGATAATCATGGAAATTCGATTGCTCGACCACGCCGTCTTTTAGGGTGATATTGCCGTAGAGCGCAGCCGATAAACCAAACGCCACCGCACTTTCCACCTGCGCCGTAATCGTCAGCGGATTAACCGCAAGGCCGCAATCGAAAGCCGATGTCACACGATGTACTTTGATCTGGCCTTTTTCGACTGACACTTCGGCCACATGCGCACACACAGTCCCAAAGCTTTCATGCACCGCCACACCCCTCGCACGACCAGCTGGCAGCGGTGAACCCCAGCCTGATTTTTCTGCTGCGGCGTTGAGCACATTGAGCACGCGCGGATGTTTGGCGAGGTAGCCGCGACGGAATTCCACTGGGTCTTTCCCGGCCGCGTTGGCCAAATCGTCCATCATCGATTCCATCACAAACGCAGTGTGCGTATGGCCCACCGAGCGCCACCACAGCACCGGCACGCCGGTTTTAGTGGTGTGCAGAGTAGCGTTCATGTTGGGGATGTCATAAGGGGTATCCGTCACACCCTCGGTGGACGTACTATCAATGCCGTTTTTCACTGCAAACGCTTCAAACGGTGAGCCGGTCATGATTGATTGGCCGACGATGTTGTGGTCCCAGCCCACAATCTTGCCCGAAGCATCCAGCCCAGCGGATACGCGATGCACAAACATAGAGCGGTAATAACCACCTTTGATGTCGTCCTCACGCGTCCAAATGGTCTTCACCGGCACCTTTGTCTGCTTGGCAATTTCGACCGCCTCAACGATATAGTCTGACGCCAAATTAGCGCGACGGCCAAAGCCACCACCGGCGATCATGGTGTTGATTTTGACTTGCTCAGGCTTCAAGCCTGCGACCCTCGCTGCGGCCCCTTGATCGACGGTTTGGAACTGCGTGCCCGTCCAAATTTCGCAACCGGGCTTGTCAACATCTTGACTAAATCGTACCGTGCAATTCAGCGGTTCCATCGGCGCGTGCGCCAAATACGGCACTTCAAACTCGGCATTGACGGTTTTTGCCGCAGCCTTTAACGCGTCGCCGTTGCTTACGCGTTCGCTCGGCAGGCCGGGCTTAGCCGCAAGCTCACGGTAGCTCTGGCGCATATCAACAGTACTGGCTTTCGATGCGTCTTCCATGTTCCATTCGACCACCAAGGCATCGCGCCCTGTCTTCGCCGCCCAAAATGTCTTAGCCACCACTGCGACGCCGTTGGCAATCTGCACCACATGCGTGACACCTGGAATGCCATTGACTTTATCGGCGTTGAATTTCTTAACGGTGGCACCGAATGCAGGCGGGCGTTTGATCACGGCCACATGCAGATTCGGTACCATTTTGGCGTTGATATCGATGCCAAATTGCGCCGAACCGTTGACCTTAGCGGGCGCATCGACCCGCCGCGTGGGCTTGCCGATGATCTTAAAGTTTTTGGCGTCTTTTAACGCCACTTTTTCCGGTACGGGCAATTTGTTCGCAGCTTCAGCCAATGCGCCAAATGCTGCGCGTTGATTGGCGGGGCCAATGACGAAACCGCTCTCGGTGCGGCATTTTTCAGGCACTACTTTCCACTGGCTTGCCGCAGCGGAGACCAGCATGGCGCGAGCGGTCGCGCCGACTGTGCGCATTTGCATCCATGAATTGTTCACCGAGCTGGAGCCGCCAGTGATTTGCATTCCAAAATTGACGTGGGCGTAGGCCGGACTGGCTGGCGCTAATTCAGCACGGATTTTTGTCCAATCGCAATCTAGCTCTTCCGCAACCAACATCGGTAGCGATGTCATAACGCCCTGGCCGAATTCGAGATGCTTGACCTGTACGGTTACGGCCCCGTCTTTGGCAATGCGCAAGAATGCATTGGGCGCGGTGTTAGCCTTCGGTGGTTGCTGCGCGTTTGCCATTTTGTTGCCCATCGGCAAGGTGAAACCGATAACCAATCCGCCGCTGGTGAGGGCAGTTGTTTTTAAGAAATCGCGACGGGTTAAGGATGATCGTGTTGGTGCTGTGGTGCGGTAGGTGCGAAAGGCACGGGAGGCATCGGGGGATTCGGAATTTAACACCGATGATTTCAGTAGGATCGATTTCATGATTAGACCTTCACTTTCGGGGCAGCTTTGCTTGCAGGCGCTGACACAGCTGAACCACTTGCTGCCGCTGTTTTAATCGCTGCACGAACACGGTTATAGGTCCCGCAGCGGCAAATATTGCCGCTCATTGCGGCATCGATCTCAGTATCGGTCGGCGCTTTATTTTTGGTGAGCAATGCCGTCGCCGACATAATCTGTCCAGACTGGCAATATCCGCACTGTACGACGTCCTCAGCAATCCACGCGGCTTGCACTGTCTTCCCCACCGGCGTTTTGCCGATCTCTTCAATGGTGATCACCCGTTTGCCTGCCATCGCTGAGATTGGCATTGAGCAGGAGCGGACAGGCTCGCCGTTCACCAACACCGTGCAGGCCCCGCATAGCGCCATGCCGCAACCGAATTTGGTACCGGTCATTGAGAGGTTATCGCGCAAGAACCAGAGCAACGGTGTGGTGGGCGAAATATCAGTTTCCAATCGTTCGCCGTTGACAGTAAAGCGGATCATGGGATTCTCCAGAGGTGAAATAAAATGAGGTGCTTCGAATTAGGTCGCTAAAAAAAGCCCGCTAACCAAAGCAATAAACAAAAATGAACAAAAATGAACAAAAATAAAAAGCGAAAATATTGTTGATGCCACCAACGAACATGCTGATTCGTGACAGTTTTGCGCCAGCTCGCAACATCACTTGCAACGCCTCCCGCAACGCCTCCTGCAACATCGCATGCAGCACCGCATGTAGCACCGCTTGTAGCACCAAATAGACAGCAATACAAACCAAAAGTTTACGCTAGTTGCGTGACAAAATGAATCCTCCGTGAGCCGCTCCGCCTCTGCCTCAGCCCGCCAAGGTTGGTGGTGGGTTAGTGGTGGGTTAGTGGTGAGTTAGTGGTGAAGGGAACCAAAATTATGCTGCAACGCAATGCGCCGACAATGCGTGGCGTAGTATTATCATCATCAGCAAAAAAACGGAATGCCCATGCGCAAAAAAACGCTAAAAATTCTTTTCCCGCAAGCGAGCGATTGCGAAGCCGCTTTTTATGATGCCTTCGAGCGAGCCGATCTCAATGCGATGATGGCGGTGTGGGCGGACGAGCCTTCAATTGTCTGCATACACCCCCAAGGTCCGCGCCTAGCGGGGCTTTCGGCAATACGCGAAAGTTTTGCGGAGATTTTTTCACATGGCCCCAGCACCGAGCTGCAAGTCAGCGAACTTCGCAAGCAACAAAGCCAATCCTTGGCGATTCACAATGTTTATGAGACGTACATGATGAAAGCCGCCACCAGCATGCGGCCCGGATCGCAACCGAGCGCCGGCCGACCGGCATTACTGCCCGATATGCCACCGGTATTGGCCACAAACATCTATCTGTTAACCCAGCACGGATGGCGGATGATTTTGCACCACGCGTCGTTATCGCCGCGCGGCACGACGGCTGAAGAACAAGGTGTAGCGCGGATTTTGCACTGATGGTGCGGTACTTTTTTACGCTGCTGGTGGCGCATTTTCGTCGCGCGGCGATGTCGTCATTTGTTGCCAGCACTCCTTTGTTGGTTGCTTCGGTTGTTGCCCTACTCATACCCGCATTCACATCTTTACCGGCCTTCGCAGCTGATATGAATAAGGTGATTCGCACCACGCAGCCATCGGCTGAAACTAATTTTGATTGTGCCGCCGAATCCGACGAAGCCACCGCAACATTCTGCAACAGTATTTTTGAGCCGCTACTCCAGTATGATTATTTGGCACGTCCGGTCAGGCTGCAAGGCCGCACCAGCACTGGGCTTCCAGCCATTTCGCCCGATGGTAGAACCTATACCTTTAAGCTCAGGCCCGGCATTTTCTTTACGCCCGACGCCGCCTTTAATGGGTCAAAAAGAGAACTCGTTGCAAACGACTATGCGTACAGCATCAAACGTATTCTCGACCCGAAGCTCATCTCAAAATGGCAGTTTTTATTCGATAAAAAATTAGTCGATGCCGACGCGTTAGTTGAAGACGCAAAAAAAACGGGCAAGTTTAATTATGATCGGCCCATTGCCGGTTTGGAAGCGCCGGACAAATACACGCTCGTGATTCGCCTTGTTAAGGCCGATTACAACCTCTCCTACATTCTCGCAACCACGGCGACCGGCGCGGTGGCGCGCGAGGTGGTGGAATATTACGGCAGAAACTTTCCAGAGCATCCGGTCGGCACCGGGCCCTACAAACTCAAAAGTTGGCAACGCTCGCTAAAAGTCGTGATGGAGGCAAATCCGGATTTTCGGGAAGAGTATTTCCATTCCTCGATCACCGACGATCCAATCCTCATGGCCGCTGCCGACCCGCGCGATTTGGCAATTGCAGCGCACTTGAAAGGCAAGCGCCTGCCGCTCGTTGGCCGCATTGAGGTCTCGCCGATTGAGGAAGAGCAGCCGCGCTGGCTGGCGTTTTTAAACAATGAACACGATTACATTCGCACGATCCCGACCCCCTTCATTGAGACCGCCGTACCCGGGGGCAAACTTGCGCGAAATTTAGAAAAAATTGGGATGACCACCCGGCCCGACGAAGTAGCTTGGCTGCAATACACCACGTTTAATATGAAAGACAAGACCATCGGCGGCTACACACCCGAAAAAATCGCGCTGCGTCGGGCCATGACAATGGCCTATCCGGCCGAGGATGAAATCACGATTATTGAAAAAAACCAGGCACTCAAAGCGTGGTCTCACATCCCCCAAGGCATGGCAGGCTTTGTTGATGACCGCACCGATATTTATGATTACAACCCGGCGCGCGCCAACGCATTGCTCGATATGTTTGGCTACAAAGATATTGACGGTGATGGCTGGCGTGAAATGCCCGATGGCTCACCGCTCGTCGTCGATATGGCCTCCACCCCCAACCAACGCGACCGCAGCAAGGTCGAGCTGTGGCGACGCGCGATGGAACGGATCGGAATTCGGCTCACCAACAACAAGGTTGAAAAGCTGCCCGATCTGCGCAAACAGGCGCAGTTGGGCAAGGTGCAAATGTTTTTTTATGGCTGGATTGCCGATTATCCCGATGGCGAAAACTATCTTCAGTTGTTCACCACGGCCTCCATCGGCGGGCCAAACTATTCGCTGTTTTCACTGCCTGAATATGACCAGCTTTACGCAAAAGTCGTTACCATGCCTGATTCCCCAGAACGCACTGCGCTGTATCGACGGATGGTGCGGCTGTTGTGGGTTTACAATCCGTGGCGGGTCACAAATTTAAAGCAAGGCACGATTTTGATTCAACCTTGGCTATTGGGCTATCGCAAACATCCGTTTGTTAACGAGGCGTTTATGTATATGGATATTGATTTGCAGAAGTTACCGAAATAGCAGAGTTAGCCGAAGTCGCTATTAAGCTATCTTCTACCAGATGCGCAGCTGAGCTGGTGAGTGGGAGGTGGGAGGTGGGAGGTGGTAATTGGAAAGCGCCAAGCTGCAAGCGCCAAGGCAATCGAAAAATAATTTATCAAAAAGAGTATGAACATACGCCAACAACAATCTATCGCCACCGTTTTAACCACGCTGTTGGTGATCGCCATCGGCCTGCAACTCGCTTGGTGGAGCTGGCATTTTATCGCGCCCACTATCCGGAGCAATGCCCCGAGCGCAAGCACTGGCGCGGCGTTTGAGGCAGGCGCTGACTATAAAAATAAAGCCCGTCAACTCTTCGGCGGCGATGGTTCGTCATCGGCTATCGGCAATAATGCGCCGGCCACACAAAGCGACATTACGCTCAAAGGTGTCTTCGCGGTCGATGGCAAGACGCTCTCGGCGGCGGTGGTTAACTTGGGCGGTAAAGATCAGGTTGTGACCCTCAACCAAGAGCTGTCTAACGGCGCGAAGCTCACCGAAGTTCATGCGGATTACATTGTTGTTTCGCGAGCCGGGGTGCCGGAAAAAATCATGCTTGCCGAATTTCGGGGCGCGCGTGGAACCAATGCGTCCACCACCAATGCCGCCGCCAACGGCGCGGCTTCAACCGGGGCAGGCTTCCGATTAAACGTCGCCAACGCCGGCACCAACAGCTACAGTTTGTCCCGCCAAGAATTAAACAATGTCCTCCAAGACCCGCGCCAGCTGGAGTTCTTGGGCCGTATCGGCAACGCGCCGAACGGCGGCATTCGTGTTGACGATGCGCCCGCTAACTCGCTGTCTGCCAAGCTAGGATTGAAAGCCGGCGACACCATCATCAGTGTCAACAGCCAACCCGTCTCCGGCACCGGCGATTTAGCCCGGCTCTACCAACAATTCGCTACCATCTCGCAAGTCAGGATAGAGGTAAAACGCGGCGGTGCACCGATGCTATTGACTTACGCGGTACAGAACTAGCGCGGTAAGCTTGGCGCGAGTTTTGGTGCCGCCGACTTGAGAACTGACCACGCAAGGTAATCGACCATCGCGAAGGCAAGGTTTTCTTTCAAGACTTTCTGCCATTTTTGGAGCAACTATGAATCGTTCTGACCGCATGGTTCGCCAGCGCACAGACACGCCGATCAACACAAGCCAACATGGCATCATGAAAATGCGCCCATCAGCCCTATTAAACCTATTGAGCCTATCAACACGCACCGTCACATCTGCAATGACATTTGCACCGGCAATTGCGCTTGCGATGGTGCTGAGTGCAGTCGGAGGATCCGCAATGGCAACTGAAGAACCGAAATACACCGTCAATTTAAAAGAAGACAACGTTGAATTGCGCGACTACCCCGCCATGGTCGCGGCAGAGGTGAGCGTAAAGGGTGACCGCTCAGAAGCATCATCAGAAGGCTTCAGGCTACTGGCAGGCTACATTTTTGGCGGCAACACAAAAAAGCAAAGTATCGCCATGACCGCACCAGTCGTGCAAGCCGCTGGCGCAAAAACTGAAACTCAAACTCAACGTCAAAGTGAAAGTGAAAGTGAAAGTGAAAAAATTGCCATGACAGCACCCGTGCTGCAAACCGGGCAATCAGGCAGCTGGACCGTACGGTTTTTAATGCCGAGCAGCTACACCTTGGAAACCTTGCCGAAGCCGAACGACCCGCGCGTCCGCTTGATACCAGTGCCCCCAGCCCGCATAGCGGTGGTGCAATTCTCCGGGTTGGCGCGTGAGGACGACATCGCAACACAGACGGCCGTGCTGAGCGACTTTGTCACCAGCCACAAGCTGGTCGCGCTGGGAACACCAGCCCTAGCCCGATACAACCCGCCCTGGACACCGTGGTTCATGCGACGTAACGAGATCATGGTTGCGGTTCAGCCTTGATGCATAAAGTTACGGCTATCGAGGACGGCACTAGGTTGGCGTTAGTCAGGCTTTGAAAATGTCGACCCTAACTCCTCTGATGCAAACGCTAGGGACATAACGTGCGTTTACCAATTCGTAATGTTGCGTTGGCAGAAATTGCCTCTCAACACACAAATTCGCAGTTTTTTAGAAGCTTGAAACAGATTGAAACGCCTACAATTTTGAAGGTCGAATATCAGACCATTTCAATGGTCGGAATTTTTGTATGTGCGCCATCAAATGCGGTTTGGCGAATTCGGCCAGCCGATCTTCCTGAATACCGCAATTGGTGCGAACTTTCGGGCGACAGTGAAATTGAAAATGTCATTAAGCAAGAAATGCGAGCGGCAAATATTACTCGTCTGCCGTTTGGAGTTTTTTCACTCGCCGATGATTGTGATGTTTCAGATTTTACGTGTGACTGGACAGGCTCAAAAAAGCGGACACCATAAGTTGAGATTTTAAGCTGCTTTCTTCAATTGCTGGTCGTACCATTGTTTTTCAAAATCAGTCGGTGACTGATTGTTGATTTTTGAATGTCTTCTGACATTGTTGTAGAAGA
>JBBRAM010000013.1:0-113720 GCA_038206765.1 Burkholderiales bacterium | reverse complement strand
CTGCCATGAGCTGCTCTATAAGTTTCTGGCTGGCTAACGGTAATGCGGGAATAGCGGTTTTGCGGTGCGACATGCGTGACTCCTTGGTGAGTTAAGAAGCCTAGCAAAAATTTAATCTACACAAAAATATTTATACCCTCGATACCGGTCAGCCAATATTTTATCGTTTTCAGAAACCTGCCGATGATTCCTTTCCTGCGATGGTCGAATTATTTTCCCGTGTGCCAGATAGTCTGCGTCCAAACGTAGACGGAACGCTAACGCCGATTCCATTCGATGAAGCTGTTTCAAGCCTTTCTGCTATCTTGCTCGATGATGTGTATTACGCTTTCATCATGGCGGGGCGGCGTGAAATAAACGGTTTACGGTGTATTGGAGAAGATCGACTAATTCCCCTAAAGGCGATCGCGTGGCTTGAACTAACGGAGCGCAAGGGAAAAGGTGAGCGAGTAGACGAGAAAAATATTCGCAAGCACGTCAATGACATTCTTCGTCTGTCGCAATTGTTGGCGCCGACCGACCGCATCGAAGTAGCGGAGAAGATCGCGCTCGACATGAAAAAATTTGTTGGCGCTATCGCTAACGATGATTCTCTTGACCCTAAAAGTCTGGGACTTAGAAACGCGACAGTGGCTGATATCCTAGGACGCATCAATATTGCATACGGATTGGATACTCAGTAATGCGGCTTAGCCCAAGGCGGGCTACAAAAACGTCATAACGCGTACGTAATTTATAAGAATAAATTTCCTCGACGCATTCTCACCGGCCTGCGCCCAAATGCTTTTGGCACCCTCCGTGTGACAAAAACAAAAGATTTATTGGCCAACAAATATGCCATACTTTATTTAGTAAAAAACTTTCTCGTTTTTTTTCATGAAGATACGCAATAATTTTCCGTTTAGCGTCGAATCGAGTTCTTTTAAAACGACAGTCAAAATTGCATTCGTAATGCGGTCGGAGGTTCGATTCCTCTTTTCGGCACCAATAAAATCAAAGGCTTACCGTTAGGTAAGCCTTTTTTACTTTAACGGGGGCCCTGCGAGGGCCCAACGAGGGCCCATTAAATTTTGTTTAGTCAGATTATTACGAAGTCGGCAAGCGTCCAGACCGTCCACCTCAACCGTGGTGATGCGGCAGTCAACCAAACCGATCGTCTACAAACGACAGCAACTCGTCAATTCGGCTATTAGTTGCAATTGGTTACTTCGCCGACCAGCGTTCATATTTAGCCCAAAAAATCGAATTGTTCGCGCATTTTGCGCCATATCCCTGAATCATCACTTTCCGGTTTGTACTGCGCAACTGAATCCACAATTCGATCAATTGCCAATGCCGGGTGATCGACATGACAAGTTTTTTGACCGAATTCAATGAGCGTTTTTCGATCCGGCCACGATTTTGACTTTGCGAGGCTTAGGGCTAATTGATCCGGCGGCAAATAAACAGTTGTACAAACCAGATCGTAAAGCGGCGAGAGCCGACAGTCATCGCTCGAGGGGTCTGTGTATAGCAGCCCGAAGTTTTTTAGGTGTCCGTCGCCGTTGCGCAGGACAATCGAAATCACAACTGACTCGAAAAATTTATTGAGCGATTTCTGTGCGAGTGTAGGCGAAGCGTTTTGCTCAATTGCGAAGGCAACTTTCTCATAAGATCCTTCGTACTTTTGATCGTTAACTTTTCCTTGAAGCGAAACCATATCCTCGAAACCGAGGAATTGGCCTGTCTTGTCATCAATATCGAAGCGACGAATGGCCAGTCGTTTCTTGTCCTCTGATAGCCAGAACTCCGGTACGCTTAGACCTGCCTGTTTGGCAATCGTTAGGCAATGAAATTCGTTCTCCGCGAGCGACGGATAATCATCACCCGATGACTTCACGATAAGGCTCTTTCCCCGCAGCGTCGATTTCTCGCCGATCGAAGGATTCGAGGTCGTTGCCCGTTGCGCGTTATCCGAAGTCGTTGATCCGGGTAAGTCGTCGATCGCGCTAAGGACGACTTTTGGCTGTACGCCAGAGATTCCCGAAGAAATAAGGTATTTGTCGCATAGGTCCTGAAATAGGTTTCGCGTGCCCTCGCTCTCCATGATTTCTTTGAGGCTTTCCGCGCCAACGGTATCGGGAAGCATTTCCTCCGAGCGGCTCAAACGAAGCCGTCCGACCCGGTTCGCGCCTGCCAACGCTAACAGCGCCATGTCGTCGATACGCATCGTTTTCGAAAATCGATCGACGATTCGATCTTTTAAAAATCCTTCCGGGAGCGACGTTTGGAATACAGGAAGCATGGGAGTTGAATTGTATGATTCCGCAGCGACTGGCATCGACAATGCGATTCCCATGCGTTGGTCTAACTGGGCAACAACGGGCGCCGCATAACTGAACACATGTTGGCTTTCCTTGGACAGCAGTCCAGATAACCCATCGGCCGTTCCGACAAAAAGTGTTTTGATACGCGGATTGGCATCCTTTGGTTTAAGTGTCGTCACTATAAAGTTCCCCAAGTTCATCAAGCGTTGGCCTTGTCCGTGAGACTGTTTTCAGAGTAAGTCCCAATGCATTGACGGCACGAAATAGCGTGTCAATTCCTGTATTGGTGTCGCCGCTTTCCAAGCGCTGATAGGTACGTAATGGTATTCCGGCGGCAAGGGCGAATTCTTGCTGGGAAAGCTTCTTAGCATTCCTGGCAGCTTTGATGTCTCGGAAGATAGTCGAAAGGTTATTCATGCGCCAATCATGGCGTATATTTATTAAATAGTCAATAATTACGCCATATTCGGCGCAATTTAAGAGTCGGATGGTTAATATGCCAACGCTTTCCCATGCGTCCTACAAATCGCTCCGCAATACCAAATAGTAGCTCGGCCAGTGTCACGCTGGGTAGCTACAGTGTTTCAGCCGCTTGATTATTCAGCCACGCTCGCTCGGCGGGGTGTGGCCGAGGCTCATCGCTTCGGAAACGACATTGGTATTAAGGATAATCATTCAAATCTTAGCGGCTCAGCTGGCGTTTTGTCTCGCACTTGTTCTAAGACTTCGAAGTACTCATTCGTCAGACCAATCTTTTGGCCTAATGCCGCCAAGGCATCGTCCAAGCGAACGCGGCTTTCTGGCTTAACGGCGGTTGCGAGAATCTCGCGAGCCTCGGCCTCTGTGCTTTTTTTAGGGTTGAATTTCGCGCGGAATTAATCCGCTTTTTCATAGTTCGCTGACCTTCCACAATGCCGTTCTAAATTATAACAAGCTGTAAATTAGAAGCATTCGAACGGGTTAATAAAATGTAAAAATACGGTTCAAATCTGCGCGAATATCAACGGCCGACGCGCAACAACTTATAACGAGCAGGAGTGAATCAGGCTGAGAGCAAACTGGCGTAAAGTCCGCACCTCATTGATGTTGGCATTTCCATTCGAAATCGCTACATTTATGCGAGGATTCGGCCTCGAACCCGTGGGGGACGAATGCCTTGCTTCTTGTCGGCACCCGCAAGTACAATAAATTCTCGATTTGCACTGCCGGTGATTAGCAGTGCCCGTTTTGCTTCCGTCAGGACGGCGAAGGGCGGCGATAGAGACATCGCTTGGAACGACCAAGAGAAGGGGGCATGAGGTGTCATGACGAAACTGCGGGATTGGCTAGCCGAGCTTGGCCTCGGGCAGTACTTCGATGTTTTGTCCGAAAACGATATCGATTTCGACATCATTTCCGACCTCACGGATAGCGATTTCGAGAAGCTAGGTTTTTCACTGGGTCATCGCCGCAAGTTGTTACGCGCGCTCGCGGAGCCCGCGCGCGGTGTGCCAACGTCCTCCGCTGCGGTTATCCCCGCTGATACACCAGCGACGAAAGATGCCGAGCGGCGTCAGGTCACCGTCATGTTCTGCGACCTGGTTGGCTCAACCGCGCTCGCCAACGCCATCGATCCGGAAGACATGGGCATCCTGATTCGGCGCTACCAGGACGCCTGCGCGGGTGCCATTGTTCGCTTCGACGGCTTTATTGCCAAGTTCATGGGCGACGGTGTGCTGGCGTATTTCGGATATCCTCAGGCGCATGAAGACGCGGCCAAACGGACGATATTTGCGGCACTCGCGATCATCGAAAACGTCGCGCATTTGGAAACGCCCGATGGGCAACCGGTTCAGGTGCGCATCGGCATCGCCACCGGTGTCGTTGTGATTGGCGACATTATTGGCTCCGGCACCGCGCGTGAACACTCCGTTGTCGGCGAAACGCCTAATCTCGCCGCGCGTCTGCAAGCTCTTGCGGAACCTGACGCCATCCTGATCAGCCAGAGCACGTACAGCCTGCTAGGCCGCCAGTTCGATTATCAAAGTCTTGGGGAGCACGCGCTGAAAGGCTTTGCCAACCCGGTCCCCGTCTGGCGGGTGCTACGCGAGGCGTCTATCGCCAGCCGTTTCTCGTGCGATCGAGGCGCCGGGGCGGCTTCGTTTGTCGGGCGCACCCAGGAAGTCGCCCTGATCCTGAACCGCTGGCAGATGGCCAAACAAGGTGAGGGCCAAGTTGTTTTCTTGTCCGGCGAACCTGGCATGGGCAAATCGCGCATCATCGAAGGCTTGAGCGAGCGTCTGTGCGACGAGACTTATTACCACCTGATCTGCCAGTGCTCGTCCTACCACACCAATAGTGCGCTGCACCCCATCATTCGCAATCTGGAGCATGCTGCGGGCTTCACGCCGGAAGACTCCCCGGCCAAGAAGCTGGAGAAATTGGAAACGATGCTTGCCGCTTCCAACAACTTCACTGAGACAAACGTATTGTTACTGGGCGATCTGTTGTTGATTCCACTTGCGGAACGCACGCTTACCACCCCGCCACCGCAGCGCAAAGCCGCGACCATTACCGCATTGGTCAACCAGATCACGCGCATCGCCGAACAACAGCCTACCTTGCTCATCTTTGAGGACGTGCATTGGATCGACCCATCAACCGAGGAGCTGTTAACGCGCCTAATCGACGCCATTGCCACCTCGCCGGTGCTCATTATCATAACCGCTCGACCGGAGTTCGTTTCGCCTTGGTCCGGGCGCGATCATCTGACTTCACTTGCCCTCAGCCGCCTTGGAAAAGCACAGTGCATCGAAATGGTGGCCAGCATTGTTGCTGGTTGGAATCTTGCTCCCTCCCTGATCGACGAGATCTTGGCTAAGACCGATGGCGTCCCTTTATTTGTCGAAGAGCTCAGTAAGGCGGTTATGGAATCCGCCACACCGGAACGGCCCGCTGTCCCCGCCACCTTGCACGATTCGCTCATGGCGCGCCTCGACCGGCTGGGTCCAGCCAAGGAAATCGCCCAAGTCGCGGCCGTCATCGGCAAGGAGTTTTCTCTGCGCGTGTTAGAAGCAGTGGCGCCAATGTCAGCAGCGGACGTTGCGACTGGCATCGCGAAATTGGTCGATGCCGGACTGGTTTTCCCAAACAGTAGAGCGAACGAACCCGGCTACAGCTTCAAGCACACGCTGTTGCGCGACGTCGCTTACGACAACCTGTTACGTGGTCGGCGCCAGCAAATTCACGAACGGGTCGCCCGCGCCTTGGAGGCGAATTTTCCCGCAACGCTCGAAAGTGAACCGGAATTACTCGCCTACCACTTTAGCCAAGCAGGACTCGCCGAATTGGCGTGCGCGCATTGGGAACGCGCTGGCAATCACGCCGCCGCCCGATCCAATTTTTTCGAGGCGGTCGCTCATTTTAGCGCGGGATTGATGGAGGCAGGCCGCTTGGCGGACAACGCGCATCGCTGGAAAATCGAATTAGAACTGTTGCTCAAATCCGGGCCGGCGCTGGCGATTACCATAGGCATGCAAAGTCTAGAAACGGAACAGGTATACCTGCGGGCCCGTGAGATTGGTGCCAAGTTGGGCGATAAAAATGGATTGTTCAAGGCGACTTGGGGGCTGTGGCTTACTGCGAACGTCGGCCGCAAACTGGAAGTGGCACGCGACCGCGCTCAGGAACTCATGGCATTGGGCCAGCATTTGGACAACAAGGATTTTTTGCTGGAGGCCTTTCACTGCCGCTGGTCAACCGCCCTGTTTCGCGGCGATGTGTCCACGGCCATCCAAGACAGCCTAGAGGGAATCGAACGCTACGATGTCGCCCAACATAGCTGGATGGGTCCAATCTTCGGTGGCCATGATCCCGGCGTTTGTGCGTTCGGGGTACACGCTATTGTTCTCGCCCAGTCGGGTCAATTCCAGCGCGCCGCAGAATGTATCGAGCAATCGCTGGTTCTCGCTGATAAGCTCAGTCACCCACACAGCATCGCTCATGCACTGCACAACGCATTGACGCTTTGCCAAATGGCGCGCGACTACGTTGGTGCTGAACGAAATGCCGAACGCCTTATCGAGCTCGCCAACAAGTACAATTTTCCACCGCATCGTGCAAACGCGCTATTTCTCAACGGTTGGGCGCACGCATTGGGACGAAATTCTGAAGAAGGCTTGGAGGCAATGGAAAGCATCTACGACCAAGCTGTCGCCATTGGTCCTTTCTTCCGCTTTTATGCTGTGCTGCTCGCAGAGGCACGAGCGCATTTTGGCAAGGCGGCGGCGGCCTTGCCCATCCTTGCCACGGCCATCGAAACAATCACCGAACCGGGTATCGGCTTTTGCGTATCAGAACTGTATCGCCTGCAAGGTATCTGTCTGCTTGCGGTTGAGCCCGATCATCCGGAAGTGGCGATGACTTCGTTACAACAGGCGTTGGCCATCGCGACGCAGCAAAAGGCGCCCCTTTTCCAGCTGAGGGCGGCCATTAGTTTGACAATCGCGGCGCGCATCACTGGGCAAGCTAACCAAAGCCTGCAGACCCTGCAGGCCTTATGCGCCAATCTTCCAGTAGGGTTTGATGCATTGGAGCTTGCCGAAGCCAGACAACTGTTGCTCACCAAGTAAACAACGGCGCAAATTAGCGTAGTGTCAATTTCGCCTGCTTTGGGGTAAGTTTTACCGTTGGATCGCGCCGGTGTCCGCTTTTTCGAGTCTGTCCAAACAGTGACAGTTGGGGTAGCATAATCAATGTTGCAGGTGATCATAATTGCTGTGGAGAATTTGCCGCGTGCTGGCCGGAACTTCTAAACGATGTCGCTAAATACCAATGCCCCTGTTGGAGCGGAGCCGCCAAACTTGAGCGCAGGTTCGCCAGAGCAACTGCGTTTCAGCAGCGCGCTGATCGAAGCCTTTGGGAACCCTGTTTATCTCGTGGATCGCGATGGCAAGTTTGTCAGCGTCAATAATGCTTGGACTCAATTCTTTGACATAGACCGCGCGAAATGCATCGGCAAGACGGCGCACGAAGTTTTCCCCAGCGACATTGCTGACGCCTACACCGCGCATGACGTTGCGTTACTCGCTGGAGCCGGACCGCAAGTGTATGAGATGGTTGTTCGCGGCGGCGATCAACAGTCGCACGATACCGTGCACTATAAGTCGGTCTGCACGCGCGGCGACGGTACGCCTGCTGGCGTAATTGGCAACTTTACCGACATCACATCCCTCAAGCGGTCGGAAAATGCACTTCGCCTGAGCGAGTTGCAAATGCGCCTTGTCAGCGACAATGTGCCCGCATTGATTGCCTATTTCGATGTCAGTTTTCACTGCCTGTTCTGCAACAAAGCCTATGCAGACTGGTTCGGTTCAACACCGGCGAATTTGCAAGGTAAGCATCTTCGCGACATTATCGGCGTGGAGGTGCTGGCCGAGAGCGAGCCAAACTTTGTGCGCGCCTTTGCTGGCGAAAACGTCACCTACGAAAGGCAACACTGGATGAAAGATGGCAGCCGCGGCCATCTTCAGGTTGTGCTCGCTCCGCACCGCGGAATCGCAGGTAAAACTGTCGGCGTCTATGCCTTAGTGGCGGATATTACCCAGCAAAAGCTTGCCGAAGCCGGACTGGCTCGCGCCAGCGAGCGCCTGCGTTTTGCATTGCAGGGATCGAGTTTAACGATCTGGGATGCAAACCTGCAAGCCGACGAAATTTTCTTTGATGCGGAATGGTCCAAGATGCTTGGCCATCAACCAACTGAAACTGTATTGGACACACTAGGCCTGGCAGCACGCGTTCATCCCGACGACCGCGAAAAAACCCTCAAGGCTATTATGGATGTCATTCGCGGTTTGGCGGCGACCTATCGCGAAGAGCACCGCCTGATCACGAGCGCGGGCGGTTGGAAATGGGTCGAGAGTCGCGGGATGGTTGTCGAACGCGATTCGCATGGCACTGCTTTGCGCATGACTGGAACCAATGCGGATATCACTGAACGAAAACTTGCCGAGACGGCCCTGCGCGCCAGCGAAAATCAGTTGCGATTGGTCATTGATAGCGTGCCAGCGATGATTGCTTATTTCGACCTGGACCGCCGATATCGATTTGTCAACAAACGATATGCCGAATTCTACGGTTACTCGCCGGAGGCACTTATTGGGAAAGAAGGCCGCGAAGTCATCGGCGACCAAGCCTACCAAAATTACATCGAGTACTTTGATCAGGTGATGGCGGGTTCTCCTGCTTGGTATCAGCGCAAGGTTATGCAAAAAAATGGTGATTTTGGATACATCGACGCTGCGCTGATTCCACATGTATCGGACAACGGTCAGGTGATTGGCGCCTACTTCATGGCGCGCGATGTCACCAAGAGCGTCGAAGCGGAAGAGCGAATCCGCTATATGGCTCGTCATGACGCGTTAACCGATTTGCTGAACCGGCGTGAATTCGAGCAGCGGCTGATGCATGTGCTGCAGGATTCGAAGCAAGGCGATTGCGAGTTGATTTATCTGAACGTCGACCAGCTCAAGATCGTCAATGACAGTTGTGGCCATGCTGCGGGAGATGAATTGCTACGTCAAGTCGCGGCGGTGTTACGCAATAGCATTGGCGCTGACGACTTGCTCGCGCGACTCGGTAGCGACGAATTTGGCGTACTGCACAAACGCGGCAGCGTCGATTCGACACAACTGCTAGCGGAGCGCTTACGCCAAGCGACGCAGGCATTGCGTTTTGCCTGGCAAGAAAGATCATTTCCCGTCAGCATCAGTATTGGCATCGTCCTGCTCGCCGGACAAAGCGTTGATGAACTGTTGACCATGGGCGATGCAGCGTGTCGCATGGCGAAGAATCATGGCCGCAACCGCATCCACGTTTACCATCGCACCGACGGCGAGCTGGCATTGCGCCGGAACCAGATCGAATGGCGATCGCGCATCCTCGATGCACTTGAACACAACCGCTTCAGACTGTACTGCCAGCCAATTGTGTCCCTAAGCGCTGTACCCTTGGTTGATGATCACTACGAAGTCCTACTGCGGATGTTGGACGAAAACGGCGAACTGGTCGCACCGATGGCATTTATTCCTACAGCCGAGCATTTTGATCTCATGCCGGCGATTGACCGTTGGGTGATTTCTGCGGCATTGGCCGCCCACTCAACAGGGAGCCATGCTGCGGACCGCCCACTTGATTCCGTTCTAGCAATCAATTTGTCAGGCGACACATTGGGCGACAAGTCTTTTCCCGCGTTCGTTAAAGGCGAACTCGACAAATTTCACGTCAATCCAAATTCCATTTGTTTTGAGATCACGGAAACCGCTGCGATTTCGGACATCGCCAGCGCACGCAGCTTCATCAAAGAATTCAAAGCTATCGGTTGCCAGTTTTCACTCGATGACTTCGGTAGTGGTATGAGCTCATTTGGCTACTTGCGTAGCCTGCCGGTTGATTATCTGAAGATTGACGGCTCGTTTATTCGAAATATTTGCCACGATTCCATCGATTTGGCGATGGTCGAATCAATCAATCACATCGGCCACATCATGGGCAAGCAAACCATCGCGGAATTCGTTGAGGACGATGCCACGATTGCACTGCTAAGGAAGATTGGTGTGGATTTTGCCCAAGGCTTTGGTATCGGTAGGCCGATGCCGATGCCAACGGGGGCCGATCGCTGAAGTTGGCACCGCCGGTGAATATGTCTTGCGGCGTGTCCTAGCGCGTTCTCGATCATAAGAGCATACGGTTGGAAGTTCGACACCGCTTTTTAACACCCATTTTGACACGTGCGCGGCTTTTCGCCTTTCACTTTCCCGCACAGTCGTCACCGCGCTGTCGGCTTCATTTCAGGCCGTATCAGGCTCGGTTCTGGGATGACATCTTTGCCACTGGAGGGAAGTTGGGTTTGTTGAACCTGTCACACGCAGATCTCGTCGCGCAAACATCACCCCCATTTGTGACGCGAGCAACGTAAAATAGGTCCATGTCTGAATCGGGTCAATCCACTATCCCAACGCCGTTCACCGTCCGTGGTGGCGCCGGAATCGCGCCGTTGTTATTGCGTGGCCGCCGAATATCTGGCTTCACGCTATTGGAAATGCTCGTCGTCCTGACCGTGATCGCCATCATCGCCGGAATTGCGATGCCCAACTTTATGAAAATGATCGATTCTATTAGCGCCGCCGCCAAGTGGTCGGCGTTGCTAGGTGAGGTGGATAGTTTGCCCTACCGGGCATTTTCGCAAGGGCAGGCAATCCGGTTGAATAGTGAAAGCGCGCCGCAGGTTTTGGCCTCCTTGCCGCAAGGTTGGGCGATGAGCGTCGAAGGTGCGGCAAAATCGGGCCCGTCGCTGACGACCGACCGCGGCGCAGATATCGGGATGATTCAATATCGTGAAAATGGATGGTGCGGTGGCGGCAAGGTGATTTTTGTCACGGATCGAGGTGTGCGCCGCGCGATTGAATTGGCGGCACCACGCTGCGCTGTGACGGGCTCGTGATGGGTTTCCGTTTAAGTAATCACTCGCGCCACCATGTCTTTCTCGGCTATAAACCGGGAGCCCGGCGAGCTGCCGAATCTGGTTTTTCATTGCTCGAAGCAATTGTGGCCATGGTCTTGATTTCCGTCGCCGGGCTCGCGCTGTTTTCATGGATCAATACCAGCTTTATCGGTTTAAACCGAATCCAAGAATCCAATGCCCGCGCCGCCGCGCAACTCAATGCGCTGCAATTTTTGCAGACGATCAACCCAATGACGCAGCCCAGCGGTTCTACCACGCTGGGTAAGCTCAAACTTGATTGGCGCTCAAGAGCTATCACGCAGCCGCAAACCAACATCATCGAATCCGGCTCGCCCGGGCCGTTTACCGTGGCGCTTTATGAAATTGAGGCTACGATCGAAGAGCCGCCAGAAGTCGCCGCATATCGTTTCAATGTGCGTCTCACGGGCTACGAGCGATTGCCATTTGATGCCGATCCGTTTGGCGATAAAGCTGCCATCGCGCCCATAAAGAAAACACCGCCAGTCGTTAAAAATGCAGCGGCTCGATCGGCGCCATAAACTACCGTGCTCAAAATTGCCCGGGCTACAGCAATTAAATTTTGGCAGATTATGGTTTCGGAATTCAACTTTGGTAGAAAGCAATGCATCTGTCGGAATTTGTTGGGATTCTATTGGGAATTATGGCGGAAGTGCGCTAAAATGCCGATTCGGAATCGTCGGCATGCATAATTTGATCGACATCCCCTTGCCCGCATAGCTCAGTGGTAGAGCAACCGCCTTGTAAGCGGTAGGTCGTCTGTTCAATCCAGACTGTGGGCACCATCCTTTGCGCCATTCACGCCGTCGTTTGCATGCCATCGCACTGCAAACATCCAGACTAAACCATCGCTCGTAAAGATTGTCCTAATACGACGTGCTCGCGTTTTTGCGTGACTAAGTATTATTTTAAGTATTATTTCCCGCGATTATTCTGCAATTGTTTAGCCGTTGCCGTCGCGGTGTATGCTCAATCCTGCTTCCATGCATTTTTTGCTTTACCAGCCTTTTCTTAACACTTCCACCATCGCATTTGATATTTTTATGCCGACATTGATGAATCGCACCACTGCTTTTTTCGCAACACTTATTTGTGCCATTTTTTATGGCGTCACACCGGCTCATGCGATTGCGGTCAAAACCCCGCACGTCGAGGCCGAGCTAATTGCGCAGCAAACGGCGATAGTGCCAGGCCAGCCGATTACGGTGGCGCTTCGATTTAAGATCATCGAGCATTGGCACACATACTGGCAAAACCCCGGCGATTCGGGATTGCCCACAAAGCTGAAATGGCGCTTGCCGGATGGTTTTACGGTTGGCGCTATCCAATGGCCGTTCCCGAAAAAGCTACCGCTCGGGCCGCTGATGAATTTTGGCTATGAGGGCGAAGTCCTGCATCTGGCGACGATCCAAACGCCAAAAAATTTGAAAGTGGGCGATAAAATCACGTTAAACGCGAAGGCGGATTGGCTCGTTTGCGCCGATGTTTGTATACCCGAAGAGGGCGATGTTTCGATCACGTTGCCGGTCACCGCATCCGCTAGTCCCGACGCACGTTGGGCGGCTGCCTTCGCTGCTGCCAATGCGGCGTTGCCCCTCACATTGACCAACTGGAAATCCAGCGCAAAACTGGCGCCGCAAGGCTTGCAAATTGACTTCGCGCCACCTGTGGGCTCCACGCTCGATTTGAAAGAAGTGTCGTTTTATCCATACCGAAGTGATCTCATCGAAAACCCCGCAAAGCAAGTGCTGACGCGGGTCTCCGATGGGTTTCGACTATTCGTGCCAGTGGTTGACCCACTCGTTGTCGACTTAAAAACAATCGATGGTGTGCTGGTTTCAAGCGGCGGCTGGGGCAGCGCACATGACGGTCAAGCAGTCGAAATCGCTGCCGCTGTTAGCTATGAAAAAATTGAAAAGGCAAGTTCTGGTGCTGTTCCCAAGCCAAAAATGCCTGAAGAACCGCTTTCAGCCTTGAGTTTGATAGCCACGTTGGGCGCTGCATTGTTGGGTGGCTTAATTCTGAATTTGATGCCCTGCGTGTTCCCCGTGCTCGGTATTAAAGTCATGGGTTTTGTGCAAAACGCGCACGGCGATGCAGGCGCGTTGCGTCGTCAGGGCATGGCGTTTTTTGTGGGTGTAGTGCTTTCGTTTTTAGTGCTGGCAGGGCTCATGTTGGCGCTGCGGGCGGCGGGGCAGTCGATCGGCTGGGGCTTCCAGTTGCAGGAGCCAGGTTTTATTACTGTGCTGGCAGTGATATTTTTTATGATGGCGCTGAATTTATCGGGCGTGTTTGAGATCGGCACCTCGATGCAATCGGCTGCCGGTCAAGCCGAACTGAACGCGCAGAAAAATCCATTGGTCGGCGCGTTTGCCTCCGGCGTGCTGGCAACTGTCGTGGCGACGCCATGTATGGCACCAGGTTTGGGCGCATCGGTCGGCTTTACCCTAAGCCAAAGTGCGCCTGTCGCGTTGATCGTATTTTTGGCCATTGCCGTTGGCCTCGCCGCACCTGTGCTGCTGCTGTCATTTGTGCCCGCATGGTTAAAATTTTTGCCCAAGCCGGGCGCATGGATGGAAACCTTTAAACAATTTATGGCCTTCCCGCTCTATGCCACCGTGGTTTGGCTGGCGTGGGTGCTCGGCTCGCAAACTGGAAATGATGGCGTTGCCAAGTTACTGCTGGCACTCGTAACGATTGCCTTTGCCGCGTGGGCCTACGGCCGCTGGCAGGTCAAGAGGCCAATGTTGGCTATCGGCCTTGCCATTGCTGGTTTGGTGGCTGGTGCGGCGCTGGCATGGCCGTCTGGCGAGTTGCAAACCACTGCTCAAAGCAACCAACAAGGCAATAAAATCGGCGATGGCTGGCTTGCGTTCTCACCAGCCAAAATCGCCGAGCTGCGCGCGGCTGGCAAGCCGGTGTTTGTCGATTTCACCGCGACCTGGTGTATCACCTGCCAAGTTAATAAACGCATCGCGTTGAACACAGCTGATGTCGTCAAGCGATTTCAGGAACTAGGCATCGTCCGTATGAAGGCCGACTGGACCGTGAAGGACCCCGTCATCACCGATGCCTTGGCCGAGTTTGGCCGCAATGGCGTACCGCTTTACGTGTTTTATCCCAAAAACGGCGAACCGCAAGTGTTGCCGGAAGTATTGACGCCGGGGTTGGTCTTGGCGGTGGTGGGGGAGACAAAGTAGAAAGTTGCGGAGAATTGCTAAGGCGCGTTTTATGAGGTTCTAGCGCCACATCTCACGACGCGCGCCCATTTACTGCGACTTTGCTTCCGGTGCTACCGTTGGTCGATCCTGAGCCCAAGCGCCAAGTTGCTTGCGTACCGCTTCGGTAACGGCACGGGCGTCAGTGTCATCATTCATGATGTAGGGTGTGATCATCATGACAATTTCAGTGCGGTTATTAGTAGTATTGTTAGACTGAAACGCGCGCCCCAGAATCGGAATATCCATCAAAAAAGGGATGCCGGATGTCGTAATTTCTTTGCTGGTGCCGATTAGCCCTCCCAATACATAAGTTGCACCGTGCTTGAGCGTGAGTTTAGTGTCAATTATACTTTTATCAATAGGCGGCGTGCCTTGTACAGCGTTTTTAGCACCAGCAGCGGGCTGCGAAACTTCTTGTGTAATGTCGATATCGACCTGATCAGACGAATGAATAACAGGTTTAATTTTTAAAATCGTGCCGGTTTCAACATATTGTACGGTGCTGATCACGGTTGCACCGGCAGTCGCGCTTTGCTGCTGTTGCGACAATATTGGAACCGAGCTGCCGACCTGAATACTGGCAGCTTCGCCGTTACGCGCGAGCAATTTAGGGTTAGACAGCAGCGTTAACCTATTGTCGGTTGCGTTAACGGTTAACGCAGCGCGAATGTTACCGGGGCCATCTAGTTGGCTTACAACCAATCCGGGAAGGCCAGATAATACGCCAGGAGAAACAATTTTAACGGGTCCCCCGCCTCCGGCAACGGTATTTCTACCGGATTTATTTAATGCAGAAAAAACCCAGTCAATGCCGGTATTCAGCGAGTCATCAAGCGTGACTTTTATCACTGTCACTTCGATTAAAACTTGCCGAGTCGTACGATCCAAATCGCGTAGCAAGCGAATAATGTCAGTGTACTCTTCGCCGGTTGCGCGAAATAAAATCGTATTGGTTGCTTTGTCGACTACAACGCTACTCGAACCGCTTACAGCAACTGGTGTGCCAGTTGTGCTGGTGCTGTTGCTGGTAGTAGTGGCTTTAACCGATGCAGGCGCTCCGCCCAAAAGTTTCTGCACCGTTTCCGCCAAGCGAGAAGCATCCGTATTCCTGACCTGATAGCTGAAAAAAGTTTTACCTACGCTTTTTTCAACAGGTTTATCCAAAACTTGTGCCCATTCGACGATGTGGTTCATCGTTTCTTTGGATTGGGTAAAAACAATGACAGTATTTAAGCCGCTGACGGGTAACAACGTGACCGGATACTGAATACTGCCGACTGTGCCCGTGCCGACCGAATAGCCTTCTTGGACGAGAATTTCGGTTAATCGCTTTGCCAATTCTTCTGCCGACCAGATCAGCGGCGTAATGCGGATTGAGTTGCGACTTCTGAACAGCGGTTGATCCAACATCTGGATGGCTTCCATCGCCGCTTGCACATCATCGCCATTGCCAGCAAGCAGGATAGAGTTGCGGGCCGGGTCTTCAGTCACACGAACTTTTTCACCAAAGAGCGTTTTTAGGTAGCTGCCAATTTCCGTGTTGCGCACCGCTTGCAACTCAACCAACTGAAACACAGGCCGTAATGGTAGCGGCGCTTCTGGCATCGCGTTACCGCGACGAATTTCTGGTAGATAACCTGAATTATTGTTGTCGGGCACGATGCGAATTAAGCCACCAATATCTTGCACCGCAATGCCAAAACTTTTGAGCAGCTGGCGTGCGCTATTTTCAGCCTCTGCAGCCGTTAGTGCTTTGCCGCTTCGCAGCGTGACCAAATCTTTTCGCGCCATAACGGCGGGGTCGATGCTGATATTGCGCTTCAGCACGGTCGCATAAACAGTTTGAATAAATGCGGGTAAGGGCAGCGAATCAAAATTGAGTGTGACATCCGCAGCTTGACCGCTTGTGATGGGTGTAGTTGGCTGGGCGGCCTTCGGTAACGTGATGGGTGGTTTCGGATTGTTCGCAATTGTCGTGGCGCTCTGTACGCCGCCGGTTGTGCTCACGTTTGCGCCAGTCGCGTTGCCCGCACCGACTCCACCACTCGCGTCCAGCAACGCGTCTGTTTGTGGCTGTGGTCGTGCCGGAATATCTAATCTGGCGGGAATCAACGGCTCGGTTGCGCAACCGGCTAGTACCAGCGCCAGCCACAGCGCATTGAAACGCAGCGGTTTTGCCAACGGCGGTGTTCGAGCAAATAAAGACGCTGAGTTAGGTTTCATCATTGGAATTTTCTTCATGGTATTTCTCAATTGTATCTTTCATCACCAAACTATCGGAATAGTCTGCTCGGCCAGCGGTAATAAACGCTTCTTGCCGTCAATATTGACACACACACCGTTTTCTTTAATCTCGATAATAGGTGTGCCATCGGGGAATTTTTCGCCAGCTTTTAACGGCAAGATTCGATCATCGCCAAACTGTACCAGCACCACGCGATCGCGCGCTTGGCCGGCCACCCCGGCAATACGCCAGCGCTTGGCAGTTTCATCATTACTGTCGTTGGCGAATTGTCCGCCCCACAGGTTGCTGCGGGCGAGTTCAGCTAGATTTTCAGCGGTACGGCTGGCGCTACGGCTGATGGTTTCTAGCCGTGAAATGCGCCAAACTTCGTCAGCGCGATTTTGTTTGACCTGGTTGCTACCCGCAACTGGTGCCGGCATGATCATTACGGCTGCTGCAACCGCAATTGCCAGCGCCCAAAGCCAATAAATGAGTATCTGGCGTGGCGTCATTTGCTGGCTCCGCTGCCCGGCCCGCTAGTGGTGCCACCGCTTGAATTGGCCGGTGCGGTGGATTCGGGCTTTAGGGCGTAAGCGACTAGCTCAATATCAGCTGTCGGCGACGGTGCGCCGCGAACAGATAGGCTCTCTACGATCATCGCGGGTTTTTTCTCGCTCACGTCACGTGCCATCGCGGCGAGCCATGCGTTGACGGCAGTGGGGCGAAAATCCACCAGTACGCGAGCTCGAATCGCGACCACCTCCGGCATATCGGGCGAGAGCGGTGTATCGCTTACTGTCACCTTCACTTGCCGGCCAATCAGCCCGCCGGCCGTCAAGCTGCGATTAATCGATTCTTGCACGGCCGCTTGCGCAAGACCCAAGCTGCCTTCTTTCCAGAGCAAACTTTCAAAATCATTGAGCGCTGCTTTTACGTCGCCCGCACGGCTGGCCCAGTCGCCAGAGTTGGCGACCACCTTTGCGCGCGCAATGCGCGACTCTGCCGCAAGCCAAGCCTCGCGCTTGATTGTGACTGCATCGCGTAGCACCAAGCTTCCATAGAACCACATGATCGCAAAGATGGCGTAAACGCCGTAGCGCAGCCGTGGATTGCTGCGCCACTGCTCGCGTGAATCGCTAAACGCTGCGCCCAATTGGCTTTGGGCGCTCATGATTTCACCTTCGCGGTGGGAATGCTGGTGGCAGGAATTGTTGTGGACGGCGATGCGGCGCTTGGTGTTGGTGGCGAAGACAAGTCTGTGCGATTTGGTTCGGCGCGTTCCACCCGCAGCTCAATTGCGATACGTGCGCCCTCAGCATCAACCTGCACATCGCGAAAATTGGGGTTCGCTTCAAACGCTTTCACTAAGGTGGTTGCGGCGGGTGCTGTGCCGCTGACGACAAAAATCATCTTCAAACGCTTGCTGCGAACATCGGTTCTGCCACCGCCGCCATCGTCACGCAAATCCCATTCGGTGAGCACCATGGTGCCGGGTTTGACGAGCGCGCCCAGCAAACGGCTTACATCTGCAAACAGTGCGAGCGCATCGGTTTGGTTGAATGCCGCATCAAATTTGGCCACCCTTACCAAGCTGCCGAGCGCATTTCCGCGTGAGCTGAGCAGCCCGTTCAATTCTTGCTCTGTGTTCGCTAAACGAGCCTCCGCCTGCGATAGCGCCTCGGCATGTCGGCGATAGTCATTGAGAAACCAAATGGTTGGAATCGCTAGCAATAGCGCGGTGATTGCGACGATCCATGTCTCGCGAAGCGCATCTGGCGCGTTGGCCTTACCCCGTGCGTAGCCCAATGGCCGCGCTAACCAAGGCGTTGCAGTAAGCTCTGGAAACGCATTTGTTCGAGCGACAGTATCAATCCCAGCCGCCCGTTGGAAATTCATCCATACGGCTTGATTCGGCGCACTTGGCCACCATTGGCAATCCGTTACGACGCCATTGCGAGTGACCAGCGCCTCGACGCCGTCCAAACAAGCATGGCTGCTAATTTGTTGCTCATTGCCAATTGCTAACGAAAAAGCGCGCAACGCTGATTCGGGTATCACGACTAAATCAAGGCTGGCCGCACCGTGCTCAGCTTGCGCGTTATCAACGGCCTCTCGATCCCAAGCAAACAGCCAAGCGTGGGTGTCAATTCCGCTTCCCGCACCTTGCGGCATTACATAGTGCGCGGTTTGGCGGAACGGCGTCCACCCAGCAAGTTCAAGCTGAATCGCTGCTGCGCGCCGGTTGGCGGACACGTTCGCTAGCGAAATCGTTTTGCTGCGATAAAGCGAGCGCGACAAAATCCACAGTGGGTTGCTGGCAGATTTGTTCGGGACGAGTACGCCCTCATTGGTATGGCGATAGTTTTCGCCAAGGTTCAAGCTGCTATTATTGCGGCGCTGGAACGGAAACACTGTTAGAAGACCTGACAAAAGGCTCAACAACCGCTGTGCCAAGCCCGGCTTGGAGCTTGAGCCAAGATAATTGTGGTTGGTCGGATTCACGTTGGCTGGCTTCACGTTTTAAGAATGTGCGCGGTGATGGAAATAATGTTGTTTTGCGTGAATTGAGGGATGCGTTTGTTGATGGATTGACCGCAATGCCTGTTTGTATACCGGTTGATGTTTTTTTGAGCGACAAACCGCCAAAAATTTGCGCGAATTCTTCAATATCGGCATCTTCAACCAAGCTATTGCGGGGCCTGCGGCGACACTCGTTAAATTGGACAGCTTTATCTCGCGCAGATGGCGTTACGACGATTCGACATTCTATCAGGAACGCCAGATCGTCCCGCTGGTAAGTAAAGCGCCAAGTGTCAGCGCCCACTAGCGTGATGTTTTCGATGTCAATCGGGCCGTTGGTGAATGCGCCAAGCTCGGCAAAATCTTTGAAAGCGGCTGTCCTGCGCTGCTCCAACAGCGCGCGAAGTCGCAATGGATCAATCCCCCCAATCGACTGCAAAACGAGGCGTGGCGCGCTGTTTACGTTAATCGCCGGGAGCCGATGCACGCTGAAGTAGCTCAAAAACCGCTCCGCAGCCCCGGGTGACCCGTTTATTTCTAGTTCGCTGATTAAATCCCGCCAGCCGGGAATTCTTCGTAGCTCATCGCGCGACGCAAAAAAATCGTTGGCTGGCGGCGCTAAATTCGCTTCGGTATAGTCACGTCGCTCGGCACCATTGAGCCGCTTTAAGTCATCAATGTCTACATAATCGCGCAGCGTGTCGATCAGCCGATCATGCCGCTCAACCGGAATGCCCATCGCGCTGAGCAATTTTCTGAGTTGTTGGTCATCGTTAATATTGAGACTGATCAAACCTCGTTCGTCTTGAATCGAGATTTGCGTGGTGTCGGTTACGCGGTACCAGCGGCCATCCGGCACTAACGGCTCATCTGGTGCTGTTTTAACCACTAAGCCGCGCTCGGTGACGGGATTGACAAGCATCGCCTGCATTAGAGTCTGGCTGATCACCATGATTTCACGATTCGCCTCGGCCTCGGCTTGCTGTAGAAAAGCGGCCGATCGGAGGCCGTTAACCTGCGATGCAAAGTAGGCGGCGCCAATGCCGATCACGGCAATGGCAAACAAAGTCGCGACTAAAACGAAGCCTGACGTTTTCGTGGGGGATGAGCGGGGAATGCTGAATTTAATAGCGGCGGGCATGCCAAAGTATAAAGCACAACCCAGCGCGCCTTTTTGGGGAAAGTAGGCCAGAGTTAGTCAACGACACAAGAAAACGCAACTTGGCACGAAATTTGTATGGCAGCGCGTGACGCGCTATTATACAAGGCCATGGTCAAACCTCGACGAGCCGATATCTTGCACGACAAAATCCCTCAGGCGCCGACTGCGACGACTGCATATAGTCTGCGAAACCAGCCAGCTCGTCCACAGGGCAAGCCGATGGTGCTTGGACGCGAGCGCGAGCATAAACCCGGCGCAGCGCAGGGCAATAGGATAAGTTCGAGTCTCACCAGCGCTGGTTTCACGCTCATTGAAATTATGGCGGCGATGGTCATTTTCTTCATGGTGATCGGTATCTTGGTGTCTGGGGTATCTCAGTCCATTCGGCTGGCGGAATTTAGCCAATCATCAGCCACCGCTTCGCGTGATGCCGCGATCCGCTTGGCGTGGTTTCGTGAAACAGTTGGATTACTGGTTACGCCCGCGTATTCGTCCGAGCCCCAGCTCCAGCCCAATTTTGCTGGCAATACCCGTAGTTTGTCGGGCTTAACCCTGCAATCGTTGCTTTCAGACAGTGCGGGGTCAGGCGCGTTCGCATGGTCGCTTACGTTTGATCCGCAGACCAACGAAACCCAGCTGCAGTACCAAGCGCCGCTGCCAAAACAGTTCAGGCTGGAGGTGGGCGCGGTCGGTGCGGTTGGCGACAGTAAAACCTACACCGCGTTTTCATGGTCTGGCAGCAACGGGCGATTCCGTTATTTAGATGAAACGGGCGCCTGGCAAGACCAATGGCCCGCCGAAAGCCTTGGTTTGGCCGCCCGAGACACCACGCCGCCGATGGCGGTCGGCTTGGAGTACGGCAATGATGCTCGGATGTTGGTGGTCGCTATTCAAAACCGCTCATACCCGCTGCCCAGTTTGAAAGAGCTTTTAAAATGAGCGCGCGGCGGCCGGCATCGTTTAATTTTCGGGCGTTACCGCTGCTGCCGCTTGGGGTGCTGATCGCACTGGTGATGCTGACATATTGGTTATCACGGTTTGTGCAGCCTGCGAGCGGTAACGCGCTCGCTAAACTGCGCCACGATCCGGAATCAATCATCGAAAAATTCGTCGCGCAAAAAATGAGCCCAACCGGCGACGTACAATACGTGCTGAAAGCCGACAAAATGATGCACTTTCCGGATGATGACTCGTCGATCATGGAAAATGTACTTTTTACTGCGGTAGCGCCGGGCAAACCCGAGCTGACAATTCGCGCACCGAAAGGGCGATTGCTCAACGGGAGCGACGAAATCAGGATGGAGGGTGGTGTGGTCATGAATACGGTAGCCACGGCGCAATATCAACCGATGCAACTAAAAACGCCAGTTTTGATGGTGTACCCGAAGCAAAATTTGGCGCGTTCGACGACCGGGGTTTTGTTTACAACGCCTACGATGAAAGTTAATGCCGCAACATTTGAATTTAACAATGAGAGCCGTGCCACGCAGATGACCCAAATGAAGGGTCAAATGAGTCGCCTTGCTAGCCCGGTCGCAAACTGATCCGTTTATCGAGTCTGGCGGGCAAATTTATGGCTTTGCAATTGAAAGGTTTTAAAAATTTTATGGATATGAGACCTAGCCGGCTAAACGTTCGAGTTTTCGTTGGAGCAATGTTTTTTTGTTTGCAGTTTGGCTTATTGCCAAATGCATTTGCCGAAAAAGCGGATCGGCTAAAAGCTTTAGAGTGGGAAGCCGCGCTCCAGTCGAGCCTGCCCAAGCAAGGGGATGTTGAGGGTATTTCACTGGATGGCAAGGTCGTCATCACGCAAGGCACCCTAAAAATAAAAGCCGATAAGCTTGTAATTAAGCAGGACAAGGATGGCGCCCGGTTCGGCGAGGGCACGGGAGCACCGGTCTTTTTTACACAAAAACAAGAAGGTAGTAGTGAATATTTTGAAGGTGTTGCGGAGCGTTTAGAGTTTGACGAGCGGACTAATACAATCAAGCTATTTGCGAAAGCAAAACTCAAACTCGGCAAGGACGAATTCGCGGCTGAGTATATTTTGTACAACACGGAAACGGAAGCGTATCAATCAACCGGAGTCTTGCCTGGCAGCAAACTGCCCGCCAATTCGGGATTGGCGCGAGGCACGCTATTTCCTAAAGCTAAAGTACCAACAGAAACGCCAAAGCTAACAGCGCCTGCAGGCACGGGTTCGCCAGCTAAACCGGCAACCGCTAATTAAAGCGGTTCGCGGGGTGCGCGAGAATGCCCAGCTAAATCAACCAAATTCCCGATGTAATTTAATCTAGCCAACATGAACCAACCCACTGAGCTTTTATCAAACCAAGAGAGCGCACTCACCACCAAAAGCGTGTTGCGGGCGACTGGCTTGCGCAAGCAATACAAAAAACGCGTGGTTGTCAGCGATGTTTCGTTGCAGGTCGAAAGCGGCCAAGTGGTCGGCTTGCTAGGGCCCAACGGTGCGGGTAAGACAACGTGCTTCTATATGATCGTCGGCTTGGTACCAGTTGATGGCGGCACTATTGAGCTGGATGGCAGCGATTTATCGCAGATGCCGATTTTCAAACGCTCGCGATTGGGGGTGGCTTATCTGCCTCAGGAAGCCTCGATTTTCCGTAAGCTAACCGTGGCTGAAAACATTCGTGCAGTTCTCGAATTGCGCGATTTAACGGATGAAGAAATTGATTCCCGCTGCATGGCGTTGATGGAAGAGCTGCACATTCAGCATTTAGCCAACAATCCGGCGATTAGCCTGTCCGGTGGCGAGCGGCGGCGCGTTGAGATTGCCCGCGCATTGGCGGTTGATCCGCGTTTCATTTTGCTTGACGAGCCGTTCGCGGGTGTGGACCCGATTGCGGTGATCGATATTCAAGAAATTATTAAATTTCTCAAAAATCGCGGGATCGGCGTGCTTATCACTGACCACAATGTGCGCGAGACGCTGGGCATTTGTGATTACGCGTACATCATCAACCAAGGATCGGTATTGGCGAGCGGTGCGCCAAGCGAGATTGTGGTTAACGACACGGTTCGCAAAGTTTATCTGGGGGAAACCTTCCGACTCTAATTGTCCGTCCTTATTGGGATGTTGAACTCAATGTTGAACTCAAAAGACTCAATATTGTCCGGATTAGAAGGCCGCGCGTTATGAAGAATTCCCTTCAACTTAAGCTTTCACAGCATTTAACACTGACGCCGCAATTGCAGCAGTCGATTAAACTGTTGCAGCTGTCAACGGTTGAGATGAATCAGGAACTTGAACGTTATTTGTTGGAAAACCCGTTACTAGAACGCGTTGAGCTCGCAGGAGATGGAGATCAGTTGCCGGCTGCAACAAGCAGTGACCCAGGTGCGGACAGCTCGTCTGACGGATTTGAATCCAGCGCAGATTATTCGCCGAATGGCCAACTGCAATTAAACGATCCCAGCATTCAGCGTGACGCGCCTGGCGATGGCCATGGCGACGAGCAGGGCGCAGCTAGCGAATCAGCCGATTCGCGCCATGACGATGCTGATTTTGGTGGGGATGACGGCGCGAATTATTCGTCGCCTTCAGAGCGCACCCGAAACAATGACAGTAACGATGACGATGACAGTGGGGTCGGACAAATCGCTGCCGCCGAGCCAACGCTACAAGAACACTTGAGCAGTCAGCTGGCGCTTATGTCGCTAAGCGAGAAAGATCGCCAGCTCGTTTTGTTGCTGATTGCGCATCTCGATGAGGATGGCTACCTGACACACGACATCGGCGAGCTGTCTGCGATGATTGCTGAGCACATCGAGCTTGATGAGGACGACTTGTCGATCGCGCTTAAATACTTACAAAATTTTGAACCGACTGGTGTCGGTGCTCGCTCGCTCGCTGAATGCCTCAAACTGCAATTAATAGTAATGCCAAAAAACACGCCTTTCCTTGATAAAGCGTTGCAACTCGCAGAGCATCACCTTGACCTGCTGGGCGCACGCGATTTTTTAAAACTCAAGCGGCAACTGCGCGTCAATGACGATGAGCTAAAGCAGATTCGTGAATTGATCGTCTCACTCGAGCCCAAGCCGGGGCGGCGCTTTGCGCAGGAGGATGTTCGCTATGTGGTGGCCGATGTCGTCGTGAAAAAACTGCAAGGTAAATGGCAGGCGATGCTGAACCAAGAGGCGATGCCGAAGCTGCGCGTCAATAAACTTTATGCTGATTTGCTGCATAAAAGCCGCGATGCGGAAGGCAAAAATTTGTCCGGGCAATTGCAGGAAGCACGCTGGCTGATTAAAAATATCCAGCAGCGCTTTGATACGATTTTGCGAGTCACGCAAGCGATTGTCGAGCGGCAAAAACATTTTTTTGAGCACGGCGAGGTCGCCATGCGCCCGCTGGTCTTGCGCGAAATTGCAGATCAGGTTGGCTTGCATGAATCTACTATTTCGCGGGTTACCACGCAGAAGTACATGCTTACGCCACGCGGTATTTTTGAGCTGAAATATTTCTTTGGTTCATCCGTCGCCACCGACACCGGTGGGGCGTGTTCAGCGACGGCGATAAGAGCGCTAATCAAGCAATTGGTTCAAGGCGAGGATCAAAAAAAACCGCTGTCGGATCATAAGATTTCCGATATTCTGAGTCATCAGGGTATTTTAGTGGCGAGACGCACGGTGGCTAAATATCGAGAAGGAATGAACATTCAACCTGCGAACCTTCGCAAGTCAATTTAGTCCAAAAGGTATATGCTATTAATATGAGGTCGAACTTTTGTTGGTGAAGTTGAGGTTGTAGCAGCGGTACGGAAGTAGATGCGAGTAGACGTGGCTGGGGAATCCACAGAGCGGCGAGATTGCAACGAGACTCTAACGAAACCCTTGCGAAAATAGCGAATGAGAGCACCGAGCACTTTAGTCGTTAAACCTGAAAGGAGCGTGGCAAATGAACTTGCACATGACAGGCCATCACTTAGAAATCACCCCGCCGATACGTGATTATGTGTCGTCGAAGATGACCCGAATTAACCGACATTTCGATCATGTGATCGATGTCAATATGATTTTAAGTGTGGAGAAACTGCGACAGAAGATCGAAGCTAATGTACATCTCTCAGGCAAAGATATTTTTGCGGAATGTGAAAACGAAGATATGTATGCCGCGATCGATTTGTTAGTTGATAAATTGGACCGACAGATTGTCAAGCACAAGGAAAAAATCAAAAACAAGCACCACGGCGAAGCGCCAAAGCGCATTCAACTCGAATCAACACCCTAATCGCTATCAAAGCACGGGAGGCGGCTCAATCACCTGATGCACGATTGGCCGCCATTGGCAAACAAAAGCAGAACATACCAAGCGCAAAGCACACGCTACTCCTCCCGGCAATCCTCCTCGCCCGACATCCTGCCATCGCGATCACAAGTGATTCATTGCACAGACTTTGATGGCCAATTGCCCTACAATAACGCCCATTACATTCTTCATTTTCCGTTTTGCATTCTGCAGTACCGCTTTCTCAGCGGGTTGATTGCTGTTAGTTCTTTCCTCGGCCTGCTTCCCAACTCCAATACAGACCAACATTGCACGTCATGACGCTACTCGCCAAACTTCTTCCTGTTTCACACGTCACGCTTGATTTGGACGTGACCAGTAAAAAACGACTATTTGAACAAATTGGTTTGTTCTTCGAAAACGAAAACCGCTTAGGCCGTGCGCAGGTGTTTGATGCACTCTTTGCCCGTGAAAAATTAGGCTCAACCGGATTGGGATTCGGTGTTGCGATTCCGCATGGCCGCATCAAAGGCTTGCGCGAGACACTTGCCGTGTTTATCCGCACCAAAGACGGTGTGCCCTTTGAATCCCCCGATGGCTCACCGGTGCGCTTGGTATTCGCCATGTTAGTGCCAGAGCACGCGACCGAGCAACACCTCAACATGCTGTCGGAGCTTGCCCAACTCTTTAGCGACAGCGATTTACGACAGATTTTACTCACTGAAAACGATCCAACGCGCATTCACCAATTGCTCTCCGATTGGACGCCATTCATCAGTTATGCCAATTATTCGCACCATGCCCCAGCTCAGCATTCAGCAGCTCTTTGAAGAGCGCCGCGACAAGCTCCAACTGACGTGGGTGGCCGGTCAGGCGGGCGCGTTGCGTGTGCTGCCCGCCGACGCGCTCAATCGACCAGGTGTGGGGCTGGTGGGCCATTTGAATTTGATTCATCCGATCCTTATTCAGGCGTTAGGCGTCACCGACGTCGACTATCTTAGCGGGCTCGATGGCACTAGTTTGCAAGCGAGCCTGAAGGCACTTTGCACTGGCGAAACGCTTGCCGTGTTTTTATGCGACGGCGTGGAAGCGCCCGATTATTTGCTCAACGCCTGTAACGAACACGCCACGCCATTGTTTTTGTCAGAGAAAAAGGGCCGCATCTTTGTTAATTTGCTACGGCCTTATTTGCAGCGTGAATTATCTGAAGTCACCACGACCCACGGTGTATTTTTGGATGTATTGGGCTTTGGCATTTTAATAACCGGCAATTCGCAAATTGGTAAAAGCGAATTGGCACTCGAACTGATTTCGCGCGGTGCGGGTTTGGTGGCCGATGACGCGGTTGAGCTATTTCAAATCGGCCCCGAAACTATTCAGGGTCGTTGTCCGGCGCTGCTACGTGATTTCCTAGAAGTGCGCGGCATTGGCGTGCTCAATATCAAAGCTATTTTTGGTGAAACAGCGGTGCGCCCGCGCAAAACTTTGCGCTTGATTGTGCATTTGGAGCGCCCAACCGAAGATTATTTTCGTGGTCTGGATCGCCTGCAAACCAAATCAAGTACCGCCACAATTTTGGGCGTGGAAATCCCGACCGTTACGCTCGCCGTGGTGGCTGGCCGCAACTTGGCCGTGTTGGTAGAGGCCGCGGTGAGGCATTATATTTTGCAGACGCGCGGCTATGATTCGACCAAAGATTTTTTAGATCGCCACGAGGCCGCGATGAGAGAACAGCTCGAGGTGCCAGAACTAGATGCGACGCAAAATAATGCCGCATTGGGCGAAACCGGCATGTTTCGCGCCTTCAATGTTGATTAGAATATAGATGGCAGGGTTGGTATTGACATCAGCAATAAACATCATCTGCAAGCGGCAGTATCGACTTCCCGTAGCAAGTTCCCTTAGCAAGTGCCCAGTGGATTCGTAACCGATGCAACTCATTCTATTAAGCGGTCTTTCTGGCTCCGGTAAAAGCGTAGCGATTAAAGTGCTAGAGGACGCAGGCTATTTCGCGGTTGATAATTTACCTACGTCGCTCATCGCTTCGCTGGTGGCTTCACTGGTCGATAGTGTGACTAAAATTGCGATCAGCATCGATGCCCGCAGCGGCGAGAGCGTTGCGAGCTTGCCAACAACAGTGAGCGATCTCACTGCGCGTGGCGTGACTTGCAGCATCATTTATCTCGATGCTAACGATGATGCGCTGCTTAGGCGGTTTTCCGAAACCCGTCGCCCGCACCCATTGGCTGAGCGTATCAAGGGTGGTGTAGCGGCTTGTATTGCCGAAGAGCGCCGCATGTTGGCCGAAATCGCCGAGCTGGGTTTCCGGATCGATACCTCGGATGCCAGCCCCAATGCGCTGCGCGGCTGGATTAAAGATTGGCTCAAGCTGGATCGTTCACGCATTGCGCTCACGTTTCAGTCGTTTGGTTTTAAGCACGGTATTCCGCTCGATGCCGATTTTGTATTTGATGCGCGGTTTTTACCAAACCCGTATTACGACCCAAAACTGCGCCCGCTCAGTGGCCGCGACGCGCCCGTTAAGGCGTTCATGGCGGCAGAGCCTAATGTGGAACGTTTTACCAACGACATCGCCGAATTTATTATGCGATGGCTACCGTCCTTCGCCCGTGATAACCGCGCCGGTTTGATGATCGCTGTCGGTTGCACCGGTGGCCAACATCGATCAGTGCATATCGTGGAAGAGCTGGCGCAGCGGTTCAGCGCGGGGCGCCAATTGTTGGTTCGCCATCGCGATGTGGCCGACGCTTTATCGACGATGGGTTCTATTGCCACGCCGACCGCAAATATGCCGACGAACTCCACATTAAATGCCACTTCAAATGAACCAGCAAAGCCCGAGAAGCCACCCCACTAGCAACCGGCAACGCGTGCCATGTTGATTTGTCATTTTTCTATTCTGCATTTTTCATTCCACCCCACCATTCAAGAAAGCATTTATTTTTGATCAAGTCGCTTCTAACTTCCGTATCGGAAACATTGCTTCAGCGTAACCAGCCAGCCACCGTCGAATTACCCATTTTTCCGCTCGGCTCGGTGTTGTTCCCCGGCGGGACGATGGCGTTAAAAATTTTTGAAACACGCTATATGGATATGGCGAAGGGTTGCTTAAAAAACGCGCAGCCATTCGGCATCGCGTTAATTGAAGCGGGTAACGAGGTCGGCATACCCGCATCACCCCGCCATATCGGCACCATAGCCCGCATTGACGATTGGGACATGCCCGATCTCGGCGTGCTGCGCGTCACCGTCAAAGGCGAAAGCCGATTCAACATCATCGAGCAGCGCACCGAAAAAAACGGCCTCATCATTGGCAAAGTTGAAATGGTCGCCGCTGACACCGTGAGCGATGGCGTAAAAATAGAAAGCACAAGCGGTGAGGCCAGCAATCAATTACAAGCCTGCGCACAATTTTTAAAAATGGTGATGGCGCAAATCGGCCAAGCGGCAGAAGATGTGCAATTCGCCGACGCTAGCTGGGTCAGCTTTCGTGTGACCGAAATATTGCCGTTTAGCAGCACCATCAAACAAAAAATGTTGGAACTAACCGATGCCAACATGCGCCTTGAAGTGCTTTATCGCTTCCTGCGCGATCAGCAGTTGATTCGGGGTTAGCGCAGTATTTTAATCTAAACTCTAGTGGGGGCGGCCTTGAACAGGCAAAAGTGGCTAAAATGCCGCGCCAGTGCTAGTGTTTTGTGAGAAATCACATTATTTGTTGATTTTGTAAACCGCTAACGCCTGCTGAATCACGTGGCGGACTTCTGGAATCAGCGCTTCACGTTCAACAGCGCGACGCAGCGTATAGCTTTTCAAAGTTTGATACGCACGCAACCTGCCGCTGATTTGAAACGCTCTATGATCGACTGATCAAACATGACACTGATGCGCTTTTTGCAAGGTGCGCAAGCCGCTCAAAGGCTGCTGCTTGGCGCATGCGCTGGCTAACGTGCGCTTCCCAGTGCGGCATCTGGGCGTGGTTTGGCGTCGCCTCTGGAATATTGGGCACTTCGTCAGAGCGTCCCGATTTTTTCGGCCAGAAGGTTGATTCGATTATCCCCAAGATTCAATATCTTCGATCATTGTTGGCAGTTTTCTTAAAATAAATTTCGCCCAAGTAAAAACATCTTCTGGAGTGTGATGTCGAAACCAAATATCTTCATTTTCAGCGTAGGGCAAAATTACCGGATCAAATTTCGCCAGATACCACGCTGAGATTTTGGGTGAAATTCGTAAGGCATGGAAATTTTGTGGCGGAGGATTAAGCGAAGAAATTATGTTGTTTTGAATATGCCAAGCATCGATTCTTTCTTGAGCGGACAGAAATTTACCTAACCTTTCTCTGCGAGATTGGTTCATGCCAATCAATGGTTCAGACGAACGCTGGCACTCAACCACGAACCCCGAACCGGCATACTTATCAAATCCATCCTGAGAAATTTGACACCAAATGACAATATGCATTTCACCCTGTGGGCGAGACCAACTCAAAAGACCTTTCGCGCGTTTAAACCCTGCCGACTTAAACCAAGGCCCAAGTTCGCTCTTAAGCTGAGCATAAACCTCAGTTGATTTCACGATAAAATTTCCTTCTTGGTGTTTTGAAGAATCAGTGAAAAATCTCTAGGTAGATCGAACTTTGAAATATCCTTCGCCGGATTTACTTCGCCGCCACGATCTGAATCTCAACCCGATAAGCAGGCCGTGCCAATTTCGCCTCAACCGTCGCACGCGGTGGCGTATGACCCTGCACCACCCACGCATCCCACACCACATTCATGGCGGGAAAATCAGCCAAATCGGCGATGTAAATCGTGGTCGATAAAATCTTGGTTTTATCGCTGCCTGCTTCGGCCAACAAACGATCAATCGCGGCCAACACTTGCTGCGTTTGGCCGGTGATGTCGGCGGTGGTATCTTCAGCGACTTGGCCTGCTAGGTAAATAGTGTTGTTGTGGACAGCCATTTCGGAGAGGCGTTTGCCGACGTGGAAGCGTTCGATTGTGCTCATGATTTTTCCCTAACTAAGTTTTAGTAATTATAAAAGTCGTTTTATGTCGGCAGCGATTTTGTCTGCCGTTAAGCCGTAATTCATGAAGAGCCGCAACCGGCCTTGCGGATCAAACACTAGCGTGCCGGCGCTGTGATCCATGGTGTAGCTATCGGGGGTTTTGCCGGGCACTTCGCGGTAGATAATTTTAAAATTCTTGGCGACTTCTGCGGTTGCGGCGGAATCGCCATACAGCCCCAAAAAGCTCGGGTTAAACGATGGGACGTATTGGCTCAGCAGGGCAGGTGTATCGCGTTTGGGGTCAATGGTGATGAATAATACTTGCAGCTTGTCGCTGTCTTTGCCCAAAAGTTGCATCACCTGTTTCATCTCTGACAAAGTAGTTGGGCATACATCCGGACATTGGGTGAAGCCAAAAAATATAGCCACCGCCTTGCCGCGAAAATCCGCCATGGTGCGGGGTTTACCAGTGTGATCGATCAACCGAAAATCATCGCCGTAGCCTGCTATGCCGGTGATGTCGATGGCGTTGAATGATGGTTTTGCTGGCTCACACCCGACGAGAAAAAAGATGCTGCTAACTAATAGTGCATGAAGAAAGAGTGCAGAAAGAAATTTCATCGCAATCTTAAATTAACTCGCCAGTAATCGGGTGAACAGCGGTGCGTAGTGATCGACCAACAATGCTGCGAACAATAGCGACAAATATAAAATCGAGTAGGCAAACGTTTTCTTCGATAGCGCATCGCTATAGTGTCGGTAGAGCTTGACGGCGAGGTAAACAAAATAGGCATTTAGCAGCGTCACAGACACTAAATAAATCATCCCGGACATGCCAATCGCCACTGGCAGCAGGGTGCAAGCCACCATGATGAAAGTGTAGAGCAGCAGGTGCAATTGCGTGAAGGCCGTGCCGTGGGTGACGGGCAGCATGGGCAAGCCTGCTTTGGCATATTCGTTTTTACGATACAAGGCGAGCGCCCAAAAATGCGGCGGGGTCCACGCAAAAATAATCAAGAACAACAGCATCGATTCGGGCGACACCACATTTGCTACAGCCGCCCAACCAAGGATCGGTGGCATCGCGCCAGATGCGCCACCGATGACGATATTTTGTGGGGTGGCGGGTTTTAAAATAATCGTGTAGACGACCGCATAGCCCACAAAGGTAGCGAGTGTCAGCCACATGGTGAGCACGTTTACAAATTGATAGAGCACCAGTAAACCCAAGCCGCCGATGATGCCCGCCAGCAGCAGAATTTGCCAAGTCCGGATTGAGCCAACAACGGTCGGCCGAGCACGGGTGCGCGCCATTTTTTTATCAATTTGCTGCTCGACTAAACAGTTGAACGCCGCCGCCGCACTGGCGATCAGCCAAATGCCGAACGTGGCTTTTAGCATCAGGGGCACGTCCCAAGGAATGCCCGCCGGATAAGCCAGCATCATGCCGATGATCGCCGTGAAAACGATCAACGCATTTACGCGCGGCTTCGTGAGGGTGATAAATTGCACCAAGATATTCGGCTGGGCAATATTGAGAATTTGTTCCTGCATTTTACAAACCTTTGGGATTGATGCCTTGATTCGATTTTACGTCGTCGTGTTACTTCGTTACCGATGCGGACATCCGCAAATTGATTACCAACAACCAAGCGAACAACATTGCCGCCATCCCGTTGTGTCCCACCGCCACGGCAATTGGCAGGCTAATCCATACATTACTCAAGCCCAAGGCGATTTGCGCGGCTAGCATGGCAAACAACATGCGCGCAGCTTTTTTGCCTTCAGCAATCTGCATGAGTTTCCAGGCAAAACCGCCCACCACCAGCAACGCGATCATGGCGCCAACGCGATGCGTCCAATGTATAGCCGTCAACGCGTCGAGCGTCAACAATGCACCATCTGGGCCCACGCCAAGCGGACGAATAATGTGAAATGCATTAGCAAAATCCATCGATGGCGCAACCTCACCATGACACAGCGGCAGATCAGTGCAGGCTAAGGCAGCGTAATTGGTACTTACCCAGCCACCAAGCGCAATCTGCCCAAACAGTACCACCGACGCAATCAATCCAAATACTCGAATGCCGTTACTCGCCATTATACCGGCAGCCCATTTTATGGGGGTTAGAGGGACTGTGGCGCCTGCTTGCCGTGATTGCCGCCAAAGCAGCCACGTCAGTAACGATAAAATCGTAATGCCGCCCAGTAGATGCGATGTGACGATTGCGGGTTTCAGCAGCAGCGTCACCGTCCATGCGCCGAGCGCCGCCTGAAAAATTACCGCGCAGGCCAACAGAGTAGGAAGGGCTGGAGATTGGCTCCAGAAGCGGCGATTGCGCCATGCTGCCAACATGATAGCGGCAATCAACGCGCCGACAACCATCGCCAGATAGCGGTGGACCATTTCCTTCCAAGCCTTCGCCATCGATACCGATCCGCCAGGCTGCGCGGCTTCCGCCGCGCTAATTTCTTGCACCGAATGATGTGGAGTCAGATTGCCATAACAACCCGGCCAATCGGGGCAGCCCAAGCCCGCGTCCGATAGGCGCACATACGCACCGAGGACGATTAGGACGAACGTTGTAGCGGTGGTAATCGCAACGAGTTTGCGATATTTAACTTGGTCGCGCTGCACCCATAAAAACACGCCGACGATGATGGCCAAGATAATGATGCCGATCACACCGTGTTCAATGCCACTCATTTTCATGATTCAGTTGCTCGTTTCGTTTGGTTTGAATTTATAGAGTTAGAAAATTAAATATTGTTCAGTTGGCTGCGTAAATCAGCCAATCTGAGACGCCTTCAGCACCTTCTGAAAATCTGCCGACATACGCTTGATGTCCGGATCGACGCTGTAGCGGATAAAGATATTACCGATGGTATCGACGCCGTAAATGCCATCAGCCGTATCGCTGTCGGTAGCCGCACCGGTTTCACTTTTTTCCGATTTTTTCGATTTTGGTAATACCGCTAACCACGGCGATGATTTGGCCGAAATCCAAATTGTGCCTACAAACTGTTTTTGCAACGCATCGCTTGGCATCACATCATCGTCCACCAGAACTACGCGCAACACACGATCCTGTTCGCGCCCAATGACGAGCCTTGCTTGGCGCATGGCGTATAGTTTTTTCTGGCAAGCCGCCTCACAGGCACCGCTGTCACGCGTAAGCATGAGCCATTTGCCGCGCAGGGCACGCTCGGCAACCTCTTTGTCTGCGCCATCAGCGTTGAGGTAAGCAAGCTTAGTTTCAGGCAGCGTCATGACCGGTGAAAGCAACTCGCCGTAGTTGTTGGTTTTTGTCGGCGTCCAAAAAAAGAACGCGATCGTAGAACCGACAAATGGGATGGAAAAGATTAAAAATATCATTACAAATTTTTGGCGCGGCGACATAAAATTCCGATGCGGTTTTGATTAACAATTCACAGAGACGATGGGGTGGACGGCTTGGACAGCGATTGGATGGGTGTGATTTTCAAGTTCAAGCCAATCCAAAGGGCCAAGAGAGTGGCAGACAACGAATACCACGTCAGCATGTACTCAACATGCTTGTCCACGCCTGCATTCGGCTGCTCTGATAGCGGCTTAAGCCCTTGCAAGGCATTGGGCGTGGTGTCTGATGCGAGCAATACAACGGGCAGTACGTCGAGCTTCAGTTGCTGCTGGTAACGCTCAATGGTAAGGTTTTGCCAAACGGTGCCGTCAACAGCGGCATTCGATAATTCCAAAAAACGCGCGTTGGGGATAACCGCCAAACCGCGCACCTCAACTTCGCCCGCTGGCACCACCACCGTCGGTGGTTTGGGATAATTGGCTGCTCGCGGCAACCAGCCGCGATTGACGAGCACATAGGCGTTGCTGCCAGCCAGTCGCATTGGCGTGATGACGTGATAACCCGCGCGGCCAGGCGTGAGGCTGACACCAGCATCATCGGTTTTATTGTCTAAAAAAA
The DNA here is from genome assembly GCA_038206765.1 of Burkholderiales bacterium. Classification (GTDB taxonomy): domain Bacteria; phylum Pseudomonadota; class Gammaproteobacteria; order Burkholderiales; family Usitatibacteraceae; genus UKL13-2. Next base: position 79,527 of record JBBRAM010000013.1, on the reverse strand, counting down.
TCTGGCCTGCCGACTGGAATATCCCGCGTGCGATAACGCGACGATATCGCATTGCCGTCGCGTCGCGCTGCATACTGTCCAACACCAACGCAGGCGCTGCCTCGCGCTGCGTGAATTCGGCTTGCAAGGCTCGTTTTTGCTCGGCACGCCCCTGCTGCCACCACGCCAAATAGAGCGTCAGCGACATCATCACCAAGGCTGCCAGCGTGGGCATAAGGCGGGGTGAAAATTGCAGACGGTGTTGCATGATAAGCATGGATGGATCGAATTTCAAAGAGTGCAGGGTTAGCGGGGGCGGAGTGCGGCTAGCGATTTGCGTTTTGCGTTTTGGGGTTAGGAGTTTGGAGTTTGGAGTAAGGGGTTGGGAGGGTAAAGCGATAGTCACACGTTACAATAACGAATCACTCGACGCGTTGTCGTGCCTGTTTTTGTCTGTGAAACCGAATCACGACAGGGTTAGACATCGAGCGACGCGATAAATTCGTCTATTATTTTGTTTGGGATTTTTTGGAAATGAAAATTGTAATTGCAGTTTTACTGGTGTTGGTCGTGGTGAGTTTATTTACAGGCTTGTACTTTATGTACAAAGATAAAGGCAATTCCAAACGCGTTGTGAACGCGCTCACCATTCGGGTGGGGCTATCGATTACGATCATCGTGATTTTGATCAGCAGTTATTTTCTGGGTTTGATTCCGCGTCAATAGCTGCTGCCGTCGTTGGCGGTTTTGGGTGCCCGTTTGTAAGTTCATGTGCTAGTTCGCCTGAGTCCATCTTCGGGAGTTCCATTCGAGAAAAAGGCCGCACCTATGTGCGGCCTTTTCTTCGTTGATGATTCGGCGTGCGATTCGATGAATTATACAAAAACGTAAACGAATAAAAACAACCCTAACCACACTACGTCCACAAAGTGCCAATACCAAGCGACAGCTTCAAATCCAAAGTGGCTGTCCGGCTTGAAATGGCCCTTGATACAACGAAACAGAATCACCGTCAGCATCACCGCGCCGAGCGTAACGTGGAAGCCATGAAAACCCGTCAGCATAAAGAAGGTTGATCCAAAAATGCCGGAAGTGAGTTTGAGATTTAATTCGCTATAGGCGTGGGCGTATTCAAAGATCTGAAAACCCAAGAATGTAAACCCAAGGACAACAGTTGCAAAAAGACCCGCAATTACTTGGCTGCGATGGCCTGCCTTCAAAGCGTGATGCGCCCAAGTAAGCGTCACGCCCGAGGATAATAACAGGATGGTATTGAGTAACGGCACCCCCCAAGGACCCATGGCAACAAAATCGTTGACCGGATTCTTCTCAAGGTATGGCCCGACGGTTGGCCAAACAGCGCTGTAACCTTCCCATAGCAGTGCATTGTCTTGATCCGCCAACCATGGCACCGAAAACACGCGAGCGTAGTAAAGTGCGCCAAAAAAAGCAGCAAAGAACATGACTTCGGAAAAAATAAACCAGCTCATGCTCCAACGGAACGAGGTATCTACTTGTTCGTTATACATGCCTGATTCGCTCTCGCCGATCACCTGCCCAAACCAGCCGAACAGCATATAAACCAAAATCGAAAAGCCAATCGCCATCGATGTCCAGCCATAAGGCTGAATATGGTTCATCGTCATCGCGCCGCCCGAGGCAAAAAACAATAATGCGATTGAACCGACGAGCGGCCACTTTGATGGGGGAGCGAAATAATATCCGCCGGTCACTGCACTCATGAACTTACTCCTAATATCTGATTTGCCGTCGCCGAAATAATCAATGTAAAACGATTATTTTGCGGTTAAAAACCGTACCAAAAAAAACAAACTCAACACAAATGCCAATACACAAACCAAGCCCGCTGCCGCGATTTGCCATAGCTTTAATTTCGCGCGATCTTCGTCATAACCTTTGGTGCTGCGAATCCCGAAAAACGACCACAATACGGCTTTAAAAGCATCAAACACTATGGCGTTTTCTTCATGCTATCCGCGCTCGAGGCCTTGGCATCCTCGCTATCATTCACTTTAAAAAAAGTGTACGACAACGCAATGGCACCAATATCTTTCGGGATATTCTCCGCCACATAAAATGTAACCGGCATATCCCGCGTTTCACCTGCTTGTAGCGTCTGATTGCTGAAACAAAAGCATTCAATCTTATTGAAATACAAACCGCCCTCAATTGGCGCAAAGCTTGGCACGGCTCGGCCTGTTGTGGCATACGGCAAGGTGTTAGTCACGCGATAATTAATGGTCATTTTTGCGCCGGGATTCACATCCACATGCTTTTCAACAGGCATAAAATTCCATGCAAAATTCGTATTCAAATTGGCAACAAAATCAATGGCAATGAGACGCGATGTATCAATCTGCGTATTCTCTGCCATCGCCCTTGTTGCGGTGATGCCGAGCACCTTACAAATTTGCTTATACAACGGTACCATCGACGCACAAAAAAACAGCATCACTGGTACGATCAACAAAAGCTTGTAAAGCATGATCCGATTGTTGCGTTCGACCTCGGTACGATCTGCTGCGCCAACGACCTCACCAACCATTGCGTCGGATCCCAAACTGGCCTCACTGTTTGCACTCATGCTCATTTTGGGAAGCCCGCAAAATTAAACAAAGTGTAGACAAACACGCCAACAACCCACGTGATCAAAATGGCTAACGTAATGTATTTGCCACGCGGGTTTGGCTTGTCTTGCTGTTTGGTGCTTGGTTGTTTAGATTGCATTGGGACGCTTACTTAATACTTAAAATTACTTAACGATGGGCGCAGTTTCAAACGTGTGATACGGCACTGGCGACGGCAGATGTGTCCACTCTAGCGACTCCGCTCCCTCCCACTGCTTCGCTTCAGCTTTGGCGCCGGAACGAATGCAGCTCACCACATTCCAGACAAACAGCAACTGGCTGAAGCCCAGAATAAACGCACCAATACTCGACACCATGTTCCACTCGGCAAATTGTAGTGCGTAGTCGGGGATTCGGCGTGGCATACCGGCGAGCCCTAGGAAATGCTGCGGGAAAAACGTGATGTTGAATGAAATTGCAGACAGCCAGAAATGCCATTTGCCAAGTGTTTCGTTGTACATGCGGCCGGTAAATTTTGGCAGCCAAAAGTACACGCCCGCCATTAAGCCCCAAATCGCACCGGGGAACAACACATAGTGGAAATGCGCCACCACGTAGTATGTATTGTGAAGCGTGATGTCAACTGGAACGACCGCCAACACCAAGCCGGAGAAACCGCCCAGCGTGAACATACAAAGGAAGCCGATACAAAACAACATCGGTGTTTCAAAGCTGAGAGAACCACGCCACATGGTCGCGATCCAGTTAAAAATTTTCACGCCAGTCGGCACGGCAATCAACATCGTCGCGTACATGAAGAACAGCTGCCCTTGTGCAGGCATCCCCACTGTAAACATGTGGTGCCCCCAAACGATGAACGACAGCAAGGCGATAGAGGCGGTTGCATAAACCATTGAGGCATAACCAAACAGCGGTTTGCGAGCAAAGGTTGGGATGATCTGCGAAACAATGCCGAAGGCGGGCAGGATCAAAATATAAACTTCGGGGTGGCCGAAGAACCAGAATATATGCATAAACATGGTTGGGTCGCCGCCACCAGCGGCGTTAAAGAACGAAGTGCCAAAATGCCGATCTGTTAACAGCATCGTGATAGCGCCGGCTAGCACAGGCATCACCGCGATCATCAAATAGGCAGTAATAAGCCATGTCCAGCAGAACATGGGCATTTTCATCAGCGTCATGCCAGGTGCGCGCAAGTTCAACAGTGTTGTGATGATGTTAATCGAACCCATAATTGAAGATGCGCCCAAAATATGGATCGCCAAAATAGTCATGTCCACACCCAAACCACCTTGAATGGAGAGCGGAGGGTATAGCGTCCAGCCGGATCCCGCCGCGCCGCCGGGCACCGCAAAGGAGGCAAACAACAAAATAGCGGCTGGAATCATTAACCAGAACGACCAGTTGTTCATTCGTGGGAACGCCATATCGGCCGCACCAATTTGCATGGGGATTAGCCAGTTGGCGAAGCCAGTGAAGGCTGGCATGACCGCACCAAAAATCATAATGAGCGCATGAACGGTGGTCAGCGAATTAAAAACTTCGGGTTGAACAATTTGTAGACCCGGCTGAAACAATTCGGCACGAATCAGCAGTGCCATGCCGCCACCTACAAAGAACATGAATAACGAAAACCAAAGGTACATTGAGCCAATATCTTTGTGGTTGGTCGTCGTAAAAATACGCGTCCAGCTACCAGGGCCATGATCGTGATGATCGTTGGCGTCGTGATGCGGGGTGGAATGGGGGTGTGTGGTTGCGCTTGCCATGAAGATCTCCTGAATACAATTTTCTGACTTCCACAACACGCCGAACCATATCGGCGCGCTGCTCGAACTTAACTTAACTTAACTTAATTTTTTATGCGTACGTGAGCAAAGTGAATCAACGCTATGACTTTCGCAGCGCTTTAATATCGCTAGGCTGCACAACCTTGCCGGTGTTGTTATCCCAAGAGTTTCGGGTGTAGCTAATCACCGCAGCGAGTTCGCTGTTGCTCAAACGGGCAAACGAAACCATTGCCGTGCCAGGACGACCATTGAGCAAAACGCCGATTTGACCGTCCGCGGCACCTTGAACTACTTTGGATCCGCTGAGTGGTGGAAACGCTGGCGGCATGCCTTTCCCAGTGGTCTGATGACATGCAACACAGTTTGCCGCGTAAACTTTGCCGCCAACTTCCTTAGCTTCTGCCATCGTAAACTTCTTGTCTGAGACTTCAGCAACCGTCGCTGGCGCGGCTGCTAAGCCTGCTGCCGCGGCAGGCGCTGACCCGAATTTAGCTTTCGATTCTTCAATCCATTTGGCGTAGTCCGACTCGGATTTGACGATTACGGTGATCGGCATATAGCCGTGCAGTTTGCCGCAAATTTGGCTACATTGGCCTTTGAAGGTGCCAACTTCGCTTGCTTTAAACCAAACGTCTTTAATGAAGCCGGGGATCCCATACTGGTTCACGCCAAGCTGCGGCACATACCAGCCATGGATCACGTCATTTGACGTGATGAGCAGACGCACGCGTTTGCCCACCGGAACGACAAGCGGGTTATCAACTTCAAGCAAGTAATCCTTGCCCTTTGGCTCAGTGGCCTGAGTGCCGGGTTGCCCGATTTGCGCCCAAGGTGTGGCCAAATTGGAATAGTAGCCAACATCTTCTGCGCTGTAATCGTAGCGCCATCCCCATTGGTAGCCTGTGACTTTAATGGTCATGTCAGGATTAGTCGTGTCCTTCATGTCGAGGACGGTTTTGGTGGCAGGAATTGCCATGGCGATCAAGATAATAAATGGAATGATGGTCCAAATAATTTCAATCAATGTGCTTTCATGAAAATTGACATCGGGCTTGGCACCTTTCGATTTTCTGAATTTGAAAATCGAATAAAACATCATCGAAAACACAACCACAAAAATGACCGCGCAGACGATCAAAATGTACATGTGTAACCCGTATATTTGTTGCGAAATAGGGGTTGCAGGCTGGGGGATATTGAAATCGTACCCGGCCCAAGCGCTGCCCGTTAAGCACGCGCCCAACATACCAACAAACGCAGAGACAGCCGTAATCGCTGGTTTTAGTTTATGACGTTGGAAGAAAGTTACCACGGATAAAATCATTGTTTGCATGCTGGATTACCTGCCCTGTTTTAAACCACATTTCGCCCCAGTCGACGCGCGATGCGGTGTTTGCATGGTTGCGCTGATCGAGCCGTTCATATTTGCTTTTGAAACCAATTCGATGACATTTTACCCGTTTGTCTATGCGTTGCGCTCAAGTAACTTGAACAACGCTTGAAAGTAATCGTTTTGTTATCGAGTGACTCTCCCGCGCTAAGTGCCCGCCATTAGTTGCGGCCAAATAGTGCCTCCAAGCGTTGGGTCAATTGCTTCTGCTCCTCAATTGCAAAGTGCTTGCCGACAACAATTGTCTTGCCTGCGTATCGGAGACGCATTTCGGAGCGACCAACAATATTAACCGGCTCAAATGTCGCCCAATACTTATTACCTTCCAGTACATCGGTGCAGCGCCCACATCGCTGCTCCCACTTAAAATTTGTTTCGCCAACAGTAAGCGTTTCATAATCGCCGTCATGTTGCGCGATGAAGCGGAATGCAACCCACACTAGCGCTATTTCCAGCCCCGCAAACGGCAAAATCAGCCACGCCCCAATTGCAAAACCAGCAACGGCCACCAGCATTGTTGTCGATGCCATCAATGCCAGCCATAGCAATCTGCCTGCGGGTGTTAGCGAACGATTCGGCTTCGCAAACAGGTTGAAAGTGTCTGCTTCCGAATCACTAAGTTTGCTAATTAACATGTTGATTATGCCGATTGAACATCGCTTTGGTGAATGTTAAGTGCCCGGCAGGTGTCGTTTTTTCGCGTTTGGACACCAAAATGGAATACCAAACACGCAACAGATTCAGTGCTGACGCAACAAATTCAACCACAACCCAAATTTTATCGCAGCAAGGCATCTCGTGGCAAGAAAACCTTCTCGACAATGGTCGGTTCAGAAGTAAACACGTTCCTAAAATTGATCTGCATCGGCTCCAGATGGATTTAGCACATCAATTTAAGACCGATTCCTAGGCGGGAGCGAACACCATCCTCAATGATTTCGTTAATGCTGGTAAGGAGTTGGTGCGCCGCTATCCATATTTTGCGCGTTGTCATCTACCGACAGCTCGTCAAGGGTATCGTCGCCCTCAATAGCCTTGCCGGCAATGCTGTAGGCGTCTGATGCCCATGCGCCCAAATCGATCATTTTGCAGCGCTCGCTACAAAAAGGACGCCATTTGTTGGCAACGGCATAGTCACTAAGGGTGCGGCATTGGGGGCACCGGACTTTGGAAGAGGGCATGAGGTCGTAAGTGTCGTAAAGGTCGTAAAGGTCGTGAAGGTCGTGAAGGTCGTGAAGGTCGTGAAGGTCGTAAAGGTCGTAACGAGTTTCAAGGAAAAATGAGAAAAACTAGAGATTGCAGTAGGTGAGATCGAACTCAACATCTTGCTCGTAAAGTTTGGTGCGCTGTACGCTGCCGGGCAAAATAAAACGAATATTTAGTGCATATTTGTTTGCGCTGATCTCAGGCACGCACGCCATATCGCACAGAATGGTTAGCCTGAGCATATGTGCGGAACGCTCCATCGGCATCTGCTGAAAAATGCCTGCGTATGCGATCAGCGGCATCGACTTGCCGCTCTCGCGCAACACCCGAAGCACAATCCTGAGTGCTGCCGCGATGCCGTTTAAGGGCTTGAGCCATGCTTCCAAATCAGCCCGACGGCTCGCCTCATTGCGATGCAGCCAATGGTGGTACGACGGCAAATCAAATTCGCAGACGCCACCGGGAATCCCGGCTCGCTGTTTGATCGTCATTAGCCATTCGTTTTCGCGCAAATGCTGGCCAGTCTTGCCTGATGCTTGCAGCAGATCGGCAAACGCGGCTTCAATTTCAGCGACGACGGCATCGAGCTTTTCTTCTGAAATTGCCGGATTGCTGCGTAAAGCTTCCAAAAACAAGCGTTGACGGTCAAGTTCTTGTAACAAGTCTGATTTCAAATCGCCACGACTTGAGACCTCAAGAATCTCAAAAATACTGGTCAGCGCGGCTTGGTGATCGAGTGGCGAATGCTGCGCAACAAAAAACGCAACCCGATCAAACAGGTCTTCGAGCCGCAACAGCGTGCGGATACGTTCATTGAGCGGATATTCGTAAATAATCAAAACGACGGCTCCAAATTAGCTTTGGATTGTGACGCATTGTCGAATGCTTTACAAATCAGCTTCATTTTGGCCGAGCACATTTTTATTGGCCTGGGTGCGGGCCAACGCAAGGTACCGCTTATGAAGCTGATCTACGGCAGCTTCCAAATGTGGCGCTGTTTTGTCATTCAAAATAACATCATCGCCAAGCTGGAGTCGTATAGAGCGAGGAATTTGCATAGCAATAATCCGGCTCACATCATTCGCCGACATCGTGCCAGTGGAGCGGTTATGCAGAGAGCGCTCCACGACCCGCGCGATTTGCATCGACTGCGGGCAATCAATCGCAACCGTTCTCATCACGTATAGGCGATAGGAAAGTGATTCAAACAGCAATGGCGCTACCAGCAGTAAATATGGACATCGGTGCCCTGTGTTGCCACGATGAGTTTGAATCTGGCGTTCAATCTCGTTGCGAATAGCAGGGTGCAAAATCGCTTCTAAACGGGCTTTTTCCTGCGGGTCATTGAAAACGCGGTTGCGCATTGCGGGGCGATTCAAACTGCCGTCAGCATTGATTGCGGGGCCGCCAAACGCTGCACCAATCGGCTCGATTGCCGCCCCGCCTGGTGCAGTGAGGGTGTGCGCAATGACGTCGGCATCAATGATGCTGACGTCATTGCGCGCGAAATATTCGGCAACGGTCGATTTGCCGCAACCAATTCCGCCAGTCAATCCAACTATATATGGTGCTGCTGGGGTAGTGATTGGATTGGCATGCATTGTTGAGATTGGCCAATCATCAACCAATACCGCTGCCAAGATACCAGGTCGTCAGTGGCTGACCCCAAATTAAGGCAATAAACCCAGCAACAGCCAAATAGGGGCCGAACGGCAATTTGGCGCCTTTATCGCGACCCTGGATGATAATGCCGGCGACGCCAATCAGGGTGCCGACAGCGGCAGAAAGCAGTATTACCAAGGGCAACATTTGCCAACCAAGCCATGCTCCAATGGCGGCGAGCAACTTAAAATCGCCGTAGCCCATGCCATCTTTGCCGGTCATGAGTTTGAACCCCCAGAAAACCGACCACAAGATCAGATAACCTGCCACGCAACCAATGACCGCGTTCGATAACGGAACAATTGTCCCGCCAACATTGATGATCAATCCCATCCACAATAGCGGCAACGTGATGTCATCCGGCAGCAAGGTGGTGTCGGCATCAATGAAGGTCAGCGCAATCAACGCCCAGACAAAAATGACAGAAAACAGAGCAAGCCAAGCCACGCCAAAATGCCAAGCGACAAAGCCGGTTAGCGCCCCCGTTAACGCTTCCACCAGCGGATAACGGATGCTAATACCGGTACCACAAGCAGAACATTTACCCCGCAAAAACACATAACTCAGGAGGGGAACATTTTCCATTGCGGTAATTTTATGGCCGCAGGCGGGGCAGCCGGAACGCGGTACGACCAAATTGTATTTGAGCTTGGGCGTTGCGTTGTCGTGCGCGCTCGGTGCGCCTTGCGCCGTACTCTCTCCGACTTTCTCGGTTTGGTTGGGGTATAAAAACTCAATGCACTGCTCGCGCCATTCCGACTCCATCATTTTCGGCAAACGATGAATGACAACGTTAAGAAAGCTGCCTACCATGAGGCCAAAAATGCTTGCGGTGCCGATGTAAAACCAAGGGAAAGCGCGGAAGGTGTCGATTAAGTCCATGGATTACATTTGCGGCAATAATGATGACGACAGCCTCGGATGTTGATTGCGCTCAAAGGCGCAAATGGCAGCGGCCCTAATCATCCGACAACAGCGCCCAGCTTGAAAATCGGCAGATAAAGCGCAACTACGAGGCCACCAATAACCGTGCCCAACACCACCATAATCATCGGCTCCATCAAGCTGGCTAGCGCATCAACGGCATCGTCAACCTCCCGTTCGAAAAAGTCCGCCACCTTACTCAACATGCCATCGAGCGCGCCGGACTCTTCGCCAATTGCGGTCATTTGCAACACCATATTGGGGAACACATTTGTGTTTTGCATCGATACAGTCAGGCTCGAACCGGTGCTGACCTCAGATTGGATCTTCTTGGTTGCGTTGTAATAAACGCGATTACCGGCCGCCCCCGCCACTGAATCGAGCGCTTCCACCAGCGGCACGCCGGCAGCAAACATCGTTGATAACGTCCGAGTCCAACGCGCAATAGTCGCCTTACGAACCATATCGCCGACCACGGGAAGTTTCAGCATTAGCCGATCACGTAAAAACTGTAATTTCTCGCTGCGCCTCATCGCGTTCGAGATAAAATAACCAGCACCAAAAATCGAGCCAAATAGTAGCCACCAATACGCTACAAAGAGCTCTGAAATTTGCATAACAATGAGTGTGGGGGTTGGTAATGTCGCTCCGAAGGACTTGAATAATTCCTTAAACTGCGGAACCACAAAGATCATAATCACTGCCGTCACCACGAACGCAACCACCAAAATTGAAACAGGGTAAAACAACGCTTTTTTGATTTTGCCCTTGATCGCCATGATTTTTTCTTGATACGTGGCCAAACGATCCAGTAACGCATCCAAGATGCCGGCCTGCTCGCCAGCAGCAACCAAGTTGCAATATAAAATATCGAAGTAAAGCGGATATTTGCGAAATGCTTGCGATAGGCTTGACCCCGTTTCAACTTCAGTCTTAATGTCGAGCAGCAATTTGGTGACAGAGGGGTTGCTATGGCCCTTCGCAACAATATCAAATGATTGTAATAATGGAACACCGGCTTTCATCATGGTCGCCAATTGTCGTGTGAAAAAAGCAATATCCTGGGGCGTGATTTTCTTTCCCCCGCGGCCTGATACTTTTTTTACTTTAGGGCCAACAATGCCCTGACGGCGCAGCGTCGCATTGACAATATTCTCGCCCGATGCGCGCATTTCGCCTTTGACGATCTTGCCCGATTTATCTTTACCTTCCCAAACAAAGGTATAAACCTTGACATCTTTTTGCGCTTTGGGTTGAGTCGCTGTCGTAGCCATTGCTGCTCCTTAACGGGTGCTGTTGTTACGTTTGATTGCGTTTACCTGTGCTTGTTTGTGCTGCTAACAAATATCAGTTTCTCAGCCTGCAAATCGCGGATCAAAACTAAAGCTTACTCATTGGTGACGGATTCAATTTCCTCAAGCGAAGTCAAGCCAGCCTTAACTTTGCGCAAACCTGATTGACGCAAATCTGAAACACCTTCAATTATCGCCTGATCAGAGATGTCGATTGCTGTACCATTTTTCATGATTATGCGCTGCATCGCCTCTGAAACTGGCATTACTTGATAAATGCCGCATCGCCCTTTATACCCTGAATTTTTACAGATATCGCAACCGACCGCGCCGTAGGGTTGCCATGAGCCATCGAGCTGCTCCTCGGTAAAGCCGGCGCGTAGCAAGGCTTCTTTTGGAATGTTAATCGGTCTTTTGCAAGAGCACAGCTTTCGCGCCAGACGTTGTGCGGTAATCAGAATTACACTCGTGGCAATATTAAACGGCGCAATGCCCATATTCATCAAACGCGTTAACGTAGACGGCGCGTCGTTGGTATGCAAGGTAGAGAGCACCATATGGCCGGTCTGCGCGGCTTTAATGGCGATTTCGCCGGTGTCCATATCGCGAATCTCGCCGACCATAATGATGTCAGGGTCTTGGCGCAGAAATGCTTTCAAGGCCACCGCAAATGTCAGGCCGGCACGGTCGTTCACGTTTACTTGGTTGATGCCCGGCAGGTTAATCTCACACGGGTCTTCAGCAGTGGCAATATTGATGCCCGGTTTGTTCAAAATATTAAGGCAAGTATATAGCGATACAGTTTTGCCCGACCCGGTTGGACCCGTGACCAGCACCATGCCATAAGGCCTTGAGATGGCATGCATTAGCGCTTCACGCTGTTCCGGCTCGTAGCCAAGCGCCTCGATACCTAGTGTGGCGCTGGATGGATCCAAAATACGCATACAAATTTTCTCGCCGAACAGCGTCGGACAAGTGGAAACGCGAAAATCGATGGCGCGCGTTGCTGATAGCTTCAGTTTCATGCGGCCATCTTGCGGAACGCGCTTTTCCGAAATGTCGAGACGCGAAACCACTTTGATGCGAGAGGCAATTTTTTCTTTAATCGCTAATGGTGGCTGCGCCACATCGTACAAAATTCCGTCTACTCGATACCGAATACGATAGAACTTCTCGTAGGGTTCAAAGTGAATATCGGATGCGCCGCCGTTAATCGCATCCAACAACACTTTTTGGACATATTTCACCACTGGCGCATCATCGATTTCTTCAACGACGACGCCCGATTGGCTCTCATCGACCATGCCGCCGTCATCGCCCAAATCGATGTTTTCAAGTGAGGTCTCATCGCCCCCCATCAGCGTATCGAGAACCTTGGCGCCGGTCTCGCCAAAGCGTTTCAGCAATGCTGCGAGACGGTCTTCTTCGACAACTACAGGCTCAACGACCGAGCCGGTTGCGAACTTGAGTTCAGAAAAAATTTGATCGTTGGACGGATCGGACGTAGCGACGAATAATCGGTTGCCGCGTTTTTGTAGCGGAATAACGCGCTTGGAGGCAATTAGCTTCACGTCCAGCAATGTGATTGGCAATTGCTCCGGATCAACCGCCAGTAAGTCTAGTAACGGCACCCCGAAAGTTTGGGCGGCAAACAGCGCCACCTCCTTTGAGGCTATTTTCTTTGAGGCGATTAGTTGTTCAATAAACGTAATCCCGGCACGTTTCGCATCAGCTTGTATGGCTGTTGCATCCGCTTGGACGAGCCGGTTTTGCTGCACCAACGCGCGGCCCAGCGGACTGAAAGTAGCGGCAACAGCAGCAGCCATAAAAAAGCCTTCGAGTAACCTTTAAACCTAATAAAAACCAGACTTCGGAAAAGCAGCCCACTGTCTTCCTGAAATCGTCGGGCAAACTTAGAAACTACATCATGCTCTTACAGTAACATATTGTAAAGGTTGACTTATTTCGCCACCAGTTGCTTTTCCAATGCTGCTAAAAACTCCGGCGACTCGGGATTGACGCGGCTACCAAAACTTTGGACCGTTTGGCCATCGCGCGCAATCAAGTATTTATGAAAATTCCATTTCGGACGCTGCCCTGTGGCCTTGAACAAAGCTTCGTGCAGCGGATTCACTTTAGCGCCTTCGGCCTCGACCACGGATGTTTTTTCCATCATCGGAAATTTCACTTTGTACGTGCGTTCACAAAAATCGGCGACCTCCGCATTTGAGCCGGGTTCTTGCTTACCAAAGTCATTCGCAGGAAAGCCCACGACCACCAAGCCTTTTTCCTTATATTTGTCGTAGATAGCCTGCAGACCTTTGTATTGTTCCGTGAAACCGCAGTAGCTTGCAGTGTTTACGACGACGACAACTTTGCCCGCATATTGGCAAAAATTCTGTGGTTGTCCTTGTAAAGACTTAAATTTTTGATCCAGAAGCGCAGGGCAAGACCGCGCAGCCTGTGCAATTGGTGCTGAGGCGGCATAGGCCGTCGTTGCCATTGGCATGAGAGTCAGTGCTGTGGGAAATGCTAGGGCAGCTAATAGGTAAAGATAACGCATTTGTCGTCCTTGTGCATTGTAAAAAATAGAGGAGTGCGGTGGCGCAAACCATAGCGCTCGCGATTAGGTTCGCGCAGCGCCCGTACGGAAACTGTTCATTGAACGAACGGAGGTTCAAAGCTAGCAACATTGAATAGTGTAATCCAGCTGTGGTCGCTTCGCCGCATTCGCAACGTAAATGCTAACAAACCAGTACAAACAAGATTTAGCCGGAAACAACTTCATGGCGTTGCGGTGGCAGCAACGAGGGCGACACCATCTGAGGCTCGATTTTTAAAGCACAATCGGCGCAACGTAATCACCTTCCAAGGCGGCGCGCAAGGTAAAGCGACGTGCACCCGCTGCTATAATTAGGTGTTTTGCTTTTGCCTGCCGATTTCCGCCTGCCGTTACATTTACTGGTCACGCCGCACCGCCATGCCGCTTTACGCTCTAGGACTCAACCATCGTACCGCATCCATCGAGGTGCGTGAACGTGTTGCGTTTCCGGTAGAGGCGCAGCGGAGCGCAATTGACAGCTTGCGGCAAGAAACAGACGCGCAGGAAATCGCTTTAATTTCAACCTGCAACCGCACCGAAATTTACCTAAGAGCTAGTACTGGCGCGGCGCTTGAGGCGGCGGCACGCTGGCTCAATGCCCAACCTTCGGCACTTGGTTTGGATTTGAGCTCACACTTTTATATGCTGCATGAGGCAGATGTGCCGCGTCATGTATTTCGGGTAGCGAGCGGTTTGGATTCGATGATCTTGGGTGAGCCGCAGATTTTAGGGCAAGTAAAACTAGCCGCAAAAATTGCCGGCGAGGCCAATGCCTTGTCCGGCCCGCTGGGTCGCCTCTTCCAAGAGACCTTTAAAGTTGCCAAAGAAGTTCGCACGCAAACCGAGATCGGCGCTGCCTCCGTTAGCATGGCGGCGGCCTCGCTCAAATTAGCACAACAATTGTTTGGTGATATCCGCGAAGTAAAGTTATTGCTCATCGGTGTCGGCGAAATGATCGAGCTCTCTGCAACGCATTTTGCTGCTCAATCGCCCAAGCAAATCGTGGTCGCCAACCGCACCTTGGAGCGCGGTCAAGATCTGGCGCGGCGTTTCAACGCAAGCGCCATCACGCTGCAAGCACTGCCCGAATGCATCCATGAATTTGATGCGGTTATCACTTCCACTGCGTCCACGCTGCCGATCATCGGCAAAGGCATGATCGAGCGCGCGCTAAAATTGCGCCGTCGCAAACCGATGTTTATTGTGGATCTCGCGGTGCCTCGTGATGTCGAGGCCGAAGTGGGCGAGTTAAGCGATATTTACCTCTACACACTTGACAGTTTGGGTCGCGTAATCCAACAAAATTTAGACAAGCGCGAAGCCGCCGTCGCCCAAGCCGATGCCATTATCAATATCCGCACCGAAGAATTTATGCATTGGTTGGCAGCACGCAGTGCAGTGCCCATCATTCAGCAAATACGCGGGCGTGCCGATCAATATCGTCAGACTGAGTTGGAGCGCGCGCAAAAAATGCTCGCCAAAGGCGAAGATCCGGCCAAAGTGCTCGACGCCTTGGCGCATGGCCTTACCAATAAATTTTTACACCACCCGCTAGCAGCACTCAACCGGAGCGCGGGTGAAGATCGCGACGCACTCGCCAATGCGCTCGAAATACTCTATCCCCAGACGGAATAAGCATAACGCAGAACAATACGGACAAAAAAACGCGGCCCTATGAAAGAATCTATCAGTAAAAAGCTCGCATCCTTAAGTGAGCGCATTGTCGAACTCGACCGATTATTATCGGCGCCCGAAGTCGTCAACGATTTGGACAGCTATCGCAAAATTACCCGCGAACATGCCGACATTTCGCCGGTTGTTGCACTCTTCAGCGATTACAAAAAATCCGAAGATGATGTCTCCGCTGCTCAAGAAATGGGCAAAGACCCGGAAATGCGCGAGTTTGCCGAAGAAGAAATCAAAGCCGGTCGCGCCCGCTTGGAGCAAATCGAACTCGACTTGCAAAGAGCCTTATTGCCCAAAGACCCGAACGACGATAAAAATATTTTTCTCGAAGTCCGCGCAGGCACGGGCGGCGATGAGTCGGCTTTATTTGCCGGTGATTTGTTCCGCATGTATACCCGTTACGCTGAGCGGAACCGCTGGCAGGTTGAAATCGTTTCTGAATCACCCGGCGAAGTCGGTGGCTTTAAAGAAATCATTGCACGCATCGTTGGCCAAGGTGCTTATTCGAGACTAAAATTTGAATCCGGTGGCCACCGTGTGCAGCGCGTGCCTGATACCGAAACGCAGGGCCGCATCCATACGTCCGCCGCCACCGTCGCGGTCATGCCGGAAGCCGATGATGTTAGCGATGTAGTGATCAACGCGGGAGATGTTCGCGTCGATACCTTCCGCGCATCTGGTGCCGGTGGGCAGCACATTAACAAAACCGATTCCGCCGTACGTTTAACGCATCTCCCCACCGGCATCGTGGTTGAATGTCAAGACGGACGGTCACAACATAAAAACAAAGAACAAGCATTCAAAGTGTTAGCGGCTAGGATTAAGGACAAACAAACGCGAGAAGCGCAAGCCAAAGAAGCCGCCACGCGTAAATCGCTGGTCGGTTCAGGCGACCGATCCGAGCGTATTCGCACCTACAATTTCCCACAGGGCCGCATGACCGATCACCGCATCAATTTGACGCTCTACAAACTAGATTTCATTATGGATGGTGATTTGAGTGAGTTAACCGACGGCTTGATGGCCGAGCATCAGGCGGAATTATTAGCGCAGTTGGGGGAGCAGGTTTAAGCACGCAATTCTATGAGAGACCGAGATTGGATTTCGGTATCGGCGCGCTATCCTCGGCAAGAAGGCGGAGCATGGGGCTGACGGCTGCGTACCGCCAATTATCGAGCAATCAACTTTCCGCAACCGCCACCGGCCTGCGCCGATTCAACATAAACCAAATTACCACCGCCGCACAAATCAACAAAAACGGCACCGTTACCCATTGCAGTGTGACCCAGCCGGCGCGGTTCACCAGCACACCCGACGCAAACGAAGAGGTCGCAGTGGTGCAGAAAACCAACAGATCATGCACGCCTTGAATCTTCGCTTTTTCATTCGGGCGATACGCCTCGGTAAGCAGCGCAGTGCCGCCCACATACATAAAATTCCAGCCGACGCCGAGCATCACCAGCGCCCACCAGAAATTCAAAATTTCCACCCCACTGAGCGCCATGCCGACACAGCCAAACATTAGCCCGATGCCCGCGCCGATCACATTCAATACGCCAAAACGTGTAATCAATGCGCCAGTAAAAAATGATGGTGCGAACATCGCGATCACATGGGCGCCAATCACGCTTGCGGCCGCGCCATACGGGTGCCCGCAAAAGCCCATTGCGAGCGGTGTTGCGGTCATCAATAAGCTCATCACGCCATAGCCAATGGCACTCGTCGTCACCGCTACCACGAATACCGGCTGCGCGGCGATTTCGGCCAATTCGCGAGGCGGCATTTGGCCGGTGCTGGCTTGCAGGTTGGGAATGCTGAGTCGGGTTAACACTAGCATCGTAATAAGTGAAAACACGATCAGTGAGGCGTAAGACGCCAAAAATTCAGGCTGCGTGAGCGTGCGGGTCAAAGTCGATAATGCTGGCCCCAGTAAGCCGCCCACAAGTCCGCCCGCCACCACCAGCGAAATCGCGCGTGCACGCGCGGCAGCGGGTTCGGTTGGTGACACTGAATCGGCAGCAGCGAATCGATAAAACCCGCCAAACGCGCCATAGGCACCTAAAACAAATGTGCCAAAACACAGCAGCCAAAAGTTGGAAATCCACAACGCAAATGTGGCGATGGTTGCGCCCACCACGCCAAACGCGGTGCCAATTTGAAACCCCGTTCTGCGCCCCAGTTTTTCCATCAACAACGAGGCCGGCATCGTCGCTAACGCGGACCCGACAATCTGCGTGGTAACCGTCATCGTCGCCAATGTTTTTGACGGCGCCAACACATAACCAGCTAAGCCGTTCATCGCAATCAGGGTAACGTTATTGGTAAAGAGTAGCGCTTGGCAAGTTGCGAGTAGGGTGATGTTTTTGGTGTTGGGGTTCATGGTTTTCAGAGGCTGGCTGCAGGTGAGACTTTGAGGTGAGACGTTGCGTTTGGTACCGGCGTTCGATGTTGACGGCTCGCATCGAGCGTTTTGTAGCATCTAAACGAAAACACTAGCATTGACGGGCACTTTCAGCCCATTTTGTCTCGAAAGTATTGCCAATACTGGGGTTATTAATTTTTTACGAGTTAACCCAAAAACAAACGGTAAGCCGGATTGTCCGTCTCATCTATATATTCGTAACCCAGCGTTTTCAGAAATTTGGCGAACGCGGCACGTTCGTTTTTTGGCACCTGCAGGCCGATCAGAATCTTACCGATATCCGCCCCATGGTTGCGATAATGAAACAAGCTGATGTTCCAACTCGGGCTCATGCTGGTTAAAAATTTCATCAATGCACCGGGGCGATCCGGGAACTCAAAACGGTAAATGATTTCTTCCACCGCAAGCGGTGAACGGCCACCGACTAAATGGCGCACATGTAGCTTGGCCATTTCATCGTCGGTTAAATCAAGCGTTTTGAAACCCTTTTTATTAAAATCCGCCACGAGCTTTTTGGCTTCATCGCGACCATTGATCTGAACGCCGACGAACAAATGCGCCTGCTTTGAATCGGTCATGCGGTAGTTGAATTCGGTCAGGTTACGCGGCCCCACCAGTTCGCAAAATCGCTTAAAGCTACCGCGTGTTTCGGGCACCGTCACTGCAAGCAGCGCTTCATGATGCTCGCCCACTTGCGCACGCTCAGCCACAAAACGGAGCCGGTCAAAATTCATATTCGCGCCGCAACAGATAGCGATAAAGGTTTTGCCTTTGACCTTCTCCCGGGCCACGTAATGTTTTATTCCTGCCAGCGCCAAACCGCCGGACGGCTCCATAACCGAGCGGGTATCCTGATAAATATCTTTAATCGCCGCGCAAATTTCATCGGTTGTGACAAGCACGATTTCATCGACTAATTGTTTCACCATCCGGAATGTCTCTTCGCCCACCTGCTTGACCGCCACACCGTCGGCAAACAAATTCACATGCGCCAATGTGACACGTTTGTTGGCTTTAATCGATTGATACATCGCGTTGGAATCAACTGGCTCAACGCCGATAATTTTGGTTTTAGGTGAGAGCGCTTTCACATAAGCCGCAATCCCCGCAATTAAACCGCCACCGCCAATCGGCACAAAAATTGCGTCAATCGGGTGCTGGTATTGCCGCAAAATTTCCATGCCAATCGTGCCTTGACCGGCGATTACCAGCGGGTCGTCGTAAGGATGAACATAGGTGAGCTTTTTGAGTGCGCATAGTTTCTTCGCAGCCAAACTCGCCTCATGATAACTATCGCCCTCAAGTACGACCTGTGCGCCGCGCCTCGCGACAGCATCGATCTTGATCTTCGGCGTGGTGGCGGGCATAACGATGGTCGCTTTACAACCGAGTTTTTGCGCGGCGAGCGCCACGCCTTGCGCATGGTTACCCGCGCTAGCGCAAATCACGCCGCGCTTTAATTCAGCCGGCGTTAGATGCGCCATTTTGTTGTACGCGCCGCGAATTTTGAACGAGAAAACCGGCTGCATATCCTCGCGCTTGAGCAGCACTTTGTTTTGCAAATGGTCGGAAATACCTGTAGCTAACTCCAGCGGGCTCTCAATCGCCACATCGTAGACACGGGCGCTCAAGATGCGCTTCAGATATTCGTCATTTAATGATTGGTTGTGCTTCATTCGGCCTCGAGGTTGAAGGTTGGATCCTGCTCCAGCCATCAAAGTTATCAGAAATTGGGCTATGCTTTATCAAATCAACGAAACCAAATTGGGTTAACCGAAAAATGGATCTAAAAGCACGCCAAGATGAACTGAAACTAAAAGCTGCAATCGCGGCCCTGAAATACATCGAAGATGACACGGTTATCGGTGTCGGCACGGGCTCGACAGTCAATTTCTTTATTGCCGAGCTCATCAAAGTTAAGCATCGCATCAGAGCCTGCGTATCCAGTTCAGAAGCCAGCGCTAAGCTGTTAAAAACAGGTGGCATTGAAGTCATCGAGCTTAACGACGCGGGTACCTTATCGCTCTATGTGGACGGTGCTGACGAAGTTACCCAGCATTTGGCGATGATTAAAGGCGGTGGTGCGGCACTGACCCGTGAAAAAATTGTCGCGGCCGCTAGTCAAAAATTTGTCTGTATTGCCGACGAAACTAAGCTCGTTGATATGCTGGGCAAATTTCCATTGCCCGTTGAGGTGATACCGATGGCGCGCAGCTATGTAGCGCGGGAGCTTGTCAAGCTGAGAGGCCATCCCGAATGGCGCGTGAAAGAAATTGACGGCGCGATGAAACCGGTTGTCACCGATAATGGCAATTGGATTTTGGATGTGCGCGGGCTTTTGATTGCCGACCCAGCGGCGCTGGAGACCGAAATCAATCAAATTACCGGCGTGGTTACAAATGGCTTGTTTGCCCAGCGCGGAGCAGACGTATTGTTATTGGCAACGCCTACCGGTGTTAAGATTATCTCTAACGTAGCGAGGCCTTAAGCCCGGCGAAAACATCTGCTGAGCCAATTCAATTTTCACAGAACGCACCACAACGAGCGGCATGTCTTACGTCACATCTTACGTCCCATCTTACGTCACATGTTGCGTCACATTTTTGTCACACTTAGCGCCTACACTTTCCCACTGTTGTAATCCTATAATTAGTAAAAGCAGAACATGGCCAACGAACATATCTCGAAAAAATTTGATGCCGAACTTGAAGCGGTGCGTTCACGCGTGTTGCAAATGGGCGGTTTGGTGGAGCAGCAAATTACGCGCGCCATGGAAGCCTTGGCGATTGGCGATATGGCGTTGGCAGACCAAGTCATTATTGACGATCACCGCGTCAATGCAATGGAAGTCGGCATTGATGAGGACTGCGTTCACATCATCGCCAAGCGCCAGCCTACCGCGAGTGATTTGCGGATGGTCATGGCGGTGGTAAAAACGATTACTGATTTGGAGCGTATCGGCGATGAGGCGCAGAAAATCGCCAGAATGGCCAAACAAATTCATCAGCAGGATCGTCGGCTATCAACTCGCTTTGCCGAGGTGCGCTATGCGAGCAATGTCGCACTAGAAATGCTCAACACCGCGTTAGACGCATTCGCGCGGCTGGACATCGCAGCGGCAGCCAAGGTGGTCAAGCAAGATCAAATTGTCGATGAACAATTCCGCGGAATCCTGCGTCAACTAGTCACCTTTATGATGGAGGATCCGCGCACGATTTCGGCGGCGATTGATATTTTGTTTATCGCCAAAGCGATTGAGCGTATCGGCGACCATGCCAAAAACATGAGCGAATACGTGGTTTATTTGGTCAAGGGCAAAGATGTACGCCACATTTCTGTTGAGGAATTTGAGCGCGAAGTACAGTCGCCAGACTAAGTTGCTGAGCCTCGCAAACAAGAACGCCGCAAACTATGCGGCGTTTTTATTTTGTTAAATGATTTTAGCTGGGGTTTATGCATTAAATAGTCTGCCTTTACCGCCGATTGCATGTCGATCAATCAAACAAAAGTTGGGTTTTACTTTTATCGATGCTAGCTGGCAGGCGGAACGTAACCCGAAGCCTTCTCCGCACCGTCACCAAAAAAGTGGCGCATCATTTGCTCCTCCAAATATTTACGGGCGCGTTGATCGGCCAAATTCAAACGGTTTTCATTCACCAAACGTTTTTGGTCTTCCTGCCATTCTTTCCAGGCTACCTTGGAAACCTGCTCGTAAATCTGTTTGCCAATTGGGCCCGGATAAGGTGCGAAATCGAGGCCTTCGGCTTCGGTTTTGAGTTTGATACATTGAATCATTCTGGGCATGTGATGCTCCTGTTTAAATTACGAAAAATGCTAAAGCGATTTGCTATAAATCTTGCTGCGTCGCTGATAGTTATATAAGGCCTGTTTTTCGGCAGGCAACTTGCCGACATCACTTTCCACAAAGCCGCGCTCTACAAACCATTGTGTTGTTTGGGTAGAAAGGACAAACAATGTTTTGAACCCTTTTTCCTTGGCGCGCTTTTCGGCAAAGCCCAATATGCGTTCGCCGCGCCCACCGTCGCGATAGAAAGGATTCACCGCTAAGCATGCTAGTTCCACCGATTTATCGTGGGGGAACGGGTACAGTGCCGCGCAGCCGATAATCTCCTCGCCCTCCTCTAGGACCATAAAGCGATCAATCTCAGCCTCGATCAAGCCGCGCTCGCGCTTTACCAGTACGCCCTGTGTGACGAGCGGATCAATGATCGCTAGAATGCCGTCTACGTCGTCGCGCCTCGCATCACGCAGCTTGTCGGGCGATTCCAGTACTACCATCGTGCCGATACCGTGATGGGTAAACAGTTCCATCAAAATCGCGCCGTCGATATGGCGGCTAATCAAATGTGCACGCTTCACGCCATCGCGTACGGCGCGGATCGTGCAGGGTAAGTAGAACCGCACATCGTCCGATAGCGTACTGGTCGCTTGCGGAACCGCGAGTAAATCTTGCGCCTGTTGCGCCGTTAGCTCACCGAGCAACTTGCCTTTTGTGTCGGTAGCGCCCATCGCCTCGGTGAGAAAAATGAGTTTGTCAGCCTTCAATGCCGTCGCCACTGAAGTCGCCACGTCTTCAAGGGTGCAGTTAAAAATATCGCCGGTCGGCGAGAAACCAATCGGGGAGATCAGCACGACTTCATGATCGTCCAAGCGGCGCGTAATGCCTTCCACATCCACCTTCCGCACCTGACCAGTGTGCATAAAATCCACACCGTTATGCACGCCAAATGGTTTGGCAGTAATAAAATTGCCGGATGACACACGGATATCCGCACCCGCCATCGGCGAATTCGCCAGCTCTGTCGAGAGCGTGGCTTCAATTTCCATCCGCACAATGCCGTTGGCTTCTTTCACACATTTCAGCGCGGCATCGTCGGTAATACGGCGACCTTCGCCATACCGTGCCGTTACGCCATGTTGTTTGAGTTGGTCTTCAATCTGCGGCCGCGTGCCGTGGACCAGCACCACGCGCACTTCTAGGCTCACCAACACATTGATGTCGTGCGCGAGCTGCATTAGTTCGCCGTCAGACAACACCTCGCCACCGAAGGCAATCACAATCGTGCCGCCGCCGAATTCATGAATGAACGGGGTTGCCGAGCGGAACCACTTGACAAAGACTTCGAGTTTTTTTGCGGCGAGTTGAGTGTGCGGGGCCATTTTTTGCGGATCGAATTGAAATATTAGTATTAATTTTAACAGGCTAAGGCTGAGCGATCCTTAATTTAGGTAACCCAATCAACTCAAATCGCCAAACTGAGCTTGTAGCGCGGCAATTGCGGCAATTCCAGCGGTTTCGGTGCGCAACACGCGCAGACCAAAACGCGCAGTTTCGACGCCATGGCGAATCGCAACTGCAATTTCATCAGGGGCGAAGCCACCTTCCGGGCCGATGATCAGTGCAATGGATTTTTTGGCGTTATCGGTTTGTGCCGTCAACGATGCGCTCGCGTTGGGATCAAGCAGCACGCGTGTGCCTTCATCTTGCGCCTCGCCGCTCCGCGCAATCCAATCGCCAAAATCTATTACCGATAACACCGTCGGTACGCGGTTGCGGCCACATTGTTCGCACGCCGCTATGGCCACCCCCTGCCAGTGCGCTGCCCGCTTTTCGGCGCGTTCGGTATTGAGCTTGGCGGTGGCGCGTTGCGTTTGAATTGGTTGAATCGCGGTAACACCCAGTTCAGTCGCCTTTTGAATAATCCAATCCATCTTGTCGCCGGTGGCGAGAGCCTGCACCAGCGTGATACGCATTGATGATTCGCGTTCAACCGAACGATAGGCGCGTAACTGCACGCGAACATCGCGCTTGCCGATGTTTAAAATAGATGCCGAAAATTCGCCGCCTGCGCCGTCAAATATTGCGATTTCATCGTTCTGATGAAGCCGGAGTACGCGTATGTGCGTAAATGCTTTTTCATCAAGCGTGATCTCGATAGGCAACTCCGCATCGCGGGGCAATGGCAACGAAGCAAAAAATCGAGGCTGAAGCATTGAGGGGCGGCTAGGCAATTAAAATGAGAGGCTCAAAACGAGTAGCGTATTATATCGATACTGCTTATACATTTTTAAGCGGAGTTTTACGTTGGTCGCATCTGTTCTGTTAGCAACTGCCGTATCGGTGCGTATTTGTCTGTAGTTGTATCTGTATCTGTGCCTATGCAACCCTCTCAAACTGCCCGTCTAGCCCCGTTCTTCGGGCAATCCTCCGCTGAAAGTCGCATCGATTTAAACGGCTTGAGCGCGTTGGCAGCGCCTGTTATCGCGTTACTGCGCGATGTCGCCGAGACCGAACTGATGCCGCGCTTCAAACACGTGGCGGCAGAACGCAAGTACGACGGTACGGTCGTGACCGAAGCAGATCGCGCGGTTGAGGCCGTGTTGGCGCGTGTACTACCGACGCTCTTTGACTGCCCTGTGCTTGGTGAAGAAATGCCGCCTGATGTCCAGCAACAACTTTGGCGCGATGCCGATTGGCTATGGTGCGTTGATCCTCTGGACGGCACCGGCAATTTCACGAACGGAAAACGCTATTTTGGTATTTCCATTGCGCTGATGCGCCGCGTTGAAAATCGACGAGAAAGCCAATTCGGCGCGATTTTTGATCCCAATTTAAACGAGGTGTTTCATGCTGTGCGCGGCGGCGGAGCGTGGATGATCAATAGCCACGGCGAAACCAAACGATTAAAGCCGCTGCCGGCCAAACCTTTATCGGAGGCCACGATTGAAGTGGGGCGCTTCAAATTATTGGGTCGTATCAAAACCGCATTGAGCAAAAACGCAGATATTAACTCGCCGGGTAAAAAAATTATGGCGAGTGGCGCGTCCGTTTTGCAGTGGTGCCACATGGCCTGTGGACGCGTCGATGCGTTTATCCATGCGGGCGAACAACCTTGGGATTACGCAGCGGGCGCCTTGATATTAGAAGAGGCGGGCGGCAAAATGGCCACCATCATGCAAGACGATTATTGGCGCAGTGTGGATGCTAAAGGCGCATGGGAAGGTTCATGGCAAAAATCCGCCATTGCCGCACGACATCCCGCGATGTTTGACGAATGGAAGCGCTGGGTTCGAAGCCACCACTAAGGATAGCTTGATGGTTGCGCTGCGTTCGCCATGTCATTTTGTTAAGCCACCTGTTAAGCCATAAACCCCAGATTCGCAGACGCAAACCGCTTCAGGTTCGGGAACACTAAATTCACGTCGCCGTTATTTACCCCAAACCACGATGCCATCGTCGCCGCATATTGGTCGACAGATGTTGTGGGAATCCAGCGGCCTTCACCGGCATCATCGGGGCCGTCCATCATGAGCGTTGGGAACGTCCCATACAGCGCATTGCCCTTGACCCCGCCACCCACCACGAGATGGTGGCTGCCCCAGCCATGATCGCTCCCGCGCCCGTTGGTGGGGAAATTTCGACCAAAATCGCTCGCCGTAAAAGCCGTCACGTTGTTGCCCACACCAAGTTCCACGGTGGCGTTATAGAACGCGGTCATCGCGCCAGAAACCTCGCCCAGCAGCTCTTGTTGACGCTGTAGCTGATCTTCGCCGTGAGTGTCAAAGCCGCCAATACCGGCAAAAAATACCTGGCGTTTTGCGCCGAATGTCGAGCGTACCGAAATGAGCCGCGCGACCATTTTCAACGCATTTGCAAGCCCGGTATCAGGGAACGCAGTTTGAAACAGAGGGGCTCCATTGAGAGCCGTTGAGAGTTGTTTTTGATTAACGATAGAGCCGCCCAAAATTTCGAGCCAAACGCTGTCCATCACATTCGCTTGCGGCTGCGCTAACATCCTGGTCATGCCTTGTGATAGCGCCACCGTATCGCTGTCACCCCCGTTGCCCGAATCTAAAAAATCCAACCCAAATTGCCCTGAGGGCGAAACCGGAAACGGCCGAATCGAGTCACCATTCAAGAAGGTTGAATTTCCGCCGACCGACAAACAAGTCGTGAGGCTGCCAGATTGGTTCATCGCTGCCACTCGATCGCCCAAACGCCCGCCCCATCCAGATCGCAGCGAATTATCGGCAATTCCTGTATTCCACAAAAACTGTTGATCGCTGTGCGAAAACAAATTGCTCGGTTTTTGCACCTGACTATTTTGATATTGTGCTTTGGTGAGCGGTGCGGCCAACGTGCCAAGGTTCGCCACTAGAGCGGCTTTGCCAGCATTAAATAGCGTTTGAATGCCCGTCATCGCCGGATGCAAGCCAAATTCGCGACCCTGCACATTGCTCGGTTTGATTGACAAAGTTTGATCGCGGGGAATCGCCAAACGGCCACGCGGCCCAGCGTACTGGTTCCAGTCCGCTGGGTCGCGCGGGATCAGCAAATTATTACCGTCGTTACCGCCGAACATAAAAATACACACCAATGCTTTGTAGTCTGGAGCGCCTTGCACAGACTGGGCGAGCGATTCGGTCATGCCCATAGAGGCGAGCATTGGCGCGGCCGCCAAGGCAGAAGCTTGCTGTATAAAGACGCGGCGCGGTTTATTTTTTGCGTTGATAGGTTGGTTTGATTTCATCATGTGCCTCACATTATTTTAAAATCACAAAATCAGGCGAGAGCACCAGCAGCGTCAATGCGGTGCGGGTGCGCAGCGTGCGCTCGTAGTCAGCATTTTTAAATGGTACTGCCGCCACGCTGGTAATGATGTTGTCACGGGTCGCGGCAGAGAGTTGGCCAAAGGTCAGCAATCCAGCCAAATAATCGACCAGCGCGGCCGGATCTTCGGCAACGGCTTTTGCGGGTTTTAAATCGAGCTTGACGCGACTATCGCCATCGCCGTAACTTTCGTTTTTCACCAAGTCATAGAAAAAATTGGATGTGCCAATGGTTTGAATTTCATTCGTTATTTGAAACTCGGGGGCCACCATGCCAGATGCAGCGAGCTTGCCGGGGCGGGTGTAGAACGGTGAAAAAAAGTTAAACACAGAAGGCGCTAGCAACGGACTTTGCCCCAAGGCATCATCGGCGCTATCGAGGTATTGAATGTTGTTGCGGCCATTTTTGGAGGTTGCATTAAACGCTCGCAGAATGTTGGCGAGGCGTATTACCGGCTCGCGCTGCTTGCCCGCTTTGATATTGTTGGTAACGAGAGTGGTGTCGCGGGCTTCAACATCCATCAAAATCGCTTTTATGACCGCGCCTAAATCCCCGCGTACTCCCTTTCCGTTATTCGCAAATACCGCTGAAACCCGCGCCACGTAAGGCGCTGACGGGTTTGAGGTGACAAACCGTTGGATCAATTGTCGCGATATAAACGGCGCCGTATTGGGATGATTAAAAATATTATCCAGCGCATCACGCAAGTCATTTTCAGGCGTCTGCCCGTCGGGCAAGATAGTGCCTCCGAGCAATTTCTTAGTGCCCGAGGAATGCTTGCTTGCCCACGCAATCATGGGGATGCCCCAGTGTTCTTCCGCGTTATCAAACCGATCGGGATCGTTGGTATCATTGCCGCCAAAATTCCAGCCGCTAAACGCTTGCGAAAAACCAACCACTGTATCCTCGTCGTAGGTTGGTATGGTTTTGCCTGCTGCGTCGACTTTACGGCTTCCATCCGGGTTTAATAAATACAGGCCGACGGAAAATAATTGCAGCACCTCGCGCGCAAAATTTTGATTTGGAAATTTGTTGTTGACCTTATCCTCTTTTTCACTACCCATCATATTGAGGTAATAGCCCATCGCAGGTGTGAGTGTCACGGCCTGCAATAAATCGCGATAATTTCCCAGCGCATTTTTGTTGACCACGTCCATGTAAGTCGACATCGCCTCAGGATAGATGTCGGGCGCGGTGTTGGAGATGACCATGATTTCGCTAAACGCAAAACTCATTCGCGCGCGCAACTGGTCGTTGCCCCAGAGCCATTGCTGCCAAATCGCTTCGTATGAATCCTCCTCGGCATAATCGCCGCGCCCATCTGTGGAGCCTGCGACTCGACGCGCTCTAGCGGCGTTTAAGTAATTCATATGCGGCGTCGCCGTGCGCAACAATTGATCGTCAATCCAGCCATCCAACCCGGCGGTGTTGATGCGTTTTATTTCAAGATCGTTAGGTCCGAAAGTGGCTTGTGTTAAAAACCTGAGCGCGTCTGGTTTGGCGAGGGGCTTGGTGGACACTGGCCACGCATAGCCTTCGAGTCGCTCAAATTTCCAACCTGCGGTAACGACGGCATCGCGATCTGCCTCGCTCGTCAAATAAATATACGAATTAAAGACCGGCGAATACAACCGAAAAATCGGCACGGTCCCGTCCACTTTGCTAGGTAAGATAAAACCGCGCGCCCCTTCATTTGTCCAGCCCAGCGAGGCAAACGCACTGACTTGGGTCTGGTCCGTCGTCATGACGTGGCGGCCAATGTTTGCGTTAAAAAGCCGTGTGAACGGAACCGTCGTGATAGCTCCTGCGGCACCTGAGACCACCCCTGCCGCTTTCATCACCCGAAACGACGGCCCTTCCGGTTTCCAGCCGATCTCAGTGAGCTGCGAATAGCCGACTGTATTGGGTGTGTAAACATGGCCGCCAAGGATGGGTGAATAGAGGCGATAGAGCGGCTGCAACTCGTCTGCCGTTTGCGCGCTGACCATTCCCGGCGCCAAAAAAAGTAACGCACCTGTTATTAAGGCATGGGGCCTATTTTTGCAAACAGTCGATGCGTTGACGAGCGCACTGCAAGCGCTCGCGCACCAAAAAGACAACAAATCCTTCAGCATGACAATCCCCCTTGTTTCCCCGAATCGTGATTCGCATGGTTCGAAGCCGCGCGTAAACCAATACGACGCCGGGTATGAGCAATAGCAATGCCAAGTTTTAAGTTATTGATTCGTTGATGTATTGTGGTTCGCGAGAGCGAAAATGTGTTGCCAAGCGGCGACAAGCAGGCGCAGTTGGAAAGACAACACGCCGCGGCTGGGTAGCGATCAGCGCACTATTATTTTTTTATTTTCATGAACCGCCAAGCAACGATGCGGCTTTTCTTTTGGCCTTGCCCCATGTTGATCGTCTCAACTTTCGCGGTTTTCGCTTCTTTCAGCGCGGCATAAATCACGGGTAGATTTTCTTCTTTTGAAACGAGGGTGGTAAACCAAAGCGCTTGCGTGGGGCGCTCAGCACTTTCTTCAATCATCTGGGTGATAAAGCCCTTCTCGCCACCTTCACACCACAGCTCGCCGCCTTGTCCGCCGAAATTCAATCTGGGCATTTCGCTATCACCGCCAGCCACATCATCCTTTCGCAAATTTTTCCATTTGCGCAGCGAGCCTTCGCGCGCTTGATAGGCCGAGCTGTGAAACGGCGGATTGCAGATCACCGCGTCAAAAAAATCATCATCTTCAGAACGCAAGACACCGCGAAAAATGTCGGGAACCGATTCAGGTGATGACAGCTGCAGCCGCACCTCAATCACATTCTGCAAGCTATTCGCGCTGACAATTTCTTGCGCGGCCTTCACGGCGACCGCATCCACATCAGTGCCCACGAATCGCCATCCGTATTCATGCTGGCCAATCAGCGGGTAAATGCAATTCGCGCCGACGCCAATATCAAGAATGCGCGTTGTCTTACCGCTCGGGATTGCGCCACCATGACCGGCAGCCAGTAAATCGGCTACGTGATGCAAATAGTCCGCGCGTCCCGGAATCGGCGGGCAGAGATAGTTGGCGGGAATATCCCAATGTGAAACGCCATAAAACTGTTTCAGTAAAGCGGCGTTCAGCGTTTTCACCGCCCCAGCGTCGGCAAAATCAATCGTCGATTCTGACGCATCATAAGGATTCGATTTTAAAAATTGTCTCAACGACGGCAAGGCCTCGGCCAGCAGCGGAAAATCGTAACGGCCGCGATGCCGGTTGCGCGGGTGGAGATTCAGTTTTTCAGTTACTTTTGGCGGGGGATTTTTTGCCATTATTGCATTGGTGTAATTGGTTCGTTGATGGCTTTTGTTTTGATGTGATGTAGTTCAGCTAAATTCGGTCAAATACAATGATGGGATGGAACCGCAAATTGCGACACCGCCATTGTCGCTTGATATACTGGTTTCGTACCAGTTTTTAACGCGATTTTTTGATACGAATTTTTGAGCACGTGGAAGCGCGATCAGTATGAGCCGAGCCAACCAAGAATATGCCGCCCAATAACTTTCATCCGCAGTCCGCTTTTCCAATGTGTCGTTTCAATAGGATTAAAGGCAATGTGTTTAGCAGCGTGGTCGGTACAGCAAAACAAGCGATTTCCATTCGTACTCGCGTCCAACAGAGATGAATTTTTTGCGAGGCCGACAGCGCCGCTAAATTGGTGGCAACCATCGGCGGATGCAGAGCCGATTTTGAGTGGACGCGATTTGGAAGCGGGCGGCAGCTGGCTCGGTGTGACGCGTCGGGGTCGGCTGGCCTTGGTGACCAATGTGCGGGAGCCGGGGCGTGTCACGGCGGATGCGCTGTCACGCGGTTCGTTGGTAACGGAGAGTTTGGCGCGCGGGTTGGTTGATAACGCATGGCTCGATAAAATCACCCAAGCCCCGCGCAATGGCTTCAATTTTTTGACGGCCGATTTGTTTTCGGGCGAATGTGTGTGGGCAACAAATCGCACGCCGCAGCACCGCCGGGTCGAGACTGGGCTTTACGGGTTATCGAACGCATCGTTTGATACGCCTTGGCCGAAAGTTATGGTGCTCAAAGAGAGGTTGGCAGCCGCATTGACGGCTGATGCGGATGCGAAGCATATGGCGGAACAGCTATTTGCCGCACTGTCGAATCCGCAAACAGCTGCTGACGTTGCGCTCCCCCAAACCGGTGTGCCGTTGGAACGGGAACGCTTGCTCTCGTCGGCGTTTATTCGTATTGCCGATGACGGAATGTCGCAGGCGATTTACGGTACGCGTTGCTCAACCGTGGTGATTGCCGAGCGGGTTAGCGGTTCAAAAAATGCCGCCAAGATCGTCCGAATGTTCGAGCGCGTATTCGATCCTAGCGGACATGTAAGCGGCAATACTGCGATGAAATTTGAAATTGAATAATTAAAAATTATGCGGCGCCCCATTGCCCAGTTTTGCCAGCCAGCTCGGCTAATTGTGGGTGCAGCGAAAATTTGCTGAAAGTCGAGCAGTAATTTTATGAATTACTATTTTTTGTAAGGAAACCACTTTAAAATTTTCTATTCGCCATGAAGGCTTTCAAGCAAAAAGACAATTAAATAATAAGCATTTAAACTTAAAAATGCGTCGGCGGTAATTGCAAAGTTCTCGGTATAGCTTGGATTTGCATCCGCCGGCAATCAGCACAAATCGGCGCTCAATATTCGAGGGGGGCGGATCAATAATCTAGTGTTAAATCCGATAAGTGCTTTGACGCGGCAAAAGCCTATAAAATGATTTTTTGATCGATTAAGCGTCTGTTCAATCTTTTGGCCGACATGACTAATTCCGGATTCAACATAAGTACGATGCGCCGCACCCAGTTATTTACTGAGATCGAGGGGCATCGCGGCTATTTGATCCGCTTTGCCACCGCCAAATTGCGCGATGGCGCACAGGCAGAGGAAGTGGTGCAAGAAGCGCTGTTGGCGGCGTTGGCGGGTGTTGATGGCTTTTCCGGCCAGTCAACGGTACGCACTTGGCTAACCTCGATCCTAAAATTTAAGATAATTGATTTTCAACGCGCCATCATCAGTGATCGAGCCCACACCATCTCGGCGACGGCGGAGGATGATTCAGCCGATCCCGAGTGGTTTGATAAATTGTTTGACGAAACCGGCCACTGGAAAGAACAGTTTAGCGATTGGCAAACGCCCGATAGCGCTTTGGAACAGAAGCAGTTTTTTGAGATTTTCGAGCGTTGCATGGATAAATTGCCTGATTCCGCTCGCCGTGTTTTTTTCCAACGCGAGGTAATGGGCACCGACACGGATGAAATCTGTAAGGATGAAGCGATTTCGTCGTCTAATTGTTGGGTGATCTTGCATCGCGCTCGCGTGAGCCTTCGCGCGTGTATTGATCGGAACTGGTTTCAAGGTAATTTTGCGTAGTTCGTTATTGGCTTTGAAGCGGATTGGGCTGGCACAACGACTTGTTATCGCCGAAACAGATTGCATTATTTAGGTAAGCAAGTGGAGAAGTGGGATAGTGGAATAGCTTTGGATAATGAAACACTAAAAAAAGTGAATTGTAAGCAGGCAGCACGTTTAATGAGCGTGCGCCGTGACCGGACGCTGTCGATCGATGAGGCGGATTCGCTCAAGCAACATTTGTATGTCTGCATCAATTGCCAACGCTTCGATAAACAACTGAATTTTCTATCGCAGCTATCGAAAAAATATGCACAGGGCGCTGCCGTGCCGGCAACCGCCTCAATTAAAGCCGACCCGGATACCGAAGGCGATAAGACATAGTCAGTGGCAGAAAATCAACTATCTGCTCCAGCTGAGCTGAGTTGTATGTTTGCGTTGCATGTTCCGGTAGCGCGTTCGAGTTGCATAACGCGGGCTGTTTTTAAGGCGTGACTTAAAACCATCTAGCCCAACATCCGCCATCAACACAAATAACGATGTCCGCAATCGCGGCCTCGTAAAATCAATTCGCCAGCGGCTTCAAACCTTCCAGCAATGTTGGAACCAATTCTGTAACGGTGGGGTGAATATGCACGCCGCGATTGATTTGCGTGTAGGGTTTCTCGGCATACATGACCTCCAATACCGATTGCACAACCTCGTCTCCCGACAGCCCTAGTATTGCTGCACCCAGGATGCGTTTAGTTTCGGCATCAACAACGATTTTCATGAAGCCCTGTGTCTCGCCGGATTCGCGTGCGCGGCCGACTCGCATCATCGGCATTTTGGCCGCGAGCAACGGCCTCCCTGTTGCGCGAGCCTCGGTAAAGCTCATGCCAACCCGGCCAAGGGGCGGGTCGGTGAATAGCGCGTAGGCGGGAATTCGATCTGTGACCCGGCGAGTGTCGTTATCGAACAAGTTAGCGGCAACGATTTCGTAATCGTTCCACGAAGTATGGGTAAATGCGCCGCGTCCATTGACATCGCCCATGGCAAATATACCGGCAACATTTGTTTCCAGCTGGTCGTTGACGGTGATGTACCCGCGCGCATCAACGGAAATGCCTGCAACATCCATGCCGAGATCGTCGGTGTTGGGTATGCGCCCAGTGGCGACAAGCAAATGCGACCCCTCAACGGCCGGCTCGCCACCATCACAGCTCACGCCCACCTTGATGCCGCTGCCACCGGCCTGATCAACACGCTCAACCTTAAGGCAGGTTGCACCAGTGCGCACGGTGATGCCCTCACGCTCAAGAATCGCGCGAACTTCGAGCGATACATCTTCGTCTTCGCGGCTAATAAGTCGCGGCCCCGTTTCGCATACTGTTACCTCGGCACCGAAGCGCCGATAAATTTGCGCGAATTCCAGACCGATGTAGCTGCCGCCAATTATGATCAGGTGTGCGGGCAGGAAATCAACATCCATCATGGAAATGTTGGTGAGGTAAGGCACGCTCTCAATGCCTTCGATTCGCGGGATTGCGGGGCGCCCGCCGACGTTGATAAAAATTTTGTCTGCCTGCAAACGCCTGTCGCCAACGTTGATTTCATGCGGGCCAGTGAAGCGCGCGTGCCCATGAATCACGCTTACGTTCTTGGCGCTCGCCATCCAATTGCCGACACCCGTCCGCGAGGCTTCGACAATCGCATCCTTGCGCGCTTTGACCTTGACCATATCGACGTTCGCCGATCCGTCGATCATGACACCGTACTCGCCTGCCCGCCGAACCTGCGCGGCGACCCGCGCCGATGCCACCAGCGTCTTCGTTGGGACACAACCGTTATTGACGCAAGTGCCTCCGAACGGCCCGCGTTCAATCAAGGCGGTCTTAAGCCCCTGCTTTCCGCAGCGGGCGGCAAGCGCTGGTCCAGCTTGACCGGCACCAATCACAATCACGTCGAATTGCTCGCTCATCTTCTGTACTCCCGGTTGTTTTTATCGTACGCGATAATGTTCTTTGATTTTTGGTTCCACGATAATAAGGTTACTCGAAAGTGTAGTGGTGGTCTACCGAAGCGCCGGCCATTGGGAACCGAGAGCGATGAGCAAAAAAACCATCGGGGGAGAAACAGGCCCCGATGGTTCGTTTGGCAAAAATGAAAAAACAATACGCTGTATGTTATCGGCGGAGTATTAAAATTTCGCCGTTGCGCGGCGCGGTAAACCGTCCAACAACAACATCCAACAGAGCCGCCCAACAAGCCGTTTATTTCTTGCTAACGCTCGACGTGATGGATTCAATCACGCCTGAGGCGGTCTTGAAGCTCTCCAAGTCTTTGCCACTGATGCCATGACGGCGTGCGATGTAGGCAAAATCGGTAAACGCGGCCCAGACATCACCTTTTTCATCTTGATACACCAACAAGCGTACCGGCCAATCAAGACCGGCCAATGGGTTGGCCCGGATGAACAACGTACCTAGCGGCGGGTTTCCAAAATTAAGCAGCACGGATGGGCGAATCTGAATACCTGCGTCAGCGGCGAGCTTGGCTTGGTCAACTTCAAAGAAAAACTTGATGCCTTTGGCGCCAACGTCTTTCTTCAGGCGGTCAACGGTTTCCGCCATCGAATAGACGCTTTTTACTTTTAAGATGCCGCTATCAACGGCTGGGGCAGCAGTTGGATTGGCTGCAAGCACCGATTGAGAACCGGCGAATGACAGCGCCAGCGCGCCGACAGTAAAGACAGTGCGAAGAAACGAAAAAATGCGAATCATTTAAATCTCCTTTTGCGTAAAAAACAAAAAATAGGACTGAATAGGGTTATGGAGCGACAGTAAAAAATAGAAACATGGCAAGGTGTAAAGCCGAGATTTCCATTCGTAAAAAATTTAAACTCTAGTATCCGCGGGCAGTTTGGGACAAAAATGCTCCGCGATGCCCGCCAATACTGGGGGTTGTATCAAAGCGGATTCCAAAAACGAATGCTAAAAACGAAACCGGACAATCTAACCGGACAATTTACATCGCTGGCTATTTTTGCAACCACTGGGTAGTTTTCAAAAAAACGGCAATCGTCACACACATCACCGAAAACGCTAGCCAAGCATGTGGCCAAAGCAGCGGCATACCAGTCAAAATTAAACCGTCGTTGCTGCCGGGGATCATGACGCTACCTGCTCCCATCAATGCGCCACCGATCAGGCAGCGGGCAATGCTGGGGAGAGTGATGCCGGCCGCCTTAAACCGCCCCGCTGTCCATCCCCCGTACACCGCGCCAGCCAGCAACGCGAAGAGCAGCAGGCTGCGTTGCAGGGTGTCGTTCATCATCCCGCGCGCCCAGTCGGCCAAGGCATCGGTATAAGCCCAGGGCCCTGCCAAAAAGAGCACGAAGAAAAATGTGATTCCGATCACGACCGTCGCGGCATGCGGTTCCCACACCTTTGCGAGCAAGGCGTTGGGATCGCTAACGCTCACGATAGCCAGTTTTACCAACCGCCAAAGCATCCAAGCAGCAATCATCCACGCCAATACGGTTGGGGCATGAAAGGCGATTGATGCATTGGCAATTTTTTGTGGCGCATGGTCGGCCAGTAGATTCTGTCCCAGCACTTGCCACAACACACAACCAATAAAAAACCCAACCGGCGCAGCCAGATATGCCCACTCACCGGAACCGAAACGCGCGATGGCACCAAACACGCAGGCACGATTGATCGCAGCACCCAATCCCAGAAATGCAGCACCCACCACCATCCATGGCGTAATTACGTAACCGGCGGGCATCGGCGGCATGAGGTTGAACGCATGTGCGATCAACAAGCCACCCAATACCCAAACCGATGCCTCAAGCAACGACAACAAACGGTTTACACGGCGTTTGCGCAAGACCTCATCAATAGCGGCCACCGTACACGTGCCGCCACGCTGGATTGCATAACCCATCGTGGCGGCCAATAACATGGCAACGAGCATGGTAAAGACTAGGGCGAGCATGGAATGTCTTACATGTGTTCCATCATGGTGTCGGGCTTTTTATCATTGACGATGTCGGCGATTGTCAACTCGACTGCCTTGCCAGAGGAATTTTTCCACCAGTGTTTGGTGCCCAAAAATTCTTTGGAAATTTCCCCTTGCTTGTGCACAATGGGGACAAGACATTTGCTGCTGTTCTCGAAAATTTCGCCAGACTCCACCATGATGAGAGCCGGGCGATCGGCGTGGCTGTGCAGCGGAACGATGCCACCGGCTTGGATGGTCATGTGGCGCAGACGCAAGCGGCGTTCTTTGAGTTTCACGTTTTCAGTGGACAAGTCAACCGAGGACAATTCGGTGTCCGTCACACCGACTGGCATGGTTGGCGCATCAGCGAGTGGATTCGCACCCACTTTATCAGCGGGGCAAGTGCCGGCCATGGCGGATGTTGCTACCGATGCGATGGCAATGCCAGCCAACATGAATGCTAGCGAAATCGGTTTACGGATATTTTTGTTCATGGAAATACTCCTTTTTAGGTCTTACTGTTTCAATGTGCGCGAAACTTTTCAACGAATCACGCGGTTAAATGCGCTGGGTGTTTGATCACTTTGCGCGGGGCTTGAGCGTTACTGTTGCTAATTGAAAATCTTTGCTCAAAATTTCGGCTGCTTTGTCTTAGGTTCATTGTGTCGCTGTTAACGGGCTCAGCTGACTTAACTTGCCTTATAAGTCTGAACTAAGCGCAAACGCCGCTATGTTCAAAATCGTGAATCACCAAGCCGTCTTTAACATCAACCGGCTCATTCCACGGTGCGGCATCAATGGCGCGCTGGGTATCTTCACGACCCGCTTGCCAGCGCGTGTGAATACCATGGGCGGTAAAGTCAATGTCTTTGGTATGGTCCTCGCCTTCAAGGCGGGGCGCCAACATACGCACCAAGTGCATCGTGGTCCCACAACCCCAGGACGTGAGTTCTTTTACGGCAGGTTGACTACGTACTTTCTCCGGTAACTGTTTGCCAAGCTCGCGGATAATGTGGCGCAAATGATGAATTTGCTGCTGACGTGCGATGTGGGTATTTGCGCGGCTGGAAAATTGAATATCTTTTTGCCGCCCGGCAATTTGCCACAGACTTTCGGCTTCAGGCCCAGCCGGATTCCAAAGCTGAATCGTAAAAATCGTCGAGTTGCGGCGCGGGTTGTCTTCCAAAACCACTTCTACCGGTGTGTTCGAATAGATCCCGCCATCCCAATACGGCTGGCCATCAATACGAATGGCAGGAAACGCTGGGGGCAGCGCGCCGGAAGCCATAATGTGATCAACTGTCATCACATCTTTGTGACTGTCAAAGTAACGCATCTCGCCAGTATTGGCATTTACTGCACCGACGGTTAAGCGCGTTTTTTTCGATTGCAGATAATCGAAGTCAATTAAATTGGTCAGCGTTTCCCGCAAAGGGCGCGTCGTATAGTGGGCGGCTTTCTCGATACCGATCTTGGCGTGCTGGCCATAAATGGCATCCGGGCTGGGTGCAAAAAATCCTGGTATGCCCTTCGTCATCGTATTCAAATTGTTAAACGTGCTGCCAAACATATTCAACAGCGGACCGAAAGGATTACCCTTGTTCAATTCCATACGATCCCAAAATTCATGCAGGCGCGGCAGGCGCTGCTCGGGGGGATTGCCAGCAATGATGGCGCCATTAATCGCGCCAATCGATGTGCCGACCACCCAATCTGGTTCAATGCCGGCTTCGTGCATCGCTTGATAGGTGCCCAGCTGATAAGCGCCCAACGCGCCGCCGCCCTGCAAAACCAGCACGGTTTGGCCGAATGCCTGATTTTTTTTAGAGGGCTCGGAAAGGTTTTTTTTATTCTTGGCGGATGGTGCTGTTTTGGTTGTCATAACAATCTCCTGTTGGGTTATTGCAGGGTGAATGCAAGCTGAATGCAGGCTGAACGAGCCCCTGCTAAAAAAGCATGCTGTGGTTCAAGTTGAAAAAATTGCCTTCGGTACGGTGCGGCGGTTCAGTACGGCCCTTTGTTACTACCGCGTGCGACTACTGACTACTGGGCAGTCCAGCCGCCATCAATCGGAATAATCGCGCCCGTGACGGATGCTGCGGCATCACTTGCCAAGAACGTCGTGAGCGCGGCGATTTGCTCGATGGTGATAAATTTTTTGGTTGGTTGTGCTTTGAGCAAGACATCATCGATCACCTGCTGCTCGGTAATGCCGCGCGCTTTGGCGGTATCGGGAATTTGTTTTTCAACTAAGGGCGTCCATACATAGCCTGGACATACTGCGTTCATCGTGATGCCTTGCGCGGCAACTTCTAAGGCAACGGTTTTCGTCAAGCCGGCAATACCGTGTTTGGCGGCAACATACGCACCTTTGAATGGTGATGCCACTAGCGCGTGCGCGGAGGCAATATTTACAATCCGGCCCCAGCCTTTGGCCTTCATCGCCGGTAATGCGAGGCGCACGGTATGAAATGTTGCGGTCAAGTTGATCGCCAAAATGGTGTTCCATTTGTCTACTGGAAATTCATCAATCGGCGCGACGAATTGAATACCTGCGTTATTTACTAAAATATCGATGATGCCAAATTCTGCGAGCGCTTTTGCCATCATGGCTTCGATCTGGCTTTGTTGTGAAAGATCGGCTCCATCGTAGCGGACGATGACGCTATGGTTTTTTTCGATTTGCGCGCGCAATGTCTCGATCTCGTCGGCATTGCCAAAACCATTCAGAACAATATTGCAACCCTGAGCTGCAAGCATCTCGGCAATTCCGTGACCAATGCCGCTCGTTGAGCCGGTTACCAATGCTGTTTTCCCTGCGAACATAAACACTCCGTACTGTAAACGTTAAGGCTTTTATTAGCGCCTGATGCCTTAATAGTCGTTACGTGAATTGAAAACTTACGTTAATTTCGCAACTTAATTAATTTATATCAATGCTGTAAAAGTTTGATGACAGGTCATTAAGCGGTGTTCCGGCCGATCAGGCAGAACTGGCTAGCTGGGCAGTAAATCAAGCGCGCGCCTTGACCCCTACCTTGATGAAAACCCGCATGGATGCTGGGTCTTTATGGATATATGTGCAAACCGAACAACGCAGGGCGTGAAATCATTCCGGCCCGAAATCTCGTCAAACGCTGATAAAGAAATTCGGCAATGCGCGGTTTGAAGTCGCGCCAAGCTGCGGTCAAATATCCAATAGTTAGTCAATAAGAGGCGGGCCCAAGATGTTGACCGTATTTTGAGATTCGAATTTCGAGCTTCGGATTTTGAGGTGCCAAGAAATGCGCTTGGGTCCGCGTTACTTGCCGCGAATAAACAGAGAATTTTGCACAAATCTTGTCACAAAGGTCGTCACAAAGGTCGTCACAAAGCTCATTCCGCAGCTCATTCCACATTCGTGACAACGCGAATAAAGTTACGAGCTGACCTTTCGACGCGGTGTGCCCAATCGCGACGGTTGGTTAACCACAACGGGCCTCTTCATGCATTTTTTACAATGATGTTTTGCGGCCATGGTTACGAAGCGGATTGGCATTGCAAACAGGATGTGGGCATTTGAGCGCGTGGTCGATGCCAATGTTTAAGTTGACGGCATTACTGTCAGCCAATTTGAGGTTGCATCAGTAACAAATCAGTAAAAATTATGCTGCCTTGCCAATGCCAAGCTTTGCCAGCCAGCTTAGCCAAATTTCGCGACGAATCCACAGCAAGATCGCGCAGGAAATCCAAACGCCGCATGCCAGCATGAACAGCTCGCCACCGTCAGTCGTGCCGTCGGTGTTGACAACAGCCACACCAAGCGGCGTGAAGAGGTGAAAAAATATCGCACCGCTAATGACGCCCATGCCCATCGCTGCGCCAAGCACCTGTACCCAGCGCTTTGTCGCCAAGAATGCACCGGCAATAATTAGGACTGATGCGATCAATTCAAACACGCCCACCACGTGTGCCGAGAAAATACCGCCCGGTGCAAAAAGGCCGGGGAAGCCCAGCGTGGCCGCCCAAGGGTCTAGTTTTCCCTGAAAAATATAAATCGTCTCAGGCGAATTGGTGAATTTAAAAAACAGCGATTGAATAAACACAAATGCAACAAAAATTGTGAGCAGCCAATGGCCGTGACGTCGTAACCAAGACATGATGAATCTCCCTGATGGGTGGTGAATTTTTTGCGTTATTTTTAGGGCTATTTTTTTAGTAAAGCTTGAAACTTGCTATCGGCTTGCTTGATGTATCCCGCCGGGTCTTTCAACCATTTCTGCTGAATATCGGCGTCGTAATTCAGGTAAAGCTTCCCGTTAATAATCGTGAATTTGTCGGGCTCAATGGTGACGAGATTGTCGACGGCAACGCCGTAGGCACAATAGCCGCCGTATTGCGGCGCATATTTTTCAGGGCTGGCCTTAAACAAATCAAGATTCGCCTGCGATGCGAATTTCCATTTCGCGCCATTCCAATCACTCACGAAAGCATCTTGGCCCTTTACGGGTTTGCCGGCAGTGAAATAGGCAACTGGGTCATAACCCAAAATGGCAGTATCCGTGCGGCCACCGAAGAGCCCCGTTTTTAAGGTGTTGGAAGGAAGCGAAGCAGCAGCGGCCGTGCCCGCAAATACGCCGAAAAAAACAGCCGTGGCGAAGGCTGATAGTAATTTCGCTACCAACGATTGGGGGCGATTTTGAGTTAATAATGTGGACATAGAAGTTCCTTTTTAAGATGTGGATGTTGCAGTTGATCGTCCATCATCATGGTTTGCGGCGGATGCGCGTTCATGCGCAACTGTGGAGGGGGCCTTACCAAAATCAACACCCAAAGGTATACCCGCCGTTTGGCAAT
This sequence comes from Burkholderiales bacterium, assembly GCA_038206765.1. Classification (GTDB taxonomy): domain Bacteria; phylum Pseudomonadota; class Gammaproteobacteria; order Burkholderiales; family Usitatibacteraceae; genus UKL13-2. The sequence goes on along the minus strand of JBBRAM010000013.1, from coordinate 39,110 downwards.
AGGGGCGCAAGAGTGCGTAGTGGTGCAGCGCATGGCTGGCGACAAAAACCAGCTCGCGCCCAAACGTGGATGAAATCGTAAAATTGAAATCACCCGCTAAGCCGCCCAAGCCGCGCACACGCAGCGCTGATTTTAGAGGCACGTTGTTGGCAACGAGACGTTGGCTAAGCGCTTGCAAGCGACGCCGAGCGAGTGCGGTGCTACGTTCCACTTCGCGATCACGAACGCGTGAATCGTAGTCCACGAACCCGGCAATCGCGGGCGAAAGTAAGGCGTCATAGTGTTCAATGACATGGCGAAGGTGTGCGCCAACCGGGCCCGCAAATGCAGAGGCGTTATGTGAATCGAAAAGATTCAAGAGGCCAGTTGCTTGCGCAATAACCTCGCAATTGAAATCGATCAGAGCAATGGCGCCGTCGTCAGGGTCGGTTGCAATAGAGAATGATAGGTTGGATGCTGTAGCGTGCGTCATGCACTGGCCTTTTGAGTGTGAAAAAAACGAGTCAAAACTGTTTACGGGGTAGTCGGGCTTGCTCGCTGAGCCTTACAATAATATCCGTAGTGCAGAATGCACGGTGGTCAAATGCACAGGATCGTATCGGTTTTTATCGAAATAATTGGTTAAATTCAATCGCTGGATTGACGAGCGATCAATCGGTGGCGGGGTATTGCGGCGTGAGGAATTTCTCCCGCCGATAGCCGCGCAAGAATTCTTTCACGCTCATGTTTGCAAAACCACGTTTGCGGTTGGCATGACCGATTTCATAGAGCCAGCGGTATTGACGCATCAAATCCCGCCACGCCTCGAAAAGTCCGGTGCGGCGATCCCAGATATGTGTGCTTTCAGCGCCTGCACCGTTGACCTCGACAATCGTAAACCCTTCGCCGCGTTGGACATCGGCAAAGTCGGCAAAACGTACATCAAAGCGACCAAAATAAAACTCCGGCAGGCTTTGTGAAATTGCGTCAAACCGCGCTTCCATGTCCGGTGTCACCAGTGACGTCCCGTTACGAAAAATTGCGCCGCGGCTATGGCTGCCCGCGAACGCCAAGCGAATCGGTTCGCCTACATTGGGGACGCTGTCCAACTTGGCGGCATGTCGGGTCAGGTACAAATGAGGGAGCCGCCCAGCGCGCGGGTCGGCAACGATTAGCTGGCGCAACGTACGCACACCGTCGCCAGTCACATAAGGGAAATATTTGAGCGTGATGGAAATAATTTTTCCATGGGGATTGCCGGGATGTCGCACATAAAAAATACCCGCTTCCCCCTCAAACGGAACCAGTTTTTGTAACACCAAGCTGGCTCCGCGCGGGAATGCGGCAAGATAGGCGTGCAGATCGGCACGGGATCGCATCAACTTAACACCGGCGCCGCGGCAGCCCAGATCAGGCTTGGCGACGACAGGAAGTCCAATGTTGGCATCGGCCATTGCGACCAAGGCGGCATTGCATTCTGACGCAGGATCATTTCCCGGCGCGGCTGGCAAATTAATTTGCACAAAAGGAGCCACCCATTCTGGCGCATGTTGCACCGCCATCTTGAGAATTTCAGCTTTGGATTCACCAAAAAATCCGCCACCGGGGAACGACGGGTTGGCAACGGTTGGCAATAAAATACTTCGGTAACGTAACATCAACCAGGCGGCATAAAGAGCGATTGGCGGATAAAACGCCCACATTGGCCAGAACTCAAAAAAACTCAATTGCGCACCGTCCACGGCGAGTGGTGGCATGCCTTGGTGCGGTGCAGTGGCGGGTCGCCACGGATTTTGCATTGACACGCTGCTAACATCAGCATGCTTCAATAATGTTGCGATAGGTTGCGTCATATTCGGTGGGGGGCGCTATTGGAGGGCGAGGTGGCAGAAGGGACGGACGCGGACGCTGAAGCAGACGCAGAAGCAGAAGCCGACGAGGGCTTGGCTACAGGCTTGATGCGGCGGTTTCTGGATTTCTGAAAAGTTCTACAGACGGGTATCGCAAGCGCGAGAAGCAAAATCGGCAGCGCAGCCGCCAGTGCCAACGGAATGCCTAACGCCTCAGACAGCGCATGGCCAATCGCAACGCTGAACAGATATAACCCGCCTGTCCATAACGCCACGGCGACCACAACCCATCCGCAAAACGGCGCAAGCGGCACACGGACAAAGCCGGCTACGGTATAGGTCACTAACCGCAGGCCAGGTATCACCCGTGCCAGTAAAATTGCGCTCGACAATCGTCGCTGCAATTGCGCGCGTCCCCAATCGGCTTTTTCGTTGACGTATCGCCGTCGCAACCAAGGCACGTGGGTTGCCGCGACCCCGAGCGCGTACAAGCCAATATCGCCCAGCGCGATGCCGCCCGCAACTGCTACCAGCGATAGGCTCCATGAAATGGCGCCCTGTACGGCTAGGGCGACGCCCGCCGCAATGGCGACATCCTCCAACAAAAATGTGGTCAACACCAATGCCACCGCAATCACCCAAGGGTCAGCCATGCCCGCCAAGGCGTCTTTAAAGGTCATGCTTAGCGTGTGCCAATCGGAAACATGCGCGAAAGCGTTCAACACTTTTCCTTTGCTGCTGCACTATTTTTTACGTCACCAGTGTTCATTTCGGCCTGGAGAATCGCATTGCGCACGACATCAACTGAATTCCATGGCAAAAAATGGTTTCGCCCCTCCAACAACACCGTTTTAACGCAAGCGGCTCCCGTGAGTTGCGTTTGCATGTATGCAACGTTGGCAACTGGGACGAGGTCATCATTGGTGCCGTGAACGATAATGATTTTCGCGCGAATAGCGGGCAACAAGGCCGCCAGTTTTTGTAGCTCGACCTTGTGGGCGATGAGCTCCGCATTGGCGTTGCGCATCGCGCGCGGCAGAAAAAAACGCACCGGTGCCCATGCTCCAACCCATTGCACCGGGTGGATCGATTCAAGCGCCGGATCAAGCGATGCGGCGAGTAATACCACTGCGCTGATACGAGCAGGATGGGTGGCCGCGAGTTGCGCAACGATGGGCCCGCCAAGCGAATGCCCCAGCAACACAACTTGACGCCCATCCTTTGGCAACAATGCTGCAACCGCTTCGGCTTGCGCCGCTAAACTGGTCACAGCCCCGTCCGGACCGCTCTGTCCAAAGCCCAATCGATCTACGGCGATTACTTCCATGCCTTTTGGCGGATCGAGTAGATAATCCGCCCAGCCAGTCGCTTCTCCGGGCGTGCCATGGACCAGAATAAGCAATGGCCCATTGACGACACCGGCTCGTAGAATACTTAGTTGCCGCACGGTTTTGTCGGGCGCTGTCTCCACATTGATTCGCAATTGTTCGCGCAGCTTGTCGGTAGCCGATTCGTCGGCGCGCGGTCCCGGTACGGAACACCCCAGTAGGGCCAAAATTACGCTAACCGCGCTCCATAATTTGCCGCGAGCAGGCATATGATCGCGCCGGCTCACCAACCATTTGCCGGTTTGTTTGCTGATCTGTTTTTGTCGTTCTGTCGCTGTCATTTTTTCAAGAGCATGGCATTGGTACGTCTGCTTGTCCTTATGTTGCTCGCTTTATCCATCACATCAAATGTGTCGCCCGAATGATTCGGCCCTTACAGAAAGCCGTAAGTTCCGAGCGTTTGTTGCGACACATATATTATGGGAAAAAATTTCAAATTTTCTCAACTAAACACAATCAATCGAAAATGAAATTGTAATCGCAAAATTTGATGTTAAATTTGATCCTAAATTTAACGATGGCCACCCAATGATCACTACCGCAACCGGCAGTAAATCGTCCACCAATTCAGCTTACGGCGCACGATTGGCAACCACGCTTGCCGAGATCCAAGGCGCGCAGACGCTACGCTTTGAGGTATTTAATCTGGAACTCAATGAGGGGTTGGCAGAGTCATTCAACGCCGGTTTAGACACCGACGCTTTTGATGCTGTCTGCAGGCATTTGATTGTGGAGCATACCAGCACGGGCGAGATAATCGGCACTTATCGGATGCAAACGGGTTTGAACGCACAACAACATTTTGGCTATTACAGCGAACGCGAATTTGATTTCAGGCCGTTTGAGCCGATGCGCGCGCAAATGCTAGAACTGGGGCGCGCTTGTATCAGCGCAGAACATCGGAATTTCGCGGTGCTCAATTTGCTTTGGAAAGGCATTGCTAGCTATGCGGAGAGTCAGGGAGCGCGATATTTAATTGGCTGTAGCTCACTGACCAGTCAAGACAAGGCTTTGGGTGTGGCCGCGTATGAAGCGATGTCCGCCAATTGGGCGCCAATAACTTGGCAAACGCTTCCACAGCCCGGCTTTGAGTGTATTGCTCCCCCGTCTGCTGAGAGGCCAAAGATTCCGCGATTACTATCGGCTTATCTTGCGTTGGGCGCATCGATCTGTAGCCCGCCCGCGATTGATCGTGCGTTCAAAACCGTTGATTTTCTGACCATGCTTGATGTGCGTTCACCTAACGTGGTCGCGCTGCAGCGGCGCGGGCGCTTTACGGCTTAGAGTAATCGATTTCGAATGCCGATGTTGTTGTCACGCGTCACGAGTCGGGCGTCGCGCGTGAAGTTCAAAAATTAAATTGCAACTTGCGAAGTTGAACGTGCCAGTGACGCGGGCTTATTCACCGGTGATTTAAATGCTCCTCAAACTATTGGACCGTGATGGAAACTGAAAAAAATATTGTCGTTGTCGGCGGTGGATTTGCTGGTACGGCGTTGGCCAAGTCGATTGTGAAGAAGCTGTCCGCTGGCTATCGCCTGGTCATGGTCAGTGAAGATAGTTACACGACCTTCAACCCCATGCTGGCAGAGGCTGTGGGGGCGTCCATTTTTCCGGCACAAGTTGTGGCACCGCTGCGAGAAGTGTTGCGCTTGGATGACCCAAAAATGCGTAGCCGATTTGTGATGGGGCAAGTAACAGCAGTCCATTTGGAGAGCCGGTTTTTAAGCGTGAATAGTTTATCCGGTGAGACCAAGCTTAATTTTGAACATCTGGTATTCGCGTTCGGCAATCGCGCCCGTACGGATCTTATCCCCGGTATGGCTGAGTTTGCGTTGCCCCTCAAGACGGTGGGTGATGCAATCCATATCCGAAACATAGTTTTGCGGCGATTGGCCAGAATAGAACTCGAAGTTGATCCTGTCGTGCGTAAGCGCTTAGGTCATTTTGTAGTGATTGGCGGTGGATTTTCTGGCAGTGAAGTCGCGGGAGAATTGATGGACTGTTTGCGCAGCATTATTTCCTTTTACCCAGGCGTAAAAGCGACTGAGCTTGGCGTCTCGATGATCCAAAACATCGGGCGCCTGCTGCCGGAGCTGCCGGAAATGTTGGCTCAAAAAGCGCACAAATCATTGACCCAACGCGGCGTGCAAATTCATTTGAATTTAGGCGCGGCATCGGTAAACGAAACCGGTATCGTGCTGAGCAATGGCTTGATGCTCGATGCGGGCACAGTCATTTCGACCATAGGCACACGACCGAACGCGCTGGCGCAATTGCTGGCCGATGAATCAGGTATCCAACTTGAGCGCGGTCGCATTGTGACCAATCCGGATATGCGTCTGCCCGGCCACCCCAATTTGTGGGCAATCGGTGACTGTGCGTTAACCATAAACGCCCACAATAATCAGCCTGCGCCGCCAACCGCCCAGTTCGCCAGCCAAGAAGGTAAATGTGTTGCCGCCAATATAATTGCGGCCATTTCAGGCAAAGAAGCCTTGCCACTCAACTATCAATCGCGCGGCATGATGGCGACACTGGGCCATATGCGCGGTGTGGCGCTGGTGTTTGGCATTCCTGTCTCGGGGCTAATTGCGTGGCTTATCTGGCGGGCGTACTACCTGATGTTGATGCCCACGTTAGGACGGAAAGTTCGCATTTACGTCGAATGGACTTGGGGTATGTTTTTTCGCACGGACATTACGCACTTGCGCTTCGATCGTAGCGGTGAGCAGATGGATTTCCCGAACAAAAAAGAATGACGAAGTTTATATCGTCATACGCTGATTTTCTGGCGCATAGGGCTGGGCTGCAGTAAATAAAGCAGATTGACTCAAAGCAGATTGACTCAAAGCAGATTAAATCGCCAAAACAGTAATCCATTCATTTTCTTACGCATAGGTGTTGTAGCCTAAACGGTCGTGCCGTTTTTGAAACTGGACACGTAACCTGCACTTGCGCCAAACATAATAAGCCGCGTTTGCCGCTGGTAATAATGCAAACAGGTTGATGACGTTAAGGCTTGCCTGACTTGACGGCTGCAGCTGGCGCAACGAGAGCCGGGTTCCCCGCTTTTACGAGCACATTTTTCGTGGGGACATCAAACGCTGCTTCTTTAATGATGGTGATGCATTGCGCTGCGCCAACGGGGATTAACGTCAGCGATAGCGTATCGGAGATCTCCACCAATACTGAGCCAATGCTAGCGCTGCCGGTAGTGCGGGCGTTCGGTGCCATTTGCGCGGCGACGGTATCGCAGGTGGCGTTGTGATACATGGTTTGTTCGTAGATTGTGGAGCACAGGGCTGAGCCGGAACTATTAGTTTGCTTGAGGTTGACGGTCAAATTTAGCGTGGCACGGGTCGGATTGCCGGCATTGGAGTTGCGATCAATTTTTCGGGAATCAACAATCACGCTAAAAAGCCCAAACTCCGCATTGGGACTGGCCTTTGGCGGCATTGGCGGTAGATAAGCGCGAAATGTATATTCACTATTTCCCAATAAATTTCGTTCGGCAAGTTCCACCGCCGACGCACATTTGCTGAAACCATGCTCGCGGGCGTAGGTGGTGATCGTGAGTTTAGACGTGTCGAGTTTTGCGGCATCTGGCTTCGCGATTGACGTCTTCGGAGATTGGGGTTGCGATTGGGTCTGCGCTTCCGCAAGAGGGATCAGCAAGATCGTCGCTACTAACCTGACTACCAGCATCATTTTTTTCATGAGAGCGTCCTGTTTTGAATTTTTGCTGCGGGTTTTACTTTAAATCGCAATCCCAATCAATCTACGAACTTACCAATTAGCCCGCGCCTCAAATTGAAATCGCTGCGTACGCCATTCGGAATCTACGGGTTTAGCGAATGAAAATCGTACCAAGCCGATCCGAACTGGCATGGAAATGCCGAGGCCATATGAGCTCGCGTTCACGCTGGTATTGATTGCTACTTTTGATGAGCCAACATCGGCGAACTTTCCTGTATCGGCGAAAGCCGAAACAATAACCGGCGTCTCGCCCAGGGAGAACGCGTGCCATAGCGCCTCAGCGGTGGCCACGGCCTGGCGGTTCGCGCCGATGCCGCTTTGGGCGATGTCAGTGGGCGTGAGCGCGCTGGCTTCATAGCCGCGAACAGTGCCCACGCCGCCACCGAAATAGCGTTTCGTAAGCGGTGTGAGGTCACCACGCAATCCGCGCATTGCACCGACGGTTGCGCTGAAGCCCGCGGACAAGCGGGGCGACAATGCAAAAGAGCTGGAATGTTGAAAATCGACTTTGGCGTAGCTAACGCTGCCCAAACCGGTTCCCCATTCGACGTTCAAGCGATCAAGATGACCTTCCGGCAAAATACGGTTGGTTTGACGACGATCAACTAGCCAAAACGCGGCTACCGGAATCGTATGGCTGGTCTTGCCATGCCGTTGGACAAACTCGCGCAGGTAGGGCGCACTGTCTGGCTCGGTATCAATACGCAATGCCTCCGCCCCAGCGCCAATACCCCAGACGCCGATAGAGGCAGCACGGCTCCAATAAAATCGATAGGCTGCTTGCGCCGTTGTCAGAAGCTTGGCGTCGGTGATGTAGCGGCTGGTTTCAGAGAGCGTGATTTCGTTCGACGCGAGCTGAAACCCCAACGTCTTGGCGGGTACGATGTAGTTGACGCCGAGCTCCTTACGCAGGCGGCTCGCGCGCTGGCTGATGTCGAGCTTGTCACCCGGTTCAAGAACTTCCGTACGAATGATGTGCCCCACCAAGGCGGCAGAATTACTTTGCTCGGTTGAGAGTTCGAGGGCAATGCTGAGTAGCAGTTCTGGCCCAGGTGCCGCTGCTGGCTGCGCGTGCGCAAAATTTGCTATTGTCGCGATCACCATCGAAATAGTTGCAAGGCTAGTCCAATTTGCGAGCGTTGAAAGCGGTCGCCGACGATTCATTAAATTTGCACGGGTCATTATCATTTTTGATCAAATAGGGCTTCAAGCAGCAAGGTATGCTGTTGTTGGAGCGCGGGGTTGTCGGGATTCACTGTCCACAATAGTTCATGGCTTTTTTCTTGATATCGCGGGAACTCATCATCATGGCTCAACCACGCTCGTTCGAGTGCATCCGCGCCATCTGCGACATCGAAGGGCTTATAGTAATAGCCAACATCGCGTAAAAACTCAGAGTTGTGAATTAACGGATACCCGCCGTAAAGCGCATCGTAATAAAGATAATTTAAGCCGTTCTCCCACTGGTGCACGATCACAGTATCAACATATTGCCCCAACAATTGATAAACCGGAAACCGGTTTTCGGCTGTGATGCGATTCTCGGCAAACAAATCCAGCGATTGACAAAAATCGACGAAGTGATTGTTCTCTCGCAAATGATAGGTGTTGGTGGCGAATACATGGTGGACTGCGTCGCGGTTACGCCGATAAAGAACATCGGCAATCAGCACCGGAAAATGAAATGTTTTAACCACATTCACATTCGGTTCAAACACACCAACCGACACGCCCTTGTGTAGCCGGCGTTTATAGAAAAAATGATGGTTGATGCTCACCAAGCCTTGCCGCAACACCACTGGATCCCAAATTTGGTTTACTTGAACAACCTGCTTCGCGCGGATCAACGCCGAATAAGAGTGGTTGGTGCGCCAGTGCTGCGGCGTAATCCATGCGGCATCAAATTCAAACGGCGGCAATACCTCGCCACGCTGGTGTAACTGATTCACCGTGGCTTCCAAATTCATGATGAAACTATTGCCCGCCACATAAGAAACAATCTTGCCCCCGCGCGCTTGGAATCGCTGCACATCATCAGTCGGAATTCGCATCCCAACCTCAATCAACACATCGAGATCCGTTACTGCCTGTGCCAATGTGAGCTGCTTAAAACCGAACACAACCGACGGCTTATGCGGCACGGTGTCGTCGGGGATCGGCACGATAAAAACATCGGCGACATTACGCAGTCGCTGCAACAGCAGCGCCAAATAAATCAAATTTTGCGTCATGCCATTGGTCCACATATGACCATGCACGTCGTCTTGAACGCCTACCGCCGAGAGGCCGACTTTGAATTTCATGGCGCTCATCCGTCCAACTCGCGCAACAGCTTTTCGTGGAACACGATGTTGTGGTGCCCCACGGCACTCACCTGCTGCAATAGTCGCCGCACGTCGTCGCAATAACGGTTGTAATTGCGATCATGCTCAGATAACGCGCGGATTAGTGCCTCGCCGCCGGAATCGGCATCCCAACTTTCGTAGTAGTAGCCATACTCCTGCAGAAATTCTGAGTTATGGACTAGCGGGTAGCCGCCGTTGAGCACATCGTAATAAAGATAGTTAAGCCCGTTTTCCCAATGATGAGTGACGACAGCATCGGCGTGGTTCGCCAGAAAATCAGCGGTAACAAAACGCGGCTCAACGGTCAGCAGTTTGTCTTGCGTGAGGGTTAAGCGCTGCGCGAAGCTGTTGAAATGAAGGCTTTGTTGCAGCTGAATCGCGTTGGTGACATAGACCGCTTGGAATAGCTCGGGTCGCTTGCGATAAGCCGATTCACAAACCAGCATCGGCATATGGCTGGTTTTCATCACCGTGATGTTCGGGTCCAGAATGCCGACACGTTTTTTGGGATTGCCCGGCCGGTAGCCATAGGGCGTTTGCAGCGCTGCAAAACGGGCCTCAAGAAATATCGGTTGCCAAATCTGTGGCACTTCAAATACCGGGCATCGGTAAATCGCTTCGCAATACGATTTATAAGTGTTGATATGCTGCGGCGTCATCCAGATGGCATCGTAAAAAGCACGATCAAAATAGCGTTCGCCATCGCGCGGTGGTTGCGCGATGATCGCCTCCATTGAGATCACGATGCCGTTACCGCCTTTGTAATTGATGAGCTTGGTGCCGCGTTTTTTGAGCGCCTCTGCTGTCTCGGCATCGAGGGCAGCGCCCATGACGATGACGTAATCGAGCTTTTCGGTGATGTCTTTGGTACGAACAATTGAGCGCGGATCAATGCCGTATTCAGCTGAAATTGCACCAACACCCGCAGCAGGCTCACCCTCGCCATGATTGAGCAGATAGACGCGCTTGCAGGCAGGGGATGCGCGGAACAAATTATGCAGAAACAGCACATTTTGTCGCAAACCGTTTTCGTACAAACCCAGTTCACCGTTGGCATGAACCCAGATCGTTATGCCAACCGTGTACTGGCGCATGGTGGCGGGCCGTTATTTGCTGGTGACGGTTGGTGTGCCCGATGGTGCGGGTAGCGGTGGCAGCGAACTCGAAATGGATGTCACTGACGCGGTAGGCGATGGCAGTGCCGATTGTGGTGCCGATTGTGGTGCTGACGGCAACGCGGACGGCGCTTGCCCAGATGCAGGCGAAACCGCGGTGACCCCTTTGCCGCTCGCGCCCAATTTAAACCGCATGCCAATCCCGAATCGCGCTACCGTTGCACCGCTGCCAGCATAGGCTACACCTGCGTTGAGAATGATGCCGCTTTCAGTGGTGTAACTCAAATTGGTTGCCACAGCACCTTGGCCTTTGTAACCGGCCACGCCAACATCCACGCCGAACTCTCCTGGACCGCCGCCGCCCGCTGCGGTGGCGCCAATTGCAGCCGTCGCGGCAATACCTTTGCGACTCTCGTTGCGAAGGCTGTCGACATCAGCCGAGAGCGCATTGAGATTGTTGGTAAGCGTTGAAATCGAGCCCACGGCTTGGTTCAACGAGGTGGAAAGCCCGTCAACCGATTGGTTGATTTTGTCGATAGAGCGGTTGATGGTCGTGAGGGAGGTGCTCACCGCCGTCGACTGCGTAGATTGCGTTTGCCCCAATGCCGTGATGGCATTGCTGACTCCAGAAATCGCGATGGCGTTACTGCTCGTGACAGTGGTAAGAGATGTGCTGACGTTGTTCAGTGCAGAGCTGACGCCAGTGACCGACTGCGACACATTGCCGACGCTGCTGCTCAGATTACCTAGGCTTGAACTAATGGCCGTCACCGAGGTGCTCACGCCCCCAACCGTGGTGCTGATTGCGCCGACGCTGGTGCTGACGTTGCCCAACGAGGTGTTGGTACCGCTGATGGCTGCGCTGAGTCCGCTGGTCGTGCTAGTCAAGCCGTTGACAACGCCGGAGACGGCCGCGAGCGAAGTACTGACATTCGAGGTGGTTGATGCGGTGGCGGACGTTGACGAGCTGACATTGCCCAAGCTGGTACTGACATTAACCACTGAATTGCTGACGTTGACGACGGTGGTGTTGATGATGACCACCGACGAGCTTACGTTAATAAGGCTTGAATTAATTCCCACCACGGAAGTGCTCACCGTTCCCAATGCGCTGCTGACCACCCCCAAACTAGTGTTGGTGGTTGATAAGCCTGATGACAGCGTGGCGATTGAAACTGAATTATTGCCAACAGATGTTGAGACATTGGCCAAGTTTGACGTGGTCGCTGACAGCGAAGACGCCACGCTCGTTACGCCAGAGTTCGTGGTTGATAATTCGCCCGACAAACTGCTCGTCACCGACGATAACGCGGTCGATACCGTGCCCAGTGAGCTTGCCACGCTGGCCACGCCCGATGTCGTGTTCGAGAGTGAAGCAGCGACACTCGTCACGCCGGACGTGGTTGCCGATAGCGAGGACGCAACACTCGTCACCCCGGAATTAGTTGCGCTCAATGAGGTGGCGACGCTGGTAACACCGGAGGTCGTTGCTGACAATGAGGACGCGACGCTGGTGACACCAGAAGTCGTTGCAGAAAGTGAGGACGCCACGCTGACAACGTCAGAATTTGTTGCTGAGAGTGCCGTGCTGACACTCGACGCAGTTGTTGAAAGCGACGACGCGACGCTGGTTACGCCAGACGCGGTTGCCGATAGCGAAGACGCAACACTCGTCACCCCGGAATTGGTCGCGCTCAATGAGGTGGCGACACTGGCGACACCGGAGGTCGTTGCCGATAATGAGGACGCAACGCTGACAACGTCAGAATTTGTTGCCGAAAGTGCCGTGCTGACGCTCGACGCAGTTGTTGAAAGCGAAGACGCGACGCTAGTTACGCCAGACGTGGTTGCCGATAGCGATGCCGCAACGCTCGTCACGCCGGAAGTCGTTGCCGATAATGAGGACGCAACACTCGTCACACCAGACGTCGTTGCAGAAAGTGAGGATGCCACACTGACAACATCAGAATTTGTTGCCGAGAGCGCCGTGCTGACACTTGATGCAGTTGTTGAAAGTGACGACGCGACGCTAGTTACGCCAGACGTGGTTGCCGATAGCGAAGACGCAACACTGGTGACGCCGGAGGTCGTTGCAGAAAGCGAAGATGCCACGCTTACAACGTCAGAATTTGTTGCCGAGAGCGCGGTGCTGACACTCGACGCAGTTGTTGAAAGTGACGACGCGACGCTAGTTACGCCAGAAGTCGTTGCCGATAATGAGGACGCAACACTCGTCACACCGGAATCGGTTGTAGAAATCGCCGAGCTAACACTCGAATTAGTTGTTGAAAGCGCCGTGCTCACCGCCGACACTGCCGCGTTCGTGTTGCCCAGTGCAGTTGACAGCGAGCCAACCGAATTGCTGACACCGGTTAGCTGCGTGACGGTAGATCCCAAAGACGTGTTGATGCCCGCCACGCTCGACGAAACATTGCCGAGACTAGACGATACATTGCCAAGGCTGTTTGAAACGTTATCGACGCTTGATGAAACATTAACAACACTGCTTGAAACATTTCCCAAACTAGACGAGATATTGCCAACCGAATTTGATACGTTGGTGAGCGATGAGCCAAGGCTGGTCACGCCAGAGATGGCACTAGACACGGAATTGCTAACGGCGGTGAGTGATGTAGAAACGGTTCCTAAGCTAGTCGATACATTTCCTACACTCGTTGAGACGTTGCCTAAGCTAGTGTTGGTATTGGTGAGTGAGGTTGATACATTGCCCACGCTGGTTGAGACATTGCCCAAACTGGTCGTCACATTCGCCAGCGACGTTCGGGTTTGCGTAAGACTCGTCGATACCGTTCCCAAGCTGGTGGAGACGTTACCTAGGCTGGTGTTGGTATTGACGAGTGAAGTCGAAACATTTCCAACGCTGGTTGAGACATTACCCAAACTGGTCGTCACATTCGCCAGCGACGTTCGGGTTTGCGTAAGACTGGTCGATACCGTTCCCAAGCTGGTGGATACGTTACCTAGGCTGGTGTTGGTATTGACGAGTGAAGTCGAAACATTTCCCACGCTGGTTGAGACATTGCCCAAACTGGTCGTTACATTCGCCAGCGACGTTCGGGTTTGTGTGAGACTTGTCGATACCGTTCCCAGGCTGGTGGAGACGTTACCCAAGCTAGTGTTGGTATTGGTGAGTGAGGTTGAAACATTGCCCACGCTCGTTGAGACATTCCCCAAGCTGGTCGTGACGTTGGCCAGCGACGTTCGGGTTTGCGTAAGACTGGTCGATACCGTTCCCAAGCTCGTGGAGACGTTGCCGAGCGACGTAGTGAGCCTTGAGGTCGCACCAACCGCGCCCCCCGCTCCAGCGCCGTTGTAGCAGGCGTAGAGGTTGACCAAGGTCTGGCTGAGGTTGAGATTGGTCGATCCGGCCACACTGGTACATGCTGCAATCGTCTGAGCCTGCACCGGCTGCACCGGCACCATGACAATGCCCGCAGCCACCAACAAGCCGACGAGCAATTGGCTGGCGCGCCGCTTTTTAGTGGAGGCAAAACGACGAGCTAACGCCTTTTCGGTCATCCACGCCGAAAAAATTCGCTTGCTGATGCCCGCTGTCGTTCGATTCAGTCCCATACGATATTTGCCATCTCCAAATGTATTGCCAATGACTTCTCGTTAAATTCGGTTTGTGCTCAACCCATCATTACCAACCATACATGGGTACATCAAAACTGTGTGTCAAAATTCGTTAATAATCGCGCATATTACGTTGATTTTGCTCGATTTTGTGACTTTTGTCACTGTTTTTAGTGTCGTTCAAGTGGGGCCAAAAAATGACAAAGTCATTGCTTGGCAGCGCAACCAAGCCAAAAGATTCTGGAAACGCCCGCCCAGCCTAGTGTTTGTTTTTGACTAAATGAGGCTAATTCAGGCCGGCCGCATCGGGTGCTCGTCGGCGCGCGTTACTTCCTGAAAGCCCATCATGTTAATCGGGTTGCTACGCGGGACGCCGATCATGTTGATCGACACCGTATGGGGGTAAATGTTTTCCGCATCGCCTGCAAAATTATTCGGATTAAAAAGCGGTGGACAGTGCCAATAGAGGCGGTAATCGAGCGATTGCATGAGCTCGATCAGGGCAGCGGATTTATCGAGGCGGTCATTTTCGACATACAAAAACGGTTTGTGTTTGGCGATCAACTGCTGCGCACCGGAGATGACTTTATGCTCCATGCCCTCAACATCGATTTTGATAAGTTTCAGGCGCGGCGGGTCGAGTAAGTCATCGAGCTTGGCGACGGGGATCTTGTTGCCCGCCGCAAATTTATCCATCTCGACCGCGCCAAAATTACCTTCAATGTCGTAGCGAATATCGGGGAACAAAATATGCCCGGTTTCATTCGCCGCAGCGGTTTGAAAACATTCCACGTTTTCGATACTGTTTAGCGCCATATTCGCGCACAACGTCTGGAAGACAATGCGTTGCGGCTCAAACGCATAAACGCGGCCCGTGGCGCCAACGAATTGCGAGATCACCATGGTGTGCGTACCAATATTGGCGCCAACTTCCACGACAATATCGCTCGCCACGCAAAGCTGACGAAAAACTTCCACCTCAGATTCTGAAAACTCGCCATATTTCTCGATTGCGCGGCCGATGTAGTGATCGTTTTTGTTGAAAATCACGTAGCCATAGCGCCCCTTGACGACCGCGTTATAACCGTTGGTATTGATGAGTTTTTCGATTGACATGTCGTTTTCGTTTGAGCTGCAGCCCACGACTGGAAGACGGGGGCGTTGGTTTGCCCTGATCTTTATTTAAGCGCTATTTCGACCAACTCAATGGTCTCTGTTCCACTGTTTTTGAGGGCACGTGTCGCCCCGGCTGGCTGGACTGCAAAATCACCTGGCCGCAAAGCTAGTTGTTGGTCCTGCAAACCCGAGACGATCGTCGTCAGCAATCCACCGCGCACGACAACGCGGACGCCTTTGTCGCCATTTACCACCCTGTGTGTTCGGGGCTCGGCACCTACGGCGCTGTAGGCGGCTGTTCCTGCCGAATACGCTGCCGCCGGAGTCAGCGGTTTGCCTAAAGCCTGCCCGCTTGACGGCGAAGCTTCGATGACGACAGCGAACAGACCACGATAATGGGTGTGGAACCCCGAATCGCCTCTCGGCGGGTATAGATTGTTCAGGATCGCAATGTCCTCGTCTGCGAACACCAATTGATGAAAGGAGGCATGCTTGACTGGAACGGCGGCCTCACTAGGTAATGACTCGGCAACGACAAAAGAATGCGCGGCCAAGAACAAACAGAATCCGAGTGATCCTATGCACTTGATAAAGCGTGTCAACTTCATTTTTATTCCTTTATATTGGCTCTTTGCGGCCCTGTGTAGAGTTCAGCGGCCGCCGGTCGTCTGCAGTGACTTGTCAGGGCGCTCCAGCCTGCGCCAAATGGCATAGAAGACAAGTGCGCCGATCGCGCCGTGGAGGGCAAAAAATAAGACGCCCTCGCCATAGGTGAGCCAAGCGTAAGTCGTCGGCATGCCGCTAACGTATGTCTCAACATAGATGCCATGCCAGTTTTGACCAGCGGAAAACCCTTCAAGATGGCCCGGCCAAGGGAACGCGGCCGGCAAAGCGCCAAGCATAAGCCCCGCGACCGCGAGCGAAACCCAACTCGCTCGGTGAACTTTGCGGAGCACTAGGAATGCGGGAATGCCAAGAATCAGCACGATCGCAGCCGCACTTACCGCTACCGCGAGCAACATGAATCCGATCCGGTAAAGCGGTTGCGATGAAGCGAGGTAGTCGGGAGCAACGCGCGCCAAGAACACTAGGGGCTGAATAGCCACGGCTCCGAGAGCTGCGATCCATATACTCATGGTTTCCAAATTGGATTTACGGAGGCTAAAAGCAGCCTCAAAATTCCACGAGAAAGGCGAAAAATCCGCTTGCAATCAATAACTTCGTTCATTATTTTGTATTTAACTACAGTAACAACATGGTCGTGTTATCCATGAAATATAAAGTCATTTTTTCGATTGATGTCGTGCTAGCAGCCTGAGTCTAGCAACGCCTTTCGGGCTTTGCAATCGAAGAAAATGCTGGATCAAGTTCGTGCGTGGATAAGTTTTCGCATTTTTTATGGCTTCAAAAAAACCGAAGTTGACGATGCGACACCCCCTAAAATTTGGCGTAAGTATCTGATTTAATGGAAATGAGGTTGGGTGAATTAATATCGTTTCACCGGCGTTTAAAAGTCGTATCCTATTCGGCCTTTCTTGATAATTGATCGCCGCCGCTCTTGAAATTGTCATCTTCAAGCCCCATAATTAGCACTCTCTGTTGTAGAGTGCTAACAATTCGTAAATTTGCGTTGATTTGGCGCTTTTGAGCACACCGCGTTTTGTCTCTTGCCGCGTAGCAACATGCCGCGTAGCGTTTTTTGTAACCTGTAACAACTTTTGGAGTGAGCTATGAAATTGCGTCCTTTGCACGATCGTGTGATCGTTAAGCGTTTAGAAGAAGAGCGGAAAACCGCATCCGGTATCGTGATTCCCGATACGGTGGCCGAGAAACCAGACCAAGGCGAAATCTTGGCTGTTGGTAATGGCAAAGTGGGCGACGACGGTAAAGTGCGCCCGCTCGACGTTAAAGTCGGCGACCGTGTGTTGTTCGGCAAATATTCCGGCCAAGTTGTGAAAGTGGACGGCGAAGAACTGCTCGTGATGCGCGAAGAAGACATCATGGCCGTTGTTGCTAAGTAAGATTTTCTACTTTTTGCAATTACAACGAATTCGTTTTTAACGTACTTATTTAGAGGTAAAAACTATGTCAGCAAAAGAAGTCAGATTCGGTGAATCAGCCCGAGCAAAAATGGTCAACGGCGTTAACGTATTGGCAAATGCAGTAAAAGTTACATTAGGCCCGAAAGGCCGTAACGTAGTGCTAGAGCGTTCATTCGGTGCGCCAACCATCACCAAAGACGGTGTATCGGTTGCCAAAGAAATCGAATTGAAAGACAAATTCGAAAACATGGGCGCGCAGATGGTGAAGGAAGTTGCTTCTAAAACTTCAGATGTCGCAGGCGATGGCACCACCACCGCAACCGTACTCGCACAAGCTATTGTGGTTGAAGGCATGAAGTACGTTGCTGCCGGCATGAACCCGATGGATTTGAAGCGCGGTATTGATAAAGCAGTTGTGGCGATTATTGAAGAATTGAAAAAAATCTCCAAGCCAACCACAACCAATAAAGAAATCGCCCAAGTCGGCGCGATCTCGGCAAACTCTGACCATGACATCGGCGACATTATCGCCAAGGCCATGGAAAAAGTCGGCAAAGAAGGCGTGATTACGGTTGAAGACGGCAAGTCACTCGAAAACGAATTAGACATCGTCGAAGGTATGCAGTTTGACCGTGGCTATTTGTCACCGTACTTCATCAACAATCCGGACAAGCAAGTCGCGTTGTTGGAAGATCCGTTCATTTTGTTGCACGACAAAAAAGTATCAAACATTCGCGACCTGTTGCCAATCTTGGAACAAGTTGCCAAGTCCGGTAAACAACTGCTCATCATCGCGGAAGATGTCGATGGCGAAGCGTTGGCAACACTGGTCGTGAACAACATTCGCGGCATCTTGAAAACCACCGCCGTTAAGGCGCCTGGTTTTGGTGATCGCCGTAAAGCCATGTTGGAAGACATCGCAATCCTGACCGGCGGCACCGTGATCGCTGAAGAATTAGGCTTAAAGCTTGAGAACGTGACCCTGAAGGATTTGGGTCGTGCCAAGAAGATCGAAGTCGGCAAAGAAAACACCACCATTATTGATGGCGCCGGTAAAGAAGAAGACATCAAAGCCCGCGTAGCAACAGTACGCAAGCAAATTGATGACGCGACTTCGGATTACGACAAAGAAAAATTGCAAGAACGCGTGGCCAAGTTGGCTGGCGGTGTTGCCGTGATTCGCGTTGGTGCTGCAACCGAAGTTGAAATGAAAGAAAAGAAAGCCCGCGTTGAAGATGCCTTGCACGCAACCCGTGCAGCAGTGGAAGAAGGTATTGTTGCAGGCGGTGGCGTTGCATTGCTGCGTGCCCGTACCAACGCCGGCAAAATCAAAGGCGACAACCCAGAGCAAGATGCCGGTATCAAAATCATCATGCGTGCGGTTGAAGAGCCATTGCGCATGATCGCCTACAACGCTGGTGACGAGCCAAGTGTTGTGGTCAATAAGGTTGTAGAAGGCAAAGGCAATTTCGGCTACAACGCCGCCACTGGTGGCTATGGCGATTTGGTCGAAATGGGCGTGCTAGACCCAACCAAAGTAACCCGCTTTGCGCTGCAAAACGCAGCATCCGTTGCATCTTTGATGCTCACAACCGATGCAATGGTTGCTGAACTGCCAAAAGATGAATCAGGCGGCGGTATGGGCGGCGGCATGGGTGGTATGGGCGGCATGGGTGGGATGGATATGTAATGACACGAACATAACGGGCCGCGGCGTTGTTGCTCAGGGGCTCGTGTACAAATCGTACACGTCGCCCCCGCGCGCCTAGCCGCGATCCCGTTCTGTCCGGTCATTGCGACCGTTTTGGAAACAATGCATTAAAACAAAAAGCCCGGGGAACCGGGCTGTTTGTTTTGCGCCATTAATATGAAACGATTGCTATCGAAAATAATTTGATTTATCTTCACGTTGATTCTCTAAGGTAATAGAATCTAAGAAAGTTATCATGCGGAAAAAAATGTGTCTAGCTGGCGGAATACTTTGCATTTCAGCAGCATTTGCTTCTTTGTCCGATGCGCAGCAACCCAATCTGAATGAGGCGATGCTTTTGAGACAAAAAAGCGCTATCAAACAATTTATTTAGCTAGATAAATTCCAGAAAACTGGAATAGTCCTACCCGGAGCAATCAATGCTGTGGACCAACAAAAATATCAAACTTGGGTAAATAACTTGGGGTATCGGCTGCTCGCTCGCATGGCGATGCCAATCTCGAAGTCAGATGTGCTGAATGAATTTAAAATCACACTCGCCCAATTTGAAAGAGCGGATAGCGAAGACAAAGATCAGATGCTGCACTACCTTGAGCAATTGATGGATATTTTTGGCATCGAAAGCTCCGATGGATTACTCAATAAGTGGCGATACGGTTTTGATCCCAAGCAGTCTTTAGCATCGCGAAAGGAAGATGCTATTACAAAAATGGATGTTAATGAGCGAAAACTATTGATGAAGATTAAAGCGATTCCGGCAGAAGCCGCACTATCGGAACTAACAAGGTTGCTTGGCATGCCGGCGATGAGAAATGAAACAGTGACGACTTGGTTTTTAAGTACGGATCAGTCCACCGCTATATCGCTAGGCGTTGAAGAAAGTCAAAAAATCATTATTTGGCTTAGAGCAGGTCGATTTGCTTATTCCCGAAAACTATAGTGTCCGAGTTATGCGGATTCAGTTGTCCAACCTCAGTGGTCATCAAGCCGCCTCAAGCTCCACGTGTACCTGCTGCCCCAACGCTGCCGCAATATTCACTAATGCATCCAACGAAAACCGAGAAATTCTTCCTCGTAACAAATCATTTATACGCGGTTGTGTCACAGCACATTGGCTGGCGGCTTCCGTTTGTGTCCATTCGCTGGCTTCGATTAGCGCGGTGATTTTATCCATGAGTTCGGAACGCACGCGCAGGTTTACGGCTTCTGCGGGTGTGTCGGCGATGGCATCCCACACGCTGGCGAAACGCATTGTTGTTTGAGATTTAATTTTTTGTTTAGGCTGTGCCGCTTTTTTAAGTGGTTTAACTTTTGGTTTGATCGTCGTCATTTTTGGCCTCGCATTAAATCAGAAAATCTGGTTTTGGCAATTTCAATATCGTTTTTTGATGTCGTTTGCGTCTTCTTTTGGAATACATGAAGTACATAAATGGCATCGGCTAAACGCGCCGTATAAATCACGCGAAATGTCCCAGCTTCGTCCCATATTCGTATCTCTTCAACACCCTTGCCAATCGTTGGCATGGGTTTGCAATCTGCCAGTTGCAAACCGCGTTGCACGCGATCAATTTGGCGGCCAGAATCACGCATGGCATCGCATGGAAACTCGCGTAAACATTTAAGGGAATTACCAAGGAACTCAACCGGTTTCATTTTGCAATTATATCCAATTGGATATTAAAATGAAAGGGCCAATCACCCCTCCGCCTCATGACAACAAATACAAATCTTGTTCCCATCCAAATCACGAAAATACGCGCCGTAATAATATTCGTGATATTGCGGGCGTAATCCAGGTTTGCCTTCGCTGGTGCCGCCTCGCGCTAGTGCTTGCGCGTAGGTGCGATCTACGGTTTCACGACTGCTCGCCAGCAGCGCTATCATCTGCCCGTTACCTGCTGCTGCAACCTCGCCGTCGATTGGTTTGCTGATTAAAAATAACGGTCTCGGCGCGCTGTGGCTTACCCAGCCTGCCCACGGTTTTTGGGCATCGCAAAATTTAAGCTGTAGACCCAATTCGCTCATGATGATGGAATAAAACTGGTAAGCGCGATTGAAATCGGTGATGCCAATGGTGACATGTGAAATCATTTTATTTTCCTTTTGAAATGGTGTTTACAATGATGATGTCGTCTGAGCTAGGTGCCAGTAAAACGCCGCTACGCGCAAAAATTTTCTGCGCAGCCAAAGTCCGCTACTGGAGCCATGCTTTGGGGCAAACTCCTCCAAACGCCGCGCTAGACCTTGTGTTTTGATAAAAATTGCTATGAAAACCCAAACACCAAATTGCACAGCGCCTCAATTTTTTTCTGCCATGTCCGCCAGCGTGTTGGTGGCAACATTGCTGCCGCCGATATTTACCTCGAACATGGCCGATGCCGCAGAACCAGCTAGGCCGTCCAACGTGACGGAAGCCATCGTGAAGCCGCCGAAAAGTCCGCCAACCGCTAAGGAAAAAAGCATGACCGCCTATGTAACCGCATCCGAAACCCAATATGCCCATCATGCCAAAGGCACTTTCGATGTCAAGCTGACCCCACAAGCCGCCGAGGCCAACGCCAATTCCGCAGCGCCAGGCCGGATGACAATTGCCAAACAATTCCACGGTGATTTGGCTGCCGCCAGCGAAGGCCAAATGCTCGCTGCACAAACTGGCGTGAAAGGGTCCGCCGGTTATGTGGCGATGGAGCGCGTTACCGGCGCGCTGCAAGGCCTGAACGGCAGCTTTCTATTGCAACACACAGGCACGACAAATCGCGGTGCGCCAACGCTCTCGGTTACGGTTGTGCCCGATTCCGGAACAGACGCATTAATCGGGCTTAGCGGGAAGATGAATATCATCATTGCCGATGGCAAACACTCGTACGAGTTTGATTACAGCATTGCGGCGAAGCCATAGGCTCGCCACTTGGCGAAAGGAAAACCGATCATGCAAACAGGAACAGTCAAACTTCATCGCGTTCTCAAATCGACGCCCGAAAAAATCTACCGCGCATTTTTGGATGCGGACGCGATGGCTAAGTGGATCCCACCCTACGGCTTCACCTGCAAAGTTCACCACATGGATGCGACCGTGGGCGGCACATTCAAGATGACGTTCACCAATTTTTCGAGCGGTAACGGCCACTCCTTCGGCGGCGAATATTTGGAGCTAGTGCCAAACGAACGCCTACGCTACACCGATAAATTTGACGATCCGAACTTGCCCGGCATGTTGGAGGTGACGGTGTCTTTAAAATCAGTCTCATGCGGCACCGAAATCAACATCACACAATCAGGCATTCCGGCAGCCATCCCGGTTGAGATGTGCTATCTAGGCTGGCAGGAATCGCTTGCGCAATTGGCGCTGCTGGTCGAGCCAAACATTCCGGGGTAGTGTTTGAACCCGCAGCATTTTTGATAGGGAGTGCAATCATGAACTATGTTGATGGATTTGTAGCACCCGTACCATCCACTAATCGCGAAGCCTATCGCCAGCACGCTGAGATGGTCGCGGCCATATTCAAAGAGCACGGCGCACTCCAAGTTGTCGATTGTTGGGGCGATGACGTGCCGGAAGGCAAGCTCACGTCGTTTCCGTTTGCGGTCAAGCTGGAACCGAATGAGACGGTCGCGTTTTCTTGGGTTACTTGGCCGTCGCGTGCGGTACGTGATGAGGGCTGGAAAGCATTGATGGCTGATCCGCGCATGCAGTCGGACAAAATGACGCCGCCGTTTGACGGTAAGCGAATGATATTCGGCGGCTTTCAAATGATTGCGAATACTTAAATAGATTTTTGCGTGACTTGATTTTCTGCATCATCACGCTCACCGCATTGTCGCGCCCATTAAGTCCATTAAGCTCATTGAGCCCATTAAATCCATTAAACCAATACGTTCATTTACAATACGTTGTCGTACACAAAAACATAATGCCGCACCATGACGCGAATTGTAGTGGTCGAAGATGATGCTGTAGTTCGAGCGCAAGTTGTGCGCTGTCTGGCTATGCGCGGCCACTTGGTGGCTACTGCTGAAAATGGCGAGGACGGCTTGGCTTGTGTTTATGAATCGCAAACCGCGATCCTGATTACCGACATCTATTTGCCGGGGCTTGATGGATTTGGTTTGGCGGAATCCATTCGGCGCGATCCGTCGGTGTACCAGCCCGATATTATTTTTATGTCGATCGGTGAAGAACGGGAGTTGTATCGCCGTGCTATGCAGCTGGGTGGCTGCGATTTTCTGCACAAGCCATTTACTTGCAAAGAAATTGGCGATGCGGTTGTCACCCGTTTGGCCAATCGATTGTTACTCGGTGCGCCAACTGCCTCAATCCGTACATCGCAACAATCAACTACTGCCGCGAGTGCGTCCAGCGCAGCATTGCCGGAGATTGAGGGCTATCGCATTATTCGCCGCTTGGGTGAGGGCAATACATCCCAAGTATTACTAGCGTCTCCGATCAGCGAACTCCATCGTCATGAACTACATGCGCTCAAACTACTAAAGTTACCGCGAGAAATAGCGGGCCAGCGGGAGGCCATCAATCGATTTCTGGGTGAATACGCGATGCTTGCAGGGCTTAAGCACCCCAACGTGGCGCGTGTCTATGCGCACGGCATTAGCGGTGATTATTTGTATCTGGATATGGAATATCTGCCCGGGGCTGATCTCAGGCTCGATATTCAAGCCGGCATGTCGCCCAAGATTGCCCAACGCCGCGCGGCAGAAATGGCTGCCGCACTCGGGGCTATCCACGAGGCCGGGATTATCCACCGCGACCTCAAACCGGCGAATGTCTTGATGCGAATGACAGGAGAAGCGGTATTGACTGATTTTGGCATTGCCAAGAATTTAGCATCGCAATTGCAGCTGACGGAACAAAACATGGCCGTTGGCACACCGTACTATATGAGCCCCGAGCAAGCCACCGCAGGCGATGTTGATGCACGTAGCGATCTGTACGGACTCGGCATTGTGTTGTTTGAAATGTTGACCGGATGCCCACCGTATCGAGACAATAGTGGCAGCAGCGGATTGGAAGTGCTTGCCCAACACCTTCATGCACCGGTACCGACACTGCCAGACGAGTTCGGTATGTTTCAGCCGGTCATCTCTAAACTCCTGGCCAAAAAAGCCCGTGATCGCTACGCCGATGCCAACGAGGCGCGGCTGGCTATTTTAAAAGTGCTGTGCTGATCTGGTTTTGCGACCTACTTTTGGTCCTGTTTAAGCCCGATTAACACGCGCCGCATAGCAACCGCGCCGGGCAATATGCAGATGGATATAGGCCACCTGTTCATTGTCAAAAAACCGTCCAATTATTGTCTCAATCACGGCACCTTCGGCCACCTCGGCTTCCACGATCAAATCATCAATGTCATATCCCCGCACCGATAATAATCGGCAACGAATTTGGTCCGGAATCGCGTTCGGTGCTAGGCTCGCCTCCGCTGCAATTTTGCGCACGTAGATCGGCCCTGTGGCGCGGTAGGGTGAATGGGCTGGCTGATGTTGATACGACACCAACAACAATTCTTCACCCATTGCCGCGTGCGCGAGGCTTACGCGGCATGGCGCGGTATCGTCATCGGCAATCACCATCATCGCGCCATGGTTTTCTAGTTCCTCAGCGGTCATTTCAAAATATGGCTGAAACGCAGCGAAGGGCAATCCCTGGATTTGAAAATTTTGGAGATTCATTTTTTTCCTGACATCATTGATTTTTCGTGATCCAACAACCATTGCTTCCGCGCCAAGCCGCCGCCATAGCCGGTAAGTGAGCCATCGCTGCCAATTACGCGATGACAGGGAATAATCACCCCGCGAAAATTATCGCCGTTCGCCCGCGCCACGGCCCGCACCGCTCTCGGCACGCCCAGGCCGCGGGCAAGGTCAGCATAAGACCGTGTTTCGCCGCGCGGAATCGCGAGCAGCGCGTGCCACACACTGTTTTGAAACGGCGTGCCCCAATCAGCCAACGGGGTTTCAAATAATTTTAATGTGCCCGCGAAATAGGCTTTCATTTCGCGCTCAATCTGATCGAGAACCGGATGCGAACCCGGCACAATCGCTGTTTTTTCGCGATTCCGTAAACGCTCAACCGCCCGTTCCAAGCCGCGCCGATCCACCCAATCGACAATATGAAGGCCGCGATCATCGGCGATCGCCAGCATCGGCCCGAGCGGAGAATCGAGCCACTTGGCGAGCAGGCAATGGACGCCGCTCGCCTTGCTTGGCGGCGTGCCAAATACTTTGGCGAAGGCTTCGCGAAAGCCGCTTGATGATTCAAATCCGTGATCAAGTTGGTTTTCTAACACTTTGCTTCCTTTCCGAACCGTGGCAAGCGCCGAACCCATGCGCCGTGCCCGTTGATAGGCGTGAAACGACATGCCAAAAAAGCGCTGAAACTGCCGGCGTGCCGTGGTGGGCTCGATCCCAAGTTCAATTAAATTCCGTTCGCGGATGCGGCCGGCGGGATCGCTTTCCACCATCACCCGCAACTGTTCAATCAGGCTCGGCACTTCGGCCACAGTGTTCATTGGCTTGCAGCGCAAACAAGGACGGTAGCCTGCGTGCAATGCCTCGCTTTTAGCGGCAAAAAATTCCACATTTTTGAGCAGTGGCTTCCGCGCCTTGCAAGTAGGCCGACAAAAAATCCTTGTCGTTTTCACCGCCACATAGAAAATACCCTCGTACGAGGAATCTCCAGCCATGAAGGCTTCAACGATTTCATTAATTGGCGGTAATTTGTGCATGTCAAGATTCTAGGCGCGGTAAAAACAAAATGCTGCCGATTTTCGGGCAACGATGTTTGAATCGGTTTGCGCGGGCATATCTTGCGGATGAGTTGTGCCGACGTTTTGATCACAATACGATTTTTGCAGTTCGTCCTGCATTGTGATTTAATTGGGACTGCCTTGGTGTGGCTGCTAACCCTGCCAAGGCTAGCAATCGGTTAACTTAAGCTCCATAAAGTCAGGCAAACCCAATCATGGTTTTTAAGAAAATTGGGTCGCGCTAAAATTCACCACGCCCAGTCACCACACCCACTTACTCAATAAATAGGAAAACCATGAAAAAAATTTCAACATTGACCGCCATTTTGGCATCCGCATTTATCGGCATTGCCGGTAACGCATTCGCACAAAAAGCCGAGACCCCTAAAGTCGCACCAGCTGCCCCGGCAGCGCCTGCTGCCGCGCCTGCTAAAGCGGCTGCACCAGTAGCTGCCCCCGCCGCAAAAATGGAAGCCAAGGCAGAAGCCAAAGCCGAAATTATCGACATTAATAGCGCCGACAAAAAAATGCTGATGACATTGCCAGGCATTGGTGAAGCTTACGCAAAAGCGATCATGAAAAATCGCCCTTACAGCGGTAAAGATGATCTGATGACAGCCAGCAACAAGAGCAAAAAAGCGATTGTTCCTGAGAAAACCTACGACGGTATCAAAGACCTGATTATTGCTAAACAAGGCGCAAAGAAAGCGGATAAAAAAGAAGCTAGCAAGGAACCAATGAAAAAAGACCCTGCCAAAAAAGAAGAAATGAAAAAGTAATTTTTAAGTGATAGCAAACCAAAAGGGACGCTTCGGCGTCCCTTTTTGCTTGGGAATTTCTGTAAATTTCAAATAATGAGCGGGAAATTGCGTCGTATTCCCCATCGATTTCCATTTTTCTGCCGTCGAAACGATCAAACAGATTGGAAAACGACGCCAATTTCGCTATAATCGCAGGCTTCGCTCAGTAAGCTTGGGAATCAATTCACAAGCACAACGGCATGGCCCGGTAGCTCAGTCGGTAGAGCAGAGGATTGAAAATCCTTGTGTCGGTGGTTCGATTCCGCCCCGGGCCACCAAATGGAATCAATGAGTTAGCCCACTATATAAATGTGGGCTTTTTCATTTCCCGATTTCATGTAGGCGTGGTGTAGGTTTTGACGGACCAATGGGCACAAAAAACGCTAGGCTGAACCGGGGAAATATAAGGACTCATAATCCTTTGGTCGAAGGTTCAAGTCCTTCACGTCCTACCAGTATCCACGCGCCTTTCGAGAGATTGGCGCGTTTTCTGTTGTAGCTTGCGAAAGACTGGCGATACGTACGGGGTTGATTTATAAACCAGAGAGCTATTCATTTGATACAAGTGCTTTGCTGCCTGAAAAACCGGCAGACTAGCTATATAACTTGCGCTATCCTCAACTAGCACCCTAACGTTTTGGGGCATTCTGCTTGTATATCTCGACGATGGACATTGCAGTTTTCGTCTGCTCCGAAGGGATTTCGGCGTCGATGTAATACCAAAAATTAACGATTTTCTGAATATGTGGCGCTAGGCTTTGGAACCTCGCCTTTTGGAGCTTGTCGAATTCACTCATGTCTTTTGTAGGACCGACTTGCAGGGCATCAGATTTCTGTGCCTCATATTGCATTCGAACGACATCGCCGAGGTACTTTAGGTTGTCCAGCGTTTTGATATATTCGATGTTACTAGTGATGTACCGAGCCACCTTTGGTTGAACATCATTCAGACGCGTCGCGTCTGCTTGCGATAGTTTGGTTGCAGCAAAATTGGCACCGTCGGACAAATGGTACTTCTCCCGCAGCGCTAAAAGTTCTTTCAATTCGGGGGAATTGTCGAGAGAGCTTCGCGCAGCTGCGCGGGTTCGGTCAGACTCCCTCTCAAGAGCAAGATTAAAAGAACACTCCTCCTTGATTTTGACTTCGGGAAATTTCTGCTCTTTTAATAGTTCTCGTAGGACGGCGAGATAGTTGTATGGCCGGCTTTGAGGAGCCTTGGCATCTGGTAGGGCTTTTCCGTCCCTCAGGTTTGTAGCTGCATCGACCATGTCCATAAGAACAAGTGCGTCTCGTTTAAGTCGAGACTCCGCCAACAAATAATAGTTGGCGACGGCGATTTGGTCTGAAATTCTGTTGAACACTTCGAGCTCGCTCTTGTTCAGTATCTCGGCTATAGGACGCGTACCCGCTTTCGGATGCTTGTTAGTAAGCTCTTGCAGACGGTGCCATCTGTCCAAATTCGACTCGTCAACAGGGAGTTCGCGTTTGGTAGCGCTGTAGTGAATGGTCATGAGCACTTGGCCAGGAGTGCACTTTTCTAACGGAATGTCGGAAACAGCGTCAGCGGAAGCGGCTCCACATATTGCCATCGCTGCAACCGCAGCAAGCGCGCTCTTAATGTTGCTTCCGATTGGCAATCCCGGCATCATAAAAATTTCCTTAGTAAAACTTTCACAGACATTACAGCGTATGTCATTCGGCAAATGCAATCGGTTTCCGCAAGCGCGTAATTTATTTGCGTTGCGACGGTCGCCTATTTTCGCTCGCAAATTTGGCTAAAGGTGCGCCTTAAAAATTGCCCGGGGGGGCTTTTTTGCAATAATAGGCTGGCGGGAAATCGGTTGCGAACAACCCATAGTGGTTGCGATAAATGCCTTTTAGCCTGTCTAGTTCATGGTAAACGGTTAAGTTACCATCGGGTGTCTGCCAATGCACCGAAGTGTCGGAAATTTTCGCGCTCACTGCATTTACTGTTTTGTTCTTATAATCCACGTCTAGAAGAGCCGTTAGTAGGCGTCCCTGAACCGTAGTCATGCAAAGAAGGGTGATTCGGTCGACAGAGATGGAAGCTGCCGAGGTAGAAAAAGTTTGTTGCCAAACAGCGGAAAATGCAAGAAGCAAACCGACCCCGATGAAAGCCATGTGAATTTTCATTGCCGCTCTTCCCTAAAGTTGACGCTATATATATGGTTTTAGTTTGCCACGAAATCAGGCAGCAATCCTGCGACACTCCCTGATGAACGCTCTTACAGCTTTTAGCTGCCCCATGGAGTCAGCGGACCTGATTCCGTGCTTAGTCGAATTCATCGAACTTATTTTTTTACCGGCCTCAGTTCTCGGCCCTGTCGACTTTTCCCAAGGCTTTAAGTTTCGCGCCAATGCCGCTTGACGTGCTCGATGTGCTGGGGTTCGGTAATAGCCCATCTCTAACCTCTGATAGTTCGTTTGATTGTTTTGCGAATTCTCCCGCGTGCGTGCGCGTGTCACTGCGCGCACTGTGTTGCCCATTGTTGACTTGCTGATTACCGCTTGCCATATTGGCTTGTTTTACGAACGCGACTTGGCGCGGATTCTTTATCTCCGCTAACGCCTCTAAGGTTGCACGGCACTGTGCCTGTGCCTTCATTCCAAGGTTTAAATGTGTTTGAAATTGCAAAAGGTGTTCTTGATTTGCGGCTCGGCGTGTCAAATTTGTAAACATCATTTGCAGCACTAGCGCTTGGTCGAAAAGCATCTCTTCTACCGTCTTCATATTGCCGTCCGCGATAAGCGAATTTCCTTCGCGTAGCTTGTCAATCAACGCGTCAACTGATTTTGATTCGCCATAAGGGGCTTTAGACCAAGGCAATATCGCGGAAGCGGCGTTGACACTGGGACTAGTCGCCAAACATGCAACAAACGTGTCGGCATCAATCTCGGCTAACTTTTTCGTTTTAGCTAAATCAATTTGCGATTTATTTTTTGCTTTGGGAATCGGTTTTTTGGACGCTGTCTGATTTTCGATTTTCATTATTCAATCCATTTTGTTTGTGTTGTCGGCTGATAGGTCGCTATACAATCGCCAATCGCTTCCCGCTTTTCCCTGCGACTCCAACAATTCTGTGACATGGATTTGCAGGGGGGAGTTGGTAACATTCATTGTTTCCGTGAGGCGGAGTGGCTACTTTAGGAAAATCGGCCGTTTTCGCACCTGTTAACGGAGCAGCTAGGACATCACCTGCTCCGCCAGACGGTGCGATACTGTTCCGTATGACGGAATGCGTCGCGTGTTTTTGCGCTATCGGTGAGGGGTCAAGAAAACGCCACGCGCCGGGGTGATATTGGTTTGCTGTTATTTCGAGACCAACAAAATTTGAAATTGGCAACCACGTTAATGCGTAATGGCTTGCGCCTGCATTTAGGCCACCTTGGCGCGTCAAGACCAATAGCTCGCGTTTAATCAGTTCATTTTTTGCGCGTTGAACAACGTCGGACGATAACCAGCCTCGGCGTTTTAACCATGGCCCCGCGAGCTGCAAATGGCCATTGTTTCGGCCATTGTGCTGACGCAGCAACTCAAACAATAACGACCGTGCTGTGTGGCTTGCATGAAGGAAGGCAACAGAATCCATGACAACATGTGGCAACGCGGTATAGCTTCCGTTTACGGCCTCAACAGGTTTGCGGAATTTGGCCATTATTCAATCCCCCGCCAACCGCTTGAGAAAGCAATACAAGCCCCACAGCTCGATTATTCCTAGTCCGGCAATGTCAGCGCCCATGCCAAGGTGTGAAAATCGCGCCGCGAGCGTTTGCAAGCGTGCTAACCATTCACTGTTTCGCATGTTTGCCACCGCCTGCATTGCGATGCGCAACAACAGCGCGTTTTGTCCATTCCGGCAAAACATATTTCGCAATCGTGCGCGAAGAGTCATCCGCGAAAGCGACTTCGATGCTCAGGATTGGCCATCCGTCACCCTTCAATGTGTTTACGTAAGCGGCAAGCCGCCAGCTTTTTGTACGCTGCTGAAATTCGGGCGACGTGAGCGAGGGCAGTGCAAGCAACAACGTAATCGCTTTACAGGCAAGGCTTGAGGGTGATGGATAAATCGGGTTAAATGGCGGTGGGTCGAATAGACATTTCTGTTCGCCCACAAACCCGGATGATGCTTGGCGGCTGTCTGGGTTTTTCATATTGCACCCCCGCTTAACAGGGTTTTAATCTCCGCCACATTCCAAGCGAGACGGCCATTTATGCGCACCGGGCGCATTGCTCCATTCTCAAGGCAAGCCCATGCGCGTAAGGTTTGTGGTTGTCTATTCAGGTAATGTGCTGCGGCATCCGTTGGAACCGTGGGGCGCGTTACTTGTTCCAGTGGCGGAAAGTGTGCCGCTAGTATTGCCGATTGCTTAATTGCGTTTTGCATTGTGTTACCTCGTTTGTTATTTGCGAGGCTTCACTATTTCTTACCGGTTTTTATTCAAGCATACCGCGGCATGGCAACTCTAGCATTCATGCGGGTTTCAAGACATCGGCCGGTATTTGTCCGGTATGAGGGGGCGGTATTTAATTGCGGAATAATGCGGACTTTTCCCGCCATTCCTCAGCCCAATCTTTCAAATCAACAAATACAGCATCAAGTTTATTAATTTTAACTTCTTTGTCTAAAAGAGCGGAGGCAATTAGTACCGGATTCCATGTTGCAGAAAATCTGCTTCCCTTCTTGCCCGGCGTCACCCTGCAAGGCATAATCCACTGCCGACCGTTAGCTAGCGCCCTACTCCATTGTTGGCGACTAAAGTGTATGTCCTCGAATGCGTTGATAACTTGTTTCTTAGTGAGGGGCGGATTGGGGGCCGCAATTTTTTCTTCGTTGTCTTCGGCACGCGAAGTAAGCGCTGGTATTTCCCGCAGGGTAAGGTATGGGGTGCCCAATGGCAGCACTATCTTGGGTTGTTTCTGGGATTCGATTGGTTGTATCGCATTCCAACTGCCGGTGGCCTGAGCCGCCGCCGCATAAGCTTTAATCCAAGAGTGGTATTTCAGGCCATCCGTGACTGCTTTTTTCTGCCAATCGCGCAAAGTGCGCTGCATAGGATGTGTCCTTGATACGTCCTCAAACACTGTTAACAAACGTTTGTAGTCGGCCGGGGCAGTTTCATCCGATGCGCTAATTAGCGGGTCACCTTGCTCATTTGGGTTCAGACAGCATAGTAAAGCTGCTGCGTCTTTCGGCGAAATATCGCCAAGTGAAAACCAGAGCTTGGCATCCATTGCTTCATCCCACCAGCCTACATCCCCCTCGAAATAGGCAACTGATTTTTTATGCGCTCCCTCAGGCCATTTCCAGCTATAACCAGCGTCGATACTACGCAACCAGCGATTTATGTCGCGGGGGTGCACTACTTCCCAAAAATACCGAATTTTAGTGGGTCGGTAGGGAATATGCGTATTGGGGTCGCGAACAATAAGCTCGCCGTCCCGAGCCGCATCAATCATCTGTTTTAAAAGGGTTTTTTGTGTGCCGTCTGCAAAACACTCCTGTTTTGAAATTACGTCGGCGGCTTCCTCAAGTGTAAAAAATCCACTTGCCTGCCTTGCCGCGATTTGCTCCTTTTCATCCGGGTGTGCAATCACGACTTCAATGTCTCGCGCAGTCTGTTTGAGGTAGTTGCGAAGGTCATCGAGTTTTACACGCGATTTCTCCAAAGCAGCACCAAGCGGTAAGGTATGCGACCCCATATCAAGGGCGTTTTTTACCGGCAATATGCCACCACGAGCTGCAATTTCCAATTCATTCTTAAGATTGATTCTCGCGCCTGCATAGTTCATCTTGCGTACTTCATCGTGGGGTTCTGGGTAAAGTGCAAACGCGATTAAATGCGGCATGTCATCAAATTGAATGTGAGTTGCACCGGCGGGTAATGTGATGACACCATCTAGAATGCGTGACCTGTCGATGTAAACATCTTGGGGTGTAATAATTTTTTCTGTTGTCTGCAAAGATTTTTTATAGCTCCAGTTGTCTTTCCCCATTGGAATTTTGCATAAAACATCATCGGCCATAGTGCCGTCAATCAAGCCCGGCTTGCGTTGCAAAAGCTTGATGGTAGAGATTGAAACCTTGCCATCAGAAAACAGTTTTCCAGCTTCCATTGTATTGAGCGCAGGCACGCAACGAAAATTCTCGTCAGTCTCGTTCCCATGTTCGTCAACGAGCCAATCGACATACACAATTAACAATTCCATGTTGCCAAAAGCCGCCATTTGCAACAGCTCGCGTTCTGTCTTTTGGAGAAGTTTTGCCGCGATGGTCAAGTCGATTAAATCCAAGTCACTCACTGTTACGCTCCTTCACACGCCCTTCAAAAAGAAGCCGCACCACCCGGTGAAGGATTCCCGGTTTTCCCGCCGTCGCAGTAGGTGCAGCTATTCATATTGGGTTAGGCTTTCGCCACGCTTTTCAAGCTCAACGGTTGTGGCGCAAATTCAATGCATGCCTGTTCCAAAAACCACGCTTCGCTTTTATCGTGCCATTTGCGTAGTAGGTCAAGCGGGCGGCGGATGTAATGTTTTTCAACAAGTGCACTGGGTTTGTGTCCCATGATTTGCGCGGTTATGCCGCTTGGCATTTCGGGCCATTCGTTAAGTGTGCCGAACGAGCGGCGCAAGCCGTGCAGCGTGATATGCGGTAGGCCCGCCGCCGTGAGTGCATCCACATGCGCCTTTCGTGGGTCTTTCAAGCGGCCATCAATACCAGTTGCGCTGGAGAACACCCAAGGCGAAGGCTTACATTTTTTCTCGGTAGTTTCAAGTTTTTGAAGTCTCACCACGTTGGACATTGCATCGTTGCGCCGCTTCAATTCCATCAACAGGCTGGCAAGATAGGGCGTTAGGGGAATGGTTCGGGAGCCGTCCACCTTGTCCCGTATGGTTAAGCTACGCCATTTGAAATCCACATCATCCCAGCGAAGCGCGGCCATTTCTTCACGCCTTGCGCCCGTCAACAGCAACGCTTGCAAATAGGCACTGTGAATGGGGTTAAGCGATTTGCGCACAGCATCAAACCATAGCGGCAACTGTTCACGTTGAAGACAGTCGCCAATTTTTGCATGGCTTTTCGGTACGGCCTTCTTCACATCTGGGGCACTGCATGAATCGACCGGCACGATATTTCGGTATGCTTTTCGCCCCGCCGCCCAAGTGGTGAAGCCGCGTAACAAACGGTAGCTAAGCGCGGCGCTAGTGGGGCGTGTGCGTGATTCTGTGCGCAACCATTCCACAATTCTTTCGCTGGAAAGTTCTGACAGTAGCAACGGCATGAGTACAGCCAATGGTCGAGCGACCGTTAAGCCTTTGCCGCGCTTGCGAAGTTGCCCGCCCGCCGATGCGAGGTTCACATGGTCACGGTAATTAAGCGCGCTCCATTCCGCTTTGTGCGCCTCAAGGTAGAGCGGCCAAACGTCCCCAAGTGTGAGCGATTGCCGTTTTGCTTCGGTGCGCTTCGTTTCCGCTTTTAAAGCATCGTCGCGTTTTACTTCGCGTGGGTCGATGCCTTTATCGGTTGAAGCTTTTAATTCGGTTGCTCTTTTTTGCGCATTGCCAATAGTCCAAGTGTCTATTGAGCCAATCGTCATTCGCAGTGTGCGGCCATGCAATCGAGTCTCAAAAATGTAAGCCTTTGCGCCCGCAGCGGTTACGCGAAGGCCAAGGCCGGGCGTTTTTGCATCCCAATAGATTGACTGCGAACAGCTCGCCTTGCATTTGAATGCCGCAATGCGGTCTGCCGAAAAGTTTTGCTTTGCCATGATGCCTCCAAGCCGTGTAGGCGCTATGTAGGCATTTTACATCAACGGCGCGGAATGTATATAAATATAGTAGTTGCGAAATTTCGAGTAATTTAACTATGAGACCGCTTTTATTTTCAAATTTAGAAATGACAATCAACAGCCATAAATATGAAAAAGCAAGGATTGAAAATCCTTGTGTCGGTGGTTCGATTCCGCCCCGGGCCACCAAATTAAAAAGCCTGCATCTTTGTTGATGCAGGCTTTTTTGTTTTGCGCGTTCGTTACTTTCATCTATTAGCGATCTCAACTTCCGGTTTAAAAATTGAAATCCTAGGCTAGACGGGCTTTCTGAGGTGAAAATGGCTGGAAAACGTTGCTAACCCTAGCGTTTATTTTTGGCAGAAAAAATTTGGCTGATGGCCACCAACGCCTGGCGCGTCATTTACTCAGCCCTTCTTTAAGTATTTATCCAAAAATTCCAAAATTTTACGATTGGCTTCCATTTGGTTTTTCTTCTTGGAAAATCCGTGCCCCTCGTCGGGAAATACGACATATTCGACCGGCACGCCGTTTTTCTTCACGGCGTCGACAATCTCGTCGCTCTCCGGCTTAATCACGCGAGGATCGTTGGCACCTTGCACGACAAAGAGTGGCTTTATAATTTCTTTGGCGTGGAACAGCGGTGAGGCGGCGATCAGCATGGCTTTATCTTTAACCGGGTCGCCGAGTTCTTCATAAAGCGAAAGACGGAAAGATTCCCAGTAGGGCGGGATCGATTCGAGCGTGCGTAGCCAGTTGCTCACACCAAAGAGGTCGACGCCCACTTTGAACGCTTCGGGGCGAAACGCTAAGGCAGCGAGCGTCATGTAGCCTCCATAGCTGCCACCCATGATGCCGATGCGTTCCGGGTCGATATAACCAAGGCTTGCCAAGTACGTTTTGGCCTCCACGCAATCCCACAGTGGCTCGCGGCCATGCTTTCGATCATCGGCGGCAAAAAATGTTTTGCCGTATCCACTGCTGCCGCGGTTATTGATTCCCAACACCGCATAGCCGTGGTTCACCAGATACTGAATTTGCGCACTATAGCCGCGCGTGGTTTGTCCGCCCGGGCCGCCGTGAACGAAGACAATAGCGGGCACTTTGTTGTTGGCTGCTGCACCTTTCGGCTTGTAATAGATAGACGGAATCACCATGCCGTCAAACGATTTGAAGCGCACTACCTCGGCTTCCACCAAATCGGCAGCACTGATTTCTTTGTTTAATGACTGCGTTAGCTGATTCACTTTTTTGCTCGCAAAATCGTACACAAACAAGTTGCTCGGCGAGCGATCACCGTTTACATAAAAGGCCATACGCGAGCTGGTTTTTGAAAACGTGACGCCGCGAATTTCGCCGTCCGGCAGCTTCGGCAAAGCAACTGGTTTTTCTGAGGCATCAACAATACGGATCACCGTGCTGCCGTCGTCGTTAATACCGGTCACACGGTAGCGGCCATCGCGAGAGAAATAGGTATAAGCAATATCCCAGTTCGCTTTTTCATGATCTTTGACGATGCCGGTGGCGAGATCGTAGGTTCGTAAGCCTGTGAATTCGCTGCCCTCATTGGTAAGGAAAAATAGTTTGGTCGATGCAGGGTCAAAAGTGGCCGCATTGAAAGTGATTGCGCCTTTGTGTGGGGTTAAATACGTCGTCTCATTTTTGGCAACATTGAATAAATAAATATCGCTATCGAGCGAGGTGTTGGTTTTGTTGAGCGCGATCCATTTTTCATCGCGACTAATTGCGCCCAACGCGTAAGCCTGCTCGTTTTTGTAAATCATGGTGCGTGCATACGTTGCGGTATCAACACGATAAAGGTCAAAAAACTTCGCATCGCGCTCGTTAGTTGATACATAAAAAGCGCGGCCGTCTGGTTTCCAAGCAAAAAAGCTAGCTTTGGTTTTTTCGCCCGGCGTTAAATCTTTTTCACTACCGTTCAGCTCCCGAACGAAAAGATGGCTGTTCTCGTCGCCACCTTTGTCGTGCGTAAACAGGACGCGATCATCGTTTGGAAAAAAACTGACGGCATAGGTCGAATCCGTTGTCGATTTAGTCAACGCAACGGGAGTACCACCGGCAACCGGTAACACGGGCAAGGTGTAAGCGTTGAAAATACCAGTCGCATTGCTATGAAAAAGGACGCGCTTTTCGTCTGCGCTAAGCGAGGCGCCACCCAACGTCGTGGTCGCCATGAATTGCTCGATCGTGTAACGCTTCGGACTGGGCGCATCCTTCGCCTTTGGCGTTGCCGCATTAGCGGTGGCGACGGTGATAAAACTGGTAATCAGTGCGAATAGCACTGCGAGCAATACGCGTAGCGACATTTGAAGCCCCCTGTTTTTGAAAAAGATTTGCTTGAAGATTGTAGCAGCGCCTGCGGGATGATGCGTATTGGATTGCCACGGATGCAAAGTATAGATGCATTCAATGATCGGCTTATTCCAGATTCCAGTTTGTCCACCGTATAATCTTGGCACTTAACATTACTTATTTCTTTGGAGCTCAGCATGACCATTTCGTTAATCGTACACGGCGGCGCCGGTAGCTGGCGGCCAGGCTCAGAATCTGAAGCGGTTGCCAGTATGTCAGCGGCTGTTGAGGTCGGCCGTAAAATATTGCAGGCAGGC
Organism: Burkholderiales bacterium; assembly: GCA_038206765.1. Lineage (GTDB taxonomy): Bacteria > Pseudomonadota > Gammaproteobacteria > Burkholderiales > Usitatibacteraceae > UKL13-2. The sequence continues at coordinate 2,208 of JBBRAM010000013.1, read as the reverse complement.
GGATCGGCGCTGGATGCGGCGCTTGCTTCAGCGGTTGCACTCGAAGATAACTCCATCTTCAATGCGGGGACAGGTGCGGTGCTGAACCTGGATGGTTTTGTGGAGATGGATGCCTGCGTGATGGTTTCCCCCGGTGAGTGTGCCGGAGAAGTGTTTTCGACGGCGAGAATCGGCGCAGTCACTGGCTTGCAGCGAGTGAAAAATCCGATCATTGTCGCCAAACAGGTGATGGAAGAAACCGATCATGTGATGCTTACCGGCGACGGCGCACAACGCTTTGCGCGCGTGATGGGGCATGCGGATTACGATCCGATCACAGCGGATCGTCGTGCTGATTGGCAAGACAAACGTGCGAAATTGGAGTCGGAATTGGAATCGCGGGGGCAGCCAGAGACAGAATCACGGCAATTCAAGTTGCGCAGCTTTCTAAAAACGCATCCCGAATTTGCCGGCGGCACCATTGGCGTGGTGGCGCGTGACGCGCAGGGCGTGATTTGTGCTGCGACGTCCACCGGTGGCTACACCATGAAGCTGCCGGGGCGCGTGGGCGACACACCGCTGCCAGGTTGCGGTACGTATGCATCGGTGTTCGCAGGCTCAAGCGCGACGGGCACCGGCGAGTATGTGATTCGCTCACTTGCCTGTAGGCAAATATCGGATAACGTCGAGCGCGGCATGACGCTGGCCCAAGCTGTTGAGGCGATGCTCGATCAGCTTGGTCGCGATTTTGATGCCGATGTTGGCTTTATTGCAATTGATGCCAACGGTGTTCCGTATGGCAATCATCGTACCCGCGATATGCCACATGCTTATTTCAGTGGTGGCTCGGAGGTCGTTGCGAAGATGCGGGTTGAAAAATAGACCGTGCGGCTAGTTTTTTCGAGCGCGATTTGAAAATGCTTGCTGTGCTGCCTGCTGTAAGGCTTGGTATGCACCCGACGATAAAAATACGCCAACCGTGACAGCCGCGATGCCCAAATAGTCAGCCGGTTTAGGTACTTCGCCGAGCAACGGAATCGCGGCCAGCATCGCCAATACCGGCACGAGCGAGGCAAAGCTTGCGCCGAGCGACGCGCCTAAAATAGCCACCGCACGTGCAAACGCAAACAAGGAAATAAAGCTCACAAAAATGCCTTGGTAAATTGTTTGAATCAAAATGGCGCTCATCGGTGCATCCGCGATTCGATGCGGTAGCCAGAATATATAAACTGGCAAATAAAGAATCGCCGACACGACCGAAACTACCGATGCCGCATGCAGCGCCGTAAAGCCTGCATCCGAGGCTTTACGCATTGCCACGGTGAAGCTCGCCCAGCACATGGCGGCGGTCAGAAACAGCAAATGTCCGCGCCAGTAGCCGGTCTCGAAGTGGGTCAACCCGGCACCGACAAAAATAACGATGCCAATCGGGATTAGCGCTAGGCCCAATTTACGAATGCCGCTAATGTGCTCTTTCAAGAAATACGTCGCCAGCAGCGCCGCCCACAGCGGCATAGTGCCGGGAATGAGTGCGCCCGCGTGTGCCGCAGGCGCGAATTGCAGACCGCTCGAGGCAATCATCACGTAGGGCACGCCCGCGCCGAAACAGATAATTGCCCAAAGAGGAAAGCCGATTTTGCGGAGTCCAAAACCCTCGCGGATTACTATCGGCAACAAAATAAGCCCGGCGCAGGCAAAGCGTAGCGCGGTGATGTCGTAAGGCGAAAGTGAAGTCGTGACACCATAGCGCGTGAGCAAAATCCACCCGACCCAAATGGAAATAGCGAACAATCCCCATGCTGCGCCGGTCAGATATTTGTTGCGCGATAGGGGTACGTTTTGTAGGCTACCGTGGGCCGAGTGGGCGATGAATTGTGTTGTTTGATTTTCGGTAGACATAAAATATTGGTTGCCATTGATGGCAACTGAACACAGATAGGATTAACCGGACATTAAGCGGTTGCAGTGAGATGTGGAAATATGGCGATATGGATATGGCGGCGCGCTAGTACAAGTCATACCGCCAGCAACATAGAAACTATTTTACCGATATAGCCGAGCCGATTCATCGTTCACTCATGAATTGGTTTGAGGGTATAAATATTTTTGTGTAGATTAAATTTTTGCTAGGCTTCTTAACTCACCAAGGAGTCACGCATGTCGCACCGCAAAACCGCTATTCCCGCATTACCGTTAGCCAGCCAGAAACTTATAGAGCAGCTCATGGCA
>JBBRAM010000012.1:0-114851 GCA_038206765.1 Burkholderiales bacterium | reverse complement strand
CGGATGCCCTGGCGGCCGCCGAAGCTGAAAAAGAGGGCCGCTTGCCGTAAACCCATTGACAAATTTCCCGATTGGATTATGCTTCTCAAAAATCCCCGAAGGAGCAGCATCAAATGTTAAAGAAGATCCTGATCGGCCTCGCAATAGTTATCGTCCTGGGTGTAGTCGGCATCGCGGCACTTGTAATGCTCGCGCCGACCGATTTCCGCGTCGAACGCGAGATCACGATCAACAAACCAAAAGATGAGGTTTTTGCCTACGCGAAAATGCTCAAAAATCAGAATGAATGGGGGCCTTGGGCGAAGCGAGATCCGGCAATAGCTCTCGAATTTCGCGGGACCGACGGAACGCCCGGTTTTACCAATATTTGGAAAAGCCAAAATCCTGAGGTCGGCGAAGGCGAGCAGGAGATCAAAAATATTGTCGACGGTGAACGCATCGACAGCCAGATCCGGTTTAAGGTGCCATTCGAGTCGACGGCAGACGCTGCGATCATTACCGAGTCGATCGCCCCCGAACAGACCAGAGTTAAGTGGAGCTTCGCGGGCTCGATGCCGCGGCCGATGAATCTTTTCATGCTCGCCGTCGATATGGATTCGGCCGGTGGCAAAGATTTCGACGACGGCCTGTCGTCGATGAAGACGATTCTTGAAAAATAGAGCCGTTTCGCATATTATTTGCGCGTTGATACCGATATTTTGTCCTTAATATCCTTAATTATATTTCCGCGATCATTTGTGGGGCTTTTGCCCGATTAATTGGCACCCACTCCCACGAAAGGAGGAAATATGGCATCAACACTTCGAGCAACGCTGCTGGTCTGCGGTTCGGTACTTGTTTTCACGGCTTTACTTGTTTTCGCAACCCCCGCTGCCGCGCAGAACAAAGCGGTTTACACGGGCTATAAAGGCATAATGATCGGCACTAGTACGGCTGATGTACGCCAAAAGCTTGGCAAAGCACGCGAACAGACGGACAGCGAAGATTATTGGGAATTTTCTGATGACGAATCGGCCCGCATTCTCTACGACGATAAGAAGAAGGTTCGTGCGATCTCGGTCAACTACAGTGCCGGCGATGCGGCAGCACCAAAGCCCGAGGCCATCCTCGGCCAATCCGTTGAAGCGAAAGCCGACGGGTCGATCTTTAAGATGGTCGAATATCGCAAGGATGGATTTTGGATCAGTTATGTGAAAACGTCGGGTTCAAATGCCCTTGTTATCGTTACTGTCCAAAAGCTGGATAAAAGTTAATTCGTCGAACGTCGCCTTCATCATGATCAAGCATGGGCCCAAAGCGTTCGTCTGGGCCCATCGTTCTTTCCGCGATCAATATGTCAGAACAAAAGAATGTTATCGTTGGCGTACCGAAAGAGGTTCATTCCGGCGAACGCCGTGTTGCAGCCACGCCCGAGACCGTACTGAAACTGAAAAAGCTTGGGTTTGATGTTGCCGTTGAATCGGGTGCGGGCAATGAGATAAACGCCAGCGACGCAGAGTATCAGGAAGCGGGAGCGTCGATCGTTGCCGATACTGCGTCGCTCTGGGCCACATCGGATATCGTGATGAAGGTCCGTCCGCCCGAAGATAACGAGGCGGAACTTCTGCGCGAGGGCGGGTGGCTGATCGGTTTCATGTGGCCCGGCCAGAACCGCGAAGTGATCGACCGTCTCGCTAAGCGAAAGGCAACGGTATTCGCGATGGACAGCGTTCCGCGGATCACCCGGGCACAAAAAATGGACACGCTATCCGCGATGGCAAACATCGCCGGTTATCGTGCGATCATCGAGGCCGCCAATAATTTCCCACGCTTTTTCACCGGACAGATCACTGCCGCCGGCCGGATCGATCCGGCGAAGGTGCTTGTCATCGGTGCGGGAGTTGCCGGGCTGTCTGCGATCGGTGCAGCACGCGGACTCGGTGCGATCGTCCGTGCATTTGACCCGCGTTCCGCGACTAAAGATCAGGTCGCATCGATGGGTGCCGAGTTTCTCGAGTTGAACATCAAAGAAGAAGGCGAAGGAAAAGGCGGATACGCGAAGCAGATGTCCGACGATTTCCTGAAAGCGGAAATGGCGCTCTTCGCCCAACAGGCGATGCAGGTCGACATCATAATTACGACGGCCCTGATCCCGGGAAAACCTGCCCCGAAGCTGATCACCCAGGGAATGGTCGAATCGATGAAACCCGGTTCGGTTATCGTCGACCTCGCCGCCGAACAAGGCGGCAACTGCGTCCTGACCGAACCCGGCTCGGTAGTTAAACACAAAGGCGTTACCATCGTCGGCTACACGGATCTGCCCTCGCGCATGGCGTCGATGTCCAGTCAGCTTTACGGCTCGACTGTCACGGCCTTGCTTGCAGATCTGCGTGATGATGAAGGCAGACTTTTCGCTAATCTCGACGACGAGGTCGTCCGCGGTGCGATAGTTCTAGACAACGGCAAGATGATGTGGCCGCCGCCGCTGCCGCCGGCACCACCTGAGCCCGGCGTACCTACCAAAAGCACGCCGAGCGCCGCCGCCGTTGCGAAGGCAGCTGCCGGAGCTCACAGTGCAGATGAGGGAAGCGGAATGCATCCGCTCACCTTGGTCGCAATAGGCGTCGTCCTGCTCGTGATAGCGTATTTCGTGCCGAACAACAAGCTGTCGCATTTTACCGTTTTCATGCTCGCGGTTTTCGTCGGTTTCCAGGTCGTCTGGAACGTGAAACCGGCATTGCATACACCGCTGATGTCCGTCACGAACGCTATCAGCGGCATCATCCTGGTCGGTGGAATGCTCCAACTTTCAGGCGACCTCAGCATCACCACCATACTCGGGGCCGTCGCCGTCCTGATCGCCACGATCAACATCGTCGGCGGATTTATGGTGACCAATCGGATGTTGGCGATGTTCAGGAAGTAAAGCACGGTTGTGAACCAGACGGATGATTAAGAGATGGAAGTACCGATGGCGGCATGAAGCTTCATTTAAATTGCCACTAGCTTTAGCTAGTGGACGAAGATGCAAAAAAGACCGGGCTTTAGCCCAATTAAGAAAAGCAATTTCCTTATAGCTGCAGTTGAATATGCCGTGGGTAAAAGTCTGGTTACACTTTGTGTGGTCAACGAAAGACAGATATCCGTATCTGACAGATGAGATTCGCACCCAAATTTTCGAGCACATCAAACAAAATGCGAGAGAGAAGGGAATTCATATCGATTTCATTAACGGATATCTTGATCACGTCCACTGTTTGATCTCATTAGGTACAAATCAAACTCTCGAAAAGTTAATGCAATTGATCAAAGGTGAATCGTCGTTTTGGATAAATAAGAATAATCTTACAAAGACGAAATTTGGTTGGCAGGATGAGTATTTTGTTGTGTCAGTGAATGAGGACACTTTGCCGAGCGTCCGTAAATATATTGCGAAGCAGGAAGAACATCATGAGAATGTTTCGTTCGATGATGAGTTTGAGAGTTTTTTGAAAAGGGCGGGATTTCAGAAGTTCCGAGATTGGGGCTAAAGCCCACGGCCTACGATCAATGTGGTCCACTAGCTGAAGCTAGTGGCAATTTAAAGATTAGGAGTAAGTCCTAACGACTCGGTTAAATGTTACTCACTAGTTAAAGCTAGTGGAAATTTAGAGATTCGGAGTAAGTCCTAAGAACTTCATTTAAATGATATTCACTAGCTCGGGCTAGTGGCAATTTAAGGACTACTAGCAAAGCTGAATGAAAACCAGCCTTATTACAATTGCATACATCGCCGCGAGTGCGTTGTTCATTTTGAGCCTTGGCGGACTGTCTAAGCAAGAGACGGCGCGGCGCGGTAACTGGTACGGCATCATCGGAATGTTCATCGCCCTGGCGGCGACGGTTGCGGCGATGCAGCCGAGCGGTTGGCCGATACTGGGCGGTGTGTTGATAGTTGGTGCCCTTGTTGGCGCAGCTCTCGCCTCGCGTGTCCAGATGACCTCGATGCCGGAACTTGTGGCGATGCTGCATAGCTTTGTCGGGCTCGCGGCGGTGCTCGTCGGCTTTGGCACATATCTCGGCGATTCTGCGATACCGCAGAACGAGTTGACGATCCACCGCATCGAGATCTTCATCGGCGTTTGCATCGGAGCGATAACGTTTACCGGATCGGTGATCGCTTTCCTCAAGCTCCGCGGGTCCATCGGCGGCAAACCGTTCATGCTGCCCGGTCGGCACATGATCAATCTGGTCATGCTTATCGGGACGATCGTTCTCGGCACCATGTTCGTGATGACGCATGATCCGCAAGTAGGGCAGCTGATTCTCTTAGCGGCGGCCGTATTGACCGGTATTTTGGGCATTCATTTCATCATGGCGATCGGCGGCGCAGATATGCCGGTGGTCGTTTCGATGCTCAACAGCTATTCCGGTTGGGCGGCCGCGGCGACGGGCTTTATGCTGTCGAATAATTTACTGATTGTAACCGGCGCGTTGGTCGGCTCCAGCGGCGCAATTCTTTCTTACATCATGTGCCAGGCGATGAACCGCAACTTCATCAGCGTGATCGCAGGCGGCTTCGGTGGCGGGGCACCTGCGCCAAAGTCCAGCACTGGTGCGGCTGTTGAGCCGGTTGGAGAGGTAGTGCCGATCAGTGCGGTTGAGACTGCCGAGCTTTTACGTGAAGCCAAAAACGTCATCATTGTCCCCGGCTACGGCATGGCGGTAGCGCAAGCACAGCATACCGTTTATGAAATCACCAAACTCCTGCGTGAAAAAGGTGTGAACGTCCGCTTCGGCATTCACCCGGTAGCAGGCCGTATGCCCGGCCACATGAACGTGCTCTTGGCTGAAGCGAAGGTGCCATACGATATCGTGATGGAAATGGACGAGATCAACGAAGACTTCCCCGCAACCGACGTGACAATGGTCATCGGCGCAAACGACATCGTGAATCCTAGCGCCCAGGAAGATCCATCCAGTCCTATCGCCGGGATGCCCGTGCTAGAAGTCTGGAAATCCAAAGCCTCAATCGTGATGAAACGCAGCATGGCTTCTGGCTATGCGGGGGTAGATAACCCGCTCTTCTACAAAGAAAACAATCGCATGTTGTTTGGCGACGCCAAGAAGATGCTGGATGAGGTGTTGACGGCGTTGCGGGGGTAGTGAACCATGCGTTGCGATAGTCCCACCTACATCAGAAACCGTAGGTTGGGTAACGCGAAGTGTGACGCGAGGACACTGATGGTGCGGACACCGCGCACTCGTACCTCCTAGGCTTTGGTGCGCTGATCCGCTATTGGCGCGCAACGCAGTTTTGGGGCATTAGCCGAAAATCGCTCCGTCACCGAATCGGCAAATACAAATTCACGCAAGTCCCGCCACCCTGTAGCGCCATAAACTGCACCTCACCGCCTAATTTTGCGGCGCGGTTTTTCATGTTGTCGATGCCGCGGCCGCTGTATTTTTCTTCGCTTTGTTTTTTGCTCGCGCTATTTGGCACATTATTGCCAAACGCGTTTTCCCCACTGCCTGCTCCCGCATCGACGCCGATACCGTCATCGGTAATCCGCACCAGCACCCGATTGCTGGCGCGATCAATGCCGGTGGAAATGGTGATCCGTTTGGCACCCGAATGCTTGAGCGTGTTAGTAAACGCTTCTTGCACGATGCGTAGCACGCTGCGGATGTTTTCTGGATCGAGATAGGTGAGGGGTGGCAGATCATTGACTGCCCATTCAAGCGATATATGGGCAGCATTGAGGCGCGGCTCCAATCGATACCGCAAGTTGCCCAGCACGACCAGTAAATCGCGCTCAACCGGCTCTAAGGAGTCGATAGTGAGCTTTAATTCATCAATACAATCGGCTAGCACCTCCGTCATGTCTTTATTTGACAGCGATCCCATCCGCGCAAGCGCAAGTGTGGACATGAGATGCGAGCCGATGCCGTCGTGCATATCGCGCATCAGTCGTTGGCGCTCCTCGGCGGTGGCGCGCTGCTGGTCTAGTTCGCGCGACCGCTCGTAGCTCAATTGCAGCTGCGATTCGCGCTCGGCAACGCGCTCTGAAAGTTGCGCGTTGAGGGTTTCATAGTTGTTCAGTGTGCTAACAAACCGCGTTACGAGCAACGAGCCGACAGCAATTGAAAAAAGCGGTAACCCCAGTGGCAACAAATATAAATGGTCAAAAGCCAATAGCTGCATGAAGTTGATCAAATCGTGGATGCCCAATGCCAAATTGACCATCAACGCGACGGCCATGAGCTGGTTGCGCGCTGAACTCACTTTGAAGAGCGCGTGAGTTAGGACGAAAAAACAGGCCAACCCCACCATGCCAATAGCAATATTGAAGTAGGCGTCTGCAAGCACGCCCCACTGCGCTGGGGTGAATAAATAAAGGGTTATGGCAACAATGACAAAAATCCAAAGTGCCCGCTCGAAACGCGGCCTGTGGGCATCGGCAAAGCGGATGACGAAGCTAAACTGTAGCGCAGTCAACAGACCTAACGACGGAACAACCAGCGAAATGAAGATGGAGCCGGAATCGCGCACGATATAACTCGCCGTTCTGAAAATCGATACCAAACACATGAGTGCAAATAGTCCGAACATGACCTCCGTGCGTCGGCGAAGCCAAATCCAGAGGCTTAGCAAACCGGATAAAAATACCAGCAGCGTAACTAACTTGGGCGCGGTATTTTGTAGAAAGTAGCGGCGTTCCCATCGATCCCGAATGAGTGTTGCTTCACCCAGATGAACCGTGGAAAGTCCGGCGCGGCCAAAGCCGTTGGGGTGCAGGCGAATTAATATTTCATTCTGTCCGGCGCGCAGCAACGATAACGGCACCGTGAAATGCTGTGCCACATTCCAATTTAATTCGCGCTTATCAAAATCCCCGCTGACCCCGCATAGTGATCCGTTGACGAACACAGCGATGTTGTTGGTTGCGCGCGGAATGTAGATCGAAATCCCTTTGGGTGTTGTCAGAACACTGTCGGGGATCGTAGTTTTGAGCCGGTACCAGCCAAGTTGGTCACGGTGATGCTTTCGTTTGAACCAATTGTCTGGCAAGGAAAGGGTGCGCCATTCTCCACTCGTTGGTGGCTCTAAGGTATTGGCATCGTTGAATTCGGCTTCGTTGAAAATAAACTGAAAAGGCGCTACGGCGGCGTCAGTTTGCGCTACGGGTTGAGCAATAGCGTTGGCGGAGGCAATGACGAGAAATAGCAGCCAAGCCTTCGCGACGGTGTGCCGTCCAGCATAGAGGAGAATGGAAAAGGCATTATTGGTCTGGGGTGGCAGGGACGGCAGGGGCAATAAGGGAAGCAGGGGCGATAAGGGAAGCAGGGGCGAGGGGGCAGCGCGAGCGTTCGCGAAAAAGCGGTTTGCAGGCAGCGCAATCCGCTCAAAGCGTGCGAATAAGTCCCATCCGATTTGCTTCAAACACAGCCTCCCCGCGCGAGTGCACCGCAAGTTTTCGATATATTTTTTTAACATGGCTGGTGACCGTGTGCGGCGAAATTCCCATTAGTTTACCCATCTCTGGGTAGTTAAAGCCTTTGGAGGCTAACAACAAGATTTCGCGCTCCCGTGACGATAGCGCAATTTCGGATTCGCTTGCTACTGATTCAGCTTCGGCAACCTTGGCCGCGCTATCAGCAGGTGAAATCGTTAGCGGCACATCGGCATCGGCATGAAAACGCTTTAGCAATCGCCGCGCAATAATCGGGCTGATTGGCGAGCCACCGGCGATCAATTCACGAATACCCTCGAGAAAATTTTCTTCCGAGGCATCTTTGAGTAAGTAGCCAGATGCGCCGGCCTCAATCGAGGCCAGCACATGCTCTTCGTCACCAAAGACGGTGACGACCATCGATTCGCAATTGGGCAGTATTTGAGTCGCATGCCGGATGACGCTGATGCCGGAAATATCGGGCAGGCCCAAATCAACCAACAACACATCGGGTTTACGTAGCTCTAGCATGGCCATGCCGTCTCCGCCCGTGCCGACACTGGCAACAACCTCAAAGGTTGCATCGCGCGCCAAAATGGCGGCGTAGCGTCTACGGAACGCCACATCATCTTCAACAATTAATACACGTGTCATGAAGTTTTTTCGGTTTCGTTGATTATTTGAACTTGTTTACGGACTTGTTTACGGCCTTGGGTCGTAGTTGCGTACGCGCTTGTACTTGCTTGTACTTGCTTGTACTCACTTGCACATTAAGACCCACGCCCGTTTTCTACGCCATCCCCCGTTCGTGGGATGAAGCACCTAATTGGGCAAAATTCTTGTCAATTGTTGTGATTTTTGCCGATGTGGGGCTGTTGATAAGGAGATTGAAATCCTGCCACGCCTCATGCAGCGAGCATGGGGACGCGGGTCGTGCGTTAGGGCGAGGTTCTAAGAGTGATCTGATGGCGCGACAAACCGTGTAGAAGGCCGCCAGAGACGATGGCCCTTTACATAGTTTGCACGAATATTGGGGAGCAAACGATCGAAGAAAATCAATCGAGCTTGATGCCTTTTTTCACGACAATTGCCTTCATCTTGTCGTATTCCGCTTTGATATCACTGGCAAATTCGGCCGGTGTGTTGCCGACTGGGTCAGCACCTTGAAGCGCTAATTTTTCTTTGGTGGCGGGATTATTAACGGCTTTTACCGAAGCTGCATGGAGCTTTTCAATAATTTCCTTTGGCGTTTTGGCGGGCACCACTAAGCCATACCAAGCCCGGTCGTTTACTTCGGGCATACCTAGCTCGGCAAATGTTGGGATCAATGGGTAAGCGGCCAATCGCTTGGGCGAGGCCACAGCCAAAAGACGCATACCGCCTGCATCGATTTGCGCTTTGGATGATGGCAAGTTGTCAAAAATCACCGGCACTTGCCCGCCAATGACGTCAATCACCGCCGGTCCTGCGCCTTTGTACGGAATATGCACCATGTCGGTGTTGGTGGCGGCCATAAAAAGCTCGCCCATCATGTGGCCGATCCCGGCGGTACCCGAGGTGGCAAATGAATATTTGCCGGGATTTTTTTTCAGCAACGCGACAAACTCTTTAAAATCTTTGGCAGGCACGGAAGGGTGCACCGCCAAGATGTTCGGTACAGCCACAAATTTTGTTACGGCGATAAGGTCGGTAAAATTGTTGTAGGGAATGCGTGGATTTGCAGCCGGATTCACGGCCATCGTTGATACCGTCGCCACGCCGAGCGTGTAGCCATCTGGCGCAGATTTAGCCACTGCATCGGCGCCAACCGAGCCGCCGCCGCCGGAGCGGTTTTCGACAATCACCTGCTGCCCCAGCTCTTTGGACAACTGATCGGCCACAATGCGTGCCACGATGTCAGTGGTGCCTGCGGGGGCAAATGGCACAATTAATTTGACGACTTTGTTGGGGTACTGCGCGAAGGCGGTGCTCGATAACAAAGCGGCGGTGATACCGGACAAGGTAACAAGCGCGATGCCAACCCCAGTGAAAATTTTACGAAACATACTGTTCTCCTGTTAATGTTTTCAGTTCGTTTAATGCTCTTGATGTTAGTGCCGATATTGCATAGAGTACACCATCATCAACGCATAAGTTATCAGCTATTTTTGATAGGTTAATCATTTAACGCGCTAAGGCAATAGCACCGTAGAGCCGGTCGTTTTTCGGGCCTCCAAATCGCGATGTGCTTGTGCGGCCTCTTTGAGCGGATAAGTTTGGTTTACTTCAATTTTTACCAGGCCGCGCCCAACCACATCAAAGAGCTCATCCGCCGTTGCCACCAGATCCTCGCGTGTTGCGACATAGGTATCGAGCGTGGGGCGAGTTACGAACAGTGAGCCCTTGGCCGCCAACATGCCAAGATCAAACGGTGGCACCGCGCCCGACGCATTGCCGAACAGCGCCACCGTGCCCAGAGGGCGTGCGCAGTCGAGCGATTTTAAAAAAGTGTCTTTACCAACACCATCGTAAACCACATTGCATTTTTTGCCGTCTGTGATCTCAGCCACGCGAGCCACAAAATCTTCGGCCGAATAATTGATCACGTGATCGCAGCCATTGGCGCGGGCAAGTTTCGCTTTTTCTGCCGAGCCGACCGTGCCGATCACCGTTGCGCCCAAATGTTTTGCCCATTGGCACAACATCAAGCCCACACCACCGGCGGCGGCGTGGAATAAAACTGTATCGCCCGGCTTGACGCGGTAGGTGCGGCGAATCAAATATTGTGCGGTCATGCCTTTGAGCATCATCGAGGCTGCTTGTTGGTCGGAAACATTGTCGGGAATTTTCACGACGCGGTGGGCGGGCATGAGCCGCAGCTCAGCATATGAGCCGATGGGCGAGGACGCATAAGCTACGCGATCGCCGACTTTTAAATCCTCTACATCACCCGCTACCGCCTCGACGACGCCCGCACCCTCGCGGCCAATCACCGATGGCAACGGAATTTTATAGAGCCCCGAACGGTGATAGGTATCGATGTAGTTCAATCCAACTGCAGTTTGCTTGATACGAATTTCTCCCGGGCCGGGTGCGTCAACATCAACCGCTTCCCAGCGCATGACGTCGGGACCGCCGTGCTCGTGGATGCGGATCGCGTGGGTGGTTTCTGAGCTTGTCATGGTGGCTTCCTTTGTTCGCTGATAAATGATTCGAGTAAGTTTAATTTCGCTTCGTGAATCGCATCGGCAATGGTGTTGCCGGCTACGGTAGCGTGTTTTTCATCGTTTGCCATCGCGTATTTTGCAACGGAGCCTTGGTCCAGTGCCTGCAAGCGCGTCATGGCGTGCTGTAAATATTTCTGCTGCAAATCGGGCTGCAAACAAGATGTATTGGATTCATCTGGCGATCTTTTATTCATGTTGTCTGAGGGCGGTTTGGACAAATTCAGGCACCGACAAGCATCGAGCAATTGCACGAACCGCGCGGGGCGACGCAATGCATCGGTGTGGTCGAACAACCTGAGAAGTTGCCTAGCATCGAGCCGCAACGAATCGCCTACATCGGCATGCCACTTCGCCGCCAACAAAGCCAGATCACGGCAATCACCCGGCACGCGCAAACGTTCGCATAGTACTTCCAGCGGTTGTGTATTAATTATTTGGTGATGTGGTTTTATCGGATGCGCAGCTGACACTGTCGCTGTCGCAACATTGCCGTTGACACTTTTGCCGATAGACGCCGTGAGCACTGCAAACCGAACTGGCAGCGGCAGATTGTGTTCTGCCGCCGTTTGTAGCTGCGCTAGTGTCCGCTCGTTTTGCGCCTCGTCAGCGCCTAGTTCTGGCATCAGGCGCGCTAATGCTCCCGATTCCCGCAGTACCATAAACATCCGGGCCGGTGTCGCTTCCATCAGTCCCCGCGACAGCTCTTGCCACACGCGTTCGGCTACCAGATGATCCGCTTCGCCTTCGCGCACCATCCGCTGCATGAGCAACATCGTCTCCGGCGCAACCGTAAAGCCGAGCGTTGCAAACCGCGCCGCGAAACGCGCCACCCGCAGAATTCGCACCGGGTCCTCAGTAAACGCGTCGCTGACATGCCGTAGCAGCTTGTGATGCAAGTCTGCTTCACCGCTGTAAGGGTCGATGAGATGCCCCGCATCGTCGCGCGCAATCGCGTTAATTGTCAAATCGCGGCGTTGCAAATCTTGTTCGAGCGATACATTGGTGGCAGTGTGAAACACAAACCCTTTGTAACCGGGCGCGGTCTTGCGCTCTGTTCTGGCGAGGGCATATTCCTCATGTGTTTCGGGGTGCAAAAACACGGGAAAATCGGCACCGACCGCAATGTAGCCCGCCGCCAACATTTGCTCAATTGTTGCACCCACCACGACGTAGTCACGATCCCGCACCGCTAAGCCAAGCAACCCATCGCGTACCGCGCCGCCGACCGTGTAGATTTTCATTTTGTGTCTTTGAATGATAAAAACGTGAAAAACAAGCAATGGCGGACTTCTTGAGGCGAATTCGCTTTGAAACCCTCGCCAATACTAGTGTTTCTATTTTGTAACCGGCGTTTGATGTAGCTCATCTTCAGGCACGATTTCTGTCTCAAGCAATGACGCGGCGTTCCAAGCAGCGACGCCGGGCGCAGCTTTGACGGCCTCGCAATAGGCAAGCGTATCGCTGGCAAGTTTTGGTTGATAGGTGGCGAAGCGCATGACGACCGGCGCGAACATCGCGTCGGCCGCCGAAAACTCGCCAAACAGAAACGGTGAATTGGTCTTCGAGCCAAAGCGGGCGCGGGCATCACGCCAGATTGCCTCAATCCGTGCAATGTTCTGCGCGACATCCGGCGACATGCCCAAGGCAGGCAACGATGCGCGAATATTCATCGGCATGTTTGTGCGCAATGGCCGAAACCCGGCGTGCATTTCAGCAACCATACAGCGGGCGAGGTTACGGGCTGCGGCATCGCGCGGCCAGACCGGCAGATGCGGGAACCACTCGGCAATCGCTTCAAAAATCGCGGTGGATTCCCAAACCGGGTCACCGCTACCCGGCTTGCCGTTCCACAGCACCGGCACCATGCGCGACGGTGAATAACGTGGCAAAAGCTCCTCCCATTCACGGCTGTGAAACTTCAGCATAATTTCTTCAAACTGAATATCAAATTGCCGAAGTAAAACCCATGGCCGCATAGACCAAGATGAATAATTTTTATTGGCGATGACGAGGCTTAATGACATGGTTGTTCTTTGCGATAAAGGTAAAAAATTAAATAAGCGGGTGGATGATGCAGGCCGGTAACCGAATGAGAAAACGGCGGGGTGATGAGAAAAAGCTTACCAAACGCCAATGTCCTGCACTCAATCACGTTCCCGGAACCGAGGGTACTGTGCCCGGCCAACGGTGGCGTTCATATAGCTGCGAACCGTACTCTCAAGTTCGCTAGCGCGGCCAAATAACGCCGGGAACGGTGCATCTGAGGTGCTGGGTATGCTCATCGAGCGCAAGTTGTCACGGGTAATAATTTTACCGGGTAAAAACTCAAACACGGTCGCCTGCAACGTCGATAGACTGGCTGGAAGCCCAATAACGGCGCGGGGTTTACCAGACATGGTGACAACTAACTCAACCAACTCCCTCAGCGTATAAACCGTTGGACCGACCAGCGGATAAGTCATGCCGTGCGTTTTACTAAGCTCGACACTGGTCGCGATGGCACGGGCCACATCGCCCACCCAAACCGGTTGAAATTTTGCCCCAGGTGAGCCGAGCGGAATCACCGGAAAAAGCGAGATCAAACTCAAAAATTTATTTAGAAACTGATCGCGTTCGCCGAACACAACGGACGGTTGGAACACCGTCACCTGTAGATGCGGGTTGCGCTTTGCCATCGCCCAAACGCTTTGCTCGCCGCGGCCGCGCGATTGCAAATATTGGCTCGGCCCGTTCACGTCAGCACCGAGCGAGCTCATGTGAAGTAGCCGCTTTACGCCAGCTTTTGCGCAAGCCTCCGCCACCAAGGAAGGAAGCGCCACATGCTCGCGTTCAAAATCGCCATGCAAAATACCGATGAGATTGATGACGCAATCGTGTTGCCGCACCAACGCGTCCAGCACCTTGGGATCGTGAATATCGGCTTCGACAATATCAATGGTTGGCAACAACAACAAATGCTTCGCACGTTCGCGGCGGCGGGTTGGGACGGTGACAAAATAGCCACGCTCGACGAGCTGCTCGGCCAACGTGCTGCCAATAAAACCCGAGCCCCCTAAGAGTAATATTTTTTGAATCTTCATGATTATTTTGCAATATTCGGTGGCGTTAAATTTTGCACTGATGGGTTCGGCAGTGATACTGATAGCGGCTGCGACTGAGACTGAGATTGGCCAGAAATTTTGATTGCCGCTTCGGTCGATATCGCGGGTGGGGGCATAGGTGACGCTTCAAAAGGGGGCACCGATGTTGCGATTCCCACTGGCGCGCCTACCGCCGCCGTGCGCAATGTGCCTGCACCGCGTCCGCCCGTCCGCCCCGGAACTGTGCCCATCATTTCCGCTAGTGTCATTGGCGCCGCGCCAAAACGACTGCGGTAGTACCATTTATTGGTCATCACTTTTTTCACGTAATCGCGAGTCTCAGCAAACGGAATTGTCTCTGCATAAATCGCACCCTCGAGCGGCGTTTCAGCACGCCAGCGCCGCGCCCGTCCAGGGCCGGCATTATAGGCGGCGGTCGCCAAGACGGGATGCCCCAAATCATCGAGTACATGACGCAAATAAAATGTGCCCAGCGTCAAATTAATCGGCACATCGAGCGCGCGACTGACTGAAAAATCTCTCATGCCTGCCTGTTTGGCAACCCAGGTTGCAGTGGCGGGCATCAGCTGCATCAAGCCCATTGCGCCGACGCGCGATTTCACATCGGCCATAAAGCGGCTTTCTTGACGTATCAAGCCATATACCCACGCCTCATCTAGCTGATGATTCTCGGCACTGGGTTTCAACGCGTCGCGATACGGAATCGGATAACGCTGCGAAAAATCATGCAGCACTAGCGTACGATCCGCCGCACTAATCGCGCGATCCGGGATGTTGTTGCGGCGTGCCACCTCGGCTGCCGCGAGTAATTCTTGATCGTTAAAAAGTCGCGTGGCGAACTGCCATTCGCGCAGACCTTCTGGCTTTAATTCCAAACGGTAAAGTGCTAAAACCCGCTTCATACCGGCGCGTCCCGCCATTGCATCAACTTCGAACGGAGACGGTTTGTAGCCTTGCCAATTTGGGCGGGTTGTCATCCCCAATTCTTCTGCGGCAAGTAGCGCGTAAAAATTATTTTCACGTGCCAACGGTTCTTTCAAATTTTTGATTTGTTCGGCTAGCGGCTCATTGGCAGTTGGGGTGATTATGCTGTTTGTGGACGCAGGCGGACTTTTTTCCGCTGAGTGTTCCAAGGATCGTGCAAGCCAATAGCGCCATGAGGGTTCGCGTTTTTCAATCGTTGACATCGCTAAAATGGCTGCGCGTACATGCGGCCACTTCCCCAAACGCAAGGCTGCACGGGCCTTCCAGGCTGCTTGGTTATCGTTTAGTGGAGCATCTTGCGCTCGTAAAAACCAATCCAAGGCATCCGGCTCATGCTGCATGCCGCCGTACTGCCCGACTTGCGCCCAAGCATAACTGCGATCAACGGCGCTTAGTTTGTCGGCGCTTTTTTCGAGTAATGCCGCGGCACTGCTCGGGTCATCGCGCGCTAAACGGGTAACGGCAAATAAGTAGAGCTCAACCGAAGCGCGTGATTTCGCGTCTGGCTTTTCGCGCGACAAATAAGAGCGCGGGTCGAGATTAATACTGGCCGTCGTGCGCTCAAAGTTGGGGGATAAATTTTTAGCGAAGGCCGCGCTGCGGCGCGCGTCGTTGATCAATTTGTTTTCCAGCAGCAATCGCACCCGCCGCCAAATATCGTCCGTTGATAACGAATTTGAGGCGTTAGCGTCATTGATGGTTTGGAACACGGCATAGCAAGATTCCGGAGCCGCTTTTCCGACGTTCCACAACGCTTTCGCTTCCGATGCGGCATCCAAGTCATTTTGCATCAAACGATACCGCCATGAATGACAAGTTACCTCAGCATCATCAGTCATGAGCTTGGCGAAAGCCGGGTTAAACAAATCCCATCGATCGAGCTTACCGAGCGCTCTGAGCCAATCGCGGCGTAAGCTGTCAGCGATGGGCGTTTCCGGATTATTGGCGAGGAAGGCTTGAATCGTGCTCGCCTCGGTTACGGCAAACGCGTTGGCAGCCGCCAGATTGGCACCTGCCCACCAATAAAAAACATAGGGCGCAAGTGGATGCTCGCTTTGCAGTTTATTTTGTTGCTGGAGGCGGAAAACTTTTTGGCGTACGGTATCGAGTGCTCTCAAGTCGCGCTGATCAAATGCAGTTTTCGCGGCGAGTATCTCGTTATCAAACACTGCCGTCGACGCGGCATCAGATGCCGAAGCTAGTTTCGCGTGCAGAACGGGGTTTTGGTTTTGAACACCTTGAGCAAAAACAGGGTTAGTCAGTAAGGATAAAAATGCGATTGCGCCAACACAAAAACGATAAACACAGCATGTTCTCCATAGCGGATCCCGTACGAACGCACGTAGCGGTCTCGCGTTCAAGCTATTCTGTATGTAAATAGTGGGCATTCGGTGCATCCAATTGGCGCGAAAGTAATTTGATATCTGGGCCATTAAAATAATGCAGCAATAACAGCGTTAATATCCATGCAACAATATTCATCAAACGGTTGAAAGCGCATCACGGTTGTCATGTCTCATACACAATCATTTTATAACCATTGCAAGCATCGTGTTCGCCTGATTGTTTGATTTGGCGCACCGTTTTTTGCGTTTCAACGCTATTTTCACTGGATCTCTTTAGGTTGGACAGAAACATGGATTTTTTACCGCCACTTTTCGCCCCTGTTCTCACTGCCGTATTTTGGATTGCGTTAGTTAAAATAATTGGTGTCAATATTGTGCTGTCCGGCGACAACGCCGTTGTTATCGCCCTCGCGGCTCGCGGCCTGCCACCCGGCCAGCAAAATAAAGCCATTTTTTGGGGCAGTGGTGCCGCGATTATTATGCGGATCGCTCTTACGATATTTGCCGTCAAGTTGCTGGCGTTGCCGTGGCTGAAAATTATCGGCGCGCTGCTATTAATTTGGATCGGTATTCAATTGATGATTCCCGAAGATGATGACGATGGCAGTATCAAAAGCCATTCGCATCTGGGCTCCGCAATCCGCACTATTTTGGTTGCTGATTTGGTCATGAGTTTGGATAATGTGATTGCGGTCGCCGCTGCTGCCAAGGACGATATTTTGCTGCTCACGCTAGGTTTGGCGATCAGTATTCCCCTGATTATTTTTGCCAGCACACTGTTGCTGAAGCTCATGGAACGCTTTCCGTCCATCATCACAATCGGTGCAGCGCTGCTAGGTTTTGTGGCAGGCGAAATGGCGATTACTGATCCGGTGGATAAGCAGTGGATTGAGCAAAACATGGCTTGGATGGGATATGCAACTCCACTATTTTGTGCTTTGTTGGTGGTTGGCGTCGGCATGTTGTTGGCAAAGCGTGCAGCTAGAAAAAGCGCTGTCAAGATTGTTGCATAGATGCCGTTTGGTTGGCTACACCATCGAGCCGTTGAGGTGTTGGGCTGAGTTTGGTCTGATTGAAAATCAAACCAAGGAACTTGAGTGTTTGTATTTATATCCATAAAAACGCAGGCTGCTCTTAAAAATTGATGTCTGACATTTCGCCCATGGAAGGATGATTCCAGTCAATACAAAAAAAGCGATTCGCGAAGACACTGATGTCGTAGGAAAAAATAGCTTCGCAAAATAGCGATAATTTTTTGGAGAGAGAGCATGACTGAGGAAACAATAAATGGCGTGAAAAAACCGGCAATTAACCGCTGGTTACAACTTTTTTTAGGCATCATCTGCATGGCGATGATTGCGAACCTGCAATATGGGTGGACCTTATTCGTCAATCCAATGGATGCTAAATTTGGCTGGGGTCGAACCGCTATTCAGGTCGCGTTCACGATTTTTGTTGTAACTGAAACTTGGTTAGTACCCATCGAGGGCTACTTGGTCGACAAATATGGTCCACGTCCCGTTGTGATGTGGGGCGGTATATTGGTGGGCATTGCTTGGGTAATGAATTCTTTTGCTGATTCACTTACGATGCTCTATGTCGCTGCCGCAATTGGCGGAATCGGCGCTGGAGCCGTGTACGGAACCTGCGTTGGGAATGCCCTAAAGTGGTTCCCAGATCGCCGTGGTTTGGCTGCCGGTTTGACGGCTGCCGGCTTCGGAATGGGCTCTGCCTTAACCATCATTCCAATTCAGGCAATTATCAAAGCCAATGGTTACGAGGCAGCGTTTTTATACTTTGGTATTGGACAAGGTATTGTTGTTTTCTTGGTTTCTTTTGGGTTGTTGGCCCCCAAAAAATCGGATGTCCCACAGCCCGCTTCTGTCATTCAAACCAAGGTTGATTACACTTGGAAGGAAATGATCCAAACCCCCGTATTTTGGCTGATGTACGCGATGTTTGTCATGATGGCGGCTGGTGGGCTGATGGCGACGGCGCAGTTGGGGCCGATTGCGAAGGATTTGCATATTGGCGATGTGCCCGTTTCAATTATGGGTTTGACATTGCCGGCGTTAACGTTTGCGTTATCGATTGATCGAGTTCTAAACGGCGTTACACGCCCCTTCTTTGGCTGGGTATCCGATAATATCGGCCGTGAGAACACCATGTTTATAGCCTTCGGTATTGAGGCTGTTGGTATCGTTTTGTTGGCCAACTTTGGTGCTGATCCATTGATGTTTGTGATCCTGACTGGCCTTGTATTTTTTGCCTGGGGAGAAATTTATAGCCTCTTCCCCTCCACATGCGGTGACACCTACGGTTCGAAATTTGCGGCCACCAATGCGGGGCTACTCTATACCGCAAAAGGAACGGCAGCCCTACTGGTGCCATTCTCCAGCATGATTACAACGGCCACTGGCAGCTGGCATGCCGTGTTTTACCTCGCTGCTGGAATGAATGCCCTTGCCGCGGTGCTTGCGCTGTTTGTCTTAAAGCCAATGCGCACTAAAATGACTTTGCAAAACTCAGAGTCACGTTCGTCTGGATAATCATCGGCATCTCAGCTATCCGGACGGCAATGAAAAAGCCCATGCAATGCATGGGCTTTTTTGATTTGAAGTCTGAGATTTTTTAATTAGCCAAAATTACCATAGCCCACCTCGCTCGGCTTCACTAGTGGCGTAAGCGCCTTCTTTTTTTGCTTCATGCGAGACATGGTTTCTGGAGAGAGATTTAAATGTGATGCCAATTCTTTCATCGGCACACGCTCGTACATGTCAGGATATTTACGTTGAAACCGTTCGATGCGCCCGGCGGCATCGAGCAAATGTAGCGTGATGGTGTGCGACATCACCTCCGACATCAAATGCATAACCTCATATTCAAAATCACTTTTGATCGTCGGGTGACGCTCCAAAAATTCGCCCCACGCCTCCATCGTTAATTTGGCCACGCGGCCCTTGGTGACGGCGCGGATCGCATACGGCGCAGGCATACGCAACCGCCAAGCCGCATAGCTGGTGTCCATATCGTCTTCTTTTGAAAACCGCAGGATCATTTCCTTCCCTTCCTGGTTCGACACCACGCGCTTCAAGACGCCATCCAACACAAAGAATTGCGCCATGTCGTGATCGCCTTGGCTAAGCAATACATCACCTTTTTTAAAATCGGCGATTTCCAAATATTTTTCGAGTTCGGTGAAAAGACGCGGCTTCAGCGTTCGTAAAACAATATTGCGCGCAAGTTGCAATCGAATGAGGTCGCGTTGTGGATGGCTGGTGAGCAAAGTCATGACGGAGCGCAATCTATAGAGGTTGGGTTGACAAGAATCAAGGCGTGCTGCGAGACGCGTTTTTATGATGTTACTAGTTATTTGAGGTCACATGTTTTGGCTGCGATGTAAATTGCTTTTTAGCTTTTAAGGTGGTTAGCGTAATTGCAACGCAAATACAAATAATTTAGCTGTTAAATCGTTTGAATGTTCACGCTTTACACCGCATTTTCGTCGTAACGCTTTAGATTAAATTGCAGGCAGTTAGCCAACTTGATTGGCTGCGCCACGCGCTCGTAGCGGCCGCCAATAATAGTTCCAATTAGTAGTTGAGTAGTACACAGTCGAAACTAGAAATTTCTAAAAATCCGTATGGCAGCGCAGACGAAAATAACAGCGCGAGGACATTGAGCATGACAACCGATGCAAACGCACAAACGCCCGCAAAACCCGACACCACCGACGGCTTTCATTTGGTCATTGATGCGCTTAAACTCAACGGGCTCAATACAATTTACGGTCTGCCCGGCATTCCTATTACCGACTTGACGCGCATGGCGCAGGCTGCCGGTATGCGTGTCATTTCTTTCCGCCACGAGCAAAATGCGGGCAATGCCGCAGCCATTGCAGGCTACATTACGCAAAAGCCGGGTGTTTGTTTGACCGTTTCCGCTCCAGGTTTTCTCAATGGTTTGACGGCCTTGACAAATGCCACGACCAACTGCTTCCCGATGATTCTGATTTCGGGATCGAGTGAACGTGAGATCGTTGATTTGCAGCAGGGCGATTACGAGGAAATGGATCAGCTAGCCATTGCCAAGCCGCTCTGCAAGTCCGCGTTTCGTGTGCTTAATGCGGAGGACATTGGCGTGGGTGTGGCACGCGCAATCCGCGCTGCAGTATCTGGCCGTCCCGGTGGCGTATATCTTGATTTGCCAGCAAAGCTGTTTGCACAAACGATGGATATGGCGGCGGGCAAGAAATCACTCATCAAAGTAGTTGATCCCGCGCCGCGCCAACTTCCCGCGAATGATGCGATCACGCGCGCGATTGATTTGCTCAAGAGTGCGAAGCGTCCTCTGATCTTGCTCGGCAAGGGTGCCGCTTATGCGCAAGCAGATGAAGCTATTCGCGCATTCATTGAAAAAACGGGTATCCCGTATTTGCCGATGTCGATGGCGAAGGGTATCTTGCCGGATACGCACGCACAGTCTGCCGCCGCTGCTCGTTCTTTTGTGCTGCCCGAAGCTGACGTAGTGATGCTGATCGGTGCGCGTTTGAACTGGCTGCTTTCGCATGGCAAGGGCAAAACTTGGGGCCGTACAAATGAAAACGAACACAAAGCGTGGGGTAGCCAAAAATATGTACAGATCGATATTTCGCCAACCGAAATGGATAGTAACGTGGCGATCGATGCCCCGGTGGTTGGTGACATTGGCTCTTGCGTGTCAGCGCTACTGACGGGCATCGGTTCCAACTGGACTAAGCCTACAGCCGAATGGTTAGATGCGATTGATGCGCGCAAGAAAAAAAACTTGGCGAAGATGGCCGAAACGCTCGCTAAAGATCCATCGCCGATGAACTTCCACAGCGCACTCAATGTAGTGCGAGATATCATCAAAGCCAACCCGGAGGCGATGCTGGTCAACGAGGGCGCCAATACGCTGGACTTTACGCGCAGCATTGTCGATATGTATCAGCCGCGCAAGCGCTTGGATGTTGGCACTTGGGGCATCATGGGCATCGGCATGGGATTCGCGGTGGCGGCTGCCGTTGAGACCGGTCTCAACGTCATTGCCGTCGAGGGTGATTCTGCTTTTGGCTTTTCGGGTATGGAGGTCGAAACTATCTGCCGATACAATCTTCCTGTTTGCGTGGTGGTCATGAACAATAACGGCGTTTACCGCGGCACCGATGTGAACCCAACAGGTGGCGTGGATGTCGCGCCAACCGTATTTGTCAAAGGAGCCCGTTATGAGATGCTGATGGAGGCATTTGGCGGCGTGGGTGTCAGAGCTTCCACCCCGGCAGAATTGCGCGCCGCGATGAATGAAGCGATCCGCTCGCGAAAACCAACGCTGATTAATGCCATCATTGATGAAACGGCGGGCACGGAGAGCGGACGTATTACCAGTTTGAATCCGGCGACCGCCAAAAAAATTGGCGGCTGAAGTGTTCTCCGTGAAATTAATTATTGAACGAGAATCGCTCTGTTCGCTTTAAAACTTAATCAGAACGCAAAATGGAAGCGCTAAAATGGAAGCATTGAAGGGCGTAAGAATCCTAGATATGACGCATGTACAAGCTGGCCCAACCTGCTCGCAATTGCTTGCCTGGATGGGGGCGGATGTGATCAAGTTTGAGCCCCCGCAGGGTGACGCAACACGAGGGCAGCTGCGCGATATTCCGGGTGCGGATTCGCTTTATTTCACGATGTTGAATTGCAACAAACGCTCGATCACGGTGAATATGAAATCGGCCGAAGGCAAAGAAGTATTTGTCGATCTGCTCAAAACCTCCGACATCGTGATGGAAAATTTTGGTCCTGGTGTGTTGGATCGTTTGGGCTTTACGTGGGAAAAAATTCACGCCATCAATCCACGCGTGGTGATGGGCTCCATCAAAGGCTTTGGCTCAACTGGCCCCTATGCCGAATTCAAGGCCTACGAAAACGTCGCCCAAGCGATGGGCGGGGCGATGAGTACCACTGGAACCCTCGATGGCGCACCCTACGTGACTGGTGCGCAAATTGGCGATTCGGGCACCGGTCTGCATTTGGCGATTGGCCTATTGGCTGCTTTGCATCAGCGCGACCGTACTGGGATTGGTCAATATGTGGAAGTGGCGATGATGGATGGCGTAATGAATTTATGCCGCGTCAAATGGCGCGATCATCAGCGCCTTGAGCGGCAGGCATTGGTGGAATATTCCGTCCCGACCAGCATGGGTATGGGCGATGTGCCGCGTGCTGGTAATGATTCCGGTGGTGGCCAGCTTGGCAACGCGATTCACTGCAAGCCGCATGGCCCGAACGACTACATTTACGTCGTGGTGCAAGAAGCGGTTTGGAATAACTTGGGCAACCTAATTGGGCCGGCTCTTGGGCAGCCGGATTTGGCATCCGATCCTAAATTTGCCACGATTGGCGAGCGGCGTAAAAACCAGCAAGAGATGTGGACCTTGATTACAACATTCGCCGCGAACCATACTAAACGCGAGTTCATGGCCATCTTGAATCCGATCGACGTACCCTGCGGCCCAATTATGTCCACCACAGATTTAGCCAATGATGCGCACATTCGAGGCCGGGAAATGTATGTCGAAATGGAAGACGAGAAACGCGGCAAATGGTGGAACGTCGGGATGCCGATTAAGCTTTCCGCTTCGCCCGCTAAGCTCGAGCGCGCGCCGTTTTTAGGCGAGCACAATGACGACGTTTTAAAAAATGTGTTGGGCTATGACGACGCAAAAGTGAACGCAATGAAAGCGGCGGGCGCGTTTACGGCAACGCCTAAAAAACAGTAAGCACGAGATCTGGAGCGGATTTCGGTAAATAAATGCCTTGAAATCCGCTTCAGCGCTTGAGTCTTATTTTTAACAATCTAATATAGAGCGCAACATGAAAATCGCCATCATCGGCCAACAAGACTTTGGCAAAGCTGTTCTAGAAGCATTTTTAGCGCGTGGCGATGAAGTTGCCGGGGTTTTTTGTGCGCCGGAAAAAGAAGGCGCCAGACCCGATGTGTTGCGGGTTGCCGCTCAGGAAAAAGGGTTACGTGTTTTTCAGTTCCCCAAGTTGACGGATGTGCAAGCGGTGGACACCATGCGCGCACTGAAAGTCGACATTGGCATCATGGCCTATGTTCTGCAATTCGCGCCGCAAGAGTTCGTGAATATTCCCAGACACGGAACGATTCAATATCATCCGTCGCTGCTGCCGAAATATCGCGGCCCATCGTCGATTAACTGGCCGCTGATTTGCGGTGAAACGGAAACCGGCCTGACGATTTTTCGGCCCACCGATGGTCTCGATGAAGGCCCGATCATTTTGCAAGCATCAACCGCAATTTCCGAAAATGATACGCTCGGTACGGTCTATTTTGATCGGCTCTTCCCGCAGGGTGTGGCGGCCATGCTGGAAGCGGCGGATTTGGTTGTCGCGGGAAAGCATACGGAAATAGTGCAAGACGAATCCAAAGCGAGCTACGAAGGCTGGTGCCGGGCAGCTGAATCAAAGATTAACTTCAACAACAATGTGCGATTTGTGCATGATTTAATTCGCGGTTGCGATCCGGCGCCCGGCGCGTGGACAACATTGGCTGGCAAAAAAGTGCAACTTTTTGGCAGCAAAGCGCATTCCGTCAGAACCTATGGTGCGGTAGTCGGCAAGCCTGGCGAAATTACCAAGATTACCGATTCGGCGATGTTTATCACCGCGCAAGGCGGGCAAATTGAAATCGCAAAACTGAAGCACGAAGATGGAAAAAAAGCCTCACCGGCTGAGTTTGCAGCAGCTTACGCCATCGCGGCTGGAACGATTTTCGGTTCTTAGGTTGCGCAAGTAACCAAAAACTCGATCGTAACAATGGCCGAGGTGACGCAGCCGACCCGTATCAGCTAATCCCTTGGCTATTACCAGGTCGGGCGCCCCGCTAATAAATACGATGCAAGCAAGATACGACATGTGACGTGCAACGTAATGTGGCATGAATAGGCATGGCTTTCTCGACCGTTAAGCACTCGCCCTTCGTTTCAACTTTGTAGCCAGCCTGCCGCCGCCCGCCATTTTGTCGTCAACAAGCGACAACCGACCAAACCAGCAACCTATGGTTACAATTGGGCGTCATCACGACGATTGCGAGTGCGTTGATAGAGAGTTATGATTTGTTAACGAGTAATCAGCTGTGGATCGTGGATGATGGATCGCACATGCGAACCCGATCGACCGTAATGTTTCAACATGGTACTTGTCCAAATTAGGCAACGCACATTAACGAAATGGTCACAATTTTGCGGTTTTATAATGAGTTACGTCGTTAGCTCGTTCATTTTAGAAATATCGGGGGCAGCATGAAGTTGAGCGCTAATCACCACCAATACCAGAATTGCTATCACCGTCTTCAAATACCCCTCTTGGGGATCTTCGCCGCGCTAATTTTGGTAGTAGTGTCGTCAACGGCGAGTGCCGCTGTTGTCGATTCGATTGAGTTTTATAACACCAAGCTCAATCATTATTTCCGCACCGAAGCCGCAAGTGAGGCCGACGGCATCGATAAAGGTAGTGCTGGCCCCGATTGGGTGCGGACCGGACAAAATTACAAAGTTTGGCGGACGGCTGCTGATGCGCCACCGGGCGCTTATCCGGTTTGTCGTTTTTATTCTTACGGCTATAACACCCACTTCTTCACCGCTTCCCCCGGCGAATGCAAACTCTTAAAAGACAACGAAGCGCGTGATCGCGCTGCAGCCATCGCTGCGGGGCAAACGTATAGCGGTTGGCAATTTGAAGCCATTGTTTCGTACGCCTTATTTCCTGTCGCCGGTAAGTGTGCGGCGGGCACACAGCCGGTTTACCGTAACTACGCTGGATTTACGATCAACCATCGTTTCTCGACGGCATTGCCGGTCTACCAAGACATGAACGACCAGACATGGATTCCCGAAGGGGCGAATTTATGTGTGCCGGGAACCTCAACTGCGGAGGTGTCAGATGCCTACCGCCTGCTACAGCAAGCCACTTTTGGTGCGACCGAGGCGCAGGCCAACCGGATTCAGTCAATTGGCATAACGGCGTGGGTAGACGAACAACTGGCGATGCCAAAATCGAACTATCCGCAGCTTCCCTACGTGACTTATACCTCGCCAACAAACTGCACCAACGACAACACCAAGCCTGCTACCGACCCGCAAAATATTTGTTATCGTGATAACTACACTCTGTTCCCGATCCAAATCGCGTTTATGCAAAATGCACTTGGCGGAGACGATCAATTGCGTCAGCGCGTGGCGTTCGCGCTTTCGCAAATTTTTGTGACTTCCGGCGTGGAAATTTACCACCCGTACGGCATGGGTCGATACCAGCAGATTATTCTTGATAATGCGCTTGGCAACTACAAAGATTTGCTCGCGGCAGTTACGTTATCACCTGCCATGGGGCGTTATTTGGACATGGCCAATTCTAAAAAGCCCGATCTTGCGCGCGGTATTTCAGCCAATGAAAACTATGGCCGCGAAATCATGCAGTTATTCTCCATCGGCTTATATGAATTGAATCTCGATGGGACTATCAAGCGCGATGCGAATGGTGGACTTATCGCTTCGTACTCGCAGACAACTGTTGAAAATTTTGCCCGCATTTTTACGGGCTGGACTTATCAACCGGTCGGCGGTGGTGTTCCAACCACAACCAACGGCGTGAACTACGAGTTTCCGATGGCGGTTGTGGCAGCGAACCACGATATAGGCGCGAAAACGCTGCTGAATGGTGTAGTCACGGCAGCCGGGCAAACGCCCGATAAAGATTTGAGCGATGCGCTCAATAATCTGTTTATGCATGCCAACACCGCGCCATTTATCAGCAAGCAACTAATCCAAAAGTTAGTTTCTGGCGATCCAGCGCCCGCATATGTTGCGCGGATTGCGGCGGTGTTTAACGATAACGGGCAAGGCGTTCGCGGAGATTTAAAAGCCGTTGTCCGTGCGATTTTGCTCGATCCCGAAGCGCGCGGCGAAATTAAAACCGCATCCACTTATGGGCGATTGAAGGATCCAGTTCTGCTGGCAACCTCCACATTGCGAGGCTTGGGCGCAACCAGTGATGGCTATGCATTATTGCGTGGTGGCAGCAATTTGGGCAGCTTGGGGCTCAATTTATTTAATTCCCCAACGGTGTTTAATTACTACTCACCCGAGCACCAGATTTCCAGCGGTAAGGTGGGGCCAGAATTTGGCATTTTGACATCGACCACCTCATTTGCACGCGCAAATTTTTTCAACACTTACATCATGGGCAATGCGATCGCGGCGGATGCCACCGTGCAGGGCGGCGTTGGCACGTCAATTAACTGGGCACCGTGGCAGGCAATGGCCGCCACACCGGTAGCCTTGGTCGACAAGCTATCGGTCATTTTTGCGCATGGCTCAATATCGGCCACCGCACAAAAGAAAATTGTCGATGCCGTCAATGCGGTTGTCGTGACCGATACCCTGACACGTGCGAAGACAGCGGCTTATTTGGTACTGAGCGCTAGCCAGTCCCAGGTCGAACACTAAAACAAGTCGAGCATTCATCAGAACATTAGGACAGGAGTAACAACATGGCTCACATCATTACCCGACGCCGATTATTGCAGGGCATCTCTGGCGCAGGCGCCTTCACCGCCGCTGGTGCGTTCGAGTTCATGGGGCTGTCAAATGCACTCGCACAAACGCCACCCGTCTCGGATTACAAGGCATTGGTCTGTGTGTTTTTGTTTGGCGGCAATGATGCCAATAATTTAATCGTTCCCAACGATACCGCCGGCTACAACTTGTATTCAACTGCACGCGGCGGCACGACCGGCGTGGCACTTCCGCAATCCGAGCTAGTTACCATTAATCCTTCAAGCCTGTCGACGGCTTTTGGTTTTCACCCGCAAATGGCGACCTTGAAGCCGGTGTGGGATGCGGGGAAATTAGCAGTAATGTGCAACGTGGGCACGCTGGTTGAGCCCTTGAGTAAAGCCGATTACACCAACATCAAAAAAGCAAAACCCGAACAACTTTTCTCACATGCCGATCAGCAAAATCAATGGCAAGCTTCGATTTCAAATGATTTTTCTCGCACGGGCTGGGGCGGACGTTTGGCAGATGTGACCGGCAAACAAAATGGCGCGCAAAATTTTCCGATGGTGACGAGCATTGCCGGTTCGGCCTTGTTCACGGCGGGGGTGACACCGCGCGTCTTGGCGATTCCTTCTACAGGCTCATTTGGCTTGAGCGGTTTTAATACCACTGCTCCTTCGGTTGCGCGGCTGAACGCGCTCAAAGCCTTGTCTAATTTGGATAGTGCTAATGATTTCATCCGCGAGGCAGACGACGTAATCGCGCAAGGCTTGGGTGCATCCGACACACTTAATCCCATCATCACTTCCACTAACACCACCATCACGCCGTTATTCATTAATGCCAAAACGGGCATCGGCAATCAGTTGCAGCAAGTGGCCAAGCTGATTGAGGCGCGCAACACAATCGGCTTAAAACGCCAAGTATTCTTTGTTTCAATTGGCGGCTTTGATACCCACACAAACGAAATCGCGACGCATAATAATCTGTACAACCAAGTAGCGCAGGCGATGAAAGCGTTTTACGATGCCACGGTGCAAATGGGCGTGGCTAATCAGGTGACGACATTCACCATGACTGATTTTGGCCGCACACTCAAACAAGCTTCCGGTGGCGGCTCGGATCACGGTTGGGGCAACCATCAGCTCATCATGGGTGGCGCTGTGAAGGGTGGTGATTTTTACGGCAAATTCCCGAATCACACATTGGGCGGGCCAGATGATGTATCCACCAATGGTCGTTTTATCCCCACGACATCGGTCGATCAATATGGCGCAACCTTGGCAAAATGGTTTGGTGTTGCGCAAAGCGATTTGGCGACGGTGTTTCCGAATATTGGGCGCTTTAGCACGTCAGATTTAGGATTCTTGGTTTAAGTTGCAGGCGGCCCATCGGTCGCAGCCAACAACATCGCCCGGAGACACCATACGGTCGTCCATCAGTTGCGGCATCACCCATTTGAGGTATGCGCGGAATAGTCGCCTTTTGGTCTTTCTTGCTACAATCAGGTTGTACCACCTGTGTAGCAAGTTTGGACATCATTTACGAGCGGCACAAAACGCAGCACTGAGCATTAAAGGGAGAATATGAAAAAAGCAGGATTTTGGTCTAAAGACTGGTTTTTCGCGTTGGTGATTGTGCTGGTGGTTTTTGGATTAAGCCTCACCACTAATTTCTTTTTAGCGCTGGAAACCAAGGCCTACGACTGGGGGGTAAATTTGACCTCCAAGCAGCCGTCAGATCGAATTGCGGTCATAGCAATAGACGATCAATCTATCGCTAATATTGGCCGCTGGCCTTGGCCCCGTGATGTGCAAGCCAGCATGATTGATAAATTGTCTGAGGCAAAGGCAAAAGTAATTGCGAACACCACTTTTTTTATCGAGCCACAAATAGATCCAGGGCTGCTTTACGTCAATAAACTGTTGGAGGTTTACAACAAATCAGCTGGTGCTGTGCCTGCTCCCGAGGCGGCAGCTGGCTCGCCATCGACACCTCTCCTAGTTGCAACACCGGCCAACCCAGATCTTGCACAAATGGGGGCAATCCTTGCTGAGGCGGAGCAAGCACTGAATACAGATCGTCGCCTAGCGAACAGTATCAAAAAAGCAAATAATGTACTGTTGCCTTTTTACGTCAATACCCAGTTTTCACCGCCGGTGGGCCAATTGGATCAGCCACCGCCTGATTACGTTGGCAGGGATGTCTTGACTGCGAACGGTAGTGGCGCTGGCGGCGTAGTGTATGGAACACCCGGCGCACAATTTCCTATTGCCGCTATCGGTTCTGCGGCAGTCGGCATTGGCCATTTGTCTGAAGTGCCGGACGATGGCGGCGGTGTTCGCCGCGACGATTTAACGGTGGTCGATTATTTTGGCCAACAGTATCCGTCCTTTGCGATGATGACGGCTGCGAGAAGCCTAAATCTAGGGGCAAAAGATATTAAAGTGACGCCCGGTGAGGCCGTCTCAATTGGAACTTTAAGGATCGTGACCGATAAAGACGGGCTCATGCTGCCCTATTTTTATAAGTCAACGGGAGACCGACAAGCTATTCCAGTGGATTCGTTTTTTGATGTTTATTCAGGCAAAATTCCCGCATCGAAATACAAAGATAAAATTGTTCTTATTGGTGCCACGGCAGCGGGGGTAAGCAACCCCCTTGCCACGCCGATTGGCTCCCTACCGCCAGTCGTTAAACTCGCGCACTCTATTTCATCGATTTTGCAGCAACAGTTTTTCCGCGCCCCGGGCTGGGCTGATCTGGTTTCGTTTTTCGCTTTTTTATTGGTGGCTGCTTATCTCACTGCACTACTGCCAAAACTCCGTGCCGGCCCTGCCGCCATGATTACCCTGGGCATATTCGCCGCGCTCTTAATCACCCATTTAGCGCTGATGATGGGGCCGGGTTTGTGGATCAAGCTCATGCTGCCTGCCGCACTACTGCTCATTGGCCATTTACTGCTCACCACCAAACGCTTCTTGGTGACCGAAAAAGGGAAGGACGTATCCGATGCGGCGGGTGCTGAATCCAACCGAATGCTGGGCCTAGCGTTCCAGCAGCAGGGGCAGTTGGACATGGCGTTTGATAAATTCCGCAAATGCCCGGTGGATGAACAGTTGTTAGAAAATGTTTATTCATTGGCGCTTGATTTTGAGCGTCGTCGGCAGTTCAACAAAGCCGAATCCGCGTTCATGTACATCAACACCCATGATCCAAAATTCCGTGACGTGGCCGAGCGGATGAACCGCGCCAAAGCGATGTCGGAAACGATCATTCTGGGCGGCTCCTCGGCTGCTCGTAGTTCGCAGGCAACAATGATGCTATCCGGTACCGGCGAAAAGCCGACGCTAGGGCGCTACACCATCGAAAAAGAGCTGGGCAAAGGTGCGATGGGTGTCGTCTATCTCGGTAAAGATCCGAAAATCGGCCGCGAGGTGGCGATTAAAACGATGGCGCTTTCGACCGAATTTGAGGGCGATGAATTACAAGAAGCCAAAGACCGTTTCTTCCGCGAGGCCGAGTCTGCCGGCAAATTGGATCATCCCAATATTGTGCGTATTTTCGATGCGGGTGACGAGCATGACCTGGCTTATATCGCGATGGAATTTTTGAAGGGCAAAGATTTAGTCCCGAATGCAAAAATGCCGAATCTGCTGCCGTTCGATGAAATGTGCGATGTGATGATGAAGGTGGCAGATGCGCTGCATCACGCGCATGAGCAGGGTGTTTTCCACCGCGACATTAAGCCGGCTAACATCATGTATGACGCAGACGCCAAGCTGCCCAAAGTTGCCGATTTTGGTATTGCCCGGGTGACGGACTCCTCTAAAACTAAAACCGGCATGGTCTTGGGTACACCGTCGTTCATGTCGCCTGAGCAATTGGCGGGTAAGAAAATCGACGGGCGCTCCGATCTCTTTTCACTCGGCGTTACGTTTTACCAACTCGCTTGCGGACGTTTGCCTTTTGAGGGCGAATCGATGACGCAATTGATGTTCGCTATTGCCAACCAACCGCATCCGAACATCCGCGAATACAATCCGTCGTTGCCGGAATGGGTGCCAGAATTTATCGACCAAGCATTGGCGAAAAATTTTGAAGATCGTTTCCAAAACGGCAAAGAATTCGCCAGCGCTATCAAGGTTTACCGGATGGGGTGAGGGCCTTTCAGTTCAAATGATTTACGAATTGCAGTAATCAAAAAAAGCGCACCGTTGGTGCGTTTTTTTTTGCCTATATAATGACTTTTTGCAGCGCAACATATTCGATATGATTCCCTATGCCACTCTCAGCACCCAAAGCATCACGTTCGCCAATTCATCATCGGCAAATTTCCACGCAAGGCTATCTGCGTGAAGATGGAAATTTCGACATCGAAGGCCATTTACAGGACACCAAAGCGATTGATTTTAAGCTCCAGAGCGGTGTCCGGCCAGCTGGGGAGGCGGTACATTCGATGTGGCTCCGGATCACCATCGATCGGACCTTAACCATCATTGATGCCGAGGCCGTGACGGACGCAATGCCCTATCCCGGCGAATGCGACAAAATTACGCCGGAATACAAAAAACTCATCGGCATGGCGATTCGCCCCGGATTTTCCAATCAGATTAAATCGCTGTTCGGCAACACGCGCGGCTGTACCCACATTACGGATTTGATCGGTATTGTCGCCACCACTGCCTTCCAGACGATCGCCGGGCAGATCAACCAAAATCCCGATGCGCTACCGTTCCAGCTTGATAAATGCCACGCTTTGGCGCTGAATGCACAGTCGGTAGCGGCGTTTTACCCGAAATGGTACAAACCAAGCTAATGATTGGCAAAAACCAATTCCAAATGCCGATGCCGCTGGTAAAATAGCGGAAACACAAATAAAAAATTAACGGCATCTATCGCTCACAAAGCGCGTCACCTTGTCATTCGCCCATTCGCCTACTCCCCAAATTTCCCACTCCCTTCCCTCACTGCATTTAAAACACGAAAGCCCAAAACATGAACGTTCATGAATACCAAGGCAAAGAGATTTTGCGCCAATATGGTGTCGCCACGCCGCGCGGTATCGCCTGTTTTTCGGTCGATGAAGCGGTTAAAGCGGCCGAAGCGTTAGGTGGCAAGGTCTGGGTGGTCAAAGCCCAAATCCACGCGGGCGGACGCGGCAAAGGCGGCGGTGTGAAGGTTGCAAAATCCATTGATGAAGTCCGCCAATATGCAACGCAAATTCTTGGCATGACGTTAGTCACCATCCAAACCGGCCCCGAAGGCCGTTTGGTGAAGCGTTTGTTGGTGGAAGAAGGTGCCGACATTAAAAAAGAACTCTATGTTGGCATGGTAGTGGATCGCGCCTCGCAGCGGGTTACGCTCATGTGCTCGTCTGAGGGCGGCATGGATATCGAGCATGTGGCCGAGGCCACGCCAGAGAAAATTTTCAAAATGGGGATTGATCCTGCCACCGGCTTGACGGATGCGCAAGGCGATGAAATGTCGCGCAAAATCGGTGTGCCGGAAGTTGCCGTACCGCAAGCCCGAGCATTTATGCAATCGCTTTATAAAGCCTTCGACGAAACCGATTGCTCATTGGCTGAAATTAACCCGCTTATTTACACCGGCGACAATAAGGTCTTGGCGCTTGATGCAAAATTAAATTTTGATTCCAACGCGCTCTATCGACACCCTGAAATCGTCGCCATGCGTGATCTGGATGAAGAAGACCCTGCCGAAATCGAAGCCTCCAAATTTGATTTAGCCTATATCTCACTGGACGGCGATATCGGCTGTTTGGTGAACGGTGCAGGTCTGGCGATGGCCACCATGGATGTCATCAAGCTGTATGGCGGCTCACCCGCCAATTTCCTTGATGTGGGCGGCGGTGCGACCACCGAGAAGGTAACCGAAGCCTTCAAAATCATGTTGAAAAACCCGCATTTGAAAGCCATTTTGGTGAATATTTTCGGCGGCATCATGAAATGCGATGTGATCGCCAATGGCGTGATTGCCGCCGCGCGTGAGGTGAAGCTTTCCGTGCCGCTAGTCGTGCGTATGAAAGGCACCAACGAAGAACTGGGCCGACAAATTTTAAAGGATTCAGGCTTGCCGATTATCTCGGCAAATAACATGGCGGAAGCCGCTGAGCGCGTTGTTGCTGCAGCTAAAGAACACGCCGCAAAAGGGACAAAATAATGAGCATCTTAATTAACAAAAACACCAAAGTAATAACCCAGGGTATCACTGGCAAAACCGGCATGTTCCACACCAAGATGTGTAAGGAATACGCCAACGGTGCGAATTGTTTTGTGGCCGGTGTCACGCCTAAAAAAGGTGGCCAATCCTATGAAGGTATCCCGATATTTGAAACGGTTGCAGAAGCCGTTAAGCAAACCGGTGCAACCGCGTCCGTGATTTACGTGCCGCCGCCTTTCGCCGCTGCGGCGATTGATGAAGCGGTCGATGCCGGTTTGGAATTAGTCATCTGTATCACCGAAGGGATTCCAGTCCGCGACATGATTAAAACGCGCTACAAAATGCAAGGCAAGAGCACAATCTTGCTTGGACCCAATTGCCCCGGTGTAATCACCCCCGATGAATTAAAAATTGGCATTATGCCCGGCCATATTCACAAAAAAGGCCGCATCGGCGTGGTTTCGCGCTCCGGCACTCTTACGTACGAGGCAGTCGGTCAGCTGATGGATTTGGGTCTAGGACAATCTACCTGCGTCGGTATCGGCGGCGATCCGGTCAATGGCTTGAAACATTTGGATGTGATGAAGATGTTCAACGACGACGACGAAACCGATGCCATCATCATGGTTGGCGAAATCGGCGGAGATGATGAAGAAACATGTGCGCGCTGGATGAAAGCGAACATGAAAAAGCCAGTGGTTGGCTTCATCGCTGGTGTTACCGCCCCACCGGGCAAGCGCATGGGGCACGCTGGTGCGATTATTTCCGGTGGTAAAGGGACGGCGCAAGAGAAGTTGTCAGTCATGGAAGAATGCGGGATCAAGGTTACAAAGAATCCGGCTGATATGGGCAAGTTGTTGATGTCGGTTTTATAGCAATAAAAAATGTAATCAATCAAAACGGCTGCCCAAAAACTATGGCAGCCGTTTTGTTTTGCAAAACTACAATTCGAAACTGACACTGGAAACTGACATGACTGTAAACAACGCACACCCGGCCACGCACCTAGCCACAAACGCGCACTACCCCAATCTATTGGCGCCACTTGATCTAGGCTTCACAACGCTAAAAAATCGTGTCCTCATGGGCTCGATGCACACGGGTTTGGAAGATAAAGCCAAAGATTTCCCTAAGCTCGCCGCTTATTTTGCAGAACGTGCGCGGGGCGGCGTCGGCTTGATTGTCACGGGTGGCTTTGCACCCAATATTGTCGGTTGGCTCTCACCATTTGGGTCGCGCTTAGCGTCGTCAAGTGCCGCCAAAAAACACCGCATCATCACCGATGCCGTGCATGAGGCCGGCGGCAAAATCGCGCTGCAAATTTTGCACGCAGGGCGCTATGGCTATTCCCCGTTTTCCGTTGCGCCCAGCGCGATCAAATCCCCTATTACCCCATTCAAGCCGCGCGAACTATCGAGTGCCGGCATCGAGCGGCAAATCAAAGCGTTTGTGCGCGCCGGCGTGCTGGCCCGCGAGGGTGGCTACGACGGCGTGGAGGTAATGGGCTCGGAAGGTTATTTCATCAATGAATTTTTAACCACTGCCACCAACCAGCGCACCGATGAGTGGGGCGGCAGCTATGAGAACCGGATGCGCTTTCCGGTTGAAGTTGTGCGCCGTATGCGCGAAGCCGTGGGCAAAGACTTCATCATCATCTATAGGTTGTCGATGCTCGATCTTGTGCCCCAAGGCCAAAGCTGGGAAGAAGTCGTCATGCTTGCCAAAGCGATCGAAAAAGCGGGTGCGACGATTATCAACACCGGCATCGGCTGGCATGAAGCGCGCGTGCCGACTATCGCCACATCTGTTCCCCGTGGCGCGTTTGCGTGGGTGACAAAAAAAATGAAGGCGGAAGTATCGATTCCGCTTATCACCACCAACCGCATTAACACGCCGGAAGTCGGCGAAAAAATTATTGCTGATGGTTGTGCCGATATGGTCTCAATGGCGCGGCCATTATTGGCTGATCCTGAATTTGTGAACAAAGCGGCGCAAGGCCGTGCCGATGAAATCAACACCTGCATCGGCTGCAATCAGGCGTGCCTGGATCATGTGTTCCAACAAAAACGGGCATCCTGTTTGGTGAACCCACGCGCTTGCCACGAAACAGAAATTGTTTTCACCAAAGCCATCAAGAAAAAGAAAATCGCCGTGGTTGGCGCAGGGCCTGCAGGCCTGGCGTGCGCCACCGAGCTTGCCGCGCGCGGGCACGAAGTCGATTTATTTGATTCCGCGACTGAGATCGGCGGCCAGTTCAATATGGCCAAACAAATCCCCGGTAAGGAAGAGTTTTTTGAGACGCTCCGCTACTTCAATAAACGCATCCAAATCACCGGTGTGAAATTGCATTTAAACAAACGCGTTGCCGCTGATGATTTAAAAGGTTTCGATGATGTCGTCATCGCTACTGGCGTTACACCACGCACGCCAAAAATCCCCGGCCAAGACGGGCCCAATGTGTTGAGCTACATTGATGTGCTGCTTCATAAAAAGCCCGTCGGTAAACGCGTCGCCGTATTGGGTGCGGGCGGCATCGGCTTTGATGTGTCGGAATTTTTAGTTGAAGATCATTCGCCGACCATGGATTTAGAAAGCTGGAAGCGCGAATGGGGCGTTGGCGACCCCTCAGAAGCGCGTGGAGGCCTCGTCAAGCCGCAAATGAGTCCGCCGGCACGCCAAGTGACGCTGCTGCAACGTAAAGCCACCACCGTCGGCAAAGGCCTCGGCAAAACCACCGGCTGGATCCATCGCGCTGCGCTTAAAAAGAAAAAAGTCGAAATGATCGCTGGCGTAAATTACGAAGGCATCGACGCGAAAGGCCTGCATATTACGTACGGTGAAAAACACGAAAACCCGCAATTGATCGAATGCGACACGATTGTGCTTTGTACCGGTCAAGAACCGTTGCAGGAATTACTCGCGCCGTTGCAAGCAGCAGGCGTGAAAACGCATCTAATCGGCGGCGCGTTTGAGGCTGGGGAATTGGATGCGAAGCGGGCGATTGATCAGGCTGTGAGGTTGGCTTATTCGTTGGTCTAGGTTAAGGTGAATTTGCAAAGTCTAGGATTGGCGGGGTTTTTGGGGCATTTGTGCTTGGAACGGCACGCTGGGCGAAGCGTTTGTGATTCTGTAAGTTGTGGTTGAGCGTAGCCTTTCGCAATGTTGCCTGTGATAAATTTAGAGATCGCATGATGCAATGGCCGAAGGCCACCCCGTAACCAACGGGTATTGCACCGGATGTTTTATACGGCGATAGTTCAATGCGATTCGATTACGCGGTGGCCTAGGGCCATTGACCCCCGCTAAAATAATTTTCATAGCCAAATTTGATCAACCCCCAGCGCTGGCGCGCCTTTTCAAGCCTATCATCGCATTGCGGTAGGCGGTCAAAGCGCTATAGCGTCGGCGCAAATGTATTGGGCTGTTAGGCTTCATTTCTAGCTAATGTTGCAGTTGTTACGCGGCTGTATTGCGCTAACAATCGCAGTACCAATCGTTCCCTATCCAAATCGAGGCGTCCGAGCATGCAAACCGCACAAACCATCAATATAAGCCTGCATGTGCTTTCAGGCGCGGTCGCTATTGGCATTGGCTTTTTCATGTTGGCAAAACAAAAAGGCACGCCGCTTCACCGAAAGCTGGGGCGGGTGTTTGCCTATTTCACGTTGCTGGTGTGCATGTTTGCGGCATTTGGTCTGGTTTTGTTTCGATTCATGCCGCTGTTTGCGGTGTTGACGGTACTCGTGACCTACCAACTCGTCAGTGCCTGGCATACGGTTTATACGAGGGAGCGCGGCCCCTCTGCGTTTGATGCAGTGCTCACTGTTGTTGGCGTGGCGGTTTCCATCGCCCTCGTCCCTTTCTTGCTCGCGCATGAAGGCGGCGTATCGAGAGTGGTTTACGCGACGCTGGGCGGGCTGGCGACCGTGCTAATTTACGACCTGATACGTTGGTTGTTTCCGCGGCGTTGGTATTCGTCCCTGTGGCTTTACGAACACGTGGGCAAAATGATTGGTGTGCTGTTTGGCATGGTGTCCGCACTGGTTGGCAATGTGGTGCGTTTTGGCCAACCGTGGTCTCAGCTTTTACCGACGGTTTTGGGGATGATCGTTACGGTTTATTTTTTTGTGCGGCTACGGCATCTGTCGCGGAGCTTGTCGACGGCGAAAGTCTAAGTTGCCTTCTGCTGAACCAAGAATATCGAAACCCAACTTTGCGCCAAAAGCCACGGCAGTGGTAGGGATCGACGGTTATGGTCTGCTGGGGAACCATCGGGCAGAGAGCGGATATTTTCTACTTTTGGTGCGATGCGCTTTGCTGTTGGGGCGGGCTTGAAATCTCGTGCGACTGCTCCGATAGTGAGATGCCGGGCTACTTCAACGCCTTCGCCAACATCTCCGCCACCACTTCATTCGCGTTACCGCCGCGCTTGTCAATTTCTGCCGTTAGCGCCTTCACCAAATCTGCTGGTAATTTGCAAGCGAAGGGGATTAAGCCAGCAGCCTGGTCGAGTTTGCGTTGTTCTTTACGATCCAGAATCACGCTGCCCTTGCCGAAGCGGTCGGGTATGCCAATGGCTTTCATCATGTTGGCGGCTTTTAACATTTTGCTTTTGGCGAGTTCGGTTCGTTTCATGGTCATGTTGGTTCTCCAATTGGTTTAGCGGCCGCCGAATATAAAGGTGTTGCCATTATTACTGGTGCCGCGAATGAGGTTGAAATTGCTGAAATTGCCCGTCCGAATCATTTCCGTAATCGCCAGACGATAGCTTTCAACGAGCTGCGCATTGTGGGGTGACGATTCGTAGTAAAAAGTATGGTCTTGCAGGCTCGCAGAACCACATTGGTTTTGGTAGGCGCATGCTGAAAGCAGCTGTCGGTTATTTGCACTGCAGTTTTGCCCCAGATCGCAGCCGACGAGTCCCAATGCCAACCAGAGCGCACGATTCTCAATCGGCTGACCATCGGTACCGATACTGAGACTACCATCCTTTAGTGTGCTTGCCAGCAACGGCCTCAATTCTGCTAATACGCCACTATCGCCATTGACCAACATGCCACGGACTTGCTCCCATTGCTCATCTGCAAGCAAGTAGGTTGACATGGGTCGGGCGCCCTGAGCAAGTATGCTTGAACCGCCGTTTGGGTCTTTGCGTAGCGCAAAGTCGTCTTCACTGGCCTTGCGGATATCGCCCATCAATTGCCAAGCACGACCATGTGGATCACCGGCATCGGCGGCGGCCTTGGTGAGCCGCGCAATGTCGTCTTTGCTGTACTCAATTTGTTTGAGTTCGCCAC
Source organism: Burkholderiales bacterium (assembly GCA_038206765.1). GTDB lineage: Bacteria > Pseudomonadota > Gammaproteobacteria > Burkholderiales > Usitatibacteraceae > UKL13-2. Next base: position 76,728 of record JBBRAM010000012.1, on the reverse strand, counting down.
AAACATCGACGTTCAACGCATCATAGGCGGCGATCCGAACCGTCTTTTGCGCTTCGCTGCCAGCCAATCCTTTTAGGAATTGCTCGCGTTTTGATTCAGGCGTTTCGGCTGCTTTTCTCGGGTCGGCGCTAGGCGGGCGTTTCGCGCATTTCTCCAATAATTCCGCCTGCAAATATTGCGCTTCACCAGTCTGCGCACCGTTCTTGGCGCGTTGGTAAATGCCCGGCCAGTCTTTTCTGTCGCGGAAAAGCTGCATTTCAGTCGAGACGGCAAGCTTTGGTGCAATGGTGCTCACATGCACGTTGGAGCGAATTTTTGGATCGATATTCAATACCGATGCAGCCCCCAGTTTCGGTGTGGTAGCGGTAACATTTTTTGATTCGGTCCCCGACGGCGCATCATTTTTCTGAAATGCAAAATACGCAACGCCCAGCAATACCAACGCGGCAACAATCAATTTAATTTTCATGGATTTTCTCGCCTAAGCTATGTATTTTCATTTGATGAATTCTACGGCATTAACTGAAGCGGCCCCTCAATCATCGCGCCGATCTGCTCGCGCAGCTCCAAAATCCGGTCCTGCCAATAGCGATGCGTATTAAAAAACGGAAACGCATGCGGGAAGGCGGGGTCATCCCAGCGCTGGGCGAGCCATGATGAATAATGAATCAAACGCAGCGTGCGCAGCGCTTCAACCAAATGCAGCTCGCGCCGATCAAATTCGTGAGACTCTTCGTATGCTTCAATCACTTCCCGCAACTGTGCCGCCATGTCCTCACGCGAGCCCGAGAGCAGCATCCACAAATCCTGCACGGCGGGCCCCATGCGGCTATCGTCGAAATCAACAAAGTGGGGCCCATCGTCGGTGTAGAGGACATTGCCGCCATGGCAATCACCGTGGAGGCGAATCAGCTTAATAGGGTTGCCACCCACGCCCGCGCCAGCGCGCTCGTAGCATGCCGCCACGCCATCGAGTGCCTGCTGCGCAATCGTTGACCATGCCTCGCGCAAATCAGCGGGAATAAAATCACTTGCCAACAAAAAATCGCGCGGCTCGGTGCCAAACGTGGTCAGATTGTGGGTGGGCCGATGCGCGTAAGGCTTGATCGCACCGACCGCATGAATCCGCCCCATGAACCGGCCAATCCATTCAAGAACTTCGGGGCGATCCAGTTCGGGTGCGCGGCCGCCACGCTTGGGGAAAACGGAAAATCGGAAACCTTTAAATTCGTGAAGCGATTGGCCGTTCAGCACCAGTGGCGCGACGACTGGCACTTCCCGCTCATCCAGCTCAAATACGAACGCATGCTCTTCCAAAATCTGCGCATTTGTCCAGCGGTCGGGCCGATAAAACTTCGCCACTATTGGCGGCTGGCCCTCAATTCCGATTTGATAAACGCGATTTTCATAGCTGTTCAGCGCGAACAAGCGGCCATCAGTGCGATGCCCCATAATCTGGATTGCATCATCTATCGCATCCAGAATCAGATCAGGGCTTAAAGCCGCATAGGGCTGCGCATGTCGTGTTGTGTTCGTCGTATTGTGCATTCCGCCATTCTACCGATCATCGTTGCCCGCCACGCTATTCGCAACACACTGTAATACACCGCAACACAGCGCAACCCACCGCAACCCACAGGGGTTTGCAACCTATAATGACAGCCAGAGCATTCATTACAGAAAGGCTAAACGTCAATGACGCCATCAGACAAACCCGATACCAAGGTCATTTTTCAAGCCGCTGCCATCCAAGAAAAAATCCGCGAACATTTGCACGGCATCAAAAACGCCAACCCCGCCGAGATCGCGATGCGTTACGGCGAAATAATTAACACCCAAATCCCCGCGCTGCGAACATTAAATGCAGAGCACTTTGGTGCTTCGAAAGGAATTAACCAAATGCTCGAGGAGTTGTCGTTTTTTGCGAAACAAAAAAACATCGACCAATGCTGGAAGAAATTTACCGCGCTCGCCGATTTGCCGGGCGATAATTTTGGGACTTGGGCGGTTTAGCGAAACGGTATTAGTTGAACAAAATCCCCGTTCTCCCCACTGCGCTGCGAGCATTTCTGGCTTTGGGGTTTGACAATCTATTGGGCGATGCCGCCGTCATCATTGGCATAATCGCTGGTATCGAGGGTTGGCAATATCATTCGTGTTGACTAAATGGCAAGCTGATGTCCCGAGTATTGTTCACGCATTCAGCCTAAGAGGCAACTAAGAGGCAATTAGATTTGAAGTGTAAAAATGGCCTAACACTTGACCATTGAAAACCTACACATTATCATGTGCATATGAATAACCTTTCGGAAAGCAGCTTGACATGAAAACCGAGCGCGTCACCCTGTTAACATCTCCCCAATTTAAAGCCTTCCTGACCAGTGAAGCCAAGCGCGAAGGCGTGAGCGTGGGCGAACTGGTGCGTACGCGCTGCGAGCTGAAGCCGAGCGCTGACGATGTCATGCTGGCTGCTCTTGTGGTCGAATTGCGTGAGCGGGTGCGCGATGCAAAAAAATCACTTAAATCTGGCTTAGACGAAGCGCAAGCGATGCTGGCCGAGCTGCACCGTGCTCGCGCCGCAACCGGGCGGGAAAAGGTCGTTAGTATTAATGCAGTAACCAGACGGCACGCAAAAACGACCGTCGGAAAACCCACTAAACCTGGCCCCGCCACACCGGTGCGTCAACGCGTGAGAGCGCAGTCATGAGCGCCATCGGCGAAGCGCTTTCTGCGATTAAAGAAGCTTTGAAATTAACCGATGACGTCAAGCGTGCTGGTGAAACGCTCAAAGAAATTTCGAAAGAGATCCGGGAACATGATCGTCGACTAACGCGCCTTGAAGCGCAGTGGGAAACCGCGATTGCGCTCAGCGGGCGAAGCTTGAATAAACTTGAACATAGGTGACCCACGTTCATTAATATTCTTGCATTTTAAGCGGACGTCCTGAGACTTTACCGACGAAATTTTTGCGTATGCATCCGTTCGAGATCAGAGAAATAGACCCTCGTTCAGACGCTCAAATTGAGATCGTCGCCCAACGAATGAGGGCGACTTTAATTGAAGTGGAGGGAGAGGCCATTGGCACAGCGCTCTATTCAATGGATTGGTGACGCGAGCGCGTTCGTTGGCATCTGAACGGTAAGGATGTTTTGGCAAAAGTGTTTTTGGCGGTCCGCGAAAACCAAGAAAATTTAGAGGGCAATATTTTGGGCCACACCATTGTTCGTCGCGACGCGGGTTCGGGAGATTTGGCGAGCCATGCTCTCGGCCTCATTTCCACAACTTATGTCATCCCCGCAGCGCGACGTGCCGGCGTTGCTGATCAGTTGTTGCGTGCAGGCGAGGCTTGGTTTCAAACGCTGGCGCTCCCCAAATTTGCTACTTGGACATCAGCAACTAATTTTGCGCTCATTCGGCTTTATGAGAAGCATGGTTATGCAATAGCCGAAGCACAACCGCATGAAACGACTGGTACCAAAATGGTTAAGCTTGAAAAGTGCGTCGGAGCTTGTCGGAAAAGTTGCGATGCCAACGGCTAATTCCATCGTCATGCTCGGCGCAACAGGCGCAGTTGGTAACCATATCGCGCTTGCGCTCGCTAAAATGCGCGGGGTGGGACGATTGACCCTGCTCGGCAGGCGGCCGGTAGAAAATATTGTTGGGAAAAATATTGAGCAACATTCTGTTGATATTTTTTCAGCTTCGTCATATCAGGCGCTATTGGTGGGGCATAACGCGGCAATTTGCACGCTCGGTGTAGGCGAGCCATCCAAGATGAGCAAAGCTGAGTTTGTGAAGATTGACCGTGATGCGGTGTTGGCGTTTGCCAAGGCTTGTAAGCGTGCAGGCGTCAGCCATTTTGAACTGCTCAGTGCAGTTGGCGCGAACCCGCGATCTGCTTCGTTTTATTTGCGCACCAAAGGCGAGCTGGAGGAGGGTATAAAAGCGCTAAATTTCGACCGCCTGAGCCTGTTCCAGCCGTCGATGATTATTACGCCTGAGAATCGCTACGGTTTATCGCAGGCAGTGTTGTTAACGGCGATGCCGATGTTCGATCCGCTGCTAGTTGGCCCAATGCGCAAGTTTCGCAGCATTCTGGTTGAGCAGTTGGGGGCGGCAATTGCGGTGAATGTATTTAACGCAAGGCAAGGCGTTGAGACATTGCACTGGGATGAGTTTGCAGCGCTAGCAAATAAATAGACAGAGCAAGTTTAAATCTGATCTCGCCGTGGGAGGGATTGCGATGAGAGTCCTAAAATCGACGATGGAACAGCCGTCAAAATTGTCGGAACCGTGCGTAATGCGCAGTTGGGGTTGTGGTGCTTTCTATTTCAAATGGCGCTCGAGTCCCCGCTAAGAGCGATAACAGGTAAAATTCGCATCTTCACTCATTTTGAATCCGGCGCCATGACCACAACATACACCACACTCACCTGTACCGAAATCCTCGCCGGCAAAGCCGCGCCCGACACCCCCATCACCATCAAAGGCTGGGTTAAAACACGCCGTGATTCTAAGGCGGGTATTTCGTTTGTGAGCGTCTCTGACGGATCCTGTTTTCATCCGGTCCAAGTGGTGGTGCCAAATACGTTGGCGAACTATAGTGACGAAGTTATCAAGCTCACCGCTGGCTGCGCGGTGGAGGCGACCGGTTTGATCGTGCCATCTCCGGCAAAAGGCCAGCCGTTTGAAATGCAGGCAACCGAGGTGAAGGTCATCGGCTGGGTCGATGATCCTGACACTTACCCGATCACACCCAAAGCACATACGATGGAATTTCTACGTGAGGTCGCACACCTGCGCCCGCGTACCAATGTGATCGGTGCGGCCACGCGTGTGCGGCATACGGTGGCAGCGGCAATTCATCGATTTTTTCATGAGAGTGGTTATCTGTGGGTCAACACGCCGATCATCACCGCGTCGGATGCTGAAGGTGCGGGCGAGTTATTCCGCGTCTCCACGCTGGATTTGCAAAACCTGCCGCTGATTAAGCAAAATGCAGATGACGGCGCCGATAACACCAATGTTGGTAAAGTGGATTTCAGCAAAGACTTTTTTGGTCGCGAAGCTTTCTTGACTGTCTCCGGCCAATTGAACGTCGAAACCTATTGCATGGCGCTCTCAAAGGTTTATACCTTCGGCCCGACCTTCCGCGCTGAAAATTCTAATACCTCGCGCCACTTGGCCGAATTTTGGATGATTGAGCCCGAGATTGCGTTTGCTGATTTGGCGATGGATGCTTCGCTTGCTGAAGCGCTGTTGAAGTATGTTTTTAAAGCGGTGCTGGCCGAGCGTCCCGACGATATGGCGTTTTTTGATGAGCGCATTGAACCAGGGCTGATTGCCAAATTGCAAGGCATGATCGATCGTGAATTCGTGCGGATGGATTACACAGAGGCGATCAAAATTTTAGAAACCACCAAAGAGAAATTTGAGTATCCCGTGAAATGGGGCATTGATTTGCAAAGCGAGCACGAGCGCTTTTTGGCTGAAAAGCACGTCGGTGGTCCGGTGATTTTGATGAACTATCCGAAAGAAATCAAAGCGTTTTACATGCGCTTAAATGACGACCATAAAACAGTTGCGGCGATGGATGTGTTGGCGCCTGGCATCGGTGAGATCATCGGCGGTTCGCAGCGCGAAGAGCGTTTGGATGTGCTCGATTCACGCATGATCGAAAGCGGCCTTGATCCCGCGCATTACAGCTGGTATCGGGATCTGCGCCGCTATGGCACTGTGCCACATGCAGGCTTTGGCTTGGGTTTTGAACGCACGATTTCATATGTGACGGGGCTCAGCAATGTGCGCGATGTGATTCCGTTCCCGCGCACGCCGGGTAGCGCAAGATACTAGGCAATTAAACTGACAAAGTCCCCGCCCAGCGTGCCGTTCAAAGCGCTTTTGCTTGTAAAGTGCTGTCAATGCTAGGGTTTGTTGTTTTTACTGAGCAACACAGAAACCCAAAAATATGACCTTACTCGATAAAAACTTAGAAGAATTATTCCAAAAAAATCGGGTATGGGCGGATCGCATTTTGGCGAACAACCCTGATTTTTTTCAGCAGCTAGCCAAACAGCAAAACCCAAAATTTCTCTGGATCGGCTGTTCCGATAGTCGTGTGCCCGCAAATGAAATTGTCGGCCTCATGCCGGGCGAAGTGTTCGTGCATCGCAATATCGCCAACGTGGTCGTGCATACCGATTTGAATTGTTTGTCGGTGATTCAGTTTGCGGTTGATGTTTTGAAAGTTGAACACATCATGGTGGTCGGCCACTATGGCTGTAGCGGTGTTCGTGCCGCATTGTTCGGTGATCGTCTGGGTTTGGTCGATAACTGGCTGCGCCATATTAACGATTTGCGTGATAAGCACGCCACCGCACTTGCAGCAATTGGTTTGTCGAACGCCCGCGTAGATCGCTTGTGTGAGCTGAACGTGATCGAGCAAGTCGCCAACGTCTGCCAAACGACGATTGTTCGTGATGCGTGGGAGCGCGGCCAGGATGTTGCTGTGCACGGCTGGGTATATGGCCTCAAAGACGGCCTGTTGCGTGATTTGGATGTTACGGTGGTCGAGCCGGGCGAAGCCAAAGCAAAGTGTCGTGCAGCGGCTATGATTGGTGATGTTTTGCAATGAGGTTGAATGGACGGACAAGTTGGCATATCTGCTTATCTAATATCTAACAACGCGAATACGGAGAATCATTCATGGCCTTAAAACACCCAAACTATCCGCTGGGCCGCACTGTAATCCTTGAACATGATTCCAAGATTCTCAAGGCGAGTATTCCCAAATTGTTAGGCGATTCGCCCAAGCGAAAACTAGCGGTGTGGCTGCCGCCGCAATACGATGTTGCCACGGTCACGAAAGCACCAAAACGCTTTCCGGTTCTATACGATTTAGTCGGCTTCATGGGTTCGGGGCTGAGCCACATCAACTGGCGCGGCTTCGACGAGAATATCCCTGAGCGCGCCGCGCGGTTGATTCATGAAGGCAAAATGGCCCCCGCGATCATTGTCTTACCCGATTGCTTCACCGCATTGGGAGGGAACCAATATATCAACTCATCGGCGATAGGAAACTATGCGGATTACATTACCCAAGAATTAATCCCCTTCGTTGATCAATCATTTCGCACCAAGGCCAGCCGCGATCACCGCGGCTGTTTTGGCAAATCATCCGGCGGGTATGGCGCGGTGATTCACGGTATGAAATACGCCAAATATTGGGGCGCAATCGCAAGCCATTCCGGTGATGCGTATTTTGATTTTGTGTACATGAATGATTGGCCACGCACGCTGACAGAATTGATGAAACACCGCGCCAGTCCAAGGGTTCCGGGCATTATTAACGTCAAACGAGAAGAAAAAAATGCCAATAAAGGCATTGACGATAGCCGCGTTAAAAACTTCCTCAACACTGTCTGGAAAAAAGAAAAGCTATCGGATGCTGAGGGACATGCCCTGATGATGATGGCGATGTCTGCCAGTTACGATCCCGACCCAAAAGCGCCATTGGGGTTTCGCCTGCCGTTTAATTTGGAAACGGGTGAGTTGATCGACGCACGTTGGAAAAATTGGCTTAAGCATGACCCAATTTATCTCGTCGAAAAATATAAAGAAAATTTAAAGTCACTGAGCGCCATTTATATCGATTGCGGTTGGCGTGACCAATACAGTATTCATTACGGCGCTCGAATTTTGAGTAAGCGCCTAGTGGAGGTGGGTATCAAGCATCGCTATGAAGAGTTTGACGACACCCACTCGAGCGTTGATTATCGGATGGAAGTGAGCCTGCCTTTTTTGGTGAAAGCGCTGGGGTAGGCTAGGCGGTGGTTGAGTGAGGAAATGATTCGCGTGATTCGCGTGATTCGCGTGAGGACGCGACAAGCGTTGCTTAAACACACGCGGCAGCCTTTAATCCAAGCTCGGGGTGAACCGTTAAAATTTGAATTACCCGGTGCGTGCCGATGAGCGTTTGTGCGGCCCTCGGCGGATGTGAAAAATTAATTTAAGAATCGCTACAACTGCAGTGTGAAAGCGTTATCGGCTACCAAATGGCTACGTGTGTCAAAACGTAAACCCGCGCGGAATCATATGGTGCTCAAAAGCTTGGCGTTCAAGATCTTCGCGGAAATCCGGGTGGGCAAGGCCGATCAGCGCCTGAGCGCGTTCGGGCACTGATTTCCCTTTTAAATTAACGATGCCATATTCGGTAACCACGTACATCACATCCGAGCGCGGTGTGGTGACAATGTTTCCCTGGGTTAGCGAAAGTGCGATGCGGCTTTTACGCTCGCCACGCTTTTCATAAGTTGACGAAAGACACATAAAAGATTTTCCACACTTCGATGCATAGGCGCCGCGCACAAACTGCGATTGCCCGCCGGTGCCGCTAATATGTCGAAAGCCATCGGATTCAGATGCGCACTGTCCTTGCAAATCAATTTGGGTAGTGTTGTTTACCGATACCACCCGATCATTTTGCATAATGATGTGGGGCATATTGGTGTAATCAACCGGGCAGCAAAGCATGTCGGGATTACGTTCAACCGTTTTGTAGAGGGCGGCAGACCCGAGTGCGAATGTGAAGGTAACTTTGCCGGGGTTCAGCGCTTTTTTAGTGCCGTTTACTAGCCCTGCGGTGTAAAGCTCCGCCATGCCATCCGTCAACATTTCGGTGTGTATCCCGAGATCCTTGAGGCCACTTTCACGCAGCATGGAGCAAACAAAATCGGGCATACCGCCAATGCCAATTTGCAAGCAGGACCCATCTTCGACTTCGGGCACGATAAAGCCCGCGACGGCGCGATCAATTTCGGTTGGTGGCGGATTTTTAAGCTCGGAAGGCGGCTCAGAAATTCCTTCAATCACGTAATCAATTTCGCTTAGGTGCACTGCGTTTTGCTCGCCATACACATGCGGCAGGCTGTGATTTATTTCTACAATAACCACCTTCGCACACTCAACCAACGCCCGGTGCCAAACATTCATTGCGCTGAAATTAAAATATCCATCGGCATCCATCGGGCAAACTTTAAGAATCAAAATATCAATGGGTGCGATAAAACGGCGGTAGTAGTCTGGCACCTCCCCTAGGTGCAACGGAATGTAATAAGCGCGGCCCGCGTCGTGCATCTTCCGGTCGTACCCCGAAAAATGCCAGTTCAACCAACAAAAATGCTTTCCTTCAGGGTCGGCTTCCAGCACCGCACGCGGCTTCAACGAAAGGCAGGCGCGGATTTTTACGTTCTCTAGTTCGCTGCAGCGCGATGCCAGCGCTTTATCAAAAACATCGGGCTGGCTGACCCCCAATCCATAGTCGAGCCACATGCCCGATTTAACAAGGCCAGCCGCGTATTCGGCTGAAACGGTTTGGGCTGCTGCACTGGAAACCCGTTTGGAAGCGTTTCTATTCATATAGATCTACTCTATGAAAATGCTACTTTTAATTTAATTGCGCCCAAATTATTCTGCCGCCTAGTACACCACTATACCAATAACGCGGATGCCGCACCCCTCCCTAAAAAATGCGATCAAAAGGCAAGTCGATTGGGTAAGCTTCGCCTCACGAAGATCGGTGTTGGAACTAAGTCATTGTCGTTACAGCACCTCCGCCAACTAAAGTGTCGCAATCAACAATGCCGCGCCAGTACTCGTGTTTGGCAGATTGTGTCTAGTTCAGATTCGACAGAAATTTTAAAATTGCTGCGCGCGCTGCAGGTTCGCTTAGGGTGGGTGCGTGGCCGCGACCTGGAATGGTGACGGCAGTTAGGTGCGGTAGGCGTTGCGTCATTTCATGCAGAGTTTCAGCGGACAAAATATCAGATTTTTCACCGCGTATCGCAAGGATCGCGAGTATTGGCAACGTGGGCATGGCTTCCAATAACGGCCACAGATTGAGCGAGGCAGTGCCCGCGACAACACCCGCTGCAATGGCGGGATCATAATCGAGTACCGGCGTGGTGCCTTCTTGAATGTATAGTTCGCGCGCCATGGCCTGCCACGCCTTGAGGTCGTAATCGGGGAAAGCTAGGCCATTGGTGATGGCCGCCTGCCGACTTGCTTCGTCCCAGTTGCGAACTGGGGCTGTTTTGCCGACATAGCTGGCGATGCGTGCGAGGCCCTGCGGATCAACGACAGGCCCGATATCGTTTAACACCACCCCCGCAATGCGCTGACCATTACCGGACATCATCAACATCGCCATCAAGCCGCCGAGCGAAGTGCCAATGATGATCCACGTCGGAATGTGCAGGATCTCTTGCAGCCTACACATGTCTTGAACATAACGATCGGGACGGTAGTGCGATGCATCGGCATCGCGCTGCGAACGGCCACGGCCGCGCTGGTCGGGACAAATAACCCGATAGTGGTGCTGTAGCGCCTCGGCGAGCGCGATAAAATCTTTGCTGTTGCGGGTAAGCCCCGGCAGACAAATGATGACTGGGGCATCTTTGCTCGGGCCGGGATAATCACGCGCATAAAGCCTGAGGCCATCATCGCTTTGATAAAAAACATCGACGTAGTTCATTGCGCTGCCTTAATGAAATTAATTTGAATTTAATTTGAATTTAGAATGAAATTAGAATTGGAACTAGAATGGCGTTAAGGTCGAATAAAAGGGGGCTGATGATGAAATGTTGTGACCCGTATCCCGGATGGATGAAGCGAAATGAAGGCTCAGGGGGCGCATGAGCGCAGCCTTGAAAAAAATCCGTCCAGCCGATATTCCAAGCCGTCCCGTTCCGCCAAAGCGCAAGCGGGCGACGGTCGGTAGGCCCAAGAAGGTAAAGGGCAGCATCGTGATGGCCGATCTTATCCTCAACGCGGCCGAAGATTTGTTTTCCAAGCGCGGCTATGACGGCGTGACGGTGCGCGAGGTTGCCGCGCTGGCGAACGTTGACCCGGCACTCACGCACTACTACTTCGCGACCAAGCAGGGCTTGTTTGACGCAGTGCTTGAGCGCCGCGCCGAACTGGTTTTTTCTGAGCGTATGCAAGCGTTTGATGTCTTCGAAGCCATCAGTGGCGATGAAGTTACGGTAGAGGGCGCGGTCTCCGCCTTTGTGATGCCCTTGCTCGAGCGGGCGCGTAAAGGTGATGAAGGTTGGAAGAACTATTTCCGCCTCATCGCGCTGGTCAACAACGATGCGTCCCACGTTGCGCTGTCCATCATGTCGTATTTTGACCCGCTGGTGCACCGTCTGATTGCGGGGGTTAAGCGCGCCCTCCCGCAGGCGCGTGAGGAAGAACTTTTTTGGTGTTTTCATTTTCTCACCGGAGCACTCACGCTCGCCCTTTCGCGTACTGGTCGTCTCGACCGCGTTAGCGGCGGCCGGTGCCGTTCGGATGATCTCGCCTCGATTGAACCCCGCATCGTCGCATACTGCGCGGCTGGTTTTCGAACCGTTTGCGTCGCTAAACAATAACGGCGCTCTGGAGATTTGAAGGCCCAGCAGCGCGCAAATGAGCACCGCTGGGAGTTTTACGTTTTTGCGTTTTGGCGCGCGCCAGCGCACCAGTGCATCAGAACTTCAGGGTCAGGCTAGCCTTAATAATACGAGGATCGCCGTAGAATGCCGTGACCGTGTTGAAGAAACCAGCGAACGGATAACCGGCGACCTTGTAACGTTTGTCTGTCAGATTGCGCCCATTCAGGCCGACCTGAACTTTGCGATCTTTGCTGGTCCATTGCAAGCCGGCATCCCATAATGCGTAGCCTTCTTGCGCCAGCATCAAATTCTGTGGCACTAACGGATCGACCGAGGCAATCCCGGCTGGCCGCACGAATTCCGCCTGATAAACCTTACCTTTGTAGGAGACGCTGTTCGACAGCGAAAATCCACCGTCTCTACCGAAGATTGCTTGCGGCCAATCGTAGGTTGCGGTCAGGTTTGCAGCCCGCTTCGGCGTGTTCTGAAACTCTGCCGAGCCGGCGATATTGACCAAGGCTGGGGCCGTGATGGATCCATTCGATACAATCCATTCCTTGTATTTGGCGTCGATAAAACTGACCATTCCGCTTAGCGTTAATGCATCTGTTACGCGTGACATTGCTTCTAGTTCAAGGCCGCTGATCTTCGCCTTACCAGCATTGGTCAGTGACCCCGCAAATCCAGTTGCAACACCAGCCGCGTTAAATGTCGGAATCGAGCCGGGAATCTGCACATTTTTGTAGTCGGTATAAAACACCGCTGCGTTGGTCTGGATTCGACCATCATTAAAGGTGGACTTCAAGCCCATTTCGTAGGTGCTAACTTCTTCAGGTTCCACACCTTTTCGCTTGAGCAAAGAAGTTGCGCTGGTTGGGTTTCCGCCGAGATCCATGCGTGGGTCGAACAGTCCGCCTTTGAAGCCCTCTGAATAGGTTGCGTACAGGTTGTGTTCTGGCGCAAATTTCCAGCCGAAGCCGAGTTTGGGAGTGAACTTGGTGTCAGTACGGTTCAGGTCGCTCTTACCCAGATTGGTGTTGACGACGGCGGATCCCACCGCAGCGGGATTGCCAAGCGTGGGCGATCCCGCCAGGCCAAAGTAGGTTCGCTTGTAAATAGCCGCTTCACGATGATCGTTCGTGTAGCGTCCACCCACGTTGATGTTGAATGTGTCGGTTACGTTATAGCTGACATCCGTAAACGCTGCCCAGGTTTTAGAGTCAATATCGTCACGGGTGTAAAGCGATAACCCCCCGGCCGCATTGAACAAAACATCAAACTCGTTGAACGCATTTGCGGTCATGTAGAAAACGCCAGCGACGCCTTGCCACTTGGCGCCGGTATAAGTGAACTGAAACTCCTGACTACGCTGTTTGTTCGTGTAAATCGCAGGCGCTTCAAACAGGGGTGTGTTGAGGGAGTCAAAATCGATTGGCGCATAGGATTTATCTCCACGGCTTGCCGTAATCGACTTGAATGACAGGGTTGAGTCGATCGCCCAATCAACCAGTAGCGATTCGCCGTGGCTCGTGACTTGCTGGCCATGACCGAGCACTGCATAGAGGTTAGCGCGCGTGTCGTATTTGCCATCGAGCACGGGTAAGCTCGCTGGAGCCGGGCTGGGCGTCAGGCGGTAGCCCTGCTTCGGCAGTGAGTCATCTACCGTTCTATCAGCGGCTACGCGTATGAAAAGCGATGCCGTCGGTGTGAATTCGGCACTGATCCGACCGGCTAAAACATCCTTGTTGTAATTATCAAAACCGTTGACTACGTTTTTGCCGAAGCCATCGTGGTTGAACGAGGCGACCGTCGCGCCAATTTTGAAATTATCGGTAACAGGAGTACTGCCTTTGACAACCAGATCCTGTTCTTTGTAGCTGCCGAATGTTCCCTTGACGCTCAGTGCGGCTTTGTCGGATAACTTGCGCGTCACATATTTGACGGCACCACCAATCGTATTGCGGCCGTAAAGCGTACCCTGCGGGCCACGCAGCACTTCAATCCGTTCGAGATCATAAATATCGGTCAGGGCACCCTGGGGACGAGCGAGATAAACATCGTCAAGGTAAATACCCACCCCCTGCTCGTAGCCCGCGACCGGATCTTGCTGCCCGATTCCTCGAATAAATGCGGTCAGCGTGGTGTTGGTTCCCCGCGAGGTTTTCAGCGTTGTATTGGGTACCAAATCAGCCAGTCCGGTTATATCCGGAATGCCTGCTTTTTCAAGGGTTGCGCCCGAAAATGCGCTGACCGCACCCGGCACATCCTGCAACAGTTCTTCACGGCGACGAGCCGTCACGGTAACCGTTTCAATTTTTTCGCTCGCGCCCACCTTCGTTGAATCGGGGCTAGTTGTGGTTGTTTGTTGTCCAGAAACAGCGCCGCTCGCCGTAAACAAGGCCGCAATGGCAACACTCATGTACTTTAATTTCATGACTAACTCCTCCGTTGTGTATTAAAAATTTTCGATGAAATTTTTTTATAGAATTTTTTGCGCAGCTTGCCAAAAAAGATTAACTAGCGTTAAAATTCATTAGTTGGTGAATTAATCGTAACAAAGAATTCGAAAGAACGCAAGACCAAACGCAAGGCAGCCCTAAACTGATTAAAATCGAATTTAGTTTTCGCCTCATAAAAAAATGGCGATGTCCATAAATGCCGATGCAGATACCGCTACCGAACAATGCAACCGCCTCATTGATAAGACGCAAAAAGCCGCCCTCCACACCGTACTAACATTAGGAGAGACTGAAATATGAACGCCCGCATCGTCCTTGCCATGGTCGCGTTGATCGCCAGCTGCACTGTCTTCGCCCAAAGCAAAGATATTCGCATCGCGCTGATCTACGACAAGACTGGCCCACTAGAGGCCTACGTGAAGCAAACCCAGACCGGTTTTCAGATGGGGCTCGACTACGCGACAGGTGGCACAATGGCGTTGGGGGGTAAAAAAATAATCATTGTCGAGCGCGATAGCCAGGGAAAACCGGACGTCGCCAAAGCCCAGCTCGCAGCCGCCTATGCGGATGATAAAGCGGACCTCGCGATTGCCGCAACGGCATCCGGCGTCTCGCTGGCAATGTTGCCAGTCGCTGAAGAATACAAAAAAATTCTGCTGATTGAACCGGCCGTTGCCGATTCCATTACCGGCGACAAATGGAATAAGTATATTTTCCGCACCGGCCGCAATAGCTCTCAGGATGCAATTTCAAATGCCGTCGCGCACGATAAAGCGGGGATCTCCATTGCGACCTTGGCGCAGGATAATGCCTTCGGGCGAGATGGCGTGAAGGCGTTCAAAAGTGCGCTCAAGAATGCAAAACTTGTGCATGAAGAATACCTACCCGCCGCGACCACCGATTTTACGGCGGGGGCGCAGCGCCTGATTGATAAATTAAAAGGGCAGCCGGGTAAGAAAATTATCTGGATTGCATGGGCTGGCACTGGCAGTCCGTTCAAAATTGCCGACCTCGACCTGAAGCGTTATGGCATTGAGCTTGCGACCGGTGGCAACATCCTGCCGGCAATGGCAGCGTATAAAAACTTCCCCGGCATGGAGGGCGCAACGTATTACTACTACGACATCCCAAAAAACGCGATCAACGATTTATTGGTAAAACGGCACCTGGAAAAATTCAAAACCCCACCTGATTTTTTTACTGCGGGCGGATTCGCGGCGGCCATGGCCGTCGTGACGGCGCTCAAAAAAACTGGCGGCGACGCGCAAGCCGAACCCTTAATTAAAGCAATGGAGGGAATGAGCTTCGATACGCCCAAAGGCAAGATGACTTTCCGCGCGGACGATCATCAGGCCATGCAAAGTATGTACCACTTCAAAATAAAGAATGATCCCGCGCTTGCTTGGGCGGTGCCGATGCTTGTTCATGAAATAAAAGCGGAAGAAATGAATATCCCGATTCGAAATAAACGCTGAAGTACTATTGAACAATACACGTTAACCGCCAAACCGTTAGACGCTGCACAACACCGCCAGCAGCGAACCAAAAAAGCCCCAACACAGGGGACATCAACCCGCCGCATCCCAAAGTAGAGAAAAATAGCATGCACGCTAAACAAATGAGCCTTACCGCCGCCTCGGCCTTCGCTTCTGCGTTTCTAGTAGTCGTCGCCTTTGTTTCTCTGGCGCTTACCGTAAATGCCGCACCCCTTCCGCAACTCAATCTTGATAGAACACAAACCAGTGTATCGGGTGCATCATCGGGCGGATATATGGCAGTTCAATTGCATATTGCCTTTTCATCAAGCTTTAAAAAAGGCGTTGGCGTGGTTGCAGGTGGACCCTTTAATTGCGCAGATAATTCTGTGTTGAATGCCATTGGCCGTTGTCTTGGCAATGCGCCTATTCCAGTGGACGATCTAGTGGCGACGACACAGAAGTGGGCCCGCGAGGGATTGATTGATCCGCCTTCAGCGCTGGAAAACTCAAAGGTTTATCTTTTTTCCAGCCCAAGCGACACGGTGGTCAAGCCAGCAACGACGATTGCATTGCAGGCTTTTTATCAGAACTTCCTGCCAGCCGCCAACATCATTCACAAACGCGATATTGCCAGTGAGCATGGGTTTGTCACTGACAATTATGGCGCCGCTTGCTTAATCAAGGCCTCACCCTTTATTAACAACTGCGGCTTTGATTTGGCCGGCGCAATGCTACAGCATTTGTATGGGCCGTTGACCGCTAGCAAAGCCGGCGGGCAGGAATCTGGCTCACGATCTAGCCCATTGTCCGTCCCGATACCTGGCCTGATCGAATTCGACCAATCACCGTTTGTTACCAGCCACGGTATGGGCACTAGCGGCTGGATCTATGTGCCAAGCAGCTGTGCGGCAGGGGCGCAGTGCCGGCTGCATGTCGCCTTGCATGGGTGCAAGCAGAACAGCACCGATGTCGGACAGGAATTTGTTCGCAACGCCGGTTACAACCGCTGGGCTGAGAACAACAATATTGTGGTGCTATACCCGCAAACCGGCAAAGGTGCTACCAATAGTTGCTGGGATTGGTGGGGTTACGACAGTGCAAACTATGCAAAAAAATCTGGCCCGCAGATGGTGGCAATCATGGCGATGGTTGGTCATGTTGCAGGCGGCTCAACTGCGCTTGCAAAGGCACCTTCTGCTGACTTAACGCCAGCGAAGCGCTGAGCCACCATGGAATTATTGAGTACAACCGCGCTGACGATTCGCTTTGGGGGCCATGTTGCCGTCAACGCAGTCAGCTGCACATTCCAGCCGGGTACGCTGACAGCAATTGTCGGCCCAAATGGTGCAGGCAAGACTACCTATTTCAATCTGATCTCGGGCCAACTCAAAGCTACAAGCGGGACTGTGACCCTAAACGGCAGTGATATTTCAGCTATGCCGCCATCAGCACGAACCCGTGCCGGGTTGGGCCGTGCGTTTCAGCTGACTAATTTATTTCCACATCTCACCGCCCTGGAAAATGTACGGTTGGCGGTGCAGGCAAGTACACCCGGCCCGCATCGTCGTGGCCTGAACCTGTGGAGCATCTGGAGCGATCATGCATTGCTGGCACGCCGCGCTGAGGAAATTTTTGATGCGGTTTTCATGCAGGATAAGGCCGCCAGCTTGGTTGCCAGTCTTTCGCATGGCGATCAGCGCAAGCTAGAGGTGGCGATGTTGATGGCGTTAGACGCGCAAGTGTTTATGTTTGACGAACCCACCGCGGGGATGAGTGCCGAGGAGGTGCCAACGGTGCTGAACTTGATTCGCAACCTCAAGAAGGACAAAAGTAAAACCATCCTGCTGGTGGAACACAAAATGGACGTGGTGCGCGAGCTGGCTGATCGTATTATCGTGCTGCATAACGGCAGCTTGGTCGCCGATGGTAAGCCTGCTGACGTGATCGCCTTGCCGATCGTGCAAGAGGCTTATCTTGGCACGGCCCAGCGTGATGCAAGGGTGGCGGCATGATTGCGCAACCGCGTGAACTGGAGTCTAACCTGCTATCTCACGCCCAAACCCACCCCCACCCCCTACCCAACCCGCTACTTGTTCTCGATGACGTGCATACGCATATCGGCGACTATCACATCCTGCACGGTATGAATCTCCGTGTGCCTCGCGGTGAGCTGACGATGCTGCTCGGGCGCAATGGTGCGGGCAAGACCACCACGTTGCGCACAATCATGGGGCTGTGGCAGGCCTCGGCAGGGCGAATCACGTTCGCTGGGGATGACATCACAGCATTTACCACCACGCAGATTGCAAGACGCAGTATTGCCTACGTTCCCGAAACGATGGGTATTTTTTCTGACCTCACAGTGAAGGAAAACATGCTGCTGGCGGCGACGCAGGCGAAGCGCGCTAGCGACATGGACAACACACGATTGAAATGGATTTACGCATTGTTTCCCGCAGTTGAGAAATTCTGGAATTATCCGGCCGGAAAATTATCCGGCGGGCAAAAGCAAATGCTGGCCGTCGCCCGCGCAATTGTTGAGCCGCGAGAATTGCTGATCATTGATGAGCCGAGTAAGGGGCTAGCACCCGCCATTATCGACAACATGATTGATGCTTTCGCAGCATTAAAAACGCAAGGGGTGACGATCCTGCTGGTCGAGCAGAACATCAATTTCGCCAAGCGTCTAGGCGATACGGTTGCGGTGATGGACAACGGCCGCATGCTGCATGCGGGCACCATGCAGACATTTGCAGACAACGCCGAATTACAACACACGCTGCTGGGCTTATCGTTATGAAGCCGTCGAACGCTGGAATGCATGTCGGCATTGATTTTGACTGGAAACCATTGCTGTTGGTCCCGGCACTCGCACTGTTGGCGCTGCCGCTTGTTGGCTCACCCTCAACTTGGCTCACGCTAACGGCAGCCGGGCTAGCCATGGGCATGATTATTTTTATCATCGCATCCGGCCTCACGCTGGTGTTCGGCTTGATGGATGTGCTCAATTTTGGTCACGGCATATTTATTGCCACCGGGGCGTTCGTCGCCACCAGCGTATTAGGGTTCATGGGCGATTGGACCGGCTCGCAGGAGCTCTGGCGTAACCTGCTGGCGGTACTCGCCGCCATGGTCGTCGCCATGCTGGTGGCCAGTGCAGTCGCGGTCGCGTTTGAACGCGTGTTGGTGCGCCCGGTTTATGGTCAGCATCTGAAACAGATTTTGATCACCATGGGCGGCATGATCATCGGCGAAGAGCTCATCAAGGTGATTTGGGGGCCCCAACAAATTGCGTTGTCGCTTCCCGAGGCGCTGCGCGGTGCCGTACTGTTAGGTGACGCAGCAATTGAGAAATTCAGGCTGGTGGCAATGGTGGTCGGCATCGCTGTATTCGCTACGCTAGCATGGACCCTCAGTCGCACTAAAATTGGCCTCCTGATTCG
Source organism: Burkholderiales bacterium (assembly GCA_038206765.1). Taxonomy (GTDB): domain Bacteria; phylum Pseudomonadota; class Gammaproteobacteria; order Burkholderiales; family Usitatibacteraceae; genus UKL13-2. The sequence goes on along the minus strand of JBBRAM010000012.1, from coordinate 57,916 downwards.
CGCCGGTGTTGAAAATGGCGAGATGGTGGAATCGCTGGGCTACCGCATCAGGCGCCTATTTGTAGGCGTGTTTGTCGCGGGCAGTGCGTTGGCAGGCTTGGGCGGCGTAATGTGGGGCCTATACCAACAAAACGTGACACCGCAAATGGGTGCGCAGGTCAACGTGCTGATTTTTATCGTCATCATTATCGGCGGGTTGGGATCTACCGGCGGCGCGCTAATCGGCGCGTTGATGGTTGGGTTGATGGCCAACTACACCGGTTTTCTGGCACCCAAAGTGGCACTGTTTTCAAATATTGCCTTGATGGTCGCGGTCTTGCTGTGGCGCCCGCGCGGCGTCTATCCCGTTGCCAATCGCTAATGACGTCAAAGGAGTCCATGATTAAACGTCTGCTGTCTAACGATTTTCCGCGTAGCCGCGTACTGGTTGTTCTACTGCTGGTGATTTTACTTGCGCTCGCATTTGCGCCGTTCATTGCGCCTGGCGTGAAGGCACTTAGCGTCGCAGCAAAAATCCTAGTGTTTATTGTCTTGGTTGCGAGCTTTGATCTGCTACTGGGCTATACCGGCGTTGTCAGTTTTGCACACACCATGTTCTTCGGCATTGGCGCTTATGGCGTGGCCATTGCCAGTACCCGTTGGGGCGAAAGCGGGCAGTCGGTGTTGCTGGGTGTGGCATTGTCGCTGTCCCTGTCGTTTATTCTGGCGTTGCTGGTGGGTCTTTTTTCGCTGCGAGTGCGCGCTATTTTTTTTGCGATGATCACACTGGCGGTTGCTTCTGCATTTCAGACGCTTGCTTCGCAACTTTCCGATTTCACCGGGGGTGAAGATGGACTCAGTTTCAAGTCGCCCGAATGGCTTTCGCCCAGCCACTCATTTTTGGAAGCGCCCATTTTCGGCGTGCCGGCTGACGGCCGCCTGCTGTGTTATTACTTGCTATTTTTCTCGGCGCTTTTGTTGTTGCTGGCGTTACTGCGAATCGTGAATTCACCATTTGGCCGGGTGTTGCAGGCGATTCGCGAAAACGAGTTCCGCGCGGAAGCCATTGGCTATCGGGTGGTGGTGTATCGCACCCTGTCCAGCGTGTTATCAGCGCTGTTTGCGACCCTGGCTGGGGTAATGCTGGCACTCTGGCTGCGCTATAACGGGCCCGATACTTCTCTGTCATTTGAAATCATGCTGGATGTACTTCTGATCGTGGTGATCGGCGGCATGGGCACGATGTATGGCGCAGTGATTGGAGCGGTTCTGTTCATTGTTGCTCAAAGCTATCTGCAGGATTTGCTACGAATTGCCAGCGAAGCGGCAAGCGGTCTGCCGTGGCTGGCAGCACTGTTATCGCCGGACCGGTGGCTGCTCTGGTTGGGCGTTATGTTCGTACTGTCCGTGTATTACTTTCCGGCTGGTATTGTCGGCTATTTGCGCGCACGAGTTGCCGCAAAACGAGGCACCATCAAAGTTCCAACAAGCGCCACTACAAAATAGCATAGCGGCGGCAACAGCTAGCAGGGGCGGGCATTTTCAGCTGAATACGCTTGGGGGCGCCCATGAGACGTCGATCTGCAACTATTTTTAACAAATAATGGGCGGCCCACTCGTTAGTTTGAGAGCATGAGGCAGTGCCAGAACCCCAGTAGTAGCGGTAAATCAATTTGTCGTCAGCTGGTGACAAAAACCAGTTTTAAACGCAGGTTTTGCGCAAACCGCCCACAAACAGTGTGGCGCGTGTTAGTTTTCGAGATTACATATTTCTACGTCGCTCGGAGACCCTATGACATCACCTTTCACATCCCCCTCCCATCGCTATGCCGGTGTAAAGCATGATTCAACGTTGTATGCAGTCTTAGGTGCGGCGCTTGTGGTGAAAGTCGCGCTCACCGCTTCTGTCATCTTTTTGCTGGCATCCTGCGCTGCCCCGACTCAAGAAGCAAAAACAGCAGCACCGGCGGTAGCAACACCCGAGCCACCTCCTCCGCGTCGCGCTGGCCCGAAGTTGGCGGCCGTCAATAACGTTACCGAAATATTTTTTGGCCAATCGGTGACCGATCCTTACCGCTACATGGAGGATGTCAAAAGCCCGGAGGTGACGGCATACCTGCGTGCGCAAGGCGACTATGCGCGGACCACCTTGGACGCGATTCCCGGCCGTACCGCAATGGAAAACCGCATCAATGCGCTATCTGAGGCTGGCGTGCAAATCAGTGGCGTGCAAATGGCAGGCGGCAAAGGCAGCACCGCTGCCTCATCTAGCGGCGGGCAGCTTTTTTATTACAAAATTGCGCCCGGCGAAAAATCACGAAAGCTCTACACACGCGATAGTCTAAAAAGTGCCGAGCGCTTGTTGTTCGACCCACAGGCAATTTCAAAGTCTGGTGAGCGCTACGCACTCGATTCCTATGTCGCCTCGCCCGATGGCCGTCATGTGATTGTTGGCGTTGCAGCGGGCGGCTCGGAGGAAACCTCGATCCGAGTCATTGATGTGGCGACCGCAAAGGACACTGGGCTCGCGATTGAGCGCATCGGTTTTATGGACGGCACGCACTGGGCATCAGACAGCCGCAGTTTTTTCTATAACCGCTTGCCCGCCGCTATTGCCGGTGAAAAGAAGAATCAGTACTTGCGCAGCCAAGCCTATCGCCATGTGTTGGGTCGCAACGCCAGCGCTGATGAGTTGGTATTTGCGAACGGCATGCCAAATGTGAGTTTGATGAATATCGATATTCCCTCGGTCGCACCGACCGCTGATGGTAAATATTTAATTGGCAAAATAGAACACGGCGACGCGCGTGAAATCAGTTTGTATGTGGTGGAAACAAATCCGCAAGGTTTGCCCAACGGCGCATGGCGGCGAGCGATCGAGCCGAAGGATCAAGTCACGAATTACGCGATTAACGGCAATAGTTTTTATTTGCTGACCCATCAAAATGCACCGCGCTACAAGGTTGTGCGCACCAGCGTATCGCGGCCGGAGTTTGCGATGGCAACCACCATTGTTCCGCATGGCGATAACGTGATTACTGAAATGAAAGTGGCGCTTGACGCACTCTATATTCGCGATGTCCGGGGCGGTTATGATTTTTTGCAGCGGCTCAATTTTAGCAACACAGTATTTAGCGGTGGCAAAATGGAATTTATTCGCCTGCCGTCGGAGGGCATCCGCCAGATTATTACTGACCCGAAGCGCCCCGGCGCTATTCTGCGGCTAGAAAGCTGGACTGAGGCACCCAAGTATGTCTCAGTTGAGGAGCGCTCCGCCAATATCGCTGATATCGGATTGCAGCCCAAACCGGCTGTCGATTTTTCGGCCATTGATGAGGTCAAATTATCGGTCACCGCAAAAGATGGCATGAAGGTTCCGATCTCGTTAATCTATAAAAAAACGACCACTCTCAACGGCAATAACCCGACATTGCTGCGTGCTTACGGCGCTTACGGCATCACCCAATCGCCGACCTTTTCTCCTGCCACGCTGGCATGGCTGGAGCGCGGCGGCATATTGGCAACCTGCCATGTACGTGGCGGTGGCGAGTTTGGCGAGGAGTGGCATCGTGGCGGCCAGAAATTAACCAAGCCCAATACCTGGCGCGATCTGATCGCCTGTGCGGAATACATGGTTGCGCGCAAGTTCACCCGTAAAGAAAAAATGGCGATAACCGGAGGAAGCGCCGGCGGTATCACCGTTGGCCGCGCACTCACTGAGCGTCCGGATTTGTTTGCGGCAGTGGTACCGCAAGTTGGCCTGTTGGATGCGATGCGCGCTGAATTTACACCAAACGGCCCCCCGAATATTCCAGAATTTGGCAGCGTGAAAACCGAAGACGGTTTTAAAGGACTATTCGCCATGAGCTCATTCCATCAAGTTAAAGACGGAACCCGTTATCCGGCTGTGTTGTTGATGCATGGTGTGAATGATCCGCGCGTTGAAGTGTGGCATTCGGCAAAAATGGCCGCGCGTTTGCAAGCTGCGGTTGATAGCAATGTTAACGCCAACCCTGTGTTACTCAGATTGGATTACGATGCAGGTCACGGCATCGGCTCAACGCGTTCGCAGCGCAACGCTGAACTGGCTGATGTGTATTCGTTCCTGTTATGGCAATTTGGTGATGTCGAATTTCAGCCAAAGAAGTAGCTAACATGCCAATGGGGAATTATAGGCAGGGAAGTATTCATAGATGACAGTTGCCGGCAAATGCTAAAGCCAAATCCACACAAAAAATCGATACGGAAAATCCATAGAAAAATCCATAGAAAAATCCGTATTAAAAATCCAACTTAAAGATGGATAAGGGCGGGAGGGAATAAATGACGACTGTTCGCGATTTTAATCACACCTTATTGTGGCCGGTGCAACTACGCTCGCTTCGCCGGGGGGCGGGCGGTGGAATCGCGTCATCACAGCCTGGCGTTAAAAATATTCCCGATACGAAAGCGACAGCTAATCTTGAACAATATTGGGAGGTACTCAAGAAGAATCCCGGCGCTTGGCGATATGTCGAAGATGCGTTGCTGATCGAGGACGAATCATGCCAAGTTGGCTATGAGGAATTTGTTTATTTTTTGCCGTATGTGCAGCGTTTTTTGTACGGTGTGGGCGATGAGGGTCGCGGTGCGCAATCATCGCTGCATATTTTTACGCGCGATGATATCGCCGAAGTACGTGTGCAGTTGCATCCGGATCGCGAAAAAATTTCGCTCGATGTGCGGCGCGCGCGACTCTATTTTTTCTACGATATCGATGTTGCATTGGTGGCCTTTGAGGTTTCCTGTACCAATGTCGAATTGCCTGAGGCGGTCGAGTTAATGGACCGCTTTGGTCGCCCTTATCCGCCTGCCTGGGAGATCGAGGATGGCAAAGTCGCGCAAGGTAGCCATTCGCCCTATTCAGTTGATTTTATCGCGCACAACGGCGCTGTCTTGGCTTCGTCTGATTACAACGATCAGCGAAAATACCTTGAGCTTGTGCGAGGCGAGCGGCAAACGCCGATTGCGTCTCATTGGGAATTTTTGCTCTCGCCGCTCGTGCCCGCTTACAAATCGGGTAGCGGTATTAAATATTATCAGCTCGAAAATAAGCGCATTCCGATTATGACTGCGCTGACCTTCGACGATCCACACGCATTGACACGCGGCGACATGATGCGGATCGGCTTCGCAGCTAAATGGGGCGCATCCGACACGCTGCCGTATTCAAGCGGATTCCTTACCAACTTTGAAAGCGAAAGCTGCTATGACCGATATTGGGAGTCTTCCCGCTTCGCAACCCACCCCGGCAGCGCACATCATCAGCAAAGCGGCATGGTGACACGTTATATGTTTTGTGGTGCCAGTTTTGCCATGATTACCCAGGTGGGGAAGGCCAAAGAACATGAAACTCTACTTCGGCAGTTCCGCCATCAGGTATTTCAAATCGGCTTGATTGCGCATTTCCACAAGGCGGCGTTGCTGTCATTGTCAAATCGATTTTCCCGCGCGGTGGAGCGGCTGAATGTGCGCGATTTTGAATCGGTCAAAGTATTCAAGCGCCATGTCCGCGAAACACTCGAAGTGTTTTTACGGTTTAATCACCGCTATTGGTTCCATGAAATTTCCAATCAGGTGCAGGCTGCTGATTTCTTTAAACGCTGGAGCCATCAATTGGGTTCCGATGCGCTCTACAACGAGGTGCGTGAAGAGGCGCGCGATATCAACGAATACCTTGATGCAGACCGCGCCCGCAAACAAACCGATAATGCGATGCGCCTTACTGTTGTCTCTGCCTGCGGCATGGTCGGCACGATTGTCACAGGCTTTCTTGGCATGAATTTGTATAGCCATTCCGATCAGCCGGTGACGATAAAATTCATCATTTTTTTTGCAGTTTTCCTTCCAACCGTATTGCTCTCAATCTATACCGTTATGATTTCGCGGCGCTTGGCATCGGTAATGGAGGCGTTGTCTTCTGAGGGGTTAAGCTGGGGCGAAAAATTATCCACATTCCGCCAAATTTGGGCGGCTGACAAACGCGCCCTAGCGCGAGAACGGGCGCGACAGAATAGCTCCGGGTTTTCCTCAGATTCAGATTGATTGATGGATTGAAAAATAAATAGCAAGATGTACGTATAGAAGGATAGATGGACGGCGCGAGCCAAACACCAGCATCAGAGCGGTTTTTGAGAGGGTAGCCTTTCGGATATGAGGCAAAAAAGGCGCGTCGATTGTCGATGCGCCTAAAAGCGAGTAGCGCAGCGTTTTGAAAATCGATGCGCTGATACCCCAAACGAGTCCCAATCCATCACTGCGCTACCCTGCTCACACGATTCGCGGTGCAATGCCCGCGACAGTTATTTATTCTCTCTCGTTTTTACAGCGATGGACTCTGCGTCTTTGACGGTGTAATCGCTGGGCACGGTAAACAAGGTCAATGGTTGCTCGGTGCGCTTGACGTTAGCCAAACGGTAGATTGTTTCGCCGCTGCGCGGATCTGATTTTTTGGAATACACCGTAACCTGCAAATCGGGTGCATACCATGTTTCTGTTGAAACGGTGATCGGATTTTTGTTGCCAACCTCGCCTGCCGGAATGGTGTACGAAACTAATTTTCCGGTCGCCGCAACGCCATCGAAACTCTTCGCGCCTAACTCGCGCGTGGTCGCTTTGGCAGAATAGTTGCTGTCTTCAAAGTTGAATGCAAAACTTGGGCCCTTCATCGCTTCGCCGAGGTGGCCGGTGATGGCGTTGCCGTTGATTGTGACGTGCGAGCTGTTTGTAGATGAAGCGCCCGCTTCGTCGCCGAACTTTTTGATGACGACATTGGCATTCATTTCTTTGCCGCCGTCGATTTGCCTGATGACGGTTTCGCCGGGCGAACCTGACGGGCCAGGCGCGCCTGAGGCGCCAGATTTCAATGCATGGACGGTGATGGTTTTTCCATCCGTGCTGGTGGTAACGCTTTTGCCGCTGGCCAGACTTTGGGTGCGTAGTTCTTCAATTTTTTTGCTGAGATCGCGGTCAAAGCCAATTTTGGATGCAGTTTTTTGCGCGGGAGAAAGCATATAGCGCGTGTTCTCCACAACGTCGTTGATATGAATGCTGCGCACTTCATTTTTTTCATTGCGTGTCTCTTGGCGGGTGCGACCGGCACTATCGCGGAACGCAAGCGATGTCGTGCGTTTGACGATTTGGTTGCCGTCTGGAAGGTTCTGAATTTTTTCGGAAATCACTTCCGCGCTATAAGGCGCATTTTTGATGGACTTGCCCGAGGTGATCGAAAGTCCGCCTCCCGAAATACCGGAGAGCGCTTCAGACAAAATGGTTTCAAAGCCGCCGTTCGGGCCGCCGAATGTGCCGACTTGTTTAATGATAACGCGCTCATTGCCACCAGCTTGGGCGAGCATGACTTCGCTCCTTTCGTTGGTTTGCGCTGATCCGGGACCGCCAATTTGAATGCGCTCAACGACGACGTCGGCGTTGCCGGAAAGAATCAAGGGTTCGCTTTTGGCATCGTTAGCAGCGGCAGTTTTAGCATTTGTAGCATTCGTGTCATTTGTAGGACTTCCTGTAGTTGCGGCATTGGCTGATGCAAGGGTTGATGTAATGGCCATGGATAGCAATGCAACGAGGGTATGCCGCATCGTGGTTTTAAACGGAAAGTTGATAACAGGTTTTTTCATGGGTATCTCCTAAGATTGACGATTCAAAAATTGTTTTTTTATGTTGTGAGCAAAAATTAATGGCGTTCCGATTTACGTTACAAACCTATTCTGCAAACCGAACCGCTAGGGGCTGACCCGCTGCGCTCATCAGCACCTGGGCCCGCACAGATTCAGCGGCCGTTTCGGGGTCGACAGGCATGCCGTATGAAGCCAGCCACATCCGGGGCACTCTCGTTTCAATCACTGTGGGCGCAGGTTCTAATGCAATTTGCTCCAGCGATTGCAATGCGAAAAAAGGTGTGTCGGCGGTGGGTGAGGCAAGGGGCACAGAAGCCCGATGCGCGGGCATCAGCAACATCCACATCGCCATGCTGACGCTGGCGGCGAAGCCCAAGCCCGGCGCAAACCATCGCGAGCTATGGGCGAAAACGTGTTGCCAAGCGGCTGTTAGGCGATGTGGTTTGGAGGCGGCCGATTCATTCTGCGCAGCATGAGCGTTAATCGGCGCCGCCGTGTATCGCGCAAATGATTTCATCAAAGCGCTCTCGACCAGTGGCGGCGCGTTTTCAGACGCAACCGTGCTTCGCAAATAATCGAGCTCGCGATCTAGCGCTTGGTCGGTTGGCATTTGGTTTTTATCAAAATTGTTCATCGCAGACTTTCGGTGAAATTACCTTGCTTAAAAATCATTTCGCATCGCTTTAGAATCATTTCGCTGTCGCTATGGCCATGGTTTCATGTTGGTTGTCAGCCAACAGCGTCATCATTTTTGCCCGCCCCCTCGACAATCGGGATCGCACGGTGCCAATATCAATGCCACAAATTTGCGCGATATCGATGTACGATAAATCATGCATCTCATACAAAATCAGCACATCCCGGTAGTGCGGTGCAAGTTGCATCAACGCCCCACGCACCCGTTCAGCGCGCTCGTCAATCAGCAGTTTTTCGATGGGTTGGCAGGCCGGATCAACCAGCACAACCTCATCTTCATCGTCGTTGGTATCCAACACCACAAAGCGTTGAAAGCTGGCCTCACGCTTCAGTGCCAAATGCCGTGCCACGCCAAACAAAAAGCCTTGCAGGGCGCCGCGCGCGGGATCGAAATTTAATTTATCCGCCATCAAGCTCAAAAAAACTTCCTGAACAATATCCGCCGCTGCATCTGCCGAGCCAGAACGCAGCAATGAAAAACGATACAACGCGCCCTGATGGCGTTCATATAATTTGCCGAACGCCAGTGCCCGCGCAGCCTGCGAAGCGATATCTCTCCTAGCTTCTGCCAGAAGCGCTAGATCAATGCTCGGATCAGCCAAGGTCATAACGGTAACGGGTTGGTGCCGGGTGGTGGATATCGTCAAAAAATCGTCGGCCGTGTGCGGCGCTTATTGTTATTGCCGCGGGCATGGCAATAAGTTCCAACTATTTCAGGTTAGTTTCATGACTTATTCGACGACGATTTTTGCCCATGCCTCTGCGAGCGGTTTTGGAAGCTCGACCATCGGATAGCGTTTGCGAAAACGTTTGAGTTCCTCGGTGAGTTCAACGGTTTTGTTTTGCCGGTTGAGTTCCGTCAGTCGGGCGATCCACAAATCGGCGGCTTCCGCTTGTTCTTTGGTGTTGTCTTTTGCTGGTTTAAGTTCGCTGGCTGCTTTGCCTGACGATTCAAATTTTTGTGTGGTTTGGTTTTCTGTTGAGTTACTGTCAACGTTATTGGTCGTTATTTTGCCAACCGCAGGTCCCGCCGATTTTTTCGCGGCGGAGATTTCAAACTTCGGCTTTGCCGGGGCCAGTGACAGCTCGGCGGAAGACGCAAGGGGACGTTCAATGGGTTGCGAGACGGCCGTTTTGGGTGTTATGGGCGCGGTTACGATACTGGCAACAGCCTCGCCATTAGCGGTCCGTCTGCGTTCCTCTAGGCGTGGGGTGTCTAGACGTGGGGTGTTCAAGCGTGCTGCATCGGCAAGGGTCGTCGCGGGGGAGGGCGAGGGTGCGGGCGGGGGTGCAGATGGAGAAATTGCAGGAGGAGAAATTGCAGACGGCGAAAGTACGGACAGAGAGGGCGCTGCAGGGGACGTGAGAGGACGCACTGCGGATGGCGCGGGGTGAGCTGATTGAATTGGCGGCGGAGTGGCTATCTGGGCAGCCGTAACTGTTACGCTACGTTCTGGACGTGCGCCTGCGCTCGTTGCTGGGGTGGCAGGCATCGGGTTGGCGGTGGGTCCGGTGACGGCTCGCGGAGAAGTCGCCGCCATATTTTTCGTATCGCCTTTCGCCAGCGGACTGGCTGAAATTTCAGCCACCCTATCTGCCGCAACGGAAGCCTGTTGGCGCACGGCGGCTGGTTGTAGCGCGGTAGTTTGCGATACCTGCGAGGGTGCCTCTAAAACATCAGGGTTCTCGTCCAGTGCCACAAATAATATCGATGCGGTTAGCAATACCGTCGCAGCTGCTGCCAGCGGCGTGGCCCATTGCTTATTCCATTTTGATGGCGATGTCTTTTGAATCGACACCGGCTTTGCGGCAACCGCACGGCGTGCCGCAGCGCGAATCGCATCGTCGAGTGCGGCAGGTGGTTCGCTCGGCAAACCGGCTTGCGAATTCGATGCATCACGTCCGTCACGCGGATCGCGTGGATCGCGTGCATTGCGCGCAACACGATACGCCAGCCGCACTTTCTCATCCATCAGTTTCAAATCTGGTTCCATCATGCGTACTCCTGCAATCCATCGCGCAGCTTTGCGAAGGCATAGCGTAAACGGCTTTTTGCCGCTTCAAAGGTGACTCCGGTGGCGACGGCAATGTCTTCGATGCTCAAGCCGCCTTCCTCATACAATAAAAATGCTTCGCGCTGTGGCGCGGGCAGCGCGTCCAGTAATCGTAGAATCGCTGCCCCCTGTTCACGTGACTCTGCCAGAACCTGCGGCTCATCAACACGGCTGGCCGGGATCGTATTTTCTGGGTTATTTTCTGCCTGATTGGCAACGCTAAAAGACGATACATCAACAAGCCGATGCTTCCGAAAATAGTCCATCAAACGGTGATGCGCCAGCGTGTAGAGCCAGGTGTTAAATTGTGCCCCGCTGGCGGTGCCATACGTTTCGCGCGATTGAATCACGTTGATCCACACTTCCTGAAATACCTCCTCGCATTCGCCATTGCTGCGGCATTGCCGCTGGATAAAACGAAACAACCCCCCGCGATGCCGCGCATACAACACATCGAACGCGCCCGCATCGCCTGCTTGGTAGCGCAGCATCAGCGATTCGCTGGTGTCGGCTTGCAGTTCAGAGTTAGTTAGTTCTCCCATGTCCAGCATTTTAATGCACGGCTTGGGGTTTTTAGTGCTTTGTTGCTCACCTAGGTGAACGTCCCGGCGGGCACGTTGGGTTTGCGGCAAGTAAAACGTCCGCTCATCCGAAACAGAAAATCCCCCATGCAGTTTTGTGCAAATTGCACACAATGTCGCCCTCTGCTCAACAGAGGGCGACATTTCATAATGCCCGGCATCGAGCAGCCGGTTCAATTCTAGGTAACTACTCAACTATGCAGTCCCAACTGAAAATCGGCGTGGGCGAAGCCTACGTTAGCGACCGCCCTTCACCTCAAATTCCCCCACCAAAATAGTCGACTTATTGTCTTTAAGCCGCATGGTGACAATTTGTTCCTTCTGTTGCCTGGTGCCAAAGCCCGTGGTGAGGCGCACTTGCAGAGTCGTCGCGCCGGTAATGTTCTGGCGGCGATCACCAAAATATTGCGCCTCGATTTTGTATTTGCCAGGCTTGGCTGACTTCAGAGAAAATTCCTCCGGCCCATAGCCACCGGTGAAATCAAGCGACATGCGGCCACCTTGGTAGGTGAAGCGATGGCCGTAATACGCCTTCTCGCCGTTCGGGTCAGTCACCCATAAATCGATATCAGTATTATCGGCATCCCACGTCAGTACGGCACGCAAGTCGAGTGCGAGATTTTTAAGTAAGCGTGGATCCACGCGGCTGGTGTCCAAGCGTGCGTTGTTGGTTGCAATGATCGCATTCATATCCGCCAACGCAATCAACTCAATTTCCGGGAAGCGGCCATGCCACGGACGAACCACGACCTCATAGAGCGAATCCACGGCGCGTTGCGGCTGTTTGTCGGCTGCATAGGCAAGCCCTAAATCACGGTATGACTGTGGCTCTTCAGGGCTCAATGCCAAGACCTTTTTGAAGACCGGAATCGCCAGTGCTGCACGGTTTGCCTGCATTAAACGATAGCCCAAGATGCGCAGAATATGGCGGTTTTCCAAATCCATTTCAGCCAAATTGCTCAACACCCGAACACCCAAATCATTCATGCCTTTATCAAAAAAAACATCGGCTGCATCTAAGTAGAAAGCGGTGCTGTTCAAATAACTGGGCGCTTCATCGAGGTAGACGCGATAGAGATCATTCGTGCTTGCTGAACGCAGCCGATCCGCGTACGGCGCATCGGGTTGCCATTTTTGCAGGCGAATTGCGGTTTGCGATGATTGCGCGGGCTGTGATGGTCCGCGTGCGTCAGCGTTTTTGTTCTCAGCCTGCATGCGCAATGCTTGTGGTGCTGCCGGCGAAGCGTCTGCAAAGGCGGATTTGGCAGCGGATACTAAAGGTGGCGAGGCAGCACTCATCGCGACAGGAGATTGAACAGCCATTTCGCGTACAGCATCCCTCGCCAACCTAGGAGAATCGGAACGACGCTGACGATCTTCCATGATTACGTTGCCGGCCGCCGCAGGCGCTTCTGCTCGCACCGACTTTGACAACGTCCCTTCCGCCTTGAACGGCACATCTTTCGGGAATACATGCTCCCACCACGTCACCTTTTGTTGGAATGCCCGCACGATGGTTTCCAGATGGCCGCTGCGATCAGCGCGGCGCTGCATATTGATGCTGCCAACAATACGATCAAACTCCAGACGCAGCTCAGCCGGTGGCTGGATTTCGAAGCGGGCGTAGTCCTCCACCCGATCCAAAATAATGAGCGATGTTTCACGCGTCACCAAGCCGAAGCGCTGGCCGAGTCGTTTAATTTCGGCGCGGTTCAGCGCGAACTCGGCATCTAAATCATTGACGCGAAGTTGCGCCCAAGTGGATGCGGCGGTATTCAGCGCATCGTTCTCTTTGTTTACAGAGGTGGGGCTGACAACCGGCACGTCAACGGTTTCAGCGCGTCCATCCGGATGCTGAAAATTTAAGCGAAGTGTCGTCTGTGAATCGCCGAGCACGCCTGCCAACTGCAAGCGCCCGCCTTGCGGAAATGGTGATGCCATTACCAATTGCGTAGCACCATTACCACCGACATTGGTAATGCGGGTTGCAGTTGAAAGAAGCAATGTAGCGGCGGTCGCGCCGCTTTCTTTGGTGAGATCGATATAGCGCCCGCCACTGCGTTGTGCAATGTGTTTGAGAAATACGTTGTCGGCTTTGGTGGCCGCAGAAATAGCGTAGAGCGGCACATTGGTTTTGGCGAAGGGTTGCTCGCCAAAATTACTTAGTCCATCGGAGAACAATAGATACTCACGGCAGGTCAAGTCGGGCACGAATGCGCCCAAGTTGGTTGCGCCATCGTAGGCTGTGGCGGCCAGCGCCTCGCGCAATTTCGACCAATCACCATTAACGATACGGAACGACTGCGGCGCTTCAGCGGCGTCGCGAATACGCGTCAATTTAACGTCTCCATTGCCCATTTTTTTGAAGTAAGCATCGAGCAATGCCGCTTCCAATGTGCCATCGCCAACCCGGATGCGGGCACTGGCGGAGCTGTCCCACAAGATGCCAACTGTTTTGGGAATATCCCTTGCAGCTTCCCGGGTCGGCACCGGAATATCAACCACAAAATAATTTTTGCCCTCGAAGAACTCCGTTTGTACCGCTGCGGCGGTGTTGCTAGGCGTAATCAAAAAATCAACGGTGCCGAGACCCGCAAAATTGCTGCGCGTCTCGTTTAAGCGAAACCGTGTGCTGAAGGTCTCGCGAGAAAATGCGATGTTGCCGAGCCCGTCGCCCAAACTACTCCGACTAATTTCCGGTGCTTTTTCAATTCCGTTGACTTGAACATTTAATGTAAATGTTCCAACCCGTTCCGCGAATCCGATTGGCAATTGATACAGCGCGCGGCCGGCTTTCATATCCAGCGTTTGTGCAACGCGAATCACGACCCGCTTCACACCGTTGGACGGTATCGGATAAACGCGCAGCTTAAAATTATTTCCCTGCGTGATTTCCAGCAAACCCGGATCAATTCGGCCACGAATCACATCCTCAAACACGGCTTGGCCCTTGGCTTTTTCTACTGGCACGGCTTCGCGCATCGCGCCGTTCACGTCCATCGCAAACGAGGCAACGCGCTGACCATCGAGCAGCGGAAACTGTAACTCGCCTTCCAGCACGCGGTTGTTGGGATTAAAAAACGACATATCAATTTCCGTAATCGCCTGCCGACCATTGACTTCACCGGTAATGCGCAGTGTTTTAAGTTGAATCGGCGAATCAACGCGCGAATCCAATCTTGCTGGCAACACGAGGCGCGGTGGTTGCCAGATGGTGGGTTGCGGTTGATTCGGTGGTAGCTGGCTCGGTGGCGGCTGCTTCCAAGGTGGTGTGGGGAGTGGTGCGATGGGTAGCGCAACAGATGGCGCAATTGGCGGTGCCACGCGTGCAACGATATTGGTACAAAGCAGAGCAGAATACAAGGCGACTGGAACAGCAGCGGCGGACAACAAAACGCGAAATGATGATTTCATACAGGTCCTTTTTGGTTGGGGTTCTGTATGGTTAAGCGTTTGAAACTTTAAAAAGGGTTAACGTCTTTAAACTATTTCTTGAAAATGATTAAATTTGTCAAACGCTAGGCTAGGCGTGCCGTTTCAGCCACTTCCCTCTGTAACTTGCTCTGTGGTCTGGATGTCTTTACGGTTTGAGCGATTGATGATTGATACGAATTATCGGAACTTTCGAGATCGCCGCGCGGCGGATGGCATGTGATCCTGTCAGTTTTTCGTCGAGCCCTCAATGGAAGCAATACAATGAAACAAGGCAAGAAGTATTGCGGTTTGCTCGGCATCAAAAAAGAGCAATAAATGCGGCGCATTTTTACGCTCGATTTCAAAGCGGAAGTGGTTTGGTGTAAGAAAGCCGAGGACCTCAGTTCGATTATGTGTGATGAGAAGTTTAGTGTCCGTCGTAAGCTCGCCCAGCGTTAGGAGAAGCAGTACGAGACCGGTTAATTTACCGCCGCTGCTTGCCACCATACCGTCAGCCCCGAGCAGGCTGAAATCACGCAGCTGATTAAAACAGCGGCTTAATTCCTCAACGAAAAATTGCTAAGATCAGGCTAGTGATAGCTAAAGTTCCGCGAGCCTTTGCGTTTCGTAACCGCTGAAAGCCAAATTCGATCTATTCGAAAAATTCGATGCGTCAGCAGCGCACAACGGCAATGCAATGCCATCACCGCCCACCTTGCGCCGTTCTAATTTCAGCGATGCGTTCATGTTTTCCCCGCTGGTGGTTGGCATAAACAATTGTTTCGCATCTTGAAAACTGAAGTGAGGAGCGCAGCACTAAGCGTTGGCCTGCTATCTACGCTGAATCTACGCTGCATAAACGTTGCATCCACGTTGCTTTATGCTGATTTTTTGGTAATCTGTCCGCTGACGCGTAGTTAGAAGCAGCAGCGCTATCTCGTTTTGGACTGCTGAGATTGTTTTTTTCTCTACATATGGGCTCATTTATAGGTTTGTAGTCTGTGGGATGAGCTGTTGAAATTGCGTCAGAAGATTTTGACTGCACAAGATTGGAACACAAATGAGTGCCCCGTTTTTTGTCGGCTGAAGCGCGAGGCGCACACAGAAATCGGACACACCGAGGCTTAAGCTACCTCGAACGCTGAAACACGTTTCGACACCCTTGACACATGACAGAAGCAAATCTTGACTCAACTTCAGATAACACCGCAAAGCGCCAGTTTTTAGCGGGCGGCGGCGAGATGGGTGCGCTCATACGAGCCCACGATTGGCAGTCCACACCAGTCGGGCCACCCGAAAACTGGCCGCAATCGTTGCGAACGGTGGTCCGACTGATGTTGACCAGCCACCACCCGATGTTTGTGTTTTGGGGTCCCGAGCATTTTTGTTTTTATAATGACGCATACCGCACTTCACTCGGACCTGAAAAGCATCCGCGCGTGCTCGGTGCCCGCGGGCGCGACCAGTGGCCAGAAATTTGGGACCTGATTGGCCCTCAGATTTCGCTTGTTATGAGTGGCAAAGGCGCTACGTGGCATGAAGACCAGCTCATTCCGATTACACGTCATGGTCAAACCGACCGAGCTTATTGGACATACGGGTTTAGCCCGATCGACGAAGACTCGGCGACTAATCAGGTGGGCGGCGTGTTGGTGGTGTGCAACGAAACCACCGCCAAAGTGCAAAACGACATTCGCAATAAATTCCGCTTGCAACTTGAGGAGCGCTTGCTGGGGTTGAGTGACCCCCATGCCGTGCTGACCATCGCTGCAGAAATAATTGGCAAACAGATCAAGGCCAACTGGGTTGGTTATGTTGAAATTGACGGCACGGGCGAATATGTTTCAACTACTTTTACCTGGGCAGCCGAGGGATTTCAACGCATATCTGGCAAGTACCGGCTCGACGGTTTCGGCGATGGAATTGCAGTGGCGCTTCGTGCTGGCCGCACTGTCGTCATTGATGACATCACGACCCACCCACTGACCGCGACCAGTGCAGCGCAAGACGCGTTTCGCGCCATCGGTAGGCGATCCCTCATTTCAGTGCCACTCATGACATCCGGTCGTCTGGTGGCGGTGCTGACCGTCTCGAACGCTGACACTGGCACTAACGCCATCCCATGGGAGGCAAACGAGGTCGCGTTGGTTGAAGAGGTTGCCCAACGCACCAAGTCAGCCGTTGAGCGGGCGCGAACAGACGCCGCTCTGCTTGAGAGCGAGGCACGTTTTCAGGCGATTACCAATTCAATCGATCATATGGTGTGGTCTACCGACGCGAATGGCTATACCGATTTCTATAACCAGCGCTGGTATGACTTCACCGGCGTCGTCGAAGGCGCAACCGATGGTCCCGCGTGGCGCTATGTGTTCCATCCGGATGATCAAGAGCGCGCATGGGCCGCGTGGCAACATTCACTGACGACGGCTGAGACCTTCCACATTGAATATCGCTTGCGTCATCATTCTGGTGAATACCGGTGGGTTCTTGGCCGCGCCCAGCCGGTGCGCAACCACGCGGGGCAGATTACAAGGTGGTATGGCACCTGCACCGATATTGAAGAAATCGTGGAAGCCCGTGATGTTTTGGCGAGATCCCGCGAAGAACTGGAACGCATCGCCACCGCACGTGCCGCAGAGTTAGTGGTCGCATCGGAACAGCTTCGTCAATCGCAAAAAATGGAAGCAATTGGCCAGCTCACAGGCGGGATCGCGCATGATTTTAACAACATGTTGGCGGTGGTAATGGGCTCTCTTTCGCTGCTGCAGCGCCGCGTCGGGCAGGATCTGGTCGCGCTGCGTCATGTTGGGGCCGCAAGCGATAGTGCACGGCGCGCCGCGTTACTTATCAAGCGCCTGCTCGCTTTTTCGCGACAGCAGCCGCTGGCACCGGAGGCTATCGATACCAATCAGCTCGTGGCAGGAATGTCCGATTTGCTGCACCACACCCTCGGCGGCAACATTGTTGTTGAAACATCATTGGCAGAAAACTTGTGGCCGACACACGCCGATCCGAATCAGTTTGAGAACGTAATCTTGAATCTTGCCGTGAATGCGCGCGACGCGATGCCTGATGGCGGGACGCTAACGATCACGACACAAAATATTGATTTCGATGCGAACCAAGCGGCGCAACATTTGGGCATAGCGGCAGGCCAATACGTGATGCTCTCGGTCACCGACACGGGCTTGGGTATGCCCGCTGAGATTCTCGCCAAAGCGTTCGATCCGTTCTTCACGACTAAGGCGATAGGCAAAGGGACCGGGTTGGGTCTCAGTCAGGTCTACGGATTTCTCAAACAATCGGGTGGTCACGTCAATATTAGCTCTGAAGTCGGCAAAGGTACGGCCGTGGCGGTGTATTTGCCGCGACGGTTGCGCGTTGAAAGCGATATGACGGGCGCGCCAAGCCTGCGCGAGATTCTATCGAGCGACCGGCAAAAACTTGTGTTGATCGTCGACGATCTTGCGTCTGTGCGCAGGTTTGTCGCGGATGCGGTGATTGCGCTCGGCTATCGCATCATCGAGGCAGACGGCGGTGCGATGGCGTTGCGGTTGATCGACGCGCACCCCGAAATTGCGTTACTGCTGACGGACATTGTGATGCCCGATATGGATGGCCGCTTGTTGGCGGAGGAAGCGCGCCGCCGCCGCCGCAATTTGAAAATCCTGTTCATGACGGGTTATGCACCTGAAGCAGGCTCGCAGTCCGCTACCCTTTCGCCCGGTATCAAACTGATTACCAAACCTTTTACAGTTGAAGAATTGGCCGAAAAAATCAACGAGGCGCTTGATGCTATGCGGGCGGACAATAGCACCGGGGCTTTCCGAACAATTGAAGTGGCGGGCGCGGGAGGCACAACGGATATAACGGGCAAGATTGACACGATGGGCGCGGTGGGCACATCAGCTACATCAACCACGTCAACCACGCCAACCGCATCAACCAGAGCGGGCGAAACGCGATGAATCGCGGCTATGGCGAGGCGAGCTATCGTGCCCAAATTCTTGCAACCATCCGTGGGTGTCAAGCTTGAAACCAATCAAGATTCTTTACGTAGAAGACCACGAACGCCTGCGTGAAATGATCGGTGAGCTTCTTGCCGGGCACGATCGTGAGGTTACGGCATGCGCTACAGCTGAAGCTGCATTGGTTGCTTTTGAAAAAAATAAATTTGACGTTTTGGTCAGCGATGTCAGTTTGCCGGGTATGTCGGGCGTTGATTTGGCTCGCCGCGTGCTTTGCGCGAATCCCGATCATTGGGTGGTGTTGTGTTCGGGCTATGAGCTTAATTACGGCTTACGGGAACTGGGCCCTAATGTTCGTGCGCTGTCGAAGCCTTTTGACGTTGACGCGCTCGAAGTTTTGTTGGCCGAAATCACGGCGGAAACAGCCAAAAAGGCGTCATTGCCGTAATTGTGTAATTTGCAAATCATGAGCGCCAATTTTCGCCACAAAAATTTGCCGCGCAAGATAAGGAAAATGTTGGGCTGATTGAACCTTCACCAAAGGTGCGACGACTCAGCCTGTACATGTGCAAGGCTCTCGTGTTTGACTTTCCGCCCCGCCCCGCACATCCCTTATTTATGGAATCATTTCTCAAAGGAATTATTATGCAAGTCGCTGCTAAAAAGCTGATCACCACCTTGGTCGCTCTTTCGTCATTTTGTAGTGTTGGTGCTTTCGCTGGCGCGCCCGATGTGGAAATGAAACTTTCTGCGACCACACTTGAGTTGGGTCAGGCATTGACAGTGACAATCAGCGCCAACAGCAAGGTCTATTGCATCATCCGCATGCGGGTGGTGGGCCTGGATGGTAACTCGTACGACGATATCAGAGCCTGGGATGACAAATTCGATCCGCCCAAGCAGTACACGTTCAAGTTTTCCAAGGAAGGCAAGTATCGCGTTGTTGCTGATCCTGGCCAGAACTACTGTGGAAATATGGCGAACACGTTTATAGCGAAAGACATCGTCGTAAAGCCGCTTGTGATTGCGCCGTCTGTTGACAATGCGGGGCTGACAATGGGCGCTACAAAGCGACCGGTTGCGCCCGCGGACGTCACGCCGCCCGCTACGCCCAAACCAAAAGCCAAGCCATGCAAAAAACCGGGCAAGCCCGGCGTGGGTGAAGACTGCGACGTGAACTGAGTCAGCCATCCAAAATAAAAAACAACAGAAGGGCTCGTCATAAAAGTTTTTGAAACCGAAACGTTTCACGCTTTTTGAGTGGAAAAATCAAAGGGGCTAGGTTGAGTATTTTTTGCGCGAGGATTCGTTGAAATTTAAATCGAGCCTAGCCCCTCTGATTATGACCGATGAAAAGCTTCAGACTGATTTTTTTGAAAGATAGATGACGCTGACCCCTTAGATTTTCCGCGAGATGCCATCAAGTTGAAATCGAAAATGGTCAGCGTGAATTGTTTGGGAAAAGACAACGATTGAGCGACAATTGACGATTTGCTCCTAACCTTCGCCGCGTCAAAATTGTGAAACGCAGACCGCCATTCCGCGCGCCTTACAAGTCAAAACCGCCCCAAACGCCGCGCCAGTTATGAAGACGGGGCAAAACGCAAGATTTGACCCCATAGCCCACCATAGCCCACTAGCCCACAAGAGCCCACAAGTATTTCTTGACAGCCCCCCTTAGTTTGCTACTTTGAAATTGTAACTTAATGTTAAATACTGATTCAAGTAGTCACATAGTTATTTTTCAGCACCGGGGTTACTCCACTTCCTTAATTCACTTAAAAAGGATACACATCATGTTTTCTACAATTTCAAACTCAAAAAAGTTAATATTTTTAACGCCAAAGATATTACTTAGCATTGCAACATGTGCATTGTTAACAGCCCCTACAATTGCCGGTGCTTATTACTTTGGAGACGAAGATTCAGGTCTTGCTTTTTCATCAGTTGGCAAAGCCTGTGGCGGGGGAGCAGGAGGTAATTTTCAAATTTTTACCGGTGCCTATAATCAAGGTTGTAACTGGGTTGGCGAATTTGATCTCGTTTCGTGTAATGGAGGCGGAAGCGGCAGAATAACTGGCACAGTAGTGGTTGTACTACCGCAATCCGGCTGTACCGACCCGAAGGGCTAACTATATCTACATTTCCAATAGCTAAACTTCCGTAGGAAATACTGTGCTCACTTTCAAAAAGTCAATTATAGGATTTTTAATATTAGCATTGTGTATCGCAACAGGAGTCTATTGGTGGAGCAATCGTCCCGCTAGTCCTACTGGCGGGACGCGTGGCGCTAGTACTACTCACATCGAAGTAACATCATCGAAAAATGGTAATTCTGCGCTTGGAAAATTTGCAAATGTGCAGTCAGCGCAACATATGCCAATGCCGTATGACACTATGCTGCGACAACAGTTTAATGAATCTAAAGACTATTACTTACTGTATCAATCGCTGTCGACCCGGTCAGACCCTGAGGCAATGTTTTATCTCGCTAGTATTTTAGATCGTTGTAAAGGTTGGGGGATCACCTACAAAGGCCCAACCAATGCCGAAATACTAAAAGGAAATAACGATCAAATGCTGGGCGCATACGTTGATTTAAGACGTGCTTTACGTGCGCAAAGGACAGCGCGTGCTTCTCAAGTCCTATGTGCAAACTTCCCTAATGTCAAAACGGAATTAGATGTTGATACAGCCTATAAAAGAGCGGCTGAAGCTGGCGATATAAGGGGCAAATTAGATCAGCTTCATCAATCTCTTGTTGCAAACGCAACAAGAGAGTCTCTGCCAGTTAACGGATTACCATTTGCCACATCAGGAACGTTAGACCGAATTACGCCGAAAGGCCCAACCGATGCTGAAGTCGATTTGTTGAAGTCTGCACTAGCTTCAAAAGACCCTACTCAAATTAAATTTGCTGGACCATTGCTAACAGCAGGCTACAGTGACTACGAACTTAAATTTGGCGACGGCAAAGGATTGCAGGGCGTCCATGCAAACTTATTGTGGGATTCTATTGCATGCCATTATTCCGGTGGTTGCGGTGTGGATAGCCAAGAGTTGCAGATTGACTGCATCGTTAATCAACGGTGCGATGTTTCGACCTATGATGAATTGCTGCAAAAATATTTAGTCAAGCCAGAAAATTGGGGTAAGTTCCAGCAGTACCGAGCGACCCTCATAAATGCGATTGATAATCAAAATTGGTCATTGCTACAGGAGTCTAGGGGTGCGTCCTCAAATACGTTCATCAATCAAATTAATGCAGCACCAAGCAAGCCGCGTTTTATACTGCAGCGTTAAATTCTCGGTTCAACTACGCGCATAGCTTTGCAGACACGAATCAAAGCGATCAGCGTCAATCGCTTTGGGGGGGATGCCGTTCGACACCATCTGCCCATGTGTAAAAAGGCAAAAACCTAGTCTAGACAAGCCATTCCAGCCATTTATCCCCCAAGAACCGCTATTCAGCGTCACTTTGCCGTGCAGGCTCCGCATCCACAAACGCTTGCAACTTCTGTGCGTTACTCGCAACTCGCAAAATATGCGGAAATTTATCGAGCGAACATTTGAAACGGTTCGCATTTGCTATTTGCGGGATTAAGCAAATATCGGCAATCGTCGGGGTGTCGCCGACGCAAAACGCAGACTGCACGTGGCGATTCGCGAGCATGGTTTCAAGTGCTAAAAATCCTTCATGTATCCAGTGACAGTACCAATTCGTTTTATCGGCATCGGAAAATTCAAGTTTGCCGCTAAGGTACGACAGCACGCGCGGGTTGTTTAGCGGATGAATGTCGCAGGCGATCATTTGCGCGATCGCGCGGGCGCTGGCACGGTCATGAATGTCAGCCGGGAGCAGCGGTGGTTCGGGATAGAGCTCATCCAAATATTCGATGATCGCGAGCGATTGTGAAAGCGAAAAATCACCGTCAACTAAATACGGTACAAAGCCTTGCGGGTTCACGGCTTTATAGGCGGCATCGAGATGTAATTTTTTCGCCAGGTGAACCGAGCGTTGGTCCGGTGTGAGCTTTTTGAGGTTCATGGCGATGCGCACCCGGTAGGCGGCGGAAGAGCGAAAGTAGCCGTAAAGAATCATACGTTTAGCCTGTCTATAATAGGGGGATGACAGATTATAAGCGTGTTCAATTAGATGGCTCTGCACCCGCCACAAGTAGCGTTGTTGACAAGGAAGAATTGCGGCTTTGGTTGACCGCATCAACGGCAATTGCGGCGACCAGTGATGCTGGTTTTAGCGACGATGGTGAAATTGTGCCATCCACTAGTGTTAACGCCCCCCCCAAGCCGGCAAATCCCAAAGCCGATCTTAAGCGGGCTGCAGTACTGGTGCTGCTAGTGAATCATCGCAATCGCGACGCCCATGGGCCACAGGTGCTTTTTACACAACGCACCGCGCACCTCACCGACCATGGCGGGCAGATTAGTTTTCCTGGCGGACGGGTTGAGGAGACGGATCGTGATGCCACCCACACCGCGCTGCGCGAGACCGAGGAGGAGACGGGCATCGAGGGCAGCCGCATTGAGATGATTGGTACGTTGCCGCATTACACCACCGGCACCGGCTATCTGATCACACCGGTCGTTGGCTGGATTGAGTCGCCGGTTGGCTCGCCAGTTGTTTATTCGCCCGATCCGACGGAAGTCGCGGAATGCTTTGAAGTGCCGTTTCAGTTTTTGATTAACCCGGACAATCATCGCTTGGAATCAGCGATGTACAAAGGCCGGATGCGCAGCTACTATGCGGTGCCGTATTTGGGATCGGGCCAGCGCCGGTATATTTGGGGCGCAACGGCGGGGATGATTGTTACGCTCACCCGCGTGATTGCGCATGCCCGCGGCGAGACCTATCTGCCCGCAGTGGCACGTGCACCCGATTCGGGGTAATAGATTTCGGAATTATTGTAGGGATTAGTAGGCTAAATTTTTTGTGCAGTTAATTTACGGAGAAAAAAACATGATCACCACCGCAAGCGGTTTGCAATATGAAGACACCACCGAAGGCACCGGCGCTGTAGCCGCTACAGGCAATTTTGTTTCAGTGCATTACACAGGCTGGCTTTTTAATAATGGTGTGGCAGGCGCGAAATTTGATTCCAGTAAAGACCGTGGCGACCCGTTTAAATTTCCGCTCGGTGGTGGGCAGGTAATTCGCGGCTGGGATGAAGGTGTGGCGGGGATGAAGGTTGGCGGCACGCGCCGGTTGGTGATCCCAGCTGATCTGGGCTATGGCACGCGTGGCGCAGGTGGCGTGATTCCGCCGAATGCGACGCTGCTGTTTGAAGTGGATTTGTTGGGGGTATAAACCGAACCGACAAAAGTAAACTCCTTCTTTTGTCGGGACCGCTCCATAAAATCGTTGGCGAGGCCAGACGATTTTATGGGTAAAGCGAGATGAAAACTCGGTTTGGAACCAGACTTTGCCTTTCCAACACCTTACCCAAACCGAACCTTCAACTGCTCCATCGTCTCAATTAATTTCGCACGAATGCCAGGCTCGAAGGCGGAATGTCCTGCATCGGCGACGATGTGGTATTCGGCCTCCGGGAATGCCCGCGCCAGATCATCGGCTGAGACGATCGGGCAAACCGCGTCATAGCGGCCTTGCACGATCGTGGTTGGGACGTGGCGAATCTTGCCGACGTTGTTGAGTAGAAAATTGTCGGCCAAGAAAATACGATGTTTGAAATAATGCGCTTCGATGCGCGATAAGCCCAAGGCCACCCGGTCCGAGCCAAAGTTCGCGACCACCGCAGCATTGGGCAGCAAAGTCGAGCACGAGCCCTCATAGATGCTCCAGATGCGGGCGGCGGGCATGTGAAGTGCCGGATCAGGATTGGTCAAAATATCGTAGTACGCATCCAAAATGTTGCCGCGTTCATGTGCCGGCAAATGGTTTGCGAACTGATGCCATGCTTCGGGGAAGAGGTTTTTGATGCCATATAAAAACCAATCAATCTCCGATTGACGACACAAGAAAATACCGCGCAGCACCAGCGCCATCGTTCGCGCCGGATGGTGCTCTGCGTAAGCAAGTGCTAACGTCGAACCCCATGACCCGCCGAACACGATCCAGCGATCAATGCCCAAATGCTGCCGCAGGGCTTCGATATCTGAGATTAGGTGAGCGGCCGTGTTGTCGCGCAGCTCACCCAATGGTGTGGAACGCCCAGCGCCGCGTTGATCGAAAATTACAATCCGATAGAACGCCGGATCAAAAAACTGGCGATGCGATGCCGACGCACCCGAGCCCGGCCCGCCGTGCAAAAACACGACCGGCACGCCGTTTGGGTTGCCGGTTTGCTCGAAATACATGCTGTGCAGATTGTTTTCAGAATCTACTGGTATACCCAACGGCAACATTCCGGTGGCGTAGGGTTCGATAGCGGGGTAAAAATCAGTTTTAAGTGGAGTTTTGGGTGAGCGCGTCATGGCGTGGGTTGCTTTATCGTTTTTGTGGTTCAAAAAATGCAAATATCGTGTTTAATAAGCGTAGCAGAAAACCTTGTGATATCAATTGGTTGGCCTAAAAAAGGTTACCGTTTATCTGCCCATCTCGGCAACGGTCATCGATTGACCTAAGTTAACGTTTTTAAATGGTGCAGTGCAGTATGATAAGGGCAACGCGGGGACAATGCGGGGTTTATAGGTCACATTACACAATCGTCACACTCGGCCAATTCAAAAAATCGCAGCAGTAAACACCGCAAAAACACCATAAGAAAAGTAAATAGACGTTAAACGTAAATAGACGTTAAACGCAGTAAGCAGTAAGCAGTAGGGAGTAAGCAGTAGGCAGTAAGCAGTAAGCAGTAAGCAATAAGTAATAGTGTAGCGCGCACCATTTACCGGAGAACGAAAATGCTATATCAAGTCCATGAATTTCAACGTGCCGTCCTTGAGCCTTGGCGCTGGTGGGCGAAGGCAAGTTCTGAGGCGCTGGGACATACATTTTCGCCGCTTTCCTACGCACCGGCAGCCAAGAACGTTTCTGCGGGATTGGATTTGATGCTGCGCTTAACCGCGCGCTATGAACGCCCACCGTTTGCGATCAACAGCGTGATGATTAATGGTCAAGCAGTTGAAGTGACTGAAGAAGTGGTGCTCGATAAATCGTTCTGCCAGCTGCTGCATTTCAAGAAAGCGAAATCGGCCAAATCGACTAAAAATGAACCAAAAGTGCTGATCTTCGCGCCGCTATCGGGCCATTTTTCGACACTCTTGCGCGACACCGTCTCAACCATGCTGCGCGACCATGATGTAACAATTACTGATTGGAAAAACGCTCGCGATGTACCGCTCTCGGACGGTGTGTTTCATTTCGACGATTACGTCACTTACGTGCAAGAGTTCATTCGCCATATGCAAAAAACAGGCGAGGTACACGTGGTTTCCGTTTGCCAGCCTACCGTGCCAGTGCTGGCCGGTATTGCGCTCATGGCGCAACACGGCGAGACCTTGCCGAAAACGATGACCATGAAAGGCGGCCCGATTGACACCCGCAAAAGCCCGACGAGCGTGAATGATTTCGCCACCCGCCGTCCGCTGTCGTGGTTTGAATCAAACGTGATTGAACGCGTGCCGGTGAAATATCCGGGTGCTAATCGCCGGGTCTATCCTGGCTTCTTGCAGTTAACCGGATTTGTAGCGATGAACCCGGAACGTCATATCGACTCGCACCGCGATTACTATCATCATTTGGTCAAAGGCGACGGCGAAAGTGCGGAAGCGCATCGTGCGTTTTACGATGAATACAATGCGGTGATGGATATGCCGGCCGAGTATTATTTGGACACCATTGAGCGTGTTTTTCAGAACCAAAGTTTGGCCAAAGGCGAGCTTATTGTCGCGGGCGAGTTAGTCAATCCGGCAGCCATTAAAAAGACCGCACTATTTACCATTGAAGGAGAGCTGGACGATATTTCCGGCTCTGGCCAAACGCAGGCAGCGCACACCCTTTGTACCGGCTTAACACCGGCGCGACGCCAACATTTGACCGCGCCTGCGGTTGGGCACTACGGCATTTTTAGCGGACGAAAATATCGCGAAACGGTTTATCCAAAGGTGCGCGATTTTATTGCGAAAAATGCGTAAAAAATCCGGTAGCGTTGCCGGCGGGTTATGAAAAATCGTTTGCAGAAATGGTTTGCTAACACTGCGTGTAGAATCGAACGATAAAACCGAGGAGTGGGTAATATGTCTGCCGAGCAAAACACGCCAAACAACGCGCCGCAAATGCCCAATTACTTTGAGCTGTTCCAAAACATCCTGAGCCCGTTTACCGCTGGTGCGGGCAACATGGGCAGTGGCCTCGCCAGCAATGCCGCGGCCGCACTCAAAGCCAGTATCGACCCAAAAGAAATCGCCAAGAAAATGCGCGAAATGGAAGTCGTGCTGATGTGGCTTAAAGCCCAAGTCGGTGTGGTCGAGCTTTCGATTAAAACGCTGGAATATCAGCTTTCACTGGTTGAGCAATTTAGCAAAGCCAAAGCAACAGTCGCTTCGCATGCTGGCTTGAAGGCCAGTCCTGGCGCGGACTTTGAAGGTGGTGATGGTTCTGAAAAAAGCGCCAAACGCGAGCAGGGCGGCCTGAAAAATGCCATCCCGAGTTTAGAAGAGCTGACCAAAATGGCCAGTGAAATGAATCCCGCTGCGTGGGCGATGAAGATGATTCAAGAGGCCACCTCGGCCAAGCCTGCGAGCGACGTAAAACCGAAGCCAAAAGCGGCGGCTGCGACAGAAACAACGACAAAAACAACGACAAAAAAAACTACTAAAGCTGCCGCCTCGACAAAATCTAAGCAAACGCGTAAGAGATAGCCGTGTTGTTGTGCCAGTTCGCCCCGAGCGTGTTGCACGGCGACGATATTTAGAGCGGGTTTTCGATGGTGCCCAGCACGTTGGTTGTGAAGCATTTGTGCCTCGCCACTGAATGCACCTGTTTCGCCGTGACTCACTTATTGCTTGTTATTGTTCCGCAATGCACTCACGATAACTCAGCAAACCTCAAACAACCCAGCAGCGCCCATTCCGCCGCCAATACACATGGTCGCGACCACATATTTCACGCCGCGTCGTTTGCCCTCAATCAGCGCATGACCCACCATCCGCGCACCGGACATCCCATACGGATGGCCGATCGCAATGGCGCCACCGTTGACGTTTAAACGATCATGCGGAATGCCCAATTTATCGCGGCAATAGAGCACTTGCACTGCGAAGGCTTCGTTTAATTCCCAGAGGCCGATATCGTCGATTTTTAAGCCTGCGCGTGCTAATAAACGCGGGACGGCGAACACGGGGCCGATGCCCATTTCGTCGGGTTCGCAGCCTGCAACAGTGAAGCCGCGAAAAATGCCAAGCGGGTTTATGTTGCGCTGCTCGGCGAGCTTGCTGCTCATCATCACGGTGGCCGATGCGCCGTCGGAGAATTGGCTGGCGTTGCCTGCCGTGACCACGCCACCGGGGACCGCCGAGCGGATTTTGCTCACACCCTCAATGGTCGTATCGGCGCGAATGCCTTCGTCTGTGCTGACGGTAACTTCCTTGGTGGATGCGGCACCGGTGGCTTTATCGATTGCACCCATGATGGTCGTCATTGGCACAATTTCATCCGCAAATTTTCCTTCCGCCGTGCCACGCGCCGCGCGCAGTTGGCTTTGTACGCCGTATTCATCCATGTCTTCTTTTTTGATGCCGTAGCGCTTCGCCACGTTTTCAGCCGTCTTCAACATATCCCAATACACTTCGGGTTTATTGGCCATGAGCCATTCATCCATCATGTAATTCATGTTGATGGAGCCTTGAACGCACGAGATCGATTCCAATCCACCAGCGACGACTATCGGCGTCTTATCGACAATAATGCTGCCCGCCGCGTTCGCAATCGCTTGCAAACCGGATGAACAAAACCGGCTGACGGTTAAGCCCGAGGTGGTGACGGGCATGCCTGCACGTAGCGCGATCTGGCGAGCGATGTTGCTGCCCGTCGCACCTTCCGGCAGCGCTACGCCCATGATGACATCCTCAATTTCAGCAGGGTCAACCTTGGCGCGCTCAATCGCGGCTTTGACGGCGTGTGCGCCGAGGGTTGCGCCATGGGTCATGTTAAAGCTGCCACGGAACGATTTGGCAAGCGGGGTGCGGGCGGTTGAAACGATCACTGCATCAATCATAAAATTCTCCAAGCGGGTTTACAAACTAGTTGTCCAACCCAAGTTCAATTAAAAGTTTTACCTTCAGCAGCTAATTTTTTAATCAGCGGCGCGGGCGTCCAACCCAGTTTTTCCATACGGCGCTGCACGCTTAGCAAGCCTTTGCCATCGGCATAAAGCATCGGGCCGCCGCGCGGCACCGGGAAGCCGTAGCCAAAGATGTAAACGATATCGATATCGGACGCGCGCTGCGCAATGCCTTCTTCCAAAATATGTGCGCCCTCATTGACGAGCGCATAAACTAAGCGCTCGACGATTTCTTCTACTGAAATTTTGCGCGGCGTGATGCCGAGCTCCTTCCGAGCGGCTTCAACTAAGCCATCCACCACCGGGTCTTGCAGCGCATCCCGTTTACCGGCTTCGTAGCGATACCAGCCAGCACCGGTCTTTTGACCGAAGCGTCCCATCTCGCAAAGTCGGTCAGCAATCAATTGCTTGCGGGCAGTCGATTCACCCGCGCCGTGCTCGACATACAAGCGCTTGCGAATTGCCCAGCCAATATCGTTGCCTGCTAAATCGCCCATCTTAAACGGGCCCATTGCCATACCGAATTTTTCCATCGCGCCATCGACTTGCTGAACCGATGCGCCTTCTTCGACGATCAGCATTGCTTCCGCCGCGTATTTATTGATCATGCGGTTGCCGATAAAGCCATCACAAACGCCCGAGACCACAGCTGTCTTTTTGATTTTCTTTGCAAGTTTCATCATCGTTGCCATCACGTCTGGTGCTGTTTTTGCACCACGAATGACTTCCAATAATTTCATTACATTTGCCGGGCTGAAGAAATGCGCACCGACCACGTCTTGAGGGCGCTTGGTGAATGCGGCGATTTTATTCAGATCTAGCGTCGACGTATTGCTGGCAAGTATCGCACCCGGCTTGCAAACCGAATCCAGCTTTTCAAACACAGCCTGCTTGACACCTAGCTCTTCAAATACGGCTTCAATCACCAAATCTACTTGGCCGAGATCGTCATACGACAATGTTGGCTTAAGTAACGCGCCACGCTCGGCCGCTTTTTCGGGCTTCAGCTTTCCTTTCGCGACTTGGCTCTCATAAATTTT
The DNA here is from genome assembly GCA_038206765.1 of Burkholderiales bacterium. Taxonomy (GTDB): domain Bacteria; phylum Pseudomonadota; class Gammaproteobacteria; order Burkholderiales; family Usitatibacteraceae; genus UKL13-2. The sequence continues at coordinate 28,252 of JBBRAM010000012.1, read as the reverse complement.
ACGAATCGATGCGACACCGCGCTCCAGAGCTTCGGGTTTAGTTTCCAAAATTACCACGGGGATACCGGCGTTCAAGAAATTGATCGCAATACCGGAACCCATGGTACCCGCGCCAATCACGCCGACAGATTTGATGTTGCGAACCGCCGTGTCGTCTGGTAGATCAGCAATCTTGCTCGCCATGCGCTCTGAGAAAAATAGGTGACGCAGCGCCTTGGATTCATCACTCATCATGAGTTGCGCAAACAGATCGCGCTCGACTTTTAGTCCGGCATCAAACGAGGGCAGCAGCGACGCTTGCACGGCCTCGAGACACTTCAGTGGGGCAGGGTAGCCCTTCGATACTGCGCCCACCATATTGCGGGCGAATAGGAAAAATGCGTCGGGCTTGGCGTGCCGTACTTTTAGGTCCCGAACACGCTTTAGGGGTTTTGCTTCGGCAACGACTTTTCCCGCAAACGCAATCGCTTCATCTTGTAATTTGTCATCCACAAACTGATCGAATAGCGGCGAACCTTTGAATTGCGGTGCGGGCACAATCGCGCCGGAAACAATCATATTGAGCGCGGCTTCAACGCCGATCAAACGCGGCAGGCGCTGCGTGCCGCCAGCACCCGGCAGCAAGCCCAGCTTTACTTCCGGCAACGCAATCTGCGCAGCCGAATGCACGACACGGAAGTGGCAGCCCAATGCTAATTCCAAACCGCCGCCCATGCAGTTGCCGCTGATGGCGGCGATCACGGGCTTGGTTGCGTTTTCAATCACGTCAATCACGGCGGGCAGCGAGGGCTCGGCGGACATCGCGCGTTTGCCGAATTCGCTAATATCGGCACCGGCGGAGAATCCGCTGTCGTTACCTATCAGCACAATGGCCGCAATGCCAGCATCGGCTTCGGCGCGTATCACGCCCGCGACGATGCCGGATCGCAACGCATGGCTTAGGCCATTGACCGGCGGATTGTTCATGCTGATGACGGCGATGTTGCCGTGCTGTTGGTAAGCGGTTGCCGTAGTTGCCATGGTTACTTCGTTGCTCATGATTTCCTCTTATATGCAAAATATGATGACACGCTAAGTGCCACTATATAACGGTTTGTAGCAGTGTCGCAAGCGGCTGATGGGTTTAATTGACAATTATGCGCCCAACAAAAAATCTTCGATCAACTGTGCCACTTTTTCAGGCTGATCGTGATGCAACATGTGCCCTGCGGCTTCGATATCAACGAGCCTCAAGTGTTTGATGTTGCTAAGACGCTCCGCATAATCGGGCAAGTTGGTCAAATTTTTACGAAGCGACGATTCTTCACCATTTAGCCATAAGACTGGTGCCGCAATGTTGCGCCAACATGACATGATCTCGGCCACGCGATATAGCTGCGGATTACTGATTTTATGCGCCGGATCGCCGCAAATATGCCATTCGGTTCCAGACGCGCTGGAATGCCCTATTGACCGCCCCGAAACCTGCGCAGCGTCCGGCTCTACTGCCCGCTCTGTAGCCCAGTGTCCGGCTAAAAAATCAGCACGTTCAGCGGTTAATCGCGGATTGGTTTTGCGTAGCCGCTCAACGACTGCCACGCGATTGGCATAAGCCCGCATCGCGGGCGGATCGCGCAGCTCGGCAAGCCATTTCGCGTAGCGCTCCGGCGCTTCCTCTGGCGGATTACCGGGCAAGCCGAACCCCTCCAAATTGACGAGCCGCTTCACGCGGTCAGGCCGCACACCGGCATAAAGCATCGCGACGTTGCCACCCATGCTGTGGCCAACTAAATTGATTGGTTCCGCAGGTGATAGAGCCTCGGCAATCGCATCAAAATCGGCTAGGTAATCGGGGAACCAGTAACAATCCGCTTCGGGCCGATCGGTTAGGCCATAGCCGCGCCAATCGGGCGCGATGACATGCCAGTCTTTTTGCAACGCATCGACGACAAACTGAAACGACGCGCCTACATCCATCCAACCGTGCAACATAAAAATTTTCGGCGCATCCTCCGAACCCCAGTGCCGCAAGTGATAACGAATACGGCGTAGCGATTGATAGCTTGACCGGGAATGCTTGGTTGCGCTGTTGCGGGAAGACATGATTTTTTGCCGAGTTGAGGATAAATGTATACAAATCATAAGCCATTTTTTGCGCAAATACTGAAACAAGTGGCATTTCGCGTGCCAAAACTATCGAGACAGCTACTTCAGATTGGAGTGGACCCATTAATCCAACCCCGAACCCTAATCTAGTCCGTTAGCCGTTAGCCTTTAGCCCTTAGTCCTTTAGCCCTAAGCTCCAACCCCACTTCAACGCCTGCCCAATGCTGGGAGGGCTGGAGTAGGGACGTCAATAGTTCTGAGCACCGGCTTAATAAAACAGCGCTTGCGGCTATAATTTACCTATGAAGAATAAAATCAGTGAAACGCCGAGCAAAGCAATGCCAACTAAACCTACCGACGGCCGCCGGACACGCGGCCAAGCCAATAAGCTCAGCATTGTTCGTGCACTATCAGACCTGATTCGTGAGGGCATTGTTGCCCCAACCGCCGAGCAGGTTGCCGCAACGGCGGGAGTGGGCTTGCGCTCGGTGTTCCGCCATTTTGCGGATATGGAAACGCTGTACCGCGAAATCGCCAACGAGCTTGATGAACTGTTGCGCCCAACTGTCTACAAGCGCTTGAAATCAAAAGATTGGCATGACCGGCTGATCGAGAGTGTCGAGTTGCGGGCGCAAGTGTTTGAGGATTTGATGCCGTTTCATATTGCGAACGAAGTGCATCGCCAAGAATCGCCGTTTTTGAACGCACAACAAGTAAAATCAGCCGCTGTACAGCGCGAACTGCTGCAGCATTTGCTGCCGAAAGAAATGGTTGCTGATAAACCGCGTTTTGAAGCGCTCAATTTGATGTTGAGTTTGGATGCATGGCTCAGGCTAAGGCGGGAGCAGGGGCTGAATAAGACAGCGGCAAAAAGGGTGATGCTACATGCGGCCGTGGCGCTGGTTAGACCTTAATTGGGTCATCGTACGACCTTCGTTCGGCGTGCGTTTGACCCAAGTGAGGCGTATTAGTTAGGTGTAGCAATCGCGCCCCACAAAAGTCATCCGCAGACGATGGTGCCGATACTGCGCCAATAAAAACAACAAAAATCAGGCAATAAAAAAGAGCGGTGCTGGTTGGCAACGCTCTCATGGCAAATTACCATAATTTGAAACGAATCAAAACTTGGTATGCCCGACAGGACTCGAACCTGTTACCCCCGGCTTAGAAGGCCGGTGCTCTATCCAGATGAGCTACGGGCACCACGTCGGACAATTGCATGCTAACCCTACAACTAGCGTAACAAATACGGCAATAGAAATGGTCGGGGCGATAGGATTCGAACCTACGACATCCTGGTCCCAAACCAGGCGCGCTACCGGGCTGCGCTACGCCCCGACGTATTGATTTTGCTACATTCGCTTGAACAAACACACTTTCATCAAGCGAAGGCGGATTATACGCGGAAGTGGCCTGTTTCCGCAAATTTCTTACGATCAAAATTGATGCAACACAGTCGCCGATCGGCAGCATCCGGTTAAACAAAAACGGCCTTGATTTCTCAAGGCCGTTTTAGGCATTCCATCTACTTCAGGACAAATTACTGTGGCGCAGCGTCCGGCGCGTGTTCTGCAGGTGCCTTTGAAGGCTGATCAATCAACGCCTTCATACTTAAACGCACGCGACCTTTGTCGTCGGCTTCCATCACTTTGACCTTCACAATCTGGCCCTCTTTCAAATGGTCCGACACCGCGTTCACGCGCTCGTGCGCGATTTGCGAGATGTGGAGCAAACCGTCTTTGCCGGGCATCAGGCTTACAATTGCGCCGAAATCCAACAGACGCAAAATCGGCCCTTCGTAAATCTTGCCGACTTCGACTTCAGCGGTGATGTCTTCAATGCGTTTCTTGGCGGCTGCGCCTGCTTCAGCGGATACACAAGCAATGGAAATTGTGCCGTCTTCAGCAATATCAATCTCGGTGCCGGTTTCGCGCGTGATGGCCTGAATAACTGCACCGCCTTTGCCGATCACATCACGAATCTTATCCGGATTGATTTTAATTTTGATGATCTGTGGCGCGAACGATGAAAGCTCGCCGCGAGGTGCGGGAACTGCCTGTTTCATCAAGCCCAGAATATGCATGCGCCCTTCTTTGGCCTGCTTCAACGCCACATCCATGATCTCGGCAGTAATGCCGGTGATCTTGATATCCATTTGCAGCGCGGTGATCCCTTTGTCGGTTCCGGCCACTTTAAAATCCATATCGCCCAAATGATCTTCATCGCCCAAAATGTCGGTCAACACGGCGAAGCGATTGCCTTCTTTAATCAAGCCCATCGCCACACCGGCCACGTGCGCTTTGATCGGCACACCTGCATCCATTAGTGCCAAACAGCCACCGCAAACTGAGGCCATTGATGATGAGCCATTGGATTCGGTAATTTCCGAGACCACGCGCATCGAGTAGCCAAATTCCTCTTCGCTTGGCAACACGGCAATGAGTGAACGCTTCGCCAAACGGCCATGACCAATTTCGCGACGCTTCGGGGTGCCGACACGGCCGGTTTCACCAGTCGAGTACGGAGGGAAGTTGTAGTGGAACATGTAGCGATCTTTGTACTCGCCTTGCAGCGCGTCAATCATTTGTGATTCTTTTAATGTGCCGAGTGTAGCCACGACAATCGCCTGTGTTTCACCGCGTGTAAACAACACCGAACCGTGCGTGCGTGGCAAGACGGACGGACGGATCGAGATCGGGCGAACCGTTTTGCTATCGCGTCCGTCAATACGTGGCTCACCATTTAAAATCTGGCTGCGCACAATGTTCGATTCGATCTTGAACAATTGCTCATTGACTGCGTTTTTATCCGGCGCACCGTCGAGACCGGTACAAAGTGTCGACACAACGCGCTTGTTGATTTCAGATAATTTTTCGGAACGTGCGCCTTTGGTTTTGATGCGGAACGCTTCATTCAAATCATTCGCGGCCATATTGCTGATCTGGTCGATCAAGGCTTGTGGCGCGACCGGCGCAGTCCAGTTCCACAAATCTTTACCGCCTTCGTCGGCCAATTCTAAGATCATGTTGATGACGGCTTGTTGTTGCTCTTGGCCGAACACAATCGCGCCAAGCATGACGTCTTCCGGCAATTCGCGGGCTTCTGATTCCACCATTAACACAGCGGTCTCAGTGGCGGCAACAACCAAATCCATTTGCGATGTCTCAAGCTCAGTTTTGGTTGGGTTCAATACATAAGCACCATTTAAATACCCAACGCGTGCGGCACCGATCGGGCCATCAAACGGAAGGCCGGACAACACCACAGCGGCAGACGCGCCGATCATGGCGGGGATGTCAGAATCAATTTCCGGGTTGCTAGACAAAACGGTTGCGATGATCTGTACTTCGTTGTAAAAACCTTCCGGAAAAAGTGGGCGCAGTGGGCGATCAATCAAACGTGAAGTGAGAATTTCTTTCTCGGATGGGCGGCCTTCGCGCTTAAAAAACCCACCGGGGATTTTACCGGCGGCGAATGTTTTTTCTTGGTAATCAACCGTTAGTGGGAAAAAATCTTGGCCTTCTTTGGCATCTTTACGCGCGACGCAAGTGACCAGCACCACAGTATCGTCCAACGACACCAGCACGGCACCATCGGCTTGGCGGGCGATCTCACCGGTTTCGAGCGTCAGCGTATGGCGACCATACTGCAACGTTTTTTTAATAGCTTTCATTTGGCAACATCCTTCTATAGTGTTTTCGCGCATTCACACAATTGTGAATCATTGCGAGTCGATTTCTGCATCACACGATGCAGAGCAAAACAGTAGATAACGAACAACAAACTTCAAAAATCCGAACAATTTAAAACGTAATGCCATTACAAATTACAAAAACTTAAATTCACAAAAGCTTCGTTAAAAACTCAGCAACAAAACAAAACATAAAAAAGCCCCGCTGAAAAATTCAGAGGGGCTTTTGGGTAACTCTGCGACGGTCAACTAGATATGTGCTGATTACTTGCGCAAACCAAGCTGATCAATCAGCTTGCGGTATGACTCTAACTTCGTGCGCTTCAAATAATCCAGCAAGGTGCGGCGCTTTGAGACCATGCGCAGCAAACCGCGACGGCCATGATGATCTTTAACGTGCATTTTAAAGTGGGCGGTGAGTTCGTTAATGCGGTTGGTCAACAAAGCAACCTGAACTTCGGGGGAACCGGTGTCACCCTTGGCGCGCTGATATTGCGCAACCACTTCGGCATTACGGACAGCTGTAGTCATGATATTCCATTCTCAATTCACGTATCTTGCGCAGATACTTGCGGCATTTCCGGTGTTCTTTGCAATAAATGCGAAAACCCTTTAATGCGGGAGCCGAATTATAGCGTGATCGGACATAAAAACGCAATGGGAACTAAACGCGAAATTCACCCCTATGTGACCCTGAAACTACGAATTGGGTGCCATCAATCGAACCGGCGTGAGCTTCGTTTCATTCTCTTTGTCATCGAGCACAACCCCAATCCCCAAAAAGCGTCCACCCGCCTCATAGACTCGATATTCCCCGGCTGCATGCGCTGCAGTTTCGACCACCTGGCCATGGCCAAACCCTAGGCTGGACGGGGCATTCAAGGTGATTGGCGGTAGCGCCAAGGCCAGCGAATCAACGGACTTTAGGTGCTGATCGCGTCGATCCAATGTCTGGCTCTCCAACGTAGCCAGCGTCACGGCATCCGCAATCGAATAGCCCGCCGTGGCGGTCCGCCGGAGCTGGGTTAGGTGTGCGCCGCAGCCCAGTGCTTCACCAATGTCCTCGGCCAACACGCGAATGTAAGTTCCTTTGCTGACTTGGGTTTCGATCACGAGCTCAACGCCATCGAACGATAGCATACTGATTTTGTAGACGTTAATCGGGCGTGCTTCACGTTCGATTTCAATTCCCTGCCGGGCGAGTTTGTAAAGCGGCACGCCGTCGCGTTTGAGGGCGGAATACATGGGTGGAATTTGGGTCTGTTTGCCCTGGAAAGTGGCTAATACGAGGCGAATGGCGGCTTCGTCTGTGTCGATCTCACGTTGTTCCATCGGGGCTGATTCCGTATCACCAGTTGGCGTGCGACCGCCGAGTTTAAGTGTGGCGACGTAAGTTTTTTCAGCGTCGAGCATGAAACGGGAGAACTTGGTCGCTTCACCAAAACACAGCGGAAGGAGACCGGTGGCGAACGGGTCTAGTGTGCCAGTGTGCCCGGCTTTTTCGGCTGCAAAGAGCCACCTAGCGCGGCCTAAAGCCGTTGTCGACGAGAGGCCAACAGGTTTATCCAACAACAAAACGCCGCTCAATTTGCGGCGGATTTGTTTTTCGCGGGTTAGGAGCATGATTTCGAGCCTAATTTCGCGCCTAATTTCGAGCCTAATTGCGGGCTGGGCTTCTTTACAAGTTTCATCACAACCTAACGTGAATCTAACTTACTCCGGATGCTTCGCATCATCAGCCAAGGCTTCATCAATGAGCTTGGCCAAATTTACGCCGCGCTCAACCGAGTTATCGATCGCAAAATGCAAGTCGGGAACGGTGCGAATTGTTAACCTCCCGGCAAGCTGGGTACGTAAAAACCCAGCCGCGCTTTGCAAACCTTGCTGGCAAGATTGCACTTTCGCATCACCACCAAGCGAGGTGAAAAAAATCTTGGCGTGGGAGTTGTCGCGTTTTAATTCGACATCAGTGATGGTCACCATCGTGACGCGCGGGTCGCGCAAGCCCAGCCGGATGATTTCGGAAAGCTCGCGCTGAATGGCGTCGGCAATTTTCTTGTTACGGGTTTCGTTGCTCATAGCGGGAATAACATCTAGCAATTAAGCTAGGGTCCTTGCCACTTCAACCTGCTCAAACGCTTCGAGCACATCGCCGACCACGATCTCATTGTAGTTCTTTAGCGACAGCCCGCATTCAAAGCCGGATTTCACTTCTTTTACATCGTCTTTGAAGCGTTTCAGGGAATCCAATTCGCCGGTGAAAACCACTACGCCGTCGCGCACTAAACGGATACTCGACGAGCGTTTGATCAGGCCGTCGGTCACGTAACAACCAGCAACTGCGCCAACTTTGGTGATTTTGAAGACGTTACGAATCTCAACCGTGCCGAGAATGCTTTCACGAATTTCTGGTGACAGCATGCCGCTCAAGGCGAGTTTCACATCATCAACCGCTTCATAAATGACGCTGTAGTAGCGCACTTGCACGCCGGAGGTTTCGACTAACTTGCGTGCGCCAGCATCGGTGCGGGAGTTAAAGCCGATCACTATCGCTTTGGAAGCGAGCGCCAAGTTCACGTCGGATTCGGTAATCGCGCCGACACCTGCGTGGATAACATTGACCTTAACTTCTTCTGTGGTCAATTTACCGAGCGCATAAGCCAAGCCTTCGTAGGAACCTTGTACGTCAGATTTAATAATGACAGCCAACGATTTTTTGGCACCCTCGGCCATCTGGTCAAACGCGTTTTCTAGCTTCGCAGCTTGTTGTTTTGCCAATTTCACATCGCGGAATTTGCCTTGACGGAAGAGGGCGATTTCACGCGCTTTGCGCTCATCGTTTAACACCATCACATCTTCACCGGCGACTGGTACTTCGGTCAAACCTTGTACTTCAACAGGAATAGACGGACCGGCTTCCGTGACGGCTTTGCCGTTCTCGTCCGTCATTGCGCGAACCCGGCCGAACACCGCGCCCGCCAAGACCATATCGCCTTTTTTTAGCGTGCCGGATTTGACCAAAATAGTGGCGATGGGGCCTCGGCCCTTGTCCAACCGTGCTTCGATGACCACGCCGCGGGCAGGGGTTTGCTTGACCGCTTTTAATTCCAACACCTCGGCTTGCAATAAAATCGCCTCTAACAATTCATCAATTCCCTTGCCAGTTTTCGCAGACACAGGCATGAACATAACGTCACCGCCATATTCCTCGGGCAGCACATCGTTAGCGACCAACTCTTGCTTGACGCGTTCCATGTTGGCTTCGGGCTTGTCGATTTTGTTGACGGCCACGATCATTGGCACGCCAGCCGCTTTGGTGTGGGCGATGGCTTCTTTGGTTTGCGGCATCACCCCGTCATCGGCGGCGACAACGAGAATCACCAAATCGGTGGTCTGTGAACCGCGAGCACGCATCGCAGTGAACGCCTCGTGGCCAGGAGTATCAAGGAAAGTAATCACACCGCGCGGTGTCTCAACATGGTATGCCCCGATATGTTGGGTGATCCCACCCGCTTCACCTGATGCAACCTTGGCCTTACGAATGGTATCAAGCAGCGATGTCTTGCCGTGGTCAACGTGACCCATGATCGTGACGACTGGCGGACGCGTCTCAGCAACCGCGTCGGGGTGCTGTTCTTCCTTCACCAAATAGGCCTCAGGATCATCAGCTTTAGAGGCTTTAGGCGTATGCCCCATTTCCACGACTAAAATCATCGCGGTTTCTTGATCGAGCACTTGGTTGATGGTGACCATCGAACCCATTTTCATCATAATCTTGATCAGCTCAGCCGCTTTCACGCTCATCATTGAGGCAAGTTCGCCGACTGAAATGGTTTCCGGCACCGGAATCTCACGAACAATTGGCTCAGTCGGCGCTTGGAAATTAGTTTCCTCGTTGGTGCCATCTTGGTGCGCTTTGGCTTTGCGGCTGCGCCAACCATCGCGGCCACCGGAAGCATCGCCGCGGGTCTTAATGGTGCGGCGTTTGTTTGCATCATCTGTCCACGAGGTTGCGGCAGGTTTGGTGACTTTTTTCGTGGTTTTTTTATCTGCTGCCTTGGCGTCTTTATCGCCAGGTTTGGCCGATGGGCGATGCAGCGTGCCTTCACTTGCCGGCGGCGGATCTTTTTTGAGCACGACCCGCTCGCCAATTCGCGGGCGGTTTGGGTCAAGCTCGGCTGCTGGCGCGGCCTTCCGGGTAGTTGCTGAAGGTTTAGCCGCATCGGACTTATTGGCCGGCGAAACCGCGTCGGGCGCATCAGCTTGCGCTGATTTACCTGCTTTTTCAGCCTTGGCTTCAGCAGCAATATCTTCCGCTTCTGCCGCATCAGCGGCTGCTTTGGCGTCGTCCGCCTCGGCTTTTTTGCTGCGGCGTTTGGGTGCCAATTGGGCTTTTTGCTCGGCCTGAGCGGCGAGCAGGGCGTTTTGTCGCGTCTCTTCAGCGCGTCGTTTCGCCAATTCATCGTCGTTGATAATCGGCGCGGCAGGCTCAACAGCCTTTTCAACTTCTTCGGTAGGCTCGGCTTTATCGACTTTCAGGAAGGTGCGCTTTTTACGAACTTCGACCTGAATCGTGCGGGCTTTACCGGTGGCATCAGCTTTTTTAATTTCCGAGGTCTGCTTGCGCACCAACGTGATTTTTTTCTTTTCTTCTTTGTGGCCGTGCGCTTCTTGCAGATAAGTCAATAAACGTGCTTTATCGTCTTCCGCGAGCTTATCTTCGACGGACGCGATTGCAACGCCCGCCGCCGATAGCTGCTCGAGGAGCATCTCTTCGGTGAGCTTGAGTTCTTTCGCAAATTGGGCAACTGTGGTTTGAGCCATTTAATACCTATTTCTAGTTGGATGCTGCTAATTCTATGGTGCTGCGCGAGATCGAATGAAACTGTCAAAACTGTCGAGGCTGTCGAAACTTTCTTAAGCATCTTTCGAAAGCAGCAACTTTCGAAAACAAAATTTACGGCGGAGGCTTAGGTACTGTTCTGTTGGGCTGCTGTACCCTTACCCGCTTACCCGCCTATTCGGCAGCCGCTGTGACAGGCTTTTCAGCAAACCATGGCGCGCGTGCTGTCATGATGAGCGTCTTGGCACGCTCTTCTTCCATGCCGGTCATCTCGGTTAATTCATCAATCGCCAAATCGGCCAAATCGTCCATCGTGCGGACACCTTTGGTGGCGAGGGTGTGCGCAGTGTCAGCGTCCATGCCTTCCATCGCGGCCAAATCTTCAGCGGCGGTTTCCATGGTTTCTTCAGACTTAATGGCATCTGTTACCAAAGCATCGCGGGCGCGACGGCGGAGCTCGTTTACAGTGTCTTCGTCGAACGCCTCAATTTCCAACATCTCGGCGAGCGGCACATAGGCAACTTCTTCTAAATTGCTGAAGCCTTCATCAATTAAGATTTGCGCGACATCCTCATCCACGTCAAGCTTCGCCATGAAGAGTTGCTGAATCGATGAATTTTCAGTGCTACGTTTTTGGTCAGCATCAACTTCAGTCATGATGTTCAGTTGCCAGCCGGTCAGCTCAGATGCGAGGCGCACGTTCTGACCGCCGCGGCCAATTGCCTGAGCCAACTGCTCTTCATCGACTACCACGTCCATGGCGTGCTTTTCTTCATCAACGATGATCGACGAGACTTCAGCCGGTGCGAGCGCGTTAATGACAAACTGCGCCGGATCAGCCGACCACAAAATAATATCTACACGCTCACCGGCCAGTTCGCCGGTGACCGCCTGCACGCGCGAGCCGCGCATACCGACACACGTGCCAATCGGATCAACCCGCGGGTCGTTCGATTTGACGGCGATTTTGGCGCGCATTCCGGGATCGCGAGCGGCCGCTTTAATCTCGAGCAAACCTTCTTCGATTTCTGGCACTTCCAATTCAAACAATACCCTAATGAAATCGGGTGTGATGCGCGACAGCACAAGCTGCGGTCCGCGCAAGGTGCGATCCACTTTCAGCAAATAAGCACGGACCCGATCACCCACCCGCAAATTTTCTTTCGGAATCGTTTGGTCGCGCGGCAACATCGCCTCAATACGACCGGATTCGACAATGACATTTCCGCGTTCAATGCGCTTGATCGTGCCAGTCACGAGCGATTCGTCACGCGCTAAAAAGTCGTTTAAGATTTGTTCGCGTTCAGCATCGCGGATTTTTTGTAAAATCACTTGCTTCGCGGTTTGGGCGCCGATACGGCCAAAATCAACCGCGTCCATCGGCTCTTCAATCACATCACCCAATTCCAAATCTTCACCACGTTCCGGCGCATCGGTAATGGCAATTTGGCGGGCGGGCTCTTCATGCTCTTCATCCGGCACGACGGTCCAGCGGCGGAAGGCATGGTATTCGCCGGTGGCGCGGTCGATTTCTACGCGAACATCGGCTTCTTCTTGCAGGAATTTATCGTCAAGCTTTTTCTTGGTGGCAGAGGCCAGAGCGGATTCAAGTGCGACAAAAATGGTTTCACGCGGCACGCTTTTTTCACGGGCCAACACATCAACCAACATTAAAATTTCACGACTCATTTATTTTCTCCAACACCAAATACTTTTTAAAGACAACTCAGGATCAACCGTAAACTAATCGCAAACGATCCAAAAACGATCTACATTGCGCGCGATCTACATTACGCCGACAACACCAACTCAAACATCCGGAATAAGCCTGGCGCGATCAATATCGGCCAACAGGACGGTGATACGTTTTTCTTCGGGCAAATTTTTATTAATTGCCCCAATCTCGGCTACTGGCGCGGCGTTTGAGGCTTCTGCCCCATCTGCCTGATCTGCACCAACTTTACGTTTCGCATTACTTTTTTTCGCGGTTTTAGCTTTGCCAACAACTTTCACCCCGGCGCCCGCACCCAACTGCGATGGATCTGCAATCAGCTTAAACGTGATCGCTTCGCCAACAACTTGTTCCACCACGCCATCAAACCGTTTGCGATTTTCCACCGCCGTATTGAGTCGAACCTTGATCGCAACGCCGGCAAAGCGCTTGAAATCTTCAATCGTCTTGACCGGACGATCCAGCCCGGGCGACGACACTTCGAGGCGCGAGTAATCAATGTTCTCCACCAAAAACAACCTGGTCAGATGGTTGCTGACGTCAGCACAGTTCTCAACCGAAATACCGTCTGGCTTATCGATAAAAATACGCATCATCCCGCCGCCAGCCCGCTCGAAATCGACCAACTCGAATCCCAGCCCGGTCACCGCCGCGTTCACCACTGATGCAATATCTGTCGACATCGGCCCCCCAACTTAAAATTAACGCCCAGCCGGCAAAATAATCAGCGCCCACGAGCTCTTCCGATCGGTTCCCAGCGCGTTGCGAACAAAATCCGCGCAAACGCAGTGAAAACGATCCAAACCCAAGAATACAAATAAAAAATGGGCACAAGGCCCAAATTGATCGCGCGGCTGCACTAAGAAAAAACTAGGCAAAAGTTAAATACATCGCGATAGTTTTGCAGTCTAGCACGTTAGCGAAAAAGAATAAATACCCAGCAACTTATGCCGGCGGACTGCTCAGCGACCGTATTTGAAAGATTTTTCTCCACCATCATCATTAGTAACAAATACCATTACATAAAATGCGCATTTCATATCGATCTACCTGTGAAAGCCATCAATGAAATCTACTGTTGTAAAAACGACACAACTTGGCAATATGTGTAGCTATCATGACGGTTAAACGATTATATTTACAGAGTTGTAACTTCATGTAAGCACCAACGTTTTATTTTTGCAACGAGCTACACGTAAATTTCAATCCAGTAACCCCTAATGAGGCCTATATGACCAACCCAAAAAACTACAGCAAGATGAAATCATTGCCACTAGCAGTGCTTTCAATCCTGAGTGTATCCACGCTAGTCGCATCCGTTGCGACTGCCCAAACAGTTGCACCTGCCGCCCCACAAAAAATTGAAAAAATTGAGGTGACTGGTTCGAACATTAAGCGTGTTGATGCTGAGACAGCATCTCCTATTCAGATTATTACAGCCGATGAAATTCGTCGTTCTGGCCAAACAACAGTAACGCAGCTCCTACGCGAACTGCCTAGCAACGCAGCGGGCGGTTTAACTGAGCTATCAGGGTCCGGCAGCTTTTCAGCGGGCGCAGCATCCGCCTCGCTGCGCGGCTTGGGTACTGCAGCCACACTGGTGTTACTGAATGGTCGTCGCGTTGCCCCCTACGGTCTTGCTGACCCAAACTTTGGTCAGTCTGGTGCGGTTAACTTGAACGCAATTCCGTTGGACGCAATTGAGCGCATTGAGATTTTAAAAGACGGCGCTTCAGCTATTTATGGTTCAGAAGCAATTGCCGGCGTTATTAATATTATTTTGCGTAAAGACTTTAAAGGTCTGCAATTGGGTGCGACAACCGCAGCCAATAAGAACAATAAATTTGCCAATGACACCATCAACATTGCGTTCGGCGCTGGTGATGTTGCCAAAGATAAATTCAATGTTTTCGGAAACGTAGAGCTATATCGTCAAAAGTCCGTTAAGTCACTCGACGTTGTCGATTACCTGATCGATTCCAAAATTCGTGACGCATATGGAACATTGCTGGTTAACTCCGCATTCTCACCGTTTTTAACCTACGTATCCAATGCGACCGGCGCAAGGGTTTCGTCTGCGGGTGCGGCGTGTCCTGCGACTAACGTCGTATCCAATATTTACAATGGTTTTAATATCACTGGCACAGCAACCGGTACTGCTTGCGTATACGACAACGTATCGCGGGCGGAAGTTCTGCCCAAATCTGAGCGGAACAGTATTTTTGTTCGTGGCACTTATGATTTTTCATCGACTACCCAATTTTATGCTGAGGGTAGCTTTGTCAATAACAAAACCTATTTCTTGGGATTCCCGCAAGCCATCGGCTCGGGTACCGGTTCCACATTTAACCCGTCCACCGGTAAATTGAACCTGCCGCCCACCACATTGCCGGTCGGCCACCCTAACAATCCATACAACGTCCCAACTTTGTTTCGTGGACGCTTAACCGCGGTCGGCAATCAAGACAATGAAGTTAAGAGCGACACAACCCGGGTCGTTGCCGGTTTTAATTCCGTGTTAGGTAGCGTTGATGTGTCAGGCGGCGTTCTTTATAGCTTGAATAATATTGATGCGTATAATTACAACGCAATCAACTACGCAGCGTTAGTTGCCGGCATCACTGGCGGCGGCTATAACTTCGCAAACCCTGAATCCGGCGCCATTAAACCGTCTGATTTGCGTGTCAACGCGCATGATGTTGCAAAATCATCGTTTACTATCTTTGATTTGAAGGGCTCCGGCGAAATTGGCAATATGGCAGGTGGCGCTGCATCCTTGGCTGTTGGCGCGGAATTCCGTCGCGAAGACCGCAAAGTGACACCGGATTCACTAAAGCTGGTTGGCGGCATCTTCGGCCGCGGTGTTGCCGCTGCTGACGGTTCGCGCGACGTATCGACGCTATTCGGCGAGTTGGTGATGCCAGTTCTAAAGAACGTAGAAGTTCAGGCGGCGGCACGTTATGACAGGTACTCGGACTACGGCAATTCGTTCACCCCGAAATTAGCAGCTTCATGGGCAGCATTGCCAACCTTCAAAGTGCGTACGAGCTTTGCCAAAGGTTTCAGAGCACCTGCATTAACTGAAATCACAAAATCGACAACCTCCGGCTTCTTTAACGGCGTTGATGATCCGAGGCGTTGTTTGCGTCCAACCTATACCGTTGGTTGTGCGGTCTCCATTCCTGGCTTAATCGTGGCGAATCCGCTGGTTAAACCTGAAAAGGCCGATACTTACACAGCGGGCTTTGTGTTTGAGCCATCGAAAGACGCGAGCATCAGCGTCGACTATTTCTCGATTGCACGACGCAACGAAATTTCATTCTTGTCGCTCACTGAAATTTTGAATAACGAAGGCTCGTCTGATCCACGCTACGCAGGCCGTATTGTGCGTGACCCGACCAACACTAGTCCGACGGTTCCGAATGATCCAGGTGCGATTTTGTTCGTCAGTACCGGTTTTAACAACCTCGGCGAAACACGTGTTAAAGGTTTCGACATCGACGCTCGTTACAAGATGAATATGGCAGAGTGGGGGCGTTTCGATTTTCAATTGAATGCAACCCAGTATTTAGAGCAAAGAAGTTCGGGTGCACCGAATGCACCGGTAGTCAGCTACAACAACTTCCGGAATGCCCCAGACTTTAGATCACGCTTCACAACAACTTGGGAGTTGGGTAACTGGGTTTCAACTGGCGCGATGAATTATTTGAGCTCGTTTAAACCATACGCGAACCCAAACGGTGCCGCAGAACCTAATTGCGGCAACCCTGCAGGTACCTATGTTGGCTTCTGTACCGTCAAAGAATATATTACATTTGACCTTGGCACCGAGTATCGCGGCATCAAAAACCTTCGTTTGAACCTCACGGTTCGTAACGTCGGTAACACCAAGCCATCAGCGGATCCGATTGCACGTCCGTTCAATACAGCTTGGTATCAGCCAACGGGAATGTACTTTATTGCTGGCGCACGTTACACCTTCTATTAAGGCCTAATGCCTCAAAGATTGTGACAGCGTCACCAGCAGCACTTAAAAATAGAGCCTTCGGGCTCTATTTTTTTTGCTGGTTTACAAAAGCAGTCGAAATCAACGCAATCAATATTTGAGAGTTAAGTAATGAGTGAGGGGCGTTTTGGCCTACTTTTCGGGCTGCACGGTTAGCGCGCTTAACCGGAAAATCGTCCATGAGAGCAGCGATGAATCTCATCTGGGAATCTCCCATTGGCTATCGGAGATAGTTACCAGACGGACCATTGTTGCAAATTAGCAACAGAGTGATGACAAATAGATGTAATCAGGACTGGAAATTACATTTTGGGCGTATTCTTTCGCTACTGTGCAATATGGTGGCAAATCGTAGCAATGCGCATTGTTTTGCAATATTTCGCATTACTTTGTTCCGCTCGTCACCAGAAACCCAAGTCAATCCAATCAGCACCTTCCATTGGGCATGCATGTAGCACAACACCAATAGTTTCAATATCTTCAACAATGCAGATAGGGGTCAACATGATGAAAATGAAAATGAAGCAACTACCGCTGGCAGTCGTCCAGGCGCTATCGATCAGCTTGGGTGCAACCGCGCTGATGGTCGCTGTTACACCATCCGCCTTTGCGCAGTCCAACACGACCGCAACTTTGTTCGGTACGGTCGCTGCACCAGCAGGCATTTCCGTAGTTGCCGAAAACGCCGGTACGGGCGCTCGCAGAACCACAACGCCGGATGCCTCCGGTCGTTTCCAGATCACCGCTCTGCCACCAGGCAATTACGTGATTCAGTTGCTCAAGGGCGGCGCTGTCATTGACAAGCAAAAAATTGAATTGCTCGCTGGTCAGGGTTCTGAAATTAATTTCACAGGCGCACAATCAGTTGAAATTGTGACGGTAACCGCCAAGCGCACCAGAATCGACGTTTCAAACGCGACCAACGGTACGACATTTACATCACAAGAACTCGGCAAATTGCCAATCGCGCCAAACTTGGCCGCGATTATTCAGTTGGCACCAAACACAACGAAGGCTGACTCCCGCTATGCCGGTGGTGCTGTTTTCGCTGGTGGTGCGCCTTCTGAGAATGCTTTCTACATTAACGGTTTCCCGGTGACCAATCCATTGAGCCAATTGGGTTCATCTGAGCTGCCTTTTGGCGCGATCGCCCAAGCGCAAATCTTGGTTGGTGGCTTCGGTGCTGAATTTGGCCGTTCGATCGGTGGCGTGGTGAACATTACCGGTAAGAGCGGTACCAACACACTGGAAGCCGGCGCAACGTATTTTGTTGAGCCGAATTCCTTGCGCGGCAAGGCAAAAGATATTTACTATCCTGCGAATACTGGCAACCCTGATACAGACGGTAAGTTATTCCGTCGTGCAAGCGACAACTCGCGCGATCAGACCAAAGTGGGTGCGTATGTGGGCGGTGCGCTGATTCAGGACAGACTATTTGGATTTGTGTCCGTTGAACAGACGCGCACGAACACAACAGGCGTCGTGAATTCGTCTGCTGCTGCTGGCGGCAATAGTATTAACGGTTATTCCGATCAGGTTAGCTTGACCAACCGCTACTACGGCAAGTTGGACTGGAATATAAACGACAGCAACCGTGCCGAAGTAACGGTCATTGGCGATAAACCCACAGCCCATCAAAAGCTCTACGGATATAATTACGCCGATCGTTCGGTAGGGGCGGTTGCTAGGCTAGATGCTGATTATCAAAATATCGATAATGTGACTTCTATCGGTGCTGATGCGCAAATTTTCAAATATACGGGCAATTGGTTTGAAAACCTGACCGTAACGGCCCTGTATGGTCAAAGCCAATCAAAACACCTTAACCTTTATGCCGGTTACAACATCAATGCAAGCTTGCCCCAGCTGCAATTTCGTACGACCACGGCGCGGGCTCCAGGCATCAACTACCCGGATCTTCAAGCTCTGACTACTCGAATCCTGCCTGCTGGCGCCGAAGATAAAGTGAAGTCTTCCCGTTTTGATCTGGAATATACTCTTGGCAACCACACGATTCGTGCTGGTATTGACGATAACAAGCTCCAATCGAAGAACGCTGGTGAATTTACTGCGGGTGGCTCGATCACTCAATTCCGCTTTACTGCTACCCCGAACACCCCGTTTAATACAGGCGGCGGTAAATTAGCGTCGGCAGCATCTGGAGGCGGTTTGGGAGCGTTGGGATACTTCGCGCGCGAGTCAATTTTCACTGACGTAACCAACGCAGATTCCAACCAAAAAGCGCAATACATTGAAGATCGTTGGCAAATCACTAAGAACCTTTTGATCACCGGCGGTTTACGTGCTGAGCAATACGAAAACTTGAACGGTGACGGTGAAGTTTTTTTGAAGATCAAGCAGCAATATAATCCTCGCCTAAGCGCGGCTTGGGATTTGAATGGCGATGCGTCAACCAAGATTTTTGGTAGCGCGGGTCGTTATTCAATTCAGATTCCAACCCACTTAGCCGTTCGTGGAGCTAGCCGTTCGACGAACACAACCCAGTTCTTTACCTATACTGGTATTGATCAGGCAACGGGCAAGCCGATTGGCCGTGTCAATCTTGGTGGCTATGCGCCATTCTCAGCAAACAATGAGTACGGCCAAGCCAAAGAAGCTGCAACGGTTTCTGCTTTGGATTTGAAACCATCTTATCAAGATGAAATCACGCTTGGGTTTGAGCGGGCATTCAGCCCAAGTTTTAACTACGGTGTCAAGGGAACTTACCGCACGTTGAAGCAGACCATCGATGATTACTGTGACGCTACACCTTTTGACGACTACGCTGCCGCGAAAGGCATTCCAAACACAAATCCGAATGGTTCGTTTGGCTGCGCTTCGTTCAATCCGGGCAAAGGTAGTACCTTTAAGGTTAATTATTCGGGTATTCCCGGTGATTTAACGACCGTGTCCCTTTCTGCCGAAGCTATTGGCTTCCCAGAAAAGCCAAGACGTAGCTACTCCGCGCTTGACATGTTCCTTGAGCATCCATTCCGTGATGGCTGGTATGGCCGTATCAACTATACCTTGTCACGCAGCAAGGGCAATACGGAAGGTCAAACCTTGTCGGACGTAGCGCAAACTGACGTCGCTGCCACACAGACTTGGGATTTCCCCGGAATCATGGTTGGCGCATACGGTCGTTTGCCAGGTGATCGCACGCATCAGATTAAAGCGTTCGGTTACTGGCAATTCGCACCAGAGTGGACTGTCGGTGGTAACTTCCTAGCCGCATCAGGACGTCCAAAGAATTGTCTTGGCAATTTTGATCCATCTATTCCTCAGTTTGCTAATTACTATGACCTAGGATACGGTTCATCCTTCCACTCATGCGGCGGGAAGTACTCACCGCGTGGCACAGCGGGCAATTTGCCATGGGACGTTAGTACTGATGCGAATGTGGCTTACACGCCAGCATTTGCGAAAGGCCTCACGTTGAGAATGGACGTGTTTAATTTGTTCAACAAGCAGTCTGCTCAAACCATCGATGAGCAACGCGATGTTGCGAACTCATCCGCTACATCAAACACCTATGGTCGCGTTATCAGCTACACAGCACCAATCTCGATGAGATTCACGGTTGAATACAAGTTCTAATCGTGTAAATCATTAGTAGGTCAGCAATGAAAGAAAGGAGCCGCGAGGCTCCTTTCTTTTTTAGTGGATGCCAAGTTGTAGGCGTGAACTTTGCAAGCGCTCAGTGAGCGGGCATCACTAAATTGAAGTCAGCGCCCTCGAAAATATAGGCGTGCCCCGACGGCATTTTCAGCGCACGACGGGCAAGTCTTTTCGGCGCACGGTCGCCTTACGTGGGCCACATTAGCATCTACGATTCGTCGCTGCTTTGATGCCTTGCAACGCGACGCTTAAGGAGTGTGCAAGACAAAAATCCTGCGGACGGCGCGGCATTACTATTGCTTATACGATGATGTTTCGTTTACAGTGTTTGATCTTGGGGCGAAATAAAATAATGGTGTTCGTCTGCATTTCTTAATTGCGCATTATTTTTGATGCGCGGTTTAGCAGGGTTGCTGCACGTCGGACAATTACGATATATACTGCCTGTCCCTGTTGGTAAGGCGACACGAAGATAGCATTTAAGATAAAACCCTCGCTCAGTTAAGAAGCGAGATTTTGGAGGATACTGCATGGGTTACGCAGAACAGCAACGGCAGCCGGGTAAGCATCTGACAGGCATTGCCGTTGTCATCGTATTTCATCTTTTGTTGGGCTGGGCGCTGGCCAACGGCCTCGCGCATGATGTCATCAAGCTGATCAAGCCAGTGACTGAAACCGTCATTATTGAGGACAAGCCGAAACCGCCCCCACCACCAGAGCCTCCACCGCCTCCGCCCAAAATGGTGCAGGTCATGCCTACTTTTGTGCCGCCACCTGAGGTGCAAATTCAGCAGCCGCAGATTCAGCAGCCTGTGATCGCGAACACTTCGCCAGTCGCACCAGCTACGTTTGCGCCACCTTCACCGCCCGCGCCACCAGCGCCAGTTCAGTCTGCAGCACCGCCCGCAGTCGGTATAGTTTGCCCGAACTCAGCGCAAGTGCGTGCGGATGTCAAGTTCCCAACGCAAGCGCGTCGTGATGGTTTGCAGGGTGATGTTCTGATTGAATTCACCTTGGGCGCTAATGGAGAAGTGAAGGATATCGATGTCAAATCATCTTCAAACCGCGTATTTAACAGCCCAGCCATTGCCGTAGTTCGTACGTTTAAATGTAACGGGCAGGGGCGAGATATTCGAGTCCTGGTTCCGTTCTCATTCAAGCTGACAGATTAATTTTTTGTTCTGATTTTTTCTAATTATTATTAATTGCAATTCGATTTTTTTACTGGAGGAAACATGTCATTTATTAAACGTATCCCTGCACTGCTGATCGCGGCAGTTGTTTTTAGCGCACCGGTGGTAACCGCCGTTGTTGCATTGCAACCCGCTTCCGTTGTTGCCCAAACGCCAGCTCCTGCCCCAGCCCCGGCGGCTGACGCGGCTAAACCGGTAGAAGCCGCGCCTGCTGCACCTGCCGCTGCGCCCGCTGCTGCTCCAGCAGCTGGTGGCGAAAGCTTGGGCGTAAAAGCAATTTGGGACAAAGCTGACTTAGTTGCCAGATTCGTTTTGTTTATCTTGGTCGTGATGTCAATGGGTAGCTGGTATATCTTGGTCGTAAAGCTGTTTGAACAGCGCCGCCTGATGTCAGAATCCAAAGCCGCCACCGAGACTTTCTGGAACTCCGGCTCACTTGCGCAAGGTGCAACAACCTTGCATGAAGACAGCGCGTTCCGCTTCATCGCTGAAAGCGGCTTGAAAGCCTCAGATAAGCACCACGGCCTGATGGGCGATGTGGATTTCAATACTTGGGTCACGATGTCTGTTCAGCGTGCCACCGACAACGTCAACAGCCGTTTGGGTGATGGCTTGGCGTTCTTGGCGACGGTTGGCTCGACTTCACCATTCGTAGGTTTGTTCGGCACGGTTTGGGGTATCTATCACGCGCTGGTAGCCATTGGTGCCTCAGGCCAATCCTCACTTGACAAAGTGGCTGGCCCGATTGGTGAATCACTCATCATGACTGCCATTGGTTTGGCAGTTGCTGTACCGGCTGTGTTGTCATACAACTGGTTAATTCGTCGCAATAAAACCGCGATGGAACAAGTTCGTGCATTCAGCGCTGATCTCCACTCGGTGTTGATGAGCCAAGGCAGCAAAGCGAAGTAATCGCCGCAAATATTCAACATCGCTGTTGCTGTCATCGTGCTGCTGGTTAGTGCGCAACGACGGCAACAGGTCTGATGTGGTTATTTGAGTTGTTTGTTGAATACAAACAACTCAAATAGAACACAAATAGAACACAAATAGAACATAAGTAGGAGTCCCCGATGGGAATGAGTATTGGTTCGGATAGCGACGAAGAAGAAGTCATTTCAGCAATCAACACCACGCCGTTAGTTGATGTGATGTTAGTGTTGTTTATTATCTTTTTGATTACTTCCCCCATCGTCTTAAAGACGCTGAAGGTGGAGTTGCCGAAAGAGAAGAACATTGTCACCGAGACGAAGCCAGAAAACATTGTGATCTCCATTAGTAAAGACGGCGATATTTATTGGAACCAGCAACTGGTTAGCGATACTGATGCTTTGTTTGAAAAAATGAAGGTAGAAGCAGTCAAGACGCCACAACCAGAAATTCATATTCGCGGCCACGAAAGTGCCCGTTATGAGTCTGTCGGTAAGGTTGTTTACACAGCGCAGCGAGCAAGTATTATGAAAGTTGGTTTTATTACCGAGCCGCCTCCGCTAAACCAATAATTCGCCCGTTGTTGCGGCTAGTATAAAACGCGAAAATCGACAAGAAATCGAGGAAAAATATGAGCATGACCGTTGGCTCTGGCAGCCCTGATAAAGAAGCTGAACCGATGATGGAAATCAACACCACGCCGCTGATCGACGTGATGTTGGTGCTGATTATCATGATGATTATCACCATCCCACCGCAAACACACGCGATCAAGTTGAATATGCCGATCAATAATAATCAGCCGCCGCCTTTAAAGGAGCCAGTTATTGTTCAGATTGACATTGATTTTGATGGCACCATTTTGTGGAACGCGGTAGCCGTTACAAACGCTGAACTTGATGCCAAGTTAATCGAAGCCGCAGCGATGGAAACGCAGCCTGAAGTGCATGTGCGTCCCAATAAATTGGTTGAGTACAAATACGTTGCGCATGTGATGGCCGCTGCCCAGCGACTCGGCGTGACCAAGATGGGTATTGTTGGTAACGAACAGTTCGTTAAGTAATTTGAATCAAACGAAACGCGGCCAGGCCGCGTTTCCCCTTTTCATCTTTCCCCTCTTTGGGATACCAATCCATGACTAAATTCGCATTTTCCTTCGGATTTTTGACGTCGCTGTCAATGTTGAAGCGTGGTCTGACCGCCTTTGCAATTGTTAGCGCGGCATGCCTCGTTCTTCCATCCGCTAACGCCCAAGAGGCCGTTCGCCCGGATGTGGGTAAGCCATTGCAAGCCGCAAATGATTTAATGCGGGCCGGTAAATTTAAAGAGGCGCTCAACAAAGTTCGCGAAGCCGAAAGAGTGGGTGGCCTTACTGCACAAGAAAGTTATTTGGTCAATAGTTCGATGGGCTCGGCAGCGTCCGGCGCAGGCGATTCTGCTACGGCTATCCGTTCATTTGAAGCGGTGTTGGCGTCTGGCAAAGCGCCCGGCGCAACACAGCTAAAAATTGTTGAAGCGTTAGTTGGCATGCAATACTCCGCCAGAAATTATTCCGCCGCAATTCAAATGGCATCACGCTATTTCCGCGATGGCGGCGGCAGCGGGCAAGTTCGTACGCTCATGATTCAGTCGTATTTTCAGAGCGGCGATTTTGCCAACGCGGCCAAGGAATCATTGACCGATATTCAAGCTGACGAAAAAGCTGGCCGTGCGCCATCGGAAGAAAAGCTGCAATTGTTAGCCAACAGTTATTTGCGGCAAAAAAACGGTAGTGGCTATATCGCAACAATTGAAAAGCTGCTGAATTACTATCCTAAGAAAAGCCTTTGGGCAGATGTGGTTTCGCGGTTGCAATCCAAGCCTGGCTTTGCGGATCGATTGGCGCTTGATGTTTATCGCCTCCGATTGGCCACCGGCAATTTGAGTGCAACCAACGATTTTATGGAAATGTCGCAGCTCGCATTGCAGGCAGGCTTCCCCAGCGAGGCCAAGAAAATCGTTGACGATGGTTATACCTCTGGTGCGCTGGGTAAGGGAGCTGAAGCGGCTCGCCACAAGCGGCTCAAAGATTTGGTCGAATCCAGAGTGGCCGAAAACGCAAGTGTGATAACCGCCGGCAGCAAAGCTGAAGCCGAAGCCAATGCTGCGCGCAACGGTGATGCATTATTCACGCTGGGCTACAACCGTTTTACAGCAGGACAAGCCAGCGGGACTGGGATGA
Source organism: Burkholderiales bacterium (assembly GCA_038206765.1). Classification (GTDB taxonomy): domain Bacteria; phylum Pseudomonadota; class Gammaproteobacteria; order Burkholderiales; family Usitatibacteraceae; genus UKL13-2. The sequence continues at coordinate 3,933 of JBBRAM010000012.1, read as the reverse complement.
TGGAAGCCGCCATTAAAAAAGGCGACATGAAGCGCCCCGAAGACGCCAAGCTGCATTTGGGAATCGCGCTCCTCCAATCCAACCAAAAAGTTCGTGGCGTGCAAATGCTGAAGAGCGTAAAAGGTGACGATGGCGTCGCTGATATGGCAAACCTGTGGGTTATTTTCTCGCGCTGAACGTTGGTTAATTGATGTTGGGAAGTGAAGGGCGAAATGAGTGTTGGGCGCCTCGTTTAGTGAGGTGATGGTGCGGTGGTGTTAGCGGGCTTTCCTTGGTTGCCAGCACCACGACTTTTCGGTTTTAGACGCTGTTTCTAAACGCACTTAACTCATCTACATCACCTACTATCCCACGGCCTCACCTCCGCAGCGCCAATTGGTTCGCAGCCTCACCTCCTCACCCTCGACCTCTTCACCTCCTCGCTTAAACAACTGAATATGTTGACCTCCAACGCCGCGAAGCTCGCCGACACCGGCAATTGCGGCGTCTGCGTTTTTTTTACCGGCTTGTCCGGCTCAGGCAAAACCACCCTTGCCACAGCCCTCGACACCTACAACCGACTAGATGCAAACAGGACCACCACCCTGCTGGATGGTGACGTTATCCGCACTCACTTATCGAGCGAGCTAGGCTTTTCGCGTGAACATCGCGATTTGAATATCCAACGTATCGGTTTCGTTGCCAGCGAGGTCGTTAAGCACGGCGGCTTTGTGATTGTGTCGGCGATTGCACCGTTTGAAAACGCCCGGCACGCGGCGCGACGGTTGGTCGAAGCCACCGGCAGCTTTTATCTCGTCCACCTCGCCACGCCGCTGGAAGTCTGCGAAGCGCGTGATGTGAAGGGTTTGTATGCCAAAGCCCGCGCAGGGCTTCTGACGGGCTTTACGGGCGTTTCTGACCCCTATGAGGTGCCGGTTGATGCCGAGATTTCCATCGACACTACGGCTATGAGTGTCGAAGCTGGCCTTGCCCAAATTGTCAGCCGTCTCAAAGGGGACGGTGTGATGTAGTTGCCGACTACTGTTCCGTTTGAAATTTCACTCTCACTCTATTTGCACTTTCGGTCAATCACCGACTACCAACCAGCAACCCATGCATTGCATCGATATCTTTAACGGCGACGCCGACGGTCTCATTGCCCGTCACCAATATCGGCTGGCCAATCCGGTTCCGGCAGCGCAGCTACAGCTCATTAGCGGCGTGAAACGTGATATTGCGCTGGTTAGCCATGCCCTCCCGATAGTGAAAGGGGGCGCCGAGGTTGAAGTCACTATTTTTGATATCTCCTATGACCAAAACGCCGAGGCAGTGGAACAATTGCTGTCGCAAGGCGCGCAGGTTCGCTTTTTTGACCATCATCGTGCCAGTTTACTAAAACCACATCCCGCGCTTGATGCCAACATTGATACCGCGCCAACAGTCTGCACCAGCCTGTTGGTGGATCGCCATCACAGCGTGAATGGTCAATATCGACGCTGGACAATCGCGGCGGCGTTTGGCGATAACCTCATCGAAGTCGCCACAAAGCTTGGGCATGCAGCGTCAATAGCCCCAACTGAACTAGCGCAGTTGCATGCGTTTGGCGAAGCCCTTAACTACAACGCGTACGGTGATGCCGAGGCGGATTTGGTTTTTCGACCGGTAGATTTGGCAAAACGATTGGAACCATACGCGGATCCGTTAGCGTTTATGCGCGCTGAAACCGTGTTTGCCACACTCAAGCAAAGCATGGCATCCGACCTGCAACTCGCCGCGATGGTTGCGCCGTATCGAACAAATGCAGCTTATGCGATTTATCGCTTTCCCGATGCGCCTTGGGCTCGGCGGGTGAGCGGCGTGTTCGCGAATCGTCTCGCCGAATCAAATCCTGCCTGCGCTCATGCGCTTCTGACGCCAAACGCGGGCGGAAATTTTACTGTCAGCATTCGTGCGCCGTTCGGTACAACCAATCAGCAACATCGCGCCGATCATGTCGCGATTGCGTTTGCAGGCGGCGGTGGTCGTGTGGGTGCGGCCGGCATTAACGCATTGCCCGAGTCCGAAATCGAGCAATTCATTCGCAAAATGGAAGAGGTATTTTCGCAATCGTAAAATGCCACCACCCGTTCGAGTGTCTTCATCGAAAACACCGTGTTAGTGCAAGAGCTTGGCAGTAATTTTCAGAATTTTTCGCGTGGTTTGATGCCAAATCGAGCATCTTTTTAACGTCAGTCGATCCCGGCGGTTGAGTACAGTTAGAATATCAATTCGCCGATAAATTTTTTAACCCCATCCGAACCCATGAAGCAATATCACGATCTCATGCGCCTCGTGCTCGAGCACGGCGCACAAAAATCAGACCGCACCGGTACTGGCACATTGTCTGTTTTTGGCCACCAAATGCGGTTTGATTTAAGCGCAGGTTTCCCACTGGTGACGACCAAAAAGCTGCACCTCAAATCGATCATTCACGAGCTGCTGTGGTTCTTGGCGGGCGATACGAATATCAAATATCTGAACGAAAACGGCGTGTCCATTTGGGACGAATGGGCCAATGCCGATGGTGAGCTAGGCCCGGTATATGGCTACCAGTGGCGCTCGTGGCCCGCCCCGAATGGCGTGCATATTGATCAAATTTCTGAAATCATTCAGCAAATAAAAACCAATCCGGACTCTCGCCGAATCATTGTTTCGGCTTGGAATGTTGCCGATATTCCGAAGATGGCGTTAGCACCCTGCCACGCGTTCTTTCAGTTTTACGTCGCCAACGGCAAACTCTCTTGTCAGCTTTATCAGCGCAGTGCCGATATTTTTTTGGGCGTGCCGTTTAATATTGCATCGTATGCTTTGCTGACGATGATGGTGGCACAAGTTTGTGGATTACAGCCGGGCGATTTTGTGCATACCTTGGGTGATGCTCATTTGTATTCCAACCATCTCGATCAAGCGCGCGAGCAATTAAGCCGCGATTTTAAGCCAATGCCGACGATGACTTTGAACGCGGATGTGAGCAAAATTTTTGATTTCAAATACGCCGATTTCACACTGACGAATTACGATCCACATCCCGCCATTAAAGCGCCGATTGCGGTTTAAAAATGGCACTTTCACTCATTGTTGCCATTGCCAAAAACCGCGTCATCGGCCATCAAAATAAAATGCCTTGGCATCTGCCCGCCGAGCTGCAATATTTCAAACGCATCACCATGGGTCATCCGATTATCATGGGGCGCAAGACGTTTGAATCGATCGGCAGGCCGCTCCCCGGACGTCAAAACATTGTGGTTACGCGCAATGCCGAATTTTCGGCGGCTGGTGTGGATGTGGTGCATTCAGTTGACGCTGCCATCGCTATCTCGTCTAGCGCGGCTAACTCTGACACCTCAGCGCAGGCAGGCGCATTCATCATTGGCGGAGCGACCCTTTATGCGGAAGCGCTCGCCTACGCCGACAAACTCTACATTACCGAAGTCGATGCGGCGCCAGAAGGCGACACGTTTTTTCCGGCGCTGAATCAGCGTGAATGGGTTGAGACGTCACGGGAGCGGCGCGAAGCCGACGACACAAATATTTTTGCGGTTGAGTATGTCGTCCTAAATCGGATTGCTCAACCAGCGTACTAGGCTCGAACCAGGCCAATCAGCCGCTCGATCAAACGGCGGCATTCATGATCGATCATCGTACCAATAGGCCTTGGTAAATTTTTCAACCCGGCTTTTATCAATTAGCATCCAAAACGCCACGCGCGGCATCGTAAAAAAATAATGCCAATCGCCATGCTTGTCGAATTTTCGGGTGGACGTGATGGCTGGTGGTAAGCGCTCCATGAACAGCAGTCTATCTAGGGCGGCGTTTAGCTGGTAAGCGCCTGCATATTCAAGTTCCACGGCAACAGCGCCTCGACATCATCCACGGTTTTCGCGGCGGGTAAGTCGCGCAGCACGCGAAGCAGCC
>JBBRAM010000011.1:0-118446 GCA_038206765.1 Burkholderiales bacterium | reverse complement strand
ACTGGTCTGGCGTTCGGCATCCACAGGAAATGGGTGCGCTTAAGCTTCGTGATTTTCTAACAAAGTGTAATCCGCAACTTGGTCAGCGAGGGCTATTTTAATGACCGCTATCGGGAAAACTCTACTACCGCTCCTGGCCGACTACGGCCATTCAATGTTATTGGCCTAATGCCACGGCTCTCGCACGAAAATTCGGCTTTCTCTATCACGGATCGCAATTCTGATAGTAGCGTCATTTAATGTCAACCGAGACATTTGCTGGTGTGTAGCGCAAGTAGCTGATTTATAGAGGCTCATATTATGTGTAAAAATATCGTTTCTCAACCCTAAACCCTAGTACGGGCGCGGCGTTTGAGCCAATCCGCTACTAAACAACATTACTTCCGAACCAACCGCACCTGATTCCGGAACAAGTAATCTTTGTCTGCCGCCCCAACCGGTTTTACTTCTTTCAACGCTAACAGTTCATTGCCATTGAGCGTCTGCGTGACGCGAATTTCGGCTGGTTTTTCGTTGTCGCTGCCGTTTTGTTGATAGACAATCGTCCAATGGGTTGCGTCTTTGTAGGTCGTAACTTTCGCATCGTCCGTCGACACATCCACTGCGCGGCCCTTGCGAAAAACGGCGTTGGTCACTTTGCTGCCTGTTTTATCAAAAATGCTCACCGTCGTGATGTAAACCAAGCCGGTTTTGGGGCCATCATCGAATGTCGAGACACGGCTGATGGTCGCGTTGTCCTTACCGATATCAATTTGCGCAGCCATCGGCAATTCGAATTTTTTTCCCGACTGATAATCCCGATACTCCAACGCACCACCCCAACTGCCTTTCAAGCCCAGCTCTAGTTTGTCGGCCGTCGGCATTGGGCTGGCAACATCTGGCGCTTTTTTGGCGGGCGCTGCTTTTGAGTCTTGGGCGCTGGTCGTGTTTGCTGCACACAGCAAGGCCACGGCGACTGAACTTGCGACAATTTGAGTAAAGATGAATTGAAGGCGTTGCGTTTTCATATTGGCTTCCGTCGTTAATGAAAAAATAACCTGCGGTGTGAATAGTAGCAAACACACGAACTAACAACAAAGTTCAGCGTAGTTCAACGTCCATAAGCGAAATGATTGATACTGTGGCAGTTGCTTGATTTCCATTTTCCTGGAGTTGCCATGAATGCTGCTAATCGTATCGTCAAACCAACCGTGGTTGCCACACTTTGTCTTGCCGCGATGCTGCTGGTCAGCGCGGGTTGTGCGGTCTTGCCCGCTGCGTCGCCTGCGCCTTCCGGAACATCGGCACCTTCCGCACCTCGCGCACCCGGCGTAACCACAACATCTTCAAGCTCGTTGGTCCTCGGCAAAACCACGCTTGCACAAGTAGCGGAGCGCTACAAAACGCCGAACCAAATATTGGATCGAACATTCCACGGCAAGGCGGTTCGGATTGTCCAGTATCTACAGGCGTCTGAGCCAAACACCACGCTGTCGAAGGCGGAAATATTAGCGTCACCCACCGCGACTTTTTTCTTTGCGGATGATATTTTGGTCGGCCAAAACGCTGAATCATCTTGGGTCAATGACGCAACGTCCTTCGATTTGGCCTATGTGCGCGGCTTGAAAGTCGGCAAATCGACCGGGGCAGAAATCATCAATAAGCTCGGCGTGCCCGCGGGCACTTACCGTTATCCGCTCATCGCTTGGCCGGGCTTCGAGGCGCTTGTTTACCCACATATTGAAGCAACCAAAACCGACAAAGAAATTGCCTATAACCGCCGCGAGGTCATGATGATGGTTGATCAGGCAGGCGTGCTGCGCGATGTAACGTTTGTGCCGCACGATAATTCTCTGCCGCAGTGATCGCCGGTTTTTGTCACCGGCGATCATTAAGGACGACCTAACCTCAACCATTCGAAACACGGGGCTGCCGCTTCGCTTAGACCAGCTAGGCGCTTGGTTCGCAGCGCGGGCGATGATGCCAAATTCAACGCCAGCAGGATTTAGAGGCGGCCCTACTCAGCCTGCCGGCAATAAGTTTCCCGCGTAAAACACAACAACACCAACGCCAACGCGCACCAAACCAGCATCATCGAAAACCCTGTGCTATACGATGCGAAATCGAAGGTGTGTTTGCCGCCGGCTGTCATTGCACTAGCACCACCTACCCCACCCACGCCGCCAACCCCGTGGGCACTTTGCCAGCGCGAGTCTAGAATCACCCCGATTAATGGTTGCAACAACATCGGTGCCAACAATACACCCATGTTGGCCACGCCAGACGCAGTGCCAGCGAATTGTTGGGGCACCGATTCTTTAGCGAAGGCGAAGGTAATGATGAAACTCCCCGCGCAAAACCCGGTGGCGATCAGCAACGCCACCAGCGCCACGTACGGCAGTGACGGCACAAAAACCACCAACGACCACAACGCCATCGCGGCCGCTACCCCGCAAATGTAGAGCGGCTTGCGTCGCCCTATTTTGTCGCTGGCCGCACCAAACGCCAAGCAGCCGCACGACCATGCAATCATCATTGTTGAACATAGCCCGGCGGCGTTGGTTTGGGTAAGTCCGTAATGCGTGGTCAAAAAAGGCACGCCCCACAGACCGGCGAAGCTGAGCGTGATGCCCGTCATCGCGCCGGGAATTAAAGCGAGCAAGACTACATTTCGGTACCGCAACACAGATTGCAAACCGGCAAATATCGACGGCGTGGCATCGCTGTGCGATTTGCCGGTTGAATAGCTACGGAAGCCGCGCGCGGTGGGGTCATCACGTATCATTAGCCACGTCACAAGCGCCAACAACAACGTTACGGCTGCCGTGCCCCACATCACGTTTCGCCAACCGAAAGCATCCACGCCCAAGCGTAGTGGTGCACCGGCGAGCGTTGCGCCGGTCACTCCCACCACCAGCGCTACGCCGGAGGTAAGCGCGAATTGGCGGACGGGCATCCAATGGCTGGCGAGTTTTAACATGCACACAAACGCCACGCCGGACGAACCACCGATGAGTAAACGCCCCATATTTGCCCACAAGGTGTTGGGTGCCCACGCAAACACGGCTGTGCCGAACGCTGCGAATACGCAGCCAATCGTGAGCAACACCCGCGGGCCAAATCGATCGGCCAACAAGCCGGTGGGGATCTGCATCGCCACGTAGCTATAAAAATAAAACGCCGATAAATTGCCAAGGGCGGCAGCGGTTAAGCCGAAATCCGCAGTGAGTTCAGTTGTAAGGACGGCCGGTGCGACGCGATGGTAAAACGCGATGAAATAAAGTGTGGCCGCCAAGCCCCACATCAGCCAAGCGAGGCGCGATGGCGGTGATTTTAAGGGTGCAGCTTGCTGGTCAAACGCTAGCACTGGCGCGGCTCTCCAAGGGTTTCAACAAGGGCTTCAAGCGTCATGAACCGGTGCCTTTCCCAGCTTTTTCTCGCGCATGTACAAAAACGCGGGCAGCGCAAATGAAAGGCCGATCAACACATTGGTGACCACATAAAAAATCGGATAACGAATGTGGTGGCGCTTAGATTCATTAAATAGAAACGGCCAAAACACGAGACAGGAAATAGTGAAGTCGACCAGCGTCGCCGCCGCAATCGGACTACCGAATGCGAGCGACACCGCACCCGATGCGCCGGGTACATAAGCGAGGTAGCCGAAGTAGGTGGCGTAGGGCATGATGGCGCCGATGATGGCGGCTACTAAGTAGAATTTTTTCATGATTTGCTAGGCGTCTTGCGTCTGCGGGTCAATTTACAAACATTAGGATTGGCGGGCATTTGCAACCGTTTTTATGCCGAACGCCGCGCCAGTGCTAGAGTTTGATGAATTTTCTAAACCTGTTCCCAAGGCAATCCATCCTTGCGCCAGCCTGAAATATTGCCCCGCTGATGGCGGTCATCCAACTCGCCCTCAAACCCGTGCAACACATTGAACACTTTCGTAAACCCCGCCGCTTCCAGCGCCTGCCCCGCATCCACACTGCGATTACCAGAGCGGCAGACCAGCACCACGGGGCGATTGGTGGAATGGCCGACGGCCTTTTTTACTTGGCCGACAAAGTGCGGATTGATCTCCCATTCTGGGCCATCGTTCCACGGAATCATCATTGCACCGACCGGATGGCCGACGAATAAAAATTCCATTTCGCTTCGGCAATCAACGAATATGGCGGTGGGGTCGCGGCTTAAAAATTCAGCAGCTTGCTTGGGTGTTAAATGATCCATAAGTGATCCATAAGTGGTCTATCGACAGCTCCCATGATCAAAAACTTAGTGTTACCACGGCGATTATAGCGGGCGCGGTGTTTTTTATTGCGGCACAATCGTTTAGTGTCATGTATATCGGCAGGGTGCGTTTCAGAGTGCGATAATCCGGCTACAAGGAGACCTAACAATGAATGCACCCGATAATCTTTTCCCATTTGATTCGTTGATTCGTGAGCATGCCGACAAACTGGAGGGGCAAGTAATCGCTTGGCGCCGCCATTTGCATGCGAACCCGGAACTCGGCAATCGCGAATTTGAAACCGCAAAAATGGTGGCTGCGCACTTGCGCAAGTTGGGTATGGTGGTGCAGGAAAAGGTCGCGCATACCGGCGTGGTTGGTGTGCTCAAGGGTGGCAGGCCCGGCCCGTGCGTGGCGCTGCGAGCCGATATGGATGGCTTGCCGGTGACGGAAGAAACCGATGTGCCGTTTAAATCCCAAGCCCGTGCGATGTGGAACGGGGCAGAGGCTGGCGTGATGCATGCCTGCGGGCACGATACTCACGTGGCGATATTGATGGGCGTGGCGGAAATTTTGACCGGTATGCGCGAACAGTTAGCCGGCACGGTGAAGTTTATCTTTCAGCCCGCCGAGGAAATGCCGCCGATTGGCGAAGAGGGCGGCGCAAAAATGATGATTGCGGAAGGCTGCATGCAAAACCCGACGGTTGATGCAATTTTTGGTCTGCACATCACCTCCAAACAACATGCGAATGTTATCGGCTATCGTTCGGGGCCGATCATGGCAAGTGCGGATCAATTTCGGATTTTTATTCGCGGCAATCAAACCCATGGCGCGCAGCCTTGGTCAGGCGTTGATCCGATTGTGGTGGGCGCGCAAGTGGTGCTGGGCTTGCAGACGATTGTGTCGCGCAAAATGAATTTGACCGAGGAGCCATCGGTGGTGACGGTCGGTAGTTTTAACGGCGGCAATCGCAGCAACATTATTCCCGATGAAGTGAAAATGGAGGGCACGATTCGCGCCTTTGACGAGCAACATCGCACCGATATTCATGCGTTTGTCGAGAAAATTTCCACGTTGATTGCCGAATCTGGTGGTGCCAAAGCACACGTCCATATCGCACACGGCTATCCGGTAACATCAAACGATGAATCGCTTACGACTTGGTCGGTGCCGGTGCTCAAGCGTGTGGCGGGCGATGGTGCGGTGGGAGTATGCCCGAAAACCTGCGGCGCGGAAGACTTCTCGTATTATCAACAAGCGGTGCCGGGATTTTTCTTTTTCATTGGCTGCACACCGAAAGAGCAAGACTGCAAAACCGCGCCGTCAAACCACAGCCCACGGTTCTATGTGGATGAATCGGGTTTGAAAGTTGGCGTGAAAGCGCTAGCAACACTAGCTGCCGACTGGCTGCAAGCCAACGCGCAACAGCCCGCATAGCGCACGGCCTTTAGCGCTTCATCACTTACTGCTCGCCTATCAATCAAAAATGTACATTAGCGTCTTCGACCTGTTTAAAATCGGCATAGGCCCATCGAGCTCTCATACGGTAGGCCCGATGCGAGCGGCGCGGCGGTTTGTGTTTGAGCTGCCGGGTGGGATGCCGGATGGGATGCCCGAAGGAATGTCCAAAGGAACGCTTGAGGGGATGCTTGAAAAAATCACGCGCATCACCGTCACGCTGCACGGTTCGCTGGCGCACACCGGGCGCGGGCATGGCACCGATACCGCGGTGATGTTGGGCCTGGCAGGTGAATTGCCTGACGAGATTGAAATTGAGCGCGTGCCGATCATCGTCGCGGAAACCCGCGCCCAGCAACGACTTTCACTATTGGGTAAACATGAAATCGTGTTTAATCCCGCGACGGATATTATTTTTAATTTTCGCGATTTGCTGCCGATCCATTCCAACGGCATGACTTTCCGCGCGTTCGAAAACGACGCGCTGTTGGTGGAGCGCGTCATGTACTCCATTGGCGGTGGCTTTGTGGTGGATGAAGATGAAGTTTTTGTCGGCGCGCCGCGAGGCGACGAACGCGCGCCACCGTTTGCCTTTAACACTATGCGTGCCTTGCTGAGTATGGCCGAGCGCGAAAATAAGCGGTTGGTGGACCTCCTAAAGGCAAATGAATTCGCTTTACGCAGCGAGGCGGAAACCAATGAATTTCTAGATCGTGTTATTGCCACCATGTTCGCTTGCATTGACCGCGGGCTGACGACTGACGGCATGTTGCCCGGTGGTTTAAAGGTGATGCGCCGTGCGGCGGGAATCCATCAAAAGCTGATTGCCGAGCGCTCCCATCATGCCAACTTACCGCATCAAATCATGGATTGGGTCAGCGTTTATGCGATTGCCGTGAACGAGGAAAACGCAGCGGGTAGCCGCGTCGTCACGGCCCCCACTAATGGCGCGGCGGGCGTGGTGCCAGCGGTGATGCGTTATGCCCGTGATTTTTGTAACGCCACGCAGCAACAATTGCGCGATTATTTACTGGTCGCCTCCAGCGTCGGTGCGCTGTGCAAAATGAACGCGTCCATCTCTGGCGCGGAAGTCGGTTGCCAAGGCGAAGTGGGCTCAGCCAGCGCGATGGCGGCGGCCGGGTTGGCGCAAGTGTTGGGTGCGTCCGACGCGCAAATTGAGAACGCCGCCGAAATTGCCTTGGAGCACCATCTGGGCATGACCTGCGATCCCATCGGCGGTTTGGTGCAAATTCCGTGCATTGAACGCAACGCAATGGGTGCGATCAAAGCCATCTCTTCGACGTCGCTTGCCATGCGCGGCGACGGAATACACCACGTCACGCTTGACCAAGCTATCGACACCATGCGCCGTACCGGCGCCGATATGCAAACGCAATACAAAGAAACCTCGCTGGGCGGACTTGCGGTGCGTTTGGTGGAATGTTGAGATAGGCGCCGAAACGGCAAATAGTAGGTGGCGATTGGTAAGTGCCGCGCAGCAGGAAAAAAAGACCAAGGACAAGTGACGACAATTCGCTAAAGGCGTAGAATGTGGATTGTTTATTTTTAGCGCCGATTTGAGTTTCAGCTTGCGGGCGCGGATGCGATTTTATATTGGAATCGGGCATCTAATAAATACGGCTAAAGAGCGGTAAGGTTCACAAAACCTGTGTCCATAAAACCTGTCCCCGGCCCAACGTTTATCCAAACGTGTCTTCGTGGCAGGTTTTTTATTTTTGCGATTCAAAAAAAGGGTGAAAAAATGTTTAAATCTCACGCTCGGCTTTACTTGCTTGCAATGTTCTGCGCCGTCATTTCGGCAATGGCGCTCCACGCGCCGGCAGTCTCGGCGCAGTCATCGCTATCACCTGCTTTGTCACCAGCCGTATCGAAAAAACTGGCTAATATTGCCGAGCGTTATTATCAGGATAACCTGCTACTGAATCCGCTCGAAGGGACGGCGCAAACCGGCGAGGCCCGCTTTGAAGGCGCGCTGACGATCACTATTTCGCCAGAGCACCGCGCCAAAGAAAAAGCGCTGTGGCAGCGCGTGCAATCGGAGTTGAAGTCGGTAAAGGAATCGACGCTTTCCCCAGCCGACAAAATGACCTTCGCCGTATTGCAGCGCCGGCTGCGCGAGAACCTCGCGGGCGAAAAATTCCCCGGCATGTTGATGCCGATTGACCAATACGGCGGCCTACCGGTAGCGCTCGCGCAGTTCGGCACCGGGCAAGATATTCAGCCTTTGAAAACGGTAAAAAACTATCAAAACTATCTGAAGCGTTTAGAAAAATTACCGACGTGGATAGACCAAGCGATTGTGAATATGCGTGAAGGCATCAAACGTGGCGTGGTGCAGCCAAAGGCACTGATCGTCAGCGCCTTGCCGTCCATGAAGGCGTTGACCGAAACGGATGTTGAAAAAAGTCCGTTTTATTTGTCCATGTCGATCATGCCCGATAGTTTCAGTAAAAAAGAGAAGGACACATTGGCAGCCGAATATCGTGCCGCGATTAAGCTGCGCTTGGCACCTGCTTCGGCCAAGTTGGTTGCGTTTTTAGAGAATGAATATCTGCCCAAGACCCGCGCCAGTGCTGGACTTTCGGCCATCCCAGGCGGGGCGGCATGGTATGCCTACAATGTAAAATTCCATACCACGACGGATATGCAGCCCGAAGAAATTCATGCGCTGGGCTTAAAGGAAGTGGCGCGGATTCGCGGCGAAATGTCGAAAATTCAGACGTTTTATAAATTTGAAGGCACGCTCACTGAATTTCTAAAATGGCATGACAACGAGGCGCAGTTCCGGCCCTTCAAAACAGATCAGGATGTGCTTGATGCGTATGAAGTGCTGAATAAAAAAATCGCCGCGAAGCTGCCTGATTTATTCGGCCGCGCACCAAAAGCCAAGCTGGAAATTCGTGCTGAGCCGGAGCTCACGAAGGCGACCGCATCGGATCACTACAGCAGCCCGGCAGCTGACGGCTCGCGTCCAGGGGTGTTTTTTACCGTGATTGAAGACCCAAAAACCTATCGCAACACCGGCATGACGACACTGTTTTTGCACGAGGGCCAACCGGGACATCACTATCACACGGCGCTGCAGCAAGAATTGCCGCTGCCAAATTTTCGCAAATTTGGCTGGATTACTGCCTATGGCGAAGGCTGGGCGCTCTATGCCGAAACCTTGGGCCGCGAGATGGGTTTATATGACGACCCAAATCAGTATCTCGGCCACTTGAAAGATGAGCTGCTCCGCGCGGTTCGCTTAGTGACGGACACTGGCTTGCACACCAAGAATTGGACGCGTGAAAAAACTATGCAATACATGATGGACAACGAGGGTGTGGTTGAGTCAGAGGCGCGCCGTGCAACCGAGCGCTATATGGCGTGGCCGGGGCAGGCGTTGGCGTACAAAATTGGTTCATTAAAAATTCAAGAGTTACGCGCACGCGCTGCTGAGAAATTAGGCAGCAAGTTTAGCCTCAGGGATTACCACGATCTCGTGTTGAGCGACGGCGTGTTGCCATTGTCGGTGTTGGAAGCGAAGGTGGATGCTTGGATTCAAAAGCAGCTCTAACCCGTAACTGTAATAGATAGCAGTCGTAAAAGTCGACGTGCTGTCAATGCGAACAGCATTGATGTGGATGATTTGACGGTGTGTATTTTTGCTGCGCCAAAAGCAGAATTACCTAGGCGAAAATGCCGTCTTCGAAATGACAAATTTTCGTTGGAATGGATCGTTTTTTAACGTTGTAAGAGTAAATCATGGATCAGGCAGTCAAAACACCGTCATCTCGCGCGTTGCGAACCCAGCAGCTCATGGATGCGCTTGCCCAGCGTATCCTCGTGCTCGACGGCGCGATGGGCTCGATGGTGCAGCAATATAAGCTGACCGAAGCCGAATATCGCGGCGAGCGCTTCAAAGAATGGCCGAGCGATTTGCGAGGCAATAATGATTTGCTAACCTTGACTCGCCCGCAAGTGATCCGCGAAATCCATTCGCAATACATGGAGGCGGGTTCCGACATTTTGGAAACCAACACCTTTAATTCCACCGCCGTTTCGATGGCTGATTACGGTATGGAATCGATTGTGTATGAACTCAATTTCGAGGGTGCGAAATTAGCCCGCAGTGTTGCCGATGAATTCGCATTAAAAACACCCGCCAGACCGCGCTTTGTTGCCGGGGTGTTGGGCCCGCTCACGCGCACACTCTCGCTCTCGCCTGACGTGAACGATCCCGGTTTTCGCGCGGTCAATTTCGATCAGGTTAAAGACGCATATCGTGAGGCAACCGGCGGCTTGATTGATGGCGGCGCCGATATTATTTTAATCGAAACCATTTTTGATACGCTCAATGCCAAGGCGGCAATTTTTGCGATCGAAGAAGAATTTGAAGCGCGTGGAATTGTTGGCGACGAACGCTTGCCGATCATGATTTCCGGCACCATTACGGATGCATCCGGCCGCACGTTATCGGGGCAAATGGTGGAGGCGTTTTACAATTCAGTGCGCCACGCCAACCCGATTTCAATCGGCTTTAACTGCGCACTTGGCGGCAAAGAGTTGCGTCCGCACGTGGAGGAATTAAACCGTATCGCGGATTGCCGCGTTTCGGCGCATCCGAACGCAGGCTTGCCGAATCCGCTTGCGCCAACCGGTTACGACGAGCTGCCCGAAGAGACGGCGGCTTTCATCCGTGAATGGGCGGAGGCGGGTTGGTTGAACATCACGGGCGGCTGTTGCGGCACCACACCCGCGCACATCAAAGCGATTGTTGATATTGTTGTGCCATTTAAGCCACGTGAAAGTAAGGTAATTGAAAAGCGTTTGCGGCTTTCCGGTTTGGAAGCCGTCAACATCGGCGAAGATTCATTGTTCGTCAACGTTGGCGAGCGCACCAATGTCACCGGCTCACGGGCGTTTGCGAAATTGATTTTAAATGGCGATTACAACGAGGCATTGGCTGTCGCCCGAAACCAGGTTGAGAACGGTGCGCAGATTATCGACATCAACATGGATGAAGCCATGCTCGATTCGTTCGCCGCGATGCACAAGTTTATGAACTTGATTGCGTCCGAACCGGATATTTCAAAAGTGCCGATGATGCTCGATTCCTCTAAATGGAGCGTGATCGAGGCTGGTTTGAAGTGCGTTCAAGGTAAATCCATCGTCAATTCGATTTCGATGAAAGAAGGGATCCCCGAATTTATCGAGCGCGCCAAACTGTGTCGTCGCTACGGTGCCGCCGTGATCGTGATGGCGTTCGATGAAAAAGGCCAAGCCGATACCTATCAACGTAAAATCGAAATTTGTGAGCGCTCGTACAACATTTTAGTAAACGAAGTCGGATTTCCGCCAGAAGATATAATCTTTGATCCTAATATTTTTGCGATTGCCACCGGCATTGAAGAACACGCCAACTACGGCATGGATTTTATTAACGCCACCGAATGGATTCGCAAAAATTTGCCGTACGCCAAGGTGAGCGGCGGCGTATCCAATGTCTCATTTTCGTTCCGTGGCAATGACCCGATCCGCGAAGCGATTCACACGGCTTTCCTCTACCATGCAGGCAAAGTCGGCATGACGATGGGTATCGTCAATGCGGGGCAGCTAGGTGTGTACGACGATATTCCAAAAGATTTATTGGAGTTGGTTGAAGATGTGATTTTCAACCGGCGGGCCGACTGTACGGATCGATTGGTTGCGTTTGGCGAGCAATTTAAAGGCAAGAAAAAAGACCAGGTTGAAGACCTCGCGTGGCGCAACGAGCCGGTGGGCAAACGCCTGACACATGCGCTCGTAAAAGGCATTACCCAATTCATCGTTGAAGACACCGAAGAATGCCGCGTGAAGGTAAAAACGGACGGTGGCCGCCCGATCAACGTGATCGAAGGCCCGCTGATGGACGGCATGAATGTGGTCGGCGATTTATTCGGCGAGGGAAAAATGTTTTTGCCGCAGGTCGTGAAATCAGCACGGGTGATGAAGCAGGCAGTGGCGCATTTGATCCCGTTTATTGAGGAAGAAAAGCGTTTGTCGGGCGTTGAAAACGCAAAAGCCAAAGGCAAGATTTTGATGGCAACCGTGAAGGGCGATGTGCACGACATCGGCAAAAATATTGTCGGCGTGGTGATGCAGTGCAATAATTTTGAGGTGATTGATTTAGGCGTGATGGTATCCACCGAAAAAATTCTCGACGCCGCCATCAAAGAAAACGTCGACATCATCGGCCTCTCTGGTTTGATTACGCCGTCATTGGAAGAAATGTCGCATGTTGCGAAAGAAATGCAGCGTTTGGGCTTCACGATTCCGCTGCTAATCGGTGGCGCCACCACATCGCGAACACATACCGCCGTTAAGATTGAGCCCCATTACAAAGGGGCGACCGTCTGGGTGCCCGACGCTTCGCGTGCGGTCGGTGTGTGCAGCAATTTGTTATCGGATGAATTAAAAAACGATTACGTAAAATCGGTGCGCGATGATTACGACAAGGTTCGTGAACAACACGCGAATAAAAAAGGCGTCAAGCTGGTGTCGCTGGCAGCTGCGCGTGCGAATGCGGCGAGGATTGATTGGACAAATGGTGTTGAAAACGCCGCTGTAAACTACATGCCACCCAAGCCGAATTTGATTGGCAACACCACGCTGGTTAACTTTCCGCTTGCAGAACTCGTTCCCTATATTGATTGGAGCCCGTTCTTCCAAACTTGGGATTTGTGGGGCAAGTATCCGCAGATTTTGAGTGATGCTGTGGTCGGTGAGGCCGCGCGTGAAGTGTTTGCGAATGCGCAAAAAATGTTGAAGCAGATCGTGGATGAGAAATGGCTCGAAGCCCGCGCCGTTTGTGGCTTCTGGCCTGCCAATAGTGTGGGCGATTCGGTCGAGGTTTATACCGACGAGAGCCGCACCGAGGTGCTGCACACCTTTCATCATTTACGCCAACAAAATGAAAAGCCGCAGGGCAATGCGAACCAGTGTCTGGCTGATTTTATTGCGCCAAAATCCAGTGGCAAGGCCGATTACCTTGGTGGCTTTGCAGTCACCGCAGGCGTGGGTTGCGATGAACGCGCGAAGGCATTCGAAGCTGCACATGATGACTACAATTCAATCATGGTTAAGGCGCTGGCGGATCGGCTGGCTGAAGCGTTTGCTGAATGCTTGCATGCGAAAACGCGGCGTGAGTTGTGGGGTTATGCGGCCACCGAGGCGATCAGCAATGAAGAAATGATCGCCGAAAAATATCAAGGCATTCGCCCCGCTCCAGGCTATCCTGCTTGCCCGGAGCACAGTGAAAAGGAGCCATTGTTTGCTTTATTAAACGCGACAACAGAAACTGGCATCATGCTCACCGATTCGTTTGCAATGTGGCCCACAGCGGCGGTATCGGGCTTTTATTATTCGCATCCGCAGTCGCAATATTTTGCCGTCGGAAAAATTGATCATGACCAAGTGGCCGATTACGCAAAACGCAAAGGTTGGGACTTGGCAAAAGCGGAGCGCTGGTTGGCACCTAATTTGGGGTAGGCTACCGTGGGATCGCGGCGTTAGCGAATCGATTAGGCACTCTAGTAGGCAATCAAGTAGGTAATCAGTCAACCAGCTTTAGATGCTTCATTCAAAACGACAATTAGTAATAAGTGAGCGCATGATGCAAAATCCAGAGGCCAATATGGCAACGAAATTGGAAACGAATGGCGACAGCCAAGCGAATGGTTCTTATGTCCATTTTCCGTCCCCATTGAAATCATATTTTTTGAGCGTCCTAACGATTATCTGTTCGGCTGCACCCGGTAGCACGCTCGCATGGATGTTGGTGGGCGTGACAGGCGCAACGGGAGTTTGGCAGGCGATCGCCACGGTTATGCTGGCGATGGTATTTAGCGTGTCGATTTTTGCGGGGCTGGTCGCGCTGGGGCGCTTCTTGAATGTGACCAAGCCATAGTCTGTTCAGAGCAGTTTGCTCGTTAAGCAAACCCGCGGATTTTATGCTCATTTTTCATTTCAATAAATCGTTTTCTGCCAGCGCACCGGCGATGGTGTTTCATGAGCCCGAACGCCTGATTATCGCGCACCATCTCGATGAGGTCATGCCCGCGCTGAACGACATCGTGGCAGCAACTGCTGCTGGTTTTTACGCTGCCGGGTTTCTCACCTACGAGGCAGCGAGCGCATTTGATACGGCGTTAAAAACGGCCGCCACGTTGCCCCTGCCAAACAACATGCCGCTGCTGTGGTTCGGTATTTACAAGGCAAGCGAAGTCTCAAACGCGGCTCCTGGCGCGGGCCTTGAGGAATATCATATCGGTGAGTGGCAGCCCGACACGACCCCGGACGCGTACGCGGTATCGATTAAAAAAATCCGCGAATCGATTCGCAACGGCGACATTTACCAAGCTAACTTTACGCTGCGTTTGCAAAGCCAATTCTCAGGCAGCGCCGAAGCATGGTTTGAAGATTTGCGCCGCAGCGGAACGAGTTCTAACAGCGCACACGGCCGTTTCAATGCGTTTCTGGATATTGGCAGCCATCGCATTTTGTCGCTCTCGCCAGAATTGTTTTTTTCGTGGGACGGTTGCACACTGCGAACGCGGCCGATGAAGGGCACCGCAAAGCGGGTTGCGGCGCCAGCACAAGAGAGTGCAGATTTTCAACGCTGGCAAATTGAGGACATAGCACTAGCGGATGGATTGTTGGCATCGACTAAAAACCGCGCGGAAAATTTGATGATCGTTGATTTGTTGCGCAACGATGTCTCGCGCGTGGCCAAGCCGGGCACGGTCGCGGTGCCGCATTTATTTACGCTCGAAACCTATCCCACGCTGTATCAAATGACCTCGACCGTGATTGCCGAGACCCGTGAGAACACAACGATTGCAGATATTTTCAAGGCACTTTTTCCCTGCGGGTCAATCACCGGTGCGCCGAAAATTAAATCATCCGAAGTAATTGCGGATCGAGAAACCTCACCGCGCGGCGTTTACTGTGGTGCGTTGGGTTTTATCTCACCTGCCACTGCATCGGCATCCGGTCCGTCGGCATCTTGCGTATTTAATGTCCCTATTCGCACCATCGTGATTGATGTTGAAACGGGTGCGGCAACTTGCGGGGTCGGCGGCGGTATTGTTTGGGATTCCGAAACGCGCGATGAATATGCCGAGGCCATGGCGAAGGCTGCGTTTATGCAAACCGGCTCCCATGGATTTGAATTGCTGGAAACACTACGTTTGGAAAACGGCCTTTACGCATGGCTTGCGCGACATTTGGCGCGATTGCTAAACTCAGCGCTAGCATTGGGTTTCGCGGCAGATGAACAAAAAATTAATGATGCTCTGCACCGTCATGCCGAACTCCACACCCGCCAATCGGTCCCGCCACATCACGGCGATCAAAATGAAGCACGCCGCGTCCGGCTACTGCTTTCACGCGGAGGCGAAGTCACCATTACGAGTGAATCGCTGATCGATTCTGCGCCAATTTTATGGAGAAACCCTAGTATTGACGGGCAGTTCAAAGGGAAAAGGGCTGAAAATGAACGCCCAGCGCGGCGTTTCAATTTGGGGGCTTCGCGCCCCGTGGTGCTGGCCAAGTCACCCGTTGATCGCCATGATCGCGCGCTGCATCACAAAACGACGCGTCGCGCCGTCTACGATATGCATCGCGACATCATGGCGCAACACCATCCGGACGCATTCGACGTGTTGCTATGGAATCAACAACGTGAGCTCACCGAATTTAGCTACGGCTCGCTGGTGCTTCAAATCGATGGCGAGTGGCTAACGCCGCGGCAGGCCTGCGGGTTGTTGCCCGGCGTGCTGCGCGCAGAGTTGTTGGCGCACGGCGAAATTGTGGAGCGAGTGTTGATGATTGACGACCTGCAACGCGCCCAATCGATTTGGTTTATTAATAGCGTGCGGGGCTGGGTAAAGGTTTCATTTGAAACGCCAATATCGTAGTCGACCAACTTCAATGCCAATTTTTATTGCCTAAATTTATAGACTAAATTCAAGGCAACATTAAGCCGCCTGCGCCGACAATGAATTCACAATCCGATTTACCGCGCGATCAATCAGAGATGACTCTTCAATGATGCGTGCCACACCGGCGCGTAGCTGGGATTGAAGCGTTTCCGGGGCTATCGACAGTGCTTCGGTTGCACCAGGGTTGGTGAACAACAGCACACCTTTTAGCGGGCTAATCCAGGTCAATTTTGCGCGAACCTTTGCGCTGCCATCGTGCATGAACTCAACCCATGTGCCGCGCTTTAATTCGATGGGTGGCTCATGTGAGAAATCGTTTGTTAGTGCAGAATCGGTATTAGCGATTTCATTGCCAATATCAAAATCGACTGCGCCGGCCTTGCCAGTGATTTCCCCGCTTGTTGCCGAGATCAGATTGTTTGTCGTGGCCGCCGCATTTTGAAGTTGCTTTGAAACGTTATTTGTAACCTGACGTTCATCAATTGCGTTTGCGCCGTTTGATTTTTGCGAAACAATTTCTTCGATCTCTACGCCGTGATCGGTGAACTGAATCCGCGCAACACCGCTGCGGTTAGCGCTCTTCATGGCGGCTTCGCGGGCACGTTCTTCGGCAATCAATTTTTCAAACAGCGGCGCGGCTTCAGCGGCAGGCTGGGTTGCGGCGAGTAGCGAGGTAACGCTTTCGCCGCGCAACCCTGCCTTGACCGCTGCCGCATGGCAATCGACTAGGGCCGAGAAGAATCGCTGACGATCTTCTTGCTCAACTGCTGCGATATCCATGCCCAGCTGAAGGCGCTTGAGCAGCTTAGGCAACATGCTAACCAAGCGTTTGCGTTCATCGCCATCCAGCTTGGGCGCCACGCTCCAAGCGAGATCGTTGGCGCCTTCGAGCGCGTCCATAAAGTTTTGGTTGCGTCCACCATCGCGTAAATACACCCGCTCCAGTACGCGTACCCATGGGCCGCGCAGCATGGCAATGACGGCGGCAGGTAGCTCATAAGCTTGCGTGCAACGCTCCATTTCGTCAATCGCAATCAGACGTGCCATTTCGCGCTTTTCGCCTTCGTGGACGACGCGGGCAGATTGCTCAATCATATCGACGCTTGCGGCCTCGCGCTGCGCCATAAATTCTTCAAATTCAGCAAGGGCAGTCGCAAAGATGGTGATGTCGGTCTCGAACTCGCTATGAATGCGATCGACTAGCAATTCAATTTTTTGATAAAGCGGATCATTATGGGTGGCCTGCCCAGCAAAGCACACTGAGGCCTCAGCCAACATATCTAACAAGCGACGAGCAGGATGGGCTTTTTTGGAGAAAAATGATTTATCGAGAATCGCTACTTTCAACACGGGAATTTGCAAGCGTGCGAGCAATGCTTTGATGGTGTCGGGGATCGCCTTATCTTCAAACACATAATCAAACAGCATCGCAACGATGTCGATAGTCATGCCGTCAATTTGATTGCCCTGCTGACCGCTTTCCGCCACGGCGTTGAGACTTTTTTCCTTTACTTCGCGCAACACATTTAGGGAGGCGGCGCTGCTTTCACCAGGTACAAAATTTTGCATATTCGCGATGGCGGCGAACTGCGCGGTGTTGGCCATGACCTGCTGCTGGATCTGCGTGAGTGCTGAAACCAAGCCCGAACTGGTTAGCGCGGGATCGGCCGCTTGCCAAGTGCCGGATGCCCTAGCAAATTGCTGCAGTGCGTCTTGCGGCCCTGCTGGCGGCATTGCGGCAAAAACGCCGCTGGTCGCGTTGGGGTTGTTAGGGTTGCTATTGGAATTGATGTTGTTGGCATTGCCGTCTTCGGAAGCAAATTGCGGTGCGAATTTCGGCGCAAAGCCGGCGCTGCCGGACAGTAATTGTTGCAGAGTGGAAAATAAATCTTGCCCAAGTTGATCAACACCACTCGCTCCTTGTTCGGTGCCAAAGGTCACGCCTTGCGCAGCCGTACTGGCCGCGTATTGGCCTGCATCGCTAGTGCTCGCTGGAGCATTGCCCGGTCTGCGCGGGCTGCTATTTTGCGCTTTGCGGAAGGTCGGACGAATGGTGGGCATGATTTGGCGTGCAACCAAATGTGAGTTGATGTCTTGGTAAACACTCATCATTTCTTTGGCCATATGCTGCTCGACCATGCGCATCACGGTGAGCTTGGTTTTGTAACCGCTTGTCATTTGCTCACAGGCAATTTGCAACGCTTTGATGATGGTGTCGGGCGACATCGGGTTCGCGTCGTCTTCGAGTTCGGGCTCGTGCAGCAAAAATCCCATCCGCTGCGATAGCGCGCGCAATTCATCATCGCAATTATTGGCGAGTCTTTTGGCGATTTCATCAACAGCAATTTTTTCTTCGAGATCGCTATCTTCAACCAGCGACATGTTGCTGAAATCAAAGCCGCCCACCGGTTTTGCGGGGTCTTCTTCCGGGCCAGCCACTTTCTTCGCGAAGAAACTTAGAAATTGTTTGCGGAAGGAAGTTTCAATGGCGCCGCGTTTTTCACGCGCCTGCGCGCGAGCATCGAGGTACATCGCTTGGGTTTCGCGGTCGGCAGACAACTGCGCCAGTTCGAAAAGTTCGTCTTCAATAGTGTCAAATGTTTTTGACAACAGCTCAGTGATTCGCTTGACGGCGATATCACGACAATCATTGATAACGGTGGTCGATTCTGCGCTGACGCTGCGTCGCCGAGCTTGCGCGTTGGCGAGCGAAAAAATGTTGGTAGCGTTTGCAGCGTGGTGAGCGCTACCGAAATTTAGAGCAGATGCGTTTGAAGGAATGGCGGCCATGGCAGTATCTCCAGCCCGTTAAGGGCTAAGCACAAGAACATCCAAGGCAAATTCTTCGAATGCTGCAAATGATGGGGGCGCAAACCCGCTGATGCCACCGACGAATCGGCCGTGGCGATCAAACGACGAGGAAGTGAGGGGTCCGCCGAACGCAAAAGCGCGATTAAATACGAATAGCTCGCATTTGACCGGTTTTTTGGCTGGTGGCGGGTTGTTGACGGTAATCCTGCATCAACCCGAAAATGGAAAAAATCCATAACCTTGTATCGCTTCTCTGGTGATCCCGCTATCTTTGGGTTTTTATAACCCCTTTAGACCGGAGACTTTGCGTCCTCACCTTTCGGAGAGTTTGCCTTGTTTCAGACTTCGTAAGGACACCGTCGTGCGCTACGGTGTTTTCTGCTTCACAAAAAGCGACAAAATGGAACGCTTAATTGTTAACAGTTGTTAATTAACGCATGGCTGCTTTGGGGCTGTCAAGCGGCTTTTGCGATAAATCTCGAAAAAACCGACGAACGTCAACTCCCGGATCGTTTAGGAAACAATCTCACCAGACTGTCATCATTTTGCAACGGTATAATATTGCTTTTATTTAAGAAAATAATGAATTTATGCCTGCTCTCATCTGCGGTACGCTTGCTTATGACACCATCATGGTGTTCCACGGAAAGTTTGGCGAGCATATCTTGCCGGACCAGCTACATATCCTAAATGTGGCATTTTTGGTGCCGGATATGCGCCGCGAATTTGGCGGAACCGCCGGCAATATTGCTTATAACCTCAAGCATTTGGGGGATGATCCAATGATAATGGCAGCAGTTGGCGATGATTTTGGCCCTTATCGTGAGCGCCTCGATCAGATGGGCATTTCACGCAAACATGTGCGTGAAATTGAGGGTACCTCAGTGCCCCAGGCATTCATCACCACTGATCTAGATGCAAACCAAATTACGGCTTTCCACCCCGGCGCGATGTCATCGTCGTACTTGAATAAAATCAGCGATGCCAGCGGTATTACGTTGGGCATTTTGGCGCCGGACGGGCGTGATGGCATGCTGCAACACGCCGAACAGTTCCATGATTTGAAAATTCCGTTTATTTTTGATCCGGGCCAAGGAATGCCGATGTTTAACGGTGACGAGTTGCGCCACTTCATTGAACTCGCCGATTATGTGGCAGTCAATGACTATGAAGCACGGATTTTGGAAGAACGTACCGGCGAGCAAATTGCCAAGCTGACGGAGCGGGTAAAGGCCATTTTTGTAACAAAAGGAGCCGAGGGATCGGTGATTTACGCGGATGGTCAACAAATGGTGATTCCTAGCGTTAAGGAAAATAGACGGGTTGATCCAACCGGCTGCGGAGATGCGTATCGCGCGGGGTTGCTGTACGGAATTGAGCGTGGCTGGGCTTGGCAAAAAGTGGGTCGTCTCGCAAATACGATTGGTAGCTTAAAAATTGAACATCGTGGCCCGCAAGGTCACCAACCGACGCGCGACGATATTGCCGCGCGTTACCAATTAGCCTTTGATGAGCCGCTTTGGGAATAGCGTTTAGTCAGCGGCGATATCAATAGAATGGAGAAAGCAATGAATACAATGATGATGAAGCGCAGCTTGGTCGTTGGCTTGGTGGCGGTGAGTGCTGCGCTGGCGGGCTGTGCGCAACCCGGTTTAGGCGGTAGCAATTACAGCCGTTCACAGGTTCGCGGCGAGCAATCGGTGCGTTTGGGCACGGTTGAAACGGTGCGCGATGTGCAAATTGATGCGCCACGCGAAGGTGGCGGCACTTTGATTGGGGCGGCGCTCGGCGGTATTGGCGGATCAACGATTGGTGGCGGCAACAAAGCCAATGCGGCAGGCGCAATCGCGGGCGCGGTGTTGGGCGGTATTGTTGGCCAAGCGGTTGAGAAATCGAATGGCGAGCGCAAAGGCGTTGAAGTCACCGTCCGTCTTGAAGGCGGCAAGTTGGTGGCAATTACGCAAGAAAAAGACGAAGATTTTAGGGTTGGTGATCGGGTGCGAATTCTCTCGGGACAGGGTGCAACGCGGGTTTCGAGGATTTAATGCACTCGTTTCGATAAAACCTCGGCCATTCCATGTTCGGAAAAAAGGCGTTTTCGGACGCTTTTTTTGTGGGCGGGTGCAGCGCTTCAACCAAGAATTTTCTGGTCGAGTTAAATAAACGATTCATAAACGATTTTTATAAATATGACAGTCCGGTGAAGATTTAGCGGTTACAGGTTAGACTCGCATTAATGCAAAATATTGTTCATCCATCAGTCCCGCCAAAGATGCAAAACGCACCCGCCGCGCTCGCCGGCGGCGAGGCGACTGAGTCGGCTGCGACCAACCGTTTTATCCGTGCGGTACGCTGGACGCGGCTTATCAGCCATATCGGTGCCGGGCTGTTTGTGACTGGCGTATTGTTCCCGCGCGTCAGCCCAGCCAGCCAGGCGCGGATTACGCAATGGTGGTCACAAAAAACGCTGCGAATTTTGAATATCACGCTATCGGTTCACGGCGCTCGGCCAGACATTAATGCTAGAAACCTGATCATTGCAGCCAACCATATTTCGTGGCTCGATATTTACGTCATCAATGCAGCCCACCCTGCTAGATTTGTGGCTAAGGCGGAGATTCGCGATTGGCCGATCGTGGGTTGGATGTGCGAAAAAGGCGGGACGATTTTTATTCGCCGCACCAATCGTCGCGACACGGCGCGCATTAACGAAGAAATTCATGATGCGCTTGCCACTGGCGCAACGATCGGCTTATTTCCCGAAGGTACGACGACGGCGGGCGATCGCTTGCTGAAGTTTCATTCGTCGCTGTTGGAACCCGCGGTGATAAACCATGCGACCTTGGCGCCTGCGGCATTGCGCTACAGTTATGGCGACGGTGCGCGCTGCTTGGCAGCGGCTTATATTGACGATTTGAGTTTTGCAGAATCACTGCAATTAATTATTGGCCAACCATCGATGGTCGCTGAGATTACTTTTGCGCCGCAACTTTCGGCAGTCGGGTCGTCGCGGCGGGCCTTGGCATTGGACGCCGAAACGGCTATCGCGGCGATTCTGAATGTGCCAAAGCCAGACATTCACCAGCGCTTTGGGCATTTGGAAAATACTGAAAACATGCCTCATGCCGGTAAGCAAAACGGCGAGACTCATGTTGATCCTCGCGTTGATAAACAGGCTGAGGTACAAGCGGCCGTGTCGGTGGCGACCACTTAACGGCAGCGTGGCGAATTAAGCGCCTCAATCCCAGCCTGTTGCCGGCTCAGCCTCGGCACAAGGCACACGGAAGATGGCGCGATCTTCAAGGCGGAATGCCGTTAATTCCCGCCCCCAAACACAACCCGAATCTAGGCCGATAAAATGTGGGCTCAAATGCAGCCCCAACGCCGACCAATGCCCCGCCAGCACGGTATAGCTTCGTTCTCGAACGCTGGGCAGCATAAACCACGGGCGATGTTGTTCTGGCATATCGTCGAGCTCACCCTTAAATTTCAAGTTAATACCGCCATCTAATGTGAGTGCCCGCATACGTGTCATGGCGTTGATAATCACGCGCTGTCGCTCATGGCCGACTAACCCATCATCCCAATGATTGGGTTCATTGCCGTACATGTTTTTCAATACATTTTTGTATTGCGGCCCGCGCAAGGAAATCTCCACCTCACGCGCCAGTGCTTGTGCTTGGCCCCAGCTCCAACTCGGCATCAGCCCTGCATGTACCATCGCATAACCGGCCTGAACATGAAACAGCTTTTGCTGGCGCAACCAAGTGAGCAGACTATCGCAGTCCGCTGCGTCAAGAATCGGCTGGAGCGTATCCGTATCGCTCAGTTCGCGAACCCCGGCGGCAACGCTGAGTAAATTGAGATCGTGATTACCCAAAACTGTGACTGCATGATTGCCCAGCATCTTGACAAAGCGCAAACATGCCAATGAGTCCGGTCCCCGATTAACCAAATCGCCTACAAACCAGAGCCGGTCGCTTTGTGGCGAGTAACGGATTTTTTGTAGTAGCGATTGCAGGCTTACAAAGCAGCCTTGTAAATCGCCGATAGCATAGGTGCTCATATTAAGGCTACCGAACTGCTAGGCTGAAAAAAAGAGGCGCGAACGCCCCTTTTGTGCTGGCATGCATAGACTAAAATTACTTCGCTTGCGCGACCATATAATCAACCGCCGCCTTAACATCGGCATCAGCCAAGCTACCATTGCCACCCTTTGCGGGCATCACGCCTGCCTTGCCTTGGTAGCCTTTAATGGCATGCTCATAGAGGGTTGGCTTGCCTTGTGCAATGCGAGGCGACCAAGCAAGCTTATCACCCGCTTTGGGTGCACCAGCAATACCAGCGCCGTGACAAGCGACGCATCCCCCTTTGTAGACGTTCTCACCGGTTGCAGCAGGTGCTGCGGCACCCGCCGGAACCGCAGCGGGAATCGCCATGGCTACGATTGGTGAGGCGACAGCAACGACAGGCGCTGCGCCAGTGCCAGGTGTTGCAACGGGGATTGACGCTTGCATCGGCGCAGCCTTGGGATCGACAACGAAATTCGCAGCCGGGGCGATACGGTTGCCGACCGCTTCAGGAGTATTGGCCGATACGGCGGTTGCGCCCAATTCGTGGGTGCCCACTGCAAAACGCGTCAAAAGCACAATGCCGATAATAGTTGCAAATGCCCCGACTGCAACGGCAATGGCGGTTTTAACCGGGTTGGCGGGTTTTACAGAGGCGCTCTTGGAGTGGGGGTGGTTGTTTGAGTGATCAGACATAATGGACTTTCGTTCTGGGCTTTCGTTCGCGTTCGTTCGCTCTCGTGAGCTTTAAATAGCCGTAGCCTTAGGCAGGCTAAAAGTGGGCGCAGATAAAACGCCGGTAAATTCATGTACAAACGAAATTATACGGTGAAGCGCGGGCCGACTCAAATAACTCTGTCAAATATGCCTTGCAAACGTGTCTTTCAATTGTGGCTCTCAATGTGTCGCCCAATCGATTCGGCTGCAGAAAAACTATCGACAAAGGAAAGGCCGCTTGAACGGTTTTTGACCAGCGCGACATACAAGTTGGACGTGGTGGGACGGCACCGCGAATGGTAAACTACTACCGCCGATGAAAATTATCATTTTAAAACTTTCGGTCACATCAGCAGTGCGCCCGTAGCTCATTTGGATAGAGTATCGGCCTCCGAAGCCGAGGGTAACTGGTTCGAATCCAGTCGGGCGCACCAAATTAATTGTTATCGTTTGCCGCCGAGGCAAGAATAAACCGCTTTGAATGCGGGTGCCTGCCGTTTTTAGGCCGTTCTTTTTTCACCGGTTCCGCCGATCGCTTTTAAACGGGGGCGAACTTGCGCGACGTATTCAGGCACCCAGCGTTTGAGGTCCCGGCGCACCTCAGAATCTTCCGGCACGCGATCTTGATTCAGCCACTTGCCGATCGTCTCTAAAAATGCAGGCTCCGCCACGCGTGCTTTTGCGATGCGTAACTTTGGATGTGGCGTAGGACGCATATGCTCATCGTCGGCCAGCAATTCTTCAAATAATTTTTCGCCGGGCCGCAAACCAGTGTAAACAATTTTGACTTCGTCGTCACTTGGTTCGGAAAGGCGGATCATATCGCGCGCGAGATCAACGATTTTTATCGGTTCGCCCATATCCAACACAAACACTTCACCGCCAAGCCCCATTGTGCCTGCCTGCAACACCAACTGCGCTGCCTCAGAGATTGACATGAAATACCGCACCATATCTGGATGCGTCACCGTCACCGGTCCACCTTTGTCGATTTGATCTTGGAAGCGGGGGATTACGCTGCCCGCGCTGCCTAATACGTTGCCAAAGCGCACCATTTCAAACCGGGTTTCGCCGGTCTGTTGTAGTGCTTGGCAAACCATTTCCGACATACGTTTGGATGCGCCCATGACGTTTGTCGGGTTCACGGCTTTATCAGTTGAGATCAACACGAATTTTTTTACGCCGTACTCAATGGCCGCACGGGCAATCACGAGTGTGCCGAGCACATTGTTTTGCACCGCCTCCCACGCGTTGGTTTCCTCCATTAGGGGCACATGCTTGTACGCTGCAGCGTGGAAGACAATCGAGGGTGAATACTGGTGCATGACTTGATTTACGCGGCGGGTATTTTTAATATCGCCAATCACACCAGCGATCGGCAGGTTTTCAAACTCGTCGCGCAATACTTGCTCTATTTTATAGAGCGCGAACTCGGTGTGTTCAAACAACACCAATAGCGACGGTTGATAGGTTGCGATTTGCCGACAAAGCTCCGAGCCAATCGAGCCGCCCGCGCCGGTGACCATCACTACTTTGCCCGTTAGTAAATCTTGCAAGCCCGCATCATCGAGCAAAATCGGCTCGCGTTTCATTAAATCCTCAACGGCCACGCGACGAATTTTTGGCGGCTGCGTTTTGCCGGTAGATGTCGGGGTCATGCTGATACCGTTAAATTTGGGCACCGTTAACACCGTTACACGCGCTTTGTTACATACCTCCACCACATGGCGACGCACGGGATAAAGCACGGAGGGCATGGCGATAATCGCGTGCTTCACTTTGAGTGTGCGACTAACACGCGGTAATTCATTGATTGAACCCAGCACCCGCACGCTGTGCAATAAGCGGTGACGTTTGTTGGGATCGTCATCGAGCAGGCCCACCACCCGCCAATCGGCGCTGCGATGCAGTTCTTTGAGCAGGCTCACCGCTGCATCACCTGCACCCAAAATCAGTACCGGCGTGCCCTGCTCACCGGCGCGACCGTAGAGCCGCCATTCTTTCCACGAGCGATAGCTGATGCGGCTGCCCGCCATCAACACAATAAGCAATAAGGTCTGCACAAAAAACTCAGCGAAGCCAACAGTGCCCAGCCAAGCGCCCGCCCACAGCGCCAATGCGATAGCGACTGAGCCCGCGCAAACGCTCGCGACAATGCGCTGCACATCCGGCAAACTGGCGTAACGCCATAAGCCTTGATACATTCCAAAAATGATTGAGACCGTTGCCTGCACCGGAATAGCAACGGCTAACACCAATGCCAGCGCACTAAAAACCTCGGTTGAATACGGTACTGCCGCAGCGTGGGCAAATAACGCGAGCGAAATTACCCATGAAATCGCTAGCATGATCGCGTCATGAAGAAACGCCAAAACGGCGCGCTCATTGATCGAAAAATTTTTCATGCAGCCTCTACTATATTTTTATTTTCATTTTTTTTGTTTGCCAAAGCGCCGCTCCAATGCAATCAAGAGCAACACATATATTAACACCCAAGTCAGCAATATGACATCCCGCACTAAGGGCATCGCCTCTCCGATAACCTTCGCAGCAAACGCGGTCAACGATGTGGCGCCCATTAATAAATAGTAAGCAAGAGCGGTTTGGCGATGGCTCAATCCCGACAAAATTAGTCGCTGATAATAATGCTCACGATGCGCATGCCAAATTATTTTTCGCTGCCAGAGTCTTTTGAGCAGCGTTACCGTTGCATCAACAATGAATGGCGAAAAAATCAATACAGGGATAAACCAAGCCCATAGGCCAACCAACACGCCGTGGATGCCGAATACAGCCGCTAGAAAACCGAGGGGAATTGAGCCCGCATCCCCCATAAAAACCTTGGTTGGTGGGAAATTAAACGCGAGGAATCCTAATCCTGCGCCGGCAATTGCAGTCGATACGATGGCGATCATCGCGGCATCTTGCACGTTCATTCCCGCTACCGCGCCGGGTGATAAGCCCGGTACATTCGCCACGAGCGCCAACACTGCATAGCAGCCAAATCCGAAGACGGTCATGCCGCCAGCAATGCCGTCAGCGCCATCCATGAAGTTATAAAGATTTGTTAACCAGGTAATCGTCATTACAATCGCCATTGTGGCAACGGGATTAAGCAGCCAATGTATCGCGGCTTCGGTGGGAATCTGGACGATAAAAACCCGCAGCCAAAACAGCGTCACCAGCACGGCGGCAGCAACATGTGCGGCCAGTCGTAACGCTGGAGAAAGCTGCCAGCGGTCATCAAAAAACGATATCAGCATCAACGCTAGCGCAATACAAAACGGCAGAAGTAGCGAGCCGCTGTTTGAAAATACGAGTACCGAGCAAATAACCGCGAAACCAAGTGCTAGGCCACCGATTCGAGGAATTGGGTTTGAATGCAGTGCGTTGGGCCGATCCGGAATATCCCAAATGAGATGCTGCTTCGGTAGCCGCAGCACCGCGAACAACGCCACTATGCAAAGCGCAATAGAGAAAAAAAATGCCCCAAACACTACGCCCATTGGCGAAATAAGGTAATTGTCAAAAAACATTGTGTTGTTAAGTTTTTTCGCGGCTTTGGGTTACCGCTTTGGGAGGTGTGCGAGCAAGACGGTACGGTTTCGATGCTAAATAAAAAACGGGCATCTTTGTAAAGATGCCCGCCTGATAATGTCTTTACTGCAAGTTGCTTATAAGATGTTGACGGTGATAGTAAAGGTGCCACCGGCAGTATCGGTTACGACAATCGTACCAGCTGGCGCCTGCGCCGCACCGGCCACGGCACTAACGGAAAGGACGTTACCGTTAATCGTCGCCGCCACCCTGCCAGGTGTCACGGAGGATATTGAGCTAATTGAATAAGCACCGGAGCCTCCGGTTAGTCCAAAAGTGCCGGTCGTTCCGTTCGTGACCGCAGCAGTCCCGGAATTGCCTGGCGAAAAGCTGATTGGCGTTCCGGCTGTCACAGTGACAACAACAGTAGTGGCGGCTCCCGTCGCGTCGGTTATTGTAACGAATGTCGTCCCTACAGCGACACCAGTCACAACAAATCCGCTTGTCCCCAGTGGGGCAACGCTGGCAATACCGCTGTTCGAACTCACAATCGAGTAAGGTGCACTGCCACCAGCAATGGTCTGCGCTACCTGCGTGCCAGATGCAACCGTGATGCTGGAGGAGCCGGCAACCGTGATCGCACCCGCTCCGGCGTTCGCGCCGCAACCAAATGGTGCAACGCCAGATAGAGACACGGGCACATCAGTAAACGAAGCGCCGTTACTCACGCGAACCAAGACCGACGATACCCCGCCGACGCTATTTGCCAGCCGCGTGACCGTAAGGATGCCGTTTGAGATCAGAGCGGATACCCGGTTAGGCTGCAACGAAGTTGGCGTTAATGTTGTTGAGACAGTACTATTTTGCACGACAAACGCGGAGTCAGAAGCGCCGCACGCTAGCGGACCTAATGTTGCGGGCGTAATTGTTGGCGCAGGAATACTGCCAGCACCAACACCAGCAGAAGGCCCTGTTGGAGGTCCAATTGAATTGCTCACAGTAAACGTCGCCGTTCTTGCAGTTGCATCCCTAACAATAAATGGTATGCCAGTCGTTGAACACACATTTCCGGTTGTAATTACCTGCACCGCATCACCATCCTTAGCAATGGTGACGACCGGGACGCCATTGACCAGTACGCTTGGGGCAAGAATCGCAAAGTCTGGTGAAGAGGCGCTTACCGTATAAGGTGGAACACCGCCCGAGACATAGTGGTTTGATATTCCGCCCACTACACAGGCGTCTTTAAATGGCGATGTCCAATCAAACTTGGCAGGATTGATTAAAATTTCGGTAGTGGCTGTAACCTGTGAAATTTGGAACACAAAACGTCGCACTTCACCGGAGAGCACATCCACCACTTGGATAATCGCGCTTTGTGAAGGAGCACCGTTTTTGGCGCGAATTACAATTCGGGCAATACCTTGATTATCGGTGGTGATCGTGATGGACGAAACCGTAGGGTCGTTGACCGAATTACCTGGCGTCACAAACCCGTAATCACCCTGAAATGCATCAAACCGAATATTTCTCCCTTGGCCGGGGATGCCTGCAATCACCGATTGAACGCTGGCTACACCGTTACCGCCGGAACAAATTCCACCGCATTGTGCGCCCACTGAAGAAGGGGTTATCGTCAGCGAGCTGCTCAGCGTTGAGGCTTTTAAATTTGCCGTGGACGTGACAGTTGTCGCTGTCGTTGATGAATCCTTAAACGTCAAGACAACATCAGTATCTACAGCTGGTGTTCTTGGTGTGACCGTTAGTTTGCCGTCCGAACCAATCGGCGCCGGGACGGGGATGAGCGATGTGTTGCTAGAAACAACAGAATAGGGCGGTTTGCCGCCCGACACGGTGAAGGTGACGGCCACATTGCCGTAGGCCGTTGCTGCCGTTGGCAAAACGGCAAGTGTAGGCGTTGAGCCGCCTGATGCGGGACCTGTCGTGGCCGCCCCGCCGCCGCCGCAAGCGCCCAGTAGCGCAGTCATTGCGCCGAGGAGTGTTATTGCCGCGCTACGTACCAAGCCGCGTTTTATCCATTTGCCCGTATCGCTGGTATTGCTAAGGGAAGTTGTGGTGGTCACGGTGATGTCCTCTCGTATTCGGCATGAAAAATAGCGTTTAAATATTCTAAAAAAGATTGCTAGAGACGTTTCCTAAAACACTAGTTTACTTAAAAATTAGGAAGTTAGCTCACATTATTAAAGCGCAACTTTCACTTTGATGCAAGTTATTTTAGGTGATCGCTACTTGAATCGGGTACTGCCCCGCTAAGACCATCGGCTCCATTTTTGAAAAATAGCTGACAAATATTCAAGTGTATGATTTGAAACATGAATTTTGAACTGATGTTCCGATTTATCTCTAAGGGCAGCTTCCAGCGACAGTGCCTGTGACAGTAACGGTAACTCGCCGCGTTAAGCTCCCATTTAAAAAATCAACCAGAACCGGTGAGCTAATCGTCCCTGTAGACGCGCTAAAGGTCACCGTATTCGGGATAGCGCCCGCATTTGGGCTGGTGGTAAACCCCGCACCCGCGCTAGACGACCCGTTGGTGTAAAAGGTAGAAAACGTGCCACTACCAGTGACAGAAACGCTACCTGACGAACCACAAGCAACGGTAAGTGCCGATGGCGTAACGGTCAACGCGGCGGGCGTTGTAACTGCATCACCTTTTGGCCCCTGCACCGCCTCCAACGCCGCAGTTTCAATAGTCCGACCAGTCGCGTCCGTCACAATAAAAGCAACTTTTCCACAACCGGTGACCCTTGCAGTAAATTTACCGCCGTTAGTAACCACGGAGCTCGGCGACACTGTTGCCACGCCAAGTAGCGGCGATGCGATCGTGTAGTTCGGTGTCCCACCGTAAATGTAATAATCGACCGTGGCGCCAACCGGACAGCTGCCGTCCGCGCCAGCCGCTCCCTTTGCCCCGGTAATTGTTACGGGAGTGCTGGGGAGAGCCGAGAGAATACCAGCGCCCGACACTTGCTGAACAATGGTGAAGTTGTAGCGCCTGACAAGCCCGGACATTACGTCTGTGGTTTCAATCGTTGCCACTTGCGTTGCAG
Source organism: Burkholderiales bacterium (assembly GCA_038206765.1). GTDB lineage: Bacteria > Pseudomonadota > Gammaproteobacteria > Burkholderiales > Usitatibacteraceae > UKL13-2. The sequence continues at coordinate 88,580 of JBBRAM010000011.1, read as the reverse complement.
CGCCGACGTTTGCGGTAATTCGCGCAACTGCCGTCCCTTGCTGGTCTGTGGAGACGTCAATCATATCCACCAGTTTCCCGCTTCCGGGCGTGACAAGCTGAAAGTCCCCTTGAAAAACCTTGAAATGGATCTTCTGGTCGCGCAAAATTACGCCATTTTGAATCGCGGTAACGACGATTTGAGCGTCTCCGCCGCTACATACCGTATTGGTTCCGCAACCCGTGCCCGAGGGGCTGAATGGCGTGAACGAAATCTGGTTCAGCAGCGACGACGGTTTGACCGTCGCCTTTGCGGCGACCGCAGTGCCTGTTGCATCGAGGACGGTGATGTCAACAGCGGTGTCTGCGATTACCGCTTTGGGTATTACGGTAAACGTTGTGCCAACAATGGCCGATGCAACTGGCAAGACGGCCGAATTGCTCGAAGAGGCCGAGTAAGCGGGCCGGCCACCGGAGACTGTAAACGTGGCCGGAACATCAGCAAACAAATTTGCAGAAGGAGGTGAAACGGCCAAGGGCGCTGGAGGCGCACCCGCTTTAACTGTTGCTTTAACAATCGCAGAGGCATTTGTGGCGTCACGAACCGTGATATCGACGACAGTATCTGAGTTAACGGCATTTGCAACGACCGAAAACGTTGAACCGGTTACGGTGGCTGTGACTGGAAGAATCGCGCCGTTGCTCGAAAACGCGCTATAGGCCGGATTTCCGCCGGTAATGGTGAAGGTAGTTGAAACGCCGGGAACGATATCTGCACTTGCGGGTGAAACGGTGAGGGTAACCGTCGACGGCGTTGTCGGGCTGCTAACCGCCCCGCTGCAACTCGCTAATATTGGCAACACAAGAGAAGTGAGCAGCGCAAGAAACGCCCCCTCTCTATTTCCCCGAGGCGCAAAATGATTTTTAAGTTGCTCGGCTGCTTTGATCGTCGCTTGTTGCATGTTTTCCCCAATACGCCAAAAATTTACCATCTCGCTAACAGCATTGGTGCTAGCGTTTTAAACCTAGCATTACTCAGATATAGAGTGTATCAAACTGTAGTGACCCAATTATAGTTAACAATTGACAAAGCACCGCCGGTATTAGCCGTTATTGGAATTGATGCTGGATAAATTTGTTGCGGCGCATCAAAAGCGGCGTTATTATCTTTGTTGAAGGGTTCAAACCGCAATAAAGCGTGCACCCACGTGAATACAGCCCCCGCGCCGCATGATGGAAAACCCCTGCCATCCATGATCTCGGTAATGAACACATGCAACCCGCATGATCGACCCAAAATTTGGCCAACATGATAGCGGCACGTCCCGCATCTGAATTACGTCCGTTCCAAGTCAACCCGCGCCTTGTATTCACGACCTATAATTAGTAACGCACGCGATGTAAAACTGTTTGTGATTTGCATTTCTAGTACCGGAGAAATTTAAATGTCCCACGACGTCCCTGCCCAAGCCACCATGCCGACGACTCCTTCCCGCGCCCCAGCGATTCAATCGCCAGCGCCCGCTGCCGAGGGGCTTTACAACCCGCGAAACGAACACGATGCGTGCGGCGTCGGTTTTGTGGCGAATATCAAGGGCAAAAAATCGCACGCGATTGTTGAGCAGGGCTTAAAGATTTTGGATAATTTAAGCCATCGCGGTGCAACTGGCTATGACCCACTGCTCGGTGACGGCGCCGGGATTTTAATTCAGCTGCCCGATTTGCATTTGCGCCGCGTCTGTGGCCAGCAAGGTTTGACGCTGCCTGCCATCGGTCAATACGGTGTGGGCATGGTGTTTCTGCCGCAAGAGCCTGCGTCGCGCATGGCGTGCGAGCAAGAGATTGAGCGTTCCATTCACGCTGAAGGGCAAATTTTGCTTGGCTGGCGCGATGTGCCGACCGACAATGACGGCCTCTCGCAAGCTACTATCGCAGTCGAGCCACGAATTCGCCAAATTTTTGTCGCGCGCGGCAGCAAAGAGATGTCGCAAGACGACCTGGAACGCAAGCTCTATATCATCCGCAAAAGCTCCGGCCATGCGATTCAAGCGCTGCAATTGCGCCATGGTAAAGAATTTTATGTATCGTCATTTTCCACCCGCACCATCGTCTACAAAGGCATGTTGCTTGCCGATCAGGTCGGCAAATATTATGTCGATTTGCAAGACGACGCGATGACCACGGCATTGGCACTAGTCCACCAACGGTTCTCCACCAACACCTTTCCCACTTGGGATTTATCGCACCCTTTCCGAATGATCGCGCACAACGGTGAGATCAACACCTTGCGCGGCAACGTGAACTGGATTCGTGCCCGCCAGCAAGCGATTGCCTCGCCGGTGCTAGGCGCAGACCTAGATAAAATTTGGCCGCTCATTTACGACGGCCAGTCGGACTCCGCATCGTTTGATAATTGCTTGGAAATGCTCGTCATGGGTGGCTATTCGTTGGCACACGCGATGATGATGATGATCCCCGAAGCGTGGAGCGGCCATAAGCTGATGGACGAAGATCGCCGCGCTTTCTATGAGTACCACGCCACTTTGATGGAAGCATGGGACGGGCCCGCAGCGATGGCATTTACTGATGGCCGCCAGATCGGTGCCATGCTAGATCGTAACGGCCTGCGCCCTGCACGCTATCTGCTGACTGATGACGATATGGTGGTGCTGGCATCTGAGGCCGGTGTGCTCGATATTCCCGAATCCAAGATTGACCAAAAATGGCGTTTGCAGCCGGGAAAGATGTTTTTGGTTGATATTGAAAAAGGCAAAATCATCAGTGACGATGATATAAAACGCGAGCTGGCCACCGCTAAACCTTATCGGGATTGGGTTGAACAAGCCCGCATTCGTTTGGATGATTTGCCCGAATCGGCACCGGCAGAGAAATCGAAAGTGCCGTTGCTCGATTTGCAACAAGCCTTTGGCTATACCCAGGAAGATTTGAAAGTCATCATGGCACCGATGGCTAAAAACGGGATTGAAGCCACCGGCTCGATGGGTAACGATTCGCCACTCGCGGTGATGTCGAACAAGCCGCGTAATTTGTATCACTACTTTAAACAATTATTTGCGCAAGTCACTAACCCGCCGATCGACCCCATCCGCGAAGAGCTGGTGATGTCAACCGCGATCACGATTGGCCCGCGCCCTAATTTGCTCGATATTCACCACACTGATCCAGGCATGTGGCTGGAGGTGCCGCAACCGGTTTTGACGTCGGATGACATGGAAAAAATCCGTCATATCGAAATGTTTACAGGGGGCTATTTTAAAAGCCATGAGCTCGATATAACGTATCCCGCATCATGGGCCGCCGAGGGAGTTGAAGCCGCCGTGGCATCGCTGTGTGCCCATGCCGAAGACGCACTGCGCAATGGCAAAAATTTATTGATTATCACCGACCGAAAAGTCAATGCCGAACGTATTGCCATTCCCGCACTGCTGGCGGTGGGGGCCGTGCATCAGCATTTGGTGCGCGAGGGTTTACGGACCTCGACCGGCTTGGTGGTAGAGACCGGCTCGGCACGCGAGGTACATCATTTCGCCCTTCTAGGCGGGTATGGCGCGGCAGCAGTGCATCCCTATTTGGCGCTGCAAACGCTGCATCACATGCAAGATTATTTGACGCTGGCTGAAGAAAAAGAAGCCGAGAAAAAATACATTAAAGCCATCTCCAAAGGCTTGCTCAAAGTGATGTCGAAAATGGGCATCTCGACTTACCAAAGCTATTGCGGCGCACAGATATTTGAGGCGATCGGGCTATCGACCCAATTCGTCAATAAATATTTTACCGGCACAGCATCCAACATCGAAGGCATTGGCATTTTTGAAATCGCCGAAGAGGCCAACCTCACGCACCGCAAAGCGTTTAGCGATGACCCGGTGTTGCGCACACAGCTCGATGCGGGCGGCGAATACGCCTACCGCACCCGTGGTGAAGACCATATGTGGACACCGGATGCGATTGCGAAATTGCAGCATTCCACCAAAACCAATTCATACACCACCTACAAAGAATACGCCAAGCTCATCAACGATCAAACCAAGCGCCACATGACCTTGCGCGGTTTGTTTGAGTTGAAGCCGGCCGGTGTAGCCGTGCCGATTGAAGAAGTAGAAACCGCCAAAGAAATTGTCAAACGCTTTGCGACGGGCGCGATGTCGCTAGGCTCCATCTCCACCGAGGCGCACGCCACATTGGCAGTCGCGATGAACCGTATCGGCGGGAAGTCGAACACCGGCGAAGGCGGCGAAGATCCGAAACGAATGATTCCGATTCAGGTCGCTGGTGAATCGCTGAAATCGAAATTGGGCGGTGATGTAACCGTTGAAACACCGCTACTGGCGGGCGATTCACTCAGATCGCGCATCAAGCAGGTTGCTTCAGGGCGCTTCGGCGTGACCGCAGAATATTTGAATTCTGCGGATCAAATCCAAATCAAAATGGCGCAAGGTGCGAAGCCTGGCGAAGGCGGCCAATTGCCCGGCGGTAAGGTTTCCGAGTACATCGGCAAGCTGCGGTTCGCCACCCCCGGCGTGGAATTGATCTCACCGCCGCCGCATCATGATATCTATTCGATCGAAGACTTGGCACAGTTGATTCACGATCTGAAAAACTGTAATTCACGCGCGTCGATTTCGGTGAAGCTGGTTTCCGAGGTCGGCGTGGGCACGATTGCCGCAGGTGTCGCCAAGGCCAAAGCCGATCACGTCACGATCGCAGGCCATGATGGCGGTACTGGCGCATCACCGGTATCGAGTGTCAAGCATACTGGCACACCCTGGGAGCTTGGTTTGGCAGAAACGCAGCAAACGCTGGTGCTGAACCGTTTGCGCGGCCGCATTGCGGTGCAGGTTGATGGCCAAATGAAGACAGGGCGTGATGTTGTCATCGGCGCGTTACTCGGTGCTGATGAATTCGGTTTTGCCACTGCGCCGCTAGTTGTCGAGGGCTGCATTATGATGCGCAAATGCCACCTCAATACCTGCCCCGTTGGCGTTGCCACGCAGGACGTCGCACTACGCAAAAAATTTACCGGCCAGCCTGAGCACGTGGTGAATTATTTTTTCTTCGTCGCCGAAGAAGTGCGTGAGTTGATGGCATCTATGGGCATTCGCAAATTCGATGATTTAATTGGCCGTGCAGACTTGCTTGATACTTGGAATGGGGTTGAGCATTGGAAAGCAAAAGGCTTGGATTTCTCCAAAATTTTCCATCAGCCAAAAATGCCAATCGAGGTTTCACGTTTCCATACCGAATCGCAAGATCATGGCTTACATGAAGCACTGGATAACAAGCTAATTGCGTTGGCTAAAGAGGCCCTTGAGCATCAAAAGCCCGTTGTGATTGATGAAAAGATTCGCAACGTCAACCGTACCGTTGGCGCAATGTTGTCGGGCGAAGTCGCGCAGCGTTACGGCCATACTGGCTTGGTCGATGACACCATTCATATCAATTTACGCGGCACTGCCGGGCAAAGTTTCGGTGCGTTTTTGGCGCGCGGCGTGACGCTTGATCTCACCGGCCAAGCCAATGATTATGTCGGCAAAGGGCTAAGTGGCGGGCGCATTATCGTCAAGCAAAACGCTGAATTTAAAGGCAACCCGCTGCAAAATATTATTGTCGGTAACACAGTCATGTACGGCGCGATTGCGGGTGAATCGTATTTCCGCGGCGTCGCAGGTGAGCGATTTTGTGTGCGCAACTCAGGCGCCTCGGCGGTGGTAGAGGGCACCGGCGACCACGGCTGCGAATACATGACAGGTGGCACCGTCGTCGTGCTCGGCCAAACCGGCCGCAACTTCGCGGCGGGTATGTCAGGCGGTGTAGCGTATGTGTTGGATGAAGACGGCCTGTTTGAAAAGCGTTGCAATATGGCGATGGTGGCGTTGGAATCGATCAACGATGACGTCACCGACACGTCGCATTTGGGTCGATCGGATGTCGCGTTACTCAAATCGCTGATTGAGGCGCACGCCAAATTTACCGGCAGCGAACGCGCGCTGGCCTTGTTGGCGAACTGGCCGCTTTGGTCGAAAAAATTCGTGAAAGTGATGCCAACCGAATATCGTCGCGCCTTGGCTGAGTTAGCGGCAAAACACAAAACTGCCACCAAGCAGTTGGCTGCCTGATCAATTTGAAATGACACTATCGATTAATCGTATTTCGGAGCACATGCAACATGGGAAACCCCACCGGATTTATTGAATTCCAGCGCTTGTCTGAAGCGTCGATTCCCCCCGCCGAGCGCGTCAAAAACTATCAGGAATTTGTGCTGCATTTGACCGATGATGAGGCCAAAACTCAAGGCGCACGCTGTATGGATTGCGGCATTCCGTTTTGCCAATCTGGTTGTCCGGTGAACAACATCATTCCCGATTTCAATGATCTAGTCTTTCGCCAAAACTGGCGCGAGGCGCTGGATACGCTGCACTCGACCAACAACTTCCCCGAGTTCACAGGCCGTGTCTGCCCGGCACCCTGCGAAGCCGCTTGTACGCTCAATATCAACAACGATGCCGTCGGCATTAAATCCATCGAGCACGCGATTATTGATAAAGGCTGGGAAATGGGCTGGGTGGTGCCACAACCCCCAAAAACAAAGACCGGCAAACGGGTTGCCGTGGTCGGCTCCGGTCCGGCTGGTTTGGCCGCCGCGCAGCAGCTCGCGCGTGCAGGACATGATGTGATCGTGTTTGAAAAGAGCGACCGCGTTGGTGGCTTGCTGCGCTATGGCATTCCCGATTTCAAAATGGAGAAATCGCATATTGATCGCCGCATCGCGCAGATGGAAGCCGAGGGCGTAAAGTTTCGTACGAGCCAGCAAATTGGCATTGGCGGTAAAAACGCAGAAGGCACGCCGGTATCTGCGTTGATGGCCGACTTTGATGCGGTTGTACTGGCAGGCGGCGCAGAATGGCCGCGCGATTTGCCGGTGCCGGGCCGTGAGTTAGACGGCGTGCATTTCGCGATGGACTTTTTGCCCTCACAAAATAAAGTGGTCGCGGGCGATAAAGTTTTGGCGCAAATTATGGCGACCGGCAAACATGTAGTCGTCATCGGCGGCGGCGATACCGGCAGCGATTGCGTGGGCACCTCGAACCGACACGGTGCCGCCTCAATCGCACAATTTGAATTGATGCCGCAACCACCAGTTTCTGAAAACAAGCCGCTGGTGTGGCCGAACTGGCCCATTAAATTACGTACCTCGTCTTCACATGAAGAAGGCTGTGACCGCGACTGGTCGATCACCACCAAAAAATTGGTTGGCAGCAACGGCAGAGTGGAAAAGCTCATTGCCGCGAAAGTTGAATGGCGTGATGGCAAGATGCAAGAAGTCCCGAATTCCGAATTTGAAATGAAGGCGGATTTGGTGTTGTTGGCAATGGGTTTCGTCTCACCGACACAGCAAGGCCTGCTTGAGGAATTTGCGGCACTTGGTGTTGAGAAAGATGCGCGCGGTAACGTCAAAGCTGGAACCGAGGAAAGTGCTGAAAGCACGGAAGGTTCGGCAGGAGGTCATCTCGCCTACCAAACCGCAAACAAAAAAGTCTTCGCTGCTGGTGATATGCGGCGCGGCCAATCGTTGGTCGTGTGGGCGATCCGCGAAGGTCGGCAGTGTGCAAGGTCGGTGGATCAATATTTGATGGGCGCGTCGGAGCTGCCACGTTAATTCGCAATCTTAGATAATCAAATCCCGGATCTGGCGGGGCGTTTGAGACGAAAAGTGTCTGAAAGCGCCGCCAGCGCTGGTGTTTGCTTGTTATTTGCAGCGGGCGGAGTGGAGCCTGGGTGCCTCGAACCCAGCAAATTTGCTATACTTCGCTGCCTTTTCTTAATCTCGCGTGCACACCGAATTCTCCGATTTTTTTATCTTTCTTTCACAGTCTTCCCCCTAGGATTCCCCATGGCTAAAATCAAAGTTGTAAACCCCGTCGTTGAAATGGACGGCGATGAGATGACGCGCATCATCTGGCAGATGATTCGCGAAAAACTGATCCTCCCTTACCTTGACATCGATTTGAAATACTTTGACTTGGGCATGGAGCACCGCGATGCGACGGACGATAAAGTGACCGTGGAATCAGCGCAGGCCACACTAAAATACGGTGTTGCTGTCAAATGCGCGACGATTACGCCCGATGAAGCGCGCGTAAAGGAATTTGGTTTAAAGCAAATGTGGAAATCCCCCAACGGCACCATCCGCAATATTTTAGATGGCACGATTTTCCGCGAACCGATTATTTGCAAGAACGTTCCGCGGTTGGTAGCGCACTGGGACAAGCCAGTCGTCGTAGCTCGCCACGGGTTTGGCGATCAGTACCGTGCGACGGATTTTCAGTTTCCATCAGCGGGCAAATTGACTGTTAAATTTGTACCCGATGATGGCTCCGCGCCGATCGAAAAAGAAGTGTTTAAAGCGCCAGGTGCGGGCATTTCGCTGTCGATGTACAACTTGGATGATTCGATTGCCGGTTTTGCTCACGCCTGTTTTAACTACGGTTTGCAGCGCAAATACACGGTTTATTTATCAACCAAAAATACCATTTTGAAAATCTACGATGGTCGCTTCAAAAATCTTTTCCAAGAGATTTTCGATAAAGAATACAAAGAAAAATTCGCGGCCGCTGGTATCGAATACGAACACCGTTTGATCGACGATATGGTCGCATCGAATTTGAAATGGAGCGGCGGTTATTTATGGGCTTGTAAAAACTACGACGGTGATGTGCAGTCTGACACCGTCGCGCAGGGTTACGGCTCGCTTGGATTGATGACATCGGTATTGATGTCACCGGACGGCAAAACGGTGGAGTCCGAAGCCGCGCACGGTACCGTGACGCGCCATTACCGTATGCACCAGCAGGGCAAGCCAACCTCCACCAACCCAATCGCCTCGATCTACGCCTGGACGCGCGGCCTGCAAGCCCGTGGCCGCATGGATGGCACACCCGAGGTTGTTGATTTTGCGTTGAAGCTGGAAAAGGCATGCGTTGATGTGGTTGAAGCCGGCAAGATGACCAAGGATTTGGCGATTTTGATTCGTCCAGATTATCCATATTTGACGACTGAAGAATACATGCATGCGGTGGATCTGGAACTGCAAAAGCAGATGGCGTAAATTTGCGAACGGGTTCGTTTGCAGCGACCTCGCAGCGACTGATCGAAAAGCCTTCACCGTTAAACGTGAAGGCTTTTTTATTTCTGCAACCCATTTTTATGACGACAATTACTAGGATAGCTGTAACTTTAATCCGCACAGTCGCTCCAAGAAAGTTCAAGTTTGGCGATATTCTATTCAACCCTATTTAGCGAGGAAACCATGCGTAAAATATTATCGACGATCGCCTTAACGTTCGCTGTCGCAATCGCAATCTTCACCGCACGCCCTGGTGCGGCTGTTTCCGCATTCGCGTCCGCAACCGTCGGCAAAGCCGCACCTGATTTTGCGCTGACCGACGTGAATGGCCAAACCGTTAAAATTGCCGATTTTAAGGGCAAGCATGTGGTGCCGGAATGGAGCAACCCAGGTTGCCCGTTCGTGCAAAAACATTACGACAGCAACAACATGCAATCGCTACAAAAAAATATATGACGCCAAAGATACAGTTTGGTTGACCATCAATTCTACAAATCCATCGCATCAGGATTATTTGAGCAATGAGAAATTAAAGGGTTATATCGCCGCCAAAAATGCGGCACCGGATGCCTACATGGCGGATTCCGACGGCCGAGTGGGCAAGCTTTATGGCGCAAAAACCACCCCGCACATGTATGTGATTAACCCGGCAGGGATGGTGATTTACGCGGGCGCAATTGACGACAAGCCGAGCGCCAATAAAGCCGATGTCGCTGGAGCCAAAAACTACGTCGTAGCTGCGTTGGCCGAATCGAAAGCAGGTAAAGCGGTAACCACAGCGACGACGCAGGCTTACGGTTGTAGCGTGAAATATTAAGACATTCTTGGTTTTGATAAAAGCCCGCCATTTGCAACGGTGGAGGGCTTTTTAGCGGCAGCGCCGCCGACAAGAATTTGCTTAAAGACTAGCCGACCATCGATCATCCAAAATTGTAATCATTCTGCGCTGCACATCAATATAGCCCTCGCCTTCCAAATCTTTCAGGGTTCGATTCACCATCTCGCGCGACGCGCCGACCATATCGGCCAAATCTTGCTGCGTAAACGGCGAGCCAACGACGCGGCGGCCGTTGGACAGGATGGCCAATTCTAATAGCGTGCGTGAAACGCGGCTGGTGATGTCGGTCATCGCCAATGCGCCAATTTTTCGGTCTGCATGGCGGAGCCTTGCGGCCAATGTTTTCATCACAACGCGGGCAATTTCTGGGGATTCTTCGATGGCGCGTTGAAACGCTTTAAATGACAGCACCTGCAAATGCACCTGATCGAGTGCGGCCACGCTCGCGATGCGGGGCTCTTGGTCAAACATCGGCAGCTCGCCAAAAAAATCGCCGGGCCCCAGAATTTTTAAAATTACTTCGCGATCAGACTCTTGCCCGGTGTATTCATCGTCGCTCATGAACACCTTGACTTGTCCTGAAACGATTAAGTAGCATGAATCCGCCACATCACCACGCCTGAGAATAATCTCGCCCTTTTCCACCACGCGCAGGGCAGCGTGCGCGCCGATACTGTCCAGCTGGGAAGGTGAAAGACTGCCGAACAACGGAATGACTAAAATACTGTTGGGAGTTTGCATGCAGTTTCGTTACGTAGGATTGGCTTGGGTTGGATGGGCTCGCAATATCTCCGAAAATAACGCGATTAAAACGAGTATCACCCTTGTTACTGGCCCGCGCTATGAAACGCATCACTTTTTGCCGTCGCCGCCAGAGGTGGTGCTAGGCTTGACGAAACTTCGGGGCTTGAATAGCCTTAGAAGTGCAGATTAAGCTAAAGCGATGCTCCTGCCCCGACCGCCAGCCGCGAGACCAAGCGTTTGATAATAGGCAGCCGCAAATGAAAAAAATGATCGGCATCGGGCACGACGATAACGGGAATATTGCGTGGCCGCGCCCAGTCTAGCGAATCGGCCAGCGGAACTGTTTCATCTTTTTCGCCGTGAATGATAATCGCAGTTTCGGGCGGATTACCAATCATCTGCAAACCTGTTTTCGCATTTCTCCAAGCGGACAGTCGCTCAAACGCAGGGGCAACCAAAACCATTTCAGTCGCCTCCACATCCTCGCTCGCGGCCAGTGTCACCGCGCCGCCAAATGAAAATCCAGCTAGCCACAGTGGCAACGGCGGCAAATCTGCATACAAGGAGCGCATTTGCTCACGTACATGCGCAATGACCTTCAGCATATCAGCCGTCTCGCCACGGCCTTCGTCATGCACGCCTTCGCTCGCACCGACACCGCGAAAATTAAACCGATAAGTGGCAGCTCCCGCATCAAAAAATGCACGTGCAATGGTAGTGACCACCTTATTGTCCATCGTTCCACCGAACAGCGGATGCGGATGCGCCACGACCGCCACGGCACGCGGCGTAACATCGACTGGCAGATGGGCGCGGAGTTCAATGGCACCGGTATTGGCATCAGCATCGCCGGCTATAGTGGAGGCAATATTGGGGAATGCGCTCGCCATATAGTATTTCGCTTTCTTGGTGTTGGTGGTGTTCTGAATTATTTAAATTATTTAAATTGTTCAAATTTTCAGGCGCTCAACTATTCGGCCGTGTTGAATATGCTCGGAAATAATTTCATCCACATCGTTTTTGTCGATGTAGGTATACCAAACATTGTCTGGATATATCACCAGTACAGGCCCTTCATCGCAGCGATCCAAGCAGCCCGCCGTGTTGATGCGCACTTTGCCTTCGCCGTTAAGTTTGAGCGCCTTGATACGATCTTTAGCGTAAGCACGAACGCCTTCCGCATCGTGTTGATTGCAACAGGCCCGGCCGTCGTCGCGTTGGTTTACACAGAAAAAAACATGGTGTTGGTAGTAGCCTGAATGGCTGGCTGCATTCATCGTAAATTCTTTCTAAAAATATTTTTAAAATTTCTACAATTCAGTACTAAGCAATACTAAAGAATACGCCGTTGCCGCACAAATACAGTGGCCAGAAATATAACCGCCGCCAGCGGCCAGACCTCGCTCAGCCAGCGCGTCAAACTCGCAAAGTTAACAAGCTGACCATAAGGCCAATCAAACAATCGGAGGGTTTCATCAAACGCGTTATAGACGCTTGAAATTTTCACCATCACACCGCCTGCAAACACAAATAACGTGGCGCTCAATGTGCGCCAGCGTTCGCCAAGCTTGGCAAAAAATGTCGCCAACAGCAGCCCGGATGTCAATCCGACCACCGTGCCGGGCGCAAGCCATGCAACCAACAATGGCGCCTTGAGCATCAGCGATGCCATCGAGACTTTTGCCACAAACCCCGCTATTAGAACAATCCAGACATTGAGCCACACCTGCTTTGCCGGATGTAGCAACAGGGTAATAAATAGCGCAAAGCCACACACATTGAGCGCAATGCCGACTGCTTGCGGCAGCAAAAACAGCGGATCGTAGGGATGCAGATTTTCACTCCCGGCCAGTGGGCTCGCGGCATTGGCGACTGCGCTGGGCGCCACGCTGTTAACTACATTCCCCGCCTCAAAAAAAGGGATTGCCGGATTTAGCTGGGCAAATAACCATAACCCTAGCAACAGCAACCCCCAATCTACTACGTTGCCGGCTGCAAAATGCCGATAGCGCCAGCGCTCAACACTTTCCAGAACCGCGCGGCCAGGCTTGGCGACAATAAAAATTGCGCCCAGCATGGCACCGAAACTATTCGATAGCCAATCGGCTAACGAACTGACGCGGCTCGGCAAAAATGCCTGCAATGATTCCATTGCCCCAGACAGTGCGCCCGCCACCAACACCGCCAACAGCCCTGCACGCCACGCTATCGCCTGCATCTCCGGGTAATAGCCGTGCAAATCGTAATTACGTCGCCGAATTGCCGCAACAAAAAAGTTCGCCCAAAGCACCCCGACAGGCGTGTAAGCCGCAATATTGAGCGTGACATCAAAAATAGTGATGTATTTTGGCCAGCTCAACAGCGTAAATACTTGCGGCATGCGCCAACCGACAAACGGGTTCAAGCTCGCATACAAAACAACCAAGGTGTACAACAACAAAGCACCGCGCCCCGCCCGCCATGGTGCTGGTTGGATTTGTGGCCACGCGGGGTTGTAGGCGCGGTAGGTGCCGGATTGATCGATTGGACGAGGCATTATGGGCGCGGTTGGTGACTTCGACGAAACTGACGTCGCAACGCGGGGCTAGGGTGCGCTATCGACGATTTTTAATGACGCCCGGTAGCGGGCCGCATTGTCGACATAGTGTTGCGCGATGCCACGAATCATCAATACCTGTTCATCACTTAATGTTTTAACTACTTTCGCGGGCGACCCCATGACGAGTGAGCGATCCGGGATCACTTTGCCTTCTGTTACTAATGCGTTGGCGCCGATTAAGCAATCGCGCCCGATCACCGCACCGTTCAACACCACCGCTTTAATGCCGATAAGTGAACCTTCGCCCACGGTGCAGCCGTGAAGCATTGCCATATGACCGACACTCACATTGTCGGCGAGCGTGAGCTTAGTCCCCTCATCGGTATGCAAGACAGCGCCGTCCTGAATATTCACACTTTTGCCAAGAGTGATGGTGTCGTTATCACCGCGAATCGTCACGCCCCACCAAACGCTGGCGTTTTGTCCCAGCACCACATCGCCGATCACGGTGGCGGTGGGCGCGACGTAATTATTGCCGAGCAGTTGCGGGGTTTTGTTGGCTAGGGAATAGATCATATCGGATTAAAAATTTTGGGGAGGTTAAGAACTAGAAATGGATTTTTCAAAAACCAGAATATCGGCAACAAACGGTTTGACCGCTTTTTTTAAATCGCCAGTTTCAACAAAACCCATTTTGCGCCAAAACGTGAGGCCGCGCGTATTGTTGGCAACGACGCCAATCCGCAAGGTGTCGATGCTAATCCAAGTTTTCGCGAGCGCAGTGATGTGCGCCAATGCCTGGCTGCCGACGCCGCGACCGCGATGCTGTGGCGACAGTAATAAAAATCCGATGTGCGCTTTATGGGGCGCATTCCAGCCGCGGTAAATATCCGCAAAGCCAACCATCTCGTCACCATGGAAAAAACCGAGAACGAATTTATTTTCCAGCAACCCATTCGGTGGACCATCGGTCAAGGTTGAATCAGCATCCCCCAGTTGCTTCGGCGCACCTGTCACCAACACGGAATAATCATCGGATGCGGCGATGACGCTGTTGATCAGCGTGCGGTCGGGCTCGGAATTGATGAGTCGCCGCATCGAAAGTGCGGTTTGATTTCCAATTTGGCTTTGCATTCGCCCATTTTACCTATCCTACATATTCCGAAACAAATACATAAACGGTTGGCTCACGGCCAGCGTTTCTTTACGCGTTTTGAGTTTAATCATCCCTTTGCCGGTTTCGTCGCGCGAGACGGCTTTTATTGCCCGCAGATTCACAATCGTGGCGCGGTGGATTTGTTTGAATTGGCTTGCGTCAAGCTGTTCGAGTAACTCTTTGATCGGTGTCCGAATAAGTGCCTCGCCATCGGCCGTCATAACCACGGTATATTTACTATCGGCTTGAAAATAAGCGACTTCGTCGACCATGATGAGCTTCGTGTCTTTACCGGCGCCAGCGGTAATCCATGCCAGCGGCTCACGTTTAGATTCAGTTTCTATGTTCAATTTTAGCTGTGCCAATAAAGCACTGACGGTGTCAGGCGATGCCCCGAGAGCCTCGCCAGTACTGGGGCTCGTGATTTTTAACCGTGCCACGGTGGCCGCCAAACGGTCTGCTTGAATAGGCTTCAACAGATAATCTACCGCCCCTTTTTCAAACGCATCAACGGCATATTGTTGATAAGCCGTAACGAAGACGATTCGCGTTTGAGGCGAACACTCCTTGAGTGCGGCAGCGACATCCAAGCCGGTTAAGCCGGGCATGCGAATATCGAGAAAGGCGATGTCCGGTTTGTGCGCCGCAATTTCCTCAAGCGCGGAGGCGCCGTCCTCGGCCAGTGCGACGATGTTGAGTTCGGGCCAAGCTAGTTTGAGTTGGGTGGCGAGCTCGTTCCGCAATAACTCCTCATCCTCCGCAATGACCGCTGTTTGATTATTTTTCATTTTTCGATGCCCCGCTGAAAGGAATGGTGATCGTTGCGATCATCCCACTTGGTAGGTTAGGTTTTAGGCTTAACGCGGCATCGTCGTTGAAACTGAGCTTTAAGCGGTCCCGGATATTTTTTAATCCTAGCCCCGTGCCTGATGTGTTTTCCTGCAAGCCTAGGCCGTCATCGCTCACTGTCAAGACGAGTTGTGCATTGATTGCAGCGGCTTCAATTGAAATCGTGCCGCCGCCGGGCTTGGATTCCAAGCCATGTTTAATCGCATTTTCGACTAGCGTTTGTACCATCATGGTTGGAAAGCCGCATCCAGCAAGGCTTTCTGGCATTTTTACGCGAACATTTAGCCTTGAGCCCATGCGAATTTTGAGGATTTCTAAATAGGCACTTGAACGTTCAATTTCCCGGCCCAACGTCGAACTCACCCCATTTTGATGCGCGCCCGGCTGTGGGAGTGATGATCGCAAATAAATGATTAAATTACCCAACATTTCATCTGCACGTTTCGGGTCTTGGCGGATGAGGAGTTGCGCATTGGCCAAAGTGTTATATAAAAAATGCGGCTCAATATGCGCTTCCAGCACGCTGAGTTTGGCTTCGGTTAGCGCACGTTGCATCTCAGCGCGCTGGGTAGCTTCGCGCTGTTCTTCAAACCGGCGGGTGATTTGGTAGGTGATGCCTTTAGAAATTGCATTAAGGTTTTGGCGGTTCTTACCAAAGTCGAGCACGATGAAAAAAGTCGCTGGTCTGCTTTCGACAGTCACTTCGGCTTGCTGTGGCGCAAGGTGTTTGATGGCAACCGCTATGCGCTCGCCCGGAGCGCCGAGTGAAAAATAGCCCGCGCCACCGCCGCCGCCCGTTGTTCCTTCGATTTTGAGTGCTGTCTTTGATGATATGAATGCAAAGAAGCCGGGCAAATATTGCACCGACTCAACACACAAATCGAACGCATCATCTGCCGAAACAGGCAGTACCAGTGTGGTTATGCGTTGTGTGGAAAGATCGCCCAGCGTAAAATTTGGGTCGCGCCTCAGCATGGCGCGGCGGTAATAAAGCGTAATGAGTGAAATAAGTAAAAAGGCGAACACGAAGCCTGCTGCGACGCCCAGCGGGATCGAACGGTACGCGAATGCAACACCTTGGCCCACCAGACCGCCCAGCGGCAGTCCCACGAACAGCGTGAGCACGGTAATGTAGAGCCACGGAAATTTCTTCATCCTGCGCAACCGGTTAATTTATATCTGGCTTCACTATGCCGGTTTAATTTTGTCGATGCGACTCGCTTGCGATTAGGCGGAAAAATACGCGATGAAGCGGAAATTTTCCTGATGAAACCGGCGGATTACATTTGCTTAAACAGGTGCGAGAACGGCCTTGAAACCGTTAAGTTTTCTTTTCGCCCCTTAACTTTCACCGTTGCTTGCCCGCGAAAATCGCGGGTGACGGCATCGATGGCGGTCGCATTCACCACCGTTGAGCGGTGAATTTGCCAGAATTTTTCGTTATCCAAACCGTCCAATAATTCTTTGATCGGCGTCTTGATCAGCGCATCGAACTCCTTGGTGGCGACCACGGTATATTTTTCGTCAGATTGAAAAAACAGCACATCGTCTATCGGGATCAACCGAAGATTGGCGCCGATATTAGCTTTGATCCATTTTAATTTTTCCACACCATGATTGAGCTTCGCGGCGAGGTGCTGGATCAGCGCTTCTAAGTTTTGCGGCTGCGCTGGGACGGCACTTAAACGCTCTGTTAAACGGTCAATCGCTGCCTGCAAGCGCTCGTCCGAATAGGGTTTGAGCACATAGTCGATCGCGCCAGTATTGAAGGCTTCCACGGCGTATTGGTCAAACGCGGTAACGAACACCACATGACATTTCAGTTTGCGGTTTTGAGATAGGCTTTTGGCGACCTCGATGCCGGTCATTTCGGGCATTTGAATATCGAGGAAGGCAAGCGTGGGCTGATGTTCGGCTATCGCTTCTAGCGCCGCTTCACCATCGCCGACATCAGCCAAAATGGTTAAATCTGGCCAGAGCTTGGTGAGCTTTGCTTTGAGCTGAGCGCGAAGGATGGGTTCGTCTTCAGCAATAATCGCGGTAAAATTCATGTGTTTAACCAAAGTGTTGTTGTTAGGTGACGTTGATAATTGCAATTGACGGTGAATTGTCGCTTAATTTTCCGCGCTGTTGATGGCTTCTTGTTCGGCTTGCCGCCTGGCCGCGGCCGCCAACTTCTTTTTCTTACTTTGCTTCATGAACCACCAAACAATCAAGCCAACCAATATAAACGGTGCCATCGCCGGGAACAGCGAGATTGCGATGATGGCTGGAATCCCCACCAGCAAGAAGCCAAATAATACGCCCAACCCGTACGCTAATACCGCCAATATAATCGCCACCAGCACTAGCAAGCAAAATGCCGCCAAGAGCGCAATTGAGCCGAATGCCATCCCATCGACACCGACCAATTCATGCCCAGACAAATTCACCGGCAAAGCGCCCGACGCCAGCGCGGCCAACCCCAGCAGTAAGCCAACGCCGAGCAAAACGACGACGCCAATAAAGACTGAGGTCAAGACGCGCAGCCACAAGCTGTGCGTCTTACGGGCAATCCACCAGCTGCGAGCAGCAAAACCTTTGGGCGAGGGCTCTACGGGTTTCGTTGGCGCATTCCCAAATAGTGATCGTGGTACGGCCCCAGTCGCGGTAAACGCTGCCATCACCGCTATGGGGGCTGCGGGAACGTCAATAGTAGCGACAACACCCTTGGGGTCATTTGATTCCAAGGTCAGTTTGGCACGATCCCCAAACAGCGCTTGCAAGCGTTCACGAATGTTGGAAAGCCCGACGCCGCCGCCTGCTTGCGTTGGCGCATCGGTGAGGCCGCGCCCGGTATCTTTGACGATCATCCGAATCGTTGCACCGCCATTTCCAACCCCATCTCCCCCGATTCTTTCGGCGACGACATCAATACGGCCACCGTCACGCTGCGGCTCCAAGCCGTGTTTGATGGCGTTCTCGACCAGTGATGGCAGCATCAGAGGCGGGAAAGGTAGGGCTTCAAGCTCGGTGGGCACGGCAATGTCAAACGCCAAGCGATCGCCCATCCGTATTTTGAGGATATTTAAATACGCCCGTACCAACTCAACCTCTTGGCCGACAGTCGAGGTGGTCTCGCGCATTTTTGGCAGCGCAGCACGCAGATATTGAATCAAATGGCCGACCATTTTGTTGGCCAGTGGCGGATCGACTTCGGTTAGCGCTTGGACATTGGCTAATGTGTTGTATAGAAAATGTGGCTCGACCTGCGCCTGGAGCGCTTGTAATCGCGCCTCAACAATTTGGCGGTTAGCGCTTTGAAATTCGGCCTCACGGGTCTGCGTTTCAGCATATGCTGTGGCGCGGCGCGAGCGGTCAATAAAATATTTTGCAAACAGCGTAACAATAAAAACTGGTATGAAAATCAGGATCAATATCGAGCCCAAGCCAATTCGCTTGGCAGCCGTCGTCACTGTTTTGTGAATGTCTTTGCGGATTTCCGGGGCTAAGGGTGTCGGCGGCGGCGGTGGCGGCAAAGGTGGTGAGCCAACCATATCCACCGTTTCAACCTTAATTGGCGGTATGGCAGTGCCGCTCAAGTCAATGGAACCTTTCAAGCGCGTTCCGTTGATAGTCCCGTCAAATTTGAGTGCGTCGTCTGATTTTGCCGATGCTTTTTCGTTCTTGCTGTCCAGAGCCCTTTGCTTATTGGCGTTCTTGAGGGTATTTTTGATCGTATTTTTGATGATGTTGTTATCGGTCGAAATTTTTACGCCGTCCCCACCGATATTGAGCTTGATCTCGTCTTTATTCATTGAGCGCGTGAGTTCGTCGAGGGCCTTTTTTGCGGCATCCTCTAGTTTTTTGGCGGCGGCGAGTTGCTCGTCAATAGCCTTGAGCGCATCCGGACTGGTGACGCCGGCGGTTTTGAGTGAGTCTGCAATGTTGCGTCGCGCCTCTTCAATTTCGATGCGACGATCGCGGGCGTTTTCGAACACGCCGTCAGCTGCCTCGCGCACACTTTCCATCGCGGCGGCTACCGCGTTTTGTGCGACTTCGTTGGCAGCATTGGCAGCTTCCTTTGCGGCCTCTTTGGCCGCTTTGGAGCCGTCTTTTTCGGCGTTTGAAATTTCTTGGCGGGCGCGGGAAATTTCTTCCATCGCTTGGTCTAGCTCCGCTTTTCTGGCGGGGTCGGTCGCACGTTCACGGAAACTGGCCACCACACCTTCGGCCACCCCAAGCCCTGAATCCACCCAAGCGGATTCGATTTCTTTTTGGATCAGGCGGCGCTCTTCCGGGCTTGAGCCGCTCTCAGACAGGCGCAATAACTGAAACGGCGTGGTGAAGATAACCAAAAATGCCAGCGTCGAAAGCCCCAGCAGGATCAGTGCCCACCAAGGTGTTTTGTGTATGAAGGTACCGAATGCTTTAAACATAGTAATTCCAGACTTTTTATTAGTTTACGTGTTGCGGCGTCGCTGCTGAAAACAGCGTATTTTCGCGGCGTTGTGCAAGCTGCCTCAGATACTGCTAACACGTTGCCAGAATAGGGCAGGCGGCGACGCCGCTCAATCACGAATCGCTGATTTGCAGAATTAGCGGCATGGGATGCAGACGCGCGGACGGCGCAGCGCGTTTTGGTGTGACTTACATCACATTTGTTTGAACAAATGGGTGTAGTTTCGGCTCACGGTCAGGGTTTCGGGGCGCCCTTTGAGTTTCAAATCGGCCTGATCGCGCAAGCCACGAATAACCCCGGCAACGGCTTGCGTGCTGACAATGGTGGCGCGGTGGATTTGCCAAAAACGCTCCGGGTCGAGCTCTTCTAACAATTCTTTAATCGGTTTTCGAATCAGCACTTCGCTGTCCTCAAGCACCACCCGGGTATATTTCTCATCCGACTGGAAGTAATAAACATCTTGGATCGGGATCAAGCGCACCGTTTGCCCGACGCTCGCTTTGATCCACTGGAGGTAGGCGGTGGCGGGTTTCATCTGCGCGGTTAATTGGCGTAAAACGAGGCCTAATTTGTCGATGTCTGCATCAGACCCATTGCCGTCATGCGGTTCGTTTTTGTCTGGGGCGATGTCCGAAACCCCAGTCTGGGCGCGGCCCTTCAGACTTTCATCGAGCCTTTCTTTTAGGCGATGAATGGTCTTCATTAAGCGAACTTCGTTAAACGGTTTCAGCAAATAATCAATCGCACCGCGCTCAAATGCGGCGACGGCGTGCTCATCAAAAGCTGTGATGAAAACGATATGCGTACGCGGGATTTCGCGGTGATCAGCATTGTTGGCTACACGTTGGTCGTCATCGCTTTCGTGTTCGACTTCATTGTTGCCGCTACTATCCTTTCTTCGCCGAATTAAGCGTGCCGCATCCAAACCGTTCATGACCGGCATGTGAATATCAAGGAACACGATATCGGGCTGATGCACTTCGCATTCCCGAAGGGCCTCCGCGCCATTGGTGGCCTCTGCAACGATCACGAGTTCTGGCCAGAGCTTGGCTAGGCGGAGCTTGATCTGTTCGCGCAACAGGGGTTCATCGTCGGCAATCAACGCGGTGGGTGCGGTAGATAGTTGTTGGGCATTGCTCATCTGGCGCGGCGACTCAGGATAGGATGGGTTCTACAGCACGAGGTGGCGAAGGTAGTACCGGTGGCAGCACCGGAATAGAGATCCGCGCAACCACCCCGCGCGGTTCGTTTTCTTCCAACACTAGTTTAGCTTGTTTACCATGGAGCGTTGCCAGCCGCTCACGGATGTTGGTCAAGCCGACGCCCATGCCATTGCCTGACAACAACCCCTGCCCCGTGTCGGCGACCGATATCGTCAACAGGCCGTTATCGCAAACGGCGGTGACGCGAATGCTGCCCCCTTGCTGCAACGGGTCTAAGCCATGTTTGATCGCGTTTTCAACCAAGGTAAGCAACATCATCGGCGGAAAAGGTGCGTCCCCTAGCGAGTCGGGCATTTCAACTGAAAACTGCAAACGCGGCGACATGCGTAGCTTTTGAATTTCTAAATATGCTGTTGTCAACGCCACCTCGCGACCCAGCGTCGTACCTTGTTCGCGCATTTGCGGCAGCGCCGCCCGCAAGTAGGCGATCAAACTTTCTAACGTGCGTGCTGCAAGCGGCGGATTGGTTTCGACCAGATGCTGCACATTGGCCAATGTATTAAACAAAAAATGCGGCTCAATCTGCGCCTGCATGAGCTTCAAGCGCGCCGCCAGCACTTGCTTTTCGAGTTGGTAGCGGCTGGCTTCAGAGGTTTGCAAACTGGCGTAAGCATGCGCTTCGCGCTCCCGGTAAACGAGCAGCATCGTTGCCACCACACCAACGGTAATCCCGGTCGCCGTAAAAAATATCACGCCCCAAAAGAACGCCTCAACGGTAAACATTTGTGTGAGCGTTCGCCCGATGAGTAAGCCCGACAAAATAGTGCCGAAAAATGCCGCCAACATCAGTGCAATCAGCTGGGCATGTTCGCGCTTTATCCGCTTTAGCCACTTCAGCCACTTCAACCAAGGCGGAAGGTTAAACCGTTGCAGGGGTAAATTACCCGCCACTGTCATCGCCAACAGCATCACGATGGCGACCACGAGCATGCGCAGCCAAACCGTCGTAAAGGCCACATTGTGCTTAAAGTAAGGCAGCACAATGACAGTGCCAATCGTGGTGAGCACGAGCATCACCAATACGCGCAGCAGGGTAAGGCCGCGAAGCAGGGAACGTAGCGTCGAAAGAAAATCAGTCATGCGATGAGCATAACGCGGGAATCCCAAATCGTCTTGTGCCGTTAGACGAAGTGCGGGAAATCAGCCTTAAATAACGTAAAAACGTTAAAAATACTGAAAAATGTGAGGACGAAAAAAAGTTGGCATGCGACGAAGTGTCGAAGCGAAAACGCACTTTTGGCGATGCAAATAACCGCCAAGCGGAAGCAACGATCTCAAAGCAGCATTGGGTTGACGCTTCGTCGGCATCGCCGGGATAGACTGGCTTTACCCGATATGTAGGCGGTGCGGGTCTTTCCAGCGCGGTGACAAGCCGGGGCGTCGGGCTGGACGTGTATTGACCGCTACATTGATCGCCATTTCAACGGTGACGCACTGGAGGGCCTGCGCGACGGATTCGCTGTCAGGTGACGTCAGTGCGGCCAATTTGGTGCGCGGCAAGTCGGTAGCTGGGACGAACGGAATGGACGGAATGGACGGCCGCATTGGTTCACGTCTGGGATTGCCCCGTGGATTTGCCGATGGACTGGTCGATACAAAAATGCCACGCCAGAGGCTTCCGATTAGGGCGAGGGGGCTCAGTTTGAATTCAGCATTTGTCATCTCGATATTCCGGTTTGATTTTTCGTTCGCCAATTTAATTTGCGTTGTCGTTGTTCTTGTTGTCGTTGTCGTTGCCGCGGTCGCTGTAGTGATCGTTATCGTCGTTTTTGTATTTCGCGGCTACAAATTGCCGATGTGCAAAAAACAGATTGAAGCGATTTTGCGACCCAATTGTGTAGATGCAGTGACAATGCGGTGAATGCAGTATGAATAAATGTGGCTAAAGTGGTGCAGTGCAGAATAAAAAATGCCCAGACAATTCTTAGTCCGGGCAAATAGTCGAGAAAAACTTCGACTAGGGGAGGACGTACAACAGGAGACTTAAATAATTGCCGCGAGTGCCTGGCCTAGAGTGGCATCACCGTTCTGACGCGATGGGCATGCGCAAGCTGGGTATCGTTTACCAAACGGGGTGCTGTGACGACGATAGGGTCCATTTTTCCAGTCGCCATACGGGGCGCGGTAACAACCACGGCGTCCATCGTGGCGAATTGTGCGTTTTGGTTCCCGTTGGAATTGGCGTGGCGATCAGCATATGAATTGATGGCGACCAAAGATACAGCGGTGGTCACAAACACTGCGACGGCGACCACTTGTTCTTTAATGCTACGTTTGACGTTCAAATTAAGTGCGGTTTTCATGATGCATCCTTGATTATGTTTCGCTAAGCGTTAGCGCTGCGTTGTTGGTTACGTTTTCTGATAACGAGACTGTATTTGGATGCGCCAGTGCGCTCAATTGGATTGCGATGAAATGCAAAAAATGCGCCTTGAGATGTCAATATAAGCGCGGAATTGGCTTCCACAATCAAACTTGAAAATACAAAACGGCGCATCTCTGCGCCGTTTTTAGGGTGTTTTAAAGAGGCTGCCCCCGCATCAAGTTGCCGCGAACTAATCCGCATGGCTGTGGGTTTGTTGATTGGCTTGCAGATTGGGTTGGTGCGGCATTGCTTCAGGATGTCCTTCTGGGTGCGCATGATGGGCGTGGGGCTTAGTTAAGAGAGAGCCCGCTACCATGCCAATCGTCGCCAGCACAATACCGGCCAGCTGCGCGGGGAAGTCTTTGCCTAGGTCGGTGAACATAAAAAACAACCACGTCATGATGCCCAGCACGATAGAGGCAATCGCACCCTGACGTGTGGCGCGCTTCCAGTAGAGGCCGCACACCAGCGGGATAAAAGCCCCCACCAAGGTCACTTGGTACGCACCCGAAACCATTTCAAAAATCGGTGTGCCTCGCGTCAGCATGGCGTAGGCGAGTACGCAGCAGGTGAACACAAACAAGGTGACGCGGAACGCAAATAGCTCCTGCTTATCGGTCATTTTTGGATAAAAATGTTTGTAGATGTTCTCTACAAAACTCGTTGACGGCGCGAGCAAGGTGGCCGACGCAGTCGATTTAATAGCCGATAACAATGCGCCAAAAAACACTACCTGCGCCCAAAACGGCATATGTGTCAGGATCAGCGTGGGCAAGATTCGCTGGGAGCTGACATCGCCGCCGTCGAGCATTTCCTTGGTGGCATCGGGCATGATGATGACGGCGCAAAGCACAATAAACATCGGCACAAAGGCGAACAGCAAATACGATACTCCGCCAATAATTGCGCCCCGCGAGGCTGTCTTGGCATCCTTGGCCGCCATGACGCGCTGGAAAATATCCTGCTGAGGGATCGACCCCAACATCATCGTAATCGCAGCGGCAAAAAAGAACATGATGTCTTTAAAGCTCGGCTCGGGCAACACTTTGAATAATTCTTTGCTGGCGGCGAGCGCGTAGACTTTGTCGGCGCCGCCGGCCATATTGCCGGCCATTATGGCGATGACGGTTAGGCCAATTACCAGCACAATCATCTGAATAAAATCAGTCCAGGCCACAGCCAGCATGCCGCCGAAAATAACGTAAACCAGCACCGACAGGGTGCCGATGACCATGCCCATTTCCACGCTCACGCTACCATTGCTGACCATGTTAAAGACGAGGCCCAGCGCGGTGATTTGGGCAGCGACCCAGCCAAGATAAGACAAAATAATGGCGGTTGAGCAAAAAATTTCGACCACTTTGCCGTAGCGCTTACGAAAAAAATCACCAATGGTGAGCACGTTCATTTTGTACAACCGCGCTGCAAAAAACATGCCCACAAAAATCAAGCACATCGAGGCGCCGAACGGGTCTTCGATCACATTGTTAAGTCCGCCTTTGGCAAACTTTGCGCTGATACCCAGCACTGTTTCTGAGCCAAACCACGTCGCAAACGTGGTGGTGACAATCATTACTAGCGGCAGGCTGCGACCGGCGAGCGCGAAATCGGTCGTATTTTTAACGCGGGTCGCGGCGTAAAGACCAATGGCGAGCGTGCCTAATAAATAAAAGACGACTAAGCCTAAGAGGGTGGTCATTAAACGACATCCTTAAAACGTGACAGCAGAAATAAAGCGGCGGAGACGAGACGCGAAATGGGAAAGCGGCTCTGTGCGTTATTTGGCGTGCAGGTTTTGATCAAACCCGCCGTCAAAAATTAAGAACAAAAGTGTAGCAAAACAGTCGCTTTTGCGCGATAGCTGATTTCAACTATTGTAAAAGTTGATAGCAATTAAATGGGCGTGTTACCCAGCATAGCTAAAAAGCAGGTAAACATAGGCCGCCGCTACCGTCACCAACACGATGCCCAGCCCCATCAACACTGCCGTTTGCAGCCGCTGGGTGCGCTCCACACGATTGATCGCCCGCTCAATATCCGCCAAGCGCTCGCTGGGGTTTGCTTCCAAGGCGCGGTGGATCAAGCGCGGCAGCTGCGGAATGGTGGCGGTCCACTGGATGCCTTCTTTTCGCAATTGTTTGACCAAGCCGCGCAGGCCAACTTGCTCGGACATCCATTTTTGCAAAATCGGTTGCGCAACGGGGCGCAGGTCAAGTTCAGGATACAACTGGCGGCCCAGGCCTTCAACTTGCAACAGCGTTTTCTGTAGCAACACCAGCTGCGGTTGGATTTCCATGTGAAAGCGGCGCGAAACCTCGAACAAGCGCAACAGCACATTGCCGAAATAAATTTCGTTCAACGGTTTATCAAAAATGGGTTCGCACACGGAACGTATCGCGCCCTCAAGCTCATCAACCCGCGTATTTTTCGGCACCCAGCCCGCGTCCAGATGCGCCATGGCAACTTCTTTGTAATCGCGTGCAAAAAAGGCGGCGAAGTTGCGTGCCAGATAGGTTTTATCGGCATCGGACAATGACCCCATGATGCCGAAATCAACGCCCGAGTAGATGCCGTTTTTGCCAACAAAAATATTGCCAGGATGCATATCGGCGTGGAAAAACCCATCGCGAAACACCTGCGTAAAAAAGATCGTCACACCGTCAACAGCCAAGCGTTTGATGTCAATGTTGTGCGCTTTTATCTGCGCAATATCGTTGACGGGGATCGCATCAATCCGCTCCATCACCATCACTTCGCGGTACGTGTAATCGAAATACACTTCAGGCACATAGAGCAGCTTGCCGTCGGCAAAATTGCGACGCAGCGTGGATGCGTTCGATGCCTCCCGCACTAAATCTAGCTCGTCATGGATCGCGTTTTCAAACTCGGCGACGACTTCCGTTGCGCGCAACCGTTTGCCGTCCGCAAAGGTCGCATTCACAATATCGGCCACCACATAGAGCAACGCAATATCGTGATCGATTGTTTCGCGGATGTTAGGGCGCAAAATTTTAATGGCAACTTCACGGCCCTGCAGTTTGCCGTCGCGAATCACGCCGAAATGCACCTGCGCAATCGAGGCGCTGGCGATGGGCTTAAGATCGAATTCGGAAAAAATTTCAAGGTATGGCCGCTGATAAACGCGGTTCAGCGTTTCAACAACATCATCCGCGCCGAATGGCGGCACTTGGTCTTGCAGTTTCGATAGCGCCGTCGCGATATCTGCCGGCACCAGATCCGGACGGGTGGAGAGTAGCTGACCGAATTTGATAAAAATGGGGCCCAATGTTTCCAATGCCTCGCGGAGGCGCTCACCGCGCGGCGCTTGGAAGTTGCGCCAAAAAAAGACCGCGCCAATCAACGAGCGTGCAAACCCTTTCGGCAGAAATTCATCTAGACCGTAACGAATGACGACGGTGGAAATTTTAAGAAAACGGAAAAGCCGCATGCGCTATTTTATTCGTTATATTGGACGCAACATCAAGGATGCACATTATCGCAGGCATCTTTGATTCTGTGTACCTCTGTGTTCCTGTGTATTTGTCCGTCAGCCCATCCGCACAACTAAGTCTCAAACATCGCCCGCCACCGCGCCTTGATTCGCGCTTTCGCCTCGGTTAGCAGCGCACGAAACCGTTGATAAGCGGGAATGGCACGGACATAAGCGTAGATGCGCTGTTTCCAATCCATGACGGTGTTGTAGGCAAGGGCAAACCAGCCAATGGTCATCAGTGCATTTTTGGTAAGTGAAAAAATACGCGCCAAGAATGCTGTGCCTAGAATTTTAGCGGTGATGAATACCATCCCGCCCAAAAACGCTTGACCATGCGCGATCAGCCAGAACGCGGCGAGCTTAAATGGCAGCAACACGGCAGCCGGAATGACGAAAGCAACCAGCGCCGCGTAGGGCGGTAGCTTCGCGAGTTGGTTTTCCACCCAACGCACCGGTGGCACTCGACCGAGCCATGCTGTAAAGGCCAACATCGAGTCCCAGAGCCATTCTTCGAGGAATATCCACAGAGCGGCGGGGATCGCGAACAACGCACCGCCGATGCGGCGCGGCCAGCTTTTTGGCTTGGGGGCTGGCTTTGGATCCGGTTCAGACACAACGGGTGCAGGCTGGCTCACGTTGGTTGGGGTTGGATTTTGTTCAACATTTTAAATGCGCCTTTCCTTCATACGCGCCTTCAGTCGTGCCTCTAACCTTGCCACATCATCACGCAACGTTTCGTTTTGGCTGGTGAAGCTCGCTAACTCCCGCGTGGTGATGAACGCGCGTTTTTCTTCAGTTAAATATTCGGCAACGTTTGCGGTCAGGCGTGCTTTTGCATCCGCTTGCCACGCGCCAAATGATTTTGCGGTGTTTACCACGCGATAGGCGGCGATGTCGCCAACGAGCTTGCTCAAATCCTCCTCGACATCCCAATCAACATTGCGGGCGACGGTGGACAAGGTAGACGCAAATTCGCTATCACCTGAAAATTTGATCTCTGAAAACGCGGCTTCATCGCCGCCGGCGAGGCGTGGGATGAGTTTGAGTGGGACAACAAACAAAACATCATGGAAAACATCAAACTCATTGACTGGAGCGGATTCTGAGGCCTTTTCACCTGAAAAACGGGTTCCAGAGCCAACCATTTCAACATTTCCGTCTGGTGCGATACGCAAGACGATCGCCATTGCGCCAATATTCACCTGCGCTGTTTTGCCCGAATACGGCTGCAATTTTTCGCGTGCCATCGGATAATCCGAGAGCACGCGGTTGATAAATTTTACAGCGGTATGGTTGGCGACTTGCACGCGGCTTTGGCTCAGTAAAACGGTTTAAGCCAGTTGCTGGATGCCCGCCAAGCGCCACGTCGATTTGGCATCATCAAGATTTTTAACGACATGCCAAACTTCGTCAAACGCTTCTGGCGGTGCTCCGGCTTCCTCGCGGATCGTACCGGTGTAGCGCACGCTGGCCACAGCACGTTGGTTTTCTGTAGTTACTTCCAGCACATGCACCGCAATCGTGACAACCTCGGTTCGTTGTTGACCAACACCAACACCTTCACTTGCGCTACGTTCCTGAATTTGCAGTGATAATTCGGCGTACATTTCTGGCGTGGTGAAATCTCGGATGTCGTTTAAATCTTTGGCATCGTTGGCCGCTTGCAACCGGATGAAAGAAGCGTGGGCGTTGCGCTCAAAGGGGGCGACATCAAAATCGGCAGGAATGCGCGGATTCGCGCTGACAGTTTCGATCTCGGCCATGGTCGCATTGCCACTTGCTAAACCACTGCCAATAACAGGGGCGACGATGCGACCATTGTTCGCAGCCGGCGACGGCGAAAATGCTAATGATGGTGACGGCGCTGGTGACGGCGTGTTGAATCCACCGCCGCCAAAGTTGCCGGAAAACTGACTGCCATTACCATTTCCATTGCCTGCTGCATCAGCCGCCGCTTTTTTTTGCATAAACATGCGGAATAGCATGAATGCCCCAAAGGCGAGACCCGCGAACAGTAAAATATCCATTAATTTGATACCGCTGAACCCGCCACCCATAAACAACGAGGCTAATAGACCGCCGGCCGCCAAGCCGGCCAATGGACCTAACCAGCGGCTCAGGCCGGGTTTGGCGGGGGGCGCAGCCATCGGCGAGGCAGCAGGCGTAGCTGGTGTGGCTTGGGCCGGTTGGGCGGGCTTGGGCGCAGTGCCGGCATCTTTTTGTACGGATTCACGTTGCATGCCAGTGGATTTACCACCGCCGAGACGACGCTTGGCATCAGCATCGGTCATCAGCGTGACGGCGAACAGTGCAATGAGCAAACTAACAAAAATGGATTTCATATTGCCTTTAACGTGGTTGGACGTGAAGTTGCTAGTGACGATGCTGCTGCCGGTAGTTCAAATTGATGCTAACAATAAAATAAGACCATTTTTAGATCGAAAAATTCAATTCGTCCTAGAGCGGAAATTTAGGCGCACCCAATCCACACCAAAAATGCCGATTGATTGTAAAAAGCTTATTTACGAACCCGATAGCTATAGGTCAGCTCTACATCCGCATTCGTTTTATTTTCCCAGCCTAAGCAAAACTCTTCGCGTACCGATGTTTCATAGGAGCTATCGATACGGTTAACGCGGTCTTCCTTGACGGGATAGTAGATTGCGTCACCTTTGCGGTAATGCAAGTTGAAATTTATCTTGGCGCTTGAATTAAAGTCGTATTCCAGCGTTTGTGCGGCATTGAGCACCACGCATTTTTCAAACGATTTGCCAGATTTGATGGTTACGGGTTTGGCCGGCGTTTTAGTGGGCGGCACGGGTGGCGCGGCGTGTGTAGCGACCGAGGCTGTGGCTAATGCCAAGGCCACGGTGACGGCCAGCGCTGCGATTGTGGTGACTTTCAGCGTTACCTTCATAATTTAATTCCTTTGTGTAGCGCCACAACCCCGGCGGTTAAATTGAAATATTCGACCCTAGATAAACCTGCGGTTTCCATCATCGTTTTCAGCGCTTCCTGATCGGGATGCATGCGAATCGATTCGGCTAAATAGCGATAGCTGCCCTCGTCTTTCGCTACAAATTTGCCAAAAAAAGGTAGCAGGTTAAACGAATACAAATCATACGGTTTCTTCAACGATTCATGCACCTTAGAAAACTCCAACACCAGCAGGCGCCCGCCGGGCTTGAGCACCCGCGTCATCTCGGCCAATGCGACATCTTTGTGCGTCATGTTGCGTAGCCCAAAAGCGACCGTGACAAGATCAAACGATTCGCTGGCAAAGGGCAGTTTTTCGCCATCGCAAAGCGCGTTCGGCGTGGCGAGTCCAGCATCAATCAAGCGATCACGCCCCACCTTTAACATCGCCTCATTAATGTCGGTCTGCCAGACATTGTTCGCACCGGCAATCTTGGCAAATGATTTGGCCAGATCGGCCGTCCCGGAAGCCACATCGAGAATTTTATCGCCCGGCTTAACCGCTGCCAAATCAACGGTAAATTTTTTCCAAAGCCGATGCATTCCGCCTGACATCAGGTCATTCATGATGTCGTAATTCGGCGCCACCGATTTAAAGACCTCGCGCACCTTGGCCGATTTTTCTGCTTCGGGCACTTCTTGATAACCGAAATGGGTGGTTTTGTTCATAACTGCTCCAAATTGTTGCCGGCGTTGTGCAAGATTTTATTATTGATTTTACGTTCGATACTACTCTCGGCTTGCCCCGGCCTGCTCCATTCGCGTCAAATAAGATTGCCATTGGCTATCCTGCTTCATGCCGAGGTCATAAAAATAATCCCATGAATAAAGCCCGGTGTCGTGGCCATCCGAAAAGACCAGCTTCACTGCATAGGTGCCGACAGGGTCAATCGCCGTAATATTCACGTTTTTTTTCCCTACTTGCAAGACCTCTTGTCCCGGACCATGTCCGCGCACTTCTGCCGATGGCGAATACACCCGCAGCAATTCGCAAGAAAAACGGAACGATTTGCCATCATCAAACGTCAGCTCCAGCTCCCGCGATTGCTGGTGTAGTTTGATTTCCGTCGGGCGCGGGGAATTTGGGGTTAAGCCTGCCATGTGATTTGTGCCTGAGTGGGAGAGTGAACATAATACTTGGTGTTGGCTAAGGAAAAAGGATTTAACGACGCCGGAGGGATGAAAGTCTTGCAAGCTCTAGCGTTGGCGCGGTGTTTGAGGCATTGTCTGCATCTCCACAAAGCTTGGTGACAACTTATTTTGTTTTATTTCAGCCACACCGCGCTAGCCCTTGCGCATCAAAATATATGGCCCGTCTGGGCCATTACCCTCCTCAATTTGTTTCCAGCCTATCACTTCATAGAACTTGATAGCCCTTTCGTTGGCTTTGATGCACTTAAGGTGCCATGGCATAGGTAACCAAGCCTCCAACGAGGCCAATAGATATCGGCCAATGCCTTGACTCTGGCATTTGCAATCCACGAAGAGAAAGTGGATAAATGAGCCAACCTCGAAAACAGAGACGAATCCAACAACGTCTCCATGTGCATCGCAGGCAACAATGATTTTTTCCTCGCCCATTATTTGTTGAAAGCTAACTGAGCCTGCTGCTGCGCCTGGCATACAGCCCGTGCTCTCCGCTGCGTCGAGATAGATTTGTTGAAGAATATTGGCATCTTGCGGCTGTGCTTGCCGGATTCGTAACATGTGGCGCGGCCCTTTATATTTAAAAGTGGATCGCTAAATGAGCGTCCAAAATAGGGCTAACTATCTGAACGCGTCTAAAAGCTAAATGCCACGACACTAGTATTGGCGGGGCGTTCGGGGCAAAAATAGCGAGAAACTAAAAATTGTGCGGTACAAGCTGCTCGTCTTATATTTCAGTGACACGGAGGGCGTAGCGATTGTACAGACGTAATTTCGTGGCTAGTTATTTTCGTTTGAACGCTCATATTGCTTTCCTCAACGCCTCACTAAGCCCGTAACCAACTAAAACCTGTCACACAACCTTAACAAACCTGAAATATGATGCTGTAACGGGTAAAACTAAACTTCAAGTCAACCCAAAGTAGTCCCGCTCTAAACCAAGCAAAACAACGGTTAAAAAAGGCAAAACAATGAACCCAACCATCATGGTGGTAGAAGACGAGCCGGCTATTCAGGATCTGATTCAGATTAATCTGCAAATGGGTGGCTACCGCGTGTTGACGCACGATACGGCAGAGGAGGCCTTGAAGCATATACAGGTCGAACTGCCTGATTTGGCGCTGCTAGACTGGATGTTGCCCGGCATGAGTGGTGTTGACATGGCGCGTCGGCTGCGTGGCGATTCGCGCACCAAGAGCTTGCCTATTATTTTATTGACGGCGCGCGGTGAGGAGGAAGACAAGCTTAAGGGCCTTGAAACCGGTGCCGACGATTACATGACAAAGCCGTTTTCGGTGCGTGAACTCGAAGCGCGAATTAAGGCGGTGTTGCGCCGCCGCGCGCCCGAACTGACGCAAGATACGATTGAATACCACGGCCTAAAGCTTGACCCAGCGTCGCATAAGGTTTCCGGTAACGGCAAAACTTTGGCAATGGGGCCGACTGAATTTCGGCTGCTGCATTTTTTCATGACACATTTAGAGCGCGTTTATTCGCGCACCCAATTGCTTGATTTCGTCTGGGGCGATCATGTGTTCATCGAGGAGCGGACGGTGGATGTGCATATCCGCCGCCTGCGCTCGGCGCTCACCCCGTCGGGACATGAAAATCTGATTCACACGGTGCGCGGCAGCGGGTATCGGTTTGCGCTGGAGTAGTGCCAACCATTGCATCGCCGCCTTGACATTAGCTTCGCTGATCGTCCCAATACCATTCACAATAAATGCGTTAGCTTGGCGTACCATGACAATTATTGAGGATTAAGTTGGTTCTTTGGCCGATTTTGCTATCGGTGGCCGATTCATATTTCGCTTTTCCTATCCTGCGCAAATGCTCATGGCTTTTTCGGCTGTTCAAAAAACAACACTGATTGCACTGGTGCGTGTGGCGCTGGCGGCGGCCGTGTTCGGCGGCATCGTCGGCTTGGTGTTCGACACGGCGACCGGGCTCATTGTCGCTCTCATCACGGCATTTATTTGCTTTGCCTACTATGCGTGGAAACTCGCGCAGCTTGCTGACTGGCTCAACGATCCCAAAGCCGCGACCTTGCCAGATGGGCTTGGGGTTTGGGGCGATACGCTGGGCAACTTATATCGTCTCATTCGCGCCGAACGCAATGCGCAACAGGCGCTTGCGGTGAGTTTGGGGCGCTTCCAAGAGGCCGCATCCGCCCTGCCTGATGGGGCGGTGATGTTAGACAACCAATACAACATTGTCTGGTGTAACCCCAACGCGGAAGCGCATTGGTCGATCTCATTGGATCGTGACCGGATGCAAACAATCACATATTTGATTCGGTATCCCGAGTTTATTGAATATCTCAATGCACGCAAATTTGGCGAGCCGCTCACGCTTAAGATTTCGCAATCAAAAACCTCGTCGACGCCAACAGAGATTACCTTGAGCGTGCAGTTGGTTTCATTTGGCGATGAGCAGATGTTGTTGTTATCGCGCGACATTTCGGAGCGGGAACAGTTGGAAACGATGCGGCGCGATTTTGTAGCAAACGTTTCGCATGAACTGCGTACGCCCCTCACGGTTCTGCTGGGATTTTTGGAAACGCTCATGAACGGTGGCAGTGACAACCCTGTTATTGTCGAAAAGTCGCTCGCCCACATGAGCACGCAGACGGTGCGCATGGAACGACTGGTGAATGACCTTCTGACGCTGTCGCGGTTGGAAGATAATCGAAATCGCCTGGCCACCGCACCCATCAACATGCCTGAGTTGATCGCTAGTATCGTGCTCGATGCACAGCATTTGTCAAACGGCGAACATTTAATTGTTCAAGAACTTGACGACGGCTGGCTCGCAGGTAATCGTGATGAAGTATCGAGTGCGCTGAGCAATCTTGTCACCAACGCAGTACGCTACACGCCAAAGGGTGGGCGGATATATATTCGTTGGAATACCAAAAATGGTGCGCCCGTTTTTGTTGTTCAAGACAACGGCGAGGGTATTCCCACAGAGCATTTGCCGCGCTTAACGGAGCGTTTTTATCGGGTGGATCGGGGTCGTTCACGTGTCGCTGGCGGCACCGGTCTGGGCTTGGCGATTGTTAAACATGTGCTGTTACGCCACGGCGGGCATATCGGCATTGCCAGTTCGCAAGATGTCGCCAATCACGGCTCAACGTTTACCGCGACGTTTCCGACGGATCGCGCTTGTGCGCCGCAGCCAGTATCGCCAACGTCGCAGGCACTCGCTCCGGTTCGCGCAGTCGCGTCGGCCAAATAGTCTGGCTAATCTTGGGAGTCCCACCAAGACGGGCGACTGGTGAAGCCTGATAGCCACACAGGCGGCGCGAAGACAGGCGTGATCGGTTAAAATAGCGATTGTTATTTTTTTGAGTGATCAACACATGATCGGTCTTCTTATCGTTGCGCATGGAACCTTGGGCGAAAGCTTGATCCACTGCGCTTCACACGTGATGGGCAAACGCCCTTTGTATTTGCGCCAGCTCGGTGTTACCGTCCACGACGATCCCGACGCGATCCTACCGCAGGGTCGAGATTTAATTCGCTTTCTAGATCAGGGCAACGGCGTGTTGGTGTTGACCGATATTTTCGGCGCAACGCCAGCCAATATTGCCTGCCGTTTGCTGGAGCCAGGTCGTGTTGAAGGGGTTTCTGGCGTGAATTTGCCGATGCTGGTGAAGGCGCTCACCTATCGCGATTACGATATGCAAAAATTGATTGAAAAAACGCTTTCCGGCGGCAAGGATGGTGTGATTTCGATGCCATGTTCGCAGCCAGCGGGCTCAATAAAGGCTTCGCCGTGCTAAAACAAGAAATCGAGATCATCAACAAACTCGGCCTGCATGCGCGCGCCTCGGCCAAACTGACACAAACTGCGAGCCAGTTTACGGCAGATATTTTTATCACCAAAGCGGGCAAACGCGTAAACGCCAAATCGATCATGGGCGTGATGATGTTAGCCGCTGGCAAAGGTACCAAGGTCGAGCTGGAGGCCATTGGCGAGGATGAAACGGGTGCAATGGCTGCCGTGGTGGAGCTGATCAACCATAAATTTGGCGAGGGCGAATAGGTGTCTTTTACGCTGCACGGACTAGGCGTTTCGGGCGGCATTGCGATTGGCCACGCACATTTGGTGACGGCGACTTCGCTCGAAGTCGATCACTATCAAATACCCGAAGAATTTATTGTTCGTGAAGTAAAACGCTTCGACAAAGCCGTCAAACAAGTCCGGGCAGAACTCGACGCGCTGGAAGCAGAAATAAAAGTGTCGCATCGGGGCGACGCCTCGGCAGATATGGCTGCGTTTGTTACCGTGCATCGGATGATTTTGGAAGACCCGTCGTTTACCGAAACGCCGCGCGAGGTGATTGCGCGTGAATCCTGTAACGCAGAATGGGCACTGAAATTGCAGCTCGATGATTTGCTGGCGCAGTTTGCGGATGTGCAAGACGAATATCTGC
The DNA here is from genome assembly GCA_038206765.1 of Burkholderiales bacterium. Classification (GTDB taxonomy): domain Bacteria; phylum Pseudomonadota; class Gammaproteobacteria; order Burkholderiales; family Usitatibacteraceae; genus UKL13-2. Next base: position 53,249 of record JBBRAM010000011.1, on the reverse strand, counting down.
GCGAACGCAGAACCGATGTGCGCCAAGTGGCCGAGCGTATCGTGGCAGCGCTTTCCGGCCAGGGCGGCGTGGTACCAGAAAAATTACGCGAGCGCGTTGAAGATACGATTTTGGTGGCGCATGATTTATCCCCCGCTGATGTGATTTTGTTTAAAGACCATCAGGTCGCCGCATTTGTGACCGATGTGGGCGGCTCAACTTCCCACACGGCAATACTGGCGCGCAGCTTGGGCATCCCGGCCATTGTCGCGCTGCACACCGCGCGGGAACTGGTCCGTGAAGACGAGGTGATTATCGTTGATGGCACACAGGGCGTGGTGATTGTTGAGCCAGACGACACCGTGCTGGCGGAATATCGCCTGAAACAACATCAATGGAAGCTAGAGCGGCAAAAATTATCGCGCATCAAATCCGCGACTGCGGAAACGCTGGATGGCACGCTGATTGAACTGCACGCTAACATAGAGCTGCCGACCGATTTGGATGCTGTTAAAAAATCCGGCGCAACGGGAATCGGTTTGTTCCGGACTGAGTTTTTGTTCATGAACCGTAAGGATAGCCCTTCCGAAGAAGAGCAATTTGCTGCTTATAAAACAGTTGCCGAAGGCATGCGCGGCCAGCCCGTGGTGATTCGTACACTCGATATTGGCGCAGACAAAACGCTCGATGAAGAGGTGAGCGCAACTGCGCATTCGGCGCTGGGTCTGCGGGCGATTCGCTACTGCCTGTCCGAACCACAATTATTCAATACGCAACTTCGGGCGATTTTGCGGGCTTCGCGTTATGGCGATGTGTGTATTTTGATTCCGATGTTAGTTTCCACAGCTGAGTTGCGACAGACGATTGCAGCACTGAATGTGGCTAAAGCCGAGCTCAAAGCCGAGGGCAAGAAGTTTAATGACGACATTCAAGTCGGCGGCATGATTGAGATTCCGGCGGCGGCGATTGCGCTGCCTATGTTTTTAAAGACACTCGATTTCTTGTCGATTGGCACCAACGATTTGATTCAGTATACGTTGGCGATTGATCGCACTGATGATGCAGTGGCGCACTTATATGATCCCTTGCATCCGGCGGTTTTATCGCTCATTGCGAGCGTGATTCGCCAGGCGGATGCCGCTAACGTACCCGTTGCTGTGTGTGGCGAAATGGCTGGGGATGTAGCGTTGACGAGGCTCTTGCTCGGATTTGGCCTGAAACATTTTTCGATGCATCCGGCCAATTTGTTACCAGTGAAGCAGCGGGTGCTGATGTCTAATTTGCCGGATCTTGAACCACTGGCTGCAAAAATTTTAAAAGCAGAAGAATCGGAAAAAATTCACGCGCTATTGGATAAATTGAATGCGTAGGATTTCTCTGCCTAGTCGTTGGCCTGTCTAATTCACATCAAGCCTACGGAGGTAAACGCTCATGCTTAATGAAGTCGCTCACGTCACACAATATGAATCGAGCAAGCATCGCCGCTGGTTTCATGATGACTATTTTGATCTGTACACATGGGAAACTTATGACGGTGATTTGTTAGGTTTCCAACTTTGTTATGCCAAGGACGATTTGCAGCGCGCGTTGCGGTGGTCGCCCGAGGCAGGCTATCAGCACGAGGGCGTAGATCAACCCGAAGATAAGCCGGGTCGCGCGATGAGCGCCATTTTTACCGCCGACGGTGTCTTCGACCCGAACGGAATCGGCGCCCGCTTCGAGCAAGAAGCGATTGCGCTCCCGGCAAAAATTTCCAACTTTGTGATGGAAAAAATTCGCTTGTACGCGTAAGTTCGCGTAAAGAATTGTTGTCGCAATAATCTTCAGAAGCGCTAAAAGGAATTTTCAGAATGAACGGTCGCGCTGCATCGAGCTTTTTTACCAGTGTGCTACTTCTAGCCGGTTGCGCCACGAATTTCATACTACCGGGAGAAGTGAAATTTTCACACCGAGAATTATCGGAACGACTCGCAAAGCGCTTCCCGGTGGAGAAAAGTGTTGCCGGATTATTGGACGTAAAGCTCTCTCGTCCCCGTGTCGATGCTCTCGAGGAGACCGGCAAACCAATCCGTTTGGGCGTTAGCTTTGATGCCGACGTTAAGTTGGTGCTTACCAACAAAAATATGTCGGGAATGGTAGTGATGTCTGGCATCCCACGCTACAATCCGGCCACACGCGAGATTTTTTTAAGTGATGCAAAAGTTAATGTGTTGCGTGCCGACAATATGCCCGATGCAATTTCTGCCGCGATGGGGCAGGCTGCATCCGGAATTGCCAAGGACTATTTGGAAGGCAGAGCACTCTACAGTTTCAAAGAGGAAGATTTAAAACGATACGGCATGACGCTACATCCGCAACGCGTTGAGGTGCGGCGTGAGGGGATCGTACTTGTTTTGAAGTAGCATGGCGAGCAACGTAATCTACGTAAAAATATAACAAATATTTCAGGGAGTTAATTTGGATTTTATCGTGTTGTTTAAAGCGCTGATTCTGGGCGTGGTGGAAGGGCTTACGGAGTTTTTGCCGGTGTCATCAACGGGGCATTTGATTTTGGTGGGGGACTTGATTCACTTTAAAGATGATGGCGATGTCTTCAAAATTGTGATTCAGTTTGGCGCAATCCTGGCCGTGTGTTGGGAGTTTAGAGCGCGGATCATATCGACCTTTGCGGGGCTTTTTTCAGATCCGATCGCACAAAAATTTACGCTAAATTTAATCGTCGCATTTTTGCCCTTTGCAATTTTGGCGCAGCTTTTTTACAAGGCGATCAAAGCAGCTTTGTTTAAGCCGGTGCCAGTTGCACTTGCATTCATTATTGGCGGGTTTATTATTTTATTTGCCGAGCATTGGTATAAAAAACGTTTGCAAAAAACCGATGTGGTGTTGATCGACAGCGTCGATGAGATGACCTGGAAAGACGCGCTTCGCTTTGGCCTAGCGCAATGTGCTGCGCTGATCCCGGGCACATCGCGGTCAGGCGCAACAATTATTGGCGGATTGTTTTTTGGCTTTTCCCGTAAATGCGCAACTGAGTTTACGTTTTTTTTAGCCATGCCAACCCTGTTTGGCGCGACCGTTTATTCACTGTGGGGCGCCCGTAACACCTTGTCTGGCGCGGATCTTCCGGCATTTAGCGTTGGTTTTATCGCCGCGTTTGCGTCGGCGTTTGTGGTCGTGCGTTGGCTGATCCGTTATGTAAGCACACACGACTTCACGCTCTTTGCATGGTATCGCATTGCGTTCGGCTTGGTTATTTTAGCAACGGCGCATTTTGGCATTGTTGATTGGTCTGCAAGGTAATCTAAGGAAAATGGATCAAGCCTCACACCTATTTTAGGTGTTTTGGCATAGCGAATTGTCTGGGGAGCGAACAGCGGCGGATTATTTTTTTATCCACGGGGCCCGGCGACCAACGCACTTTTCTAGAATGTCCATTTCGTCGTCGCTATGCGTTTCAAACGGCGCGGGCATGAAGTAGCCGGTCTCTTCTTTTTTCATCGAAATCAGCCGTGGCGAGTGATGCTCCGCTTCCACCCATTCTTTTTCGCTCGGTGCGGCGGTTACAAAAATTTCTGTTTTGCCCCAGCAGGTACAAAAATAAGTGCCATTGCCGCGAGTCTCGATATAAACACCGGTACCGCGAATCCCAATGGTGGCGTTCGCCGCTTGCAGCCTAGCCGGTGTACCGCGTCGGAAGGTCGCGCCGAGCGCACCAGACACCAATCGCAGCAAACCGTATACCGCACCATAGTCCTCGGCAGCCGGCTTTTCAACGACCAATTCGCTGCGTGAACGCAACATAAATGCCGATTCACCGATTACAAAAACAAAGTAGCCATCGGAACCGGTCATGACGACATCGCCCGGAACGATAACAGCATCTGCGGTCGCGCGAACACCGTTGATCGTTACCAAGCCGCGCAAATCATGGACTTGCCGCTGGGTCGTAGCGGAGGCGGCTGGCCAAGGAATCAGTAATCCAGCAACGGCGGTGGTTGCACTGGCCAAAAAGGCACGCCGCTGCGTGCTGGCGCATTCTTGCTGCGACGATAATAAATCGCCTAGATAAGGCGAACTTGTTGCGAGTTGTTGGCGCACGTGACGGCTCTTCATTTTTAACCTCAAAACGGGTGGAATGGCTGCACCGGTAGGCAGCCGCACAATTCAGTTAGTCGATGAATGAATGCGACACTTACACGCCGACAAACCGGCGCTAGGTAGTTCGCTGTTTTGCGCTAAATGAAAACCTGCGCCGCTCTCACTGCCTCTATGCCGCTACATGCTTTGTGTATTGGCGGATCAGAACCATGAGTTGTTCCTCCTGATAGGGCTTGCCCATATATTCGTTCACCCCCAATTCCATCGCGCGATTGCGGTGTTTATCCGCCGTGCGCGACGTAATCATGATGATCGGAATATGCTTGGCTTTGGCATCAGCGCGGACATTGCGCGCAAATTCAAAACCGTCCATACGCGGCATTTCAATATCGAGCAGAATAATATCCGGCTCGATATCCTGGAGCTGCTGTAGGCCATCCACGCCATCCTTGGCAGTCGCGACTTCGAAACCTTCGCGGGTTAACATGCGGCTGGTAATTTTTCGCACGGTTAATGAATCATCCACCACCATGACTAATGGAATAGTTCGCTTCAACGTGGCGACTTGCCGCAACTTGCCAGAATCGTCGAATGTGTTTGCGGCTATTTCTTCAGCCAGCGATTGACCTTGCGGAGCGGTGACAACTGGTGAGTCCGATACCGCATCGGTGATCGTGTTTTCTGGTGTTGTTCCGCCTAAAGATGCTCCCGTCGGCAATGCGGGCAAGTCGTTGAACCTGCGATTAGCGGTAATCGCTTCGCTATCTGCCGCTGATGCGGTTACTGCTGCCGTCTCAGAAGCTGCCCCTGAAGCTAGCGTGGCGGCCATCGCCGCTGCTTCGCGGAACACTAACTGTACCGGATTCATGATAAGAATAACTTGGCCTGAACCCATCACCGTGGCGCCAGCCACACCGACTAAGCGCGCCAATTGCGGGCCGATGTTTTTCACCACGATCTCTCGGTTGCCGATGATGTCATCAACTTGCACGGCGGCACGCTGTTGTCCACTCTTGGCAAGAATCACGTACGCTTTGCGGATCGGTGAAACCGTTGGCTTGCCACCTACCAACGCCTCCATTGAGCGCAGGGGGTAGGTATTGCCTTTCCAGTCAATTGAGCGCATTTCAAGCAGCGGTTCGTAGCGCTTTCCTTTGTATTCTTGCACCTGTTCGATCATTACAGATGGAATTGCATACATGGTCTCGCCAACTTTGACGAGCACAGCTTGCGTCACGGCCAGCGTTAACGGCAACGCAATTTGGAACGTCGTACCGCGTCCGGCAACAGAAGTAATATCGATACGGCCGCCAAGCGAAACGATCTCGCTGCGAACTACGTCCATGCCGACGCCACGTCCGGCGATTTGTGTGACTTCATCGGCGGTCGAAAAACCTGCGGCAAAAATATACTGCGTTAGTTGCACATCGGTAACGTCGGCGTGCGCATCCAACATGCCTTGCTGAATCGCCTTCTCGCGAATACGGGCAAAATTCAAGCCGCCACCATCATCCGACAATGTGAGCATAATTTCATTGCCCACCTGCTGTGCATCAATCGTGATTTCACCGATCTCCGACTTGCCATTTGCCGCACGCTGCTGCGGCAACTCAAGCCCGTGGGCGACGGCGTTACGCAACAAATGTTCGAATGGCGCGGTGATTTTTTCGAGTACCGACCGGTCAATCTCAACACGCGTACCACGGAATTCCAAGTTGGCTTTTTTGTCGAGTTCTTTGGCTGTCTGGCGAACCAAGCGATGGAAACGGTCTTGCAAGTTGCCCAAGGGAACCAAGCGCACGCCCATTAAACCCTGTTGCAAATCGCGGTTCAAACGCGATTGCTGAAGCAAAGCAGAATCGGATTCGTCCAGATTTTTTTGCAGCGACTGCTGCAAGGTCACCACGTCGTTTAGGCTCTCGGCCAAGAAGCGCGTTAACTCCTGCATGCGCGAGAAGCGGTCAAACTCGAGCGGATCGAAATTGTCGCCGTGCTCTTGGCTTTCTTTAATGCGCGATTGAATTTGCGTTTCCGCCTGAATTTCGATTTCACGCAACTGCGATTTCATACGGCTGACATTGTCGTTCAATTCCAGCAAGGCGCGTTTGAACGCCTGCATTTCCAAATCAATACGCGAACGAGCGATCGCTAACTCACCGGCTTCATTCACGAAGCGGTCGATCATGTCGGCGTTTACGCGCAGCAGCGCCTGGCGCTCACGGCCTTCGAGCTTTTCACCCTCGGCAACGATCTCGGCCCGCGCAGCCGCCAGTTTCGCCATCGGCGCAGGCATTTCATCGGACAATTCCGCAGCGACCGGAATTTCAATCGGAGCCGCGAGTTCGCCTTTGCCTAAATTATCAAGCGCAATATTGAAGCGGTCGAGCCCATCATCGACTGCGTCAAACTTTGTTGGTAGCGGTGATGCTTCCGCGTCCATGCTGATGATTTTGGTTTCAAGCACATGCGCCAACTCACCCAAACGCATGAGACCGGCCATCCGCGCCGAGCCTTTGAGTGTATGCAAATGACGCGCCAGCTCGCTAACCGGCATGTGGTTCGTTGGTACGGCACGCCAGCGGCGGAGTGCGTCGCCAACTTGCGGCACGATTTCCAATGCCTCTTCCAAAAATATCGGGAGCAAATCGGTGTCAATATCATCAACCACCGCACGGCGATCTTTGCCCGCCTCAAACGCGGCCTCTGGAATCGTCTGCATTGGTATCTGCGAAGACATCGCGGGCGTAATAGGCACAAAAGGCGCAATAAAGGCAGCGGGCAATGCCGGGTCTGTAGGCACGAAAAGCGCCGGTGGCGAAACGACCGGTGTTGTCGGCGCGGAGTTCGTGCCGGTGTCACGGGTTGCGATAAAAGCCGCACCTGCCAGCGTGGCCGCACCGCCAAACAGTGCGGCGGGATCAAATGCAGGGGAAGAGCTGTAAGGCGTCGCAGTGGCTTGCGCGGTCGGTGTCGTTTCAATTGATGCTGCCGAAGTCACCGGCTCGGCAGTGCCAGCGGATATCGGCGTAGCAGGCTCAATTAATTGCGCAGGCTCGTCGAACGTAATCGTTGCATTTGGCGTTTCAGCAACCGGCATTTCGACGACAGGTTCCGGCGTGTTGGCGATGAATTCTGGTTCAATGATGGCTTCTGGTACTTCTGGTACTTCTGCCGCAATCTCATCGGGCACGGCTGGCTCAAGTGGCGCCTCAACCCGAAGGGTTGACGAAGACGCTTCGGCCAGTACCATCCCATCATCCGCCGCTACTATCGGTAGTCCAACGGGTAAGGGCGGCGGTAATTCCGGTGGCAGTGTAAACAGATTGCCCGCTGAATCGGCCGTGTCAGCAACGGCAGATCCCGACGCCATTTCGTCGAGTGTTGGCGATGACAATAGTGGCGGCACCAAATCCACCGCCGCGAATTCTATCGACGGGGTTTTTGTTGGCGCCCGTAAATTGGTCGTTTCCCCGACACGCTTTGAGCGCTTGAGGTGTTCACGCAAATCAACTAAGCCTTGCGCGAGATCCGCACGTGCCATCGGCCATTCATGGGTGAATAAGCCGAGTACCATTGTCGCCAAGGCATCAACTGATTGGCGGGTGATGCTCAACCGATGATCAGTCCAATCGGGTGGGGTCTCAATCGCATCTTGGAGCCATTTTTCGAGCGCGTGTGCAACATCGGCGATCATGTTAAAGCCGGTAGTGCGCGAAGAACTAGTGAGTGTGTGTGCGGCACGCATGAACTCATGCGAAACGGGGCGCATTGGGTTCGCCTCGATTGCGCCCATTTCATTGTCCATCGTGGTGAGATGGGTTTCGGCCTCGCCAAGATAAATGCCAAATAGCTGCGCCGGAACTGAAACAGATCCGATAACAATATCGGCTGCCTCTTCCTCTGCAACAGATTCATTCATCACGGGCTGATTTTGATCTGGTTCAGCTGCCATTTCAGGCGACGCGGCAGATTTATCAACGCTGAGCTGCACAGTGCTGGCGACCGAATCGGTTACCGCAATCTCTACAGTTGCTGGCGGCGACAAATCAAGGGATGGCAAATCAACTGGCATGCCGACGGAGGGCAGTGCAGCTGCAAACGTTGGCGCCGGTAGCGTTTGTTCAAAGGCGGCAACAGTAGTTGCAGCATGTGATGGAACCTCAGGTGCGGATGCTGAAATTGACTCCGTTGGGGGTATCTCGCCAGCCGCTGCAGGAGACGCAGGAACAGCTGATGCGCCGGGCAATTCGGGTTCTTTGTCGTTTTTCAGTAAATCAGCGATGCGCGAAATTTCAAGACCATCGATATTGGCTGTGCCGCTCGCTTTTAGGGAATGAACCCATGTCGCAAACGATGCCATGGTCATTTCGATGAAATACATCAGGCCGAGCGAAGCGGGCTTATCGTCTTTAAGCCATTTGTTCATGACTTGTTCGCAATTCCATGCGACTTCGCCGAGATCGTTTAGGCCGACCATGCGACCAGACCCTTTGAGTGTATGGTAGCCGCGCCGAATCGTGGTGAGAGCTTCGCGGTCATGTGCACTCTTGCGCACCATGGCGAGGTGCTCCTCAATCGTGGCAATGACTTCGCCAGCCTCCTCCAAGAAAATTTCCAGAATTTCTTGATCGACTTCGGCAGCGGGTGCATCAATGAGATGAACCGTTTGTGCCAGCGGCGCCTCGGCAGGCTTGCTTGGCGAGATTTCGTGTAACGCGTCAGTAATACTGGTTTTATTTGGATCAAACGTGGCGTCGATGGCTCTCAACGCTGTATCGCTTTGTTTGGCGGACTTGGTGTCGGCGATGAGCTCGGCTTCTTGCTTTAGTTCCTGCACCGCATCGCGCAGTTGCTGGCGGGATGCAGTAGCTTCTGGCTGCTGCTTCCAGTCTTCGTACAAGCCCTGTACTTTTTGTTTGGCAACATCAACATCGCCAGCTGTGACAGGCGATTTGATGAGACTTCTTTCAACATCAACAGGCTTCGCCGCCAAGCCAAAACGAATCAACGCTGGGAGCAAAACATCGCGTGGGTTTGAGGTTCCTTGTTGTAACGCGGTGATATAAAGTCCGAGCGCCGAAATACCCTCAGCCACACTTTCGGCATCCTCGCCTTCCCCTTTCATGGCACCAGATGAGAACTGCGAAACGCGGTCGCGTAAAATTTGCGTCAGGCTGGCCGCTTCATCTAGCTCCAGAATCATCAGCGCGCCTTGCACCTGAGAAAATAGCGGCAGCAGTGGCGACAATTCGCCCGTTTTAAGCGGGTCGCGGAAATAGGTATCTAGCGCGCTTTCAATGGTCGCCAAGTTGACCTGCACTTCTTGCCCTACTTGGAACATCAAGAGCCGCTCTTGCGCACGCTTGGTGATGTCGTCCATCAGCCCGCTCGCGCTTGGGTCAAGGGCAGGCAATGCCGAACCGGTCATTGCACCCTTAACGCGTGCCAACACGCCGCTCACTTGGGTGGCAAACTCTGGCGTTAAACGAAAATAGTTTTCTAGCGATGTTTCAGCCAACAGTAGTGCTGTAGCAACCTCTAAACCCTGTGATTCGGAGAGCGGCGCACCAACTTTGCGCAGGTGCGGGCCAACTGCGGCAATTACTTGTAATAGCTGGGACAGATCGCGATTAGGCTGAAGCTGGGCGTCCTTCGCCATCGCCTCGCCTTGCGTAATAAATGGCTCTAACGCGGGGCGATTGCCGCTGGTAAATTTAAGCCAGTGGTCTTTCAGGGCCTGCACGTGATCGCGCAGTATTCTGAGCGCGGCTTTAAGTTGATCATCGGCAACCGTGTCGCGCGTGCCATCCGGAATTGCCAGCAATTGGTCGAGGCGGTACAGCTCACGGATGCGGCGGATGCGCTCCGATTGCGCGGTGGATTTGCCAACCACCAGCAATAAATCGCGGAATAATTTTTCAGGTACTTTTTGTACACCATCAATCAACAGTTTAATCTGCTGGTCGACTTTACCAAACAATTGAACCGTGAGCGCACCAGCCTCACTCGGATTTGAAGCGACAGCATCAAAAAAACCGCTCGCAGTGTACCAAAATGAACGTGTGGGCGACGTTACTTGCAGGGCTTCGATAGCGAAAGTGGCGTTGCGCATATCGCGCGCGCCGCCTACCAAATCTTTATCGCGCAACAATTTCAATAAGCCGGCCTGGTATAAACTGCGGCGCTGCTTAATCGCCTCGGACATCATGTCTGCTTTTGGCAGCGCGACGGTATCTTCAGGCATCGGAATCGACTGGCTCAAGTCGGGCGAGAACAAATCACTTTCGCTGGCGTCCGTGCCGCCGTGCGCCTGATTGACCACCATGTAGGCGGCGGCCAGCATCATTGGAGTATCGGCTTCGCCCGCCATCAAATTGTCGAGATAAGCGGACAGACTGGCCATTGCACGCTTGACTGAGGCGATCCGATGCGCACCATCGGTTGGCAGGTTTGGAACAATATTGGTTAAATCGAAGGTTGCAACCAGCTTCTCAACTTCTTCGTTAAACCGCGTTGCCGCACCCAAACCAACCATCGACAGCGCCCCCGTTACCTGGTGCAAATGGGTGGCGACATATTTGGCCGCTTTTGGATCCGCCGGATTTTGCGCGAGCACATCCAGATGCGAACGAGCTTCAGTCAGCGAATGCTCGATCTCAGTCTTTACCCAGGAAAGGGGTCCGATATCAAAAGCAGCTTGGGGGTTTGCGGCCATGGATTTGAGTTTGCGTTTGCGTTTAACGTTTAAGGTTTAAGGTTTAAATTAAAGTTTGCAACGTAGCATCGACAATGCGGCACGGTTTGAAAGTACGACTTAAAGCTTGAAGCCGGATACCGATGCTTTAAGGTCGGACGCTACGTCAGCAAGTTCCTTAATCGAACTCGCAGTTTGCTGCGTACCAGTCGTGGTTTGACGGTTAATTTCCAAAATGTCCTGCATATTGCGAGCCACTTTACTGGCGCTAGATGCCTGAGTTTGTGTATCAGCCGAAATTTTCTGAATGAGATCGGCTAGATTTTTTGTCACGGAATCAATCTCCGTCAACGCCTGTCCGGCAGCGTCGGAAAGCTTCGCTCCCTCAACCACGCCCGTGGTTGATTTCTCCATCGCAGCCACCGCGTCTTGCGTATCCGCCTGAATCGTTTTTACAATCGCGCCGATCTGCTTGGTCGCTTCAGCAGAACGTTCCGCCAATCGCTGCACTTCTTCCGCAACGACCGAGAAGCCTCGACCTGCCTCGCCAGCGGATGCCGCCTGAATCGCCGCGTTCAACGCCAATACGTTCGTTTGTTCCGTAATATCAGAAATCAATTCTACGATCTCACCAATTTCTTGGGACGATTCGCCAAGACGCTTGATACGCTTTGAGGTCTCCTGAATTTGTTCGCGAATATCATTCATGCCGGTAATGGAGTTCTGTACCGCCAAGCGACCCTTATCCGCTGCTGCCAGTGATCGCATCGCAACCTGCGATGATTCTTCGGCAGAAGCCGAAACCAAGGTAAGTGTTTCGGCAACCTTCAACACATCCTGCGTCGTTCCCTGAATCTCGACCGATTGCTTTTCAGCTGCATCGAGTAGCTGCACTGAAACCGCCTGCGCCTGCTGGGATTTCACCGACACGGAATTGGACGCGTTGTTAACACCGGTCACCAGCGCGCGAAGCTCATCAATCGTATAGTTCATAGAGTCTGCAATTGCACCCGTGATGTCTTCGGTCACCTTGGCGCGGATTGTCAAATCGCCGTCCGCCAAATCGCCCATCTCGTTCAATAGTCGTAAAATAGCCTCTTGATTTCGCTTGTTTTCCGCTTCCGAGCCTGCCGCACGTTTACGCGCATCACTCAAGAATACTGCGGCGATTAGACCTAAAACCACCAGCGTCAGCAAACCAAAGATCACTGCCAACAGCAACGGCCAAGTTTTCTTTTCGACAATCAGGGCATTTTGTAATTGTTCCACCGTTGATAACAATTGCTCGGAGCCTTGCTGCAATGCCCGAGCCGATTGGCGGGCAGAGACCAGCTTTTGCACATTGCCCAATATGGGCGAAATGTTTTGCTCGAAGGTCGTAAATTGCGTCCGTAATTTTTCGACGCGGGACTTCCCGTCGGCATCGCGCAATGCACTGATGCCCAGTGCTTCCGAGCCAGATTCTAGCGCTTTGATTAATTCGCGGAAATCGTTGGTGTCCTTGCCCATCAAAAAGGAGACTTCCGGATCGATAATTTCTGCACCCAAAATCTCGGCAGAGCCGCGGCCCAGGCGCTCGGCCAAGAAGGTAAGCCGGTTGACCTTGAGCACCTGCGCTGGTGGCGCATTGGATTGCAACATTAAACCCGTTAAATCTTGCGACAGCGCCGCCAACTCTTCAGAGCCAGAACGCACCTGAGCGATATTGCGTGACAAATCGATCAAGTCCGTTTTGGCCGCCAAAATGGCGGTTGCCGATCCTGATGCGTCTGCATATTTTTTGGTTAACTCGGTCAGGCGCGAGTTGAGCTCTTCGGAATCTTTTGCGCTGGGCACGTCCGAGCTAAATGCAAAGCCGCCGTTGTTGAGCACATCAACGTATCTTTGGAACTCATCACGGCTGTCCTGCAACTGCGCAAACGCTAAGGAATCACCGCGCGCTGCTTGCCCGGCTGATTTCGCCAAACGCTGCGTGTGGAACTGCAGCTGCGAGGTAATGTTGGTATAAATGGCGCTGTTACCCCGGCTAATAGCGTCATAAACTACGGCGGCAATCGTCAGCGACAGAAAAATACCGGCAATCACCAGCAATATCGGTAATTGCTTCTCGGTCGGCCTATCGCCAATGATCGGCAGTTTGAATCCGGACGACTCTTTTACAGGCTTTGCAATTTTATTGGCGGCAATAGCAACCGCAATTTTTTGCGTTTGGTTTCCGGTATTGCCGCCACCGATACCGGAATTGCCGGGTCCGCCAGCGGGCATCGCCCTGATAGAAGTTGATGATGCTGAAAAGCCGGCCGCCCCGCTTGCAGCGCTTCCGAGCGCTTTGGCGGGTGATTTTTTCTTGCCACTGCCGAATAGACTCGCCAGCGAAAATCCAGCCTTTTTGGCGCGCTTTGCCGGTGTGCCACCCATAGTGTCCGTCCCCTTCGGCGATATTGGTGAAGTGGAAGGCGAAAGAGACGGTGCCGTGTTGGACGCCGTGCCAACCTTGGGCTTTTTGCCTTTGGTGAGGAAAGACGGGATAGGTAATTTAAACGCCATGGGATTTCTCCGATCCTAAGTACTTTGGTGCGCTAGGTTGCAACTCATTTATTTGGGTGGGGCAAAACAACTTCACAACTAAAATACGAAACTGCAAAACCAACCGATACGCTGAAAAAGAAACTATGCTGGCGAGCCAGAAAGTGCGCCAGCTGTTGGTGTGTAACCAGGTCCAGAAACGCTTACTTCAAGGAAACGTATGTCTTGCGTTAAAAATGCCACATCTAATTCGTACCAAAACGCCTCTTTCGGGTCACGGAATCGCGCCTTGATCCAAGGCCGCTCCTCATCTTGTCCGGCATCTAATGTGAACGTGTCGGGATTGCGCAAGCCGAGCATTCGGTTCACCAACAGCCCAGATCCCTCAATCAATTTTTCGTGAATCAGTAGCACGCGGCGCTCGGCGCTCGGTGACGTTACCGCTCCCCCTTGGAAGGCAGAAAAATCGATAGTGCTGTACAGTTTGCCGCGAACATTTGATACGCCTCGAAACCAGCTCTGCGTTTGCGGCACCATCACAAACGTCGGCACTGGAATCACCTCAGAGACGTCTGAAAGGCTCACAAAAAAATTATCGGCGCCGATTTGAAAACCAAGCTTTGAAGGCGTTGTTTTCCGCGTCGACAAATCGCGCAATCGCAGCGCGAAATTTTGTTGGAATTCGCGAAGGCTAGTTCGGTTACGGGCCATGGGTGTGAATTGGGTTTAGGTAAGTTTACGGGTCGATTAACCGAGAGCTTTAATTTTGGCCAGTAACTCGGCCGCGTTGACCGGCTTGACCAAATAGTCTTTGGCACCCTGGCGCATGCCCCAAATTTTGTCGGTTTCCTGATCTTTAGTGGTGCAGATAAAGACCGGCACATTCTTTGTGGCCTCTTCGCGCGTGATCGCGCGGGTCGCTTGGAAACCGTTGAGCCCCGGCATCACCACATCCATCAAAATAAGATCCGGCACATCGGCCTTAGCGCGTTCAACGCCCTCTTCACCGCTGGTCGCTTGCGAGACGGTGTAGCCCGCTTTGGTGAGCACACCTTCTAAAAAAGCGCGTTCAGTTGGTGAATCATCGACGATTAGAATTTTTTTAACGGCCATGTTCTGCTCCAGGAGGTAACGTGAGATTGTGTACTAAGGCACACATTGTGCCTAATTTTGCGACAATTTAACTTGCGTTTTGCTCGTGCGCTTAAGTTTTGCGTAGTTTCATGTGCTGCTATCAGGCAGCGTTTGGTTGCGTACTTTGTTGTGTATTTGGTTGCGCGTTCGCTTGCGCATTGATCGCAACTTCTGCCCGGCGGCTCGCTAAATGCGTTTCAACCGTTTTTAGCAAACTATCTTTTGAAAATGGTTTTGTTAGGTATTCATCGGATCCGACCATACGCCCGCGAGCCCGGTCAAATAAACTGTCTTTGGATGAAAGCATAATCACCGGTGTTGTTTTGTGCTTGCCGTTTTTCTTAATTAATGCGCAGGTTTGATATCCATCCAGGCGAGGCATCATAATGTCTACGAAAATCAAATCCGGTTGATGATCTGCGATTTTGGCGAGCGCATCAAAACCGTTCTCTGCCAAAATTACTTGGCAGCCGGCTTGCATGAGAAATATCTCGGCTGATCGACGAATCGTATTGGAATCGTCAATCACCATCACTCTCACACCGCTTAAGGTTTTGGTTTCAGCCACACCACATTCCTAATTTTTACACCTTATTTTGTCGCCCTACTGGCATCCTGATGGATGATGACTTTGGTGACCATAACTTGCGCGCTCGGTTCTATGCGTTTGGTTATTGGCGCTACTGCCAAATTTTTTAGCTCGACTCTTTGTAACAGCCCCTTACCAATTCTCGTATGCGAAAAATCACAATAAATTAAGCTGCATTAATTCGCTGACGCAAACAGCTAGTCATCTACATTTGCCTAGATTATCGACTTTCCCGTTTTAAAACAATACGAAAGCGTTAAAACATGATGTATCTTACGAAAAACAATTGTACCGTCAAACACCAATCGTTGAATTGTTAAATTTCCACCATCTCAAAATCATCTTTGCGTGCACCACATTCCGGGCAGCTCCAGCTAATCGGCACATCCTGCCAGCGCGTGCCTGGGGCAATGCCATCATCTGACCAGCCCGCGGCCTCATCATAAATCAAACCACAAACAAGGCACATCCAAGTTTTGTAAGATTGTGTTTCCACTGTCATTTTCATTTTCCATTCTTTGCCGGGCGCGCCGGTTGGCTGCGATGCTACTACCGATGCCACCACCATTACTGCCGCTGCTGTTGCAACAATTCGCTACAATAATGCGATGACCACTTTAAAAATCGTCGCCATCCTGATATCCCAAATTTGCCGCATTTTCTTATCGGCTGCGTTTAATTCTTTTAGACTTTTTACGTTGCCCCACCATGATTTGAAAGCGAATGAATCGGAGGCGTTTCCCGAATTGTATCAATCCCAGCCAATTTTCTCGACTCCATCTACTCGCTCTCAATATGCCTGATTTCCATAAACCGCCTCCTGCTGTCCTCACCTTTGCCGCCACAGATCCATCTGGCGGCGCCGGGCTCACGGCTGATATTTTAACGTTGGCCAGCATGGGCTGCCACCCTCTCTCCGTCATTACCGCTATTACGGTGCAAGACACCTCGGGCGTGGAGGGCATGACCGCGATCGATGCCGATTGGGTCTCCGACCAAGCCCGCGCCATTTTGGAGGATATTCCGATTGCCGCATTCAAGATCGGCGCAATGGGTAGTGTTGAAAATATTGCAGCAATTGCGGAAATCGTTTCTGACTATCCCGAAATCCCGCTCGTGCTTGACCCTATTTTGACTTCTGGTCGTGGCGATGAATACGCCAATGAAGAAGTGCTGGAAGCGATTCGTGAATTGCTGATCCCGCAATGCACCGTTATTACGCCCAACACACCGGCGCTGCGCCGGCTGATGATCAGTGACGAAGAGGATGCGGAAATTGTTGGGCTCGGCATTGAAAAACTGGCCATGCGCCTAATCGACATCGGCGCCGAATATGTGTTGGTGACGGGCAGGCATGAATCCACTGCCGATGTTATCAACACGCTCTTCCATGAGAAGGGCCTTCTACGCAGCGATACATGGCGACGGCTACCGGGGCGCTTCCACGGTGCGGGCTGCACGCTGGCATCGGCCATCGCGGCCACCATGGCGCGTGGCTTAGACATTGAAGATGCCGTGCGCGAAGCGCAGGATTACACATGGCAAGCGCTCAAATTTGGTTTTCGGCCGGGCATGGGGCAGCTGGTGCCGGATCGGCTGTTTTGGGCACGCGATGATGAGGACGATTCCGGCGACAAAGATTCAGAAGCGGACCCCGCAACCGATGACGACACGTCGCTGTCAAAACAGACGCGACCCGACACCGTGCGCCACTAAGTTTCCACCCCATTAGTGGGCCGATCCTTTCATCGCATTCACCGAACCCAAAGCAGCGACCGCATTTACCGAAAGAACATTTCCCATTATGTACGACATCAGCAAACGCCTTTTTGAAAAATCCCAGCGTGTGATTCCCGGCGGCGTTAATTCTCCCGTCCGTGCGTTTCGCTCAGTTGGCGGCACTCCGGTGTTCTTCCGCAAGGCCAACGGCGCCTACATGTGGGACGTCGACGGCAATAAATATATTGACTACATCGGCTCATGGGGGCCGGCAGTGCTCGGACACGCTCATCCGGAAGTGGTCAAAGCCGTGCAAGACCGCGCCGCCGATGGCATGAGCTTTGGCGCGCCGACTGAGGGCGAGCTGGAGATTGCAGAGCGTTTGGTCAGCTTATTGCCGTCGCTTGAGCAGATCCGCATGACCAGCTCCGGCACCGAAGCTACCATGAGCGCGATTCGCTTGGCCCGCGGCTTTACGGGACGAAGCAAAATTGTAAAATTTGAAGGCTGCTACCACGGCCATAGCGATTCATTGCTCGTCAAGGCGGGTTCCGGTGCGCTCACATTCGGCCACCCCAGCTCCGCCGGCGTGCCGCCAGAGGTGGCCGCGCATACGATTGTGTTGGCTTATAACGATCTCGAAGAGCTCACCCGAACCTTTGCCGAAATCGGCGATCAACTCGCCTGCGTGATCATCGAGCCGATTGCCGGCAACATGAATTTTGTAATGCCCGCCCAAACCTACCTCGACACCCTGCGCACTCTGTGCACCAAATATGGTTGCGTGCTCATTTTTGATGAAGTGATGACTGGCTTTCGTGTTGGCCTCCAAGGGGCGCAGGGCCACTACGGTATTACGCCCGATCTCACCACGTTGGGCAAGGTGATCGGCGGCGGCATGCCGGTCGGTGCATTTGGCGGACGGCGCGACATCATGGCGCATCTGGCGCCGCTTGGTGGGGTCTATCAAGCAGGTACGTTGTCGGGCAATCCAGTGGCAGTGGCCGCCGGCTTAAAAACGCTGGAACTCGTTGCCCAGCCTGGTTTCTTCGCAGCGTTATCGGCCACCACCGCGCAATTAATGTCGGCGTTGACGGCTGCCGCAAGCGAAGCCAATATCGCGTTTTCTGCCACCAGTTTAGGCGGCATGTTTGGCATCTTTTTTGCGCCAACTATTCCCGCCAATTACGCGGAAGTGATGCAGGCAGATCGCGAGCGTTTCAACCGGTTTTTCCATGCCATGCTCAACCGGGGCATTTATCTTGCGCCCTCCGCGTTTGAAGCAGGTTTTGTATCGGCAGCGCATACTGGTGCGGATATTAATGCAACAGTGATGGCAGCAAAAGCGGCGTTTGCGGAGATTGGATAGCCTTTTTGCGTAGCTTTAATGCTTAGCCATAATACATACCTTTAATGCTTAGCCTTTATGCTTAGCCGTAGTACATAGCCATAATGCTTAACCCTATCGGCCTTCACCTTAAAGCGCTTAAAATAAAAGCGTACGGATCACATGAAGCAGCTTGGGACAGCTCGAAGGACGGGATGAATTTTAAAATTACCATCGATAACGTCGCCTTAGCCTCGCTCGTATTTGCGGTCGTGGCAATTTCAGCTGTCTCGACCGTGGCAATGTTTTCAGCCGAGCGCCTCACCACCACCAATGAGCAAGTGATGAGCACACAGCGGATGGTCGCAAGCTTAGAGGCGATTCGCCTTCAGGCGGTGCTAGTTGAATCGGGCGAACAAAGCTATGTGATCACAGGCAAAGATGCCGATTTGACCCCCTATCGATCTGGCAGCGTTGAGATCGAAGCCGAAATAATCTATTTAGCCGACAAGCGGGCTGACTTTCCGCTCCTCGACGCCAATTTTGATGCACTTAAAACGGCGGTGGCTGCCCTCGTGCAAAAAGAGAAGCGCTTAGTTGAGCTGCGTAAAGAGCGGGGGTTTCAAGCCGCAAAAACGATGTCGGCGTCGCCTGATGACAGTGTTGAACATGAAAAACTCTTGAACCTGACGTATCGCCTGCTGGGTGAGACGCGTCGCCGCTTGGATCAGCTGGAAGTCGATCAACTGATTTACGGCGAAAAGGTAAGGCGGTTGATTTTGGCGCTTATCAGCTCGTCGGCACTGATTTTGGTTTTCCTTTACGGTATGCTGCGCCGCCTCAATATTGAAGAACGTAAAACGCAGGATGAAATGGCGCACATGGCCACGCATGATGCGCTAACGGGGCTGTTCAATCGCCCGGCGGTCGTGGAATATTTGGGTCAAAAAATTGACCATCCCGACACGGCCGCGTTGGGCGGCTTTACCTTGCTGCTACTCGATCTTGACGGTTTTAAGGAGGTCAACGACACGTTAGGGCATGATGCTGGCGATGATTTACTAAAACAGGTTTCAACCCGCATTACCCTATCGCTGCGCGATTCGGACTACGTGGCAAGGCTCGGCGGCGACGAGTTTTTGGTTGTCTTGCCGCAGCTGACGGAGGCTGAAAGTGTGCAGCGCGTAACCGACAAACTTATTGAGGTAATTGGCAAACCCTATTATCTTGACCAGCGCGTAGCCGAGGTAACAGTGAGCATCGGCGTGAGCAATTTCCCGCAAGATGGCCGAGATCGTGAAACCTTGATGAAATGTGCAGACTTGGCGCTTTACTCGGCCAAGCACGGTGGACGAAACCAAGCCAAGTTTTTCGTGCTAGCGATAGAAAAAACACAACCGAAGTTGCTGTAGTGATCGGCTGTATTCCCCCTATTTCACGGTTTCGTTAACACACGAAAAAAAAGCCGCACCTCAGTTGAGGCGCGGCGTTGTCTGAATTTTTGTCGTTATGTTTTATGCTGCTCGCATTACGCTACTTACTTCGCCGTCCGCATTCCGGCAATATATTCGGATAGTGCAACCAGATCGCTATCTTTGACGCGGCTGGTAATCGTGTTCATCATTGGATGTTTGCGCTCGCCGGATTGGTAGGCTTTTAGTTGCGCAATAGTGTATTCAGGCCATTGGCCGGCCAGCCGCGGATAAATCGACGGTAACCCTGCGCCGACCGCGCCGTGGCAGCCCGCACAGGCTGGCACTTTGGCATCTGCAATGCCGCCGCGATAGATCTGCTGGCCGCGTTCGGCCAGGGCCTTATCACGCGCCTGGGCGTTATTTTTCGGGGTTTGCATCCAATAATATTCGCCAAGCGCTTTCATGTCGTCCGGCGTCAAATTCGCGGCCATGCCAGCCATAATGGCGTTTTTACGAACGCCGCTTTTGAAGTGTTCGAGCTGCTTGGCGATATACTGCGGGGGCATCCCGGCAATATTGGGGTTAGCGGAAACAACGCTCATGCCGTCGAGGCCATGGCAGGCGACGCAAACGGCACCGGCAATTTGCGCGCCGCGTGCCATGATGTCGGCTTTGGTTGGTGCGGCTACTGTGGGTGCAGCGCCATGCTCCACAGGTTTTTCAGCTGTTTTTTCAGCTGTTGCATCTGCTGCCTTTGCCGGCTCGTTGGCAACCGCAACGCCGCTGAACCATGCTGTACTTGCCGCTAAAATAAGTGTCGCCAGAATCTTTTTCATTACCGAGCCTTTGTTTTTTGAAACTGAAGTAAACCGAATAGTCGTAAATGTAACCGTAAAACCCTGAAAATGCATCGCATACATCGTAAAACCGTAATTTTAGCCTATCAAGGCAGAAGAGGAAACCGTGGGCTTGTTTGATCGTGCAGTTTATTTCGCGTCCGCCCATGATTTGGCGCAACTACCGCCCGGCACCGGCAATGAAGTTGCATTTGTGGGGCGCTCCAACGCCGGCAAATCCAGTGCGATCAACACGCTGGCCAATCATAAGCGTCTCGCATTTGTATCCAAAACGCCCGGGCGAACCCAGCTCATCAACTTTTTCACCCTCGGCGACGGCAATACGCTCGTCGATTTGCCTGGCTACGGCTACGCCAAAGTGCCGCCCGCGGTTAAGGCGCATTGGATGGAGGTGATGGCAGCTTTCGTCTCTACCCGCGAGGAATTGACCGGCTTGGTGATGATTATGGATGCGCGGCATCCAATGAAGCAGCTCGATATTGATTTGCTCAACTGGTATCGGCCCACCAACAAGCCGGTGCATGTGTTGCTCACCAAAGCGGATAAATTATCGAAGGGCGAGCAAACGCTCACGTTGAAATCGGTCAAAAAGCAATTGGTCGATGGCCAGTACAATGCGACGGCGCAATTATTTTCCAGCTTAAAACGCACCGGCGTTGAAGAGGCCGAGAAAGCACTTTATCGTTTATTTGCGCCGCAGCCGCAGGCGGATAACAAAGCGGAATAGAACTAAAAAGAATAAAAAAACGGAGCAGCAAAAAGCGAAACAATAAAAGCGGAAAAAAGAAAAGGGCTCGGAAAAAGGGGTAACCGAGCCCTCGTAAAGCCTTAAAACTTTAAGGCCCCGCTCAGGGAGGGAAGCGGGGAGAAATGCACACCGTAAAGTGTGCGCCTCTCGATTAGTAAGATGTTGGTGTTGTCTAAAAGTTCAACCCCACATAACAATTTTTTGCAATCGTGTAATGTTTTAGAGATCGTTTTAGTGATTGTTTTTTATCTATTGTTGAGAGCGCCACAACATGAATCCGATGCCTTTAGGCCAGTTCCCCCAGCGCCGCATGCGCCGTTTGCGCCGAACCGAATTTTTGCGCAACATGGTTCGCGAATCACATTTAACGGCAGCGGATTTTATCTATCCCATCTTTGTATTGGATGGGACAAATCAGCGCCAAGCCATCGCATCCATGCCGGGCATCGAGCGCCTCTCGGTTGATCTGCTGATGCCGGTGGCCGAAGAAGCCGTGAAGCTCGGCATCCCCGCAATAGCGCTCTTCCCGCTGATTGAGGCCAGCTTAAAAACCCCGAACGGTGATGAGGCTTTCAACCAGAATGGTTTGGTGCCGAGAGCCGTCCGCGAACTCAAAAAGCGCTTCCCCGAACTCGGCATTATTACCGACGTCGCGCTCGACCCATTCACCACCCACGGACAAGATGGCGTGGTAGATGCGGCGGGTTATATCTTGAATGACGAAACCAATATTGCGTTATGTAAGCAGGCGCTTACACAGGCCGAGGCTGGCGTCGATATTGTCGCGCCGAGCGATATGATGGACGGCAGGATTGGGGAAATACGCGCTGCACTGGACGAAAAAAACTTCATCCACACCGCTATCATGGCCTATTCCGCCAAGTACGCCAGCAAGTTCTATGGCCCGTTCCGCGATGCGGTTGGCTCATCCGGTAACCTCGGCAAAAGCGATAAAAAAAACTACCAAATGGACCCCGGCAATGGCGACGAAGCCATGCGTGAAATCGCGCTTGATTTGCAAGAGGGTGCCGATATGGTCATGGTCAAACCCGGCATGCCTTATTTGGATATTGTTTACCGCTGCAAACAAACATTCGGCACACCCACATTCGCCTACCAAGTCTCGGGCGAATACGCCATGCTCAAAGCCGCGGCGGCCAACGCCTGGCTGGAAAATGACGCCTGCATGATGGAGTCACTGCTCGCCTTCAAGCGCGCGGGAGCCGACGGTGTGCTCACCTACTTCGCCCTGGAAGCCGCGCGGCTACTGGCTTCCGAGGCATAGGCCTCATGGCCCAACATATCGGCGCGTTTGCATTACTCGTCCGAGAATACGACGAGGCGATTGATTTTTACGTCAATAAGCTAGGCTTCACGTTGCTCGAAGATACCGATTTAGGTGGCGGGAAGCGATGGGTTCGGGTCGCGCCTGCGGGTGCAGTTGAAACTGCAATTCTGCTGGCCCGCGCCGTCAACGAGAATCAAATCGCTAGCATCGGCAACCAAGCGGGAGGCCGGGTTTGGCTTTTTTTGCGTACTGACGATTTTAAAAAAGACTACGCGGCGATGCAGTTACGCGGTGTGGAATTTCTCGAAACGCCGCGACAAGAAGCCTATGGAATGGTGGTGGTTTTTGAGGATTTGTATGGGAACAGGTGGGATTTGTTGGAGAATTTTGCAAGTTAAAATTTACCAGATCCATTTCAATCTATAAAGGTGTTTCAAATGAATTTAAATCAGTTTGCGAGTATTACCCAGCGCGTTATTGCGGAAGATGGATTCGGTGAATTTTTACCGGTCGCCTGCTTTCCTGAACGCCAAGAGGTTCGGGCGCTTGCCGATCTGCCGTCTGACATTGACATAGAGGCAACCGCAACCGAGTGGGCAAAGGAGATCGCAAAACCCGATGAAGAGTTTTTGATAGCCTTTAAATGCTCGGCGCAAGAGTTCAAAATTATTCGAATTGTTAGTGCAGACAAAACTAGCGCTGTATTTTTGGTTGAACTAGGCCAATAAAAAGTGAGACTTAATGGGCTGGATTCTAAGGTTGTAGTTTGCCGGGTGCAATAACCAACGGCCGTTGAACCAAATGTTTTACCCAAGACTCGTGCAGTGCGCTACGCCTTTTGACAGCGTGTAACCCCCTCAAACACCAGAACTGGTGCGGCTTTCCAAGCATTTGCTTCTGGCGGTTCAAGCCAAGAAACATTCAAAACTAACATCGCAAACCGATCAAATCCACCGTTTCCAGCTATAGTTTCAAACATCCAATCCAAGCGCGGCGGCGTTCATTATGTCTTTGCAAGGTTATCTATATTGTTCGGCAGCAGCGCTGGTGATTGCGGTGGGCATCGCGCATTCCGCTTTGGGCGAACGCTATATTTTGATGCGTTTATTTAAGCGCACTGATCTGCCCAAACTGTTCGGCAGCGCCGATTTCACCAAGGGCACGCTGCGATTTGCGTGGCACATTACGACCATTGCTTGGTGGGGTATCGCTGCACTATTCATTGTCATGGCACAGACGCCGATCACGGCCGCTCAAGTGGCGCTGATTTTTGGCTTGATGTTTCTGGTGTCGGGACTTGTCGCGTTGGTTGCGTCACGTGGACGGCATTTTTCATGGATCGTTTTTTTGACGGTTGCCGCCCTGCTGCTCGTCAGTACATGGTAGTCATTTAGCCATAAAACACTAGTACTGGTGGGGCGTTCCGGGCATTTTTGCCCCGAACGGCTCGCCAGAACTAGGGTTTCAATTTTTACTCTAATTGTTCACCGCTATCGTATTCGCCATGAATCCTAAAATCATTGCGCTAAACATCAGCGCCACACACTCCTTTAGCAAAATGGCCGTGCCTGAAATGACGCTGTTGGCAGGCTTGGGTATTGCGGGCGATGTCCACTGCGGGGCGACGGTTCAGCATCGTTCCCGCGTTGCACAAGATCCGACGCAGCCAAATTTGCGGCAGGTACATCTGATCCAATCGGAACTGTTTGACGAGTTGCGATCAAAGGGGTTAAACATCGCTCCCGGCGACATGGGCGAGAACATCACCACCGAAGGGCTTGATTTACTCTCGCTGCCAACCGATGCTGAATTATTGCTAGGCACCAGTACTCTCATTCGCATTACCGGTTTACGCAACCCGTGTGCGCAGCTCGATCGCTTTCAGCCCGGACTGATGGCGGCTGTTCTAGATCGCAATTCAGCAGGCGGGCTGGTGCGTAAAGCGGGCGTGATGGGCGTGGTCGTGCGGAGTGGCAGCGTGCGCCCGGGCGATAAAATTACCGTTGCGCTACCGCCAGCACCGCATAGGCCACTTGAACGCGTTTAAAACTGGAATTCGCCTCAGATTTCGAACAATGAATGTCTTCAGCGGTAACGCATCGGGCCGTTAGCGCCCGAGTGGCTCAAACCTAGTTTTGAAGAGGCATTATGAAAACCATACTTCCCGTTATTGTCTGCGCCGTGTTTGGCATACTCGCGCTTTGGCACTTCATCATGGCGCTTAACCTGTCGGGCGCTAGTCGTCGCGCAATGCCGAGCGCAGCGGTGCCCAGCGTCAATGGTGTTCCGGTATTCGCGCCGTCGGCGATGGCGACCATTGGCGTTGGTGTGGTGTTGCTGCTGTTTGCCGCTCTCGTCGCCGCGATGGCAGGGATTTTATCCACCGGCATACCGCGCGTGACGCTAGCGTGGCTTTCGTATGGTTTGGCACTTGGCCTGCTTGCGCGGGCGGTAGGGGAATTTAAATATGTCGGGTTTTTTAAACGCGTTCGCGGTAGCGCCTTTGCCACGATGGATACATTTATTTATTCGCCGTTATGTTTGGTGCTGTCGGCAAGTGTGGCGTGGATTGCGGCTCAGAGTGGCGCGTCATGAAGGCAGTCGCCTCGGCCGTAAAAACCGCCAAGCGCCGGCGCGGGCGGGCATCTCGGGCTTGGAAAATCTCTCGGCGTGCCAGTCAGGAATCGCCTGAAACGCCGTGCCAGTTCTAGTGTTTGCGTGGCGAGGTATGGACTCATCATGTTCGCCGACGGCCGGGCGCTTTCTTGTTATAGTTTCATCACTACATTTGTGAACGCTGCCACACTGACAAAGTGTCAAAGTGTCACAACGAAACGCTTCCTTTGCGTTGGCACTAGCAGTCCTACAATCGATCTTTAGCCAAATTTGTATGCGGTATTTTTGGCGCACTGCCAGTACGCATTGGCTGTGCGCGGTGCCCGTACGCTGTAATCGTATTTGAGCCCTTCTTCTTGTGAAACCCCTCGGAGCAATATGAATACCAAACTGCTAATGCAAGCGAGTTCTATCTTTATGGGGGTGCTTGGCGTCGGCGCGATCTTCATGCCGCAGGAGATTCTTGCCTATGGCGCGGCGCAATCAGGCGTTGCGGGCTTGGCGGTCATTCAAATAACGGGGGCGCTTTATTTTGGATTTGCCATGCTCAACTGGACTGCGCAAGCCAATTTAATTGGCGGCATATATGGCCGGCCCGTTGCGATTGGCAATCTCACGCATTTTCTGGTTGCAGCACTCGCCATTTTAAAAATCGCGCTGGCGGGCGGGCACTCGATTCTAATCATCGCCGGCGCTTGTATCTACACGGTTTTTGCTATTCTTTTTGCCTTGGTTGTGTTCCGTCACCCGGTCGTTGGCGCGGCCAAACATTAGCCTTCAAAATTAGAATCCAAACCTCTACGCCTTTTGAGCCAAACTCACCCAATCATCGGAATTGAATAAGAAGGGCACCAATCTTGGCGAGTTCTGCAACAATTCGCCCTGCGGGGTTAAAGCAGATTTATAAATCGTGTCACTATTATTAAAAATTCGGACGTCATTAAAGTTGAAAGCGCAAAATGCCAGTCATTCATCCAAGCCGTCAGATTTTTTCTTCAATGCCCCCATTTCGATTTTTTGTCACATTTTTCATTGCCCTTTTTATGACCATCACGGAAGCTGAACCACTGAGATTCAAAGACATCAACGACCGCGCCAACCGGCCGTCACCTACGCATAAGATTGCCTATGGCGACCAGGCAGATCAGTATGGCGAACTATGGCTGCCTGACGCGAAAACCGGGGCACAAAACACGGCGCAAAAGCTTCCCGTCGTGATTCTGGTGCATGGGGGATGCTGGCGCGCCGATTTACCAGGTCCCGAGTTAGTGGCTTTTTTGGCGGAGGCGCTACGCCGCGAAGGTGTAGCGGTGTGGAGCATTACGTATCGGCGGGTTGGAACTAAACCTGGCGCAGCATCGGATAAATTTTCCCCCTACCCCGATACGTTTTTTGATGTCGCCAACGCGGCTGACAAGCTCAACGATCTGGCCGCAACGTACAACCTCGATCTGACCCGGGTCGTCACTACCGGCCATTCAGCAGGCGGGCATTTAGCGATGTGGTTGGCAGCGCGTCCGCGCCTGCCCAAGGATTCGCCGTTGTATGTCGCCAAAGACGCCACCAAACCGCTGGCGATCAAAGCAACCGTCGGCATCGCGTCCTTATCCGATCTCGAATACACCAAAACCGCATCCGCTCACGCTTGCGGCGAAGACACCGTGGACTTATTGGTGGATAGCAAAAACCGGAAAGATAATGTTTACCGCGACACTTCCGTGCCGTTATTGCTGCCATTGAACCTACCGCAAACCCTCATCAGCGGCAGCTTAGATAAAATCGCTGCGCCCGCGCATGCGTTGCGCTATCGCGAAAATGCGGCAGCAAAAACTGAAACGGTTTCGCTTATCACCATCGAAGGTTCCGGACATTTCGAGTTAATCGCACCGTGGACCGCGCCGGGGAAGCTGGTGGTGGAAACGATTGTGGCTGCGTTACTTAACAAAAAGTGAAGGCTTCTCAACCAGAAATTTAGCGCTCGTCACACTACATTTTCCGATGGTTGGTAATAGGTCCGGAACTTGTTCGCGAGAGGCATCGCCGGGTTCTACAAAAAATGCCTAAACTTTTGATCGCTCGGCCATGCAATAACGCGACTAGTTATCTCAAATATAGATATTAAAATACTGCCATGCTAGAGCTGCGCCCCACCTGCGAACACTGCAACAAAGCCTTGCCACCCGAATCGCTTGACGCGCGTATTTGTAGCTACGAATGTACGTTTTGCGCGACCTGCGCCGAGGAGGTTTTAAGCAACGTATGCCCAAACTGCGGTGGCGGCTTTGTCCCGCGCCCGGTCCGGCCTTCGACAAATTGGAAAAATAATAATTTCCTTGGCAATGACCCGGCAAGCGCAGCGGTCAAACACCGGCCAGTTAGCGCTGAAATCCATGCGGTATTCGCCGCCAAGCTCAAGACGATTCCGCCTGAGCGCCGGTAGCGTTTTACAATAATTGCCACCACCGCGGGTTGAACTTATAACAAGCAGCGCTATCTATTAATCTCGTGAGTTTTTCGTGAGTGTCTCGTGCGTGTTATGGGGCCGCCTGTTCTGCGACATGTGCTCAGACCCGTTCTCTGCCCCGTTCTCTGCCCCGTTCTTTGAACCCTTCTTTGACCCGATATGCGACCTTTACTCACGCCCAGCGCCCCGCTATACTGATAGACCTACTTTCCGATAAAACCGCTTATTCCATGAACCAACGCGATCCCCTGCTCACGATGCCTGCCATGCCCGATGTGCAATCGAGTTTTGATGCGCGTCACATTGCGATTGATCGCGTCGGCATTCGCGGCATTCGCCATCCGATCAAGCTTCAATCGGCATCGGGCGATGTTATGCACACCGTCGCCGCCTTTGCGATGGCGGTGCGCTTGGCCCACGATGTGAAGGGCACGCATATGTCACGGTTTGTTGAGATTTTGGAATCCCAGCAGGAGGCTTTTAGCGTGCCAATGTTGGGCGGCTTATTGATGCGGATGGTCGAAAGATTAAACGTCGCGGAAGGTCAAATTGAAATGACATTCCCGTATTTCATCGAAAAGACAGCGCCAGTATCAGGTGTGAAATCATTGATGGACTATGAGGTTACGCTTACCGGCCACATCAAACACAGCGCCACGAACATCATTACGCGAGTGGTCGTGCCTGTTACCAGCCTGTGCCCGTGTTCGAAAGAAATTTCAGCGTATGGCGCGCACAATCAGCGTTCGCACATCACCATCACCGTCCAAGGGTCGCACACGATGGCGTTGACGGTTGAAGAAATTGTTCGCGTTGCGGAGGACCAGGCCAGCAGCGAGCTTTACGGCATCCTGAAGCGTCCCGATGAAAAATTCGTGACTGAGCGTGCTTACGATAATCCCAAGTTCGTTGAAGATTTAATTCGAGATGTTGCCGCTGTGCTGGACGCCGATTCAAGAGTTGAGGCATATAAAATTGAAACTGAAAATTTTGAATCAATTCACAATCATTCGGCCTATGCCGTGATTGAACGCGATAAGACGAGCCGTTAGTGTTTGTGTAGTCAATACGTTTACGTTCTGTGGCAGAAACTTTCACGGCTTTTGCGGTTGGCTTCTGCTGCCACCAGAGCAGCCACCGCAGCAGCCATTACTGCAACCTATTTGTTCCCAATCCGAGCATCATTCTTAACTAAACGAAAATATGACCACCAAACCAACGCCGCTGTTCCAAAGTGACCCCGACGATGGTGAGAATATTGCCGTTGTCTCTGATCGCATCCGCGCCCGAATCAAACGCGCCAACAAGCGCTTCCATGCCAACGATAATATTTCAGCTTTTGTCAAAGCGGGCGAGATCGATCAATTGCGCGAGGAAGTCACCGCCAAAATGGCAGAGGTTCTCAAGAGCCTTGTGATCGACACCGAAAACGATCACAACACCAACGAGACTGCGCGGCGTGTCGCAAAAATGTACCTCACCGAAATTTTTAATGGCCGTTACGCGGCGCCACCGGCGATTACCGAATTCCCTAACATTGAGCATTTGAACGAACTAATGATTGTCGGGCCGATCACCGTTCGCAGCGCTTGTTCGCACCACCTTTGCCCCGTGATCGGCCGTGTTTGGATCGGTGTGATGCCCAACGAGCATTCGAATCTCATCGGTTTATCGAAATATGCAAGGCTATGCGATTGGATCATGAGCCGCCCACAAATTCAGGAAGAAGCCGTCACCCAGCTCGCCAATGTGTTGCAAGAAAAGGTGCAGCCGGACGGCTTGGCGATTGTGATGGAGGCTGATCATTTTTGTATGCACTGGCGCGGCGTGAAAGACAGCGATTCCAAAATGACGAATAGCCTGATGCGCGGTTCGTTCTTGAAAGACGCGAATTTACGCCGTGAATTTTTGTCTTTATTGACGAAGAAAAATACTTAACCATTTAAGAACGGAAACACCATGTTAGTCCGCCTGATGTATTGCAGCCGTGCGCTTGATAACGTAAGCCAAGACGATTTGAATGCCATTGTGACGAAATCCCGTGCCAACAATCCTGTGCGCGGCATCACCGGTGTGTTGTGTTGCAGCGGCAAGATTTTTTTACAGGTGCTTGAGGGCGGGCGCATGGAAGTCAACGCGCTTTATAACAAAATTTCAAACGATGTGCGCCATAAAGAAGTGATGATGCTTTGTTATGAAGAGATTGAAGAGCGTCGGTTTTCACATTGGTCGATGGGGCAAGTCTCGCTTGCCCGCATCAATCCGTCACTGCTGATCAAATATTCTGAGAAGGCTGAGCTGGATCCCTATGCCGTATCGGGCAAGGTTTCGATGGCGCTATTCAATGAAATGATGGCGACGGCCTCGATTGCGGGGCAGTGCAGTTAGCGAAACCGCGTTAGAGCGTAGCGAGCAATTCCTCCTACGGCTCAGCTTCAGTAAATGTGACGTAATCGTTACAATCAAATGCCCCGCCACCGAACGGTGGTCTCCATCAAAAAGCCCCGCCAGACGGGGCTTTTTGTTGTCTTGCGCACGTCCAATCGTTCGTATCTTGATGGGGTTTGTCGGCGATGCTGTCAACTCAAGCCGCGTTTTAGTTAATTCATCGCTTTCCGTTTGAGGGTTGTCTGGCGCACGCATAAAGTGAGGACATCAACAAACAAGCAGCAGAAACGAACCGCAGCAGAAACAAACAACGCAAACCGAACTCAAATTTAATTTAAAGGAAACGATCATGAAAACCAACTTCAAATCCAGCACCAAAGATAACCTTTTCGGCGCAGCCATATTGGCTAGCCTCTTGCTCTTCATCGCGTCAATCGCCGCAGTGGCCAATAGCCAAACCGTTACTGCGAACGCGAATATCGAACTGGCCCCACAAAAAATGGAAACCATCGTCATCACCGCGCAGCGGATGCCGGTGGGCGCAATCGATACGATCGTTGTTAGTGCTTCACGCCATGGTGATGTTGTGTTGGCTTCAAAGTAATTGTTTGGTGCAGTGCTTTAAAATAGTAACGTCAGTATGCCGAATCGCGGCGCACCATAATGCCAAGCAAGACGGTGCAACATCACGCAGCGCCAAGCAACACCAAGCAACAACCCGCAATACAACCAGTACGAAATTAGTGCGGCAGCAAAAAATGAAGTCGAGCGCGCCATTGATGCAGTAGGATCATTCTGCGATACCGTCCGACACCACGCGACATCGCTCGACGGCACCACCGCCATAGCGGTACCGCAGTAAACGAGCTCGCCAGACTTTGACAATCGTCATCGAATCCAGTAACTTAAGCACTGCGCCGATTTGACAATCAGCTTGCGGGCGCGGAAGAAGTTTTCTTTTAACGAATTTCTTTCAATAAATACGGCTAAAGCGGCTTCTGCGTTAAATGCGCCAACCACAGAAAGCCCCATAAGCCTCACAAGCCTCAAGCTGATGAGGCTTTTTTACTGGGCTTGAACAATCATGATCGCAACACCGCAACTCGCTCATTTCGCGTCACCGCTACCGTCTCTGCAATTGGCCAGCGGCGCCGTCTTGCAGCAATACGATCTTGCCTATGAAACTTACGGCACACTCAACGCGGATAAATCAAACGCCGTGTTGATTTGCCACGCACTCAATGCGTCGCACCATGTGGCGGGTGTCTACGAGGGCCGTGCCGATAGCGAAGGCTGGTGGGATTCGATGATCGGGCCCGGCAAATCAGTCGACACCAATCAATTTTTTGTTATCGGCGTGAATAACTTGGGATCATGTTTTGGCTCAACAGGGCCGCTCTCAATAAATCCTGAAACGGGCAAACCTTACGGCGCGGATTTCCCGCTCGTAACGGTTGAAGATTGGGTCGATTCGCAGGCGCGACTGCTAGATTTTTTAGGTATTAAAACATTGGCTGCGGTGATGGGCGGCTCGCTTGGCGGTATGCAAGCGTTGAGCTGGAGCATTCGTTATCCAGAGCGCGTTCGACACGCTGTTGTGATTGCGGCAGCACCTAATTTATCGGCACAAAATATCGCCTTCAATGAAGTCGCGCGCCAAGCAATCATGACCGACCCTGATTTTCACGACGGCAACTATGCGCGTATCAACGCTCTGCCCAAAAATGGCTTAGCCGTCGCGCGGATGATTGGCCATATTACCTATATCTCAGACGATCAAATGGAAACCAAGTTTGGCCGGGGCTTCCGCGAGGGCAAAAAATTCTCGTTCGCGCCAGAGTTTCAGATTGAGTCATATTTGCGCTATCAGGGCGAAAAATTTTCGCAATACTACGATGCAAACACCTATTTGCGCGTCACCAAAGCGCTCGACTATTTTGATCCGGCCGCCGATTGCGGTGGGGATTTAGCCAAAGCGCTATCGCCCGCCGCGGCAAAATTTCTCATTATTTCGTTCACGACTGACTGGCGATTTTCGCCGGCCCGATCGCGCGAGATGGTGAGGGCATTGCTCGACGATAAAAAGAACGTGACGTATGTCGAGGTTGATGCGCCCCACGGCCACGATGCGTTTTTGCTCAACAATGCACAGTATCACGCGGTGGTAAAAACCTATTTCGCCAAGCAAATTGCACCTGTAAATATCACATCGCAAGAGGCGGCAGCATGATTACCCGCGCCGATTTTGCGGCCATTGCATCATGGATTCCAGAGGGCGCCCGTGTGCTTGACTTGGGCTGCGGTGATGGCTCATTACTCGCCTACCTCAGCCAAACACGCGGGGTTTCAGGATACGGCATCGAAAACGACGAAGTCTCAATCATCCAATGTATTGAGAACGGCGTGAACGTGATTCAAGTAAATCTGGAATCTGGAATGGCCGAAATTGCCGACCAATCATTCGATATCGTGATCCTTTCGCAAACCCTGCAAGCGATGAAGCGCACCGAGGCAGTAGTGGCCGAAATGCTCAGAGTTGGCCGCGAAGCGATCGTCACTTTCCCCAACTTTGGCTATTGGAAACACCGCACCCAGATCGCGCTCGGCGGGCGTATGCCGGTCTCAGAGGACCTGCCATATCAATGGTACGACACGCCCAACGTCCACCTTTTTACCATTGCCGATTTTGAAGCGTTTTGTACCGCGAGAAATTATCGGGTGTTGAATCGGTCGGTATTCACGAACGGGGTTGAGCAACGATTTTTGCCGAACTTATTGGGGACGTTGGCGTTGTATCGGTTTGCCGCCAGCGCTTGATGCCGAGATCGCTTATGACGTCGGGGCGTGAGCGCTGGAGAGCGCGCCGCGGTGCCGTAAATGATGGCGGTCGAACGCAGCCTATGCGGCAATTTCTTCCAGTTTTTGCTGAACTTCAAGCCACGACCATTCGACGTCCGACGCTTCGCTAACCACTTCACCTTCGCGTTTTAACATTTCTTGTAAGCGGTTTTTGTTTTCTTCCAGATATGCACTTTCAGTAGCTAGCCAAGCCTCGATATTCTCCCGTTCTATGACGAGCGCCTTCAATTTTTTCTCCAGCTCGTTCAACTTTTGTTCAAGCGGCTTTTTTGCAGAAGATAATTTTTGCCGCGCATCGGCTTCAGCGCGCTTTTGTTCTTTGCGAACGGCAGGATCCGCGTTTGCAGCATCCTTATCTGGCGGTCGTTTCGAGGCATTTTTGTCTGAAGACGCGCTCTGGACGCGGGGTTTACTATTATTTGGGCCTGCTACAAATTCAATCGCAGGAGCTGTTTTTAATGGTGTATTTACGGCAGATTTTACCTGTCCGCTAGGCGGTTTTTTGCCCCGATTTTTCGCGTAATCCCGCGCCCATTTTTTGTAATCATCCAAGTCGCCATCAAACTCTCGCAAACCGCCATCAGCTACCAGCCAAAGCTGATCCGCACAGGCTTTTAGCAAATGCCGATCATGCGCCACCACCACTAAAGTGCCGTCAAAATCTTGCAGCGCTTCCGCCACGGCTTCACGCATCTCGATATCCAGATGATTTGTCGGCTCATCTAGCAACAGCAAATTTGGTTTTTGCCATACCAATAATGCCAACGCCAAACGGGCTTTCTCGCCACCCGAAAACGGTGCAATCGCGGCATCCGCATTAACGCCACGGAAATCAAAACCGCCGAGAAAATTACGGAACTCCTGCTCACGCGAAGTTGGGTCAAGCCTGCGCATATGCTGGATCGGCGATTCATCCAAACGCAGTTGCTCAATCTGATGCTGCGCAAAATAACCGATTTTCAAACCTTGGCCTTCAAAGCGGCCACCGGTTTGCAAACCAAGCGTGCCCGCGAGTGATTTTACAAGCGTCGATTTACCCGCGCCGTTGGGGCCGAGCAAGCCGATTTTATCGCCATAAAACAAGCGCCATTCGACGTTGGTGAGGATGGTTTTTTCAATCGCCACACCATCTTTTTCAACGGTGTAGCCGACATTCGCCTCTTTCAAATGCAAGAGCTGGCGGGGCTTTGCGACCGGATCGCGAAATTCAAACGAGAACGGCGAATCGACGTGCGCAGCGGTTATGATTTCCATCCGCTCTAAGGTTTTCATTCGGCTTTGCGCCTGCTTGGCTTTGGTGGCTTTGGCTTTGAAGCGATCAATGAACGATTGCAAATGCGCGACTTGCTTTTGCTGCTTCGCATAGGCCGAGCCTTGCAGTGCCAACTGCATCGCCCTAGTTCGCTCGAACGTGGAATAGTTGCCACCGTATTCATTGAGCTTCTGGTTATCCAGATGGACGATGGTGGTGACGACGGCATCCAAAAAATCACGATCATGGGTGATGAGCAGTAGCGTACCCGGATAAGCCGCGAGCCAATCCTCAAGCCACATCACGGCATCTAAATCCAAGTGGTTTGTTGGCTCGTCGAGCAGCAACAGATCAGAGCGGCACATTAATGCTTGCGCTAAATTCAAGCGCATCCGCCAGCCACCGGAAAAGCTCGCCACTGGCTGTGCCATTTGCTCGTCAGTGAACCCCAAACCAGCCAACAGTGACGCGCCGCGCGAGTTAGCTTGGTAGCCGCCGATATGGTCGTACTGTTCATGCAGCTCGCCGAGCTTTTCGCCGGATGCATCGGCCAATTCAGCGGCCTCCAATTCAGCTTCCAACGCCCGCAATTCTTGGTCGCCATCGATCGCAAAATCAAGCGCGGAGCGATCAGAGTGCGGTGTCTCCTGTGCAACGTGCGCGACAATCCATTTGGCGGGAATTTCAAAATCGCCCACGTCTTGGTGAATTTTATGACGCAACAGCGAGAACAAGCTTGATTTTCCCGCGCCGTTCGGCCCGATCAAGCCAACTTTATGGCCGGGAAATAAAGTTAAATTCGCGCCGACGATAAGTTGCTTCACGCCGCGCGCAAGAGTGATGTTGGTGAGTTTTAACATAACGAACTAATTGCCTAAATATTGTAGGTTGGGCAAGTTTCAGTTGCCCAATAGGGTGAGGGTGGTCAAAGATCAGCGATGGCGAGAATTCATTGACCGGCGTTGGGCAAACAATAATGCCGTTTACCCAAGCCACTAGAGCGCGTAATCATATTCAATCGATAACGGCGCATGATCGGAAAACTTCTCATCTTTGTAAATCCGCGCATATTCGGCGCACGCTGCAATGCCTGGCGTGCAGATGTGATAGTCGATCCGCCAGCCGACGTTCTTCTCGTAAGCCGCGCCACGATTGGACCACCAGGTGTATTGATCCGGCAGCGGAATTAAGCGGCGGAACACATCCACATAGCCGACTTCATCAAACAATTTGGTCAGCCATTCGCGCTCTTCGGGCAAGAAGCCGGAATTTTTCTTATTGCCGCGCCAGTTTTTCAAATCAATTTCTTTGTGCGCAATATTCCAATCGCCGACAATGACAAATTCTCGTCCGCTTGCCTTGAGCTTTTGCAAGTACGGCATAAAGGCTTCCAAAAAGCGGAATTTTTTCGCCTGCGCCTCCTCACTCGCTGAGCCGGAGGGTAAGTATAGTGAGATCACGCTCAAATTGCCAAAATCAGCCTGAATATAGCGGCCTTCAGCATCAATCCACGCAATCCCAGTGCCAATCTGCACCCGATCCGGTTCGCGTTTGGAATACAGCGCGACACCCGCATAACCCTTCTTCTCAGCGGAGTGGTAAAACGCATGCCAGCCTTTCCATGGCTTTGCCTCATCCGGGATATCGCTTTCAAGGGCTTTAATTTCCTGGAAGCAAATTACGTCGGCTTTTTGGCGTTTCAGCCATGTGAACAAGCCTTTGCTAGCGGCTGAACGGATGCCGTTACAGTTTGCGGTGATGATTTTCATAAAAGGACCCTCCAAACTGAAATCGGTGTTCGTTAACCAGCAGGGTTGAAATTGTTCGGGAAAACCGCGATTATCCGTGAATTCTTGTACTTTCTTGTATTTTCTCTTACCCACACATGATTGATCGAACTTTCTATGACAAATACCGCCGATTTTCGTCAACAATTCGTTGCGTTTGCGATTCGCCAAGATGTTTTACGATTTGGCGAATTCAAAACCAAGGCAGGGCGATTATCACCATATTTTTTTAATACGGGCTTATTTAACGACGGCGCGTCGCTGCGCGCGCTTTCTGGTTTTTACGCCGACGCGATTCAGGCCTCGCAGTTACCGTTCGATATGTTGTTTGGCCCCGCCTACAAAGGCATTATTTTGTCCGCGATTGCAGCACTCGCCCTATCTGAAAAGGGCCAAAATGTGCCCTATGCCTACAACCGAAAAGAAGCCAAAGACCACGGCGAGGGTGGCTTGACGGTCGGCGCACCCATTCAGGGGCGCGTGTTGATCATCGACGACGTCATTTCCGCCGGCACGTCAGTGCGCGAATCAGTTGAAATTATTCGCGCGGCGGGGGCGATACCAGCCGGTGTTGTGATTGCGCTAGATCGACAAGAACGCGGCAATGGACCGCAAGGAAGTGGTGGTGGCACGCTTTCTGCTGCACAAGAGGTCAGCGCGTTGCATGGCATCCCCGTTATTGCAGTGGCAACGCTGAACGACATAATTCGTTTTCTCAAACAAAACTCGCCAGAAAGCGATAAACTGGAAAAAATTGAAACTTATCGACGTGAATTTGGCACCACTTCAAATTAAATGACGATAGTGATTAAAAAAGATGATCGTGCGCACAAAACATTTTTTACCGCTGGCTTTATCCACCGCTATTTTTGCGATGTCGTTCTCGGCACACGCTGTTTTTCGCTGCGTGGACGAAAAAGGAATCACGCACTATGGCGATACCATGCCTCCGCAATGCGCTAAAAAAGAAGTTGCCGAGATCAACCAAAGCGGCACCTTGGTACGCAAAATTGATGCCCAATTAACCCCCGATCAAATTAAAGCGCGTGAAGCCGAAAAAATCAAACGCGGCGAAAATTTGCGCTTGGTGGCCGATCAGAAGCAGCGCGATTTGGCACTACTAGGTACATTTGGCTCCGAGCGTGAATTTACCGCCTCGCGCAGCCGCGATGTGGCCCAGCTGGATGGCAGGGTCACGACGCTGCAAGGTCGCGTGACGGAACTCGATGCCCGAGTGCAAAAATTCGCTGCTGAAATGGAGTTTTACAAAGCCGGACAAAGCAAGAGCTCCAAAGCGGCGAAGGTTCGCGAAGCGCCGCCCCAGTTGGTCAATGATCTGGCGCGCGCACAGAATGATCGCGCAGCCGTTGATACCGAGATTGCCCAAACCGAGGCCGAGAAAAGAACTATCATCGCGCGCTACGATGAAGAAAAAACACGCTGGCTGCGTCTAAAACAGGGTTTGGCGGTGGGAACCGTGTTGGACGCGGAAGGCAATATCATGATTACCCCTAACGGCGACCGCAAGACACCGCCTGCTTCAGTGGCTTCAGCGTCTGCGGTGGCATCGCCACATGCAGCCACACCAGCAACGTCTGCAACAACGCCCGCAAAGTCGCCCGCGAAAAAATAACAGGGAAGATGGGGCAATAAATTGCTTAGCACTAAGTTGCTTCGCACCAAATTTTTCCCGTCATCTTTGCGGCACTGCGCTGGTTGGTTGCAGATTGATGTCTTCAATGAAGGCAGAATCGGCGTAATGCCCGCGTGTTTATACTGATTGATTTCGAACCACGCCACAACCTTTTCCCATATCCCGCTGTTGCCGCTCCCCGTTGCCATCATGTACACACCACAACACTTTTCCGGAGCAGACCAACAGCGAATTCAATCGCTCATTGGCGCAAACGGCTTTGCAACCCTCATCACCACCGTGGATGGTGAGGTGCATGTGAGCCACGTGCCAGTTCAGTTTGATCCCGTACGGAATGTGCTCGTCGGCCATCTTGCCCGCGCCAATCCGCAGGCGGCCAAACTAAAAGATGGTGATACTCTGCTGGCCATTTTTCACGGTCCGCACGGCTATATCTCGCCGACTTGGTACGTCAATGAAAACCCAAAATCGCCCAACGTGCCAACCTGGAATTACGCTGTCGTACATGTCACGGGCACAGTGCGCCGCATCGATGCACCGGAAGATATTTGGAGTATTGTCGTGGCACTTTCCGCGCAGTATGAAGCTAGCAATGGCGAGAAAAAATGGAACCCCGGACAGCTTGCCGACCACGCACCCAAGCTACGCGCCTTGGTGGGTTTCGAAGTGGCCATTACAAACATTCAGGCTAAATTTAAGCTTTCACAGAATCGTCCGGCGGGGGATATGGCCGGTGCGATTCAAGGCTTGGAGGCGAGTGGGCTTTCAGGCGATTTGCTGCTGGCGGAGTTGATGCGGGAGCATCTATAAAATTAACTTCCGTCATCCCGGCCCGCGCCGCGACGATCAGTTACTTAGAGCGCAGCATTAAGTCAGTTTCGCCTTCAAAATTTCATTCACCTGCGCGGGGTTCGCTTTTCCTTTTGACGCTTTCATCACTTGGCCAACGAGAGATTGAAACGCTTTTTCTTTCCCGGATTTAAATTCATCAACTGACTTTTGGTTCGCGGCTAGGACTTCGTCGATTATTTTTTCGATGGCGGTGGCATCGGAAATTTGCTCAAGCCCCATTTGTTTAATGAGCGCATCAACTAACAAATCCCTTGCCAATTCTTCTTTCTCCCACATTGCATAAAGCAGATCTTTCGCGCCCTTGCCATTGATTACCTCTTTTTTCAGAGCAATAACAATGGATGCAAGTTGAGCCGCAGCAACATAACAATGTTCAATACTTAAACCGTTTCGATTGAGCAACGCAGAGAGTTCGCCGGCAATCCAGTTTGAAACGAGTTTGGGCTCGCCTGTTTCTTCCGCACAGGTCACAAAATAGTCAGCAAATGCTTTTGACTGCGTCAGCAACCGAGCATCATATTCAGACAAACCATAATCACGGACAAAACGCTGCCGCATCGCCTCGGGCAACTCTGTCATTGTCGCTCTAATCGCCTCGACCTCAGCTTCTGTAATCACCAACGGCAACAAATCCGGATCGGGGAAATAGCGATAATCCATCGAATCTTCTTTGGAGCGCATCGAGCGTGTTTCATCCCGATCTGCGTCGTACAAACGTGTCTCCTGCACGACCTTGCCACCGTCTTCAATCATCTCAATTTGCCGGCGAATTTCATATTCGATGGCGCGTTCTAGGAATCTAAACGAGTTGACGTTTTTAATCTCGCAACGCGTCCCTAATTTCGGATCTCCGGCACGGCGCACGGACACGTTCGCATCGCAGCGGAACGAGCCTTCCTGCATATTACCGTCGCAAATGCCGATCCACGTCACGATGCCGTGTAGCGCTTTGGCATAGGCAACCGCCTCTTGCGCTGAGCGCATGACAGGCTCGGTCACAATCTCCAGCAACGGTGTTCCCGCACGGTTCAAATCGATGCCCGACACCCCCATCGAATCCAGCCCTTCATGCAACGACTTCCCCGCATCTTCTTCTAAATGGGCGCGGGTCAATTGCACAGACTTTTCCACGCCATCAACCACAATTGGAATTGTGCCGCCCACCACGACGGGCAGCTCAAATTGCGAAATTTGATAGCCTTTTGGCAAGTCGGGATAAAAATAATTTTTGCGGGCAAACACCGAACGTGGCGCAATTTCGGCACCAATGGCTAAGCCAAACTTGATCGCCGCTTGCACCGCGCCACGATTGAGCACCGGCAACGTGCCGGGCAGTGCCAAATCGACGGCGTTGGCCTGCGTGTTGGGTGCAGCGCCATATGTGGTTTTGGAGCCCGAGAATATTTTGGATGCCGTTGATAGTTGGGCGTGGGTTTCGAGGCCGATAACGACCTCCCAGCCTGCTGGTGCACCATCTACCCAGCCTGCTGGCGATCCCTTTCCCCCACCATTCGGAGATGCGCTCACTTGAATGCCTCCGGCGCTCTGGTGTGCCAATCAGTGACTAGCTGATATTGATGCGCAACCGCCAACATTCGGGCCTCATCAAAGTAATTGCCAATGATCTGCAGACCAACCGGCATGCCATCCGAAAAGCCGCACGGGACGGACATCCCCGGCAGGCCCGCTAAGCTTGCGCCAAGCGTGAAAATATCTTCGAGATACATCGAAATCGGATCAACCGATTTTTCGCCCATCTTCCACGCAGTGGTCGGTGCAACCGGCCCCATGATGAAATCGCATTTGGTAAACGCATCCTGAAAATCCTGCGCGATCAAACGGCGCACTTTTTGCGCTTGCAAATAATAGGCATCGTAGTAGCCGTGCGAGAGCACATAAGCGCCAACGAGAATGCGGCGCTTCACCTCTGCGCCGAAACCCTCCGAGCGCGATTTGGCGATCATATCGCC
This sequence comes from Burkholderiales bacterium, assembly GCA_038206765.1. GTDB lineage: Bacteria > Pseudomonadota > Gammaproteobacteria > Burkholderiales > Usitatibacteraceae > UKL13-2. The sequence goes on along the minus strand of JBBRAM010000011.1, from coordinate 13,033 downwards.
CAAATCCTTGTAGTCCGCCGCGCGATGGCCATAACGCACACCATCGAAGCGCGAGAGATTGCTCGATGCCTCGGCCGGTGCAATCACGTAATACGCGGGAATCGACAGTGCCGTTCTGGGTAATGATAATTCAACAATCACTGCGCCTTGCTTTTCAAATTCAGCAATGGCCGATTTCACTAGTTGGGCAACATCAGCAGATAAACCGGAAGCAAAAAACTCCGTCGGTACGCCAACCCGAATGCCTTGGAAAGCCGCGCCAGTACTGGCCTTCAGGGCATGCTTCTCAACGAATTTGGCTAAATTGGGCGCGGCAACCAAGTTTTTTCGCGATGTTTTCGAGACATCCACGCTCGTCGAATCACGTTCATCAAAACCGGCCATCGCATCCAATAAAATCGCGCAATCTTCGGCACTTTTTGCCATCGGCCCGCCTTGATCTAAGCTCGATGCAAAGGCAATCATGCCGTAGCGCGAGACTGTACCGTAGGTGGGTTTTATGGCTGTGATGCCGCACATTGAAGCAGGTTGTCGAAGTGAGCCGCCCGTATCGGTGCCGGTTGCGGCAGGCGTTAAACCGGCAGCGACGGCGGCCGCAGAGCCGCCAGATGAGCCACCAGGAATTTTAGCTTTGTCCCACGGGTTTTTGACTGCGCCAAATGCTGAATTTTCATTCGATGAGCCCATCGCGAATTCATCGCAATTCAGTTTGCCCAGCGACACCATACCCGCTTGCTTGAGCTTTTCAACCACCGTCGCATCGAAGGGCGAGGTGTAATTCGCCAACATTCTCGAGCCCGCTGTCGAACGCCAATCTTGGGTGACAAAAATATCTTTGTGGGCAACCGGAATGCCAGTTAATGCAGTTGTATTGCCGCTTGCCAACTGAGCATCGGCCGCGCGAGCTTCGGCCAATGTCAGGGCACGGTCCAAGTGTAAAAAGGTATTCAAATCTTGCGCAGCTTCGGCACGATTTAAAAAATATTCAGCCAGTTCAACAGCTGAAACATGTTTGCAGTCTAGCGCCGCACGAAGCTGTTTGAGGGACGCAAAGGCGAAGCTCATTCCAGCACCCTCGGTACTAAAAATAAGCCATTCTCTTGTTGCGGCGCATTTTTCATATTCGCGTCGCGTTGATCAGTTTCGGTCGCAACATCATCCCGTAAGCGCAGCGTCATTTCCTCGATCGCGGCAATCGGGTGGCAAAGCGGCTCAATGCCCTTGGTATCGACAGCTTGTAGCTGCGCAACCAGATTAAATAGCCCGTTTAGCTGGGCGTGAATTTGCGGTGCGACGGCAGGGGCAATTTCGATTCGCGCCAAGAGAGACAAACGGCGAATATCTTCAGGAGTCAATGGCATTTGAACGAAATTCTATGGGCAAAGTGAGTAAGCGATAGACTGGGAGAAATTTAGTCACAAAATTAACCCCGTCGCCAGAAAGGGGCGGAAAAAAGGGCGGGAAAATTCGTTAAAATTCAGGTGTTTTTAGCCTGTTTTCGCGTTCTTTTTAGGCAATCACTAGAGTATCATAGTCAATTGGCTGAAATTGGCACGGATTCTGCCGGAAAATTTGCCGGAAGTCGGTTTGATTTGTGTATCCAGTTGGACGCGGATTGTGCGGCCTCTGCCCAGTTAGCCAAGCAAAGTAGCAACCCCATTTATCCCTGTTCGTATGATCGAGACGTTGAGTCCACATACGAAACATGGCAACACGTTTTAGAAAGGCCACATGTTCTCGTTTTTCTCGAAATACCTCTCCACCGATCTCGCCATTGACTTAGGCACTGCCAACACCCTTATTTACGTCCGTGGCAAAGGCATCGTTTTGGACGAACCTTCGGTGGTGGCGATTCGCCAAGAAGCGGGACCGAATTCCAAGAAAACGATTCAGGCCGTTGGCTTGGCCGCCAAAATGATGTTGGGGCGAACGCCCGGCAACATCACCGCGATTCGCCCAATGAAAGACGGTGTCATCGCCGACTTCCACACTACCGAACACATGCTCAAGTTTTTTATCAAAAAGGTCCACGATGCCCAATGGTATCGCCCCAGCCCGCGTATCGTCATTTGTGTGCCTTGCGGCTCGACCCAAGTGGAGCGCCGCGCGATTCGTGAGTCCGCTGTCGCCGCTGGTGCGTCCCAAGTATTTTTGATTGAAGAGCCGATGGCTGCAGCCATCGGTGCGGGTCTACCAATTGCCGAGCCAACTGGCTCGATGGTCGTCGATATTGGTGGTGGCACAACCGAAGTTGGCGTGATTTCGCTCGGCGGCACGGTTTATTCTGGCTCAGTACGCGTCGGCGGTGATCGCTTCGATGAGGCCATTATCAACTACATCCGCCGCAACTACGGCATGTTGATCGGTGAGGCCACTGCTGAAAATATCAAGAAAACCATTGGTTCTGCATTCCCTGGCTCTGAAGTGCGCGAAATGGAAGTCAAAGGGCGCAATTTGGCCGAGGGTATTCCGCGTTCATTTACGATTTCATCTAACGAAATATTAGAAGCGTTGACCGACCCGCTGAACTCCATCGTCTCGGCGGTAAAGTCTGCATTGGAACAAACACCACCGGAACTCGGTGCCGATATCGCTGAAAAAGGTATGGTGCTCACTGGCGGTGGCGCGCTGTTGCGTGATATTGACCGATTGTTGGTTGAGGAGACGGGCCTGCCTGTGATCGTGGCCGATGATCCGCTCACCTGTGTGGTGCGTGGCTCTGGGCGGGCATTGGAAGAGATGGAAAAACTGGGCTCGGTGTTCACGCACGAGCTGTAATCTTTGCATCGCATCAGGGATATCAAGAACAAATAGCGAAAACGCAGCGAATCCATAACGAGGCCGTCAGGTGTCAGGGTATCAAGAACCATTCTTTACACGCGGGCCAAGCCCGCTTGCCCGCCTGACGTTTTTTTCGCTGGTGGCGATTGCCGTCATGATCGCTGACCATCGTTTCCAAGCACTATCTTGGGTCCGGCTGGGTATTTCGGTAGTGCTGAATCCCATCGAGCAAGCGCTTGGCATGCCAGCCACCGCGGCCCGGCGTATCGGCAGTTACTTCACCGATCAAACGCAGCTCGTTACGGAAAATCGCGAGCTGCAAACGCAAGTCTTGGAACTGACCGCGCTGGGCCAACAGGCGCGGCTGATTCAAGCGGAGCGTTTACACGTCGATGCCCTTGCGGCGGTAGCAGAATCCGCCAAACGTCCTGACCAGCGCGGCATCATCGCCGAGATTATTCGCGATGCCCGCAATCCCTACGCGCGCAAAATCATTCTCAACAAAGGCACCAAAGACGGTGTCAGCGCGGGTGTAGTGGTGATCGATGGCGGTGGTGTGGTGGGGCAAGTCACCGCTGTGGGCCTACTATCGTCAGAAGTTACGCTTTCGACTGAAAAAGACCAATCGGTGCCAGTGATGGTGGTACGCAACGGCTTACGCGCGGTTGCGGTCGGTAATGGCCGCGAGGGAATGATTGATGTGCCGTTTATTCCGTTAGGCGCCGATATGCAAAACGGTGATGTGTTGGTCACGTCCGGCATCGATGGCACTTACCCCGCCGGACTGGCTGTTGCAACCATCGTTTTGGTGGAGAAAAACCCCGCCTTCCCGTTTGCCAAGGTTATCGCCCAGCCTGCTACGGCGCCAAATCATCATCGATTTGTGAAAGTGTTGCTTCGCGTGCCAGTCGAAACGGCAAGTTCAGCCGCAGCTGGCGACGCGGGTCGGTCCGATTATCCGCAAGTTGATGTGGGTGGGGCTGATAAAAAATCGACAGGCGCCATTGCGGCTGCCGCCAAACCCACAACCAGCAATTCATCGAGCACGAGACGCGACACGCGGCGCGGTAATTAACCCGCCAACTAACGCCATAAATTAACGCCAAAAAATCAACTCAATAATTTAAGCCTTTAATACTCTAGGCCTTTAAAACTTTAAGACAGCAATGGATCTATCTCCCGCCTCCCGTGACGCTATGACGCTACCCGCTCCCATGCGGCTGCTAACGGGCTCGCTCATTATTGCGCTGCTGTTGAATTTGCTGCCGTGGAGCAATTGGGCGCTTCTTGCGCATCCGGATTTTTTGCTGCTGGTATTGCTCTATTGGGTCGCGCACGAGCCACGCACGCTGGGTCAGGGCTGGGGGTTTTCCTTGGGGCTTGTTATGGATGTGGCGAATAGCGTGTTGCTTGGCCAGCATGCCCTGACGTATGTGGCGGCCGTGTTTCTGGTTCAGCTACTCCGGGTGCGAATTCTGCAATTGACCGCGTTTGAGCAGGCTCTGCATATTGGCGCGGTGCTGTTTTTTTCGCAGACGATTGGTGTGTTGTTGAACCTCTCGCTGGGACGTGATTTTCCGGGCTGGGGATTGTGGTTGGCGCCGCTGTTGGGCGCAATTTTGTGGCCGCTGGTTAATTGGCTGGCAAAGCTGCCGCGCTTTCGCCGGCGTTTTGGGCAAGTGTTGCGATGAAATCAGCCGCAATGGCCGCGAGCCTACATGATCAGACCCGTATGATCGGCTCCAAATGATCGGCACTACGATTAAAAATCGCGAGGCGGAGCTGAATGTTTTTCGCTCACGCGCTATCGCTGCCGGCTTGGGGATTTTGCTTGCGTTCGGCATCCTGACCGCCCGGATGGTTTATTTGCAAGTAATCAAACGCGATCACTACCACACGCTAGCCGAGGCGAATCGTATTTCTGTGGTGCCCGTGGTGCCCACGCGCGGGTTGATTCTGGATCGTAACGGCGAAGTGCTGGCGGCCAATACGTCTGCCTATACGTTGGAAGTTACGCCCGCAAAAGTAAAGAACCTTGATGCGGTCCTCGATGATTTATCAAACGTGGTCGAGATCCAACCGCGGGATCGCCGCCGGTTAAAACGGCTGCTGGAAGAAAGTAAAAATTTTGAATCGCTGCCGGTGCGCAATCGTTTAACCGAGGAAGAGGTAGCGCGATTTGCGGTGAATCGTTTCCGCTTTCCCGGCTTCGATATTCGCGCCCGCTTATTCCGCAACTATCCGCAAGGCGAAATCGCCTCGCACGCGATTGGCTATATCGGCCGTATCAATGTGGCCGACGTAAAGCGAATCGAAACCAATGGGCTTACGTCGAATTACAAAGGTACCGAGCACATGGGCAAGCAGGGCATCGAGGCCAGTTATGAGGCCGAGCTTCACGGTTCCACTGGCTCCGAGCAAGTCGAGATTGATGCCGGTGGCCGAGCAATCCGTTCACTCGCCAAATCAGCACCCACCGCCGGCAACGATCTCAAACTCACGCTCGATATTAAGCTGCAACGCATCGCCGAAGAGGCGTTCGATAACCGTCGCGGCTCGATGGTCGCTATTGAGCCATCGACGGGTGAAGTTCTAGCGTTGATCTCCAAACCGGGATTTGATCCGAACTTATTTGTCGATGGGATTGACCCGCTAAATTGGGATTTGCTCAATACCTCAGCCGATAAACCGTTGCTCAATCGTGCCCTGCGCGGCGCTTATCCGCCTGGTTCAACCATCAAACCGTTCTTGGCGCTGGCAGCATTGGAGTCCGGCAAACGTACCCCACAACAAACGATATCGGATCCCGGCGTATTTCGTTTGCCGGGCGTGACGCATTATTGGAATGACGATAAAGTTGGCGGTCATGGCATGGTGGACATGCACAAATCTATAGTCGTTTCTTGCGACACTTATTACTACCAACTTGCCTCTGAAACCGATATTGACGACACCGCAAAATTTTTGGGCTCATTGGGTTTTGGCGGCAAAACGGGCATTGACATTGACGGTGAATTGGAGGGCACGCTGCCCTCGCGTCAATGGAAAAGTAACCGGTTTGCCAAAGCTGCACCAGATGCCCGCAAGTGGTACACCGGCGACAGCATTTCGGCGGGCATTGGCCAAGGCTATAATTCATTTACGCCGATGCAGTTGGCACACGCGACTGCAACGATCGCCAATGACGGCGTGGCAATGCGCCCGCATCTGGTTCGCACCGTTACTGATGCTGCCACCGGCAAAGCAAAATTGACAGGCGACCCGGATGCCAACAAACCTCCTCCGCTGGGCTTAAAACCGGAAAATGTGGCGGTGATTAAGGCTGCAATGGCCGGTGTAGTGGCTGCGGGAACGAGTGCCCGCGCATTTGTGAATGCCGGTTATGTGAGCGCTGGAAAAACCGGCACCGCACAGGTATTTGGGCTCAAGCGCGGAGAGAAATATGCCGAAGGACGCATTACCGAAAAGCTGCGCGACCACGCTTGGTATATCGCCTACGCGCCAGCGGACAAACCCACTATCGCCATAGCCGTGATGGTCGAAAACGGCGGCAAGGGCGCGGCAGCAGCAGCGCCGATTGCGCGCGCAGTAATGGATTATTATTTGCTCGGCAAATTGCCCGACGTGAAAAAAATCAAAGCGGCAGAGGCAGATGAAAAGCCCGAAGATGAATAGCCTGATTGCTGCGCAGCAGCGCTGCTAATGAACAACCGAGCGTTGCTGAACCTACAAACATGAACCAACAGACTTGAACCAACAGACTTGAACCAAGAAGTATGAAAGCAACCATTAACCGATTATTTTTTGCGATCACGCGGAGCCTTGACGGGCCGCTGATGATCGCCTTCGCGGTGTTGGCGGCAATCTCGTTAGCGGTCGTGTTCTCGGCATCGGGCGGCATTACCTTTGACCGTGCATTGGGGCAGGCGCGCAATTTTGGCATTGCCCTTGTGGCCATGTGGATCATCGCCAATATTCCGCCGCAGACCTTGATGCGCTTTGCGATTCCGGTTTATCTGTTAGGGCTTGGGCTGCTGATCAGCGTGGCCCTGTTTGGTGAAATCCGAAACGGTGCGCGGCGCTGGTTGAATATCGGGTTCACGATTCAGCCATCGGAAATTATGAAAATAGGCATGCCGTTATTACTGGCTTGGTATTTTCATCGTAAGGAAGAGGGGCTTAGTTTTACAGATTATTTGATTGCCGGTGTCATCCTGATGGTGCCGACACTATTGGTGATGCGTCAGCCCGATTTGGGCACCGCCATTTTGATTTTTTCCGCCGGATTTTTTGTGATTTTTTTTGCCGGACTTTCGTGGAAATTATTGATTGCCGGGGGCATCGGCGCGCTAGCTTCGCTCCCGCTATTATGGAACTACGTACTGCATGATTACCAGCGAGACCGCGTCTTGATGCTGCTCGACCCGACCAGCGACCCGCTTGGCGCGGGCTACCACATTATTCAATCAACGATTGCCATTGGCTCGGGCGGCATCCTGGGCAAAGGTTGGCAAGCGGGTAGCCAAGCGCAGCTCGACTTCATTCCCGAGCGGTCGACGGATTTTATTTTGGCCGTGTTCGGTGAGGAGTTTGGCTTGATTGGTGTGCTGTTGTTATTTACGCTTTATCTCATCATTATCGGTCGCGGCTTGATGATTTCGATTAACGCCCACACCACGTTTGCGCGGTTGCTGGGCGGTGCCGTGACGCTCAGTTTTTTCACCTACGCGTTTGTCAATATCGGCATGGTGACCGGCATCTTGCCGGTGGTCGGCGTGCCGTTGCCGCTCATGAGCTATGGCGGCACGGCGATTTTATCGATGTGTATTTCGTTTGGCATGTTGATGAGTATCGCGACGCACAGACAATTGGTTTCGACCTAATGCAACCGGTCGCTAAAGTACATGAGAGTCGCCAGTTGGCGCGCGTTTTGAGGCAAAACTGGCCCAAGATGCTCGCCAATGCTGGTGTTGGTGTTCTAATTTTGGCGTTATGCGGTTGCGGTTCCACGCCGAAGAATGCGGATTCCCCAGACAAACATTCGGCCCCGGCGACGGCAACGGGCATCAGCAACACCGCAAAATCGGGGGGCTATTATTTGGACGATGGTCCCGGCGTCAATCCGCCCCCCAATCTCGATGCGATTGCCGATGCAGTACCTCGCAATGAGCCCTTGCATCGTGGCGCGAATAAACCGTATGTGGTGTTTGGCAAGACTTATGTGCCCAACGTCGCGACAGACAAGTTCAAACAGCAAGGCATTGCCTCTTGGTACGGTCGTAAATTTCATGGCCAAAAAACCTCGAATGGCGAGACTTACGATATGTACGCCATGACCGCCGCACATCCGACTTTACCGGTGCCGTCTTATGTGCGCGTGACCAACCCCGCCAATGGTAAATCCGTGGTGGTCAGAATTAATGATCGCGGGCCGTTTCATTCGGAGCGAATTGTTGATCTCTCGTTCGCGGCCGCCAATCGGCTCGACATCGCGCGACGCGGCAGCGGCATGGTGATCTTGGAGCGCGTGTTTGCCGACGGCAAAACAGCGACGCTGCCGATCGTTACCAGCAGTCCAACGCCAACTACTATGCCTGTCGCAGCACCAACTCTGCCTGCCGCCGCAGTTGTATCCACTGTTCAGTTAAGTGAAGTACCGATCAATACAACCACCAGCATCGCGCCCGCCTCACCGATCACTGCCGATCAAGGCCTTCTGTTTCTACAGCTTGGCGCCTTCTCGTCACAAGACAACGCCGAAATTTTCCGAGCCCGCATGAGCCGTGAGCTCGATTGGAACCGTGAGCCGATTGTGGTGTCGAAAAAAGATGGCTTGTATCGCGTGCGTTTGGGACCATACAAAAGCCGCGAAGAGGCCGAGGCGATTCAAGCGCGCGTCAAGGAATCGCATGATTTTTCCCCTGTCATTTCCACACTTTAAATTGTCTGAAAGCTTACTTAACTATCCTATGAAAAAATTTATCTTGCCATCGATTGCCGTGTCGTTGTTTGCAGCGACATTGGTTGCCACGATAGCCGTCCCAGCTGTCTCAAACGCCGCGCCTAGTGTTAACGCTGCGTCTATTCTCAACGAAATCACCCCGCCACCGATTCAGGCGCGTTCATTCATCTTGTTCGATGCATCGAGCGGGCAAACGCTCGCTGCCCAAGCCGCCGCAGAGCGCTTTGAACCAGCTTCACTGACCAAACTAATGACAGCTTATTTGGTATTTGACGCGCTCAAAACCAAGAAGCTCACCCTCACGCAAACGGTGACGGTATCCGAGCGTGCGTGGAAAGCCGAGGGTTCGCGTATGTTCATCGATCCCAAGCAAACGCCGGCAGTAGAGCCGCTAATTCGCGGCATGATTGTTCAGAGTGGCAACGATGCTTCAATTGCGTTGGCAGAAGCGGTCGCCGGGTCGGAAGATTTGTTTGTGCAAATGATGAACAAACAAGCGCAGCGATTAGGTATGAAAAACACCAACTTCCTCAACGCAACCGGATTGCCCAATCCGCAACATTATTCAACAGCGGAAGATTTAATATTGTTGGCGAATGCGTTGATTCGTGATTTTCCCACCGAGTTTGCATACTACAAAGAAAAAGAATTTACGCATAACAAAATCACGCAGCCGAATCGTAATCGATTGCTGTTTATTGATCCAACGGTTGACGGTTTAAAAACCGGCCACACTGAAGCCGCTGGTTTTTGTTTGATTGCTACTGCCAAGCGCGGCGAGCGAAGACTCATTTCTGTTGTGCTCGGTACCGCCTCGGATGCGGCACGCACGCAGGAAAGCCAAAAATTGCTGAACTTCGGCTATCAATTCTTCGATTCGCAAAAGCTGTACAAAAAAGGTGATGCTGTCGCCACCCCGGAGATTTTTAAAGGTTCGCAAAATACCGTCAAGCTCGGATTTGAGCGCGACATCTGGCTAACGTTACCCAAAGATAAATTCACTGGTTTAAAAGCCACCTTGACTACCACCGAGCCACTGCTCGCCCCGCTGCGCATAGGCGAAAAAGCAGGGATAATGAAGCTCATGAAAGACGATAAGCTGGTTGCTGAAATCCCTGTCGTTTCGTTAGAAGATGTCGCCGCCGCCGGATTTTTGGGGCGCGGCTGGGATGCGATTCGTTTAATTTTTAAGAAATAAATTGGGGCTCTGTATGGCAAAAATGATCGATCAAAATATGTGTCTGCCAACCGTATTCCTAAACGGCAAATTGATGCCGTTCGAGGATGCGCATATTTCACCGCTCGATCGCGGCTTTATTTTTGGTGATGGGGTGTATGAGGTCATTCCGTTTTACGACGGTATGGGTTTGCGCTGCACCGAACATTTGCAGCGTTTGCAGCGCAGTTTGGATGAATTAGAAATCGCCAATCCGTACACCATTGCTGAATGGGAAACGCATATCGGCGCCCTTATTACCGCTAATGCCGGCGGCAATGTTGGCGTGTATATCCAAATCACGCGCGGCGTGGCGAAACGTGATTTTTCGCCGCCGATGGGCCTAACGCAAACCATATTCATGATGGTGAACCCGCTTGCCACGCCAAAGCCAGAAGTCTATGAAAAGGGCATTTCATGCGTCTCGCTCGATGACAACCGCTGGCTGCGCTGTAACATCAAAGCCACTGCCTTGCTGGGCGCGGTTATGTTGAAACACGCGGGCAATCAAGAGGGCGCTGATGAGGTAATGTTGTTCCGCGATGGCTACTTAACCGAGTCATCTGCCAGCAATATCGCCGCTGTCAAAGACGGCGTGATTCTCTGCCCGCCGCTCGATAATTTGTTGCTCGCCGGTATCACCTATGAATTGATGATTGAGCTCGCCCGCAAGGCCGGGCTGCCGCTGCAAATTCGCCGTGTCTCGCGCCGTGAAGTGAGAGCTGCCGATGAGCTGTGGATCATGTCGTCCACCAAGGAAGTCGTTCCGATCACGACGCTCGATGGCAGGCCGGTGGGAAACGGTGCGTCTGCGGGTAAGCCGGGCGCCATGTTTACGAAGATGTTTGCGTTGTTCCAGGAATACAAACACGGTTTGAAGCCTTTGGGTCGCTAGCGATGGCAGATGAACATCCGAAAACAATTGATGGTTTTGACGGCGGTAGTAACGAAACCTTGCTTAAGTTCCCCACCGCCTTTCCAATCAAGGCAATGGGCCGCATGACAGCTGACGGCATGCAAAGTGGTTTTGCGCAAATCGTCATCGACATTGTGGTCAAGCATGCGCCCGACTTGGATTCAACATTGGTGGAAATGCGCCCATCAAAAAACGGCAATTTTCTATCCGTCACCGCCACCATCAACGCCACATCCAAAAAACAGATTGATGATATTTACCGTGCATTGTCTGCGCATCCATTGGTGCTGATGGCACTATGAAAATTCGACAAGGGTAAAACCACCGTTTATCGAGCTTGGTTTAAGTCGCTGGTCAAGCAAGACGATTTCATGCGTGGCTCAAAACCTCAGCTAATAAAGCCGATGAAACCATCCCCAATCATTAAACGCCTCGGTATTGCTGACTACGCCTCTAGCTTGGCCGCCATGCAAGCGCATAACTGTACCCGCGCAGCGGATGCACCCGATGAAATTTGGCTGGTAGAACACCCGCCCGTCTACACGCTGGGCCTTGCCGGAAAGCTTGAACATGTTCTCGATGCGGGCAACATCCCAATCATTAAAGTCGAGCGCGGCGGGCAGGTTACCTATCATGGTCCGGGTCAGCTGGTGGTGTATTTGCTGTTGGGCATAAAAAATCTAGGCTATGGTGTCAAAGAGCTTGTGCAAAGAATCGAGCAATCCCTGATCGATTTGCTTGCAGAATATAAAGTGATTAGCTTTCGCAAAACGGGGATGCCCGGTGTTTACGTGGCAGTAAAAAATGCAGACAAAATCACCGACGCAAAAATCGCCGCCATCGGTCTGCGCATTGCCAATCACGCTACCTATCATGGCTTATCGCTCAATGTGGACATGGATTTGGAACCGTTCTCACGTATCAATCCCTGTGGTTACGAGGGACTGGCTGTCACGCAGATGCGCGACTTTGGCTTAGCAGCTAAAATGGATGACATTGCCGAGAGGCTGGTGCTCCATTTACAACACAATATTTATTCAAAGTAAGCTAATCCCTTAACTGGAAAAATCATGGCAGAAGCAGGTATCAAAGAAAAAAGTGAAACTAAAACCGCGCGCATTCCGATCAAAATTATTCCCGTTGCGCTGGCAGATCGACTGAAAAAACCGGACTGGATTCGCGTCAAAGCCGGTTCAGTCACGACACGTTTTTACGAGATCAAAAAAATTCTGCGCGATGCCAATTTGCACACGGTGTGTGAAGAAGCGTCGTGTCCGAATATCGGCGAATGTTTCGGTAAAGGCACGGCCACCTTCATGATCATGGGTGATCTCTGCACCCGACGCTGCCCGTTTTGCGATGTCGGCCATGGACGGCCGTTACCGCTCGATGTCGATGAGCCGCGCCATTTGGCTGAGACCATTGCCAAACTAAAATTAAAGTACGTCGTCATCACCAGTGTTGATCGCGACGATTTGCGCGATGGTGGCGCAGAACATTTTGTTAACTGTATCCGTGAAACCAGAAAGCTTTCACCAGCTACGCGGATTGAAATTTTAACGCCTGATTTCCGAGGTCGCTTGGATCGTGCGCTCGGCATCTTGCGCGATGCGCCGCCGGATGTGATGAATCATAATTTAGAAACCGTGCCGCGCCTTTACAAACAAGCCCGCCCGGGCTCGGATTATGCGCATTCACTTAAGCTGCTAAAAGACTTCAAAGCGGAACACCCCAACGTCGCTACCAAAAGCGGCATCATGCTTGGGTTAGGCGAAACCAACGAAGAAATTTTGGATGTCATGCGTGATCTTCGCGCCCACGATGTTGATATGCTCACCATCGGCCAATACCTGCAGCCCTCCGGCGGGCATCTGGCGGTGCTGCGCTATGTCACGCCTGATGATTTCAAAATGTTTGAAACTGAAGCCTACAAGATGGGCTTCGTCCATGCAGCGTCGGGGCCAATGGTGCGTTCGAGCTACCATGCGGATCAGATGGCACATGAGGCGGGGTTTGCTGTCAAAAGTTAACACCAAATGAGAAAAGTTAATACTATTTGAGAATAATCAATAGCGGTGAGACGACATTTTTACAAGTAAACGCATATAAAACAACAAGATATAAGAATAAATGCCTTCCCAGATGATGAAACTGGATG
>JBBRAM010000010.1:0-131685 GCA_038206765.1 Burkholderiales bacterium | reverse complement strand
TGCCATGAGCTGCTCTATAAGTTTCTGGCTGGCTAACGGTAATGCGGGAATAGCGGTTTTGCGGTGCGACATGCGTGACTCCTTGGTGAGTTAAGAAGCCTAGCAAAAATTTAATCTACACAAAAATATTTATACCCTCCTATTCCGTAGGCCAGATTACGTTTTTTCGATCAAATGGTTCGCCAAGAAACCACTGCGAGGCCTGTTTAATGGTGTCACCCATTAACTTGCCCGACAAATCTCCAGCTTTGGATAGGCTGTGCCCAGCGCCCTCAATGCGGAGCCATGTTAAGTTGCGTTCTCGCGTTAAAAGATCAATCGCAAAAGTATCCATTGCTTTGGGCGATGCATTTTCGTCACGGTCCCCATAAGCGAAAAAAAACTTTGCTGTTGTGTTTTCAAGCTTCGTAAAATTGAATGATCGAAACTTGTCAGCCCAGTAACGATGCGTATGACCAAATACGAGTTTGCTTTCACTGGTTGGCTCTAGGTTTACCGATTCCCACGCATTGAACACGATTTTTAAGCGTTCATTTTTTGTTTCGGGGGCTTTTAAAAAAGGTCCTTCATCCGCAACAGCGAATGCGAAAAAATCTTGGAGCTGAGAATAGGGCGCAGATGAAAGCATCGCGACGTGGGATACGCTGCGTTCCTGAAGTGCTAATCGCGCCGCAAAGCCAGCGCCCTCCGAATGACCAATGACCATAATGGCGCGTGGTGAAACTCCTCTTTGCGCAATTGCTGCTCGTAACCCTGCCGACAATGCTTCCAGCCAGCGTTCGCCAGTTTGTTCTCGTTTAAAATTCTCGGAACAATCCGCCGTTCCTGAACGCTCTGCCGAATCAAATAGCTCAACCCCCGGCTTCTCTACGGCGAGGATTTGCGCTTTCTCAGCATTAGCGCGACGGATAAGTGATAGCAGCCCGTTGCTTAGTCCATTGCGCTTGAAAAAATGCGACCTACAGCCCGAACCCTGAATAAAAAGAATTAGAGGGCGATCATCTACAATTTTGAGGTCGGTAAGATAAATGTCGATTTTCCGCCCAAGAGAATCTGTTGTCTCTAATGGAATGTATGGAAACTCCGCTGTCAACTCTTCTACTTTGCGTTCAGTTGGTTTTGCGTTGATAGCGCTTACGAAAAATATTGTTAAAAATAGCGCACTTATTAAGCAATTTAGCGTTCGCATTAGATGTTGTTTACCGATTCAAAATGGTGGTTCGTGGTTCACAAAGGGTGATGCCAGCACTGCGCATTCAAACCCTTAAAAGCTTACCGAGCTACCAAGTATACCGAACCGTATATCGCACCACCGCTTCAGATTCTTTGGCAATTTTCAAATTGAAATGAATCGTCCGGGCATCGACTTTTTCGAACTCGCCGCTCTTTTTGATGATCGACCAATTGCTCCAGCGGTAGAGGTTTTCCTTGACGATCACATTTGCGGTTTCGCCTTTTTGGTTGCGAATTTTGACTTCGATATCTTCTTCCATCCATCTGGCTTTATTGTCCACGCGGAAGTCCACTTGGCGGCGTTCGCCGACCACATCGAACGCGCTGCCGAGCTTAATTTGTACTGTTTCGTTTTTGGGTGTGTGATCGATTAAATCTTCACCGATAAATTCCAGCGATTGGTCTTGCGTATCGAGCTTGGCGACGCGGATTTTACCCGCGGGCAGCGGGATGCCGAGCTTGTTCTCTTCGCGGTTTTTGAAGCGCACATAGACATCAACTTTTTTGTTGGATTGGTTGCCGTAATCTCGATCGGTTATTTGCGTGGAATAGCCGGGGAAATAGTTATTTGCGCCGTAGTAAACCAGCTTTTTCTCGCAAGCTGCGCCGAGAACTGTGGGGAACAGTTCGATTTGTTTGGTGGCGTTGTTCGGAAGCGTGGTCGGGCGACCGAGGGTGTAAAGGTGATATTCGAAGAAGGATTTTTCTGCGAACCCGGCGTCCTCCACCACGGCGCTATTCATTCGCATTGTTTTGCCGAGCATCTGTGGTTGTGCAGCCTGCGGCTGCGCCCGCTGCACATCGCCCGCTACCAGCTTCAATTTCGCGTTCTCAAACGTGGCACCGGTCTGGTTCACAATCGTGACCCATGCGCCGATATCGAGTTTGCAGCCGCCTTGGTCTTCATTGAGCGTTAAGTTGTAATCAGTCCACCAAGTGATGCCGCGGGTTTGGAAGCCATATCGCGCAACATGAGTCCCAGCGCGGCTTGCGGCCACATCCCACACCAGCGTCGGCTTGCTAATCAGCCCGCCAGGAAGCGATGCCAATTTCACGCCAGAATACGCACCGATGGTGCGGATGCTGCCATCGGCCATTTTCAAAATGAGTCCGCCTTGCGTGCCGATCAGTGTGCCAGTGGTGGCCTCCACCGTTTGCCCGCGCACCTGTTCGACTGTTACTTCACGATCCAAATATTTTTGCAGCAGCTTGGTGGTGCTGGTGAGATCAAACTCAAAACTCTGCTCGATCACACGGGTGTTGGCCGGATCCGTCACCGATTCAAACGAGACGGTTGTGGGATCAATTAATGCAGGCACATCCGAGATGCGAATCACAGTGCGGCCTTTGTTGAGCACTACATCTTGCTCTTGCCGCACTACGCCATAGCCTGGGATCGCATTGGCGTAGTTTTCGCCACTATTTTGAAAATTAGTGGTCGACAGCGTGCCCGGCTGGGCGCTGGAGTAGATCGTGACGCTGGTAGCCGCCATTGCGAGCGTTGAAGATATGGCTAGCGGCAGAGCGGCTAGTGGTAGCACAAGCAAATGAAATGTATTCATGCGAATCATGATGGGGTACTCCAATCGTATAATGGGTTTTTAAAACTGAACAACCTAAACAAGCGTGCGGATGATGATGAAGTTTACAGGTAGTGATAACTATATTGCGACACCCGATTTGATGCTGGCCGTGAATGCCGCGGTGACGCTTCAGCGCCCGCTGCTCATTAAAGGCGAACCGGGAACCGGCAAGACGATGTTGGCCGAGGAGGTCGCCAAATCACTCGGTAAAAAGCTCATCCAATGGCACATTAAATCCACCACCAAAGCGCAGCAGGGTTTGTATGAATACGATGCGGTTTCACGCTTGCGCGATTCGCAATTGGGTGAGGAAAAAGTAAAAGATATTCGCAACTATATTCACCAAGGCATGTTGTGGCGCGCCTTTGATGCCGATGAACAGGTGGTGTTGTTGATTGATGAGATCGACAAAGCCGATATTGAATTCCCGAACGATCTGCTGCGCGAATTAGACCGCATGGAATTCTATGTTTACGAGACCCGCGAGACGGTGGTTGCCAAGCATCGGCCGATCATTATCATCACCAGTAACAACGAAAAGGAACTGCCGGATGCGTTTTTGCGGCGCTGCTTTTTTCATTACATTCGCTTCCCGGATCGCGATGTGATGCAGCAGATTGTTGATGTCCACTACCCGGGCTTAAAGAAAAATCTGCTGAAAGAAGCGCTGGAAGTCTTTTTCGATATTCGTGAACTGCCCGGCCTGAAAAAGAAACCTTCCACCTCAGAGTTGCTCGATTGGATCAAGCTGTTGGTGGCTGAAGATATTTCGCCAGAAGCGTTGAAATCAAACGATGCCGCCTCGCTGATTCCGCCACTCTACGGCGCGTTATTGAAGAACGAACAGGATGTGCATTTGTTTGAACGCTTGGCGTTTTTATCGCGGGCGCGGAAAAACTGAGTGATGCCGAATTGCTTTCAGTTCAGCGCGTTCATCTTTGGCGTTTTAGACCCAGACGGTTGCCAACTTAAATGTTGATCGATTTTTTTCTGGGTCTAAAGCAAGCCGGCTTGCCCGTTTCTGTCAAAGAATATTTGATGCTGTGTGAGGTGATGCAAAAAGGTGCAGTGATTTTTGACAACTACGGCAGTGTCGATGAGTTTTATTATCTATCGCGCGCCAGTTTGGTCAAAGATGAAACCCATTTTGATCGCTTTGATCGCGCTTTCGCCCAATATTTTAAGGGCGTTGAATCGCTGAGCTCGGCTCTGGATAAGGCGTTCAAGCAAGAATTGCCTGAAGAATGGCTCCGGAAGCTGGCCGAGCGTTTATTATCGGATGAAGAAAAAGCGCAGGTTGAGGCACTGGGCGGCTGGGAAAAGTTGATGGAAACCCTCAAAGAGCGGCTGGCCGAGCAAAAGGAACGTCACCAGGGCGGCAGCAAATGGATCGGCACGGCAGGCACCTCACCGTTCGGCGCCTACGGCTATAACCCCGAGGGCGTGCGCATTGGCCAGGATAAATCCCGGAACCGCCGCGCAGTGAAGGTCTGGGATCAGCGCGAATATAAGGATTACGACGATAACGCGGAACTCGGGATCCGCAATATCCAACTGGCATTGCGCCGGCTCCGCAAATTCGCCCGCACCGGAGCGGAAGAAGAGTTGGACATGGACGGCACCATCAGAGCAACCGCCAACAATGCGGGCTATCTCGATTTAAAGCTGGTTCCAGAGCGCCATAACAATGTGAAAGTGTTGCTCTTCTTGGACGTGGGTGGTTCGATGGATGATTATGTCCATCGCTGTGAGGAGCTATTTTCAGCTGCGAAAACAGAATTTAAGCACCTTGAATATTTTTATTTTCATAATTTTATTTATGAATCGGTGTGGCGCAATAACCGCCTGCGCCATAGCGAAAAATTCTCAACGCTCGATGCGCTTAACAAATACGGCCATGATTACAAACTCATTTTCGTCGGCGATGCGACGATGAGCCCGTATGAAATTCTGCAGCCAGGCGGCAGCGTGGAGCATTACAACGAGGAGGCCGGCAGCGTGTGGCTAAAACGCATGACCGATTTTTATCGTCGCTCGGTATGGATTAATCCGACGCCGCAAGAGCATTGGCATTGGACGGCTTCGGTCCGGCTGACCCAAGAATTGATGGGTGGGCGAATGCACCCGATGACGGCGGCAGGGTTAGAGACAGCGATGAAAGCATTGATTTAATAAGCTGCGACGATAAAATAGATTGCACGGTAGAAATACGGCAAGGAATACCCTGAAAGCTTAAGAAACCGACCAAAAGCCGCTGAAAATACTATTTCTAATAAGCAGCCGACGAAGCCGGATAGTCTCATATGCACCCATCATGTTTTTTCCGATTACAATTGTGAAATAATGTTAAATAACTTGAGGGGTATGGAATGAGAATTGCGTTGCTCGAAGATGATGTTGATGTTGGCGCTGCCATGCAACAATGGCTCGAAGGCGCGGGCCATATCGTGCATCATTTTGTGTCGGGCAGAGTAATTTTGCGCGAAGCAGGCCGCGAGAGTTACGATTTGTTCATTCTCGATTGGCACGTGCCCGACTTGTCGGGCGAAGAAGTCCTGAAATGGCTGCGCGATAAAAACCAATCAACAACGCCGGTACTGTTTGCGACCAGTCGCGATTCGGAAGAAGATATTGTTTCGGCGCTGGCAAACGGCGCC
The DNA here is from genome assembly GCA_038206765.1 of Burkholderiales bacterium. GTDB lineage: Bacteria > Pseudomonadota > Gammaproteobacteria > Burkholderiales > Usitatibacteraceae > UKL13-2. Next base: position 126,212 of record JBBRAM010000010.1, on the reverse strand, counting down.
GATGATTACATGATTAAACCGGTACGGCGTTTGGAATTGCTGGCGCGTGTTGAGGCACTGCTGCGCCGTGCGCGTCCCAAGCTCGCCGAGACGGAAGCCATTGAATTGCCACACTATCGTATCGATGTGGCCAACCGCGTGATTTACTTTAATGGCGATGCGGTCGAGATGACCGACAAAGAATACGATCTCACACTGTTTTTATTCCGAAATATCGGCCGACTTTTGTCGCGCGGGCATATTTCCGAGAGCGTTTGGGGACGCAGCAGCGAGGTGCAGTCACGCACCGTTGATACCCACGTGAGCCGAGTTCGCAAGAAATTAGAATTAGGTACTGAGCACGGCGTGAAACTCATGCCCATTTACAATTTCGGCTATCGCTTGGAACGTGTCACGACACCTGAAAAGCCGCCTGCTTAGGTTTCTTAAAACAAGTTCAAAGCACGCTTAAAGCTTGTTCCGTGATGAGTAAGGCGTAGGCCCGGATTGGCAGGCAAATACACGGCCTCGTGCAGGCGTTGTAGCCGTGCCTCGGCGGCATTGAAGTTATTCCATTGCTGCCTTTGAAACGCCCGTCGCTAACCTAGCGCCACGACAACCAAAATACTGCTAATGTGATTTTTTGTCAAAAACGAGTGTGGGCACCAATTTTGTGCCTTAATTCGCAGTGGCTGTGTGCGGCCTCCGCGATCTGCATTACTGCGGTCGGCTAAAGCATGCCAGACGATAATCGATTCCCCAGAGATACTTTTCAAAGAGATCGTAATGCTCAAATTTACGCCCGCCCCAATAGCGATGCCGCTGTCCAAGTGCCGCATTGCCGCCACAAATTTTTTCGCTGGCTCTTTTAACCTTGGTTTTGGACTATTGTTGAGCATATTGTTGCTTAGCAATAGCAGCCAAGCCGAAGAGCGCTTTTATACGCACATCGCCGGGCCAGGTGATTCGCTCATCAAAATTGCCAATCGCTTTTTGATTAAAAAACAGAACTGGCAAGCGCTGCAAAAAATCAATCAGGTGGATAATCCAAACCTGATACCCGTCGGCACGCGAATTCGTATGCCGGTTTCGCAAATGCGCACCGAGCTCGCGAACGCAGAAGTGATCGCGGTGCAGGGCAAAGTGACCGCGAGTAGCGGCCCCTTGGCACTTGGCAGTGCGGTCAAAGAAGGTGATAAATTAAAAACAGGCGACGATGGATTTATCAGTATTCGCTTGGCGGATGGATCGATTTTAAAAGTGCAATCCAAGTCGTCGATTCAACTTGAAAACGCGCGCCAGTTGGCCAACACCGGCGGCGTGGCGGATACGGTCGTGAGGCTTGAATCGGGCCGCGTGGAAACCACGGTTGCCAAGCAAAAAGGGCCGAGCAGCCGCTACGAAATTCGCACGCCAACCTCGAACATGGGCGTGCGCGGAACGGTGTTTCGGGTTGGTGGCGATGAGGCCGGCACACGTGCATTGAGTGAGGTGGTAGAAGGGGCTGTCGCTGTGGCATCGAGCGGGCAGTCGAAGCTCCTCTCACTGCCGGCGGGCTTTGGGTCTGTTGTTGAAGCCGGAAAACCGCCATCGGCGCCAATTGCCTTGTTGCCAGCACCCGATTTAAGTGGCATTGCCGCGTCAACGTCAACAGCCAAAACGCGTTTTCAATTTCCTGCGATTGCGATGGCACGCGGCTATCGCGGCCAAGTAGCCACCGATGCGAACTTCAATAATCTGATTGCGGATGCACAAGCAACGGCGCCGATTATTGAGATGGCCGCGTTGCCGGACGGCAAATTGTATTTCCGTATTCGCGGCATCGATGAGAATGGCTTGGAGGGCAACGATGCCGTTAAAACGCTTGAGGTACGTGCGACCCCGGTTCCGCCGTTTCTAGCAACACCCGCGCCCAACGCGCAGGTTCCGGCAGGGCAGGGCCGGTTTGAATGGGCCGAAACCAAAGAGGCTCTTGCCTATCAGATTCAGATTGATCGTCAGCTTGATCGTGATGGAAAATCTCAATTTTTTGCGCCGCTGATCGACAAGCGTGTCATCGCAGGCACGGCCTTTTCGCTGGATGCTGGGTTAACGCCTGGCCAATATCAATGGCGGGTTGCTAGTGTTCGCGCTAACGGCGACATGGGTCCATTTAGTGAGGCACAAGCTTTTACCGCGCGTGATGTGAAAGCAATTCTTGCTGTTCCGCTCGTCAAGGGCAATGAAGCGCGTTTTTCATGGGGTGGTGTGAAGGATTCCGGTCAATCCGGTGGCCAGTTTTACCAGTTCCAGCTTTCGCGTAACGATCGTTTTACCGACATCGTGATTGACCGCGTTGTCGATAAGCCCGAGGTCACGGCGGATGGTTTAAGCAAAAATGTTTATTACATCCGCGTACGCGCAGTTGATCCGCCGCTGAACCCGAATGCTGAAAAATCAGCCAGCGCCGTACATTCGGCTGTTCAAGCTGGCCAGAGCGCTGGATTCAAAGGGCCATGGAGCGAAACACAGCAGGTAGAAGTCTACGCATCGCAGTGGTGGTTGCTAATGTTTGGTTTGCCAATACTCGGCTTGTAGATTTATACCGCCAAGTATGACTGCGAATTGGGGTTTTCCGCGCGCCACTCATGTCTTCGCGGCAGTCTCGCGAAGTGCATGATCCGTGTCGCACGGTCCGTCTGATGCCTTCTGATTGATGCGCCTCGATAAGACCAATCTGCTGAACACGCTGCGCCATCCGGTGATTCGCGAGTGGTTGATCATCGCATTTTTCCTCTCCACAACAGCGCTGGTCGCCATGCGCGGCGACTGGTTTTCAAGGCTTGACCAAGCGCTCTATGACCAAGCGCTCGCGCTCTGGCAGCGCCCAGTTCAGCAAGATATTGTGATTATCGGTATCGACGAGGAAAGCCTTCGGCAAATTGGCCGCTGGCCGTGGCGGCGCAATATTCACGCAACATTGATTGATCGCCTCACCGAAGCGGGCGCTAAAGCAGTGGCTCTCGATGTGATTTTGTCAGAACCCGACCAGCGCGATCCGGTGAGTGACGAAGTCCTTGCGGCGTCTATTTCTCGTAATCACCGCTTGGTGTTGCCTGTTACCGCCCGCGTTAGTGTCGATGGGTTGTCCGGCGAATCGGAACCTATCGCGGCTTTTACCAATGGTGCCGCGAGGCTGGGGCATATCGCGCCGCAGCTTGATACCGATGGCGTGGTGCGCCAAGCTTTTTTGCGTGCTGGGATGACCATCCCTCGCTACGACTTGTTGGCGTTGGCGGTCTTGTCGGTCGCAGAGCCCGATTTATGGTCGTCGCGAACGGCGCTACCCGGTGAACCCGCTCCTTCGACCAAAGCGAGCGCGGCAGGCAAACAGGCTGTTCGACGCGGTGCAATATGGGCTACCGATCATGCTTATTTAATTCCTTACGCAGGGCCCCCAGGGCATTTTGTGCCGCTGCCGTATTTTTCAGTATTGAGCGGCGACTATCCGGCAGCTATGTTCAAAGACAAAATCGTACTAGTCGGCATGACAGCCGGCGGCTCAGGTGATGAATTTCCAACGCCGGTCTCGGGACTTGATCGCGCCATGTCGGGGATTGAAATTCACGCTAATGTGCTCCAAGGCTTGCGCCAAGGAATTAATCTTCGCATCATGTCGAAACGGGCTGCGGCATCGTTGACCGTGGCGGCCATCTTGCTGCTGTTACTCTCCTATTTGTGGCTCACGCCGCGGCAGGCGATTGCACTCACGGCGTCGCTTAGCGTAGCGGTATTCATTGCGGTTTTGATGCTCTTCCGCTACGGCTCGGTTTGGCTGCCGCCTGTTCCGTTGCTGCTGTGTATCGTCTTGGCTTATCCGCTTTGGAGTTGGCGCAAATTGGAAGCCACCCAAAATTACTTAAACGAAGAGCTGCTAGCGCTTGAGAGAGAGCCCAGCGTGTTTACACCCGAGGCGGCGCGCGTGATTGCACCGCAAGGCGCGCCACTATTGATTCCGCAGCGCGCGGCGCAAACATCGCATTCAGCTAATGTGTTTGTCCCCGACGTAGTGGAGCGGCGTATCGCCGCGCTGCGAGCGGCAACACACCGATTGCGGAGTCTAAACCGCTTTGTCGTGAATTCGTTGGAGAGCTTGCCTGAGGCGGCCCTCGTGACGGACTTCAACGGCAATGTCTTGTTGGCTAACACCAGCGCGGACAAAATGTTTGGAATCGCTATCGCATCAACGCCTAACGAACCTAAGCAACAACCGCTTGAAGGCCGTGATGTTTTTGAACTCATGTCCACAATCCAACATCACGAAAGCCGCGACTGGCGCGGACTTTGGGCCAATGTGGCCGATGACACCCGGGCCATTACGGTAGAGGCGAGTGGCGACGACGATCGTGAATTTTTGGTGCAAATTGCGCCGTCGTTTTCCGACACCGGTTTACATACGGCAACGATTGTAACCCTTACTGATATTTCACCACTGCGGGAATCCGAGCGCCGTCGTGACGAAGCGCTACGGTTTTTGTCGCACGATATGCGCTCCCCGCAAGCCTCAATTTTGACCTTGCTGGAGATGCAGCGCGAAGACCCGAGCAGCATGCCGAGCGAAAAGCTGAATGACCGTATCGGCCGCTATGCACGCCGCACACTCACGTTGGCGGATGATTTTTTGCGTCTCGCCAAAGCGGAGCGATCCAAGCCGCAAGATTTCGAGCCGCTAGATTTGAGCGAGCTCCTGCTTGATGCTACCGAGGAAGCCTGGACGTTGGCCTCGGCTAAAAATATCAAGATCATTAACGATATGCCCGCTGCTGAGGCGTGGGTAAATGGAGACCGTGATCTGCTCACCCGTGTCTTGATGAATCTGCTCTCAAACGCAATCAAATACAGCCCGCCTGAGACCACCGTGACCTGTCGTTTGAGCTTGAATCGCGCCATACCACCCATGTGGTTTGTTGACATCATCGATCAGGGCTATGGAATTGCCGATGCTGATGCGAACAAGTTGTTCACCCGCTTCGCGCGGATTCGGCAAGAAGGCCAGCCGGAAGAGGATGGTATTGGTTTAGGACTGGTCTTTGTCAAAACGGTGGTGTTGCGTCATGGCGGCACCATCGCGGTGTCGAGCAAAGCGGCCGCATTTCAAGGCGATAAGCGTGGTACAACGTTCACCGTGAAATTGCCCATGATCGAAGCGCCTGCGGAGTAATGGACTAGTGGATTAGTGCTTGGTCGATGCTTGTATTTTAGGATGTCCCCGGATGTTCCGGAGTATTTACTACAACCGGGGAACCGCCTGAAACAGGAAAACACCATCCGCGTTTTTGCTACGTTTGGCACGCCCCGCAAACCAAAGAAAATGTAAATGCGCGATCGCCTCCCCGATCGCAAACACAAGTTGGTGATTGTCGAGCTCGCGTTTAAATAGCACCGGCAAAATCTCGGCGGCTGATTTCGGTTCATGAATGGCGGACAATAAATCAAGCAGCCGCGCCTCGTGGTGGTTTGCCAATTCGCTGATGCGCTCGTGCAATCCGTTGAACACCCGATCATGAGACGGCAACACCAGCGTCGCAGCAGGCAACGACAAGAATTGTTGATTACTGTCTAGAAACTGTTTGAGCGGATTTGCCTCTGGTTGATTTCCCCATACCCCAACGTTGGTGGTGATGCGCGGTAACACCTGATCGCCAGAAATCAGCACGTTATCGTCTGCTGAAAACAGCGTCGCGTGTTCAGGCGCGTGGCCAAATGCTGTGATAACGCGCCATTCGCGATGGCCGATGCGAAGGGAATCGCCGGCCATTATGCGATTAAATTGCTTGGGAACGCTCGGTACGCCGCGTTTGTAGCCGCCACTGCGCTCATTCTGTGCTGCTGCAAAATCTGGGCGAATCTTTGCGAGCCCGTGTGCTAAAAAAAGCTGCGCTGAATTGGCGTTATCAAAGCCCGCCGTATCCTCAACGGCAGCATGTGCCGACAAATATTCTGTTGCGGTCATCCACAAGGCAGCACCGGTGCGCTCGTGGAGCCAAGCTGCACAGCCGACATGATCGGGATGATAGTGCGTCACAATAATCCGCTTTACTGGCAGGCCGCGCATGGTCTCAACAAAATGCCGTTCCCAGAGCGCATGCGTGGTGTCGATGCCGTAGCCGGTATCCACGATGGTCCATCCATCACCGGTTTCTCCGCCGTTATCTTCAAGCAGCCATAAATTAATATGATCCAACTTAAATGGTAACGGCATCCGTATCCAGTAAATGCCGGGCGCAACCAGAATCGATTCGCCGGGTGCTGGCGGGGTGAGGTGAGGGTAGTTGATCATCGGTTAGGAGTGAGGATTGAGGATTGAGGGATGAGGAGTGAAGGGTGAGGGGTGAAGGGTGAAGGGACGAGGGGTAGGAGGGATCAGAGGTGTGGGGGCAGGGCTGAGGGATGAACGGGGTGGGGCTCAGGAGGTGAGGCTTTAGGCGTGAGGAAAATACTGCCGCGCTTGTTCCACGCACTCTAATGCGCTCGAAGCTTCGTTCGGCGCTTCCCTCACCCTAACCCAGCCACCATGTTTTCAAGAATCACTTTGCTGTGGTTAGATAACTACTTCGTGGTTGCGACAAACACGCCATCCCAATTTTTGCCTGGCGGGTTTATTTTGAAATTAGCAATACGCTGCAAATAAACCTTGTACGCTTTGCGCGAAGGATCGGCGTGTAACAGGGCAGTCAATATTTGTTCAGCATCGTCCCAGCGCTGCTCTTTATAACGATCCAGCGCACGGTGGAAGCGATCAATCTCGTTCAGCAGCTGCTCAACGATTTCACCTTTCATGCCCACGGGTTCATAAATGCTAATCGGCTCAAGCTTTCCCTTCACACGAATCCGATCCAGCTCGCGATAGACGACGCTTGGCACTGCGTTCACGATGTTTTCTGACACCAAAATGCCGACGCCGTATTCCTTGGTTTGGCCTTCCAAACGCGCAGCCAAATTTACGGCATCGCCCATCACGGTGTAGGCACGTCGAAACGTCGAACCCATGTCGCCGACGTTCATCACGCCGCAATTCAAGCCCACACCGATTTCCAATTTTGGCCAGCCGCGCTTGATGTAAGCGGGCGCAATTTCTTTGATCCGTTTTTGCATCGCCAACGCCGACAGCAGCGCATGTTCGGCGTGTTTTTCATCGCTGACCGGCGCACCCCAAAACGCCATGATTGCGTCACCAATATATTTATCAATCGTGCCGCGCTGCGTCTGAATCGTCTGCGTCATATCCGTCAAGTAATCGTTCATCATCGCTGTCAATTCCGTCGGCGATAAGCCTTCAGAGATCGAGGTAAAGTTGCGAATATCCGAAAACAACACCGTCATATCGCGGCTTTCACCTTTGGTGGAATAGTTGGACGGATTTTTCGCCATTTCTTCCACCAACTCTTTGGGCACATAAGTCCCGAAGATGCCGGTAATTTGGCGCTTGGAGCGCGCTTCGATGAAGAAGCCATAGGCCATGTTGAATAGATAAAGTGCACCGATCAGCAGGAGTGGCATGGCCAGCGGCAGGACAAGATTATTACTCCACCAATACATATTAAAGCCAATCAAAGCTAAAACTGTCAGCGCGACAGTCAGGGTTGACCAAAGCGGATTGAGCTTAACCAATGCGAATGCCAGCGCGATACCGATCGCCAGTACGATCCAGATTTTGATGGCAAATTCAAAGTGGGGACGGCGTTTGATATTGTTGTCCAAATAGCCAGACAACAAATTGGCATGCGCCTCAACCCCAGGATAAATTTCGCCGACTGGGGTGTTTCTCAAATCGAACAAGCCTGCCGCGGATGTCCCAACCAACGCAATTTTTCCGTCGAGCTCACCGGGCGCTAGTTTTCCTTGAATGACATCCGTCGCCGAAATATATCGGTACATTGGGGACCTGCCTCGGTAGGGAATTAATGCCGTGCCGTCATCGTCAAGGGAGACGACAGTCTTTTTGCCGAAGCTCACGTTATCCAACCGAAGTCGGCCGTCGCCTTCGTCGTCCTTGCGCATATTAACGATGATGGGCTCGTTATCAAGGAAAGCCCTGTAAGTCGCGATAGATAGCGATTCGTAGTACGCGTCTTTATACTGAACAAATGTTGGTACTCGCCGAAGCACCCCGTCAAAATCAATCAGCGGCAAAATGTGTCCGGTAGCGGACGCAGCCGTTTGAAACTCTTTCAGATTGGCGCTGTAACCTGTAAACCTTGGCGTTGAGAATGGTTTACCGCTAAATGTCGCTGTTGAAAACGTAGGTGACGGCAAAACACCAATTTCCAGCTTCGTCAGTTCACTATTGCGGTCATTGCTGGGGGCGAAAGATAAAACAACGGAGTGTTTAGCGATTTCATCGGCAAACAGCTTATCGTAATCAAGTGATGGACGAATTTCTGCGAGTTTTTCTTGGAATTCAATGTTCGACTTAAGAGTGTCTTTGCTCAGCGCCTCTAATTTTGCCAAGCCAGAGCTGGTATCGGGTTCGGCGAAGAATACGTCGAAGCCGACAACTTTTGTTTTGTAGCTTTCAAATAACTGCCGCGTTAGCTTTGCAACTTTGTCTCGTCCCCAGGGCCAGCGGCCCTCAGCAGACAAGCTTTTTTCGTCAATATCGATAATCACAATGCGCGGATCAATTGTCTCTGGCATTGTTGCGCGGAGCCGAGTGTCATATGTTTGATATTCAAGCCGCTGAAAAAACGTAAGGGGTTCACCAAGCGAATAGTTCAATACGAACAACCCCACAATGCCGATGCCCAGCCCGGCGCGGATAAAGACGTTAATCGACGAAAAATATTTCGTCCATATCTTCTTAATATCAAACTTAGCGTTCATATTGCGTCTCCGCTGATGGCTTTCTGTTTTGTGCGAATTTTTGCGGCGGTTCGTGATGACGTGTTAGGCTCGCAAAATTTATAGTCTGCATCTTGGTGCAACAGCTTTTCTCCCAGTCTAGATTGTTGCATATTTGGCTGGGCACTTGGGAATCCCCTGACTGCGTCGACATGGCGGAAGCCGCTGAACGATCATAGATTTACAATGGCCAAGGATTGGAAAAACACCCCGCCGGGCCTGCCGTTTGGGGTCGTTTGGCTTCAAACGGCAGTCTAGGAGCCGCGTTTGGCCCTTTTAGCATTCATTCTTCAAGCAAATAGCGTCAACCGAACTCAGCGCTTCATCGACTATCAACCCAGCGGGGCTTCGTGCGAAAATACGGGATCGGATTTTTTGTACCGCGAAAATTAATATGAACACGCCGCTTAATTCTGCAGCCATTCACCACACTGCGTTTTATAAATTTGCTCCACTCGACGATCCTGAAGGGGTCATCGAATACCTGCGCAGCATCACAACCGATTTGCTTGGCTCGATTTTGGTTGCGACTGAGGGCATTAATGGCATGGTGGCGGGAACAACGGCGCAGATCGACGCATTTCAAGCGGCACTGTCGGCGCATGCAAGCTTTGGCGGCATCGTGTTTAAACGCACCGAATGCAAAACCCCGCCATTTGGCCGCATGAAGGTTTATCGAAAGCCAGAAATTGTGCCTTTGGGGATTTCGGGGGTGGACGCCCGCAACACTGGCATCGATGTGAGCCCCGCTGATTGGCGCAAATTGATTGCGGAAGATGATGTGGTGCTGCTCGACAATCGCAATAGCTTCGAGTTTAAATTGGGACGTTTTAAAAATGCGGTGGATCCGAATGTCACCAATTTCCGGGACTTCCCCCGATACGTTAAAGCGCACATCGATGAATGGAAAGCCCAGGGAAAACGGGTCGCGATGTATTGCACCGGCGGCATTCGCTGTGAAAAAACCAGCGCTTGGATGCGCGATTTGGACATAGAGGTTTTTCAATTGCAAGGCGGCATTTTGAACTACTTTAAAGAAATGCCTGATGCCGAAAAAGACTGGGACGGCGAATGCTTTGTGTTTGATAACCGCATCGCGCTGGATACAAAATTACAAGAAACAGAAACCACACTAGAAGATGTGTACGGTGGCGAGCCTGACGGTGAATGGCGTTTGAAGCGGGCGAAAGAGTTGGATGGATCGACATAACGTGCCATCGCATTTTTTGTTGGGTATCGCAATAAATGTTGTTGCTGATGTTGCCGACTAAAAATGGCGTTGGCCCAAGCTGTATCTCGCTACCGAACGGCGCGTGGCCGACGCTACTTGATTTTTTGGCGGATCGTTTTCCGCATATTGCGCGAGCCGAAATTATTGCCCGTATGCAGCGCGGTGATGTCGTTGACAGCGCTGGTGTTCCGGCTTTGCCTGCACGTCTCTATCAAGCGCATCAAAAACTCTATTATTACCGGAACATTGAAGACGAGCCGCGCATTCCGTTCGATGAGGTGGTGTTGTTTCAAGATGATTTCATCGTTGCAGTTGATAAACCGCATTTTTTGCCAATGTCTCCTGCCGGGCGCTATGTGCAAGAGACGGTGTTAGTCCGGCTGAAGCGAAAGCTGGGCATCGATACATTGGCCCCTATGCATCGGCTGGATCGCGAAACTGCAGGCGTGGTGTTGTTCACGGTGCAGCCCGAACACCGCGATCGATACGCGCTGCTGTTTCGCGAACGCGCCGTGAAAAAGCAGTACCAAGCTGTTGCGCCTTGGCGCGCCGATTTGCAGTTGCCGCTGGTGCATCAAAGCCGTATGGTCATTGCCGATCATTTCATGCAAATGCGCGAGGTAGCAGGTGAGCCAAATTCTGAAACACGGATTGAATTGTTGGAAGTCAGCAAACGGTTGGCGCGTTATCGATTAACGCCGCTGACCGGCAAAAAACATCAGTTGCGCATCCACATGGCCGCGCTCGGTGTGCCGATTTTGAATGATCAAATTTATCCCACGCAAGTCGAATACGATGATCGTGACTACACCAAGCCGCTACAATTGTTGGCTAAGTCGATAGAATTTCGCGACCCAATTAGTGGCCTGGAACGCTGTTTTAAGAGCCAGCGGCAATTGATGGCAATATAGCTGAAATTCAGCGTAAACGACCCAAGATGGCTAGACACGAATAGCCTGAGAGCAATGATGAAAAAAAGCCATTTCAAATTAGCGTATTCAGTCTCAACAATATTGCTCATTGCTTTGCTCGCCGGTTGCGCCAGCTTAGCGCCTGAGAAGCGGCATACGCCCGCCGAAATTGCGGCATACAAAGTTGAGAACTTTGTGGCGCCCATCACTTCCGCTGAGGGGGAGCTTGCGGAACGCAGCAGCGCAATTGAAAAAATTCGCGCGGCCATGGCGGCATCGAATGCCGAAAACAACTTAAACCCCGATGCGCCGGATGCCTTGGGCGCGATCGCGCTATTTAACACCGAGCAGGATGCAGGCCGGCGCCTCGTGCTCAATGCGTTGGCAGAGTTTGAGCGCAATCCATCGCAGGTATCCATCGAATATCAACGCACTGTGATCGCTGCCGCTTACACCTACTATGCGTCAGAAAGTGCCCCGGCGCTTAAGCGACTGCTCGAAAAACTTTCCACGCCGCGCGAGTTCGCGATGGCGTCATATGCGGTGCTGAAAGCGGATAAAAATGCCAAAGCAGAACTAAAAGCTACGCTGACTCGGCGATTTCCCGGTTGGGCTATTGAACCGCGGGAGCCGCGTCTGCGTGCGCTGGAACGTGTACTCACGACAGATTCCGCTGCAGAGCTCGCACAGCGTCCGCCGCTGGCCGATTTGTTGGCTGCACCCATTCGCAAAATCGGTGGCGGCTTGCCAGTGATTTACAGCTTCCAACGTAAGGATCGGCAGCGCTTTGGCTTGGCGATGGTGCGTAGCCCGATTGGGCAATTCGTGCGCAACGCAGATGGCAGCTATTTCAACATTCCACATTTGGCAAATGCGCTCACCAATCTTCCCGGCACGATCACCAACGGCAATACACCGCAAGGATTGTTCACGATCATCGGTGCGGGCACGGCAACTAATAAATGGATTGGTCCGACACCGTACCTGCATTCCAAAGTGCCGGTTGAGGCTGCCGTTGAGGAATATGAACACAGCGAGCTGACGAGTTTGATTCAATCGCCTCAAACATGGAGTGAAGAACGATATGAGAGTTTTTTGCCCACATCATGGCGCGGATATCAGCCGTTTAAAGAAGCCTTTTTGGCGGGCTTGGCCGGTCGTGACGACATGCTCATTCACGGCACAACAATCAATTCTGAATACTATCGCGGCGCCTCGTTTTACCCCGGCACGCCGTCGGCTGGTTGCCTGGTGGCGATGGAATATTGGTCAAAATCCGATGGCTCCTTGCAGAGCAGTGATCAGCTTTCGCTCGCCAAAGCATTTACGGCAAGCGGTATCGATAAGGGTTATTTGGTTGTCGTTGAAATAGACGATCGTCCGCTTGCCGTTTCACTTGCCGACGTAATGCCGGATGTGATTTCAGCCGAAGCGCGGTGGCGGAAATAGTACCCGCAATGGGCACACGGTTTCATAAATTCGAGCAGCCCGGCTAAGCAAAGTGACGCGCGGATGACGCTTTAAACAGCGGCTTGGATATAGCCCGTGACGCAGCCTCCGATATCGCCGACAACACGGCAGGCGATGTAGTCAACAACACCGCCAGCGATAGAGGCTGTGCGGATCGTGCGTTCTATTATTGTTCGATTGCGCAGTTCAATGCGGTTGTGAAATTGCTGACCATGATCGCGGTGAAATATCATGTTGAACTGGATGAATTGCCGGACATAAAGATGTTTCAGGGCAGACTGTTTGCCTGGGGAAGCATTTATATTGCCATTTGGCGAATGTCTATTTTCAGGACGCGACTAGAAAAAATTTGCAATCGTTGTGATTGATTGAGCGCCTAGGCCACATTTTCAGCCAAATAGCGCAGCCCAAGCCGCTACGACCGCGCGCCGCTCCTCGATAAACTCATCAAGCCCCACCCAGGTTTTGAGTTGATTATTGTTTCGAGCACGGTGCTGTCGCTCGCGATATGCCAGGTAGGCTTTTGCAACTTTGGCTGCGATATCTTCATCCAAAATGCCCAATGCGCCTGATCGCATCAGCAGCGCGAAATTACCAAGATTGCCCAAGAATTCGGCATGCTCATGGCTGTAGGCAAGGATCAAATATTGCACAATAAATTCGACATCAACAATGCCACCACGGGTGTGCTTGAGATCGAGCGCCGGGCTGTCGGTATCAGTGCGATCCTTTTTTTCAGCGCGCATTTTGTCGCGCATTTCAACAATTTCAGCGCGCAATTTTTGCCGGGTTGCTTGTTCATTGCGCGGCGCGCTCAAGACCTCCTGGCGAATGGCATCGAACGGTGCAGCGAGAGCAGCATCTCCTGCGCACCAGCGGGCTCGTGTGAGCGCTTGATGTTCCCATGTCCAGGCACGGTTAAGTTGATAGTCTCGGAAAGCTGCCAAGTCGGACACCAACATGCCCGAATCACCGTCGGGGCGTAAACGCAAATCGGTTTCATACAGGTCGCCGCTGACAGTTGCTGTATTCAGCCAGCTTCGCAAGCGTTGCGCGAGTTTGGAATACTGTTCGCCACCGGTACAGCGCTCGCGACCAATTGTTTCATCAAACACAAATACCAGATCGAGATCGGACGCGTAGCCCAATTCTTTGCTGCCTAATTTGCCATAGCCAATGATTGCAAAGCCGGGGGGGGCCTTCCAGCCCTCGTCGGTTTTGGTTAGGGTGCGCTGCACCAACACCAGCGTGGTATCCAACAGCATATCCGCCAACGCTGAAAGCGCGTCAGATAGCGCCATCACACCAATTCTGCCTTCGATATCGGCAATGTTTAATTTAATGGTGATGCTTTGTTTGGTGTGCCGTAACAGGTCATACAGTTTTTCTACATCGCCATCAACTTGGTCGCAGGCTGCTCTCAGCTTGGCGCGTTCAGCAGGCCAGTTGAGTCCAAGCGCGCCGGTTTCAACGGTGATCAATTCATCGAGCAGGATCGGATGGCGCTTCAAAAAATCTGCCGCCCAAGCGCTGCTGGCCGCAATACGAGCGACCCGGGGCAGCACCGCCGGGTATTCCATGAGCAGCGCCAGATAGGTCTCTCGTTTATCGATGGCATCAAGCAAATCGAGGAGACAAAAGAAAGTTTCATCCGGTTTGTTAAAAGCAAGAGATGCTTTTAGTGCCGCCGGGATCAGCGCTTCCATGCGGGCAATAATCTTGGGTGAAAGTGTTTGTGTTCGGGATGATTTTTGCCAAGTTTTGACGCGCGCTATCATCATATTTGCGATGGCTGAGTCAATTGGAGTTTCCGAAGCGGAGCCCTGAAACACCGCATGGATACTGGCTTCCAAGCCAATTGCCGATGAGGCGAGGTGCACGCTACTGTTGTTGATGGTTGGTGTTTTTGCACTATTAACGGCAGCAAAAAGTGATTCAAACTCGGCATTTACGAAATCACGCTCCAGATTTAGCGCTGCCTCAAAGGCAGCCCAATTTGCAAAGTTTAGCGAGGAGGCAATCCGATCCTGATCCATGGCATTGATAGGCAATGCTTGGGTTTGTGCATCGTCAAGATACTGCAGTCGATGCTCGAGATTGCGCAAAAAAAGGTAGGCGATTTGTAAGCGGGCGATTTTATCGGGGCGGATGAGTCCGCGTTCACCGATCAACTTTAAAGCTTCTCGCGTAGAGGCGACCTGCAGCGCGGGATCGCGCCCGCCACGCACCAGCTGGAAAAGCTGCGCGATAAATTCAACCTCCCGAATGCCGCCTCGCCCCACCTTGATGTCATTCAGACGGTTCTTCTTAGTGGCCTCGGCGCGAATCTGACCGTGCAAATCACGCATTTCATCAATCGCACTGTAGTCGTTATATCGCCGATAAACGAACGGCGTGATGATTTTTTCTAATGCGCACCTGGTCGTGGCAGCGCCACTAATTGCCCGTGCCTTGAGCCATGCGTAACGTTCCCATGGTCTGCCTTGAGTTTGAAAATATTGCTCCAGTGTTACCAGGCTGGCGACTAGCGGACCACTCGCGCCAAATGGCCGCAAGCGCATATCAACGCGAAAGACAAAACCATTTTCATCGATTTGATCCAAGGCGCGAATGACGCGTTTGCCGGTTTCGGCATGAAACTCATGCCATGATCGCTCTTGGGGCGAGGAGGTGACCCCGCCATCGTGGTCGTAGACGAAAATCAAATCAATATCTGAAGAGACATTCAACTCATTTGCACCCAGCTTTCCCATGCCAACGACGACCATCTGAGCGTCGTCACCACTGAGCGCCGCCTCGGGCATGCCGAACTTTACCGCCACGATGCGAGCGTGGAACTGCACGGCAGCATTAACGGTGACGTCAGCGAGAGCTGAAATTGTGGCTGCAACTTCGGCAAAATCGGCAAGACCATTGAGATCACGGAAGATAATCCGCAGCATCGTTTGGCGGCGCAGGTGCCGCAGCGCCGCATGAAAGGTGGATTCATCAGCCCCAACTGTATCTCCAAGAGCCGCGCCCAGCATAGACCTTAGCGATAACGTCGATAACATTTCATGAAAATGATTCCGCAAATCATCGAGCAATGCGGGCTGTGCAATGCATAGTTGTTCGGCATAACGCGATGCATGAAACATTCGGCTGACTTGCTGGTCGAAGAGGAGGTTAGGGCGAATGTGGCCTGCGATGTTCACGATGTTCATTCAGCAATTTCAGAAGTATTGATGGGGTCGAGCGTAAATAAAATGGCGTTGTCTCCCAATAGGGACTTTCGCCCGTTAAAATAGCATGGCTTGGATAGTTAGCCGTTAGCATGCGCCATTAAGAATGAATGTTCGGCAACACCATCCATAACCCACAGCCGCGTTTAACGCACATTCGTTTTACATTTTCCTCATTTCGGAGTTGGGTCATTATCAAAGCAGGCACATTAAGGTTCCGCATCGGTCGTTTTTGCACACGAAGCTTGTTTTGGCTGTTCGTGGTTTTAGCAATTTTATGCTCGGTCATTGTATCGACGGTCCGCTTTGCCATCCTGCCAAATATTCAACACTATCAGGCGGATATTATCAGCCGCGTTGCTACTCTGTCGGGTATGGATGTATCCGCCGGTGCGATTCGCGGCGGGTGGGCGGGCTTGAGGCCCTACGTTGAGATGGAAGATGTTGCGTTTCTTGAACCAGCTAGCAGCACGTCCTCGCTGCTCCCGGCGGGGACTGCGGCGTTAAAGCTACCGAGGTTAACGGCGGGGCTTTCGTGGTGGGCGCTGTTGATTGGCCAAATTCGTTTTGACAATGTAATGCTAGATGGCCCCGAATTGTCGCTTAGTCGCCAGAACGACGGCATTGTTTATTTTGCAGGGCGCGCCTTGAATCAACCGGCTACTGCCGAGGACGACGGACAGCTATTGTCGTTCCTCGTTGAGCAGCCGGGACTTTCGATTACCCACGCTAGCCTGACGTGGGAGGATGCACTGACGCCGGGCTCAATATTGCGTTTTACCGATGTAGGGTTAAGTATTAAAAAAAATAATGGCAAACACCAAATCGGATTTGTTGCGAATCCGCCTGCCGCATTAGCGCGAAAAATTGAAGGCAGCGGCGATCTTGAGCTAGATTTGGTTGATGGCCGCTGGAACGTAAAAGGCACGATCTATGCTGCGGCAACCGATGCCAGTCTTACCGAGCTTCGCCAGCATGCGAGCGTGCCGGAAGCGTTGCAGGCGGGCTCGGGCAATTTGCGGGCTTGGATTGAGATCGACAACACGGCTGCGCCATACCCAGCGCTAGCGGCGGCTGCGCCAACCCCGTCAGCGGTGCCGTTGGCAACGACCGAAGCGACGCCAGCTCTCGGCGCATTCAATCCCTTTCGCGCCATCACCGCCGATGTGTATCTGACCAATGCGCGCGCGCAGTTTGATGCCGATTTGGCACCGCTTAACATCGCCAAGTTAGCCGGTCGAATTGAATACAAAGCGCAAGAGGGTGGCTTCACCGGTGGCGGTAAATCGCTGGAAATTCGCACACGTGAAGGCGTTGTGTTGCCACCGGCTGATTTTTCATTGACTTTACAAAATCAACGGGAAGCCAGCAAAGCTAAAGGCGAATTGACCGGCGATAACATCGACCTGAAAGTGATGTTTGCGTTGATGGAGTATTTTCCGGTCGGTAAGGAATTACGCAATTTTGTTGCGAAGTACCAACCGCGAGGCGAACTCAAAAGCACCAGCATTGCGTGGAATGGATATATTGAAAAACCTTCTGCTTATCGCATCAAAGGTTCACTTAATAAGTTGGGCCTTAACGCGGATGGTAAAAACCCCGGTGTCAGCAACTTTTCCGGAACGATCGAGGGCGACGACAAAGGTGGACAATTTAATATTACCTCGCAGATGCTGGCGATTGATGATCCGTTTGTGTTTCGTGCCCCGCTTAAATTTGACACCTTTGATAGCGACGGCAAATGGCGTGTCACGCCCGATGCAATCGAGATCGACCTCGCTCATGTTAATTTCGCCAATGCTGATTTAGCGGGTGAATTTTCCGGTTTGTATTCGCGCTTCCGTGCGGCTGGCGTACGTGGGGCAGAAGAAAAAGGCCCAGGTTCGCTCGACATCAAAGGGAAATTTTCGCGGGTAAAAGCGTTGACGGTTGGCGATTATTTGCCGAATGGGATTGCGCAAACGCGCGCCTATCTGGAGCATGCGCTCAAGGACAGCGTGACCGGTGAAATGAGCGCCGCTACCTTTCAGCTAAAAGGCGAGGTGTTTGAATTTCCGTTTCGCAACGGCAGAGGCGGAAGTTTTTTTGCGCAGGCGCAGCTGAAAAATGTTGATTTCCGCTACAACGATGATTGGCCCGCCGCAGTTGGCGTGAACGGCGAAATGCGTTTTGACAATACCAAGTTTGGCCTCGTCATTGATTCAGCAAAAATTCTCAACACAAACATCAAACGTGCGACTGTTGATATTGCTGATCTCAACGACCGCGCCGGCGCGATTCGGCTAAATCTGGCATCCGATGCGCGTGCAGAAGAGGTAGCAAAATTTCTCCGCGAAAGCCCGCTGGCAACATCGGTGGGCGGCTTTACCAAAGTAGTTGAAGTTGAAGGGCTGGGTAAATTGGATTTGGGCCTGACAATTCCATTGGTGGCTGTCAAAGACGGCGTTAAAGTGAACGGCAAATACACGCTGCTACGGGCGACCGCCAAGCCAAGCATTGGCGCAACGATCAGCAATTTATCGGGCACGATTGCGTTTACGGAGCGGAGCGTGCAAACCAACTCCATTGTAGGTGGTGCGGGCATTGCTAACAGTGGCAGCAGTTTGCTTCAAGGTATGGCTTACGGGAATCCGGTAATGATTTCGGTCACTGGCGGTGGCGAGGCGGGCGTAACAACAGAGTTTTCTGCACGTGCCGAGTTAGCGCAATTATCCGATGTGCTGCCATTCCGCTTACCCAAGCAGGTGTCGGGCACAACTGATTTTCAGGGTAAAATTTTTGCCAATTCTACTGGTGCCGAGGTGTCGATTTATTCCAGTTTGGTTGGTGTGTCGTCCGGCTTGCCGTACCCGCTGACGAAACGGGCCGCAGAAGTTCGTCCATTGCGTGTGCAGTTTGTAAATGCCGCGCAGCCAACGGAACGCATTCGGGTGTTGTTGGCAGGTAATGCGCTTGCCAGCGCCGGTGCCGCCAGCATTAGTACAGCATCCGCAGCAATGGCCATTCCAGCGCCTGCAACGGTGGCTGATGACCCTGAAACCCGCGTGAATGCTAGCTTTCAGCGTCGTTACAATGTTGCCGGTGCGCCTGTTTCCTTGCTTGGTGGTGTCGCCACCATTGGCGAGGCGGTGGCCGATGTGCCTATTCCCGAAGGTGTTTGGTTTGCAGGGCGGCTGAAGCAACTCGATTTGGATGCTTGGCGGGCTGCGTTTCAGGGTTTCTATAATGCCAATATCGCGATTGCCGTGGCCAGATCAGTGGCTACCAATCCTGCGACAGAGGTAAAAACCGACGTTAAACCTGACCTGAAAACAGAAGCGAAGCCGGAACAAAGACCAGAATCAAGAAAGGATTCCAAAGACGAATCCATCACTGGATTCGATTTAAAACTTGGCGGCTTATTGGCTTATGGCCGTCAGTTTGGGCCAATGACGCTTAAGGGGCGGCACGGCGGCGAAGATTGGCGTTTTGTGGTCGACAGCAAAGAGGCCTTGGGCGATTTCACATGGCGCCCCGGTGCGTACAACGATCAGGGTTCCGTGCGGGCGCGTTTGAAAAATTTTGTGCTCGTCGATGAGGCAACTGTTTCTGCGCCGGTCATCAACCAACCCAGTACACCTAATGCGCCGCGAGAGGCCGATTTCCCCGCGCTCGACATCGTTGCTGAACAATTCACGCTCAAAGACCGTTGGATGGGGAAGCTGGAACTTCGTGCCGCGCCGCTTGGCCCGAATTGGAAAATCGATCAGCTAACCATCTCGAATGGCCACGTGAAACTCGATATGGACGGCATGTGGCTCCGCGATGGTGGCAATTCGGAAGTTCCCAACAAGCTGATCAACGGCATCAATTCACGCTCTAAAACGACGATGAATATCAAACTCGATTCATCAAACCTCAATGCCTTGTTTGCCCAGTTTGGCTTCGGCGATCAGCTACGCGGTGGCAAAGGCCAACTGGAGGGGAAACTGGCTTGGCCGGGGCACGTTTATCAGATGCAATTATCAAATTTGTCGGGCGACTTCAAGGTGTCCGCCCGTAACGGACAGTTTGCTAAAATAGAGCCAGGTGCCGGTAAGTTGCTGGGGCTGATCTCGCTGCAGTCGCTACCGCGTCGGATCACGCTTGATTTCCGCGATATTTTTTCGCAGGGTTTTGCGTTTAACACGATTGATGGTGATTTGAAGGTTAAAGACGGCATTATGGTGACGGATAATTTTGAGGTGATCGGCCCCGCCGCAGAAATCAAAATGGCAGGCGATGTTTCACTACCAACCGAACGCGTCAACATGACGGTGACGGTATTGCCAAGGCTCGACGAGAGCATTGCCGTGGGTGCAGGGTTGGCGACGCTAAATCCGATTGTGGGCTTGGCAGTTTATTTGGGGCAGAAGGTATTGCAGAACCCGGCCGAGAAGATTTTTTCATACCGATACGCAATTTCGGGAACATGGGATAATCCTCAAGTGGATAAAATGGATCGCAACGGGGTTATTGGAAAAACATCTTCGGCAATTGCACCTTCAGCAGCTGCAGCGACTTTAGCACCCCCATCCCCCGCAGCCCCGTCGGTTCTCCCGCCTCCTTCCGCCACTCCTGACACAAAACCAGCGTCAACCTCATTACCCACTTCAGCACCACCCGCACCGCCACCTGCGCCGACAACACTGAGTAAGACAGGCTGAACATCTCTTGATTCTGACCAAAAACTCATCGCCACTTCCCGATGCATTGTTGCGGGCGCAACAATCAACCCAAACTTTCTTTCGCATTGCGGCGATCCAGATGGCGAGCGGACCCAATGTGCAGGCGAATTTGGAAGAAGCAACACGTTTAATCGCGCTCGCAGCTTCAACCGGCGCACGCATCATTGCCCTACCAGAATATTTTGCGATCATGGGCATGAAAGAAACTGACAAGGTTTTAATTCGTGAGCGTGATGGTGATGGGCCGATTCAAACGTGGATGTCATCCATGGCAGCCAAACACAATGTCTGGCTGATCGGTGGCTCGATCCCGGTCGAGTCGAGCTTGCCAAATAAAGTGCGCAACACCTGTTTTGTGTACGATAAAACCGGCAAGCAGGTTGCTCGTTACGACAAAATCCACTTGTTTAATTTCACCATGGGCTCCGAGAATTTCTCGGAGGAACGCACTATAGAGCCTGGCGATAAGGTCGTTACATTCGATTCGCCATATGGTCGGATCGGGCTCTCCATTTGCTATGACCTGCGCTTTCCCGAGCTTTATCGCGCGATGGGCGACGTGAATATTATCGTCGTACCGTCCGCGTTTACCGCAACAACCGGCAAAGCGCACTGGGAAACGCTGGTGCGCGCGCGCGCCATCGAAAACCTCGCTTACGTGATCGCGCCGGCCCAAGGCGGCTACCATGTGAATGGCCGCGAAACGCACGGTGACACCATGATTGTTGACCCGTGGGGCGTGATAGAGGACCGCCTGCCGCGCGGCTCTGGTGTGGTGGTGGCGGGGATCAATCCACAGTTTCAACAAACAGCGCGCAAGAGTTTGCCCGCGTTATCGAATCGAAAGATTGGCGTTGATCGGCCGAACAAGATTGCCAATTGAGCGGTTGAACAATTCGCAAATAATTTTTTTATAAGCTGCCAGAATAATCATCAAGGAATTTATGCAAAACCAACAAGCCGAAACATCCATTCAAATCGCGCAACAAACGTTGTTAACGCCATATGGCTTGACCGAATTATCGATCAATAGTGTGTTTGGCGACATCATGACCCACAACGCGGATTACGCCGATTTATATTTCCAATACTCCCGTTCGGAAAGCTGGAGCTTGGAAGAAGGGCGCGTGAAATCAGGTAGTTTTAATATCGACCAAGGTGTCGGAGTACGTGTCGTTGCTGGGGAAAAAACGGCGTTTGCGTATTCGGACGACATCACGCTGCCCGCAATACGAGATGCGGCGATTGCCACGCGGAGCATTGCGCGGGCGGGATCCGATGGCTCGGCTGGGAAGGTTGCAACATCGACCGTTAAACTAGGCCGGTCACTCTATCTGCCCAACGATCCGGTATCGGCCTTTTCGGATGCGGAGAAGGTCAAAATTTTAGAACGTCTTGAACAGTTTGCAAGAGCGATTGATCCACGCGTCAAAGAAGTGATGGGGCGGCTATCCGGCGAATACGAAGTTGTGATGGTTGCACGCCATGACGGTGTGATGGCCGCGGATGTGCGGCCACTCGTACACATCGGTCTAACGGTCATTGCCGAGCAAAATGGCCGCCGGGAGCAGGGTTCAACCGGTGGTGGCGGGCGGTTTGATTACCGTTATTTTACCGATGAAATTTTGAAAGCCTATGCCGAGGCCGGTGTACGCGAGGCCTTGATTAATCTCGACGCGCGCCCCGCGCCCGGTGGACAAATGACAGTCGTGCTGGGCCCAGGCTGGCCTGGCATTTTGTTGCACGAGGCGGTTGGCCACAGCTTGGAAGGCGATTTTAACCGCAAAGGCAGCTCTGTTTTTTCAGGGCGCATCGGCGAGCAAATCGCCGCCAAAGGCGTGACGGTGATTGATGACGGCACAATCCAAGATCGGCGCGGCTCGCTCAATATGGATGATGAAGGCAATATCACACAGCGAAACGTGCTCATTGAAGACGGTATCTTAAAAGGATATATGCAGGATTCGATGAATGCTCGTTTGATGAATGTCCCTGTTACCGGCAACGCCCGGCGCGAATCCTACGCGCACATCCCCATGCCGCGAATGACCAACACCTACATGCTCGGCGGCGATAAAACGAATGAAGAAATTGTTGCGTCGATTGAGCGGGGCCTGTACGCGGTCAATTTCGGCGGTGGACAGGTCGATACCACCAGCGGTAAGTTTGTGTTCTCAGCCTCTGAGGCTTACATGGTCGAGAACGGTAAAATTTTGTACCCGGTGGTAGGCGCAACGTTAATCGGCAACGGCATCGAATCACTCAAGCAAATCACGATGATCGGCAACGACATGCAACTGGACGGTGGCTTGGGCGTTTGCGGCAAAGAAGGGCAGAGCGTACCGGTGGGTGTGGGTCAGCCGACCCTGCGGATTGAGGGCCTGACGGTGGGAGGGACGGCGTGATGAAAATTCAGTTTTGATTTTTCGGTTTTGGTGTGGACTAAACTTTTGATTGAAATGTTCTGAACTGACAATTTGCTACTCCATAGCCATTTCGATCATGCGGGGCACGTTTTTTATTGAGAAATAAATATCGTGACAAGGAGAAAAATGAAAACATATGGAACTGTGGAAATATTTGAATCACAAGAATATGGCACCGTTTTAACTTGTGCCAGTCCTGAATTAGCCGATCAACTTGAAGACTACCTAACGGAGTGTTGCTTCGTATTTTTTAACATCAAGATTGTGTTAGCGGTTGTATCGTTTTTTTTCGGTGAGGCAAGTAACCCAATAAACGTACGCCTTCTCTTTGATCGCTTTATGCACAGCCGAGCAATTGAAGTTCATTCAGCAAGTTAGGCAAGTTTTAGCTATTCAATATCGATTTCATTGTGCGCACTGCCGTTTGAGCTGTCGCCTGTTCTGGACAAATAATTTCGCCTAACCTTACCTAATGTCAAAAAATATTCCGACCAGTGTCGATATTTTTGATCCAAAACAATCAACTCTATGTACCGCGCCGATTAAAAATCTGAGATGATTAGTGTTGTTGTTTGAATGCATTTGTTGCTAGTCCTGTACAAGTCCGTCCAACCCATCGACCGCAACCCTATGAACGCTGATTACATCCTCGAAACCCAAAATCTCACCAAGGCGTTTCGCGGCTTTACGGCTGTTGATGGGGTGAATTTGAAAATCGTGCGTGGCAGCATTCACGCGTTGATTGGCCCGAACGGCGCGGGCAAGACAACCGTTTTTAATCTACTCACTAAATTTTTGCCGGTCACATCTGGCCGTATTGTTTATAACGGTGTCGATATCACTGCCGAGGAACCCGCACAGATTGCGCGCCGCGGCGTGATTCGCTCGTTCCAGATTTCCGCCGTGTTTCCGCATCTAACGGTGATGGAAAACGTCCGGGTGGCCTTGCAACGCAAGCTCGGCACAAGTTTTCATTTTTGGAAGTCCGACGCATCGCTGTCGCATTTAAATGACCGCGCGATGCAGTTGCTGGCAGAAGTCGATCTTGAATCATTCGCCGATATCGAAACGGTGTCTCTCCCTTATGGCCGCAAGCGTGCATTGGAGATTGCCACAACGTTGGCGGTTGATCCTGAGCTGATGTTGCTCGATGAACCCACGCAGGGCATGGGGCATGAGGATGTTGGCCGGGTGGTAGAGCTGATTCGCAAAGTGTCGGCCAATCGCACAGTACTGATGGTTGAGCACAACATGAGCGTGGTGGCGAATTTATGCAATACCATCACCGTGTTGGCGCGTGGCTCGGTGCTTGCTGAGGGGCCCTATGCAGAAGTCTCAAAAAATGTGCAGGTGTTGGAAGCGTATGTTGGCAGTTCAGAGATGGAGGCAGTATGAGTGCTGTATTGGAGCCAGCGGCTACTGAGGCGGCCCTCTCCATCTCAAACCTGCACGCGTACTACGGAGAATCGCATATTTTGCATGGCGTTTCTCTCAATGTGGCGAAGGGTGAGCTGATCACGTTGCTCGGCCGAAACGGTGCGGGCCGCACGACAACTTTAAAGGCGATTTTGGGCTTGACCGGCAAGCGCATCGGCTCAATCAAGATTAATGGTGCTGAAGCCATCGGCTTGGCGCCGCACAAAATCGCGCGGCTGGGGATTGGCTATTGCCCGGAAGAGCGCGGCATTTTTTCGAGCTTGAGCTGCGAAGAAAATTTATTGTTGCTACCCAAGGTTGGTGCTGGGTTGAGCGGTAATAAGGGGTTGAGTGTTGATGAGCTTTACGCCATGTTCCCCAACCTAAAAGAACGCCGCACCAGCCAGGGCACCAGGCTCTCCGGTGGCGAGCAGCAAATGCTAGCAATGGCGCGTATCCTAAGGACGGGCGCGGATATTTTGTTGCTAGACGAAATCACCGAGGGATTAGCGCCTGTGATCGTGCAGACGTTGGCGCGCGTAATCCGTGAATTGAAAGCAAAGGGTTTTACGATCATCATGGTTGAGCAAAATTTCCGTTTTGCTGCGCCGCTGGCGGACCGCCATTACGTGATGGAACACGGGCAAATTGCCGCGGTGGTCGAAAAGCATGAACTTGCCGCGAAGACCGAAATGTTGCACGAGTTTTTGGGCGTGTAGCGATCAATGATGGTTTAAAAATTGCGGTTAAAAACAGCGATTAGGGTTGGTAAAACGGTAAACAAGATTGATTTGGACGTGCTTTGAAAATATAAAAAATGTAGTTAAAGTGTTTAATTCAATAACGAGGAGGTTTCATCATGAAACAAAAACGTTTGGCAGGTTTGGTTGCGGCAACATTAGGTTTGGCCGTAGGTGTCGCGTTTGGGCAGGCACCAGCACCAGGTAAGGCATCCGATGATGTTGTGAAAATTGGTGTACTAACTGATATGTCGGGTGTCTACGCTGATTATGGCGGACCCGGCGCGGTGACGGCTGCCAAGATGGCGATCGAAGATTTCGGCGGCAAGATGTTCGGGAAAACCATTGAGATCGTCAGTGCGGATCATCAGAACAAGGCTGACGTTGCCAAGAACGTGACACAACAATGGTTTGATCGCGATAAAGTCGATGCAACATTTGAGAACTTAAACTCCGCCGTGGCTATTGCGGTACAAGGCTTAGGCAAGGAGAAAAATAAAATTACGGTCGTAACAGGTGCAGCCTCATCAAAGCTCACCAATGAAGAGTGTTCGCCAAATTCTGGTATTCATTACCTGATGGATACGATTGCATTGGGCAACGTGGTGGGCAAAGCAATCGTCAAAGACGGCGGCGACAGCTGGTTCTTCTTAACAGCCGATTATGCCTTTGGCCATTCGTTGGAAAAAGACACGGGCGATGTTGTGAAGGCGGCTGGCGGCAAGGTTCTCGGGGCAGTGCGTCACCCGCTATCAACCAGCGATTTTTCATCGTTCTTGCTGCAAGCTCAAGCATCCAAAGCCAAAATTATCGGCTTGGCAAATGCGGGTCTAGATACGGTGAACAGCATCAAGGCCGCATCTGAATTCGGTATTACCAAAAACCAAAACTTGGCCGCATTGCTGATGTTGATTACCGATGTGCATTCAGTTGGTCTCAACACCGCGCAAGGTTTGTATCTCACTGAAGGCTGGTACTGGGATATGAATCCCGAAACCCGCGCTTGGGCGAAGCGGTATGAAGAACGCATGAAGAAAAAGCCAAACTCCAATCACGCGGCGGTTTATTCTTCGGTCCTGCATTATTTGAATGCCGTCAAAGCAGCTGGCACTGACGATACTGCAGCGGTATTGAAAAAAATGAAAGAAACGCCGATCAACGATATGTTCGCCAAAGGCGGCAAGATTCGTGAAGATGGCCGGATGGTGCACGATATGTATTTATTCCAAGTGAAAACGCCAGCAGAATCCAAAGCACCTTGGGATTACTACAAGCTCAAAGGCACGGTCAAGGGGGACGATGCGTTCCAGCCTCTGGCAATGTCACGTTGCGCAGCGTTGAAGAAATAAATTTGGCTGGCATCAGACCTCAAGTGGTAAAAAAACTGTCATTTCGAGCTACCGTTCGATGGAGATCGCTTTCGGGGTTTGCGGAATCTGCTTTTTCGTTGCGCCACATGACACGACGATAAGCGGATTCCAGCCGGCAGATTCAGATCAGCAGCTTTGTCGATCAGTGACACCGCTTTTGGAGCGACAGTTTTTAGATAGGCACTTCAGCTATGCTTGCGACCATTACGCCAAAAATAACGACTTCAAAACAACAACAAATCTCGTAAACCATGACAGAAATTTTCGGCGTACCAATTCAGGCACTGATGGGACAGCTCATGATCGGGCTCGTTAACGGCTCGTTCTACGCAATGCTCTCGCTCGGGCTGGCGGTTATTTTTGGCATGTTGAATGTGGTGAATTTCGCGCACGGTGCCTTCTACATGATGGGCGCATTTTTCTCGTGGCTGCTGTTGAAGCATTTTGAGGTGAATTACTGGTGGTCGCTGCTGTTAGCGCCGCTGGGGGTGGCAGTGGTCGGTGCGGTGGTTGAAAAAACGATGCTGCGCTGGCTGTACCAGCTCGATCACCTTTACGGCTTGCTACTCACCTTTGGTTTGGCGCTAATTATTGAAGGTTTTTTCCGCGATCAATATGGCGTCTCCGGCCAGCCTTATGATTTGCCGGATGTCTTCAAAGGCGCATTTGATCTAGGCTTTATGATGCTGCCTAAATACCGCGCTTGGGTGATTGTGGCTTGCTTGTCGGTTTGCTTGGCAACATGGTTTGTGATCGAGCGCACGCGCTTGGGATCGTATCTACGGGCGGGGACTGAGAACCCAAAGTTGGTGCAAGCGTTCGGTATCAATGTGCCGTTGATGGTGACGCTTACCTACGCATTTGGTGTGGGGCTTGCGGGGCTTGCGGGCGTGTTGGCTGCGCCCGTGTATCAGGTGAATCCGCTAATGGGTTCCAACATCATTATCGTGGTTTTTGCGGTGGTAGTGATTGGCGGCATGGGCTCAATTTTGGGTGCGGTCATCACCGGTTTGGCGCTCGGCCTAATTGAAGGAATGACCAAGGTTTTTTATCCGGAAGCGTCAGCGACTGTGGTGTTTATTATTATGGCCATCGTGCTGCTGATTCGCCCGGCCGGTTTGTTTGGCCGCGAAAAATGAGCGATAAACGCAGATATGGATAAGCGCACAAAAATTCTTTACGGTGTTTTGTTGGTCTGCGCACTAGCCGCGCCGTTGGTGGGCGGTTACCCGATTTTCCTAATGAAGGTGCTGTGCTTCGCGCTCTTTGCCTGTGCCTTTAATTTATTGATTGGCTTCACCGGATTGTTGTCGTTTGGGCATGCGATGTTCTTCGGTTCGGCGGCTTATTTTTGCGGCTACGCAGCCAAAGCATGGGGGCTGACACCGGAACTGGCTGTGCTGGTGGGCACGGCGGGTGCGGCGATCATGGGGTATTTCGTGGGCTGGCTTGCGGTGCGCCGCCAAGGAATTTATTTCGCGATGGTCACTCTGGCGCTCTCGCAAATGGTTTATTTCATTTGCGTGCAGGCTCCATTCACGGGCGCGGAAGACGGTCTGCAAAGCGTGCCACGCGGCAAGTTGCTGGGCTTGATCAGTTTGAGTGATGATACAACGATGTATTACTTCGTGCTCGCGGCATTTTTGTTTGGTTTCTATGTAATTTATCGCACCATCCATTCGCCGTTCGGCCAAGTGCTGAAATCCATCCGCGAGAACGAGCCGCGTGCATTGTCACTGGGCTACGATGTCGATAAATATAAATTGCTCGCATTCGTGATCTCAGCCGGTTTGGCCGGCATGGCGGGCGCGTTGAAGTCCCTTTCGCTAGGCTTGGCCAGTTTGACGGATGTGAGTTGGCAAATGTCGGGCGAGGTCGTGCTCATGACGCTCTTGGGTGGTATGGGCACGATTCTGGGGCCGTTTTTGGGTGCGGCCACCATCATTACAATGCAAAACTACCTCTCTGGTTTTGGCTCGTGGGTGACGATCATCATGGGCTTAACCTTTGTGGTGTGCGTATTGGCGTTCCGTCGCGGCATCGTGGGCGAAATTGCCTACCGTTTGAAATCCAAGTAACGTTCAGGCCTTCCAAGGCCAGGCGGGCAAGCGGACGATAGTGTCATGCCCCGTGCCAGAAGTTCCCCTCTGTATCAAATAAAAATCTTCGTATTTATGGATGATTTGGGTGGTTCTCGTCTATAATTCAAACGATCGTTTTAATAACGCGTTTTGTTTTTTAGAAACCCTTCGCAGGCACTTATCCCCATGAAAATTCTCGTCCCAGTCAAACGTGTGGTTGATTACAACGTCAAAGTCCGCGTTAAAGCTGATCAAACCGGCGTTGAAATTGCCAACGTCAAAATGTCCATGAATCCCTTTGATGAAATCGCCATTGAAGAGGCCGTCAAGCTCAAAGAAGCCGGTGTTGCGACCGAAATTATTGCGGTTTCGATCGGTGTGACGCAGTGCCAGGAGACACTGCGCACCGCACTCGCTATGGGTGCTGATCGTGCGATTCTGGTTGAGACCGCCGCTGAGATTCAACCACTCGCCGTGGCAAAGTTGCTTAAAGCGATTGTTGCCAATGAGGCGCCACAGCTTGTGATTTTGGGCAAGCAAGCCATTGACGATGATTCCAATCAGACCGGGCAAATGCTGGCCGCACTCTTAAATTGGCCACAGGCCACGTTCGCATCCAAAGTCACGATTGCCAATGGTGAGGCTGAAGTGATGCGCGAAATTGACGGCGGCATGGAAACAGTCGCCATCAAACTGCCCGCGATTATCACCACCGATTTACGGTTGAACACGCCGCGTTACGCGACCTTGCCAAACATCATGAAGGCGAAGAAAAAGCAGCTCGATATGGTTACGCCTGAGAGCTTGGGTGTGGATGTCACGCCGCGTTTAAAAACGCTTAAAGTTGTTGAGCCCGCGAAACGCAAAGGCGGCATCATGGTGCCGGATGTGGCAACGCTGATCGAAAAACTTCGAAATGAAGCGAAGGTAATATGACGTTTTGGAAAAAGTAAAAACCTACTTTCCCGCAGACTTAATTGGTAAAAATCGCAGGCAGAGCCCGGCGATTTTTTGAATGAAAAAGCGACGAATCATCATCAGTATTCCCAAGGATAATTATGGCAACGCTTGTAATTGCAGAACACGACAATTCATCTCTCAAAGCTGGTGTCACCAACACTATTGCTGCCGCCCATAAATTAGGCGGTGATATTCATGTGCTGGTTGCCGGCAGCGGATGTGCTCGTGCCGCTACTGCTGCGGCCGCTGTGGCTGGTGTCAGCAAAGTATTGGTAGCCGATGCAGCCCACTACGCTGGCAGTGTCGCGGAAAATTTAGCACCGCTAATTGTTGGCCTCGCCAAGGATTATTCGCACATCATGGCGGGCGCTACCGCCTTCGGTAAAAACGTTATGCCGCGAGTTGCGGCCATGCTTGATGTGATGCAGATTTCTGATATCGTGGCTGTCGATTCCGCCGATACCTTTGTCCGCCCGATTTACGCGGGCAATGCATTTGCCACCGTGCAATCATCCGATGCTATCAAGGTTATCACGGTGCGTTCCACCGGCTTTGATGCAGTTGCCGCCACTGGCGGCAGTGCGGCGATTGAAAACATCGCAGCTGGGGCCGATGCGGGCTTATCGCGCGTGGTGAAGCAAGAACTCTCCAAATCGGATCGCCCCGAACTAGCTGCCGCCAAACGGATTGTATCCGGTGGGCGTGGTTTGGGCGATGGCGATAAATACCGTGCTTTGTTGGAACCCTTGGCAGACAAGCTTGGCGCGGCACTCGGCGCTTCGCGTGCCGCTGTCGATGCCGGCTTTGTGCCCAACGATTACCAAGTCGGCCAGACGGGCAAAATTGTCGCGCCTGAACTTTACATCGCCGTTGGAATTTCTGGCGCAATTCAGCACTTGGCCGGAATGAAAGAAAGTAAAGTCATTGTTGCCATTAACAAAGACCCGGAAGCGCCGATTTTCCAAGTGGCCGATTATGGCTTAGTCGGTGATTTGTTTACGCTAGTGCCGGAACTAACCGCCGCCATTTAAAAGGTTACCGTTATTCCGAACCCAACTTTTTCAGGTGAAGAGCCTTCTGTTAAGTTTTCGTACTGACATCAATCTAATTGCAACATTAGGACAACACCATGAGCGATTACGCCGCCCCCCTTAAAGATATTTCTTTCTTGTTACGTGATGTGATCGGCCTCGATCAAATTACCAAGCTGCCCGGCTGTGAAGAAGTCACCAATGATCTCGTCACGCCGATTTTGGAAGAGGCCGCCAAGCTTGCCACCAATGTGCTCTCGCCAATCAACCGCTCCGGGGACACGGAGGGCGCCAAATGGAATGCCGGCAACGTCACCACGCCTGCGGGTTTTAAAGAAGCTTACAAGCAATACAGTGAAGGCGGCTGGAGTGCATTGGCGGGCCCGACAGACTTTGGCGGGCAGGGACTGCCACATACGGTAGCGATCCCGGTCAGCGAAATCATCGGTAGCGCTAATATGGCATTCAAACTTTGCCCGTTGCTCACCAACGGTGCCGTCGAGGCCCTGGCGCAACACGGCTCGCAGTATTTGAAAGAAACGTTTTTACCCAAGATGGTTTCAGGGGAGTGGACGGGCACGATGAATTTAACCGAGCCGCAAGCAGGCTCGGACCTGGCGTTGGTCCGCACCAAAGCCATCCCACAAAGTGATGGCACTTACAAAATTTCCGGCACTAAAATTTTTATTACCTACGGCGAACACGATTTCACCGACAATATTATTCATCTGGTATTGGCGCGTATTGAAGGTGCTCCTGAAGGCGTGAAGGGGATCTCACTTTTTGTTGTGCCCAAAAATATGGTCAACAAAGACGGCACGCTCGGCGCGCGTAACGATGTCAAATGCATCTCGATTGAACACAAACTCGGCATCCATGCGAGCCCAACATGCGTGATGATGTACGGCGAAGATAGTGGCACCACCGGCGGCGCAACCGGCTACGTGGTGGGTGAGCCCAATCGCGGTCTGGAATACATGTTCGTGATGATGAACGCGGCGCGTCTGGGTGTCGGCCTGGAAGGCGTTTCGATTGCCGAGCGCTCGTACCAGCATGCGCTCGTATGGGCACGCGAACGCGTGCAGGGCCGCCCGACCACGCCGGTTCCCGCGTACTTGGGCGACAAACCAAAATCAGTGCCTATTATTTTTCACCCCGATGTAAAACGCATGTTGCTCACCATGCGTGCGTACGCCGAGGCCAGCCGAGCGTTGATTTACTGGGCGGCAAGCTGCTTAGACATCGCCGAAAAATCGACGGACGCGCATGAAAAGCAAACCCATCAAGCGTTGATTGATCTGATGATCCCGATTGTCAAAGGCTGGAGTACCGAAGTGGGCATCGATGTCGCCTCGCTCGGCATTCAAGTTCACGGCGGTATGGGTTTTGTTGAAGAAACCGGTGCCGCGCAGTACTACCGCGATGCGCGCATCTCAACGATTTATGAAGGCACAACCGGCATTCAGGCAATTGATTTAGTTGGCCGCAAAGTCGGGCGCGAAGGCGGCGCAACGGCATTCGCGCTCATTAACGAAATGGAAAAAGTACTGCCGTTGCTGGATAACGGTAACGACGTAAACCTAAAAGCATTCGGCAAAGCGCTAACAGCAGGATTAAAAGAATTCAAACGCGCCACCGAATGGATCGCCCTCACATTTCCCGCCAACCAAGGTGCGGTGAACGCTGGTGCCGTGCATTACTTAAAGCTTGCCGGCACTGTTTGCGGCGGCTGGATGATGGCACGTGCTGCTTTGGTCGCAGCCAAACAACTAGCCTCAAACGAGGGCGATGCGGATTTCCTGAAAGCCAAAATTATGACGACTCGTTTTTATGGTGATCACATTCTTACGCTGGCGACGGGCTTTGCAGATGCGTTAGTTACTGGAGCGGATAGCGTGTTGCAGATGGAAGAGGCTTATTTCTAATTGGATTAAAATTGAGTACTGGTGCGGGTTTTGACATGAAATTGGCTGAAGAACCGCTCCTGAACGCGCTTTCTATCTATTTTCGCAATGAGTATTAAACAAGCCGTCTCTGGTTGAGGCGGCTTTGTTTTTGGTCAACAGTCTTGGGTCAATATCCTAAAAGGTCGGTATGCAAACTGAATCGAACCCGCCACTCCATACCGCCCAACCCGCGCTAGCTATTAACGGGCTCGTCAAACACTTCGAAGGCAAATACGCCGTCAACAATCTTGACCTTACAATCCCTCGGGGCGAATTTCATGCGCTGCTGGGGCCCAATGGAGCGGGTAAGACGACGACGTTGCGGATCGTGGCGGGTTTGCTGAAGGCCGATTTGGGTACTGCGAAAATATTGGGTTATGACGTTGCCACGCATCCAACCGAAGCCAAGCGCTTGCTGGCATTTTTGCCGGACGATCCTTTGCTCTACGGCAAATTAAGGCCGCTCGAATATTTGGAGTTTGTCGCCGGGCTGTGGAGCGTTGATCCGGCGATTGCTGCACCGCGGGCCGAGGAGCTGTTGCGCTGGTTAGATTTATGGAACAACACAGGTGAGATGATTGAAGGCTTCTCGCGCGGGATGCGGCAGAAATTGGCGCTGGCAGGCGCATTGATCCATGATCCGCAGGTGTTGATACTGGATGAGCCACTAACCGGCTTGGATGCGGCGGCCGCACGGCAGGTGAAGGATTTGCTGATTGACCGGGTGAAAGCCGGAAACACTATTGTGCTCACCACGCATATTTTGGAGATGGCCGAGCGGCTGGCGGAACGCATCAGCATTATCCAAAAAGGCAAAATTATTGCGCAGGGAACGCTCGATGAATTGCGCGAGCTTGCTGCTGCCAAAGCCGTTCCGGGACAATCCAAAACGCTAGAGGATGTGTTTCTTGAACTGACCGCCAATGCCGACCCCACACCTACGGCGCAAGGCACCGCCCGATCAGGCAAGCCCGCAGGGGACGCATGAAGTTGATGTCAACATTTCTACCCACCTTGCAGCCCGCAACCTGGCCGTGGCTGCTGAAGCACGAGCTGCGTTTGGCATGGCGCAATAAGGGGATCAAGCGATTGTGGGTGATATTGATTGGTGGTGGCTTCATCTGGATATGCCTGCATCTAGCGGCATGGGGCTTGATGAAAGGCTTACAGCTTGCCGCTGGCAATGGCTTTCAATTGCCGCCAATGGCGACGCTTATTTTCGGTGGCATTACTTGGCTTGCGATGTCGTTGATGCTATCGCAGGCGATTATTTTCTCGGTGACCGCGTTATTTGATCGCGGCGATTTTGATTTATTGCTTGCTTCACCAATCTCGGCGCGCGCGGTTTTTACGGTGCGCGGCTTGGGCATTGCTATTAACTCGGTGCTGCTTTATTTGATATTCTTCGCACCATTTGCGCATGTCGGTTTGTTCATGGGGCACGCGAATTTGTTGGCGATTTATCCTGCGCTGATCGCGATTGGCTTTACCGTTGCTTCGCTTGGCATGCTGCTGACACTGACGCTAGTGCGGTTGTTCGGCGCGCGACGTGCGCGGGTCGCGGCGCAGCTCGTGGGCGCGTTGGTGGGGGCCGCATTATTTTTGATGAGCCAAATTCAAAATTTGTTGGGGCGCGAATCGCGCCAGATGCTTGCAGATCATTTCAAGCACTGGACTGATGTTGGTGGCCCACTCGCGCCTGATAGTGCGCTGTGGTTCCCGTTTCGTGCGATGCTCGGTGAATGGCTGCCGCTGCTAACGCTGGTCTTGATTGGGGTGGGTAGTTTTTGGTTGATGGTAAATTTAACGTACAAACGATTCTTGGCAGGTACCCAAGAATCGGTGACAGCGAAGGCTCAGAAAAAATCGCTAGTGGGTGGGAATGCTGGGAACAATCGGAATGCCATTGATGTAGCGAAGGGCACTGTGAAGTTCCGCGCAGGTTTGATGGCGAATGTGCTTGTCAAAGAATGGCGGCTTATCATCCGCGACCCGAATCTGATCGCACAAACATTTTTGCAAATGCTGTATTTGCTGCCGCTGATTTTTCTGATTTTTAGGCGTGGCGAGATGGTGATGTTAGTCGTGCCGTCTGCCGTGATGCTCAGCACAACCTTGGCGGGCAGCTTGGCGTGGCTCACGATTGCGGCCGAAGATGCGCCGGAACTGGTTGGTTTGGCACCAGTGCCGATGTCGCGCATTCGCTGGTACAAAGCGCTGGCGGCGGTTATTCCGGTTTGGTTACTCGTGTCGCCGATTCTGTCTTATTTGCTGTTCACTCATCCGATTTATGGTCTCGTGTTCGCAATTTGCGTGGCGGGCGGCACGCTTTCTGCGGGGCTGACAAATGTGTTGTGCCCGCGAAAAGGGGATCGTAAAAATATGAAAAAGCGCGGCCAAGGTAACTTCTTGATTAACATCTCGGAAGTGGTCACCGCGTTCGGCTGGGCGGGAATGGCTTATGCTTTATTAGCGGCGCCGTGGTTTGCGCTGCTCGCGCTGGTTTTTATGCCTGTTGGACCGATGACCGCATGGTTTATGGGGAAATCGGCTCGTGCGCAGGGCGTGTTGGCTTAGAATTGAGATGCAAATTTACGGGCGAATCTTATTACGACTCTATTTGCCAATCAGCTGGCGATACGTATCCAGCAGACCCAAGTAAAACAAACGGTGCGCTTTCACTGGGCCCGCTTTTGTGGTCAAGAAATGCATTTTTGCGCCGTCGTAGGCGATCACAACCACTTTATCGCGGAACAGTGGTTTATCGAATTTGCCGTCTAGTAAGGCCGTAAAGGGCAGGGGGTCCGGCAAATTCAACGACGTGATTTTTAGTGCCAATTGGTTGTCCTCTGTAAGTGCAATGGAATGGTTTCCCAATATTAATCGCACACCGCTCTCAATTTTAGCGCGCTCACCCGTTGCCAATTCCAGCGCAGCCAGGGTGAGTGATTTAACAGGCTTGCCCTGATAGCTCTCGATCATTGGCACGCTGTCGGGTGAATCAATATCGACAAAGCCGATATCATGTGCCCCCGCCGCAAATGGGGCGAGCGGTATCCAGCCGCTAGTGCCGGTGAGCGATGCTTTGAAATTCCCCGCTACCACATCCTTGAAGAACCGCGCTGGGAGCGGATTTCCGGCCAGTTCTGCTTCATCAATGCGCGCTTGTAACAGTGTTTTGATGCTGCCGATGGCATCGGCCAAGGCTTTGTCGGCATCGGCCGATTTGCTGGGCTGATCGTAGAAAAATTTCAGGACCACGCCGCGAGCGCCAGCAGCCTTTAATTGCATGATGGCTTTGGCGACCAGTGCGCGGTCAATGGGGAAGCCGCCGAGTTGTTTTTCGCTGGCGGCATCAATGAGGACCAGCTCAAACGGCGAAGCAGCGGAGATTGCTGTGGCCGTCTGCGCAACCGCGCCGCCTGCCCAAATGCCACCGGCGAACAAAACAATCAGTGCCGATAAAAATAGGCCGCCACGTTTTGAAATTTCGGTGATTATTATCGTGCTCAACATAGACGCTAAACCTTCCGTTGATGCGGCTTGGGTGTTGCTGCTTTGTGGTTGCTTTACCGGTGCTTTGCTGCTACCCGGGAGAGCCCATTTGGCTAGTAACTGCCAATCGGATTACGTATGATACCAATGCCTTCGATTTCTGTTTCCAACAAATCACCCGGCTCCATCCATTCGGGTGGCTTGCGCGCAAATCCAACACCTTCGGGTGTGCCCGTTGAGATAATATCGCCCGCCTCCAGCGTCATACCTTCTGATAAATCGTGGATCAATCGCGGGATTTTAAAGTACAGGTGCTTGGTGTTAGATTTTTGTTTCACCACGCCTGAAACGCGGCACTCCAGATTTAAATTCGTCGGATCGAGCGAATCGGCAGTGACAATGCACGGTCCCATCGGGCAGGTTCCGTCCAAACTCTTGCCCTTGTGCCACTGCCCGCCGTGGCGGCGCTGCACATCGCGCCACGTCACGTCGTTGATGATGGTGTAGCCAAAAACATGGCGCATTGCATCGGCTTCCGAAATGTTCTTGCCGCCCTTACCAATAATGACCCCTAGTTCCACCTCCCAATCGAGTTGCGTGGAAATGTTTTGATCAAACGGAATCACATCGTAGGGGCCATTCACGGCAGTTGGCGCTTTGGTAAAAAACACGGGGTAAGCAGGCAATTCGCGGTTGTCCTTGGCCACCTCGCCGCCTTCGTTGAAGTGGTCCAAATAATTCCATCCGACGCAAAATACATTCTTGGTGGGGCGTGGGATGGGTGCTTTGAGTAGCGCTTTGTTGAGCATCACTGGTGCGGTTTTTGGATGCGTCTCGATTTCACGCAACAGATTCATCGTGACTTCACCACCGGCGATGATGTCGAGCATGGTTGAAGCACTAGTACTGGAGCCGATCTCCGAGGCTTCGTTCACAATGTCCAGCACTTCATCGTGGCTGATTTGAATGCCGGTGCGCAGTGCAGTGGTGTTGAGGAGTTGATAGGTGACGAGGCGCATGGTGGTTATCGGTGGCGTTATAAATTTTTCAACGGATGGTTTTCAGCAGACCAGGGGCTCTTAAAAAACGGATCAATATTTTCGGTGCGTACTTCCGTTAACGTCGCGGGCCGCCACTTCGGCGCATGATCCTTATCAATCAACAAGGCGCGAATCCCCTCGACCACATCACCGTGCTCAAAAGTACGCGTCATCAAATCCATTTCCATGCGAAAACATTCGGGGAGCGACATCGTTGCGGCACGCTCAATTTGTCGCTTGGTCACCTCCAGCATCGTCGGTGAACGCTTGTTGAGCAGCCCTATCGTGTTAGCCGCCCAATCGCTATGTACCGTTTCAGTTTCAAGGGACCGGATAATGGCACTAACGCTTTCTTTACCCGCAAAATGTTGATCAATGGCTGCATGCAACGGAGGCAGGGTGGCCGACTCAATGGGTGCACCAGCAAACTCTTGCACAATCTTTTGGAGCGCGGGTACTGCACCGAGTTGCCAGTTAACCATCGAATCTAGCGCGTAATCAAATTCAAACGCGGATTCGGTCGCGATGTGATGCGTGGCCAACCCTGCATAGAGCGCATCGGCTGCTTTGATAGTGCTGCCGAGAAGCCCGAGATACAAGCCGGTTGCGCCAGGGCATCGCGATAGAAAATAACTGCCGCCCACATCCGGAAATAAACCGATCACCGTTTCCGGCATGGCCATTTTCGTACGCGTGCCAACGATACGGATTGGCGCACCTTGCGCAATGCCCATGCCACCGCCCATGACGATCCCGTCGATCCAGGCGATAAAGGGCTTGCCGGTGTTGACGAGGTAGCGATGGATTTTGTAATTAAGCGAATATTCACGCAAGAAAAATTCGAGTTCGCTGCCATCACGGCGTTTACCGGATTCGTAGAGTGCGCGAACATCGCCGCCAGCGCAAAACGATTTTTCGCCTGCTCCGCGCACAATAACCGCTTTGATATTGTCGTCTGTTGCCCAGCGATCAAGCCATGACGACATTTCATCGATCATGTCGTGCGTAATGGCATTCAGCGCCTTCGGGCGATTTAACGTGAGGTGCGCAATGTGGTTACGAATATCAACAATGATTTCCGGTTCGGTTGATGCATTCATCGTATTGCATTCATCATTACGCGTTTTTCCAGTTGGGTTTACGCTTTTCTAAGAATGCGTTTACGCCTTCAGCCTGGTCTTCAAACTCAAATAAATCCATAAACCGCTCGCGCTCCAATTTAATTCCAGCGCTTGCCGAAACACCGTTGCGGGCGTTATGAATGAGTGATTTGCAATACTCGACCGACTTCGGTGATAGGCCCGAAACCCGCTCTGCAAGCGCCTTTGCGGCATTTAGCGACTCACCTTTTGCAACAACTTCTTGTACCAAGCCAATACGTAACGCGGTTTCGGCGTTGAGCTGCTCACCGGTCAATAAAATCCGTTTCGCCCAACCTTCGCCCACCAACCACGGTAAATTTTGGGTTCCGCAACCGCCGGGCAGCAGGCCGACCTTTGGCTCAGGCAGCGCCATCACCGCGTGGGTTTCGGCAATGCGTGTGTCACAAGCCAACACCGTTTCCATGCCGCCGCCCATCGCGTAACCGTTGATGGCAGCGATGGTCACGAAACGTGCGTTTGACCACGCTTCAAATGCCTCGCCAAAGACAGTGATGAAATGGCGCGCGGCTTCCTTACCTTCATTGAATCGCTTCAAATCCGCGCCCGCCGAGAAAAATTTTTCGCCTTGACCGGTAATGATGGCGGCGTAGATATTTTTATTGGCTTCTAATTCGGGCACTAGATTCTTGAGCGCCAACAATGATTCTGGTGTCCAGGTATTTGCAGGCGGGTTGTTGATGGTGATGATGCAGGTGTGGTTTTCGATTGTGTGAGAGATCATGTCTAGTCTTTTTTATACAACTTAATAATGCTCGAAAAATCCAGTGCACCGTGGCCGTTACCCGAATGAAGTTGATATAGCTGCTGCGCGGCGGCCCCCAGCATTACCGGCTGTTTTGCGGCTTTTGCGGCTTCGGTGACGAGCGTTAAGTCTTTCAACATTAAATCCGACCCAAACCCGCCGCTATAGCCGCGAGATGCGGGCGCGGTATCAATTACGCCGGGATAGGGGTTGTAAGTATCAGAACTCCAGCAGCGGCCACTCGATGTGTTGGCAATACCCGCGAACACCTTTGGATCCATCCCCAGTTTGGCGGCCAGCGCCATGCCCTCGGCGGTGGCAATCATCTCAATGGCCAACATCATGTTGTTGCAGATTTTGGCAACTTGCCCGTTGCCTGCACCACCGCAATGAACAATATTTTTGCCCATGCACTCGAGGATCGGTTTTGCTTTTTCGAAGTCGGAAATATCGCCACCCACCATGAATGTCAGCGTGCCCGCCTCGGCACCACCGGTACCGCCGGAAACAGGCGCATCGACCATGCTAAAATTTTTGGCTAATGCCTCAAAAGCCACGTCCCGCGCGGTGTGCGGGTCAATCGTCGAGGAATCAATCAATAACGTCCCGGCCGCCGCAGCAGCCAGTACGCCGTCTCGCAAGTACACCGAGCGCACGTGCGGCGAGGAAGGCAACATGGTGATCACGACATCGACGCTTTCTGCGCATTTGCTCGCCGAGGTTGCATGGCTCGCCCCCAGCTCTGTGAGTGCTTTCATCAAATCGGGCATCACATCGAATACTTTCAAGGTGTGCCCATGCTTCAGTAAATTGCGTGCCATGGGGTTGCCCATGTGGCCCAGGCCGATGAATCCTATTTTCATTTTTTGTCCCTTGTCCGTTGCCCTTCGTCCATTTTGTCTCGCCCCATTGCCGATCTCATATGTCGGATTTATGCGATAAATTTGCCAACTAGAAAAATACTGAGTGAAGCAATATAGCAAGCGCCCATGAGCAAATTGAGTTGCTGGGCTTTTTTGGTTGCGCCATCAGTGGCGTTACTTTTCGGGCTCAGCGTTTGGCTCACTTTATGGCTCACATCTTCGCGCGTTTCTTGATTATTTCTAAAGATCGATCTGGGATTTACCGCCGCCGCCATCATTGAAAACGCGAAGCCTAGCGCAAGCAGGGCCCCGGCAAATTTTGCTTGCGTCAAATTAAAAATACACAAGCCCAATCCCAAAAAAGTACCAACCATAAATAACGTAACGATGGCTTTGAGCCTAATCGGCGTGGCTTTCATAAGCGGCCATTATTTCAGGCTGATGGTGGTATTCACGCCCGTACTCGCCAGTGAATCATCAAACCAACGCATCGTTACCGTCTTGGTTTGCGTATAGAACTGAATTGCTTGTTTGCCATACGGACCCAAATCCCCGAGCTTAGAGCCGCGCGAACCGGTGAAGCTGAAGTAGGGTACAGGCACCGGAACAGGCACGTTGATGCCGACTTGGCCAACATCGATTTCATTTTGAAACTTACGGGCGACCGCGCCGGATTGCGTGAAGATACCGGTGCCGTTGCCGTATGGGTTGGCGTTCACGATTGCAATGGCTTCATCGAGCGTATCAACGCTGACGATGATCAGGACGGGGCCAAAAATTTCTTCGTCATACACCTTCATGCCAGGCTTCACACCAGAGAAAACGGTCGGCGCAATAAAATTACCCTGTTCAAAGCCTGCCACAATAGGATTGCGGCCATCTAATTCCAATTTCGCACCTTCACTCACGCCTTGCGCAATCAAGCCTTCAATGCGCATTTTGGCTTGTTTCGAGATCACCGGGCCTACATCGGTTCCGGCGACGGTTCCCGCGTTCACTTTTAACGATTTTGCTTTGGCCACAATATCGGGAATCCATTGGTTAGCTTCACCGACTAAAACTGCCACCGAAGTGGCCATGCAGCGTTGCCCCGCTGCCCCGAACCCCGCACCAACCAAGGCGTTCAATGATTGATCCTTGCTGGCATCAGACATTACGACGGCGTGGTTTTTAGCGCCCATCATGCACTGTGCACGCTTTCCATGGTTGCTTGCGAGCTTGTAGACATGCTCGCCCACATGGCACGAGCCAACGAATGAAACCGCTTGAATCGTTGGGTTTGTGCAAAGCGCATCCACCACTTCCTTGCCGCCGTGAATTACGTTCAACACGCCCGCCGGAACACCAGCTTCCATCGCCAGTTCAGCAAGCAGCATCGTCGTCATAGGGTCTTGTTCTGAGGGCTTCAACACAAAGGTGTTGCCAGTAACAATCGCCATCGGGAACATCCAGAGCGGAATCATGGCTGGAAAATTAAACGGCGTTATGCCGGCGCAAACACCGATCGGTTGGCGCAGGAAATAGGTATCAATGCCGCCCGCGACGTTTTCGGCAAACTCACCCAACAACAAGGTGCCAATACCGCAAGCGTGCTCAACGACTTCGAGGCCACGGAACACATCGCCTTCAGCATCCGGCAAGGTTTTGCCCTGTTCGGCGGTTAAGCACGCCGCGAGCTTTTTCATATCGCGGCGGATAAGCTCTTGCAGCTTCAGCATAACGCGGGCACGTGCGCCAATCGGCACGTTTTTCCATGTTTTGAATGCGAACGCGGCAGACTCAATCGCAGCGTTAATTTCTTCCGTAGTGGCAAATGGAACCCGGGCCAAGACTTCTTGTGTGGCTGGATTCACCACATCTTTCCAAACTTGGGTTTTCGATTCAACAAGTTTGCCGTTAATAAGTAACTTCACCGTGGCGTTGGTGACAATCGTGTTCGCGGGTGTAGCAGAAATATTTGCGGGCGGGGTTAAAACAGCAGACATGGAAATCTCCTCAGTTGCGGGTTGGTTACTTAAAATAATACATAATTTTAGGCTGTTTCAGCGGCTGATGCGCATTAGTCGGTCTATGAAGCCTTCGTAGTTTTTTTAAGGCACGCTCAACACGCTCACCTCACGCCCCCTCACACCTTATGCACTTCCAGCCAAGTCAACCGCGTCTAAACTCCCGCGTTAGTGAAATGCAGGCCAACAAACAAGGAGTTCACATGAAACCAGTTGTTCGTATGATGAAAAGCGTCAATGCACGCGTCAGCGTTATTGCAACAGCGGCGGCACTATCAACGCTGGCTGTAGCGGGTGTGTTCGCCACTACCGCGCAAGCCAATGAATTTGGTGATGTCGCCACCGTGATTTCATCGACCCCGATTTTTGAGCGCGTATCGGTGCCGCGCCAGCAGTGCTATACCGAACAAGTCGCAAGCTATGAAGAGCGTCGTGTCAAT
Source organism: Burkholderiales bacterium (assembly GCA_038206765.1). Taxonomy (GTDB): domain Bacteria; phylum Pseudomonadota; class Gammaproteobacteria; order Burkholderiales; family Usitatibacteraceae; genus UKL13-2. The sequence continues at coordinate 84,095 of JBBRAM010000010.1, read as the reverse complement.
CGGGTTGTTTATGATGAGGATCGCCGTGATGATTCTCGCGACTCCCGCGACTATAGCGCCTACAACAACGGCAGCAATCGTGGCATCGGTGCGGGCACCGTGCTTGGCGCAGTAATTGGCGGTGCGATTGGGCATCAATTTGGACATTCTAGCGGCGGACGTGATCGCGGAACTGCAGTCGGCGCAATTTTAGGTGGAATCGTGGGTAACAGTGCCGAAAACGATAATCGCAATTATCGCGATGCCAGCTATCGCAATAATTCAACGCGCCAAGTGGTTGATGTAGACCGTGTACCTGTCACCCGTGACGTACAACGTTGTCAAACCATATCGGATACCCGTGACGAGGTGCGTGGTTATGATGTCCGTTATCGATACCAAGGCCGCGAATATAACACCCGTCTGCCCTACGATCCGGGTCCAACCATGCAGGTCAATGTAGAGGTCCGCCCCGTGTCGCGTGGCCTCGGCGGTGGTGAACGCTATGAAGCGCGTCCGGATGCACGCTATGAATCACGTTCCGAATCAAGAGCGCCAAGACCGACTTACTTGCGTTCTTACTGATTGTGATCCGGTAGACCGGTGCGCTGAATTTAACGATTTAACGCGAACTACCGGGTCCCAAACTAAAACGGCTGCGCAGCAATGCGCAGCCGTTTTTTTGTTCAACTTTATCTACATTTATTTCAAACGAAGATCAGCGCGCACGCACATTGGCAAAACTGCCCATCGTTTGATTATCCAAAGCGAAAAGTCGTTTTACCCGAGCACAGCCGCTTCCAGCAGTGTCAGCGTCTGATTCTCGGTGTCCAGCCGCGCTTGCACGCCAACCGGAATCGTAAATTGATTGGCGATATGGCCAAACGAAAAACCGGAAATTGATGGAATCTTGAGCGACGCAAAATGATCATCCAAGGTTTGCTCCAGCGTGAGTGAGGGTCCATCAGCAGTGGCGACGTTGCTAAATACGCCGAGCATCACGCCTCGGGCTGTAGATAGCGGGGCACTTTGCTCAAGCTGGGTCAACATCCGGTCAATCCGGTAGGGCGCTTCGCCCACGTCTTCCAAAAACAAAATCGCATCGCGTATGTCGGCCGCATAGGCTGTGCCGATCAACGCGGCGAGCACCGATAAGTTTCCGCCGATGAGACGACCCTCGGCAATGCCTTGCCTGATGGTACGCAGCCGAAATTCGGGCGCAGTTTCAGCGCGAATTTCGTTGGTTGCCGACATGTAAATTGTCGTTTCAGGCCGTGGGTGCATTAACACGGCCTCAAGCTGAGTTGCGGCATAGTCGGTGAAGCCTGCTGAGGCAACCGGGCCGTGAAACGTCACTAAACCCGCATGGCGTAACAACGCCAAATGTAGCGCCGTGATGTCAGAGTAACCGACCAATATTTTTGGATTGCGGCGGATCAGGCCGTAGTCGATTGTCGGCAATAGTTGCGATGCGCCGGAACCGCCGCGTACTGCCCAGATGGCTTTGATGTCGCGATCCGCAAACATGTCGTGAATATCGGCAACCCGTTCCGCCACCGTGCCGGCGGTGTTACCGCGCGTCGCAAGAATATTTTTGCTGACTTTTACGCTAAAACCAAACGCCTCCAAATTTTTAACCCGCTGCTCAACAAAGGCTGCATCGGTTGCCCCGCTTGGTGCAATCAGGCCAACCAGGTCGCCACGTTTTAAGGCGCGGGGTTTGATCAGCGATGGCCCGGCAGTTGTCCGGCGCCTGGGTTGTTTGCGAGATTTCTCCGCTGCCGCAGGCAACGCAAACCCTAGTGCAGCCAACCCGGCCCACGCCAGTTTCAGACTAAAATTTCTTCGATTCATTGCCTTCATTATGCATCAAAAAAACGGGGCACTTCGTAACCGAAGCGCCCCGTTTAATTTGCATAAATAAATGAACTAGCGAAATTAGAACTTATAGTTCAGACGCAAGATAAGCGAACGCAAACGGGGATCACCAACCCGTGCATCCCATCCAGCGCCGGCGACGTTATCGACGTTATGTGCCGAGAACGATGGCTTGGTATCCAGAAGGTTTCTGATACCAGCCGTAATTGTCAGGTTTTTAAAGCCGGTGTAGGTTCCAGTCAGGTTGAAGAGAGTGTAGCTGTCAACGCGGGATGGTGCCAACGGAGAAGTAAAGCCTGCACCAAAGCCATCACGCTCGGACTGGTACCCAGCCGTGTAGTGTTGCGACAACGTGCTGCTCCAAGGCCCCTGTGACCACGTGACGCTGGCAGTATGCTTCCAACTCACATGCAAATCAAAGCCATTGGTGGTGTTGCCAAAATTGCCAACCAGCTCAGTGTATGGGTCGGCAGCGCTGAAGCGGCTCTTGAAGCTTTGGGTGTAAGTGCCGTCCAACGTCGCTACGAACTTACCGATATCGCTGGTCCAGTTGCCAGTGAGATTTACGTCGGCGCCGCGTACTTTATCGCCTGCCAAATTGAATGTTGGCGAGATAACGCTATCAATTTGGCCGCCAACACGAATGACGTATTGCTTGTACTGATCGTAATTGGCGACCAGTGCTTGACCCGAAAGCGCACCAATACGGTCGGTTAGTTCAATCTTCCAAAAATCAACACTTGCGGAGAACCACGGAGCAGGCTGGAGCACAAACCCGAACGAAAACTGTTTAGATTTTTCTGCTTTCAGTTTTGGGTTGCTGACGCCATTGATGATCGGACGAATACCACAACCGTCCGTATTGAAACCCGCAGCAGGTATGCCGTTCGGGCAGGTGACAGGATCATTTATATCGCTATTAAATTGTCCTGTGGTTACACCGCCATAGAGGGCATCAAAATCGGGCGCATGAAAGCCGGTGCTATACGAACTGCGGAAAGCCAGTTCAGGCATCGGCGCCCAGCGGGCGGCAACTTTAGGGTTGGTTGTTGAGCCGAAATCGTTATATTTATCGTAGCGCACCGCAACCTGAACATCCAAATTTTTGATCACCGGGATTTGCAATTCACCATAAACAGCTTTGATATCCCGGCTTACATCGTTAAGCGATGACGGCGCAGATACACCTAAAATCGGAGGCTGGTTTGCCTGATCTTGTTTGAATCTATAGTTTTCTTTGCGGAGGTCAAAGCCAAGCGCAACCGCTAACGGGCCGGCAGGCAGCGCAAAGAGTTCTTTGCTGAAGCTACCGTCCAACTCTTTTGTGCTGCCCTGACCGCCGTATAGCGATAAACCTTTGGCTTTAGCGGCATTTACGAGATTGGTTGCAACTTGCGTTTGCGTTTGGCCAGGCAGCAGAAACGGATTAATCAAACCGCTTGTTAGGGCTGCATAAATTGGATCTCTGTACATGTAACCTTCACCAAGTAACGTGCTCGCCTTGCTTTGCGCACTCGATAGCCCAACTTTGTAATCCCAACCCGCAACCATACCGTCAACGCCAATCAAGGCGCGATAAGTGTCTGTGGTGGTGTCTTGTTGACGTGGACCGCATTCTAAACAGCGCCAACGAATCCGCTCGGGCTTTGTGTTGTCGAAGCCAGGAACAAGGCCGGTCAGATCAAGGTAGTAGGGGGAACGAACAGTCTGCCCACCAGCGTTAACAATGAATGCAGGATAGTTCTGGTTGGTAATTTGAATTGGTGTGTATTCAACCGCCGACTTGACCCGCGACCCCACAAATTCCGCAAACGCAGTGGTGTCATTTGACAGCGCGAACGAACCGCGTGTGACAACATTAGTCCGCTCCACCGGTTGCAGCAAGCTCCATTCCTTGCCGTAGTCAAAAACGCAAGCGGCGTTAAGGCGTGGAAAGCCGGTAATGTCACCGCGGTAGATATAGCTGTTAGCGATAGTGTCACACTTGCCCTGCAAGGCAAGCAAGCTCACACGGCTGTAGCCGTTAGTAACCGCCGGAAAGCCGGGCAGATTGTTAATGGCGCTGCGAATCGCCGTCCCTCCGCCCGTGCCAAGGTTGGCGAACGGTGTGCCGGTGGTGTCTGGTGCCAAACCGCGGCCAGGTTGATAACCGTTGTGGAATTCGCGCTGGCTGCCGCGTAGACGACCATTGGTGTCAAACGTTAGACTTGCCATTACGTTGTATTTGTCCCTCGACAAATTACCGAAGCCGCCCAAGATAGAGCCGCGATAGATATTGCCATATTGGTGCTCGGTGACATCACCAAACGCGGTGACCTCAAGACCGGTGTAGTCCTTTTTCAAAATAAAGTTGACCACACCACCAATTGCGTCTGTACCGTAAATCGCCGATGCGCCGTCTTTCAAAATTTCCACGCGTTCAATCGCCGCGAGTGGAATTGAGTTTAAATCCACCGATTTACCGTTGAGTGCATGCGAGGTGGTGCGGCGCCCATTCAACAACACCAACGTATATTGAGCACCCAGGCCGCGTAAATTGGCGCCGGCAGCGCCGTTATTCGGTAGCGAGCGGGAGCTTGTGCTGTTCAAGAAATCGCTACCTTGGTTGGTCGTCATGTTATCGATACCGTTGCCGCTGGCGCTGATGGTGGCGAGCAATTGTTCAGCACTCGTAATGCCCAGCTTTTGGATGTCGGCTGCAGTAATGATCTGCAGAGGCACATTGGCTTCGTCCACCACGCGCTTAATGCTGGAGCCAGTAACGGTAACTTTTTCAATCGTCTGCGGCTTCTTATCAGGCGTTTGGCCAGGCGGGGTGGGCGGTGTTTGTTGTGCTGCCGCTGTCCCAGCGATGCAGAGTAGCGAAATAACTTGGGCAATTTTCTTCAGTTTCACAGTGCGTTCTCCTTTTTAGTAATGCTGACAAAATTCCGTGCAAAAATCCGAACATAAATCTTTTGCCCACAGGAGGATGGCATCCTATGGAAAACGTGCTGCGCGAACGTGGAGTGGGGCAACGTTGCAACTCACCAAATTTTTTTAATCTTTGCGCACAATACCAATAAACTACCAATACCGATAACTTTGCTACCACTTAGAACGAATTGCAATGGTATTGTCACTAAAGTCTGCTGTGTTAACAATGAAAAGCGCGCCACCACTCTGTACGCGCAATCCTGTGATGTTGCGTTTTTACAACAGCCAGTTTTAACGAGCAAAAAATCGCAGTGAATTTCGACCGAAATTCGAGCAAAATTTTTGCGGGGTGTGGCGATAAAGGCGACGATGGCGTTTCCCTGTAGTTTCATTTTTTAACGATTGCCCCGACACATACCACTTCGAGGAATTTTTATGAACCAACCTGATCAGGTGTTCGCCCCTGCCAACCGCCATCGCTGTTTTTTAGCAACGATGGTGTTGGTGATGTTGAGTAGTGCGCTGTCATTTTCTGCTGCGACTGCCGCGCAAGAAACCGCTGGACATGTAAAGACAAAGCCGAAGGCGGGCGGGCAGGCGCAGGCCAAGACAACTGCGATCACAAATGCAAACGTAAATCCCAGCGCGAAACGCTTTGCGCTGCCGTCCGTAGTCGTTGGTGCTATGCGTAAGGCCAATTTCCCTGACGCTGCTCTCGGCGTGGTGGTGATGCGACTTTCAGATAACGCGGTGATCGTGTCGCATAACGCCAAGACCAGTTTTGCGCCCGCCTCCACCATGAAGTTGGTGCCGACTTTTATTGGCTTGGATCGGTTGGGGCCAATTCACCGCGGGAGTGTTGAACTACACACAGCCGCGCAGCAGGTGGGCGATGTACTTAAAGGAGATCTGGTGCTGCGAGGTCTGGCGGATATGGATTTTGATTGGGAAGCGTTCCAGCGCATGCTCGAAACGCTGCGCAATCAGGGCATCCGCACCATTGCCGGCAATTTGATCGTGGATCGCCAGTATTACCAGCCATCGCGCCTTGACATCGGGGCGCCGCCATTTGATGAATCGCCTGAATTCCGTTATAACGTGATTCCGGATGCGCTGAACCTCAATCTCAATTTGTTGCAACTGGAAATGGAGTCCGATGCATCTGGCATGCGTATTCGCGTCACGCCTGAGCTGGATCGCGTGACAGTAGTCTCGAACATGACCATTGTCGAAACCGCCTGCAAAGACTGGGACAGCGGCTGGTTGATCCCCACGCAAACACAATCTAATCTCGGCGGCACGGAGGTTCAGTTGCAAGGAACATTCCCGAAAAACTGTGCGGCAAAAACCAGCATTAACGTGATTGACCGTGCGCAATACGCTACACGATTATTCAAAGCATTGTGGGCAAAGCTGGGCGGCTCGTTTAACGGCACGGTAATCGAAAGCAATGCCCCGATTGCAACCGGCCTGCTGTTAGCGCAGCATCGGTCAAGGCCGCTGGGGGAGCTGGTGCGCGATATTAACAAGCAGTCAGACAACACCTTTGCACGCATGTTGTATTTGAATCTAGGGGCGAATGCCGCCGCGCTTGGTGCGACTAATTTAAATCCAAACGAGCCACCACCATCAACGGCAGAAATCCCGCCACCATCGGAAAGTGGTCTCCGGCGTATTGCCGCGCCAACACTCGCGTTTGCCGAACAAGAGGTGCGTGATTGGTTTAAGCGGCAAGGCATCGATACCACCGGCTTAGTGCTCGAAAATGGCTCCGGCCTATCCAGATTGGAGCGCATTCGTCCTTTACAGTTGGCCGAATTGTTAACCGCCGCAAATCGCAGCCAGTGGGCACCAGAATTTATGGCTAGCTTGCCGATAGCCGGCCTAGATGGAACGATGCGCAACCGACTCAAAGACAGCCCCTCTGCCGGACGAGCAAGGCTCAAAACGGGGACGTTGCGCGATGTTTCTGCGTTAGCGGGTTACGTACCCGATGCAACAGGGCAAATGTGCGTAGTGGTTGCGATAATCAACGACCCGCGCGCGGACGAAGCCTTGAGTCTACCGGTGCTTGACGCGTTGATCGATTGGCTCGCGCGTACCGATACGCACCACGCACTGCGACCTAAACGGAAAATCAACAAATAGCGCATGAGATTGAGGTTGGTCAAAATTTAGCAGGAAAGATTCTGGGATTGCATACGCTAAATTGATGCTTCAGTACCGCCGCAGCGCGACCTCAACTCGGCCTGAGCGCAGCCTGAACCCAACATCAGCGCGGCTGGAAAGTGCGCCGTCTCGCTTATAATCGCAAATCGATTTTAATTTCCACAACGCCTCATTTTTGATTGTCCACCTCCTGTGACCGCCACTTCAGTAACGACTGCCGAATCTGAATCTCAACCCAATCCATTTTTAATCGAACGCCATGCTTCCATGGCGCGGCTGGCGGCATCGTCGCTGCCGAAAATTGTTTTGGTTTCCCATGCGCTGGGCGGTGGAACAGAACGCCATATTGAGGATCTGGCATCACTGCTGGCCGACAAGGCTGAGGTGCTGATATTGAAGCCCGCTGGTGAGGACGTTTTATCGGTCAAATGGGCCAAGCTGGGTGAGCCGTTGATAGCCTACTTTTCGGGTGCGGCTGAATATCCGCAGCTCATCGACTTTTTAAAATCGCTGCCTGTGTCGCGCATTCATTTGCACCATGTTGATGGTCAACCCAAAGCCATTCTCAACTTGCCGTCGACACTCAACGTGCCGTTGGATATTACGCTGCACGATCATTTTCCCATCACGCCGCAATATTTTTTGGATGACGGCGGCGTGGTGCCGACGCGTGAGATTGAGCATGCCTGGGGGCTATCTAACCAGGCTTGGCGGGTTGAAATGCATAAGCTCTTGCGATCAGCCGCGCGCATTATTTGCCCATCGCGCTATATTGCAGAATCAATCGCCGAGTATTTCCCTGATGTTCAAATATTAACGTGGCCGCATCCGGAAAGCCGGGGTGCGCCAACGTTAACCACCTCTGCATCACCAGCGTCCGTAGCCACATCACCAGCCTCACAAACCGTAAAGGTGTTGATTTTGGGGCGCATGACGCCAAGCAAAGGGCTGCACATCGTGGAGGCCTGCGCACTTGATGCAAAGCGACGAGATCTGCCGCTGAAATTTGTCGTCATCGGCCCAATCACCGCGCCAGTGCTAGTGTTTCCAGATGTGCCGCTAACTAACACCGGCAGCTATGAAGAACAAAATCTGCGCGAATTGGTTGCGCTAGAGCGTGCAGATGCTTTTTTATTTCCTTCGCAAGTTCCAGAGAGTTTTTCCTACACCTTGAGCGTTGCGTTGGATGCAGGCTTGCCCATCGTGGCCTCTCGGCTCGGCGCGTTTATAGAGCGACTCGAAGCTGCCCCGCAGGCAACGATGCTCGATTGGAATAGTGCGGCGAGCGCTTGGAATGACGCGTTACTGGCCGCAGCAAATACCAATACCAGTGTTGGCGCCAGCGTTCAATCCGCCTTGCGCTCGGCGTATCCATCTGACCATTTAACTACCGCGCAATATGTGGCTAATTATCTGTCTGGATTTTGTTCCAATCTATCAATGTCTCGTAGCGCGGGGCCAGCCGCTTTGAGCCCGATACTAAAAGCTGCATTTTTTTATCCGCCCAAGAAAATTCAATCCGCCACTGAATACGCGTTGGCCGACTTATACCGTCTTGGCGTAGTTTGCGGGCAGGTCGAGGCAAGGCGTGAATTGGTGCGCCGCATTGATGTATCTGACCTAGAACTGGTCGCCGCCAGAGCGTCAGCCGATGCGGCGCACGCCGTTCTCGGTCAGCGCGATCAGGATGTGGATGATTTAAATTTCTCGCTGCAACAACTCAACGCTGAATACGGCGTATTGCAGCGTCATCAGGAAGAATTGGCAACAGCACTTAAAGATACCCGTGCTACGTTGGAGCACGAACGCGATGAGGCACGCGCTGCATTTAACGAAATTAGCGCAAGCCGTTTTTGGCGCTTAACATCGCCTTTACGCACAATTGCGCATTTTATTAAGTCGCTTAAACACCGCGCAAATGACACCCAACTGAGCACCCGACAATTGCCTCATCGCATTTCGGTAGCGACCCAAATTTTGAAAGAAGAGGGCGCCGTCGCGTTGAGCAAGCGCGTGCATGAAAAACTTACCCGCCGCGCCGAATCGCCGACGGCGTCAAAGCAAATTTATACTTTGGAAACGGCCATTACGCCATTAGTTGTGCCGAGTGTCTTGCCCAACCTGAAACCAAAGTTTTCGATCATCATTCCGATTTATGCGCAGCATTTATTGACCTTCACCTGCCTAAAAAGCATTGCCGCTACCTGTGCTGATTTAGACATTGAGGTGATCGTGATCGATGATTGTTCGCCCGAGCCTGCGGCGGAGGCGTTCGCAGTCGTTAGCGGGATCACCATTGTTCGCAATGAAAAAAACCTCGGGTTTTTGCGTAATTGCAATAAAGCGGCCAAGCTCGCACGAGGCGAGTATCTGATGATTTTGAATAACGACACCATCGTCACCGGTGGCTGGTTGCAAGAAATGGCACGAGTGTTCGACGAAAAAGAAAACACCGGCATGGTTGGTTGCAAACTGATTTACCCCGATGGCAGCTTGCAAGAGGCGGGGGGCATTATTTGGCGCGACGGCTCTGGCTGGAATTATGGGCGCAATGATCGTGCGGACAAACCCGAATACAACTATTTGCGGGAAGCTGATTATTGTTCCGGCGCGTGCTTGCTGATTCGCCGTGATTTTTGGCATGAACTCGGCGGCTTTGATGAGACTTATGCGCCAGCCTATTACGAGGATGCTGATTTGGCCTTCCGCGTTCGAGCAGCTGGCAAAAGGGTTTTCTACCAGCCGCGAGCGGTGGTGGTGCATTTTGAAGGCAAGAGTTCCGGTACTGATCTCACGCAAGGCGTTAAAAAGCATCAAGTCATCAACCAAGAGACCTTTGTGAATCGCTGGCGTACCGTTCTTGCGAAGCACCGCATCAATGGCTTATCGCCCCAGCTGGAGCGGGATCGCTACAGCAAGCGGCGCGTGCTGGTGCTAGATGCCTGCATGCTCACACCCGACCAAGATGCCGGCTCGCTACGTATGTTTGCGATGCTGAAAATCATGGCGAACTTGGGTTGCAAGGTCACGTTTGTTGCGGACAATTTGGAATATCGATTGCCTTATACACAGGATATTCAAGCGCTCGGTGTTGAGGTGTTGTGGCATCCGTTTTATTCGTCCATCACCGCAATCCTAGAGCGCACCGCAGCGCAATACGACGTGATCATGTTGTCCCGTGCGACCGTCGCGGTGAAATATGTCGATCTTGTCAAACGGGTTGCGCCGCGTGCAAAGCTGGTATTTGATACCGTCGACCTGCATTTCTTGCGTCAGCAACGCTTAGCCGAATTAGATCCACGGCCGGGCCTCATTGCCGCAGCGGAAGCCATGAAAAAACAAGAGTTGGATATCATGGCGAAGTCAGACATTACATTAGTAGTGAGCCCGGTTGAACAAGCCTTACTCGATACGTTGGCGCCGCAAGTGCGCGTCAATATTGTTGCCACCATTCACGACACCACGCCGGGACCCAAAACATTTGCCGAACGCGACGGCATCTTGTTTATCGGCGGGTTCCGTCACCCGCCGAATCTTGATGCGGTGACGTGGTATTGCGAAAACGTGCTGCCCATCATCCGGCAAAAAGCGCCGGGTTTGGTCACCACACTGATCGGTAGCAACGCACCGCCATCGCTACAAAAATTCGCCGCGCCTGATTTTGTCATCGCCGGTTTTGTGCAGGATGTTGCGCCGTATTATCAATCCGCGCGGCTCTCGATTTCGCCGCTGCGCTACGGCGCGGGTGTGAAAGGCAAGATTAATATTTCGATGCAATATGGTGTGCCAGTAGTGGCCACCACAGTTTCGGTTGAGGGTATGTTTTTGCGGGATGGTATTGAGGCGCTGGTCGCCGACACGCCGGAAGCGTTCGCCGATGCGGTAATTCGCGGGCATGCAGATGAGGTGCTTTGGAATGCGCTTTCTAAGGCATCGTTGGTGAATATCGATACCTATTTTTCGAGCCGGCGGGCTCGGGGGGCGTTGGCGAGCGTGTTGGATATGGCGTAGTTGTGCGGGGCGGTATCTATTTGAAAACGATGGAAGTCGTCGGTAACGAATAAAGCTACTCGCGGGGGGATTAGATGGCGAGATCTAACGCTCGTAGCCCACTAAAATTTAAGAAAATCGGGCGCGTGTAAAGGGTATACTCTTCCGGCAAATTATCGTTAATGTGCAGCCGATTTGTGGCATTTTCACCTTCCTTGCGACCATTCAAAAACAATTGTCAGAAATTAACGAAAAAACGGAGAACTTATGCGCCCACGCCTCATCAGCACCATCTGTAGCGTCGCAATATTGGCTGCATCTGGCAGTGCCCAAGCGGGAAAAACCTGGACGATCAACGAGCTTGTCGATAAAAATATTGAAGCTCACGGCGGGATGGCTGCTATTCGATCGATGCAGTCGCTCAAATTGACCGGTCAGTTGCTCTTCAATCAGGGGCAGATGAAAATGGCGATGACACAAATATTTAAGCGCCCCATGCAGGTGCGTATGGAGGCGACGCTTCAGGGCATGACACAAATTCAGGCCTATGACGGCAAGAGCGGGTGGCAAATCAATCCATTCGGCGGGCGCCGCGACCCCGAACGTTTGTCGGCGGACGACAGCAAAGGCCTTGTCGAATCAGCAATTGAGTTTGATGGGGCACTGGTTGATTGGAAAGCCAAAGGGGCGACAGTTACCTACCTTGGTACCGAGGATGTCGATGGTACGCTTGCGCATAAAATCAAGTTGGTTCGCACCAATGGCGATACTGAATATGTCTTTCTCGACCCCGATCATTACTTAGAAATTCGGGTGTTGAGTCAGCGTATAGAAAACGGTGTACAACTCGCCATCGAAACCGATTTGGGTGATTATGAAAAAGTAAGTGGCGTGATGCTTCCTTTTGCGATGGCGACGGGCAACAAGGGCTCAACTGACAAGCAAAAGATCGTAATCGAAAAAGCAGAAGTGAATCCCGCGGTCGATAGCGCTGTGTTTGCTTTTCCCATCGCAAAGACCAACAAATAGGAAGGCAATCATGCATACCCAATTTAAAAAAAATCGACGTTTTGCCGACGGATTGTTGTCATTTTTGGTCACCGTGTTTTGCTTAGCTGCCGGGCCCTTTGGCGGCACTGCGACCGCTGCTGGTGCCGCCCCCGAGCCGCCAAAATTTGATTCTGGCACCATCTCCGGGTTGGGTGCTCGCAATATTGGTTCGGCGGCGATGAGTGGCCGCGTTTCAGCGATTGCGGGTATGCGCACCGCATCCGGCAAGTCCACGCTTTACGTCGCTGCTGCCAGCGGTGGCGTTTGGAAAACCGAGGACAGTGGAACCTTATACCGCCCGGTATTTGATGAGCAGGCAGTGCAATCTATCGGCGCGGTGGCGGTTGATCCCAAAAATTCAAATACGGTTTGGGTTGGTACAGGCGAGGCGTGGACGCGCAACAGTGTTTCAATTGGCGACGGCGTCTATAAATCTAGCGATGGAGGCGACACATGGGCGAACGTTGGTTTGCCAAACTCGGAGCGCATCGCAAAAATTTTGGTTAGCCCTAAAAATGGAAACACTGTGTACGCCTGCGTGGCTGGCAAGCTCTGGAGCGATTCAGCAGACCGCGGCCTTTACAAAACAAGCGATGGCGGTAAGAGCTGGAATTTAGTCCTCAAGGGCGGCAATCTCTCGACCGGCTGTTCAATGATTTCGCTTGACCCAACGAATCCCGATATTATTTTTGCTGGGCTGTGGGATTTCCGTCGCCAGGGTTGGACCTTTCGCTCCGGTGGTGAATCTCCATCGACGGCTTCGGGCAGCGGCTTATTTCGCTCCGCAGACGGCGGCCAAACATGGGCTGAAATTACAGAATCCACCAATAAAGGGTTCCCCAAAAAACCGTTTGGCCGCATAGCCGTAACGGTAGCGCCAAGCGACGCCAAACGTGTTTATGCGTTCGTTGAATCAAGCGATAGTGCGCTCTATGTTTCGGACGATGGCGGGCAAACCTGGCAGGCGCGCGACAAAAGCCAGGGGATGGTGTGGCGCCCGTTTTATTTTGCGAATCTAATTGTCGATCCACTCAATGCCGATAGGGTTTACAAAACTGGCGGTGCGCTTATTGTGAGTGCGGATGCGGGCAAAAGCTTTAGTGCAATCGGTGGCTTTGTTGGCATGCACGGTGATGTCCACGATGTCTGGATTGACCCCACGCCAGCTAGCCAAGGTCAAACCCTATTTGCAGGCGATGATGGCGGCATGTGGACCTCCCACAACGGCGGCAGCAAGTGGTGGAAAAGTAACAATTTACCGGTTTCGCAGTTCTATCATGTGAGTGTTGACGCCAAAGATCCGTATCAGGTCTATGGAGGCTTGCAGGACAATAGCTCATGGGTTGGACAATCGCAGTACCCGGGTGGCATTACCAATGGCCAATGGGAAAACATTTTTGGCGGTGATGGTTTCTGGACATTCACCGATCCAACTGACCCCAATTATTTGTATGCAGAAGCGCAGGGTGGTGCGATTGGACGTGTGAATCGGTTGACGCATGAAACCCGTGATATTCAACCACGGCTCAATTCGGCAGATTTAAAAGCGTTCAAGAAGCTGCGTTTCAACTGGAATGCGCCAATTGCGCTTTCGCCAAATGATAAAAATACTCTCTACATCGGCAGTCAATTTTTATATCGCACCCGCGATCACGGCCAAAGCTGGGTTCGTATTTCGCCTGATTTAACAACCAATGACCCCGCCAAGCAGCAACAAGAGAAATCTGGCGGTGTAACCGTTGATAACTCTGCTGCAGAAATGCATGAAACCATTTATTCGATTAGCGAATCGCCTAAAAATGCCAACATAATTTGGGCGGGTACCGATGATGGCAATCTGCAAATCACGCGCGACGGCGGTAAGTCTTGGCTCAATGTGGTGGGGAATATTACCGGGTTGCCAAAACATGCATGGGTTAGCTGGATTGAGGCCAGCCGTTTTGATGCAGGTACCGCCTATGCGGCATTTGATCGGCATACCTTTGGCGATATGTCCGCCTATGTGTACCGGACCCGCGATTTTGGCAAAACATGGACACCGCTTTTATCACCAGAAAATTTAAAAAACGTGCTGGGTTATGCCCATGTGATTAAAGAAGATTTACTTAAGTCTGATTTACTTTTTTTAGGTACCGAATTGGGCCTTTATATTTCAGCGGATGGCGGCGTGCGTTGGGCGCGCTTCAAAGGCGGCAATTTGCCTGCCGTTGCGGTACGCGATATCGCCATCCATCCGCGTGAAAATGATCTCATCATTGGGACGCATGGCCGCGGCATTTGGATTGTCGATGACATTACCCCATTGCGTGCACTATCCGAAAAATTACTCAACGCAGAAATTAGCTTTGTGCCGTCGCGCCCGACGCAACAACGCCTGCAAGCCAATGGCGGCTGGCCTGGCGGCGATGCGGTATTCGTTGGTGGCAACCCATCGAGTGGTGCGGTTATTTCGTATTACCAGCGATCACGCCATTTGTTTGGCAAATTAAAAATCGAGATTCTTGATGCCAAAGGACAAGTAATCGATGAATTGCCCGCCAGCAAGCGCCCGGGACTTAATCGAGTCGTGTGGTCGATGCGTGAAAAACCGCCGCGCGTGCCCCCTGCCGCGCAACTGGCCGAAGCTGGCACACAAGGGCCACGGGTGTTGCCGGGCATCTACCGCGTTCGCATTACCAAGAACGGGCAGACGATTGAAGCACCCATCACGGTCAGCCTTGATAGCCGCGCCGTATTTAAGTTGGTGGATCGGCAAGCGCAATATACCGCTGCATCCAGAGTGAAGGCGCTGTTTGCAGCGGAGAGCCAGTTGATGGACCGTATCAACTTTTTACGCAATGAACTTGCCGAAGCCAATGAAGCCCTGCCTGCTGAACATACCGCAAAAAAACCAATTGCAGCGCTTGACGAGAAGGTTGATAGCGTTCGCAAACTGATCGTGGCCACAACCGAAGGTGGTGCCATTACTGGAGAAGAGCGCCTGCGCGAACACACCGATCAGCTCTACGGCGCAATTATGGGCTACGAGGGCGAACCAGCGGTCTATCAGATTGAAAACATCGTCGCGCTGGAGTCTGAACTTGGTGAGGTAACCAAACAGTTTGTAGAGCTTATTGACAACGACCTTAAAACCTTGAATAAAGTGCTGGCTGGAAACGGCAAAAAATTGGTGCCTACACCGCCGCAAGTCATGGCATTTAGCGACGACGGCACCAGTGCTGGCGGCACAAACGGGCAGGCAACGGGCGCCGTTGATCGCGATTCGGCGTCAGCCAAAGTAAAGCTGCTGGTAGATTTCCGCTTGCTACGTTAAACGCAAACTCTCTGGGGATGGCTGGAGAAGCCCGCCAACAGCGGAGTTGGGGGCGTTTCCGCTATAGGCGCACACCAACCGGCAGCATCCCCGAAAACCTTGAAGGCACACCTTCCAACGCATCTGAAACCCGTTCCCAAACCGTTTCGACGCTGATGTCTGACATCGGAATGGATTCGTCCTTCGTCATTCCGGCAAGCGGATGGTCAACAACATAGAGCGCCGGGTGCTGCAAGGGCTTGTACAGCGCGCTCGGCAGCGTTGGGTGATACATCGAGACCATTGGTTTATTCCATTGGCTCAGCGAGCCGTACATGTGCGTCGGGCCCGTATCCACGCCGATGTACAAATCAATTTCTTTCATGACGGCAACCGTTTTGCGCAGGCCTAAGTTACCCGCATAGTCGATAGTGTTGTCGGGCAAAATGTCGGCAAAAAGTTTGGTGCGCGGCTGATCGTCAGTGCCACCGAACAATAAAAAATGTGCGTTGGGATGCGATTTCAGAATGCGCACCGCCAAGGCGATGAATTGCTCAATCGGCCAATCGCGATAGGCTTTGGTGGGGAAGCTTGCCACTTGCAGGCCAATAATGGGCTTTTTGTTTGCGGGTAAATCTGCTTGCAGTGTCGCGCGTGCGGCCGCTGTTTCATCAGCCGTTACGACGTAGTCCAACGCGTAACCATTGGCTGCAATACCAACGGATAGCGGTAGCGCCAATTGCATGGCTACCCCGTGCAGTGAATATAGAGCTGGCTCATCGGCGGCGTGAAATAGCTGCTGGTTCAACGACGAATCGCGTTGCACGTAGCCAACAACGCGATCCGATTTACGCAAGGCATAGCGATGCAGCGCGTCGTCATTTCCCCAGACAAACGCCCAATCATAGCGATCGCCCGTGAGTGACCCCAGGCGACCACGATAGCGTGCCGATTTTTTATCAATGCCACCGACTTTTGCCAAATACGGCAAATGCTGCAGCACCTCGACCCGCTTGGCGTGACCCAAACAAGTGATGGCGGCATTCGGGAAATGCTGGGCGATGGCGCGGATGGCGGGCGTGTTAAGAAGAGTGTCGCCGATCCGTGTGACGTTGATGATGAGGATGCGTTTAGCGGCGAGGGCTTCGGCACTGCCGAATAACGGAGCCCTATTCATTTTTCTCTCCAGTTCGGTAGCCCGCGTGTTGAGCAACTGCCGCCACACGAAAAATAGTCTCCATTTTATCGAGCATCACATCAATGCCAAAATGTTCTTGGGCGTAGGCCTGACTGGCATCGCCCATTCGTGCGCGAAGGGCATTATCGTTCATGAGTCTGGCGAGCGCGCCGGCCAAGATCGCCGGATCTCGCGGCTTGACCATATAACCTGTTGCGCCTTCTTGTACTGCCTCATTGATTGCGCCGACTGTTGTGGCGACCACTGCCAGCCCACACGCCATGCCCTGCATGATGCCCTGCGGCACGCCTTCCGCGCCGTAGGAAGGTAGAGTGAGCAAATCAAGTGCCGACAACCACTCTGGTACGTTTTCTTGATTGCCCACCATTCGTACAACGGATTGCAAATTGAGCTCGGCAATTCGTGCGGCTAACCGTTGACGCTCGGGCCCGTCGCCAATCATCACCAAACGCCAATGGCGCAACGGCGGATGTTGTTCGCGCAGAATCACCATTGCATCGAGTAAATCGCGGTGGCCTTTCCAGTCGCGCAGCGTAGCGAGCACGCCCAGCGCTGGCACATCGGATAGCCCAAGCTTCATGCGCAAGGCGGTCTTATCAGTCGGCGCACAGAGCGGCTTGTATCGCTGCAAATCAATGCCGGTGCGAACGGAAGTCATGTTTGCCAACGCATAACCATTCTCGCGATGTAATTGTTGGCGCAACGCTTCACCTGCCGTGACAATATGTTGCGTCGCGCTGGTATAAAGCCATCGAGTCGAACGATGGTTGTTGATCGGTGTCGAGACATGGCGCGTTCGGACAATTGGCGGCATGCTCCTTAACGTGGTGCATGCGACCGCACTGAGCCAACTATCGGTTGAACTATGGGTGTTGATGACATCATATTCCGCGCCATGCTGGGCGAGCCAACTACGTAAACGCAGCAGTGGAAAGATGCGTTTTTTTTCAATATCAATCGCCGTGGTCGGAATGCCCAATTTTTGTGCGGCCGGTAAAATCGCAGCGTTGGCGGGTGTCAGCAGCAATACCCGGTGGCCGCGATCCAACATGCCGCGTGCTTCAGTGAGGATGCGAATTTCCTGCCCGCCCCAGCCGGTGGAGTTTTCGGTGTGGAGAATAGAGAGTGGTCGCTGCGGTTCGTGTTCGAACATTTTTTATAGTTTGAAATCAGGTTGATATCGTTGAAACCAAAGCTCCAATACGGTGAGTGCCCATAGCCGTCCGGCGTGATTGCTAGCGCCGCGACGGTGTTGGTTCAGTAAGTTTGCCAATGCACCCTCGCGGAAGAGTCCGCGTTTTTGTAACCCATCCGGCCCAAGCGAGGCTTCCATATGTTTTTTCAATCCACCTTCCAGCCAAGGCGATAACGGCATTACAAAGCCCTGCTTACCGCGATGGACAATGGAATCGGGTAAATATTTCTCAGCTAATTTTTTCAGCAAATATTTGGTAGTTTTACCGTTTTGTTTGAGGGCGGGATTGAGCTGCGCGACAAATTCGACGAACTCGTAATCAAGGTATGGCACCCGCGCTTCCAGCGAATACGCCATAGTTGCTCGATCCACTTTAGTGAGCAAATCATCGGGTAGCCAAAGCCGCATATCGACGTACATGAGTTTTTCAATGTAATCCTTGGCATCGCATTCATCGAAAAACTTCGCGGCGTAGTCAGCAATGTGGGATTTTTGATGACGCTGCAATGTGTCCGAAAACAGGCTTGGGTGTGTTGCGCGATCAAACACATTCGGGATCGTCGCATAGCGCTGAGCGAGTGGTAAACCAATCGCTTTTATGACGCGATCTTTTTGAATGCTGGCGGGCATCAGCGGGATCGCAGCGCGTAACGGCGAATAGCGCGCGCCCAGCAAACCGGTGAATTTCTCTTCCGAAACTCGTTTACGGTAATTGCTGTAGCCAGAAAATACCTCATCAGCGCCTTCGCCGGTGAGGGCAACAGTGACATGCTGGCGGGTGAGCTTCGACAGCAACATGGTCGGCAATGCGGCTTGGTCGCCGAAGGGTTCGTCAAATACATCGACCCAGCTGTCAAAAGCGCCGAGCACGTCGTCGGGCGTAACCATCAGCGCATGATGGTTTGCGCCAATATGTTTGGCAACCCGCGCAGCGTAAACATGTTCGCTTTGCGTCGTGTCGGTTACGTTATCGTTGCTTTGAAAGCCCAAATTGAAGGTTTCAATGGGCTTGGCCGTCATGTCGGTCATGATCGCGGCGATTAGGCTTGAATCAATGCCACCGCTCACAAATGCACCCAATGGGACGTCGGCCACCAACATCGATTCTATGGAACGGCGCAGCTGGGCGTCTAATCGTGCCAGCGATTCTGCTTCATCCCAATCAGGCTTACCCGCATAGCTAGGCTGCCAGTACGACCATTCGCGCAGTTGGCCATTCTCAAATTTCAACGCGTGTCCTGCGGGCAGCTTGCGAATGTTTTTGTAGATGGTGAGCGGGGCGGGAATATATTGGCATTCCAAAAATAATCCCAGCGCATCCAAGTCCAATTCGCGCGAAACGGCAGGGTGTTCCAGCAGCGCTTTCAATTCAGATGCGAATGCAAACACCGCACCGTCAAAAAAATAATGGAGCGGCTTCACGCCCAAGCGATCACGTGCGCAAAACAGTGTTTGCGTTCCTGCATCCCAGCACGTAAATGCGAACTCGCCCTGCAGCTTGCCAAGCGCTGCCTCGCCGTGTTGCGCGATGGCTTGCAGTGTGACCTCGGTGTCGCCTGCTGTGCGGAAGGTGCGCCCCAGCATTTGCAATTCGGCTCGCAAAGTTTTGTAGTTATACATCTCACCGTTGAAAAGAATGGTGTGGCGTCCATCCGCTGTCGTCATCGGCTGCAGGCTAGATTCAATATCGATGACGGACAGCCTGCGATGCCCCAAAAAAGCCGCGCCGAGCTCGGCATAGCCTTCTGCATCGGGGCCGCGATGCGCGAGTTTACGAGTCATGCGCCGCAAGGTGGTCGATTTATCGTATGAGGTTGTTGGTGTGGTTGAAGAGGAGACAACAAAGCCGCTTATGCCGCACATGATGTGCGTTCGGTGGTTTTGTTTTTTGTGATTGATGGCGTAGGAAATAGCATGCGCGGTAGCTTGTAGTAGAAGTAATCTCAAGCGCTGGTTTAGCGTTAAAGTGAGAGTTTACTTGATGCAACACCCAATCCGACACCTTAGCCAACACCTAAACCGACATTCAACACCACACAGGGCATGAAATCATGAACGCAACGCCGCTCCCCGCAATTGAATCGGCGGCAGAAACTGCCAACAAAACGTTTCTCAAAGCCGAGTTCAACCCGCTGATTCGCCCATATTTGGTGATCACTATTGGGTTCACGCTTGCGGTCACGATCGTTGGCATTCCGCTTGCCGTTATTTGGTTTTTAGGTGTTGGCCAGTGGTGGGCAACGCATTATTTTGCCAAGCTCGAGTGCGAGCTGGGCGAGCGCTCGTTGCGGTTTCGCAAGGGCATTTTGGTGCAGGTTGAAAAAACCATTCCACTAGAGAATATCCAGGACGTAACATTTTTGGAAGGGCCGATTCTCAAACGCTTTCACTTAAGCACACTAAAATTTGAAACCGCCGGGCAGAGCCAAGGCCAGGCGAATGATATGCAGCTCACTGGGATCATCGATGCGAACGCATTCCGTCAGCAAATTTTGCGACGTCGCGAAGCGCTGAAATACCCAGCGCCCGTTTCGCATGCCTCTCCGGCTGAGCAAAACGCGTTTGAAATCGATCAGGCTGCATCAGCGAAACAATCGCGCGATGAACAAACTGCCATTTTGAAAGCGATCCAGGCGAGGCTGGATGAAATTGCGGTAATGATGCGGGACAAAAACTAGTCGTCAAAATCCGATATTGATGCTTTTCCAGAGCATTCACGGTTAATAAGCATTCTGCCAAACGCTAGCACTGGCGGGGTATTCAGACATATTTTGGAGAACTCGGCGCAAATGAGTTGATACAAGCTAGTGTCGAGCTCATTTTGCGTAGATGGTGATTGGCGACTGCGTTCACCATTTTGGTATTTCGTGCATCGCGAATTTGTCGCTACCTAACGACAATCATTCACATAGTTGCTGGCAGCCATAATTGAACCGTCAACGTCGATTCGTCAACGGTCGCACAACCGAAACGTTAATCGCTGAGAACGGTGCGTGCCAGACTGTTTCATATTATTTGAGGAGCCTGCAATGCCGAATTTAAACGATGCCCCGCGTGAAGTTGCGCAGTCTTTAAGCAATACGTCTGCCCAGTCTAGCGTTCGTAGAACCCATCCGATGTTGATCGTCGCCGCCGGCGCGATAACACTTTTTTGCGGTGTTGGCGTGGGTGTGATGACTGGGATTATCCCGAGCGCTTATTCCAATTCGCCCACGCTAAGCGTGGCAAGGCCTGACATCCCAGCCGCAACGGCCGCACCTGCAGCATTGTCGACATCGACTGCTCTGCCAACAGCCGTGGTTCCATATGCAAGCGCTGGCATTAACTTAAACCCCGTTGAAAACAAGGCTGTCGGCCAGCCATTAGCAAAGTCAACTCCGGCCTTAAATACAGCATCACATCATTCAATCGTTAATAAATCGGCTTCAACCCGCTTGTCAGGCGACTTACCAGGCAGCGCGGCTGAGCAGGCACCTTCATCAGGCGCAAGCCATCATTACCCGAGTCCTGTGTATGCACAAAATAATGCGCCCGGATTCGAAGTGCCGGCTCCCAGAGCCGTCGAGCCGGTTGTTTGCCAATCCTGTGGCACGGTTAGCAGCGTGAATGCGATCGTCAAGCAAGGTGAGGGTAGCGGCGCAGGGGCTGTGTTGGGTGGCTTACTGGGCGGCTTGATTGGTCACCAAGCGGGCAAAGGCCATGGCAAAGATGTCGCCACTGTTGCCGGTGCTGTTGGTGGTGCGCTTCTTGGCAATACCGTCGAGAAAAACGCCAAGACGGCCAACACATATGAAGTCCTCGTCCGCATGGACGACAATACCTTCCAAACGGTGCGCTACGAGGTTATGCCCGGCGTCCGCGTGGGTGACAAAGTGCATTTAGAAAACGGACGCATTTTGCGGGATTAGTTGATTGATCCGCGGTGGGAGCCATACAGCCTGAGGCTATGTGGCGACTGTGTTAAAACGGCCCAGACGAGAGAAAATATAAGTAGCAAGGGTTAAAGAATTTGGTTCTGCGCTGGTTTAATGGCCTTAAAATCGGAATATTCAAAATATAAGTGTAGAAATCAAATGCTCGAACAATCTCACATTTTCTTGCATTTTAATTGTGCTGAGGACACGTAAAAGCTATACTCTCCACCGTGGGGCAGTTAGCTCAGTGGTAGAGTCCTTGGTCGACATCCAAGTGGTCACAAGTTCGAATCTTGTACTGCCCACCAAATTGATGAGTCAAGCCCGCCAACGTGCGGGCTTTTTTGTTCACTAGTTTCAGCTCTCGTTAGCCCTTTTAACTTTCTTTATTGTGCTTTCCCGCTTTCTATTTCACTTCAACTTTGTTCCATCGTGACACTAGGTGGGTAAAATACGATGCGAACATGCTTCGTAAAATTAGTAACAGAGGGAGGCCTTACAAAGCCACCGCTATAGCCAACCAACCCACGGCCTGCGCGAAATCAGCTTCACGCCTGCGCTTTAGGTTATTTTCGCATCAATAACGAATTTAAATTCAGCACCCTGGGAGAAAGTTGATGCAAGACGCACCCGTGATTGGTACTCAAAATGCAAATGCAGGCACCGACACGCCAACCAATGACAACCTTGCAACGGCTAGCTTCCTGATCGACGACCCACATTCGCTGTTGCAGCCGATAAACTCAACATCACAGCCGACATCGGCGCCGCCACCAGAGATAGCGGGCACAGATGATACGGGCGTCCCTCAGATCCACCCCTTTCGTTTCACGGGGACCGCCCGCGAATTTTTTGGCATCTGGATCGTTAATTTATTTTTGACCATCATCACCTTGGGCATTTATTCAGCTTGGGCTAAGGTGCGTAAGCAGCGTTATTTTTATGGCCACACATGGGTAGCCAACGCGAATTTTGAATATCATGGCAATCCGATTGCGATTCTAAAGGGACGGCTGATTGCGGCGGCGGCGTTTGCCACTTATTCCGGTGTTGCCCACTTTATGCCGAAAGTTGCGGCGGTGTTGGCGCTCATCTTATTTGCTGCAGCGCCTTGGTTTATCTCGCGTTCGATGGCCTTTAACGCGTTCAATTCAAGCTATCGCAATATTCGGTTTCGCTTCCATGCGAAGTACATGGATGTTTTGAAAGCGATTTGGCCGATTGCGGTGGTGTTGATTTTTCCGTTGCTGATGCCAGAGTTTGATAAGACCGGCAAAGTTGCGCCGCCAATAATGCTCTGGGTTGTGCTTGGTTTGCAGTTTGTGGCGATGATCGCTGCCTATCCTTATGCCATCGGTGCTCTGAAAAAATTGCATGTGAACCATTCACAATACGGCGCTGCGCCGCTCTTGATTAATGCAAGCATCGGTTCTTTTTATAAGATCTATTTTTTAACGATCCTAATATTTGTCGCGTTGCTGTTATTTTTTTCGATCATTATTGGCATATTGGCTGCCATCGTCATTGGTGTATCTGGCAAAAATACGTCTGCTGAATCCTTCGGATTTATTGCCATCATCGCACCGTTCTTGGCGATAGCTTTTTATTTTGTGATGGGTTCGTTTTCGCTCGCATACACAAAATCGCGAATCGGCAACTTGGTTTTCAACCATACACAGCTAGACGCACAAGTTTCATTCGCAAGTTCGCTAAAAGCACGCAAATTAATGAAGCTCTATTTCCTCAATATGCTCGCTATTTTGGTTACGTTTGGCTTGGCAATACCATGGGCGGTGATCCGCGTAACGCGTTATCGCGCTGAGTGTTTGTCGTTGAAATCGACCTCATCGTTGGATACCTTTATCGGTGGTGTTACCTCGCAAGTGGGGGCGACAGGTCAAGAGTTAGGCGAATTTTTTGCGATTGATCTTTCGCTTTAATCAACTTCACTGAACTCTAATTGACGACTCAATTTTTCCGCACGAATCCATGACACCAATGACCGCCATAACATCTATTGAAACCGATTATTACGATGGTAAATCCGCCAAACGTATCGCCGCTACTGTCACGGTCGTCGGCGATGTGGTCGTAATTGCCCACGACGGCGGCTCTTCGGAATTTCCAGTGGCTGACGTTAAAGTTCAATCACAGCTTAAAGGCGTACCTTGCCGCCTTGAGTTTCCAGATGGAAGCGCGGCTGTCACCAACGATCACGCTGCCGTCACACAGGTGTTTGGTACGGGTTCGACACGCACGCTGGCACATCGCTTGGAATCGCATTTAGGCTTTGTGTTTGCGGCAATGGCCGGGGTGATTGTGGCAGTCGCCCTAGGCTATTTTTACGGTGTTCCTTTCGCCGCGCGAGAAATTGCGCAGCGTTTGCCGGATGGCATCGAATCTCAACTGGCCGAAGCGAGTATCGGTTCGCTCGATAGCGCTATTTTTGAGCCGAGTAAGATTGATGAAAAAAGGCGTAATGAAACGCTGAAGGCTTTTGAGCAACTACGTGCCGCCACCAATCTGCCGGCAACAGTGCGCTTAGAATTTCGCGACGGTGGCTGGATTGGCCCGAACGCACTAGCGTTGCCCGGCGGCGTGGTGGTAGTGACCGATCAGCTTATTGACGCGATGCCAAGCGTTGATGAGACCACTGCTGTACTGGCGCATGAACTCGGGCATGTCGAGAGCCGACATAGCCTGCGCACACTGTTGCAAAGCTCGATCACCGCGCTCGCTGCGATGGCAATCTACGGCGATGTTGGTGCGCTAACGACGATGACAATTACCGCGCCCACGGTGTTAGCACATACCGGGTATTCGCGAGATTTTGAACGGGAAGCGGACGATTTTGCCTTCGCCTTATTGAAAAAAACGGGGCGCTCGCCATTGGCGTTTGCGTCGGCAATGCGTGCGCTGGAGAGGGCAGTGGAAGCAGCGCGTAAAAACAGCAAGACCAGTAAACTTCGTAAACGGCTTGGTTTTCCGGATGCTAAGCCTACTGAAACAGATTCAAAGGATCCCGCCGCTGGCACAGAGGAAGGTGAAGGCACGAGCAAGAGCGAGAACGCAACGGGTGCCAATGATGTAGCTGCTCGTGCAACAACACCTGAGCCAGATAAAACATCTGAACCTGCATCGGAAAAGAAACCTAGCAAAAGTAGCTTTGGCTATCTTTCTACGCATCCCGCCACCGCCGAACGCATTCGTGCGGCTGAGGCCGCGGCATCGAGCCCTACCGTCAACCCGTCGCGGTAGAAAGAAGGTTCCCATTCGCGCAAAAAAACCAGCCAGCGTAGATGTCGACGTTGATGTTGACTTCGATGTTGGCTTATTACGCGGAGCATCCCAAGCAGCGGTTGATGCCGTCGCGGGCATTACCAATATCGTCGAGGAATTGCATCACCAAATTGCTAAGGTAGTAGGCTCGCCAGCCGGCGTAGTGAAAGGCGTAAACCCCGGCATTCGCGCGGCTTTTCGACAGGATCTGTTTTTCGATGGTGGTGCCTCCCCTACCACCGATGTTCCCACTGCACGAACCAAGGGCATCCCCGGATTTGTCTACCGCAGAGTCCATGGTGTGACCAAGTTAGTGGGCTCAGGGCTCGATGCTGCATTCGCGACTTTTCAGCATTATCAGCAGCATCAACAGCGCGCGCAGTTGATTGCGCGATCGGTTGCAAATTCGGCTGCAAAATCAGCAAAAAAATCGGAGGCCGCAAATAGTGCATCCCCATCGAACGGGGTCGAATCTGCGCGGGCGGCTTTAAATGGCGTATTTGGCGATTATCTAGCGGCCACTCATAACCCGTTGGCGATCAGCATGAGTCTTTGTTTTCAAGGCCAACCAATGGTTTTAGACAAGCGCGCGATCAAAAAAATCCTTACAAACCCCGCTGTTAAATCGAATACGAAACCGATCATCAGCGGCAAACTGGTCGTCCTCGTACACGGGCTCTGCATGAACGATCTGCAATGGCACCGTGATGGCCATGATCATGGCGCGTTGCTGGCACGAGATTTTGGCTTCACGCCGCTTTATCTGCGCTATAACTCGGGCCGACACGTTGCGACCAACGGGGGGGAATTCGCTGCACTCTTGGAGCAACTCGTTGAGCAATGGCCAGCGCCGATTACGGAACTCGCAATAATTGGCCACAGCATGGGTGGTTTAGTGTCGCGCAGCGCCTGCGAGGCGGGAGGCCGCGCCGAACATACTTGGCCGCGCCACTTAAAAAAGATGATTTTCCTCGGCACCCCGCATCACGGCGCACCGCTGGAGCGGGCGGGGCATTGGGTCGATATTTTGCTGGGCATGACGCCGTTTTCGGCACCGTTTGCAAAACTCAGCAAGGTGCGCAGCGCGGGGATTCAGGATCTACGTTATGGAAATGTGGTGGGCTCTGTTACTGGCGCGCGTAGCGGCAAAATCAGCAACACAAATAACAACGCAGATACTTATGCGAATCACGATTCAAATCGCAGCCCAAAGCGTCATGTCATGCCGCTGGCATTGCCCAAAGGTGTCAAGTGTTACTTGATTGCTGCAACCAAAAAAGCCAAGGCACTTACCCCCGCCGGCCATATTCCGGGCGATGGTTTGGTGCCCGTCAACAGCGCACTGGGGCTCCACCAGGATGCGGCACTAGCGCTCAACGTCCCTGCCACTCGACGCAAAATTTGCTATGGCATGGGCCACTTCGATTTGTTAAGTAGCCAAGATGTTTATAAATATATCTATGCCTGGCTTGCCAAGTAAAAAACGCGTCGCATTCAGAAACCACTATTTTTAGCCAACGACGGACATGAAGCAGATCAACACACTGAATTTGAGCGGCCAGTCGAGGACGACATCAGCGATCTTAGTTCTGAAACGGATTAGTTGCCGATTGTCGGCCTGGCTGCTGATATTTTTTTGTGGATGGTCGCACGCGATATGGGCTGCCCTCGCACCCTGTGAGATGCCGGTAAAGCTTGACGATGGCTGGCTCGTTACAGCCGATGCGGCCGATGCATCGGTTGCCGGCTTTGATGCAGCACGACTTTGTGAGGCGCTGAGAGACGTTGCGACTAGCGATATTAACTTTCACAGCATCATTGTTGAGCGTCATGGAAAGCTGGTTGCCGAGCTTTACAAGCGAGGGAAAGATGAATCCATTTATACCTTGATTCCGTCTGTAACTGATTTCGATACCTCGACAAAGCACGACGTGCGCTCGATCAGTAAATCGGTTGTGAGTTTGCTATGGGGCATTGCCCAAGCACAAGGAAAGACGCCCCCTTTGGGCACGCCGGTACTAGATTTATTGCCCGAATTAAGCGATCTCAAAGGCGGCGGCCGAGAAGCCATCACGATTGCCCACCTGCTCACCATGAGCAGTGGATTAGATTGGAGCGAACCCAGCACTTATAAAAAAGACAATGACGAATTCGGCTTGTATTGGCGGTCGTCGCAGGCCCGCTATTTATTTAATCGGCCGATGGCCGCCGCTGCAGGAAAGCTCTATAACTATAACGGTGGCGGCACAGCGGTGTTGGCGCAAATACTGGTAGATCGTGTTGGCATGTCCTTACCGGAATACGCGCGCAAATTTTTGTTTGAACCGTTAGGAATATCGGATTGGGAATGGAGAAATGATTTTCGTGGGCGCCCTTTGGCGTTTGCTGGGTTGCGGATGCGCCCGCGCGACATCGCCCGCATTGGTCGCATGGTGTTGGGCGAAGCGGGTAGTGGGGTAGTCGGGCTTGCTCGTCAACCCATTCAGCCAGGCATGTGGCGCGGCAAGCAGATCGTGCCAGCGGCTTGGCTGGCAGATGCAACCCGTGCGCAAATTGCGATGGGAAATGAGCCCGGTTGGAGCTATGGATACCAATGGTGGATCGGCAAATTACCGGTAGGAATAGCCACCGCAACCGCGCCAAAACCAGCTACGCCAGAAACAGCCACATCAACGCCAGCCGCGTCAAAATCGGCAATTGATTGGGCAGGCGGTTTCGGAAACGGGGGGCAACGCCTGTTCATGATGCCCGCGCTCGACATAGTGGTCGTGATAACGGCGGGTCAATATGGCAAGCCGGAGATTGGTCCGCAAAGCTACCAATTGCTGAAAAAAATTGTGGCGACGGTTCGTGAGTAGCGTTCGATTGGTTACAACCCCAGCTAAGCTGGCAGCAAACCCTTCTTCCGCAACATCGCTTCAACGGACGGCTCTTTACCGCGAAACGCTCGGTATAAATCCATTGGCGGCTTCGTATTGCCAGCGGCATAAATGTTTTCCAGCAATCGATTGGCGATGGCGGGATCAAACGGATTGCTTGCTTCAGTAAAGGCCTCAAAGCCATCTGCGTCGAGCACGGCCGCCCACAGATAAACGTAGTAGCCCGACGCATAAGCGGCGCTAGAAAACAGATGCTGAAAATGCGGGAAGCGATGGCGCATGACGATTTCTTTGGGCATGCCCAGCCTTGCGAGTTGCTCGGTTTCAAATTGGACAAGATCGAGACTGTCCATATTGCTGAGGCTATGCAACGCCATGTCGAGTAGGGCGGCTGCAACAAATTCAACGTTCTCAAACCCTTGGTTGAAAGTGCGGGCCAGTTTGAGCTTGGCGATCAGCGCATCGGGAATCGGCTCATTGGTTTCATAGTGCAGCGCGAAGCGTTTGAGCACTTCAGGCTCGCTCAACCAATGCTCATACAATTGCGAGGGTAGTTCGACAAAATCTTTCAACACATTGGTGCCAGACAAGCGCTCGTAATGCACGTTTGACAGCAAGCCATGTAGGCCGTGACCGAACTCATGAAACAGCGTACGGGCATCGTCGAAGCTCAGAAGTGTCGGCTCGCCCTTGGCGAAATTATTGTTATTGACGACGATGGGAAGGATGTTGCCATCAAGATTGTCGTCAGAGCTGCGTTGGTAACGATATAGATCCATCCAAGCGCCACCGCGCTTGGTGGCGCGGGCGAAATTATCATGCATAAAAATGCCGATTAGACTGCCCCGTACCTCTGAATTTTCGTCAGATTTTGCATGAGGTTTTACGCGATGCACTTCATAAGTTTTAACGTCCGGATGATACGATTTTAAATCGGGTCGTTCAACGAAACGGATGCCAAACAGTCGCTGCGCACAATCAAAAATTGCTTCCACCATGCGGCTCAAGGGAAAGTAAGGTTTGAGTTCTGCTTCATGTAAATCATAACGGCTGGCGCGTACTTTTTCAGCAAGGTAGCGCCAATCCCAGGGCTCAATTTGCGCAATAGCATCAGCGCCGGTAAGTTGCTTCGATAATTCGTTTAATACCGCGCATTCGTCCGCCGCTTTCGCTTTGGCCGGTTCCCACAAACGCATTAATAAATCGTCAACCGCTTGGCGGGTGCCGGCCATGGTATCGACCAAGGCATAATCAGAATAATTTTCAAAGCCGTGCAACTGGGCTTGCTCAAGGCGCAACGCCATAATTTTTTGGGCAACAGCGAGGTTCTCGACCCCGCCCCGCTCCGTCCATGCAATGAAAGCTTGTTGGCGCAAATCACGGCGATCTGAAAACGTTAAAAACGGCACCACGAGTGATCGAGAAAGCGTAATCGCATATCCGTTCGGATCACCACGCTCGGCCGATGCTTGCTTTGCGGCCGCTACTACTGCATCGGGCAAGCCGGCCAAGTCATCTTTAAGCAACGCAAGCTTGTATTGCGCTTCCGCCGCCAACACATTTTGCGTAAACGCTGTCGTGAGCTCAGCCAACTGCTCCATAACTTGGCCGTAACGCGTTTGCGCCTCGGGCGTGAGCTTGGCACCGGCGCGGACGAAATCAAGATGAATGCGTTCGACGAGTCGGCGCTGTTCGCTATTCAGCTCCAAATCTGTTCGCTGCTGAAACACGGAATCGATTCGCGCAAACAATGCCAAGTGCGTGTAAAGCGCATTGCTGTGTGCAGCCAAGGGTGCTGCCATATCGCGCTCTACTGATTGCAGGTCGGGTGAGGTTTCGGACGCGGTAAGATTTTCAAATAGCTGCTTGATGCGCGATAGTAACCGCCCGCTTTTGTCGAATGCCGCGACCGTGTTTTCGAACGTTGGCGGCGCTAGGCTAACGGCAATAGCATCCAACTCATCAAGATGCGATTTCAACGCCACCGCGAACGCGGGGCGAAAATCGGCTGGCTTGAATGTGCCAAACCGCGGCAAACCGAACGATGTGGTCCATGGCAACAAGAGCGGGTTCGTGTTGGCGACGCCGGGAGCAGAAAGATGAGTGACCATGGGAATGCCTAAAGTTGCAAAATTATTATTGATCTGAGAGGAGCGACCGAGCCAAACCTGTTTAATCACAAGCCATTCATCAGCTATATTTGCAAGTCTAGCAGAGCGCTATAATCTTACGTTAATTTCAAAGCACGCTCTCAAGATTTACGATGACACCAATCGAAACCCTGCAACAACTCAAAACGACCACCGGCTTCGCGGCATTGGGCGAAGCAGTCGGGAATCTCACGCTGGGGCGCGGCGCGCTCAATGGCCATGCGGTGCATATCGCGATTATTGAAAATAAGATTGCCGCAGGTTCGGTCGGCGTGAAAGAGTGCGACAAACTGGCGAGCTTGTTTCGTATTATCGCGGTGCAAAAATCACCTTTGTTACTTTATATCGATTCGGCGGGCGCGCGCGTTTCTGAAGGGTTGCCCGCGCTTGGCGCGTTCCGACATATGTACCGTGCAGCGATTGAGATGGCGTTGTCCGGCGCGCCGATTACAGCGTTGTTGGGCACGCATTGTTATGGTGGTGCGAGCATGTTGGCGGCGTTGGCAGGCCAACGGGTCTTTTCGGCGAGCACGCAATTAGCCATGTCAGGGCCGACAATTTTGGCTGCTGCGGCTGGTGTTTCCTCACTTGACGATGCGTTTCGAGCGATCGCCGAGGCCAGTATCGGTGCTACCGCACGCGTAAAATTATCGCCACAAAATTCGCTCACCTGGGATATTGCGCTTCTGTCGGCGCTCTATCAACGGGATCACTGGGTCCAACTGCATGAAAAATTGGGTTCGCATCCAACTGTCGCAGCGGCACTGGCGCAGCCACAGCCACAGTATCAGTCTCAATCATCATCAGGAAATATGGGGGGAAACACGGAAGGTGTGGTGGTGCAACGCAAAGATGTTGCGGCGCTGTATCCGGACGGCTATCAAGCGTTTGAGTCGGGCAATGTCTTATATGGCAAAGCTAAAGATGCGAAAGATGCCAAAGCGAACATCCGCCTTCTGGGCATTGTTGATCGGCGTTTACTGGGCGCGGCGCGGACTTGGGCGCTGGCTGACCGGGTGTGGAAATTAGCGATCAAAAAACCAGAACGCCTGCATTTGTTGGTGGATTGTGAAGCGCATTCGGTACAAATTGATGATGAGCGTGCAATGTTGTCATGCTACTTGGCCGATCTCGCTGTCGCTTTGGTGAGTCTCGCCAAGGCCGGGACGACAATTGAGACCACTGTGCTGGGTCGGGTGGGTGGCGGTGTTTATGTGGCGCTGGCAGCGGCCTCAAACAAGGTCAATTTGCTGCACGGCGCAGATATTCAATTACTACCGAGCCGAGCCGTGGCGAGTATTCTGGGGGATGCCGACACGCAGATTTATACGATCGCTGATTACGCCAAAGCCCGGGTCGCGGAGGACGAACTGAAGGTTGGGTTTTTGCGCCATTAATTTATGTTGCTGCGTTAGCTTTTTAGAATTTTTAGTGTTTTAAACGACAAAAATAATGAACCAAAATTTATTCACGCTCTTCCATTCACGATTCCCCGCCGACAAATCTCGAGTCATTATCGAAACTGAATCCGGGCGCTCAATCACCGTCTCCGAGTTTGAAACAACGATTGGAAAGTACGCCAATTTGATCCGTACGCTCGATATTTCGCCGGGCGAACGGGTGGCCATACAGGTTGAAAAATCGCCCGAGGCGCTGATGTTGTATCTGGCCTGCCTGAAGACGGGCGTGGTGTATTTGCCACTGAACTCCGCTTATCGCGGAGACGAGATATCCTATTTTTTAGGCGATGCTCAACCCGCGCTGGTCATTCACTCGCCGCAGGATGACGACTGGATGTTGCCATTGTGTGAACGGCTCAATATTGCGCATCGATTTGCGATGAACGAGTCAGGCAGCGGATCTTGGGAGACAAATGCCTCGAAATGCCCGTCCAATAACGTGTTTGAGTCTGAGACTGTCCCGCGATCCGACAATGACTTGGCCGCCATTCTCTATACATCCGGCACCACTGGGCGCAGCAAGGGTGCCATGATCACGCATCGCAATTTGAGTTCTAACGCGCTCACCCTGCATCAACATTGGGGTTTTCGACCCGGTGATGTGCTGCTGCATGCGTTGCCGCTGTTTCATGTCCATGGATTGTTCGTCGCGGCGCATACCGCGCTGCTCAATGCACGACACGGTGGCCGGATAATTTTTCACAACAAATTTGATTCGAAAGCCGTAGTGGCGGCGTTGAAAGGCGTAACGGTGTTCATGGGCGTACCGACGATGTACACGCGGCTGCTGGCTGAGCCGGCCCTCACGCAAGCAGCGTGCAAAAACATGCGGCTGTTTGTCTCGGGCTCCGCCCCGTTGTTGCCCGAAACTTTCAGCGAATTCCAGACTCGCACTGGCCACACCATCTTGGAACGCTACGGGATGACGGAGACCGGTATGATCGCCTCGAATCCATTGCAAGGAGAGCGCAAGAGCGGCACGGTAGGCCGTGCCTTGCCGGGCGTGACCGTACGCATCATGAATGACGATGGCGGCAATACCAAGCGCAACGAAATCGGTGGGCTGCAGGTAAAAGGTCCCAACGTGCTGCCCGGTTATTGGCGAATGCCTGAAAAAAACAGAGAAGAATTTACCGAGGATGGTTTTTTTAAAACCGGCGATTTGGGGCTATATGATGCCGATGGATATATCTCGATTGTCGGGCGCTCCAAGGATTTGGTGATTTCCGGTGGCTACAATATTTACCCAAAAGAACTGGAACTGCTGGTCGATGAGATGGACGGCGTTTCCGAAAGTGCTGTTATCGGACTGCCGCATCCAGACTTTGGTGAGGCGATGGTGGTGGTGTTGGTTGCAAGACGACCGCAACCGCTAAACTCCTTGCTAGACGGTGGTTTTGAGCCTATTTCCGAATCGGCAGTGATTGCGGTGATGAAAACTAAAGTGGCGAACTTCAAAGTGCCCAAACGGGTTTTTATCGTTGATGATTTGCCTCGCAACGCAATGGGGAAAGTACAGAAAAACGAGCTACGGAAACGTTATGCGTCCACTTTTATGCCGTAATGTGCGTTACTTCATTACAATCATTTTGAAATAGGATTGAAATAAATCGATTCGCCGTCATTTATAATTACGTGTTCTAAAAGCTTCACGTCGCTTTCTGCGCCAACCATCCGCCTTTTCTGAGACTTTTAATGATCGTTTTTAATTTATCTTGTTCCGAACAACACGTGTTTGACGGCTGGTTTCGATCTGCCGAAGATTATGATCGTCAGTGCGCGAACGGCTTGGTGGAGTGCCCGATTTGCGGCGATAAGCACATCACCAAACAACTTTCGGCACCGCGAATTAATTCTGGCGTGTCGTCTGGTGCATCTATTTCGCGAAGCGAATCTCGGCAACCGGACAACATGCAACATGCAAGCTCCGCTCAGGAGGTGTTGGCCGCGTCGACGTTGCCGGGCTTGCAGGAACACATGCTCAAGCAGTTCAAAAACTTCGTGCTGACCAACACCGAAAACGTCGGCAAAGAATTTGCTGAAACCGCACGCCGTATTCACTATGGCGAAGAATCGCATCGCAATATTCGCGGCCGTGTTTCGTTGGAGGAGGCGGTTGCACTGCGCGATGAGGGAATTGAGACGGTCTCGCTGCCGCCGGGTGTGATATTGGACGAGGGCGTACAGTAGTGTTCTAGGCGGTTGTTTTTGACGCATTTGACGGAGTTGAAGCCGTCGACTTAGTTGATTTAAGCAGGAGCGCCAACGTCGCCATCGCTAGCATTAGGATCCCCGCCACCACAAACGGCGATTTAACATGCACCGATTCTGATAGCGTTCCCGCTGCTGCCATGCCCGCTCCTAGCCCACAGACAATAAACGTCGCAGCCCAGGTGAATGCCTCGGTTGCATACTTGGCGGGGGCGAGGCGCGATACCATCAGCGATTGCGCAGCAAACGCCGGCGAAATGGTGAATCCGGCAATAAACGCAATCACGACAAAACCGACCTGATGGTCGATTACGCCATGCAATAACAACGGCACCCCAAAAAGCGCCAATAGAAACGCAAATTGGCGCTCAACCTGCGTTTTAAGGTGCAAGCCACCGTAAATCGCGCCGCCGATCGCACTGCCGAATGAATTGAGCGCCAACAACAGCCCTGCAAAGGCCGGTGTCGCCATCGCGGTGGCATATGCTGGATAGCCTACCTCCATCAGGCCACAGGCCGTTGTGAGGCCAAAAACGGTGATAAACAATAAAATTAATTTTGGCTCTGTTAGAGGCCCCAAGAAATGGCGTTCGCTGACAGGTTCCTGCTGCCAATATTTTAGCGCGGGCGAGCGCAGAAATATGAGCACCGCTAGCGTTAGTATCACCCAAACAACCAAAATCGTGACGAGCGGATTGGTAAACGCAAGCATCAAGCCTGTTGCTGCAGGGCCGATGGTGAAATTCATTTCCATCAGCACCGAATCGACCGAAAACGCCATGCGGCGGTCGGCATCGCCCTGAAAACGATGTCGCCACAGAGTGCGGGTGAGCACTGTGATGGGGGGTGAAAAAACGCCCATCAGAGCAGCGAAAAGAAACACCGCCGTGAGTGGCCATTTCCACCAAATCGCGGCAATAAACAACGCAAACGATAACGGCTCCATCACGGCGGTTAGTCGCAAGGGCATGATCGGCCCGATACGGTCAATAACGCGCCCCAATACGGGGGCAGCAATCGCCATCGATAAAAAATACACACCCAACACGGTGCCGGCAATTTTGAAATTACCCAACGTTTCGCGCAGGTACATCACCATCGAGAGCCCCATCATGCCAACCGGCATACGCGACAAAAAGGTAATAACAAGCGTTGTCTTTACGTCAGGCTGGGAGAAAAAGCGGCGATAAGGGGCGGAAAATCGGGAAGCGGCGGAAGGAATGGAATACAGCCTTAAATAAAGGTGTTTAAAGGTGGTTTAGAGCAGTTAACGGTGGTTAAAGAGGCCATGGGCAAACATCGCGCGTTGATTTCAGCCCGTTTCTAGCTTTGTGCCGGTGGCGTTGTCGTTGCCTTACGGTCGTCCAAGGGAGCTTTCGACAAAATTGCCACCGTCAAACGCGAAACGGCGACCAACCGATCCGCTTCATCGGTAATGCGAATTTCCCAGATATGTGTCGATTTGCCGAGATGCAATGGCCGCGCGGTGCCCGTTACTAGGCCAGATCGAACACCGCGAATGTGATTGCAATTGATTTCCAAGCCGACCACATTAAACTGGCTCGCGTCGACGCACAGATAAGCGCCTGCACTGCCAAGCGTCTCGGCCAACGCAACCGATGCGCCGCCATGCAGCAACCCCATCGGCTGGTGGGTGCGGTGATCAACCGGCATTGTCGCGCTTAAAAAGTCATCGCCAACTTCGGCGAATTGAATGCCGAGCGTCGCGTCAAGCGTGGGCCTAGGACGATTCATTTGTTCTAAAGTCGGCCTTGTGTGCCAGATGGGCTTTGCGCGGGGCGTGGGCATAGGTGCGGTATTAAGCGAATTCATAGGCGTGCTAAATTTTGATGGCAGCAATCACCAAAGTTGAAATGACGGAGCCGGTAATGACGGTGCGCAATTTATAAAACCACGCGGGAATGAGTCTTTGTAAATTGAGCAGCGTGTCGATGATCCAAACAAATCCAAAAATGGAAATGGCGACCAATACGCGCGATATGGGATGCGGAATCATTAGCATTGTCCACGCTAGTAGGGATGGCACGACCGACAAATAAAATAAGGTTTTCGCACTCCGCGGCGCGGATTCCGAAATTGACACGCCGATTCCCCATTGGATACCACCCAGGAACGATAAAATCACGGCGGAATAGGTGGTTAATAGCTGGAGATATAAACTGAGTTGCTCAACATATTGCACATGATCGCCAACAAACATGAGCGCGAGCAGGGCAACGAATGGAATCACGCCGGCAACGGTCAGCAGCGTTGCAGTGCCACGGCTTGTTACGCTCACACCCGCTCTCATGGCGCGCTAACGACGGGCTTTAGACCATCGAAACGATTGTTACGGCGTGAACGATAAGCCCTAAGGATCAACGCCGTTGCAAATAATGCGAGAACAACAAACCAAACGAGCGACCATGCTGCAACTGAAAGCCCCAATATGGATGGATATTTGTCGGCACAGCCGCCGGTTGCAAAGAAAAATTCCGGCCACCAGTTGGCGCTTGGCAATCCATTCACAAATTGCCCGATAGGATCAGCCAAACAGGTTTGCATGGCTGAGCCTTTATTGAGTTGCCAAATAGCTAACCCCGCACCAGCAGTGGCGATTAACGCAATTGCAGCGTTGTAAGTCATACCACCAAATCGGCGAGGGGCGTGTATTGCGCCGATCGCCGAGACAACAGCGGTACCCAAATAAGCATAGCGCTGCAAAATGCAAAGCGGGCACGGCTGCTGCTGTTGCGCGCCATACTGGAGTTGATAAGCGGTGAGGAGCAGCCCGGTACAGATGATGGAAATAACGGAAAAAACAGCGCGTGCGGAAAGCTTAATGACCATATTTTTAGTTTCGAATGTGATGTTGAGACACCGTATTGTCGCTCATTTGGCGACCGCAATCTCTGCCTTGCCACAGCATGCACGCAAACATTCCGTCATCATGCAAGTCATCTGAACACTAGGCATCCAAATTTAATATTTATCCACGACACTACGCCAGCACCCGAAGTTCACGCAGCAGCACGGAAAGCATCGCCAAATCCGATTCCCGTGCCAGTTTCAAATCGCCTAGCACGTCGCGCATTCTGGCGAGCGCTTTTTCGTGATGTGTGGTCCATGCACCGAGTAACGCGGGAGCCGCAGTGAGCTCTGGCGACAAATTCAACACGCCAGCTGTCAACTGCCGCTGCAAATTTGCAATATCGTCCCGCATTGCCGTGCGGGCCATCGTCTGCCAATGTGTGTCGGCGGGTAATGCCGCGATCTGGCCGGCAGCCCAGCGCAGATCGAGCTTGCCGACAAGCGCAAAATAGACTTGTGCAGCCAGCGGAACGTCACGATTTTTCTCAACTGAGACTTCAACAATATCGAGCACCGAATAAAGGGCGTCCAGCCTGGCCACTGCGCGCGCGAGACCGCTCGGCACGCCCAACTTGATAAGTCGCGCCTCGACGGCGTCCAATGCGGCCAAGTCTTCTGCCGAGAGAGAGGAGCCCAAATTTGCAGAAACGACAGCAAAACCAGGCGCAAAAAACGCCAGCACTTTGGCAATCGGCATTTGGTCCGAGCGGCGCCGCAAGAACCACAAAGTGGCACGAAGCACTACACGCCCCACATTAATCAACATTTCGTTTTGAATCGCAGCCGGGACGATATTGTCGAGCGCGTCGATGGCCTGCCAAATCGGCAACAAACCAAACACATCACGCGCCAAAATATAGCAGCGCACCACTTCCGCAGCGGTCGCGCCCGTTTCTTCTTGCATCCGGTTCACAAACACACTGCCGGTACGATTGACGGTTGCATTCGCAACCACGGTCGCGATGATTTCTCGCTTGAGCGGATGGATCGGCATGATTGCCGCGAAGCGCTTTTGTAATGCCGTCGGAAAATAAGTGACTAATTCCTTGGCGACATACTCATCGTCGATGAGTGTTGATTTCAACAGCTCATCAAATAACGCCATTTTGGAGTACGCAAGCAATACCGCGCGTTCAGGCGAGGTAAGGCCGATTTTATTCGCGCGGCGCTCGCTTAGCTCGTCATCGCTTGGCAGAAATTCGACCTTTCGGTTAAGTCGCCCGAGCTTTTCTTGATGACGTATAAATCGGGCTTGTGCGTCCAACAATTTGTCGGCGCGCACGCCCGAAACGGACAGCGTTTGTGTTTGAAAATAGTTATCCTGCAATACCAGAGCACCCACTTCGTCGGTCATTGAGGCAAGCAACGCATCGCGCTCGTCAGCTTTTAACGCGCCTTGATCGACAATAGCATCAATCAAAATTTTGATATTCACTTCATGGTCAGAGCAATCGACACCGGCTGAATTATCAATCGCATCGGTATTGATGCGTATACCGCGCATAGCGGCTTCCACGCGCCCCAGCTGTGTTGCGCCCAAGTTGCCGCCCTCGGCAACGACCTTGCAGCGCAGCTCGTTGCCGTTGATTCGCAAGGCATCGGTGCTGCGGTCACCGACCTCGGCGTGGCTCTGCGTGCTTGCCTTGATGTAGGTGCCAATACCGCCGTTGTAAAACAAATCGACCGGTGCTTTGAGGATCGCGCGCATCAATTCAATGGGTGTCAGGTTGTCTGCGCCAATGTCCAGTGATTTTTTTACTTGCGGTGAAATCGCGATGGATTTAGCACCGCGCGAGAATACCCCGCCACCCTGGGAAATTAACGCCTTGTTGTAGTCATCCCAGCTAGAACGAGTCAGATTGAACATACGTTCGCGTTCCGCAAAACTCGTGCCAGCATCCGGATTAGGATCGAGAAAAATGTGGCGGTGGTCGAACGCCGCCACTAAGCGAATATGCTTTGACAATAACATGCCGTTGCCAAACACATCGCCCGACATATCGCCCACACCGGCCACGCTAAATTCAGTTGTTTGTGTGTTGAAATCGATCTCGCGGAAATGTCGCTTGACGCTTTCCCACGCGCCCTTAGCGGTAATGCCCATTTTTTTATGGTCATAGCCCACTGAGCCGCCTGATGCAAACGCATCGCCGAGCCAATGGCCATATTCTTTCGAAATCGCGTTCGCATAATCGGAGAACGTGGCGGTGCCTTTGTCGGCGGCCACCACCAAATAAGGATCATCGGCATCATGACGCACGACATTTAGCCGCGGCACCACTTTGCCTTTGACGAGATTATCGGTGAGATCAAGCAAGCCACGAAGGAAGGTCTGGTAACAAGCCACGCCTTCCTTCATAAACGCTTCACGATCAGAGGCGGGCGGAGCGGCTTTCAACACAAAGCACCCTTTCGAGCCTACCGGCACGATAACCGCGTTTTTGACCTGCTGTGCTTTTACCAAGCCCAATACTTCCGTGCGGAAATCTTCGGGACGATCCGACCAGCGCAAGCCACCCCTTGCCACCTTGCCAAAGCGCAAATGTACACCCTCAATGCGCGGCGAATAGATAAAAATTTCGAATAAAGGTTTGGGTTCCGGTAGTTCGGGCACCTTGGCTGATTCAAGTTTGATCGACAGGTACGGCTTGCGATGCCCGGTGCTGTCCGGTTGATAGTAATTCGTCCGCAATGTGGCTTGCACGACCGCTAAGAAGCGGCGCAGAATCCGATCTTCATCGGCGTTCGTCACGCCATCAAGCAGCGCTTGAATGTCGGCAACTGTGGCAGAGTTTTTACTTTCTTCGGCCTGCGCCGACGAGCCTGTGGACAAATTGTTGGCCGGGTCAAAGCGCAGGTGGAACAAGTGCACGAGCGCCTGTGTGATGGCTGGATTATTGGCGAGCGTTTGCTCGATGTAGCTCTGGCTGTAGGTGAATCCGGCTTGTTTGAGATATTTCGCATAAGCGCGAATCATCACGATTTCTTCGCTGGCCAATGCTGCCGCAAGTGTCAATCGATTGAAGCCGTCGTTCTCAACGACTTTGCCCCAAATGCGACCAAACGCGTTTTGAAATTTTGTCTTAACAGAATCGATATCCAGCAGGCCAAACGTATGCACTAAGCCAAAATCGTGAATATGAATGGCGGGCGCATTGTGGCGTTCAATCACATACGACCGCTCGCTATCTACTTTGACGCCCATGTTTTCAAGCATCGGTAGGCTAGCTGATAGCGGAACACTTGCACCCAACCGAAACAATCTGAAACGCAACGCATTTTCGGTAGAACCTTCTGCCCGGTACAAGGACATGGCAACAGCCGAATCTGCGGACAGCGTTTGCGCTATCGCGAAATCGTCGGCGGCATCGGCTGCCGAAACATCCTCCCGATAGGCGGCGGGGAAGGGGAGCACATAGTCGCGCCGAGCTTGGTTGGCGGCCGCTTCGCCCTGCGTTGTGTTCAGCGCAGCAAACACACCGTCTTCCCAGCGTGAAATTGCGGTGACGATCTCAGCTTCAAGCGCCTTGACGTCGACCTTGGTGCTGGTGGTGGGGGAGGTGCGAATCAGCATGTGTATTCGCGCCAGCACGGATTCGGAGAGCTGAATATTGAATTCGGCACTGGTGCCATTGAAGGCGCGTTTTAAAATATCTTGGAGCTTGACGCGAACCTCGGTGTTAAAACTCTCGCGCGGCAAGTAAATGAGGCACGAATAAAAGCGTGCGTAAATGTCTTTTCGTACGAACACGCGTGTTCGCGCTCGCTCGCCCAAACGTAAAATGCCCATGGCGGTTTCAAACAGCGTTTCATCATCGATTTGGAATAGCTCATCGCGCGGATAAGTTTCCAACAGCGAAAATAAATTCTTACCGGCATGGCTGGAGTGCGGGAAGCCCGCCCGTGTCATGACACGCTCAATTTTTTGCCGAAGCAGCGGAATATCCTGCGGGTTTGCATGGTAGGTGGTGGAAGTATAAAGACCGACGAAGCGGCGTTCGCCGACCACCAAACCATCCGCGTCAAAGTGCTTCACGCCGATGTAATCCAAATAGCCGGTGCGATGAACCGTGGCGCGCGAATTGGCTTTGGTTAGCGCCAGCAAACGCGGCTCACGTGCGAGCGCACGGATTTCAGGGGGCAACTCGTTAAAGCTCGCAGAAACCCCGCCCAGCCTAGGTTCTCGCAAAATACCGAGTCCTGATTTCGGAACAATTTTTAAAACATCTTGTCCGTTGACGGCTGCCAGCTCGTAGTCACGATAACCTAAAAAAGTGAAATGGTTATCACCCACCCAGCTCAAAAATGCCCGTGCCTCATCAAGCTCTTCCAACGGCACCGATTTTGCCGCGCCGCCCATGCTGCCTAAAATTTCGGCGACCTTTGATTTCATCTGCGGCCAGTCTTCCACCGATGACCGAACATCGCCCAATACCGCGACCAAGCCGTCGCCAAGCGCCTTGACGCGAGCCGGGTCAGACAGGCGTTCCACCTCAACGTGAATCCACGATTCGAGTTTGATACCATCCTGGGGATTGGAAAGCTCGATCAGTTGGCCATGTGAATCACGCGCTGCGTTGAACAAAGGGTGAATCACGAAGTGAGTCGCGATGCCCTGTCGGTTGATTTCCATGGTGATGGAATCGACTAAGAAAGGCATATCGTCGTTCGTAAATTCGATCACGGTCGTGGCAGATGTCCATCCGTGTTCGTCTAGCTTGGGGCTGAAAATGCGCATTTTGGCAGCGCCCGATTGAAACTCTTGCCCGAACTGCAGGTGGTTGAGCGCAATCGAGCACCATGCACGGGCATCGCGCGTGGCGAAATCTTCCGCGTCCATTTCACGGTAGTAACTGGCGGCAAAGCCCTTTGCAGCAGCGCGTTCGGCTGGTGTTTTTGCGGCAATCTTTTGCTCAATTAAGCTGTTAATTTCAGCGAGCAAGGATGCTTTTCGGTGTTCGGCAGTGCCTACAATTGGTGTGGTCATAATTTGTGGCTCGATGTGGTTACTGGTCGGGGCGCGGGTGGAGGAACGGCTTGCAGGATCGGGTGTGCTGAAAATAAAATAAAATTAGGCTAAGTTAATCTAGGCTAAGCAATGCTTCATAAAGTCCGCATTATAGGCCGTTACCGAGTAGCTGCTTCAAGAACGCGAGGAAAAAGTTATGCGGGTTATGCATAGTTATTTAAAATGGACAAAAAATTTTCGCGATGAATGATCTTGTGTCTTAATAAGAGCCTCCTCAATCGCAGTGCAAGGTCAGCTTTCTTTTACCTGTTCCGTGGCTTAATTTACATAGGTGCTAATTTGGATACATTGATTACTCATATATTGGTCAGGACAATCGCGTCGGCGTCACGCTTCGCGTTTTTTGTTGCGGCCTTGATGTTGTGCTTGATAGGAACTGTCGGGTTAACGTATGCAAAAGATGCTTCACCGCCAATCTTATTGGCAAATGTGTTGCATGCCGATATTGATGTTACGCAATATCTGGTCAGTGAAAAATACGACGGTGTACGCGCCATCTGGGACGGCAAGACACTACGCTTCCGAAGTGGCCGCGTCGTGAATGCGCCAGCCTGGTTTATCGCCAAGTTGCCCACACAAAGCCTGGATGGCGAACTCTGGCTGTCGCGAGAGGGCTTTGAAACTTTAAGCGGAATTGTGCGTAAAACAGAGCCGATTGATGATGAGTGGCGGCGGCTCAAATATATGGTTTTTGAGCTGCCGAATGCGCCTGGCGCGTTCACCGAACGCGCGGCTCGGATTCGAGAAATTGCAGGCTCAGTAAATTGGCCCCAGCTGGTGGCGGTTGTGCAAAACCGAATCACAAGTCGTGGCGAGCTAGAGCACCAATTCAAAGCTGTGGTGGGTGGTGGTGCAGAAGGTTTGATGTTGCATTTGGCCGATGCACCGTATGTAACAGGACGAAGCGATGTATTGCTGAAGCTAAAGCCCGTACTTGATACAGAGGCCGTCGTGGTGGCGCATATTGAGGGCAAAGGCAAGTATGTCGGTATGATGGGTGCGCTGCGGGTTGAGTTGCCCAATAAAAAGCAATTCACGATTGGCACAGGGTTTACCGATGCAGTGCGGAAAAACCCGCCTGCAATCGGCACGCAAATTACATTTACGTACCGCGGTTTAACGAACAGCGGGTTGCCGCGTTTTGCCAGTTATCTCCGCTTACGCGAAGATTTTTAATCAATACAAAATCCCGCATAGTGGCGCGCAGTGGTCGTGCCGACGGGCTCGGATATAATCAGCCGCGTGCGACACCATTTCTGCGTATGCGGTTGCAACAGCAAATTATATTGAGGACAAATTTTGGGGCGCGGTTTTTATATCATCATGGCTGCGCAGTTTTTTTCGTCGCTTGCCGATAACGCATTATTCATTGCCGCAATCGCGCTCTTAAAGCTCGGCGGCGCACCTGAATCGCATCGTGCCGCGCTGGTGCCGATGTTCGCATTATTCTACGTGGTGCTTGCCCCTTACGTAGGCGCCTTCGCAGACTCCATGCCGAAGGGGCGGGTGATGTTCATCTCGAATATCATTAAGGTTGTGGGTTGTCTGATGATGTTGTGTGGTACGAATCCCTTGTTGTCATATTCAATTGTGGGTTTGGGCGCTGCCGCTTATTCGCCTGCGAAATATGGGATCTTGACCGAACTCTTACCAACTTCGAAATTAGTCGCCGCAAACGGGTGGATCGAAGGGCTGACGATTGGTTCGATAATACTGGGCGTGGTGCT
This sequence comes from Burkholderiales bacterium, assembly GCA_038206765.1. GTDB lineage: Bacteria > Pseudomonadota > Gammaproteobacteria > Burkholderiales > Usitatibacteraceae > UKL13-2. The sequence continues at coordinate 40,908 of JBBRAM010000010.1, read as the reverse complement.
GGGGGGACAATTAGTCGGCGATAAAATGGCCATTCAATTGCTCTCGTTTGATTTCCCGTTTTTCGATACCGGCGTCGATACCGCGCCGGAAGCCGCGATATCCGTCATCTTGGTGATTTACGTGCTGGCGGCGCTGTTCAATTTATTTATTCCGCGGACAACTGCAAAGCTGGTGCCGCTGAAAAAAAATCCGATCCATATTTTGCCGGATTTCATGTCTTGCAATCGTAGGCTGTGGCAAGACAAATTGGGGCAAATTTCATTGTCCACGACAACGCTTTTTTGGGGTGTCGCTGGCAACCTGCGCTATATCGTGTTGGCATGGGCGGCGGTGGCGCTGGGTTACAACACAACGCAGTCCTCAAGTTTGGTGGGCGCTGTGGCAATTGGCACCGGTATTGGCGCGTTGCTGGCCTCGACAAAAATGACGCTGGATCGGGCAACGGCGGTCATTCCGGTGGGCATAGCGATGGGCTTTACGGTGATCCTAATGAACTTCATTTCATCCGCGCTGCTTGCCATACCGTTCTTGATGATTTTGGGTGGGCTGGGCGGGTTTTTAGTCGTGCCGATGAATGCGTTGTTGCAGCATCGCGGCCACAATCTCATGGGCGCGGGGCGCTCGATTGCGGTGCAAAACTTTAACGAACAAGCCTGCATTTTAGGCTTGGGCGCACTATTTGTGGGCCTGACTTCTGCCGGGCTATCGGCTTACGCGGCAATTACGATTTTTGGATTGCTGGTGGCTGGAACGATGGTTTTGATCTACTGGTGGCACCAGCGCAATCTGATTAATCACAAAGCCGAAGTCGAAAATTTATTACAAATAGCCCGCACAGATTGTCACTAGGCGATTTTCACTTGTCGGAGCGATGTTGTGAGATCTACTTCGTGCCAAAAATTTTATCGCCCGCATCACCTAGCCCCGGAATGATGTAGCCGATTTCATTTAGATGGCTATCGATGGCGGCAGTGTAAATATCGACATCGGGATGCGCCTTCTCAAGACGCGCAATGCCCTCAGGGGCAGCAACCAGCACAAGGCCGCGAATGTGCTTTGCGCCGTTTTTTTTGAGCATATCAATGGTGGCAATCATAGAGCCTGCCGTGGCTAACATGGGATCAAGAATCAATGCCATGCGCTCGTCAAGCTTGCCGACAAAGCGCTCAAAATAAGGCTCGGGCTGCAGGGTATCGTGATTGCGTGCCATGCCAACCACGCTCACTTTTGCACTGGGGATGACGTCCAGAACGCCATCCAACATGCCCAGCCCTGCGCGAAGGATCGGCACGAGCGTCACTTTTTTGCCTTCGATTTGCTCGATCTCGACCGCGCCGTTCCAGCCTTGAATCGTGACCTTTTCAAGTGGAAAATCTGCGCACGCCTCGTAGGCTAATAAGCGGCCAATTTCGGCGGTGAGCTCACGAAAACTTTTGGTACTGATATCGGCATGACGCATCAGGCCGATTTTATGCTTGACCAGTGGGTGCTTAATTTCGATGATGGCCATGATTTTCAGTTTTATGTGTTGCGGTTGTGATGTAGTGAAGTGGTGGTGAAGTAGTGAAGTGTTGGTGAAGCAAAAGCAGATGCTTTCAGTTTAACAAAATTGAACAGGCGCCACCGAGGTCGGTTCGCCATTTATGACGACAATTTTGAGGCCGGCACTAGTGCCCCGGTTTTGCTGCCGGCAGTGGTACCGTCCCCGGCACGACCAGCTTTGCGGACGGACTAGGCGCGACGGCACGACCAGAGCCTTGGGCAATGCCGAGCAAATCCCAACGTCCTTGTGCGATAGCATCTGCAATCATCGCGTTATAGCGTTGCGCATTGGCGTAAGCATTAGGCGATAGCTCATTAAACTGCATATAGCTTTGCAAGCTGGTGTAGCCACATGCGCCCTGATTGGCGCAGCCTTGCAGCACTCGGTTCGCATCAGCGCCACAATTTGCGCCGCGATCGCAGGCCAGAAAGGCGAACGCGGGGCCAAAATCGCGAGCATTGAACGGATCACCTTCAGGCCCTAGTTTGCGGTCCGTTAGTTGGGTCGATTCATAGCTCAGCAATTGTCCTGCACGCCGGATGGCAAACGGATCACCGCTTGACAGCGCATCGCGAACCAACCCTAGTTGTTCCTCGGTCATTCGACGCTCTTCAACGCCTCTAGCGTTGCGTGATTGATCGCGGTAAAGCTCAGCAGCAACGGCAGCTTTGGCGGCAGGATTGCCTGCCGCAGCCGCTTCGGCGTAAAGACGTGAGGCGTCGGCGGCAGTGAGCGTGGTGTTTAGAAAACCGTCGCAAGCGGCACTGATTTTATTATGAGCATCGATGCGCAGATCGTTATTGGGATCGTTTTCTTTGAGGCGGCTTAAGAAGCGTTGATTCGCCCCATCAGTTGCCTGCTGGTTGCGCGCTTTCCATTGGCATGTCTCCAAGGCGGCAGCAGCAAAAAATTTTGTTTCAGCGTCCGCGCCCAGCGGATTGGCAGCATAGCGGTCATAAAATTGCTTCAAGTTCAGCCCCTTTTCAAACTCGCTAGCTGCCGCACTTTTTACGATAACGGCGTTCGACCGGGCTATCGAGTGGTTCGAGGATAATTTACGCGCTGCGTCAATGTAGATGCCAGAACCGTGCGTGCGTGCGGTGGGTGTCGATCTATCGGCGATTGTGGCAGCGCGTGGGGACTCGGACGAAGCTGGCGTATCGGATTTGAGAAAGTACCAGCTAGCGGCTGCCAGCGCAGTTCCAGCAAGAACGAGTTTTAGGGTAATTTGAAAATTTTGGCTCACAACCGATTATGCCGCTATTTGTAACGGCGGATTAGCGTGATTGACGCCATAGTTGTTGCAAAGTGTGTCATCGGATGCGATAAACTGGGTGACAAAAAAACCGCTGAGGAGGCGGCATTTTTTGTTTCCGATCGTTCAAAGCAAACCAAAAATTACCTTGGTCGATGCGCTATCCGATGCGCGAAGCGATGATTACTAGCTGGCGGTCGAGAATACCGACGGCGACGAGGACGACGAGGACAACGAGGGCGTTGAGGACGACGAGGGCGTTGACGGCATCGAGGGCATCGAGGGCAATATTGCTCAGTTATGCAAAATTTTAGACAGAAAGTCTTGTGTGCGCTGCTTGCGCGGTGAGCCAAAGAATTCAGCTTTCGTGCAGTCTTCCAAAATCGTGCCGCCTTTTTCCATGAAGATAATGCGGTCAGCGACCTTTTTCGCAAAACCCATCTCGTGAGTCACGCACATCATGGTCATGCCTTCTTGTGCAAGTTCAACCATCACATCGAGCACCTCATTGATCATTTCGGGATCAAGTGCTGATGTGGGCTCGTCAAATAGCATCGCCATCGGATCCATACACAGTGCGCGAGCAATGGCAACTCGCTGCTGCTGGCCACCTGAAAGTTGCGCAGGGTATTTGTCTTTATGCTCACTCAGGCCAACCCTGTTGAGAAGCTTCAATCCTTTTTCGTGCGCCTCATCTTCGGAGCGTCCGAGCACCTTGGTCTGCGCGATTACCAAATTCTTGGTCACGCTCATGTGTGGGAAAAGTTCGAAATTTTGAAACACCATACCCACCTGCGAGCGCAATTTGGCAAGGTTAGAATTTTTGGCGCCGACTGAAATATCGTTCACCAAAATTTCGCCTTTCTGAAATGGTTCAAGACCATTCACCGTTTTAATCAGCGTCGATTTGCCGGAGCCGGAAGGGCCGCAAATCACCACGACCTCACCCTTTTTGACGTGCGTAGTGCAATCTACCAGTACTTGCTTTTCGCCATACCATTTACTAACGTTTTTAATTTCGATCATGTTGTTCATGCGGTCTCCAGATTCTTAATTTTTTGCAGCAAAATTTAGCGATTGGGTTAAGCCTGCAGCCTAGCTCGTGCCGGCTGCCATGCGGGCTTGCAGGTATTTCACCAAGCGCGATGCGCCGAAGCAGATCACCAAATAAACAACGGCGACAAATAGATATAGCTCCACAATGCGCCCCGATATTTGTCCCGCTTTACTGGCAGCACCCAGAAAGTCTTTCAGGCCCACGACATAAACGAGCGAGGTATCCTGGAACAAAATAATCGCTTGCGTGAGCATGATCGGAATCATGTTGCGAAAAGCTTGCGGCAACACCACATTGCCCATTGCTTGCCAATAATTCATCCCCAATGCATAGGCAGCCCAAGGCTGGCCGCGCGGTACCGACTGAATCCCAGCGCGAATAATTTCGGAAAAATAGGCCGCCTCCACCATGATGAACGCGATGATTGCAGAAGTCTCGGGGCCAATTGCCTCACCTTGCTGCCCGGTGAAGTATTTGACGATTTCTGGTGCCATAAAGTAGAGCCAGAAAATCGCCATGATGAATGGAATCGAACGCACCAAATTAACAAAACTGCCGATTGAGTAAGACAACACTTTAAAGCTGGAGAGTCGCCCCAGCGCCAGCAGCGTGCCGAAAAAAATACCGCCCGCCAAAGCAATTGCGAATAGCTTGAAGGAGAACAGCAAACCGCTCCACAAAAACGGCAAGTTTTTAACAATAATGGCAAAATCAAAATCACCCATGCTAATGGCCTCCCTGTGACACATAGCCCGGCACAGCGACTTTGTTTTCGAGTAAGCGCATCAAGAAAATAACGGTGAGTGTGATAACGATGTACAGCATTGTCGCTGCCGCAAACGGTGCGAATTTGACGAAGGTATATTCGACAATCTGGCGGCTCTGGGCGGTAAGTTCGAGCACGCCAATGGTCAGTGCGGTGGAAGAATTTTTAAAGATGGTTAAAAACTCTGATGTCATGGGTGGGATGATGAGCCGAAACGCCATTGGCAAAATCACGAACCGATAAACCTGCGGGAGCGTGAAACCCATCGCCAACCCAGCATTGGTTTGGCCGCGTGGTAACGATTGAATCCCCGCGCGGACCTGCTCGGCAACGCGGGAGGCCGTATACATACCTAAACACAGCACAGCGGCGGTAAATTCCCAGAGACTAAACTGTGCAAATGGGAGTGAAATCAAGTTGGGATACGTTTGCTTTAACCAATCGCCTATTTCAGCGGGCAGCACTTCCGGCATGACGAAATACCAAAGAAACATCTGCACCAGCAGTGGGATGTTTCGGAAAATTTCAACATAGCAAGTCGCTGCAAAATTGAGCCACTTTAGCGGCGTGGTTCGCAACACGCCTAGCACCGAGCCGAGTGTAAAAGCGATCACCCAAGCGCAGCTTGAGACAATCAGTGTCCACATGAGGCCAGACAACATCCAATTCAGATACGTGACTCCGCCGGACGGCGCTTGCTGCAAAAACACATTCCATTCCATGCTTGGCTCCCGTTCTGACTTGTGCTTCTTACATGCTCTTATTATTTGCGCTGATAGCGCTGCGTAAATCTGAAAACGGTAAATGCTGTGTTTAGTCAGTCGACATCCGCTCCGATTATGTCTTCAAATGTTGAGACCAAAACAAAAACGGGGAACCGATTTCTCGATTCCCCGTTTGCTGCATTTACTCGGGTAGTGCTTGCAATTGGAAGCCTGCTTTCAACAACGGCGCCATTGGCATGCCAATGGAAGTGCCGTCTGGGAGCTTGCCGACAAACCATTTGTCATAGATCTTGTTGATCTCGCCTGAGCGGAATAAGGCAGACATGGTTTTCTTAACGACCAGCGCGAAGTCAGCATCATTACGGCGATGCATCACAGCATAAGGATCGTAGGAAAGGTAGTCGCCGACAACAACATAGTCAGCGGGTTTCTTGGATTTGGCTACTAGGCCATAAAGCAACACATCATCCATCGCAAACGCGACAGCACGACCCGATTCAACGGTCAGAAATGACTCGCCATGATCTTTAGCGGACAAGAACTTCATGCCTAAGTTTTCTTTGTCGTTCAATGCTTTCATCACGCGTTCATTCGTCGTGCCTTGAGTCAGAACGACAGTCTTACCCTTCAAGTCCTTGTAGCTCTTGATCTTGGAACTCTTTTTTACGACTAACTTCGTGCCGGTTACGAACGTCGTGGGCGCGTAATCTACTTGCTGCTGACGGGTCAGTGTGTTGGTGGTGGAGCCGCACTCGAGATCGATAGTACCGTTGGACATCAACGGGATACGTGTTTGAGAGGTGACCGGGTTCATTTTGACAGTCAGCATTGGCAACGCAAGTTGCTTTTTGACCTCTTCAACAATGGCCATGCACAAATCAATTGAGTAGCCGATGGGCTGTTGCTTCTCATCAAGATATGAAAATGGCGTTGAAGTCTCACGAACGCCAAGCGTAATCGTGCCTGAATCTTTGATTTTCTTCAGGGTGCCAGTTAGCTCTTGCGCTGAGACTGCCGCTGATAGTGTTACAGCAGCGACCAAGCCGGCGGTAAGGGTTGAAACAATAGATAATTTGCGATACGTCTTCATGTGTAAATACTCCTCTTGTTGTAAATTTAAATCGACTGTCAAATCCAAATATGGTGACGGATAAAAACGATTGGCAATGCGTTCTAGCGGCGCTTTATAACAAATGACACCTTGCGGCTGCACCGATTTGCGTCGGGCGGAGCCTGATATTGCCGATTTCTTAAACCGACACACTTTGAATTCTTTTGGATAAAAGTGATCGATAAAATTAGTGTACCTGACTTCCAAAAGCAATGTCTATGCCCATTCGGTATACCCGCAACAAAGTGATCATTCCCATCATTGTTGCGATCAACGGGTTGCCGGCTTGCCGCGCGGTTTGCGGCCGCCAGATTCTCCCAAACTGGCTTCTAAAAATCGCCACACCTGATCCAGCAAGGGCTTGGTGGCCTGGCGCTCCCGATAGAGCCTGATTTCCATTTCGCCTGCCCACAGTTCGCCGCCTGCCAGCGTAAGCTGACGGCTTTTTAGTTCGCGTTGCACGGCGCTTTCAGGCAACCATGCCACGCCATGCCCCTCAACCGCCATCACTTTTAGGGCCTCGGCCATATCGGTTTCATAGATGCGATGCAAAAAATGGGAGCGTCGCGTTGATTCCAAAATAATCTCCACCATACGGCCCAAAAACGCATTCGGCGAATACGACAAATGTGGCACCGGTTTAGCCACTTTGCCTGGCAACGCGAATATGGGCGAGCCGTCGCGTTGGGCTTTTGAGTAGGGCCGCACATGCTCGGAGCCCAGCCGCAGCATGGCGTAGCGCTTGGGATCAAGCTGAATCGGCTGCTCGGGATGGTGATAACACATCAATAAATCGCAGTTTCCTTCCACCAGCGCCATCACCGCATCATGAACATTTAGTGCAACCAGTTTGGTCGAAATCGGTGCGCTATCGAAATAAGTACGCTCCAATTTGGTTAGCCACTTTGGATAAAAATTCAACGACAGCGAATGTGGGACCGCAAACGACAAGGTATCAACCGGAATTGGGCGCTGCCCGCGCAAAGTTGAGCGGGCATCAAAAACATCCTGCACAATTGTCGCGGCGCGTTCACGCAGGTTTTCCCCAGCCAAGGTGAGCTTGGTTGGGTAGGCAGAACGATCAATCAGCTCGGCACCAATCCAATTTTCGAGCGCTCGGATGCGGCGGCTAAAGGCGGGCTGTGTCACATGGCGTAGTTCAGCCGAGCGCGAGAATGATCCTGTCTCGGCAAGACTTAAAAAATCCTCAAGCCACTTGATCTCCAAATGCGTTATTCCGTTCGTTGTTGTTGAATGAATTTATCCGAGGGTATGGCATTTCAGCCGGCGTGCCAGCCGAAAACCGCACAATGGCCTTTGCCAAGGCCAGCGTTGCGTCTATTGATTTTGCCTCAAATTCAGTACCTCCAACCACCAATGGCATTTCTGTGCAGCCGAGCAGGAACCGATCAACGCCTTGCTGTAATTGGGTTGTCAGCATCGGCAGGAGCAACGCACGCCCTTTTTCAGTCTGGCCGGCCTTCACCAATGAAATCACATCGGTGATAACCCTTTGATCCGCCATGCTGGGCGAAAGCAGGGTGATGTTTTGCTGCGCGGCGCGCTTTGCATATACGCCAAGCGATTGCGTTGCATCGGTGCTGAGCAGCATGATGTTGCGGGGGGATGGTTGCGCTGTTTGCTGTGCATATTGCCGCTCAAGAAACACTTCCGCCAACGCGGCATCCACGATATGAATGACCGGCAAATTCGCGGCTTGAGCAATCTCGTCTGCCCAAAAGTGCGCGGTGTTGCAAGCAATCGCGATAGCCTCAGCGCCGGCCCGCGCGAGTGAGCATGCGGCGTTGCACATTGCCCCGGCGGGTGAGGGGCCGCGTCCGTCAAGGAACAAATTTCGATCCGGAATTTGCGGCACATTCCAGACAATCATGGGCACATGTTCCTGATCACATGAGGCTGGTGTGGCCGCAATGATTTTTTGCATCAAATCGACGGTAGCGGCGGGCCCCATACCGCCCAGAATGCCGACCATGCGAAAGCGGGCTATGGGTGCGGTGCTTAGCGACTGAGTAGTGCCTTGCGCAGTCAGCGCGGAATATGGCGTGGTCGGGTTCATGCGCCCACTTTAGTCCTAGCTGGGCAATCTGCCCAATGCTGTTTGGTCATGGAAAAGTGAACGATTTGAAAAAAGCGATGCGTTTGCCGCATAAGTTGACCGTTAGGCCGACCGGTCGCACAGCAGTCGCAAATTGACGTCAACTAGATAATAAAAGCGCGTTCAACTATTGAACCGGCCGAATTTAGCTAATCCAACCAGCCCTTATATTTAAAGTACCCAAACGGCACGAGCACCGAGACCAGCATCAACCCGAGTGCATAGGGGTAGCCGTACGCCCACTCCAGCTCCGGAAACCACCCTTTGAAATTCATGCCATAGATGCTGGCAATGAGTGTGGGCGGGAGCAGGGCGACCGAGGCCACCGAGAAAATCTTGATGATTTTATTTTGGTTGATGTTGATAAAGCCAACCGTTGCATCCATCAAAAAGTTAATTTTATCGAACAAAAACGCGGTGTGGCTATCCAGGGAATCAATGTCGCGCAAGATTTGGCGCGCCTCTTCGGCTTGGTCGCCCTGCAATAGTTTTTTTCGCATCAAAAACGACACCGCACGGCGCGTGTCCATCACATTGCGGCGAATGCGACCGTTCAAATCTTCCTCATGCGCAACGCGCGCCAGAACGCTGGCGGCTTCCTGATCGGTGATTTTTGTCGTCAGCACGCTCTGGCTAATCTTTTCCAGCTCGGCATAAACCCCTTCGAGCGCATCAGCAGAATATTCGGCATCCGTCGCGTAAAGATCGAGCAGCACTTCCTTCGCATCCTCAATGTAGCCGGGTCGCGTGCGGGCACGCATCCGTACCAGCCTGAAGACCGGCAAATCTTCCAGATGCAGGCTCAGCAGGGTGTTGTTTTTCAGAATAAACGCCACCGGCACGTTGCGTGATTCTTCATCGACTTCCAACAAAAAATCAGAATGCAAATGTAGCTCGCCATTTTCTCCCTCAAAAAACCGTGCGCTCGCCTCCAAATCCTGCATATCCTCAACCGAAGGCAGAGCAAAGTCATAGAGCGTTTTGATCCACGCCGTTTCCGTTTCCGTCGGCGAAACCAAGTCGATCCAAATAGGATCAGAATTTTTAAGGTCGTCTAACGAATCAACTTGCAGCTGATTTAGCCGGCGATTGTTTAGAACAAATACATTTAGCACTGGATGCCTTTCGAGACAGCTTTAGTTAGATGTTCGATTTTAGTGCATCTGTGGGCGGGTGGCGAGTGTGGGGAGATATTCATTTGATCTGGTAATTGGATTCGACTTGGTGATGCGGCCGATTGATCGCGCAGTCTGGCGAGTTGCGCCTCCTTTAATGGACCAGAAAAATGCTAATGGTTTGTGGGCTTGAATGCTTTAAACTCTTATTCAAATGATGGGGACTAGACAATTTTATGTTTGAGCGAGGGGATGCTATAAAGAAAGACCTGACCCCTTTTTTGAAGTTGTTGAATCTTTTTCTGGCTTTCACGACTTTCTAAATCATGGATGGTTCTACAATGCAAATGGCACTTCACATAACTTTCTTCCAACCCTTGGTAAGGCTGGCTACTACAGGGCGAGACAATAAATGCAGTTAACGTGCTGCTTGCGTCTCCAGTTGTCGCTGCATCTGTGGTGCCTGATGAAATGCGTTGGATACTTACTACAAGGAAGTCAAAATGATTTCTTATGCTCACAGATTCTGCTTCATGTTAACTTGCGTGTTGTTGGCAGCTGAAAATTGCTGTGCGGCTCCGCCTGCGGACTGGCCGCAACCTTCGTCTGATCAATTCCGAGATGATGAATGCCCAAAGTTAGCAGGCATATATAATGCGTTGGCGGATAATTATTTGGTACAGTTATCTAATGACAATCGAAATGACCGGCGCAAAAATACTATTGCTACATGGATTCCGCGATGGCATCCGCGCTGGAACGGAAAAGATGATGAGTCAGTCGAACGTACGCTAGCACTTGATATACAGCCGAATTTGCAAAAAGAACAATTCGCAATAGTGCAGACATCTCAGAGTCAATTTGAAGTGCGCACCTTGAGCAAGGCTGGAACTTTAATACAAGCGCGTATTTTTGACACAACTTTGGGTGACTACACTTGTAATACAGGCGTCTTGACTGTGCGGGCTGACCAAATGAACGGTTATAGCGATGGCGTAGGGTCAGATACGATTGTGCAATTAAAAATAAAAATGACAGTAGATGGTTCCATTCTTTATCACCAGCGAATTGAATCAAAAAGCCGGTCATTTTTTTATTCGAAAAAAATCGAACATAGATAGTTATTATTTATTTGCACGTGCAAAATAAAGAGCAAAAAGGGGTCAGGTCTTTCAATATAGCATTCCCCCCAAAACCAGCGTAATCTACCTGAATGGCACGTCCTCTACGATTAGAAATTGCTGGTGGTCTTTACCACGTCACTTCTCGCGGTGATCGTCGGGAGGATATCTTCCTTGACGATGCCGACCGTGAGCTCTGGCTGACCACACTTGCGCAATGTTGCGAGCGGTTTAACTGGGCGATCCATGCCTGGTGCCAGATGTCGAATCATTACCATCTCATCATCGAAACGCCCGAAGGCAACTTATCCGCGGGTATGCGCCAACTGAACGGCGTCTATACCCAATTGGTGAACCGTCGCCATAAACGCGTGGGGCATGTGTTTCAGGGGCGATATAGAGCAATTCTTGTGGATCGCGATAGTTATCTGTTGGAGCTATCACGCTATGTGGTGCTCAATCCCGTGCGAGCGGCGATGGTTAAACATGCCCGCCAGTGGAAGTGGAGCTCTTATCACGCGATGATCGATAAAGAGCTGCGTCCCGCATGGCTACATGTTGATTGGCTCCTGGGCCAATTCGGAGCCGTGAAGACGCGCCAAATTGAACGATATATTGAATTCGTTCAGCAGGGCTTGCGTGGTGTGGATGTTTGGCAAAACTTGCGCGGGCAAGTCTTTTTGGGCAGTGATGAATTCGTGCTGGCGATGCAGAATCGGCTTGCCGACAGTGCGAACCTGACCCAGAAAGAGATCCCCAGGATGCAGCGCCGTGCATTGGCCAAGTCGCTCACGTATTATCGTGACGAGTTTGATGATGCCAAACAGGGCATGGCGGCCGCGTACGCTACCGGCGATTACACATTACTGGCGATTGCAGATGCGTTTGGCGTGCATTACACGACGGTGAGTCGGGCAATAAATGGCAAGTAATGTGAAGTGATGCTATTTTCGTTGTTGAAACACTTGATCGTATCGGCTGTTAGCTTAGCCACAAACTCTCAAGACTGAGAACGAAATGCATCCAAAATCCCTATCGCAAATTTTACGGCGCGCCGCCTGTCTGCAGTTCTCAATATTGGCGATTGCGTCAGGGCCGACGTCGAGCGCTGCGGATATCAATACCAAAACACTGCGAATGTCGCTCTCTGATGATGCAACCACCCAGGATCCGCATGTGGCCGATTTGATTGTCAACAACCGGCTGCTAAACAATATTTACGAAGGACTGGTGATGCGCGACAAAGACTTCAAGATCGCGCCAGCGTTGGCGGTTTCTTGGAGCCAGCCCGATGCCAAAACCTGGCGTTTCAAGCTGCGTCCGAATGTAAAGTTTCACGATGGCTCGGCATTCACAGCCGATGATGTGGTGTTCTCATTGGCCCGGGTGCTGCATCCGTTGTCTGCCGTGCGCAGCACGGTGCAAGGAGTGGCAGCGGCTCGGCGCGTTGATGATTTGACGGTCGATCTGATGATGGCCGAGCCTAACCCGGTGCTTCTTCTTCATTTGGCCAATTTCCGGATTATGTCGAAGTTGTGGAGCGCCAAGAACGCGAGCACGACGCCGCAGAATTACAAAGATAAGGATGAGACGTTTGCCTCGCGCAACACGAACGGAACAGGGCCATTCAAGCTGGTGTCTCGGCAGCCAGATGTCAAAACCGTGCTGGTCGAGAACAAAGATTGGTGGAACCGGGCGGCGAGTGATCGCGGTAATTTAGCGCAGGTCGAGTGGACGCCGATCAAGTCGACAGCAACCAGAATGGCCGCTCTGCTTTCTGGCAGCGTCGACCTTGTACTGGACACAGCGGTTCAGGATCGTGAGCGGATGAAGAACACCGCTGGCTTCAAGCTGCAGTTGGGTAGCGAGCCTCGGGTGTATTTTTTGGGGATGGATTTGCAGCGCGACGAACTGCTCTATAGCATTGCGAAAGGAAAAAATCCGTTTAAGGATATCCGCGTACGTCGCGCCATGGCGCTGGCGATTGATGTTGATTTGCTGTTAAAAAAAGTCAATCGTGGCTACGGGCGTTCGACCGCGTTGGTTGTCGGTAAAGAAGTGCAGGGCTATCCGCCAGACTTGGATCGCCGCACACCCGTTGATTTGGCGCGCGCCAAAAGCCTGATGGTGGAGGCGGGCTACGCGAACGGGTTTGAGGTCGGATTCGATTGTCTGAACCAAGTGCCTTTTGGTGAATTTTGCCAAGGCATCCTGCCGATGCTGGCGCAAATCAATATTCGTGCCCAGCCAAATCTTGTTTCCTTCACAAATATTATTCCGAAGCTGGAAAAGTTCGACACCAGCTTCTACATCATGGGCTACGGCGCGCAGACCATGGACGCCTTCAATCCAATGCAAGCGATGCTGCAATCGGTGAATGACAAGCGCACCGGTGCCACGACAGGTAATTTTGGCCGGTACGCCAACCCGCAGCTCGATGCCTTGCTCGATAAAATCAAGCGCGAGCCGGATATGAAAGTGCGCGACGCGCTCATCCGCGATGCGCTCATGATTGCGCGCGATGATCTTCCGGTGATTCCGCTAATCCAACCCGTTCATGCATGGGCAATGCGGAGCAATCTCGACGCGCCGTTTGCGCCAAATAGTTTGCCGTATGCTTATCGTTTTGTAATGAAGTGATTTAATGGCTTCGGTGGGCAAAAAAATCGTTAAGCAGCCCGCTAAAATGCCTCCAAACGCCTCCAAACGCCGCGCCCAGCCTAGAGTTTGGGATACGTCCCGTCAATTTTATAAATAAAAAGCCCCGATGAACGGGGCTTTTTATTCCAGTCTTTCTGCAACTTAACGCATAACAAAACTTGCAACAAAACGATTGGCTTCGGCCAACGCTACCAATGCACGCCTTGCGTAATTTGTGCAAACGCAACCGCTTCCGGCGTCATCTCGACTTCTTTTGCTGCCTCACCTTTTTTGCCTTGTGCAGCGGTTGAATCGGGGAACATTTTGAAGGCTGCATTCAAAATAATTTGCGTCAGCTTCGGCGATACCGCGTGCAAGATTGCACCGGCGATGCCGAGGCGCGTGGCGATGCGGACGGGCTTGTAGACAATCGCTTCGACCACCAAATCCGCTGCCTGTTCGGGCGATAGCGTTGGTACGCTGTTGTACATTTTTGTCGGTGCGATCATGGGTGTCCGCACCAGCGGCATATTGATCGTGGTGAAGCTGATGTTGTCATCATGGAACTCGGACGCAGCACAACCGGCGAAAGCATCCAGCGCCGCTTTAGACGCAACGTAGGCCGAGAATCTTGGCGCTTGGGTAAGCACACCAATGGATGAAATATTGATGATCTGTCCGGCGCGTTGTTTAGTCATCGATGGCAAGAAGCCCATAATTAGACGTAGCGAGCCAAAGTAATTGAGCTGCATGGTGCGCTCGAAATCATGAAAACGGTCGTAGCTGTTGGCAATGCCGCGGCGGATTGACCGGCCGGCGTTGTTTACCAAATAATGGCAGGTGCCGTAATCTTTAAGGACGGATGCGACCAATCGATCACAGCTATCGAGCTCGGCTAAATCGCAAGAATAAAATTTGGCGTGGCCACCTAGCGCTTTAATTTTCGCCAATGTCTCTTTCGCTTTTTCAGGGTCGCGCGCCACGATCACGACCTTCGCACCGGCTTCGGCCATTTTGATGGCGGTCGCCTCACCGATGCCCGAGGTGCCGCCGGTCACGACGACCACTTTGCCTTCCACTTTGCCACGCAAGGTACGATCAATAAACAAATCTGGGTCGAGATGACGCTCCCAGTAATCCCACAAACGCCAGGCGTAGGTATCAAGCTTGGGCACGGTAATACTGGTCCCTTTGAGCGCTTTTACGGTTTCGCGATTGTCAAATTTGGTCGGGTAGCTGATGAAATTAAACACATCCTTCGGGATGCCTAAATCTTGCAAAATCTGGTTGCGTGCCTTGCGCACGGGGGCGACAGCCATCATGCCCTGAACAACATAGCTCGGGAGGAAGCTGAACATCTTGGCGTTGACGCGCATCGTCATTTGCGGCGCGTGAGCAGCTTTGGCGAAGAGGTTTAATATTTCGCCGATGCGCATCGGCTCGGGATCGGTCAAATGAAAGCAGCCGCCATCGAGCCCTTTTTTGTGGGCAATATGATCCATCGCATCCACCACATAGTCGACCGGCACAACGTTAATTTTGCCGCCTTCAATACCAATCGTCGGCATCCATTGCGGCAGCATGTCGCGCATTTTTTGGATGAGCTTGAAAAAATAATACGGCCCGTCGATTTTATCTATCTCACCCGTTTGCGAATGGCCGACAACCATACCCGGGCGGTAGATGCGCCACGGAATCGTGCATTCGTTGCGCACAATCGCCTCGGAGTCATGCTTGGTGCGGAAGTAGGGGTGGTCAAGTTCCTCGGCTTCTTCGAACATATCCTCCCGAAACGTGCCGTCATACAAGCCCGCCGCGGCAATCGAAGAGGTGTGATGGAAAATGCCCGCTTTTACGGCGTGGGCAAGCTCAACAGTGTGGCGCGTGCCGTCAATATTGGCGACCATTTGGGAGGCGGCATCGGCAGCCATATCGTAGATGGCGGCGAGGTGGAACAAATGCTTGATCTTACCTTTCATCTTGGTTACGTCGGCGGTCGCAATGCCGAGCGATGGTTTGGCCAGATCGCCGACAATCGGGACGATGCGCTTTTGCGACTTTACGTCCTTTGCGTCGATTCCCCACCATGGATAAATAGCTTCGAGCTTTTTCATCGATTCCTTGCGCACCAGCACGTAAATTGTGCCTTCGCGCTTCAGCAGGTTTTTCACTAAAAACTTGCCGACAAAACCCGTTGCTCCGGTGACGAAATAAGTCATTTGCTGTTTCCTCCAGTGAATTTATTTTGAATTTATTTTGAATTTATCTGTGAATTTATTTGTGCATTTATCGTTTATCAATCATCGATTTTCCTCGCTGCAGCTTTTGCTGCGCCGCAACAAAACCTTTGGGGCGACTGCAATATGAATTCAACTCAGATATTACACTGCGGGCCGCGCCGATGTGTGCATTCAGGCAATGCTGCTGCGGCAAATACAACAAATATTTATGACGCTGGGGTCAATTACGATTCTGTATCGAGTCCACAAAAAAGTGACGGCAGACTAGTTGCGCATTATTCAGAAACATATTAAAGCTCGTTGCTCAGCGGGCAGTTCAGACCAAAAATGCTCTGAATTCCCCGTCAATACTGGCGTTTCGCCTTCAAACTTAGGCCGCCACCGCTGCCGCTATTAGTGTGTTTGCTCTAAAGACTGCGCCTATATTCGGATCCATCAAATCGTTTACACCCCGCATTTTCATCAAACTTCACGTTTCCGTCATTCCACCTTTATTGGAGAATCATCATGGCAAAAGTAATCACCAAATTAATCTCAAAGCCTGCTGTCAAAAAACCTGCGGCAAAAGTAACCAAGTCGGCAGCTCGTCGTCCTGTTTCACGTTCAACCGTAAATTCAACAAAAGCCGCTGTTAAGGCGGAAGTTACTACCGTTGCCGCGAATGCGCACAAGGTTTTTCTTGCCGGTATTGGTGCAGCAAACCGCGTACAAGACGAAGCAACCCGCGTCTACGGCTTGATCGCCAATGAAGCGCAGCGCCTTTCAGCCATGACCTCTCAAGCCGCTGAATCACTCGCGAACAAGGCTGGCGCGTATGTTCAAAAGACAGTAAGAACAACTGTTAAAGAAGGTAAAAAAGTGCAAGGCCAAGCCGCGGCCGTAGCGCAAGCGAAAGCTGCCGAAGTGGCCAAAGAAGTGAAAGCATTTGCCAAAAAATCTGAGCGCACCTTAAGCTCAGGCGTAGCCAACGCAAAGCAGGGCGCGACACAAGCCGCGACGCAACTTGAGCATGTGTTTGAAAACCGTGTTGCCAAAACCTTGAACACATTCGGTATTCCATCGAGCCAAAACGTGCGTGAATTGCAAGCCCGTATGTCGGAATTGCAAAAAGCGTTGAACCAATTGAATAAGCGCGGCGTTCGCGTTTAACCAACTTTCTGGCTTATTAAAGCGGAGTGGGGAATATCGTAGCGATATTCCCCATTTTTCTGGGCCGGGCACGAATCAGCGGGCCATTGCTATTGCCATTGGCATTGCCACCGCCGCGTCCACTTCCACAGCCAACACGCGCCACCTATTATTGATTTCTCATTAAATGTCCGGAGCATGCTTTGCCAACTGTAATTTCCGCAACGCCATTTGCAGCAGCCCTTAAGACCGGCAAGCAAACTGGCAAGCAAACCAGCAAGCCGCCGGGTAAGTTGACCGGGCGTCAGCCCAACGCGGCGCGCGCGCGCCCGCCGACTGCACGGAAATCGACAGCCTTGCCATTCGGCCGGCGCAAGAAAAAAATTGCGCTCGCCCTAGCTGGCGGGGGCCCACTTGGGGCGATGTACGAGATCGGTGTCTTGTTAGCGCTTGACGAGGCGCTGGATGGACTCGATTTAAACGATATGGACATCTACGTCGGCGTATCGGCGGGCAGTTTCATCACTGCTGGCCTTGCGAACCAGCTCACGCCGATTGAGATTTATCGCTTGTTCATTGACAACGACAGCAAGAATCCCCAACGCCGACAAGGTGGGGTTCCGAACACCGTTAAGGCGCTCAAGCCCGAAGTATTTCTGCGGCCGGCTTATCGCGAATATGTTCGCCGCGTGAAGAGTGTTCCGCTCCTCGTTTGGCAGGGTGTAACACGCTACATCGCAAGTCCTATCAAGCGCTCTCCTGTCGAGGCATTCGCTAGTTTATTTCGCGCGATTCCGGCGGGTGTGTTTGATAATGAAGCGATTGCCAAATTTTTAAGCGACACCTTCAGCCATTCCGGCCGAACCGATGATTTTCGGCAGCTTAAACACAAACTTTATTCCGTCGCGGTTGATCTTGATACCGGCAAAGCCGTGACGTTTGGCGCAGCTGGATTCGACCACGTGCCAATTTCCAAGGCAGTGCAGGCAAGTGCGGCGTTGCCCGGATTATTTCCGCCGGTAGAAATTGATGGCCATTATTTTGTCGATGGCGCACTTAAGAAAACACTGAACGCATCACTCGCGCTCGAAGACGGCGCCGAGTTAGTGCTCTGCGTCAACCCGCTCGTGCCGTTCGATGCCGACGCGGCACACAAGCGTGCCAAGAATAGTAAAAGTGCTGCGAGCCCAGCCGGCACTGGCAATTGGCGGAATGCGCATATCGAAAAATTGGTTGAGGGCGGCTTACCAGCCGTGCTTTCCCAAACCTTCCGCACGATGATTCATTCACGGATGCACGCTGGTTTAGAAAAATACGTCAACAAATATAAGAACGCCAGCGTCGTTTTATTCGAGCCCGCGAGCGACGATGCGCAAATGTTCTTTACCAATTTATTCAGTTACGCCTCCCGCAAGCAGGTGTGCGAACATGCCTACCAACGCACACGCCAAGATTTGCTCGAACGCTATTTTGAGTTGGCACCGGTGTTCAAAAAATTCGGCATCACCATGAATATCGAGGTACTCAAAGACGGTTCACGCACACTCGATGGCCGAGTCTTTAAACGCGGCGCGGCACTACCAAAGCGCCAGCGACTCGATGAGACCAGGCAACGGTTGGCGGGTGCGATTGTTGCATTAGAGGCATTTATGCAGCGTGCTCGTACCGGGTCGGGCCGGTAGTACCAACAGAAACAACCCCATCAGCAACAGCAAACCTTGCAATCTATACTGCGTCGCCGACCATTTCGTGTTACTGCTCGCCGTGTGGTCTCGCATGCATCGTATGCGCGCCATCAAAATCAGGCTGCCGCCGTAAATCAAGCGTGAACGGGAATGCTGGATTTCGGCCCTCGGCTCGTACACCCAAACCTGCACCCATCGGCCCCGGTGTATGACCAATCTTCTGGAATCGCGCGACCCGCCTTGCTTCCGCCTCAAACGCGTTGACAGGAAAGGTCGCATAGTTGCGTCCACCGGGGTGGGAGACATGATAGGTGCAGCCGCCAACCGAGCGCTGCGCCCATGTATCGACTAAATCAAACACCAGCGGCGCCTGCACGCCAATTGTCGGGTGTAATGCCGACGGCGGTGCCCACGCGCGGTACCGGACGCCAGCCACAAATTCGCCCGACACACCGGTTGGTGACATCGGCACAACCCTGCCGTTACAGGTGACAATGTGCCGGTTGCCAGTCATGCCAGACACCTTGATTTGCAGACGTTCGACACTTGAATCTACGTAGCGTGAGGTGCCGCCAATGGCCATTTCTTCACCCAAAACATGCCATGGCTCAATCGCTTGTCGCAACTCCAAAGAGATGCCTTGATAGGCAACGGTACCAAAGCGCGGAAAGCGGAATTCGAGGAACGGCGCAAACCAATCGAATGAAAACGGATAACCGGCTGCGTTTAAATCATCAACCACACTTTTCATATCGTTAGCGACGAAGTAGGGCAGCATGAAACGATCATGCAGCTCGGTTCCCCAGCGGATGAGCGGAGCGCGGTAAGGTGTTTCCCAAAATCTGGCGATGAGGGCGCGCAGCAACAACATTTGCGCCAAACTCATTTGCGGATGCGGAGGCATCTCGAACGCCCGGAATTCCAGCAGCCCCAAGCGCCCGGTCGGACCGTCGGGCGAGTAGAGCTTGTCGATCGAAAATTCGGCGCGGTGGGTGTTGCCCGTCAGATCAATCAAAAAGTTGCGCAACAGACGATCCACCAGCCAAGGTTGCAGTGTTTCCTCTCCGGACTTCGCTTTCAAATCCATTTGCTCAAAGGCAATCTCTAGCTCATAAAGTGTGTCGTCGCGCGCTTCGTCCACCCGCGGGCTTTGCGATGTCGGCCCGATGAACATACCGGAAAATAAATATGAAAGTGCCGGATGATTTTGCCAATAAGTGATGAGTGAGCGCAGCAAATCAGGGCGGCGCAATAGCGGCGAATCAGCCGGTGTCTCACCGCCGACCGTGACGTGATTGCCGCCGCCGGTGCCCGTGTGGCGGCCATCAAGCATAAATTTTTCACAGCCTAAGCGGGTCTGGCGGGCTTCCTCGTAGAGTGTTTCGGTATTCGCGACCAGCTCGCCCCATGTTTTGGTGGGATGGATATTGACTTCGATGACGCCGGGATCGGGCGTGATGGCGAATTTGTTAAGGCGCTTGTCGGACGGGGGGGTATAGCCTTCCAAGCGCACCGGCAGCGTCAATTTGCTCGCCGTGACCTCAATAGCGCTCACCAACGACAAATAATCTCCCAGCCTTGCTACTGGAGGCATGAAAATGTAAAGAAATGAATGACCGGTTTCACTTTCACGAACCTGAACACAAAGCGCGGTTCGTACGATACCTTTGGCGAGTTTGCCTTTTTGGATGTCGATTTCCGTGCGCGGTTTGATTTCCTTTTTTAGCGCGACTTGCGCGGACTCTTTAGAGGCGGCATCGGATGCATTAAGTTCAGGTTGAACCGCGAACGGATCAACCTCGATGATGACCTCACAATCTTCGGCTGCCATCTGCGGCAGCGAGGCAAGTGGTAGCCGAAACCCAATCGGCGAATCGCCATCGAGCAAAAAAAGATGCTTGGTTTGAAGTGGCCAGACCGACGATGCCCAATCGGTGGTGGTTGTCGTTGTTGTCGTCGCTGTTGTTGTTGAGGCCGCGCCTGCCCCAGGCTCAACCACTTTTAAGGGCAACACATAACCCACGGCCTCGCCAATTTGCCCCGCGAGCTGAGCCAACAATTTTGCGCGTTCCGCTGGCTGTTTCAATCCCGGATCGAGCAAATCGACATTCCCGGGCAAGCTCATTTCGTCGCGGATAGTGCGCCAGACACTTTCATAAGCCGGTATTGCATAGTCAGCATCGAGGCTAAGCTGCGTGGCGAGCTCGCGTACGAACGTTTTGGCATCAACTGGGGAGGGCGGTTTTGACGGCGTAGAGAACGCAATCAGCGATTCATCGTGCCAAATCGCCTTACCATCAAGCCGCCAGTAGCAAGAAAGCGCCCAACGAGGCAGCGGCTCGCCGGGATACCATTTGCCTTGGCCAAAATGGAGCAATGATCCGGGCGCGAATTTCGGTTTTAAGCGGGTCAATAAATCAGTGGCCAAGGCCAATTTTTTTGGCGACATTGCGGTGAAATTCCACTCGGCGCCCTCCATGTCGTCAATGGAGACGAAAGTTGGCTCACCGCCCATCGTCAGTTTGACGTCGCCAGCTTTTAGGTCGGCATCAACTTGCTCACCCAGCGCCATGATGTCTTTCCATTGCGTTTCATTGTATGGCTTGGTGACGCGTGGGTCTTCGTGAATGCGGGTTACGGTCATTGCAAAATCGAGCGTTGATTCGCATTGATCCGTGAAGCCCGAAACCGGTGCGGCAGAGGATGGAATCGCCGTGCATGCCAGTGGTATGTGGCCTTCACCAGCCATCAAGCCCGAGGTAGGGTCAAAGCCTACCCAGCCCGCACCGGGCAGGTAAGCCTCGCACCATGCGTGCAAGTCGGTGAAATCTTTATCCGTGCCAGACGGGCCATCCAATGATTTTTGATCGGCCACCAGCTGAATCAAATAGCCGGATGCGAAGCGGGCTGCGATGCCAAAATTACGTAAAATCTGCACGAGCAACCAGGCTGAATCGCGGCAGGAACCTTTTGCTGACGCGAGCGTGAATTCTGGGGGTTGCACACCCGCTTCCATGCGGATCAGATAGGCAATATCGGTTTGCAATTGTTGATTCAAGGCGACCAGAAAATCAATCGTGACCATGCCAGGCCGCAGTAAATGAGCGCGGGCATGTTGAATCCATTTTGTGATGAGCGGACCGGGCGTTTCTGTTTCTAAATAGGCCGTTAACTCCCGCGTATTGTCAGCGGTGTAGGCGAACGGATATTTCTCAGCGTAGGCCTCGACAAAAAAATCAAACGGGTTAATCACCGTCATATCGGCAATCAAATCTACTTCGATTGATAGCTCGGACGCGGGCTCGTTGAACACCAAACGTGCCAACCAATTGCCGTAGGGATCTTGCTGCCAGTTGATAAAATGTTTTTCGGGCTTTACCTTAAGCGAGTAACTCTCAATTGGCGTGCGGCAATGCGCAGCCGGTCGCAGCCGTACCTCGTGCGGCGAGAGGTTTACGGCGCGGTCGAATTTGTAATGGGTTTTGTGGTGTAGTGCGACGCGGATGGTCATTAAATTTATACTTTAATTTGTGCTGTACGTGTCACTCGAGCCAATCGGGATCGGGCAATTCACCAAAAACGCGGCGCAATCCGCCACCCCATCGCTGCCGCAACATTGAAAAATACGGATCACCCTCGCGGATGCGCTGCTGCACGCCAACCCGTAACGAATCATTTGGATACCACAACATATCGATCGGCATGCCAACCGAGATATTGGATTTGATAGTTGAATCAAAGGAAATCAACACGCACTTTGCCGCTTCTTTTTGTGGTGTGCCGGTGGTCACTACACGGTCCAAAATTGGTTTTCCGTACTTGGACTCGCCGAGCTGAAAGTAGGGCGTTTCTTCGCAGGTTTCAATAAAATTTCCTTGCGGATAGATGTTGAACAAGCGTTGTCGTTCACCATAAATTTGTCCGCCGATAATTAAACTCGCCGATGCCTCGATACCCGATTGCATCATCGCGGGTCCGTCGCGTCGCTGAATTTCGCGCAGCGCTTCTCCCGCGATGGCCGCAACATCAAACATTGATTTGGCGTTCCAAATGGTCGGCTCGTCGGGTGCTGCAAATTGCTGGCGATCCAGAATATTCACTACCCCTTGGGTAACCGATAAATTTCCGCTGGAAAGCAAAACAATAACGCGGTCATCGGGTTTTTCATACACTTTCATTTTGTTGAATGTGGAGACATGATCCACGCCAGCGTTGGTTCTGGAGTCCGACGCAAAAATCATCCCAGAATCGAGGCGAATCGCAACACAGTAAGTCATATTGGTTTCAACTTGAAAAAAATAAACATGACGTAGACACTCATGTTGAAGGCGTCAGCGTCGGCGCAAAAAAAGCTTTGTCAATTTCATTGCCAAGCTTATTACTAGACTCTAAAAAAGCCGTTAAGTACTCGTGCAGACCGCCATGAAAAATATTTTGCATAGTGCCAAATTGCAGCGCCGCATATATCTCACCGGCCTGACGGGTAGCTTCCATTGATGACCGATTTTGCACCGTACACAGAATTTCATATACATCACGATAACAAAATCGTATCGAGCGTGGAATATCGTCGCGCAAGATCAGCAATTCGGCGACTTTCAGCGGCGTAATGATGTCGCGATATACCTTGCGATAAGATTCAAACGCCGAGACTGATCGCAGCACTGCCGACCATTGATAATAATCAACTGCGCCGCCGACATCTTCCACGCTTGGCAACAGCACATGGTATTTGACGTCCAGCATTCGCGCGGTGTTGTCAGCACGTTCCATGTAACTGCCCAGACGATGAAATTGAAACGCTTCATCTCGGCGAATCGTGCCGAACGTCACGCCACGAAACAAATGCGAGCGCTCTTTGACCCAATCAAAAAATGATGAAATGCCGCGGGCGTACAAGCGGTCTTCATCCATGTTTTGCATTTCGAGCCACGTACCATTCAGCACTTCCCACATCTCACTGGTGATGGTGCCGCGTACGGCGCGAGCGTTCTCGCGGGCCTGCTTGGCGCAGCTGTAAATGGACGACGGATTATCCGCGTCGAGTGCCATAAAGTGCAAAACTTCTTTCGAATTGACAATCGCGTGTCGCCCGCTGAACGGAAAAAGAGTACCGGTAATATTGAGAGGTGCAAACCATTCCTGATCTTGCAAATCCGGGTCTTTAGTCAGGAGCGACATGCGATAGGCCACATCCAAAATACGCGCCGTATTTTCGGCGCGCTCGACATTGCGGGACATCCAGTAGAGCGTTGAGGCGGTTCTTGAGAGCATCGTCGTTAATCCACTATCCGTCTATCTAGGTTGGTTTGCAATGACATGTCAGTCAACAATCCAGGTATCTTTAACGCCGCCACCTTGCGATGAATTGACGACTAACGAACCTTCCCGCAAGGCAACCCGAGTCAGCCCGCCGGGAACAAAATTGACGGTCTTGCCCGATAGTACATAGGGCCGCAAATCAATATGGCGCGGCGCTAAGCCTTTATCCACAAACGTGGGGCAAACCGAGAGCGAGAGTGTCGGCTGCGCAATGAACCGTTCTGGCGCATCGAGCACGCGTTGTTTGTAGCGTTCGCGTTCATCTTTGGTACTAGTGGGGCCAACCAACATGCCATAACCGCCCGAACCCTGCGCTTCTTTAATGACCAAATCTTGCATATTGGCAAGGACATAATCGAGGTCTTTTTTATCATCAAGCATGTAGGTATGGACGTTTTTAAGAATTGGCTCTTCACCAAGATAAAAACGAATCATCTCCGGCACATACGGATACATCGATTTATCATCGGCCACACCGGTGCCAACCGCATTCGCTAACGTCACACGTCCCGCCCGGTATGCCCGCATGAGCCCCGGCACGCCGATCATGGAATCTTTACGGAACGCCTCTGGATCGATGAAATCATCATCGATACGCCGATAGACGACATCGACCTTTTTCGGTCCCTGGGTAGTGCGCATGAACAAGGTATCGTCTTGTACAAAGAGATCCACGCCTTCTACCAGCTCGATGCCCATCTGTTGTGCTAAAAACGCGTGCTCAAAATAAGCAGAATTAAAATTGCCAGGCGTCATCAGCACAATCGTTGGGCTATCCACCCCGACTGGCGCTGCGTTACGCAAGGTTTCCAATAACAGATCGGGATAATGGTCGACGGGGCGAACGCGCTGTTGCGCAAATAACTCAGGAAATAACCGCATCATCATTTTGCGGTTTTCAAGCAAATAGGACACGCCCGACGGTGTTCGCAAATTGTCTTCGAGTACGTAATATTCGCCGTCTGAATCTTTGACCAAATCGATCCCTGCCACATGCGCATAAATGCCACCGGGCACATCAATCCCGATCATTTCGGGGCGGAACTGGGAATTTTCGATGACTTTGTTGGCGGGTACCTTGCCGGCACGAAGGATGTTTTGCTCATGATAGATATCGTGTAAAAACGCATTTAATGCCGTGACACGTTGTTTCAGCCCTTTGGAAACCCGTTCCCATTGTTCGCCGGGGATCACATGCGGCACGATGTCGAATGGGATCAACCGTTCCGTGCCCGTGGCCTCGCCGTAGACCGCAAAGGTAATACCGACACGATGAAACAGCAAATCGGCTGCCTGTCGGTTTTGGGTGATTTTTTCGGGAGGTGTATTGACGAGCCAATCACCGAACGCCTGATAATGGGCACGCGGCTTGCCATCGTCCTGGTACATCTCGTTGAAAAACTTTTTGAGTGCCATGTTTTGAGACCTTTGGTGGTCAATTCTCAGATAGGGCGCGCCGATGACGAAAATTATTGGGGTTTTACTTTTTTACGTTAGATTTGCCACCGAGCCCGGCGTTAGCCAACAGCATTAAAGCAAACGCCATGCCGTGAATATACCGTCTTTTTGTCTTGCGTTGCACTCGATCGCCACCGTAGTTCGCTTAGAGTTGGCTTAGAATGGCTGAAATAGTTTAAAAACATTCCCCATGCTGACCCAAGACATTTCAACGCACGATTCTGCACCCATTGATGCGCCGATTGGTGCACCGGATCAGGCGCCACATCAAGCATCAATGCCGGACGCTCGTAACGTGCTCGCGAAGGTTCAAATAGCCCGCGTCTCAAAGCGTATTGATGCAAGGGCATCGGAAGGATTGATCGCGCGTCGCGCCTTGGATTTTGTCTACGGTTATGCTGTTGGGTCGGAAAGCGCGTTTGAGCCTACCCCTGCGCAAATTGAATCCTTAAATCAGGCGCTTGAGTCGGTTGATATTTTGCTTGGCATCGAGGCCGATAGCGAAACGCTAGCCGCAGCGCTCATTTTTGGTGCGGCCGTCTCCATGAAGGGCGCTAAAGGTGCCAAAACTGTCGGGCAGCTTGACCATGCTGGCATCGTTGACAAGTTCGGTGCTGAGGTCGCAGATTTGGTCAACGGCGTGATCAGGGCAGGGAGGATCGAGGCAACCACGGCCGCCCCGTCAGCCCAACATGCGCCAGATATCGAAACACTCCGCAAGATGCTGCTGGCCATGGCCGACGATGTTCGGGTGGTGTTGATTAAACTTGCCGAGCGCGTCGTGATGATGCGCTCGATTACCAAAGCAGGTGACGCGATCCGTCGTGCGGCGGCCGAGCAAACCCGCGATTTGTTCGCACCGTTGGCCAATCGGCTCGGTGTATTTGCGATCAAATGGGAACTCGAGGATTTATCGTTTCGCTTCTTAGAGCCCGAACTATACAAACGCATCGCCACCATGCTTGATGGCAAACGCATTGAGCGGGAAGCTTATATTGCCGATGTGCTCGCAAATCTGCGCACTGAACTCGACAAGCTTGGCATCAAAGCTGAAGTCGCCGGACGCCCAAAGCACATTTGGTCAATCCACCGCAAAATGCAATCGAAAAACTTGGCGTTCGATGCGGTCTACGATATCCGTGCGGTTCGCGTGTTGGTTGATAACGTGGCCGATTGTTATGCGGTTTTGGGGCTCATTCACGACCACTGGCAGCCAATTTCGGGCGAGTTTGATGATTACATCGCCCAACCGAAAGCCAACAATTATCAATCTCTGCACACCGCAGTCATTGATTCCGAGGGAAAGACCTTGGAAGTGCAGATACGCACTCATGAGATGCATAATGCCTCGGAACACGGCGTGGCGGCACATTGGCGGTACAAAGAGGGCGGTGCAAACAAAACGGCGGCGGATAAGCGCTTTGAATCAAAAATTTCATGGCTACGGCAGGTGTTGGAACTGAAGCGCGAGCTCGTGGACCAGAGCGGCTTTTCGGAGCAAATTAAGCAGGGCTTGTTTAACGACACCATTTACGTGTTTACGCCGCAGGGTAAAGTCGTTGACCTCCCGGCGCGCTCGACGCCGGTTGACTTCGCGTATCACGTCCACACTGATCTCGGCCATCGGTGCCGTGGCGCCAAGCTAGACGGGCAAATCGTGCCGCTCATCACCAAGCTGCAAAATGCACAGCGGGTCGAAATTTTAGCCGCAAAGCAGGGTGGCCCGTCGCGGGATTGGGCGAACCCCCAGTTGGGCTATCTGGCGAGCCATCGCGCGCTTTCAAAAGTTAAAGCATGGTTCCGTCAGGAATATTTTGAAGTTGATGTTGCGCATGGCCGCCAGACGCTGGAGAAGGAATTAGCGCGAAATTCTGCAACATCCTTTGCGTTGGAAAAAGTGGCGACAGCGTTGAACCATCGCAGTCTCGATGAGTGTTTGGCCGAGATTGGGCGGGGTGAAATCACGTCGCACCAGATTGAAATCGTGTTGCGTGAATTGACGGCAGCAAAATCGTCAATATCCCCAAGTGCCGCACCAGTGCTAGAGTTTGGGCAAACGTCCGGCGTGCGGGCTGCGCAGGAAATGGTCGGCGGATTAAGTGCCGTCAAGACCGGCAAGTCGTCAAGCGGCGTGCTGGTATTGGGGGTCAACAATATCGCCACGATGGTCGCCAAATGCTGCAAGCCGTTGCCGACCGATCCGATCATTGGCTTTGTCACCAAAACGCGCGGCGTGATGGTACATCGCCTCGATTGCATCAACATCACCAGCCTCGCCAGCGATCAGCGGGACCGGCTCATGCCCGCCGAATGGGGCAATGTCGATCAACAACCGTTCGCGGCCGATATTGAAGTTACCGCCGCAGACCGCCAAGGTTTGTTGCGCGATGTATCAGAGGCGATGTCGCATGACCGCATCAATGTCACCGCGGTGAATACGATCACGCGCGGGAACCTGGCATCGATGCGGTTTACGGTGGAAATTAAGCGGGCCGAGGAGCTGGTTCGGCTCCTTAGAACGGTAGCGGATATACCCGGAGTCGAGACGGTGCGCAGACGCTAAACACTTCTCTCGCTTTAAGGTTGCGCATTGGGAAATTAGAAGTGCCTTCCTAACCCACATTATTCAAAAGAACGACCGACTACAAATGTCAAATCCAACTGCAAAACTCACCACCGAAAACAAAGGCGCGCTCGCCGGTATAAAGGTCCTCGATCTTACCTCAGTCATCATGGGGCCTTACTGCACGCAACTCCTCGGTGACATGGGGGCTGACGTGATTAAAGTCGAAACCCGTGAGGGCGACAATATGCGTTGGGTCGGGCCGATGGTTTCGCCAGGCATGGGGCATATTCATTTGCATTTGAATCGAAATAAACGCTCAATCGTGCTCGATTTAAAGCAAGCCGAAGGGCGTGAAGCCTGTTTAAAGCTAGCTGCGCAGTCTGATGTGCTCGTCTACAATGTCCGCCCGCAATCCATGGCGCGGTTGGGCTTAAGCTATGACGCTGTCAAAGCAGTAAACCCTAAAATTATCTATGTCGGTGCATTTGGTTACGCCGAAAAAGGCCCCTATGCAGGACGCCCCGCCTACGACGATCTTATCCAAGGGATCACTGGCATTCCATCGTTGTCACAACGCCAAACCGGCGGGCTGCCGCGCTATGCACCCGTGACAATCGGTGATAGAAGTGTTGGATTGCATACGGTTAATGCCGTCCTTGCCGCTTTGTTCCATCGCGAGCGAACAGGTATCGGCCAAGCCATCGAAGTCACGATGTTTGAAGCATTATCGCAGTTCGTATTGGGCGATCATATGGGTGGTAAAACCTTCGAACCGCCGTTGGGTGAAACGGCATATGCACGGCTGATCGCGCCGCATCGGAGGCCGTATGAAACATCGGATGGATTCTTGTGCGTTTTAATTTATAACAATAAACATTGGGGCGCATTTTTTGACGCTATCGGTCGCGCTGATTTAAAAACAGACACGCGTTTCAAAGACCATTCCGCCCGCGCCGCCAACATCGATGAAGTCTACGA
Organism: Burkholderiales bacterium; assembly: GCA_038206765.1. GTDB lineage: Bacteria > Pseudomonadota > Gammaproteobacteria > Burkholderiales > Usitatibacteraceae > UKL13-2. Next base: position 12,081 of record JBBRAM010000010.1, on the reverse strand, counting down.
ATTTGTCGCCGCCACGATTCAATCCAACACCACCGCCTTCTGGCGGGCACTGCTAGAAAAAGCTGATATCCCCGTTGCCCCTATGCACTCGATTGATTCGCTGTTAGAAGACGAACACCTGCAGGCCACCGGCTTTCTGCCCGAATTCGATCATCCTACCGAAGGCCGGATTAGAGCGACGGCGCCCATCGGCGAATGGAGCGAAACCCCGCCATCAATCCGCTCGTTACCCGCGCATTTAGGTGAGCATTCGTGGGATATTTTGCGGGAGTTGGGGTATGGGGATGAAGCGATTGAGGGGTTGGTTTTGCGGGGGGTTACGAAGGTGGGGAGCGCAAAATGAAATGGGTATACGAATCCGATAAATATTTTAAAATTTGTCATGCCCGTTGGGCAACTAAAGTTAACCGCGATTTATCTCTAGAAAATCCGCCTGATGAATGGGTTTTGAATCAGTGCGAAAGCTGTCGGTACTGGATACCGCTCGCGGGGAAGTTCTGTACTGACTGGGGTGCGTGCTCAAATAGTGACTCAAAATTTGATCGCATGGTTCAGTTTGCCCATGATGGCTGCAACCAGTTCATACACTGCAAAAACGACGAGCAAACCACCTGAAATAATCGAAATTATGTGCACATGCTGCGCTTAAACCAGTGGCGCAAATTATCGATTTGTGTATCAGGTAATATCGGGGCAACTTTATCGAAAGGCAGTGCGGGCGAGCCTTTTAGGGCATATTGGCCGGGCCGGTTTGACCAGAAAATACTACGCAAATCGCTCCCGCATTTCCCCCAACCCCAGCGTCTCCAGCACCTCCGCAAGCCGCTCCTGTGGCCGCTTTCGCGGCAAATTCTTGTAGGTGGCGATGATCAGTTCGTTTTTCATCGAGTGCTCCCAGCCGACGAGTTCGGTTACTTTGACCTGATAGCCGTGTGATTCTAATTGCAGACAGCGCAGTACATTGGTGATTTGGCTGCCGAACTCGCGGGTGTGCAGCGGATGCCGCCAAATTTCGGTCAGCGCATTGTTGGCCAATGATGCGCCTTTGTTTTTATTGAAAATCGACGCAACTTCGGCTTGGCAGCAGGGCACCAACACCATATATTTTGATTTTTTGTGCAAGGCAAATCGGATGGCATCGTCGGTGGCGGTGTTGCAGGCGTGGAGCGCGGTGACAATATCAATTTTGTTCGGCAGTAATGGCGATGTAATCGAATCAGCAACGGATAAATTCAAAAATGTCATGCGCTGAAATTCGAGCTTTTGGGCTAATCCTTGTGATTTTTTGACCAGTTCGTCGCGGGTTTCGATGCCGAAAATGTGAGTGTCGTCATCCAGTGTTTTGAAAAACAAATCATACAAAATAAATCCTAAATATGACTTGCCAGCACCGTGGTCGACAAGTTGGGTGCCGCTTTTTTGGGACCCACTGTCTGCCTGGGACGCTTGAATTTCTCTCAGCAGCGGCTCGATAAATTGAAACAAGTGATAAACCTGTTTTAACTTGCGCTGGCTGTCCTGGTTCATTTTCCCTTCACGGGTCAGGATATGCAGCTCTTTGAGCAATTCAATCGACTGTCCGGGGCGAATATCGTAAGCGGGTAGCGACGACGTTTTTTTTGCGGCTACCGCCGCAGCGGTCGTCAAGGCTACTGGGGGGCTTTTTTTCATCTGGAAGCGTTACAAATTCGGGGCAGATAGCAAGAGCGGGGCATCGTCTACTTCCCATTTGGCTTTAGTGGTGCAGCCGGGGGCGTTTGTGGCGATGCGGGCTGCGCTTGATCAGACCCAGCCTCACCAAGTTGCTTTTTAGGCATGGTCTTTTGCAGGGTTGGGCGCATTTTTTCATCCATCGCCCGCACGTCTTTCATCATGGCGTCGCAGGCTTCGCGCTTGGCTTGACACAGCGCGCTGGTTTCCATTTTCTCGTTCCCGTCTTTGTTGGAAACCATGCGCTTGATCACGGCGGGGTAGGCCGGATGATCCGGCGGCGCGAATGTCCAAATCGCTTTATTGGGGTTATCGCGAATCACCAGCCATTTTTTTTGAACACCGATCTCCACATCGGTGCGTTTGCGCAGCGCGTCCAATGCCGCTTGTGGGGTCGCGTACTCTATGCCCCTGCTGGGTTCAGGCGGCTTGGGTGAGGGCGAGGTTGTAGGCGTGGGGGCAACGATGGGCGCAGCGGTTGGCGTAGGAACGGGTGCAGGAACGGGTATAGCCTGTTGCGCTAGCAATGGGGCTGAACAAATTACTATCAGCGACGTGCTCAACAGAGACATAAATGATTTCATTGTGTGGTTCTTTCGTCAAATTCGTAAGCGAATAATTTTGTATCCATTGTTTCGGGAGCTTCGGCTTTGAACGACATCAGTTTTTCAAACTTAAAGCCGATTTTCTCCAAGAGCGAAATCGAGGTTTCGTTATCGAGCGATGTGATGGCCACAATGCGCTTCAGGCGTTGCGTATTTTCGGCATATTCCATTGTGGCGCTCGCCGCCTCTCGCGCATAGCCTTGGCCGCGATAGCGCTCCAAAAATGCAAATCCCAAATCGACATCGATCAACTGGTCACGTTTTATCAGCCCGCAAATGCCGACAGCGGTGTTGTCAGACTTGAGTTCAGCGACATATAAACAAAAGCCATAACGCGCATACATCGCCATTGGCCCGTTCAAAATAGCGGTTCGGGTGTCATCGAGATTTTTTAGATTGCGTTTGCCAATGAAGCGCTCCCATGCCGGATCGTTGACGAGCGCCATAAAAAATGCGGCATCGTCGGTCGTGAATGTGCGTAGTCTGAGGCGCGGTGTATCAAGAACAGTCATATTATTATTTTACGCTTTGAATCAATCACAATTAAATTGTTGAAACCGATTGTATTGCAGGCCCGTAATCATGTTGGTGTAAGCTTTTACTGGACAGCGCGACTGATTTCTTGAGCCCGCTATTCGGTTTAAATCTATGGCGTGGCCCTTTGTGCTTGATAGTACATCCCAATATGGAGTTCCAATGAAACGTAGAAATTTTTTGTCAGTATTATTTGGTGCTGCCGGCGCAGCGGGCGTGGCGGGCATTGCGGGGATGGCTACCCAGCCGAAGACCGCGATGGCGCAAAAATCGCCAACCGATCCCAGGCCTGAAAATGTCAAGATTGCCCTTAAACAAGCGAGTGCTCCCATGACCAAAATCGAAAAATTAGAATTATCCGAAGCTGAATGGAAAAAACGCCTGACCTCGGCCCAGTTTAACGTGCTGCGCGATGAGGGCACCGAGCGCCCGAATTCCAGCCCGCACGGCGATGAAAAACGTAAAGGTGTGTTCCACTGCGCGGGTTGCGATCTGCCGGTTTATACCACCGAGATGAAGTTTGAGAGCGGCACGGGCTGGCCGAGTTTTTACACGACTTTGCCGGGTGTATTTGATAAAAAACGCGATTTTAAGTTGATTTATCCGCGTACCGAATACCATTGCGGCAAATGTGGCGGCCATCACGGGCATATGTTTACCGACGGACCACAACCGACCGGGCAACGCTGGTGCAACAATGGCGCGGCGTTGGTTTTTAAACCTTCCGTCGCCTGATGTCGCAACTAAATGTCTGCGAAAAAAGTATTCAGGCTGGACAATTCCTGAAAACCCCTGTTACTATCAACACATGAACATTTTGGCATTTTATTTCTGGTACACGTTCTTTCCGGGCCTAGGCGGCTGGAAGGGTAGTGCGCACGAGTAAAAAGCGCGTCAAACCAATTCCAAAACCGCCGGGCTAAATAGTCCGGCGGTTTTTTTTGTATTTTTGTTATAGCGCCGTTTTCAAATTTTGCTTTCGAATTGTTAGCCCACCAGGAATGCAATAATGTCCCTCACCAATGTGAAGCTCAAAGTAGTCAATACCGAATCTGATCATCAAAAACCCCGGGATGAAACCATGCGCTATAACACCGACGATTTACGTATTAAGGAAATCAAAGAACTAGCGCCGCCCGGCGACTTGATGCGGGAATTTCCCTGTACCGAAAAAGCCTCTGCCACCGTCTATCGCGCACGCGATGAAATTCATCGGATCATGCACGGCGGTGATGATCGATTGCTGGTGATTGTTGGTCCCTGCTCGATTCATGACTACGACACGGCTTTGGATTACGCAAAGCGCTTGCAGGCCCTGCGGGTGACGTTGGAACCTGACCTAACGATTGTGATGCGCGTTTATTTTGAAAAGCCGCGAACCACGGTAGGCTGGAAAGGTTTTATCAACGATCCGGATATGAACGAAAGCTACGATATCAACAAAGGTCTGCGGGTTTCCCGCAAATTATTGCTAGCCATTAACGAGCTTGGATTGGCAGCAGCAACTGAATATCTCGATTTAATTTCACCACAATATTTTGCCGATCTCATCGCATGGGGCGCGATTGGCGCACGAACGACCGAAAGCCAGTCGCATCGCCAGTTGGCTTCTGGCTTATCGTGCCCGGTGGGCTTTAAAAACGGCACAGACGGCAATATCAAAATCGCGGTGGACGCGATGAAAGCTGCGGCCGCACCACACCACTTTTTATCGGTCACTAAGGCCGGGCATTCCGCTATTGTTTCAACATCCGGCAACGAGGACTGTCACGTCATATTACGTGGTGGCAAAACCCCCAATTACGACGCTGCCAGTGTGGAAACGACCTGCAAAGAGTTGGCCTCCGCGGGGTTAGCGCCGCGCGTAATGGTCGATTTTTCACATGCCAATTCAAGCAAACAATATCAACGCCAGATGGTTGTCGGTGCTGATGTTGGGGCGCAATTGGCGAAGGGCGATCCGCGCATTATCGGCGTGATGGTCGAGAGTCACATTAACGCGGGCCGGCAAGATATCGTTAACGGCAAAGCGGCTGAATACGGCGTGTCCGTGACCGACGCCTGCATTAATTGGGCCGACACTGAAACCCTGTTGAACGACTTGGCGGCATCGGTTCGCGCCCGCCGTTTGGCGATCCACACAGCGACAGAATAACAACAGCAAAAATAACGAACCACGAAAAAAAGAGCGAAGAATCATGGCAATTGAACTCAGAATCCTCGGCCGTCATCAGGCGTCCGAGCACAACACATCGTTCAGCTATAACGGTGTGACCTTTAGTCAGGATAACCTCCATACTTTCGCTGGATTGAACGCGGTTGATACTAGGGAATACGTCGAGCAAACTTTTGCGTGTTTAAAAGAGCACGGCCAAGTTTGCGCTCGTATGGGTGCGTATAAGCCCCGTTCCAGCCCTTATTCGTTTCAGGGCATGGGTGCTGGGTGCCTGCCATGGGTTTTTGAGCTGGCGGGCAAATACGGCATCAAAGTGATTTCGATGGAAGTCACGCGCGAATCGCATGTAGATGAGATCAACGAAGCCATGCGCCAAAGCGGCAATGCGACCGGCGCGATGTTGCAAATCGGCACCCGTAACACGCAAAATTTTGAGCTACTCAAAGCGGTTGGGCGACAACATGAATACCCGATTTTGCTCAAACGCGGTTTTGGTATTACGCTCGATGAATCCCTGATGGCAGCTGAATATTGCGCATCTGAAGGCAATACAAAAATCGTTTTCGGTCTGCGTGGCATGAAAACAAATTTTGGCGATCCACACCGCAATTTGGTCGATTTCGGTCACGTGCCCGTGGTGCATCGCTTAACCCGCATGCCCGTCTGCGTGGACCCTTCCCATTCTGTTGGCGCACGTGGTGCTTCGCCGGATGGTATTTTGGATATTTTTCACGTCGCTGTGCAGGGCGTGATTGCGGGCGCAAACATGCTGCTCGTCGATATGCATCCCGTGCCGAAAAAGGCGCTGGTCGATGCGGCGCAGGCGATTACGTTAGAAGAACTGCCTTACTTTTTGGAAGATGTCGCCATTGCGCGGGAGGCCTATCTGAAGCGGTTGGCGTTGGCTAAGAAGTTAGCGGGTCAAGCGGCAGAAAAAATAAAGGGCAGGCATTGATTAGTCGTGGCCATCTCATAGGAGTAAGCTGCAAAACACTAGCACTAGCAGCGTTTTTGAGCCTAAATGTGCTGGAGGTGCCCGCCAGTACTAGTGTTGTTGTGCCCGTTTCTGCGTCAGTTTCTCAGCCTGTTTCTGCGTCTGTTTCAGTTCGGGATGATGCCGGCAAAACCATCATCCTGGCATCGCCCGCCAAGCGCATCATCGCCCTCGCACCCTCACTCACCGAGCTCGCGTACGCCGCTGGCGCCGGATCGAAATTAGTTGCCGTCTCTAGCTACAGTGATTTCCCACCCGAGGCTAAAAAGCTTCCGCAAGTCGCCGATTTTAGCGGTGTGTCGTTTGAATTATTGCTGACACTCAAACCGGATTTAGTCCTTGCATGGAAGAGCGGGAATCGCGAAAAGGATTTGCAACGCCTACGGGATTTGGGTATCCCGATTTACGCGGCGGAAGTCGTAAAAATGGCCGATGTACCGCGTGTGCTGCGCGATATTGGGAAACTCGCGGGCAGCGCCGAAGTCGCCGGAAGAGTAGCTAGTCAGTTTGAAACACGCTCACAGATTTTGCAAAAAGCCAACGCCGCCAAGCCCAAAATTTCCGTCTTTTTTGAATTGGGCGAATTGCCGTTGATGACCATCAATGGCGATCATGCCATCAGTGAGGCGATCACTTTGTGCGGCGGTGAAAACATTTGGAAAGCCGCGCCTAGCCTCGTGTTTACGCCATCGCGAGAAGCCATGGTCGCGATGCAGCCGCAGGTGATTTTGTATCCAAAGTCGGCGAAACAATCGGACAAGGTAGAGGCAAGAAGAAGTAGCTACGAAGGCATCCAAGCGGCGAAGGACAAACAGATCTACGGTATCGACGCCGATTACATTTTGCGCCAAGGGCCGCGATTTATCGATGGTGTGGCAGAGGTTTGCGACGCGTTGGATGTAGCGCGGCGCAGCATCAAAAAATAGCTGAGCGATCAGGCATCAATCAATAACTGCCCTTCGTTTTTTTGTTCGCTTCTAGTTTCGTAAGCCGTTATCTGGTCAGCCGAACCATCAGCAGTGCAGCGCGAATCGCGTTGCGCTCAATTGACTCTGGATTCAAATATTCGCCCGGCGAATGCGCAGCGCCTCCTACGGCGCCCAGCCCATCGAGGCAATCGAGCATCGGTGCGACAAACTGGATATCACCCGCGCCGCGTGTGCTGGGCGCGGTGAGTTCTATTTTTCCAAGCCCCGCGTCTTCACTGGCCTGCGCGTAGATTTTGTAGATGGCCATATTTCCGTCAGTCGGCGACATCGGCGGGTACGATTCAGTGAACCGGATGGTGGCGCTGGTGCCATTTAAGTTCTGCGCCACGATTTCCTGCATCTTCGACCGCACGCGGTCGCGCTGCGCATGGGTGAGATAGCGAATGTCGCCCGCCGCCATCGCCTTCGGCGGGATTACATTGCGCTTGCCAAATGCATTGCCTTTTGAATTCAATTCATCATGTTCAATTTCTGTTCCCGCTAGCATCAGGCCCACACTGAAAGTAAGGTCAGGCTCAGATATCTGCTCGCGAAACGCATTGACAATACGTGACATTTCATAGCCCGCACCATAGCCGGAAAGCGGGCCGAACACACCCGCTGAATGTCCCTGTCGGCCTGTCACATCAAGTGTCCAGCCGCCAGAAGCACGACGGGCAATCGACACGAATTCAGTCCCGTTGACATCGCGGAGCATGCCTTCAAATGCGAGCGCCACATCACTTTGCGATGCTAGCGCTAGCATATCCGCCCGCGAGGTGGCGATCGGCTCGCCTGCACGCTCCTCGTCGCCCGTAAAGATCACCGAGATTGTGGCATCGTCCAACGTGCCCGCAGCCTTCATCGCGCGCAACGCTTCGATCATAACGACATTGCCACCCTTCATGTCCGACACCCCTTGCCCCGCAATGCGCTTACCGCTCAGATCCGGCTTCCAAGGTGTGACGGCGCTGTCTTTTTCAAAGACGGTGTCGAGGTGACCAATCAACAGCAGCCGTTTACGTTGTTGACTAACCCGCTGCTTACCTTGCGCAGTACCCTTGGGCTGATGTGTGGCAACAAGATGCCCCGCACGCTGCATGGCGACCGGCATCTCTACCCATTTGGTGACGAAGCCAAGTTCATCGAGCTCTGCGCGAAAGAGCTTGCCCACCTCGCGCACGCCATCGTGGTTCATCGTGCCGCTATTGATATTGACGGCTCGCTCAAGCAACTGCAATGCCGCTGGTGATCGCGCCTTAATCGAATCCACCATTGTCTGTTCAAGCGGCGAAAGCGGGGCAGCGATCGATTGCAGGCTAAGCGCAGCCAGTGCAGCGGCTGTGTATGCCAACAACGCATATTTCGATACCGCATATGTTGATACAGAGCGAAAGCTGATTTGCATGTGTTCCTCGTTTTTGGGGGAGGCTGTAGGTTGATGACTTGTCTGAAGGGTAACGTTGTCACGGTTGCACTGGATGATATTCAATCGACCCCGCAAAAACGTATTCGTGTAATCCATGAAGATGGATGTGCTTAGATCCTTCCAATTGCCCCACCATTGAATGTGGCGACCTCCTCGGACCGCCGCACCAGAACTAGGGCTTCACACATCTACATGGTAAATATCGCCGCTAAACCTTAAGCCGTCAACTCAATTTGATCTCGCAATCCCGCGACCGTGGTGGCCGCTCCGCGCACACTAAAGTACGCACCTTCAGCCTCGGCGCGTTCACCGGTCACTTCGCAGTTCGCAAAAATATTCCCGCGCAGTTGTTGCTGCGACCAAGGTAAAAAAAGTTCGGCCTCGATTAAATCTTGCTGGAAAAATGACACGATGTGTTGGTGCAGGGCAACGATATCTTCAGGGCGATAGGCGCTCATGACGACACAACCCGGATACTTGGCACGCAGAATGGCTTCATGCTCGTCTTGCGCGGCTTTGTTCGCGGCAGTGGCTTTATCGTCGTTTTCATGACGAACATGATCAATTTTATTAAACACACGAAGTTTCGGCACGGCATCGGCTTCGATCTCGGCCAGGACTTCATCGGTGACTTGCAATTGTCGCTCAAAGCCCGGGTCACTCGCGTCGATCACATGCAGCAACAGCGATGCATCGAGTGCTTCATCCAACGTCGATTTGAACGACGCGACCAGCCCGTGCGGAAGATTTTTGATAAAGCCGACGGTATCGCTAATCAGGATGCGTGGCACCGTTTCGGGATGCAGTGCACGCACGGTCGTATCGAGCGTGGCGAAGAGTTTGTTGGCGACCAACACCTCGCTGCCGGTTAAGGCACGCATCAGTGTGGATTTGCCGGCATTGGTGTAGCCAACGATGGCAACATGGTTTAAGCCTTGGCTCTCTTGCCGACGGGCGCGCTGGGTTTTGCGCTCGGCTTCCATCGCGATGATTTCTTGGTTGAGTTCGGCGATACGGTCGCGCAGTTTGCGTTTATCTAGTTCAGTATGCGATTCGCCCGAGCCGCGCCCGCCGGTGCCGCTGCGCTGGCGCCCCTGCGGTCCGACCAGCTTGGCCATCTCGCGCAGCCGTGGCGCCATGTAGCCAAGTCTGGCAATCTCGACTTGTGCCCGTGCCGCGCGTGAGCGGGCGTTGCGATGGAAAATTTCGAGGATCACCATGGTGCGATCCATCACCTCGCAACCGATTTCGTTTTCAAGATTGCGCGCTTGGGATGGCGAAATCTCATGATCGATCAGCAGCGCATCGATTTCTTCAGTGGCCCGATCCGCTGATGCATCGTCCTCAGCATCCGATACATCAACTTTGCTATTTTCATCGTCGGCATCCGGCTGATTGCCGACATAGCGGCGAATTTCCTTGAGCTTACCTTTGCCCAGATAAGCCACCGAATCAAAGCCCGCGCGCTTTTGCGTGAAAGTACGGACGACTTTATAGCCCAAGGTTTTAGCTAGTTCTCGAAGCTCGATCAGCGACGACTCAAATTCAACATCGCTAACACTCGGAAGCTGCACCGCCGCCACGACTGCGAACTTCATTATTTGTTCTGTTGCTGATGCGGGCTCTTTTTGCACGGGCGATTCTTTTCGGTTGGTTGTGTGGCGTTGAATTATACAGCGAGCTGGGCTGCATTACGGGTGTGTTGCGGCTGCATTGCGGCTGTGTTTGTAAGGCACTATTTTAGTAAAACCGACGCTCCAAACACGTTTCGGTATGTGCAGAAGTTTAGAATTATTGAACGAAGAAAAATTTGGTGAGGGCTTGACAACTTGTTTTATATTTCGATATTATTAGAAATATGGAAACTAAAAATGTTATCAGCGCCCTAGGCGCGCTAGCCCAAGAAACGCGGCTCGCCATCTATCGCTTGTTGGTTGAGGCGGCTCCGGGAGGATTAACTGTTGGCGTCATTGCTGAAAGACTCAATCTTGCCAACGCCACGCTCTCATTCCATTTAAAAGAGCTCACCAATGCCGGACTAACCGTCGCCACACCAAATGGGCGCTCGATTGTCTATTCGGTCAATTTTCCTTCGATGACAGGGCTAATCGATTATTTAACCAAAAACTGTTGCGCTGGGGCGAATTGCGCCCTCTCATCACGCGTGACGGCGACACCACAAACGACGGTTGAGTTTATTTCGAAAACAGTAAAACCGAAGGGAAATCGCAATGGCTAAGCGCATTTTTAACGTCCTTTTCCTCTGCACTCACAATTCAGCGCGTTCAGTCATGGCCGAAGCGCTCTTAAACAAGTTGGGGGAAGGCAAATTCCAAGCGTTCAGCGCTGGCAGCCAACCAAAGGCGTCCCCCAATCCGTTTGCGCTTGCAGTGGTCGAAAAGCTTGGTTTTGCACGTGAACAATTCAAGAGTAAATCATGGGACGATTTCGCCAAACCCGGCGCACCGCACATGGACATCATCATTACCGTTTGCGATAACGCCGCTGGCGAGGCGTGCCCAGTATGGCTTGGACATCCGGCAACGTCGCACTGGGGTTTCCCCGATCCGTCCGAGACAGAAGGTGATCACGATACAAAACTTGCCGCATTTGAGCAGGTTTACATCGCAATCAAGCGCCGTATTGAGTTTTTAGTAAATCTGCCCATCGATAAACTGGAACATTTGGCACTCGCGAATGAATTAAAACGCATCCACCGCGCCGCTGTCTCGGTTGATATGTGCGGCAACATGGGTGGTGATGTGAGCGGTGGTGTGGTTAATGATACGGCCAATGATGAAGTCGATCATACTGCCAGCAATATCATCAAGCCGGCGGCCTAGTGTCACCATCACTCACGCGACGTCTTACCGCAGAAGCGCTAGGTACAGCATTTTTGTTAGCCATCGTCGTTGGTTCCGGCATCATGGCCGAACGACTATCGGGCGGTAATATAGCTATCGCACTTCTGGCCAACACTATTGCCACAGGAACCGGCTTAGTGGCGTTGATCTTAACTTTTGGCGCGATTTCATCGGAGTTCAATCCGGTCGTGTCGTTGATGAGTGCTGCCAATGGTGCCATGCCCTGGCGATTGGTGCCTGCCTATGTTGCAGCGCAACTAACGGGTGCGTTCATCGGCGTGTGGAGCGCTCATGTGATGTTTGCAGTAGAAATTTTTCAAGCGTCGACTAAGATTCGTACAGGTGGCGCGCAATGGTTCTCGGAATTTGTCGCAACTTTTGGTTTGCTGGTAGTCATTGCGGGTGTAGCGAGGCACCGCAAAGAGGCAGTGCCTTATGCGGTTGGTGCGTATATCACCGCGGCGTACTGGTTTACGGCATCGACTTCGTTTGCTAATCCTGTTGTGACGTTAGCGCGGTCCGGAACGGACACCTTTGCGGGCATTAAGCCAACTGATACGCCAATGTTTATTGCGGCACAGTTGGCAGCGCTGCTAGCGGCATTGATGGTGACGCGGTTGGTGTTTGGTCGCGACGGGAAGGTGTAGTCCTGCTGCTTATTAGAAGAGGGTGTCCCGAATTTTGTGTAAATCAATTTTACTGGGCGGGGTTAAAACGGTCTTCGAAACGAATCATAAGCTGACTCATGGCTTGTTTCCAGTTCTGTATTGGCATTGTCCAGCGTTTAGCAATATTGCGTAA
>JBBRAM010000009.1:0-149260 GCA_038206765.1 Burkholderiales bacterium | reverse complement strand
GCCATGAGCTGCTCTATAAGTTTCTGGCTGGCTAACGGTAATGCGGGAATAGCGGTTTTGCGGTGCGACATGCGTGACTCCTTGGTGAGTTAAGAAGCCTAGCAAAAATTTAATCTACACAAAAATATTTATACCCTCATCAAAACCTGTGCATTGACCGTATTCTTAATCGCACCTACACTCAAAAAATCATCTGTTTATCCGATGCCACGTTCTTGACTAACCACCTTGGAGAACCCGCAATGACCAACATGCAGTGCAAACCTTCACTTGCTATTCCTTTTCGCAGTTCCTATCTTGGTCTATTGATAGCCATCGGCATTTATGGCATTTATTCATTGCCGGTTAGCGCTCAAACCGATGTGCAAACCGAAGTACAAATTCAGGCGCCGCGCAACTAAATAAACAAACAGCAAGCGCAGCCAGCCCGAACAATATTGCGCAAGACTCGGATGTAATCGGCGCAGAACGGCTTTTCTCGGCGTGGATGGCGGGTCAAATCGCCTACCGGGGGTTGTCGTTGGCGTGGTGAGCGATCAGCAACTGGTGTGGGCAAAAGGCTACGGCTTTGCGGACATAAAGGCGAAGCTTGCAATGACATCAGCCACAAAGTTCCGTATGGCCTCCCATAGCAAATTATTCACCGCGACGGCGATCATGCAGCTACGTGAACAAGGCAAGCTGCGCCTTGACGATCCGGTTGTAAAATATCTACCGTGGTTCAAAGCTAAGCCTTCCGGCGATGACGATGGGCAGATCACGATCGAGCAGTTGCTCACACATAGCTCGGGTCTACCGCGCGAGGCAAACGATCATTGGACATCGTACGAATTTCCGACAACCGACGAGCTTCAGCGACTTTTCGCGGATCGGCAGGCTGCATTTGCGCCATCGACACGATGGAAGTATTCCAACCTCGCCTACTCCGTCGCCGGCATGGTCATCGAAAAAATAAGCGTGAACCGATGGGCTGATTATATTGACGTCAATATTTTTAAACCGCTCGGTATGAATGCTTCAAGCGTCGACAAGAACACGGTGGGATTGGCAGTGCCCTACGGCCGCCGCCTGCCCGATGGAACGCGTGAGGTGCTACCATTTGTGGATGCACGAGGCATGGCCGCCGCAACAGGCATCACATCGAACGTTGAAGACATGGCGAAATTTGTCTCAGCCCAATTTCGGCATGGGCAGCGAGGCGGGGCGCAGATTTTGAGCACGGGATCAATGCGCGAAATGCAGCGTGTACGCTCGTTGGAAGAAAATTGGAGTTACGGCACAGGGCTTGGTTTTGGAATTCGTCGCATCAAAGACAAAACCTATATTGGGCACAGCGGCGGCTATCCGGGTAACACCACACAAACCCTTATTCAGCTTGACGATAAAGTAGGGGTAATCGTCCTCACGAACACCACCGATTCAGATCCTGGCGACATTGCAATACAGCTCATGGCGACGGTTGGCCAAGCAGTCGCAAAGCGTGCTGCTGTAGCACCTGCAACCGTGCCGTGGGATGCGGCCTGGGCACGATTTGCAGGGCTTTATCGCGGACGATGGAGCGATTCTCAGGTGGTTTTACTGAAAGACAGCTTGGTGATCATGTCGCCCAATGCAGCAAATCTGGATAACATCACCAAATTAGAGCCGCTCGGTGGCGGGCGCTTCCGGTTTGTAGCACCAACTGGTGGCGGCGTAGTGGGTGAAGTCGTCCGATTCGTGGAGGTCAGTGGGAAACCGACGCGAATGTTCACCGGAGATAGCTGGGTTGATCGCATCCCGGAGTAGCCCGTAAATCCGCGCCTGATTATAGATTCGGTAATTAAATATGGTGATTTTTCGAAGAGCTGTCTCCCCGGATTTAGTCCGGGGAGACAGTGAGAAATTGAAAATTTTTACCCTATTGAATTGTCGGATCAATAGAAAATTAGCCCACTCCAAACACTAGCACTGGCGCGGCGTTTCAGCCATCGCTGTAATTTTTTACAGCATTAAAGCAATTGGCGTAAAATTTGTAATGCCATGGCTAATTTGCATCCACCAACTTCGCATCCACCACTGTCGGCGCTGCTCGTCGATTTCAATTCCTATTTCGCCTCTTGCGAGCAACAGGTGCGCCCAGAGTTGCGCGGCAAGCCTGTCGGTGTGGTGCCGATGTTGGCGGATTCGACTTGCCTGATTGCGGCGAGCTATGAAGCGAAAAAATTTGGCGTGAAAACGCTCACTAATGTAGCTGAAGCCAAGAAGCTGATTCCCGATATTCGGCTGGTCGTGGCGCGGCATGAAATCTATATTGATTTTCACCACAAGGCGATCAAGGCAGTGGATGAAATCGCGCCGGTGCGCCAGGTGTTGTCAATTGACGAGATGGTGTGCGATTTACCGGCGGGCTACAAAACAGTCGAGCGTGTGACGGAACTGGCGAACGACATCAAGCGCAATTTGGCGGCAAAGGTAGGCGCGTATTTAAAGGTTTCAATTGGCATCGCGCCCAACACCTTTTTAGCCAAGCTTGCGTCGAATATGCAAAAGCCAGACGGACTGGTGATCTTGCAGGCGGATGATGTCCCCGCAAAGATCGAGAACCTGCCGCTGCGCGCCTTGAACGGCATCGGCCACAACATGGAAGTGCGGCTGAACCATTACGGCATCCACACTATTGCGCAACTCTATGCACAAACATCGGATCAGCTTCGCACTGTGTGGGGCGGGGTGGGCGGTGACCGGTTTTATCAAAAGCTGCGCGGCGTGGAGATTCATGTTGATGAAAGCGAGATGGGCTCTATCGGCCATTCGCATGTATTGCCGCCGGTGTTGCGCAATAAAGACGATGCGTATGCAGTGCTGGACCGGCTCACCCAAAAAGCCGCGATGCGGTTACGCAAGGTGGATTATTTTGTCGGGCGGCTTGCCGTCAAAGTTAAGTTTATCAATGCGCCGTCTTGGGAGTCCGAGACCCGTTTGATGCAAACGCAGGATACGCTCGCGCTATTGCATGCGATTGACGCTATGTGGAAAAAATACCCAAAGAAAAAGCACCTCATACCGCTGCAAGTGGCCGTGACGTTTTTAGATTTGGCACCTGCGGGCGGCCACACCGCATCGTTGTTTGATGTCGATAGTGACAACAAGCAACTCAATTCCGTCATTGATGCGGTGTCGCTAAAATACGGCAAACGGGCTGTTTATTTCGGTGGCGCGCACCGCGCGATAGATCACGGCAAAATGGCAATTGCGTTTAACCATATTCCGGATGTGGAGACGGAGGGTTAAACTAGTCGTTACCCCTTACGCACTTAATGCTATCGCTTCATCTTAAGCACTTCACCTCCTTCCGATAGAAAATCATGACCTTTAAAAACAATGTCGCCATTATCACCGGCGCATCGACCGGTATCGGCGAAGAACTCGCTTATCGTCTTGCCGATCAGGGCGCACAGCTGGTGCTCACCGCGCGGCGGATCGCGGAGCTTGAGCGGGTCGCTGCGGGCGCAAGGGCCAAAGGCGCGAAGGTGATTATCGTCAGCGCTGATGTTGCCGTTCAAGCCGATTGCAAAAAGATCATCGATGCGGCGATTCAAGAATTCGGCTGCATCGACACGCTCATCCTCAACGCCGGCATGACGATGTGGGCGAAGTTTGCCGATATTGCGGACGTAGAAATCATCAATCGAATCATGCAAGTGAACTACATGGGTTCGGTGTACTGCACACACTTCGCATTGCCGCATTTGAAGCAAAGCCAAGGCCGCATCGTCGGCATTGCCAGCCTCACCGGCTTGGTTGGCGTGCCTACCCGTACCGGCTATGCGGCTAGCAAACACGCGATGCGCGGATTTTTTGATTCGCTACGGATCGAGTTGGAAGAAACTGGTGTGACGGTGACGATGGTCTACCCCGGTTTCGTCGCCACCGGTATCCGCGAAAACGCTACCGGCGCGGATGGTAAACCGGCGCTCATTGACCCAGTAGATCAAGCGGGCGTGATGAGTGTGGCGGATTGCACTGCGCTGATTTTGAGCGCGATGGAAGCCCGGAAACGCGAAGAGATCATGACGCTGAAGGGTAAACTCGGGCAGTGGCTGAAGCTCATCGCGCCACGGGTAATTGATGGCATTGCCAAGCGGGCGGTCGAGGGAAATAAGAAGTTTGTGGAGCGCAAATAGATTTTTATTTTTGGCATTCGGTAATACGACAATACGGCCAAACTCTAGTACTGGCGGGGGGTTTAGGGCGCAAATCTAGAATCCACACCATCACTATACTGCTATTCTCCGCCAACTATATTGGCCAAATATTTCTCGATTTCAATCCAACATTGCACTGGCTGCGCTAACAGCAAAAAATGGGGGGCATGAAATTTGACGGTTTTTGCGTTTGGGAAAGTCTGCGCCACAGAGGTCGTAGCGGTATGTGACAGCACACGATCATCCGTCGCTTGAAAATCAAGAACCGGCATTGTACTTGGCGCGACAGATTCAACCCGACTCAACAGCGCTACCCGCCTTCGAATCACGTCAGCATCGAGCGATTCAACGACTGTCAGCGCCTCATCAATCAAACTTTTATCCTGAACACCGTTAAGGCAACAATGCCTGACTAGCCACCTACGAAAAATTAAGTTGCCAAAAATGAGGTTGCTAGAAGTGAGGTTGCCAGAAGTGAGGTTGTTAAGAGCCAATTTGGGGAATGCGCTATAAAGCCGCAATAGTGCGCCATAGGGAGGCTCGACAAAACTAGCGGCGAACACGATTGCCGCAATGCGTTCCGGAAATCGTAACGCCATTTGCGTGGCGATTGGTCCAGAAAATGATTCGGCAATGATGACCGTTTTGGTTTCCGAGCTTAGCGTTGAAGCCGCAACGGCAACGAATTCATCTATTGTAGTGAAATGCTTTTCATAGCGGATTATTTCGCAGCTAATCTGGCTTGGCGCAGCTTGCGCAAAATCGACAAGAAGTTTGCCGGTTCCGTCTAGGCCGGGAAGGAGCAGGGCTTTTATGGGCATTTCATTTTCACCTAAAAAGCACCAAACCCCGCGCCGATACTAGCGCTTGGAATCATCACATCCAAAAACTCAACGATGTTTGCCGCCAAATAACGCCAAGAAGATAAACAACACCGCCAATATCCCCATGACCAAGAAGAATATTTTCCAGCCAGACTTCGGCGATTCGCCTTGTACTTCCCCTGACTGTCCGTTGACCACGAAGCGGTAGGTTTTGCCGCTGAACAGATAAGCCGAAACCCACATCGGCAACAGGATGTGTTTGAAGGTCAAGTGGCTGTATTGGGTATTGACGGAGCCGATGCGTTGATGATCGCCGCCGATGTCGGCGCAGATCAGTTGCTCCACTTTGTTGTCGATGATTTGCTTGGCAGCGACGAAGCCTTCTTTGAGTCCGATTTGGTAGGCTTCGGCTTGGAAGCCGGTGATGTACTCGTCTTGGTATGGAACAACTTCTTTGGTGTTCCAGTTACGCAGATTATTGGAGCCGAACATATTAAGGACAGGAATGTTGCTCATTGCTGCGGCGCCCGTTGAGCTGGAGGCGCTGGAGGCGCCGTAAGCGGTTTTGCTGGCCGGGATGAGGACATCATCATGGAAGTACGAAACACTGCCAGAAACGCCGGTCCAACGCGTTTGAGTGCGGGACTCGGTGACCCGCTCGCCGTTGGAATTGGTGGTCTCGTAGCGTTCGGTGTAATTATCGCCGCGCTGGCCGGTGTAATTGGTGTAGGTGTTGGCGTCATAAGTCCAGTAAGGGATGTAGATGCCTTTGATGCCGCCATCGCTTTGCACGAATTTTTTGAGTGCTGAAGGCGCGAGCCACAAGCCTTTGATCCAATTGCGCCATTTGTCTTGGGCTTGGAGCTTAGTGACTTTAAAGGGAACAAGGGCTTTGGGCTTAATGAGACGCTGTGCGTAGCTTTTGGAGGTAATCGGCGTGCCGCAAAATGTGCAACTCGTCGCGAACATATTGGCCGCTAAGGTCTGCGCGCCGCCGCAGTTGCTACATTTGATGTTTTCTTGCTCATGCGTTTCGTGCTCGGTTTCTAGCTTGGTGAGCCAGGTGTCTAGATCAAGCTCTTCGACGGCGTCATCAGATTCCGGAATATCGTTGGAAGCCGCGCAGTACGGGCATTTCAGGGTTTTGCTGCCCGGTTGAAACGAAAGCTTGGCGCCGCAAGATACGCAGGGGAACGCGCGAACCTTGGAGGTCATTTGGTCGAGCGTAGTTTGGGAAGCGTTTGGATTTTCCATCTGTCGCCTACTCATTGAGTTGAGCCGCAAAAAAACAATCCAAGCCGGTCATTCGGCTTGGATTGATTCAATTTTTAATGCCGCATAATAAACCTGTGCAAGCCCAAGCTAGTCCATATAAGTCTATGCGGGCTTATGCTGGTGGCAACGGCGGCGGCAAATTTGCAAACAAGCTGCCGAGCGCGGCGACATCACCCGCCTTGGTCCACTGCGCCATGCCGGCTGTCCACACGAGTTGATCGCGTTTCAACGTGCCTGCATTGATTTGCGATTGCAAAGTGGCCATATCGAAAGGCCCGGCTTGCGCGCCGCCAACGGCAACGTGGTACGCCGCTTGCGGTGGCAGTGGAGGCGGCGCGGCAGAAGCGGCAGGTGCCGCGTTCATTGCACCCATTGCGCCGGCCATTTGCCCAACCATACCGCCGCCCATCGCAAAGCCCGCGCCCAGCCCCATGCCTGCCCCTGCCGCGCTGTTCGGCGTGGTGGCGGCATCATGAATAGCGCTGGCGGTTTCGTATTGGGTGTAGGCGGCCATATTGCCGATGGCGGCAATCGCACCACGTTTATCAATTGCTTTTTCAACCTCTTCGGGCAGGCCAATATCTTGCACCTGCACTTCAACCAATTCCAAGCCCATGGCCTCAAAGTCAGGCTGGATGCGGTCTTTGAGCATATTGCCCATCACGCTGACCTTGGCTTCGAGATCGATCACCGCCAAACCAAGCTCTGGCATGACCTCTTTAATACGCATGCCAATTTTGCCGCGCAGGTTCTCTTGAATCTGCTCGGTGGTGAAACGCCCTTCCGTACCGGAAATATCTTTGATGAAAATACCGGGGTCTTTGATGCGGATCGAGTAGATACCAAACGAGGTCACGCGAACAATGCCGAACTCTTTGTCGCGCATGGTGGATGGGCCTGGCGTGCCCCATTTTAAGTCCGTAAATTTGCGGGTGTTGACGAAATAAATTTCGGCTTTAAATGGCGATTCAAACCCGTACTTCCAGCCTTGTAGCGTGGACAAAATTGGCATATTCTGCGTGGTGAGCGTGTACATGCCGGGCTTATAAACATCAGCCATTTGACCTTCGTTGATGAAGACCGCCATCTGCCCTTCGCGCACCGTGAGTTTCGCACCGTACTTGATTTCGTTGTTGTGCCGCTCGAACCGGTAAACCAGCGTGTTGGTTGAATCATCGAGCCATTCGATGATGTCAATAAATTCGCCGGTGAGTTTCTTTACCCAGTCAATCATGATGTAGTGCTCCTTGTGAAGTGCGTAAAATATGCGAGATGTAACGTAAAGAGTCTTAACTACTTGCTGCTTGCTACGTTGCTACTTTGGTGCGGGTGTTAGCGTTGCTTAATGTGCTGTCACTGCGCTGCCTACCGTGCTACCTACTGCGTTGCCTAGTGCGTGCTCTATTGCAACAACGGCACACGTTATCACGTTTTTGTGTTGGATAATGACGTTCGTATTACAACTGTAAAAAAACTAAAAAGCTTATTGAATATGGCGACGACAGTTACTGAAATCAACATCTTTCCGGTTAAATCGTTGGGCGGCATTTCAGTTGCCGCAAGTCACTGTACGGCGCGCGGCCTGCAATATGACCGTCGCTTTATGGTGATTGACGACCATCACCAATTTTTAACTCAGCGCGATCATCCGCTGATGGCGACAATCAAAACCGCGATAGATGGCGATCTGCTGATCCTCTCCTCGCCATTCGATGATTGCGTTTCCGTGCCGCTCGCGCCACGGCCATTGCCCACCCGGACGGTGACGGTATGGTCGAGCCATGTTCATGCGCATACGGTTTCTGCCGACGCGGACCATTGGCTGCGCGACTACTTGGGCAACGATGCGCGATTGGTCTATATGCCCGACACCGCCGAGCGCCGCGTCTCGCCTGACTATGCCAAGAATGGCGAAATAGTGAGTTTTGCCGATGGTTATCCGCTACTCATTGCGTCGGAGGAGTCGCTGGCCGATTTGAATGCAAAAATTGTGGCGGGCGGTGGCGCTGCGGTGCCGATGAATCGCTTTCGTGCCAATGTTGTCGTGCGCGGATGCGATGCGTTTGCGGAGGAAACATGGGGACATTTTCAGATCGGTGAGGCTAGTTTTCGTGGCGTAAAGCCTTGCACCCGCTGCCAAGTCACGACGACCGACCAAGCGAGCGGGGAGGTGCGTGGACCGGAGCCGTTGCGCACACTGGCGACGTACCGGGACTCGCCGAAGGGGGTGCGGTTTGGGATGAATTTGTTACCGGTGAAGTTGGGGATGGTGAGGGCTGGAGATGCGCTATCGTTTACAAATTAAGGGCTGCGTAAAACACAATTAATTTTCCCGCAGCATCACCCGAACCACCAATGCCCAAGCGGTGAGAAAACACAAACCGCCAATGGGCGTCAATGCACCCAGCATGGTTATGCCGGTGATCGCCAATGCATAGAGACTTCCACTAAACAAGACAACACCCACGCCCATCAACCACGCTGACGCCCTCAGCAGCGTTTCGCCCGCGTACAGCTGACGCATGATTCCCAGCACCATCAAGCCAAGCGCATGGAGCAAATGATATTGCACGCCGGTTTGGTACACAGCCAACATTTCAGCCGACAACCGCGTTTTCAGCGCGTGCGCGCCAAACGCGCCCAATAGCACGCCGAGCAACATCAGGATTGCTCCCATCGCGACGGTATGGCGGCTTGCACTATTCATTCGAGCCATTCTATTGAATCCTTCTGATTTTTCCCACTTGCTGCAGCGTATTCTAAATGCACGTTCAATGCGTCTCGTGAACGAGGCTCCGTAATACATCGTCAGGTTCTCCTCGTTGCATCCTGACAAAAACAAAGCGCCCACGAGGGGCGCTTTGTTTGAAATGACGACCGTATGCTTTGTCTTTGGTACGCTATTTTTTATGCGGTTTCAACAAGAAAGCACCTAGCGCCGGCAACAAAAACACCGCCCCGACCATGTTTAAGAAAAACATAAACGCGAGCAAAATGCCCATATCGGCTTGGAATTTAAGCGCCGACATTGCCCAGGTTGCTACACCCAAGGTCATCGTGACGGCGGTAAAAATCATCGCGGTGCCGCGATCACGCAACGCATCAAAAAACGCGGTGGCCAAATCTTTACCCGCTTCCAGATCTTCTTTGATCCGGTCATAAAGATAAATCCCGTAGTCCACACCCACACCCACGCCTAGCGCAATGACAGGCAAGGTGGAAACTTTCAAGCCGATACCCAACATCGGCATGAGCGCTTCGCACAGAATAGAAACAATTGCCAACGGAATCAAAATACAAATCGTTGCCCGCAAGCTGCGGAAAGTGGCGAGGCACATCAAAAACAATGCGCCAAAAATCGCGCCGTGCATTTCGTAGCGGGCTTTATCAACAGCTTCGTTGGTGGCCGCCATCACACCGATATTCCCGGTGGCGAGTTTAAATTCTAGATTGTCGCTCTGATTGGCCTCATTAAAGGCTTTCACTTCACGCACCAAGCCCTTGATGGTTTCGCCCTGTTGGTCAGTGGTGTTGACCAACACCTGCATGGCCGAACAATCAGGATTGAGCAAACCGGTTCCGGTATCAACCGGGGTCACGCTTTGCGCCAGCACTTGCGGATCGCGCGGCAATTGCCGCCAGCGCAGATTGCCCTCGTTGTAGCCCGCATTGAGCATCTTGGCCATGCCGGGCAGCGAAATCACCGACTGTGCACCGGGTACGTTTTGCATATGCCAATCGAATTTTTCAATCGTGCTCATGATGTCGTAATTAGTACAGGCGCCCGACACATTTTTGGTCTGTGCGACGACGCCTAAAGTGTTAACGCCAATCGCGAATTTTTTGACGATGGTGGCGTTGTCTTGGTTATAGCGTGATTCTTCGCGTAGCTCCGGCACGCCGGTGCCGTAGTCGCCAATTTTCAAATTATGGGCTTGAAACAAGCCGACAACCATCACGATCGCACTAAACACCACAACCCACAAAGCGACCTTTTTATCGGCACAACGTGAAGCTGCTCGCCAGAGCCTATCAACACGACTTTCTTGGCGAATTCCCAGCTCTTTTGCGCGTGACGATAGTTTTAGATACGACAGCAGAATCGGCAGCATCATTTTGTTAGTGATAATCATCCATGCCACCCCCAGCGATGCTGTGATACCCAACTCACGCACGATATCAATCGGGATCAGCATAATGACGGCAAAACCCAATACGTTGGTGAGCAACGCCAGCGTGCCCGGCACAAACAAGCTGGCGAACGAATGCTTTGCCGCCGACAAACTATCCTCCCCAGTAGTGACATTGCGCTCCCAAGTTTTGGTCATCTGGACTGCATGTGAAACGCCGATAGAAAAAATTAAGAACGGCACGAGAATAGACAACGGATCAATACCAAAACCTATAATCGGCAATGTGCCGAGTAGCCACAGTACCGGCATCATCGCAACAATGAGCGCGATGGCGGTCAGCTTTAAATCTTTTAGGAAAAAATATAACAAGACAGCGGTAATCAAAAATGCAACTAGAAAAAACGTGATCACGCCCTTTGCGCCAGCCGAAATATCGCTGACCGCTTTGGCAAAACCAATAATGTGGACCGTGTGGTTGGGGCCTTCGTATTTTGTGCGAATGGCTTCCAATTTTTCGGAGAGTTCGAAATAATTGAGTTTTTCGAGTTTGCCGTCGCCCTTTGGAATCAATTCGAGTAAGCCCGCCGCTACCAACGCGCCCGAGAAATCGGTGGCAACGGTTCGGCCAACCTCAGTCGATTTTTGGACGTTGCCGCGCACGATCGCCAAGTCAGCATCGGTGCCTTGAAAAGTGGCGGGGATTACGTTACCGCCTGCAAAGCCTTCTTCAACCACCTCAATAAAGCGGGTGTTGGGCGTGAATAACGACCTTACGCTAGGTTGCTCGACGCCGTCTAACCCCCGCACATCATCGGTCAAGCCTTTAAGCTTGGTCATGAATTCTTTGTTGTAAATATCGCCTTCTTTTTGCACGAGCGCCACGGCAATGCGGTTCGCGCCACCAAAAATCTTTTCGTAGTCCTTATAAACCTGCATATAGGGGTGCTTGAGCGGCACCATTTTATTGAAGCCCGCATCAACCTTTAGCTGGCTGGCCGAGAACGCGAAAATCGCTGTGGCAACGGCAAATACAATTAACCAAAGCTTTCGGTTGTTAAAGATAATGCCTGAGAATGTATTGATGAATTGTTGGATTTTCATAAGCGCGCTCGCGTTAGCGTAAACCGTTGATATGTTGGTCGGATTGGTGACCTGGATGGCTTTTTTACAATTGCTGGATCGTTATTTTTTTGTCGGCAACATTACGTCGCGCGCGCCAGTTTCACCGAATAACACTAGTGCATTCGGCGGTCCCAACAGTGCTACGGATATCGCCTTGGTCGACGATGTCGGGACTGGTGTAAACGAGAGTCCATTATTCGATGAGATCAACACCATGCCGGCCAAGCCAGTGAGCACCAGCTCGCCATCAGGTAGCTTGGTGGCTCCCATGATTGATGCTGTCGATTTATTATCGATCTGGCTAAAGCTCTTTAGGGCCGTGTCTGCCGATCGAAAAATACGGCCCCGCAGGCCGTACACAATAACCGAACCATCTTGCGCCTGAATCGCGCCAAAGAAAGAGCCTTTGTATGGTGAGGCGACGGCAACCCAGTTTTTGCCACCGTCCCCTGATTTCAAAATTGTGCCAGCTTCGCCCACGATTAATAGTTGGTTGTCACTAAGCTTGATGATGCCGTTGATGTGTTTGTCTTCCTCTTTGATTTTACGCGAAACCCACGTCCGACCAGCATCGGTTGTTTCGTAATATGCACCATAAGCACCAACGGCAAAACCCGTATTGGCATCAGTAAAGAGTACATCCATCAACGGTTTTTGCTCAGCTGGTGCTGAAAACGCTTTTGTCCAGGATTTGCCTTCGTCAACTGATTTCAAAATATACGCATCATGCCCAACGGCCCAGCCCGTCTTGGCATCGGCAAAAAATATCGACGTGAGCATCGGTACGTCAGGTGGCGTTTGCGCGCGCTCCCAAGTCTCACCATTGCTGTCGGAATAAACGATATAGCCGCGATCGCCTACGGCGACCATTCGGTTACCAATTTTTGCCGCGTCAGTGAGCAGCAGCCGAGACATGGTCTGTTTAGAGAGCGGGCCGGTCAGCGGTAATAGGGCAGAATCTGTCTGAATCGCTACCGAAGCAGCCGGGCCAGTGGTCGGCGCCTGCGGTGCCTGCGCAGAAATTTGGCTCGAGAATATTGCCATGACCGCACAAATATGTGCCCACTTCAACACATGATTTGGTCGCACCGATGGCGACGTTTTAGTGATCAAACAATTGGGCAAGTAGGGGCGCATGAGCTGGCCTTTTAAAAAGCTTGAATAAATACAAATAGAAGATGTCGTGTTTTTGCGAAAAAAATAATTGACGGTAAGCTGAAAACAGTGGCCTGTACAAAGCGAACCGTTTCGGTATTTTGCTAAACCGACGCTCACCTGTGCCGGTCCTTTAACGTTTGAGACAAGCCCATCATGAACGCTAGGAGACGTGCTAAAAACTTGGGGGATAACAACGCAAGCTAATCAACTTGATGCGCGGTTATCCCCCAATCTAGTCCCAATAAACTAGGCAGTTTTATTTCTAACGTTGCCTATCAGCTTATCGAACACCCATACGTGCCAGACTGGCAGGTGTGTAATCTGCTGGCGTACGCTTGATCGGTTCGTAAATCTTAGCTTCTTCTGAGCGCAATCCCATCGCAATATAGCGACGCGATTGCAAATCGTGATGAACTTCAACCGTGCCGAACCACATTGGCACGTTGTACCAGTTCTCATTGTGCAATTCAGCAAAGCGCCAGAGCTGACCGCGGCCATCGTATTTATCGATCAAAACGACGTTCCAGCTATCTTCATCGATGTAGAAGGTGCGGCGGGAGTAAATATGCGATGTGCCGGCCTTCAAGGTGGCATCAACAACCCATACGCGGTGCAACTCATAGCGTGACAGGTCTTGATTAATATGGCCGGGCTTGAGCAAATCAGCGTATTTTACTTTGGGATCAGTCAGGCGATAAGAGTTGTACGGAATGTACATTTCTTTTTTACCGACCAGCTTCCAATCGTAGCGATCTGTCGCGCCGTTGAACATCCCGAAATCATCATTGGTACGCAGCCCGTCAGCAGCGGTGCCTGGGTTGTCGTAAGCCACGTTTGGCGCCAAACGAACGCGGCGTTGGCCGGGGTTATACGTCCATGCAGAGCGTGGCTCTTTTGCCTGATCAACTGTGTCGTGCACCAACAAAATTTGCCCCGCCAAACGTGCTGGCGCGGTCGTCACTTGCAGGTAGTTCAGGATTTTGTTGTTTTCGCGTTGCGAGACAGACTTGGAAAGATTGCCGTATGAAAGATCGTATTCATATTCAAATTTCACCAAGGCGAAGTCGCCCGACGAGGTTACAGCCGCTTGTGACCAATGCTGTGCAAAGGTATCGCCTTTGTAGTGCAGCACATGATTCCAAATGGCTTCAACACCTGATTTTGGAATCGGGAATGGCGTGCCGCCAGTACAGTTCTGTACGCCGTTGCCACCCGGCGCCAGCTTGGCTTTTGCCGCGCATTCTTTGGTTTCTTTGTAATGCCCTTCGGGATATGCAGCGCTGCGATGTGTTGGGTACACCATCAATTTATAGGTCGGATACTGCTTCAACATCGCCATTTGACCGGGAGCGAGGTTGTCTTTGTACTTGTCCGCGTTGGCCGCGGTGATGGTGAACAAAGATTTGTCGGCCGCATAGGGATCAGGGTAGGTACCCGCGGCTTTAACCGTAATGCCGGCAGGAATCTTGGTAATACCGCCATCCCATGCAGGAATTGTACCGGCGGCATTACCCGCTTTTTCTGCTCCCATTGGGGTCAGGGTGGTGCCTAGTTTAGCAATATCGCTAGCTGCCAATTGGGCGTAAACGCTGGTCGCACCGGTCGCAATGACCAATGACCCCAGTGTTGCCGACAGCAGCATCGTCAGTTGTTTCGCTTTCATTTTTCCTCCAGATTATGGGATTGATTCTTAAAATAAAGTCTTGAACAACCGCCGCCACGCTCTTGGTGCCGTGTACGAAGATTGATTTACTGTTTTACAAATTCTACAAATACTAAAACTAAAATTGAATATCTCTGCTTCCCTGTTTATTGAACGCTCAATCCAGCCGACCCGCTGACACCTGTCCGAAAATGAGAGCGGGTGGGACAGATTTAGAACGAGTAGGTTGCGACGACGGAGACAAAATCACGATCTTTAATTGGATTGGCAGATGAACAATAAGCCGCACCCTGCGCAGGACGTCCGAATGCTGGGAAGCCGTTGATCGCCAACGGCAGAGTTGTTTGACCCGGTGTGATTACGGTGTTGCCGCAGTAGTCACGACCACCAAAGAAGCCAGAATATGAAAAATCAAGTGAGAAACGGCGTTGCCAATCGAAATTGGTACCAATCGATATGGATTTCACACCCTCGTTAAAGGTTTGCGAAACACCTTTCACGTCGTGGTTGAAAGCGATGCGCGGTGCCACGTTAGCGCCAAATACTAGGTTGGAGTATTCCAAACGCCCAACCAAACGATAGCCCCAAGAAGTCTCGGTTACAAATCCAGATTCCTGCACGGCACCAGCTTGGCCAGCAATCGCTCCCTGAAGAGTCGCGGGCAATGACGTAGCAGGGCCGCTATATTTCTGGCCAGTCTGCAACCCACCATAGCGGGTGACGCCTACCTCACCGGCCAGAACTGCCTGATCCGCGCCGAGTACATTTGGGATACCTTTGGTGGCAGTCATCTGCGCTTGCGTCATTTTGACGCGCGTCCAGCCTTGCAGATAGGTGCCGTTTGGCACAAAAGCCGCGCCAGATGCGCCGAACGGATTTGCCATACTAACGGTACCAGGAATTGTGAGATAGCCGGTGACAAGATTCGGCGCACCCAGTGTTGCCAATACTAATTCCGTTCCAGATAGGCTTAATGGCTGGTTGGGACGGTATGAGACCTCGCCCTGCAACGCGACACCAAGCGGACCTTGCGTATTGAATGAAACACCAATCAAACGAATGTTTTCAGGGTATTGCACAAAATAATTGGCCAGCACGGTTGTAGGCAAAATCGGCGAAAACGGCGTTCCCGTCAAGACCGAAGTGGTGCTGCCCTTAATGCCCGAAATAAACGGATTACGACTATGATAGTTCAGGTAGTAAATGCCAAACTCGGTGTTGTTAAGCTCAGGTGCCAAGTAGCGCATGGTCACGCCGTATTGACCGCTATCACTCGCGTTTCGATCGGCTGAGCGCGGGGCCCATACCGCAGCAGCAGGATCGAACGGCCCAAACGCACCGAATGTCACCGGATTAGCGCTCGGGTTGGTGATTGGTTGCGTATTGTCTTTGCGACGGCCGAAACCGACAAACACTTTACTAGCATCATCGGAAATAAAATCGTTGTTACTCCAGTAAGAACCTTTGGGATCAATTCTGGTTTTATCGTGATTGAACAAAACAAACGCTTCCATGCTGGCGTTTTTGGTCAATTCTGCCGAAACCAAGAGGCTTGATGTGGGCAAGAAGGCTTCTTTCAATTCGGAGCCGGGCGAACGGAGCTTCGGTAAATCGACTGAGTTGATTGAATTAATGCTGTTTGGAATAAAAGTCGATTCACCCCAAGAGATCACCTGATTGCCGGCGCGCACCCGAACATTGCGGTCAGCGACCTTAAATGATTTGGTGATAAATGCATCCAAAATGCGGGCATTTTGGCTCAGGCGATCATTGGCAATCGGCCCCAAAAAATCTTTGTTACGGTTTGCAAAATCAATGAAATAGGAACCGCGCGCAAACACGCTCCAGCCTTCGTATTTAATTTCAAGGTCATGCGTGCCTTTCAGCACGTTCGCAAAAAGCTTGCCTTTTTTGTAGTTACGGTCGCCATCGTCCTCGTTCACAGAGCTTGATAGGCCTCCGTTTGTGATACCGATTAACGTGCGATCTGGCTCTTGTAGACGGCGCGAAACGCCGTATGAAAACGTGGAATCGAAACTGCCGCTAACGCCGCCCTCATAGGTGAACTGCACCGCATCGGCAGCGGATGCCAGCATTAAGCCAACCGCCAGTGCAGATACTTTGATGGCGGGAATGAATGCGCTACGACTCTTTGAATCGCTGGTTGTGAACCTACTCATTGTGGCTTCTCCTCAAGATGAATTTACTGAATCTAATTTTTTAGGCAAGGGTATTGCTACGAGTATTGCCGGCTTCTGCAACGCCACCCTGTTCATGCTTTTACGACATGATCAACACACGATAGCTACCCGATGACTTCTATTCGGGACTTTACAGCAAATTTTTCGACAAGACACCGAATTTCCGATGCTGCATTGCAACAATACAACAGTAAAAATGAACAACAAGTCAGTTACTTAGCCGTAAAACCCGATACGGCACATCAAAAGTGTGGAAATAAAGCGACAATTTCTGCGTCACCAATGAGTCATTGATGCTTAAAGCACCTCAAACAACCCAGCTGCGCCCATGCCCGTGCCGATACACATGGTAACCATGCCCCACTTCTGTTTGGTGCGCCGCATGCCTTGTATGAGCGTTGCCGCGCGGATTGCGCCGGTAGCGCCGAGCGGATGCCCCAACGCAATCGCGCCACCGAGCGGATTGATTTTGGCTGGATCAAGGCCGAGCTCTTTCGTCACCGCCAGCGCTTGTGCCGCGAAGGCTTCGTTTAATTCAATCCAGCCCAAATCCTGCTGATTGATGCCTGCCTGCTTCAACACTTTAGGGATCGCTTTAATCGGGCCGATACCCATGATCTCGGCAGGCACACCGGCAACGGCAAAGGATACAAATCTCGCGAGTGGCTGGATATTGTATTTTTTGAGGGCTGCCTCGCTCATCAAAATCACCGCACCGGCACCATCCGACATTTGCGATGAATTGCCTGCGGTTACACTGCCTTTCGCCGCGAACACGGGCCGCAGTTTGGCGAGCGATTCGGCGGTGGAATCCGGGCGCGGACCCTCATCGGTATCGGCGATTTTTGTTTTGTGTTTAATCGCGCCGCCCGCCAAATCAGGCGTAGCGTTATCGATTTCATAGGGCGAAATTTCCGCTTTAAAATGCCCCGCGGCAATCGCGGCAGTTGCCTTTGCGTGCGATGCAGCCGCAAATTGATCCTGTTCTTCGCGGCTCACTTTCCATTGTTCGGCAACCTTCTCGGCGGTGATCCCCATTCCGTAGGCAATAGCAATATTTTCGTGATGCGAGCTATTGAACACATCACTGTTCAAGGCGATTTTATTACCCATCATCGGCACCATCGACATCGACTCTGTTCCAGCCGCGATTACGACATCATCATCGCCGCAACGAATTCGATCGGCCGCCATGCTGATCGCCTGCACGCCGGATGAACAAAACCGATTGATCGTAACCGCCGGGATTGAATCCGGCAGTCCGGCCAACAGCACGCCAATCCGCGCCACGTTCATGCCCTGCTCGCCCTCTGGCATCGCGCAGCCAACGACCACGTCGCCGATGTCGTGCGGATCAAGCCCCGGCACTTGCGCTATTGCACCGCGCAACACATGCGCAAGCATGTCGTCCGGGCGAACATTTTTAAACATGCCGCGCGGCGCTTTGCCGACCGGCGTGCGGGTGACGGCAACGATGTAGGCTTCCTGGATTTGTTTCATATCGGTTCTCCTTAATGCTTTCGTAAATCATTTGAAGGTTTTCTGTCGCATTCTTAATCACGAAATCGCCTGGCACTTCCAGCGATTTCATGCTGATCTAGCCGACAGAAGTACGTTCGCGTTTTTGTCGGTTTGCTTAATTCCGCAGCGGCTTGCCATTCTTCAACATATACGCAATTCGTTCCTGCGTTTTCGGCATTTTTGCCAGCTCGACAAAATGTTTGCGCTCCAAATCCAGCATCCATTTTTCATCGACCATCGATCCCGGCGTAACCGCCCCTCCGCACAAGCAGGTAGCAATACGGGAGCCAATTTCGTAATCGTGTTCGGAAATAAAGCCGCCTTCTTTCATATTAATTAAAATCATTTTTAGTGTTGCAATGCCGGTGTCGCCCGCAACAGGGAACAACGTAGGCGGCAGTGGCGGTCGATAAACCGATGCTGCCATCGCTCGCACATTTTCAATGGCAACCATCAACAGCTCACCGCTGTTCAAAATAATCGTGTCGCGCCACCGCAGATAGCCCATTTCCTTCGAGCCTAGCGCGGACTTTGAGACTTCTCCCATGGCGATTTGTTTGAACATCTTGGTGATAGCTGGCATCACATCGCCACCCGCATTCCCGCTAGCCGATAGCGCCGCACGTAAAGCGATTTCCTTTAAGCCGCCGCCCGCTGGCAGCAAACCAACACCCGCCTCTACCAAGCCGATATAGCTTTCGAGCGAGGCAATCACCCGGTCCGAATGCATCACAAACTCACATCCACCACCCAGCGCCGCTCCATCAACCGCAGAGACGACCGGCACATAGGAATATTTCAGGCGCTGCGAAGTTTGCTGAAACAGATTCACCATCGCCTCAAATTCATCGAAGCGCCCGGCCTGCAGGCCCTCCAAGGCTTTTACCAAATTCGCACCGGCGGCATACGGCGCCTCGGTTTGCCAAATCACTAGGCCTTTGTAATTGGCTTCGGCTTCATCAATGGCACGATTTAAACCCTCCAAGACATCGCTGCCAATCGCGTGCATTTTCGTTTTAAAAGAAACAATAGCAACGTCTTCGTAACCGGTTGCAGTCCACATGCGTACGGCATCGGTTTCAAAAACGGTGGCACCCGTATCAGATTTTTCGCCCAGCATGAGTTCAGGGAAAAGCTGGCGTTGATAAATCGGCAAGTCTGACCGCGGCACCATCGTATTGCTTGCAGGTGAGTACGAACCAGCCTGCGAATGCACGCCTTGTTTGCGTTCAAAAACCCAAGCAGGCAACGGCACGTTCGCCATCGTTTTGCCGGCGGCAATATCTTCGGAAATCCAGTTGGCGACCTGCTCCCAACCGGCAGCTTGCCATAATTCAAAGGGACCCATTTTCCAGCCAAATCCCCAGCGAATCGCGAAATCGATATCACGTGCGCTATGGGCAATATCACCCAATGCAACTGCGCAGTAGTGGAATAAATCGCGGAAAATTGCCCACAAAAATTGAGCCTCAGGATGAGCGCTCGCCCGCAATGCGGCAAATTTTTCAGACGGGTTTTTAATTTTCAAAATAGCCGCGACCTCATCAGCCATTTTGCCCGTTGACACCACATAGTCTTGTTTCGACAAATCAAGCACCATGATGTCTCGGCCGTTTTTTGTAAACACGCCCGCCTTAGTTTTTTGCCCCAACGCACCTTTGGCAATCAACGCAGTCATCCAAGCAGGGCTCACATAAAATTTGTGCCAAGCATCGTTCGGCAAACCGTCCGCGAGTGTTTTAATGGTCAGCGAAAGCGTATCCAAACCCACTACATCGCTGGTGCGGTAAGTCGCACTCTTGGCGCGGCCGATAGCGGGCCCGGTAAGCGCATCAACCACATCAAAGGCCAAGCCAAACTGCGCGGTGTGATGCATGGTCGCAGCAATCGAGAAAACACCGATACGGTTAGCGACAAAATTCGGCGTATCTTTAGCGCGGATCACGCCCTTGCCAACGGTGCTGACAAGGAAAGTTTCAAGTTGATCAATGATTGACAGTTCAGTCGTTTCGGTAGGAATGAGTTCCACCAATTTCATATAACGGGGTGGATTAAAAAAGTGAATACCGCAGAAGCGGTGGCGCAGCGCTTCGGGAAACACCTTGCTCAATTCGGTGATGCTCAACCCCGATGTATTAGACGCAAAAATTGTGTTTGTGCCGAGGAATGGCGCTACTTTTTCATATAACGATTTTTTCCAATCCATGCGCTCCGAAATGGCTTCAATAACTAAATCACAATCGCGCAACCAATCCAAATTTTCATCGTAATTGGCAGGCGTAATCATCGACACGCGCGCTTTGCTGGAAAGCGGATCGGGCGATAATTTGGAGAGGCCATCAAGCGCCTTCAGAACCACGCCATTCTTTGGCCCTTCCTTAGCGGGCAGATCGAGCAAAATCGCTTTCACGCCTGCGTTGGTGAGATGTGCAGCGATTTGCGCGCCCATCACACCCGCACCGAGGACGGCGACTTTTTTGATGTGGAAATTTTTTGTGGCGTGGTCCATTATTTACTCCTGGTTGCTAGAACAATTTTCATTTCAAACATGAGACTGGGCGGGGCTTTCAGGCCAATAATGGCTGAAAATCCGCTCTGGTATTGCAGTTCGACCAAAGGAAACTTCTAAAAATATAGCGCCGAAACCGATCAAGCGCCCAACCAGTTTTAAACCAATGCCCGCGGCTTATGGTTCTCATCAACCGCCACATAAGTTAGCACTGCCTCCGTCACTTTCACGACCTCAGAGCCAAAGCGATGGCGCTGCGCATAAACTTCTACATCTACCGTGATCGAGGTACGTCCGGTCTTAATTACCTTCGCATAAAAGCTCACCAAATCGCCAACAAAAACCGGCTCTTTGAACAAAAACGAATTCACCGCCACCGTCACAACACGCCCCATCGCACGTTCACTTGCCGGCACGCTGCCCGCCAAGTCAACCTGCGCCATCACCCAGCCGCCAAAAATAGTGCCGTTGGCGTTGGTGTCCGCAGGCATAGGGATAATG
Source organism: Burkholderiales bacterium (assembly GCA_038206765.1). Lineage (GTDB taxonomy): Bacteria > Pseudomonadota > Gammaproteobacteria > Burkholderiales > Usitatibacteraceae > UKL13-2. Next base: position 128,169 of record JBBRAM010000009.1, on the reverse strand, counting down.
CGAATGGTCGGCTGGCGGTCTTGCGGCAATTCAATGAGCGGGCAAAATGAACTACCTTCATCGCTGGTTTTTAACGCTTCACTGGCGCTCATAAAGTGTGTCCTTCGTACATTTCGTCAATCTCGGGCGCGTATTTTTGGAAAATGATGTTGCGTTTTAATTTAAGTGTGGGCGTCATCAGTCCGTTATCAATGGTCCATTTTTCCGGCGCGATCGTAACCTTACGTACCTGTGCATAACCGGGAAAATCTTTGATCCGCTTGGTTATCCGCTGCACCAGAAACTTCTCGGCTTTTTCGCGGCCAGCGCCGGATAAATTGGGATCGAGCTTACTTTCATGCGCCACTCGCCCCCATTCATCGTCGTTCAAAACAGCGACAGCTGATAGATACGGTTTGGCTTCACCAAAAATCAAAATTTGCTCAAACAAAGGGTCAAGCTGAATCGCCAATTCCATATCAACCGGCGGAATTTTTTCGCCGTTGCCCATGACGATAATTTCTTTTAATCGCCCTGTGATGCGAACAAATCCCTGCGCATCGATGTTCACTTGGTCACCGGTGTTGAGCCAACCGTCTTCGCTTAGCACAGCGCGTGTCGCCTCCGGATTATGCCAATAGCCCATCATAATGTTCGGACCCTTCGCGAACAAACAGCCGTTATCACCCACGCGTAGCTCCACGCCAGGCACGGCGGGGCCAATGGTGGTGGGATTGTTTTTGTCGAGCAAATTGACCGTCAGTAACGGGCTAGCTTCTGATAAGCCATAGCCTTGACAAATCGGTAGCCCCAAGCCGACAAACACTTTCGCAACGTCTGGCGAGAGTGCCGCACCACCGGAAATCGCAAACTTTAATTTACCGCCCATGCGGGCCAGCAATTTTTCTGCAACCAATTTTTTCAGGATCGGCCACAACAAAAACGACGGGCTCCAGCTGCCGCGTCCGTGCTCAAATTCAAATTTTGCCCAGCCGGTTTTGACGGCAAAATCAAACATCTTCCGTTTGCTAGGCGATGCTTTTTTTAGCTGTTCGTTAATGGCCGCCAAGAAGCGCTCATAAATACGCGGCACCGAAAAAATAATTGTCGGCTGAATAGTACGAAAATCTTCCGCAAGCTGCGGAATCGAGCGCGAGAACGCAATGGAGGCACCTGAGACCATGTTCAAATAATAATCACAGGTACGCTCAAACATATGCGAGAGCGGTAGAAACGACAGGAAAATATCGTCGGGATAAATATCGTAAACACATAGACCCGATTGCACATTCGAGAGGATATTACGATGCGAGAGCATCACGCCTTTTGATTTTCCCGTCGTGCCGCTGGTATAAACAATCGTTGCCAAATCGTTGCCTTTAGTCGGCGCACGCTCGATCAATCCCGCGCTGGATGGCAGCCAATCAGCCAGCGATTTTAGACGCGGCTCATCTGCGTCGATTACCGGTTTTATCGTTAAAATCAGCTTTAATGTGCCAAGTTGCTCGCGAACAGTTTTGAGCCGTTTCCAGTGCTCTTCGCCGTCGATCACGATGGCTTTTACATCGGCATCGTTCAATATAAATGCAACGTTATCCGGGCGATCATCGACAAACAATGGCACCGGCACCATGCCATGCGCGAACGCCCCTTGGTCAGCCAGCACCCAGTTGCTTGAATTTTTAAGCATGATCGCAAGTCGTTCGCCCGCTTGGAAACCATCGCGGCGCAGCCCTTCACGCACTAGCATCACTTTGTCGCCAATCTCGCGCCAGCTACAGCCAACCCACTCTTTGGATACGCCATCAAACTCACGATAGGCGGGCGCGTTGGGCGAGGTGCGGCAGCGCAACGCGAACACATCGGCAATTGTGGCTGACTCATCAAACATGAGGTAGCGGGTGCCGCGCCGATTTTCTAATTTCAAGGCTACCAAATTTCTTCTCCTGCAATGTTTACGGTGCAATTTTTAAAAGCGATTTTTTGCTTGCACAACAGAAAAAGATTATACGTTCTTAGGCGGACTTCTTTGCGGCATCCATTTTGCGCGGACTGATATACATGGCAATATCCGCATGGCAAACAATATTTCCGGCTGCATCTTTAATATCGCATTTAACGATCACGTCACGTGCGGGACCGTCTGCAATATCGCCGGGTTGGCTGACCACACATTCGGCAACGATGTCAGATTTTGCCACCTTGAGATATTGCACTGTCATGCCGCGCGGCAGCCAGCGCATCTTGTTGGACAGGCTCGCCTCCATCATCGTCCCTGCCCCCAGTTCGGCCAAATTGCACATCGCAATCGCGTGGATAGACTGGATATGGTTTTGCACGCCGCGCCGGTTTTTCATGCTGACTTTTGCGTAGCCAGGTTTCAGCTCTTCAAAGCGCGGTTTGATGGTGGCGAAATAAGGCGCTTTGAAGCACACCGCGCGGGAGAAGAGCCATTTACCAAGCGGCTTGGTGGAGAATTTTTGCCAGAGGTTTTGGATTTTGTTCATCGGGTATATTTCAGCATTTTTGTGCATTTTTTATACATAGTCTTGAAAGCAGTCGCCCTCATCGCCGCTGGTCGTCAGTCAGGGTGATTTCTGAAACTACAAAACCGTCGTCCAGCCCGCATCCGCCACAAACCGCTGCCCATGCTTTTCTTCCAGCGCCTTCATTTCGGCCAACAATTTTTCTTTGCCCGCAGATCGCAAATACTGGATTGGCCCACCGCGATGGGGCGCGAAGCCAGTGCCGAAAATCACACCTGCATCGCATAAATCGGCATCGGCGACGATGCCCTCGCGAACACACGCGACAGCTTCGTTTACGGCTGGTAATGTCATGCGCATCCACAGTGGTGCCAAATCGATAGTGCCGGAACCATACGATTTTTCCGCTTTGCCGTTGATCCATCTATAAAATCCTTCTCCGGATTTTTTGCCCAATTTTTTGGCGGCAACCAGTTCTTGGATTTTCTTTGGCTGCGGATTGCCGGGCTTATGCAGCTCGGTTCCCACCGCCAAGCCAACATCTAGTCCCACCACGTCGGCCAATTCAATCGGGCCCATTGGCATGCCAAACTCCTTCGCGGCGGCATCAATAGTTTCCGCCGGAATACCCTCTTCTAACATGATCTGCGCTTCCGTCATGTACGGCGTGAGAATACGGTTTACCAAAAAGCCGGGCGCAGACTTTACAGGCAGCGGCAGCTTGTCGATTTTTTTCACAAACGCTTGTGCGCGTTTCATCACCTCCGCTGAGGTTTGTAAGCCTTCAACAATCTCCACCAACATCATTTGCGCTACCGGATTAAAAAAATGAATGCCAACCAAACGCTCTGGATGCGCCAAACCAACCGATAATTCTTGCAACGGAATGGATGAGGTATTGCTTGCAAGAATGGCTTCTGGCCTCATTCTTGGCTCAATTGTGGCGTAGAGTTTTTGCTTGATATTGGCGTTTTCAACAATGGCTTCGATCACCAGATCGCAATGCGCCACGCCGTTTCCCGCCACGTCCGGTATCAAGCGATCCATTGCCGCCTGCACCAAATGCGGTAGTTTCAAACGCTTTTTATACAGCTCGGCTGCGCGCGCAATCGCGGGTGCGATGCGAGCAGGTTCGAGGTCTTGCAGCGTCACTTTTAAGCCTCGCATTGCGCACCATGCGGCAATATCGCCACCCATGACGCCCGCACCGATGACATGAACGTGCTGGATCTTTGCATCACATGCGCCGAGCGCTTTCATGCGATCTTGCAATTTAAAAATACGGATCAGATTCGCAGTCGTCGGATGCGCAGCCAAACTGAACAAAGATGACGGGCTTTCGCGCGGCACATTGCGCGGATCGCCGCCGTAGTTTTCCCATAAATCAATAATCGCATAGGGCGCGGGGTAGTGATCTTGGCGGGCGCGTTTGGCGACTTGCTTCCGCGATTGGCTGGCAATAATGCCGCGAATCACAGGCCAATTGGTCATCGCGTCTTTGAACGCCGGTTGATGCGGCGCGGGTGGTTTTGCCAGGAATGTTTTGGCGGCATTCACAAAATGCCGACGCGGTGTAACCGCATCGACCAGCCCCATCCGCAACGCTTTTTTACCATCTACGCCGCGACCGGTCAGCATCAAATCCAATGCTTGCGCAGCACCAATCAGCGCGGGCATCCGTTTTGCACCACCCCAACCCGGAACAATGCCGATCATCACTTCGGGCAGCGCCATTTTTGATTTCGCGCCGTCGTCCATAATGCGATAGCGACACGCCAATGAAAGTTCAGTGCCACCTCCCATGCAGAAGCCATGAATCATGGCGAGTGTGGGAAACGGCAGCGCGGCGATTTCATCGAATACTTCATTGCCGAGCACGGTCATTGCAAACGCTTCTTCGGCACTTTTGAACGAGGTGAATTCATCGATATCCGCGCCGGCAGCAAAGCCGTTTTCTTTCGCGGATAAGATTGCCAAACCCGACGGCGGACGGGCTTTTAATTCCGAGCAAACGGCAGATAATTCGCGCAGCGTTTCGCTAGAAAATGTGTTCGTGGTCTCCGATTGATCAGCGTAGGATTTATCGAAGTAAAGCCACGCGAGATTATCTTCAGAGGAGCGTTCGAGCCGCCAGTGTTTCCAAGTTTGCATTCAATGCTCCGAGTGTACGAAATTTCTTGTGGGCGAAAATAGTTAAACGTTAGTACTGGCGGGCTTTTTCGGGCATTTATGCTTGGAAACGCGCTCTAGTACTAGTTTTTAATAACTTACTTAATTTTGTAGCGGGGGTAATGAGAATCGTGAGGCTCGTGAAGATCGCGTGAAATTACGCTCGCGCCAACAACATTGCCCCGCCTTGCCCGCCGCCAATACAGAGGCTCGCTGCCGCACGGTTTCCGCCGGTGCGTTGCAATGTCTTCAGCGCATGTAAAACAACCCGTGCACCGGACGCGCCAATCGGATGGCCAATCGCAATCGCGCCGCCATCGACGTTAAACTTTTCACGATCAACTACGCCGAACGCTTTATCCAAGCCGAGCTTTTCTTGGCAGTACGCCTCCGACTCCCATGCCGCCAGACATCCCAGCACTTGTGCCGCAAAAGCCTCGTTGATTTCGAGCGCATCTAAGTCTTGCAGCGTCATGCCATTGCGTAACAGCATCGGCGTGATCGCGTGCACCGGCCCCAAGCCCATTTCGGACGGATCCAGCGCTGACCATTGCGAATCAATAATCGCGCCGAGTGGTTTAAGATTATATTTCGCCACCGCCTCTTCACTAGCCAAAATCAGCAGCGCCGCACCGTCGGTGACTTGTGATGAATTGCCCGCCGTCACGTTGCCATAGACCTTATCAAAAACCGGGCGCAGCTTCGCGAGCCGCGCAGGTGTGGAATCGGTGCGAACACCATCGTCTTCCTGGTAAACATTGCCTTTGGTATCGATGATCGGTTCGATCTCATCAAAGTGTCCGGCAGCCCGACCAGCCAGCACCCGTAGATGCGAATCAGCAGCGAACGCATCCATCATTTGTCGTGTAATCCCGAAACGCTTGGCAACAATTTCGGCTGTCTGCCCCATCGTGAGTTTGACAATCGGGTCGGTCAGACCTTTGAGAATCGCAATCACCGGTGCCAAATAGGCCAAGCGAAATTGCACAGCCACACCGGCGCGTTGGCCAAACGATTTTGCGCCATACCAATCCGCCAACCAGTTCACCATTTTTGGCCCAAACAACAGCGGCGCGTGACTCATGGCATCGGTACCACCGGCTAAGACAAGGTGCGATTTTCCGGCCAAGATATTCATGTAAGCCGAATCCAGCGCCTGCATCCCGGATGCGCAATTGCGCATCACCGTCCACGCCGGAACTTTGTCGCCACAACCAAGCCTTAGTGAAACCACGCGACCAATATTAGCCTCATCGGCACTTGGCATCGCGGCACCGATAATCACCTCATCAAACTGCGTGGGCGAAAACGTTTGCCGCGCCAGCAATGGCCGGCCACAGCCAACGGCCAGATCACCGCCGGAGAACGCGCCCGGCTTTGATTTGGCTTTCAAAAACGGGGTACGTGCGCCGTCGACAACATAGACTTTTTTCATATTCGCATCCCACTTATTCGGCAGCCATCGCTTCGGAATGGTCGTTTTTCCAATCATCCGCATTTGTGTTTGCCGGCATCACGGCCAAGCCAAAGTTTTTGTCAAAATCATCCACAGCAACGACTTGTTTGGTCATCACGCGTGCGCGTTTCCAGAGCGCCAATTCAGTTTCAGAAATGATCGACAACTGCATCGCCTCATCGAACATGGCATCCGGCGTGGCAACGCTGAAGCGCCCTGCACGCTGCGCTGCGCGGACTTTTGATTCTACTGGCTCGGCAGCAATTACCGCGTTCATCGCGGCGTTCAAATGTCCCATGATGTCACGCTCGTCAGCGGGCAAATACATGCCGGCAACCAAACGATCGCGTGCAGCCGATGGGTTGATCAAAATCTTCGCAACATCATGGCCCATCTCGTCAGACGGCCTAATCAGTGTCAGACCCTTTGGGAACACCAAGCGGCGCAAAATCCAGGCGGCGGGACGGTTTGGGAAGTTGGCAATGACACCATCCATCGCCACCTGAATCTTGAATGAGCAATCATAGAGCGCCCATTTCAGCAACGGTAATTCATCTTTTTGCTGGCCACGTTCGTCATAGAATTTCAATGCACAAGAAGCCAGATACAGGTTCGACAACACATCACCTAAGCGCGCAGAAAGTTTTTCTTTGCGCTTAAGTGAACCACCGATGATGAACATTGAGGTATCAGCGAGCAGCGCAAAGGCTGACGAGAAGCGCGTCATTTGCTGGTAAAAACGCTTGGTGTCTGGGCACGCCGGTGCCGGCATGCCGACGCCGCCGGTGATGCCCATCCAGAGCGAACGCGCCGCGTTAGAAATCGTGAATTTAATGTGGCTCCAGAAGGCATGATCGAACGCATCAACACTATCTTCACGCGCCGCTTTCATTTCTTTCAAGACCCACGGATGGCAGCGAATCGCGCCCTGGCCGAAGATGATGAGAGAGCGCGTCAAAATATTTGCACCCTCAACGGTAATCGCAATCGGCACTTGTTGATACGCGCGTCCCAAATAATTGTTCGGGCCCATGCAAATGCCTTTGCCGCCGTGAATATCCATGGCATCGTTAATCATGGTGCGCATGGCTTCTGTTGCGTGATATTTTGAAATCGCTGAAAGTACCGAAGGCTTCTCACCTAAGTCCAATGAACCGGCGGTGATGGTGCGGACGGCATCAATCATGTAAGTGGTGGCCCCGATGCGCGCCAATGGCTCTTCAATGCCTTCAAATTTACCAATTGGCATTTTGAATTGTTGGCGAACGCGCGAGTAGGCGCCCGATGCAAACGCAGCCACTTTACCCGCTGCAATCGACTGGGCTGGTAATGAAATCGAGCGGCCTGCGGCTAAACATTCCATCAACATGCGCCAACCTTGACCGACCATTGGCTGCCCGCCGATCACCCAATCCATTGGGATGAACACGTCTTTCCCAGAGTTTGGGCCATTCATGAATGCGGCGTTGAGCGTCATGTGGCGGCGACCAATATTGACGCCTTTGTGCGAGGTGGGAATCAACGCGCAGGTAATACCCAAATCGGTTTCGCTCCCGATCAATTTATCGGGATCAAAACACTTAAACGCTAGACCCAAAATTGTCGCCACCGGCCCCAAGGTGATGTAGCGCTTCTCCCAAGTGACACGCAGGCCAAGCGTTTCTTTGCCTTCCCACATTTGCTTGCAAACGATGCCGGTATCGGGCATCGAGGCCGCATCTGACCCGGCCTCAGGCGCTGTCAACGCAAAGCAAGGAATATCCAACCCTCTGGCCAAGCGTGGCAGGTAATAATCTTTTTGCGCCGCGGTTCCGTAGTGCATCAACAATTCACCGGGGCCGAGCGAATTCGGCACCATGACTGAGACAGCCGCGGTAGCTGAACGGGTTGAAATTTTCATCACGCATTGGCTGTGGCCATATGCAGAGAACCCTTTGCCGCCGTATTCCTTGGGAATAATCATGCCCAAGAAGCCGTTTTCTTTGATGAACTGCCAGACCTTCGGCTCCAGATCATGCAACTCATGGGTGGTTTTCCACTCATCAATCATCGCGCACAATTCATTGGTTGGGCCATCAATAAATGCTTGCTCTTCCGCCGTCAATTTTGCTTTAGGGACGCTCAACCATTTGTTCCAATCGGGCTTGCCAGAAAACAAATCGCCGTCCCACCAAACCGTGCCCGCCTCTAGTGCATCGCGCTCGGTATCCGACATTTGCGGCAAGACTTTTTTGTACAACGCAAAGATGGGAACCGTCAATAGACTAAGGCGCAATGATTTCACATTCGCCACCACCGCAGCGGCTAGAAAAATAAACCAGGCCAGACCGGCCAATGCGCCAGAAAGCGCATCCGTTGCGGTCGCCAGCACGAGCGCCACACCTACTGCGGCGGCCCAAATCGCGGCGCTAACCGCGTGATACGCCAATGCCCAAATGAGCGCGATGGCAACGATGACACAGACTAGAATCGTCATGATGACTCCTTCGATAAATGAAACAGTTGAAACAGAGATTGCGGAAATTTAAGGCTAGTTTTTTGCAGTTCGTACTATGGTCAATATTCTTGTCAGTACAAACTCGACAAAAAACCTTACGCTTCTTGAAACCATTGATGTCCATCGGTTGCCTGCACCGGCGCACGCAGCCCCGCTGCTAAAAACGGCGCAAGCCGCTTCAACAATAATTCATCGTTGTTAATTTCTTCGGGGTGGAATTGCGCAATCATTTTTAGCGCATCCGTTCCCGCCAAGGTGTACGACAACGCGCCCATCACAAAATGCAAACGCCAAGAGACTTCTTCTCGCTCTAAATGCGGTAATGCGCGGCCAAATGCAGCTCGGAAACGCGCAATCATTTCGGCATATTGATTCGATAAAAATTCGCGAATAAACGGCGCAGGATCAGCATAGGCACGACCCAGCAAACGCAGAAAATTTTTGCCGCCTTGGTCGTGGTTGCGCGCCAATTTCAACGCGGGAATAAACATAGCCGAAATAATTTTCTCGCATGTAAGCGCCGCCCCGCCACCGGCGGTTTCATAGGCCGTCAAAAGCGCCATGCGATCCTGATTCATCGGATCAAGCCTGCGGGTGAGCACGGCTTGGAACAATTCTTCTTTCGATCCGAAGTGATAATTCACCGCCGCCAAGTTCACATTCGCTGCTGTCGTGATTAAGCGCAGCGAAGTCGCTTCAAAGCCGTGCTCCATAAAAAGCTCCTCGGCGGCATCCAAAATGCGCGACTTGGTATCGACCTCATTCGGCTTCTCGGTGGCTTGTTCAGCTGCTTTAGACAACCGGGCGATCGAAGGGATGACGGAACTTAGAGCCATAGTTTGTTTAATATCAATTAGTTAATGATGAAAATGAAAGTCAATCAAACGCTTGTTTGAAACTAGCGTATTACTCGCCGATGGTGGTGTCAATCACTTTTGATGTTGCAGCGCAGCATTGCCGGCTATGCGTTACGAAAGAAGCTGTGGCTAACTTTCCAGGCAACGAAGGTTCAATATTGATGGGGAAGGCGGCCACCGTTCAGGCCTGCATGGCATCGCAATGCAGCGGTGCGGTTACGCAATGCCTATCCTCGCCCTTCTCCTCGCGCTTCTCTTCTCCCTTCTCTTCAGCCTGCGCCTTACCCCTTCCCCCGCACCCCCGCTCACCCGGCGCCCCCTTCTACACCCTTGCGCCCCCTTCCGCACCCTTGCGCCCCCTTCCGCACCCTTGCGCCCCCTGCCATACCTCGCCGCATAGGAGAAGCGTTCCAAAGAATTCACGCGGCGCAATTCGAAGTGCAATACATAAGCGCAAATTGCAACAACCCAAACTCTAACGCGTCGAATTTTGTGCCAATATTCGAAGGTTCAAATTTCGGAGAAACCAACATGAAAACCAATCATCATCCAAACTTCATCCTGCGCGCGCTGCCCTTGCTGGTCGCTTTGTCGGCTGGCGCAAGCTTTGCGGCGCCCACCAATCTCACCACTGACAAACCCGGTGTAGACACCGCCTATTTCGACCCCAAGGTTGCGGCTTGCGATGATTTCTATCGCTATGCCGTCGGGCGCTGGCAAGATGCGAATGCGGTTCCGAAGGACAAAGCGCGTTGGGGTGCATTCGACCAGATTGAGGCGCGGAATCGCGAGGTGATGAAAGCAATTTTAGAATCCGCCATGTCGCCAACGTCTGCCAACGTTGGCACCGTCAAACGCAAGGTGGGTGATTTTTATGCGTCTGGTATGAGTGTGAAAAACAGCTCAAAAGCCGCGCCAGGAGCCAACCTTGCTACGGCATTCGCGGCCATGCAGGATGAAAAATCCAATAAAAATATGGCCGCCACCTTTGCATTGCTACACGCCCAAGGCACACCCGTTGGGTTTAATTTCGGCATTCGCCAAGACCAAAAAAATTCTTCACGATACATTGTCCAGCTTTCGCAAGGTGGCTTGGGCTTGCCCGAGCGTGAATATTATTTTTCAAAGGATGACCGAAGCCAAAAGCAACGCGATCAATATGTTGCCCACATCGGCAAAATGCTCGTGCTGGGCGGCGTTCCCACCACCGTAGCCAGTAAAGCGGCCCTCGACATCATGGCGCTGGAAACCGCCATGGCTGAGGCCGCCATGATCCGCACCGATGCGCGCGATCCGGACAAAACCTACAACTTGATGACGTTGGCCCAGCTCCAAACACTGGCACCCAATATCGAGTGGATCGATTTTTTTGCCGCGATGGGCATAAAAGAAACGGGCGACATTAATATCGGCCAGCCGAAATTTTTTGAAGCACTCTCCAAGCTCGCCAAAGAAACCCCAGCGACCACGTGGGCGGCGTACAGCACATGGCATGTCTTGCGCACCCTGTCCCCACAAATGGGCAGCCCTTTCGAGGAGGAAAACTTTGCTTTCTACGGCAAGGTGCTGACTGGCTCGGAAGAAATGGAATCGCGGGAAAAACGCGTGATCGCGACCATCGACCGCACCATGGGCGAAGCGCTCGGCCAGCTCTATGTCGAACGCGCCTTCAAACCCGCCGCAAAAGCCAAAGCCTTGGAACTGGTCAAAAACGTCCGCTTGGCATTGCGCGATCGTATTCAAACGCTCGACTGGATGGGTGACGAAACAAAGCAGCAAGCCACCATCAAGCTCGATGCGATGAATGTGAAAATCGGTTATCCCGATGTATGGAAAAACTACGATGCCGTCGAAATTAAACGCGACGATTATTTAGGCAATGTGCTGCGTGCCACGCGCGTAGAATTCCAGCGCCAGCTTGATCGTTTGGGCAAACCGATTGACCGTAACGCGTGGGGCATGTCGCCGCCAACCGTGAACGCGTATTACAACGCCAGCATTAACGAAATTGTGTTCCCGGCTGGCATATTGCAATCGCCGTTTTTCGATGTGCGCGCCGATGATGCCTCAAATTACGGCGGCATCGGCATGGTGATCGGTCATGAGCTGACACATGGTTTCGACGACCGTGGCCGAAAGTTTGATGCTATCGGCAATCGCCGCGATTGGTGGACCGATGCAGACGCCGCGCGCTACACCGCCAAGGCCGATGCCATCGCAAAGCAATACGATGCCTTCGCGCCGCTGCCGCAACTCAACATCAACGGCCGTGCCACGCTGGGCGAAAACATTGCCGATTTTGGCGGCTTGACGATCGCGTATTTGGGATTGCAAAAAGCCAATGCGGCCATTGCAGCTAATGCCTCGAACGCAACCAACAAAAAAGCGGGCGTGAAAATTGATGGTCCTGTTGACGGGCTAACGAGCGAACAACGCTTCTTCATCAACTACGCGCAGTCATGGCGGCAGAACATTCGTGAAGCCGAATTGCGCCGCCGCATTTTGACTGATTCACATTCACCAGCACGCTTCCGTGTGCTCGGACCATTGGGTAATTTACCGGAATTTCAGCAGGCGTTTGGGTGTAAGGCGGGGGATAAAATGTTGAGGGCGGCTGGGGATACGGTTACGGTTTGGTAGCTTGGCGGCCACGCATCGCCGGAAGGTGATCGCTGGATTGCTAGGTGCCTTTGCTCACATGCGATAAATAATTTATGGAAATGAAACTACTTCTAGTTGGAGCATCGCTAACGATGATGCAATATGCGTGGGCAGGCGGCTCCTTTCTAGAAGTAACTGTAAAAGAATTTACACGACTAGAAACACATAATTACCGATTAACAGTTGTCCCAACAGATGAGCAACCTAGACGACAAACCGACTCTTATATGGGCAAATGCGCGGAGTTTACTGTTGTCGGCACTTTTCGACGGTCTAGGAAAGTTCCAGAATTCACCAAAGAAACCCAAGCGGCAGTTCTAGCAGGAATTGAGGTTGCATACTTGACTCACACGACTATAAACTTTGGTTGGATGGGTTCGGGACTCGCCGTTTTAAATAAAAATAATCCGTGCGTTGTGAGAAGCCAAGCGCTTGGTAAAGGATGGGGCAGAGTAAATGCAGACAAAGAGGTGTCAGTGATTTTTTCGTATTACTAAGAGACCAATTTGGCAATGTAAGTTGGGCATACTTTGCAATGCAACTCTGATCGCCAAACACCAGCACTGGCGCGGCGTTTGAGCCAGTTCAGAGCAAAACATTCGCGCCAGATATTCCAATTCAGGTCTTTTAAAAGGGCAAATTTTTCGCTTTAAATTCGCAAGAATGCGCGGATAAAAGCCATCTATCAATTTTAAAGTCTCTAGCACTGGCGCGATTTTACGGCCAAAAAAAGCGCCCAACGCCGCGCCAATGCTGGTGTTTGCCGATTTTATAAACTCAAAAATCCGCTCGAATCGCCCACCGCAATCGTGCCGAGGTCGACCGCGGATTGCTGCGCTGTTCCTCGCCCGATGGGCGAATCACGGTGGTGCTGATGCTGGAAAAAATGCCTGCGTCCAGAGATTGTTGAAACGCCTGTTCAACCCGCTTATCTTCGCCGGAATGAAACGTCAGCACGGCCACGCGGCCGTTTGGCTTCATACACCACGGTAGCAAACCAAGAAAACGATCCAGCACCCCAAACTCATCATTGACGGCAATACGCAGCGCTTGAAACACCCTCGCCAACGTCTTTTTATGCTCTTTTTCCTCGGTGATACCATCGAGCGCCGCCCGAACGGCATCGGCCAGTTGTTGCGTGGTTTCTATTGGCGCTGAATTATTTTTGATTTCATGGGCGATCAATGCAGCCTGCGGTTCATCGGCATTTTTCGTCAGCAATTCGATCAGGGTTAATTCATCTACCGACTGCAATAACTGCGAAGCCGGTGCGCCACGGGCGGGGTTTAAGCGCAGGTCAAGCGGGCCGTCGTTTTTGTACGAAAAACCGCGTGAGGGATTGTCGAGCTGCATCGATGACACGCCCAAATCCGCAAGGATGCAATCAAAGCCGCCTCCGTCACTGTTGCTGCTGCTTTCACTGTCACTGTCACTGCCACCGCCACTATCAACCATGGTTTCCGGCATCAATCCGGTGAGTCCGGCGAAATTGATGTTGCGAACGACCAGCACGTCTTCACCAAAACCCAGCTTGCGCAAACGCTTTTCAGTGCGCGGCAATTCAACCGAATCTACATCGGTCGCAAACAGCTTGCCACCCGGCAGGAGGCGCGGCAATATCGCCTGCGTGTGGCCGCCGAAACCCAGCGTGGCATCGAGCGCAATTTCACCGGGCTGCGGATTGAGAATGGCCAAAATTTCATCAACGCAAATCGGGCGGTGCGTGCTAGCGGGCGTTTGGCCACGCGCGATGACTTTTTCAACATCATCCGCAAAATCCTCGGAATTAATTTCCTTGTATTTTTCCTCAAACTTTTTCGGGTGCGTGCCACCGTAACGCTTGCGGCGTACGTGGGGCGGCGGGGCTTCGGTTGTCATGGCTTAGTTGTTCAGAGCCATTAGTTGCTTTGGCAATCCTGAGGCAGCACTTTATTAGGGATGCCCGCTGCGCTGCATTGCCAGACTATTTGCTTATTGGCATCGATATTCGGGACAAAAATAATCTGTTTGCCCGCATAAAGGGCTGGTGTTGTTAGCGCGACGCTGATGATGCCATTATCCGGATTTACGGTTATTACCTGCGCGAACGTGCCAGTTGTCGAAGCAGAAAATCCGGCTTGCTCCAAATTCTCTGGGACCGCATTTTTTTGGCTGTAGTATTGATCTACCGCAACGGTCGCTTGCCGGCCGACGCTAACCGCCTGCATTAGCTGCGCTTTGTTGACGTAATCTTGGTACTGCGGAATGGCGACAGCCGCCAAAATACCGATGATTGCGACAACAACAATCAACGAACCAGCGCCACCGCCGATAAGCCCTAACCGCGGAACGAATATTGCCAAAAAGCAAGCGATCGGATTGCGGCTCGGCTGCGTTGCCTCTTGCCCGGAAGCCAAGGCTTTGAGTGCCGCCATACGCTTGGTCAACCACGGATAATCAGACAAATATTCATGAAATGACATCCAAAAAGCGGACGTATCGCGCGATTGTTCGGCATACCCCGTTTTGCTCATGGTGCGCCAGCGTTTTGCGCCTGCTGCCAGCGCAGCCAAACCAAGCTGCGCACTACCCATGTCCACACAGGCCGCAAGACCATGGCGGTCACATGTGTATTCGCAAGCGCGTGAATAGGCCGCACCAACTAGCGGTAAAAACGAGGCCGGCATCAGCACTGGCGACCAGCCAATGTGGTTACGTTTGATATGGCCGATTTCATGGCCAATATAAAAATTGATGGCATCGGGATGCTGCTCCAGCGCATCAACGATATCGGACAACAGCACAATAAAATTGCGCCCCAAAAAGCGCGTGGCAAAAGCATTAAACACGCCGTTGCCATTGAGGATGTAAGCGTCCGGCACTTCGCGCAATTCGAGTTTGGCGGCGCAAGCATTGACCCGCTCGCTCAAATCCGGAAACTGCGTAGGCGTAATTTTTACCGCAGTCCCTTTCAAGTAAGAAATAAAGGCTGATTGCGCGAACAGATAAAAAATAAAAAATACGAACACGTATACCAGCGCCAAGCCGAGGGTGCCCAAAATAATAGCGAGCCAAATAATTGAAGATATCACCAGCAAAATGGCGAACAAGGTTTTTTCATTTTTATAGATAAGATTCATTTTTTCCCTTTTTTGTAGATCTTGGACCTTCAACATCAGCGCTACATGCCGGCGGTGAATAGGATAACTTGTAGATCGCGCTAAAGTCGATTCTACAGAACTCTGTTTACAACTTTTCAGCGATGCATAAACCTTGCAGATGCTGCCGTGTTTGAAATCGTAATAATTTTCATGGGATTTGAATGGCCACCGGCCCGGTCGGCCGTCTGGCAACCACAACTATTTTTCCTCATCAATGCGCCAAGCTACTGCCTCCGCGTAAAATGCGCCACTATGTCATCACTTCCTAGTCAAACTTCAGCAACGCCCCGCCAAAATTTAATCCCCGACGATCTTTTGCTGGTTGATCGCGGACGGCTGATCACACTTGACCGCAAGCGCCGCGATTTTATCAAGCAGGGTAAGCCGGTTGAGCAATTAGAGCAAAAATTTACGGCTGATTTGAAAGCGGCGCAAGCGCGTTATCTGGCCCGAAAGGCGCGCCACGCCTTGGTCTTGGGGCACCCAAGCAAACCCGGCCCCGAATACGATGATGCGCTACCGATTGCTGAGCGCAGGCACGAGATTGCGGATTTAATTCGTAAACATCAAGTTGTGATTCTATGCGGTGAGACCGGTTCCGGTAAGACCACGCAACTTCCCAAGATTTGTTTGGAGCTGGGGCGCGGCATGAACGGTATGATCGGCTGCACCCAGCCACGCCGGATCGCGGCACGAAGTTTAGCAACGCGCTTGGCGCAAGAATTAAAACAATCCGGTAACCACACCGTCGCCTACAAAATTCGCTTCAATGATCGGACCGATGATTCCACGTTTGTGAAGGTGATGACGGACGGCATTTTGCTCGCTGAGACCCATAGCGATCATTCGCTCAGGCAATACGACACGCTGATTATTGATGAGGCGCATGAGCGCTCGCTCAACATTGATTTTTTGCTCGGTTACGTGAAACGCTTAATTGCGCGGCGACCGGATTTGAAAGTGATAGTAACCTCGGCGACGATTGATCCGCGCAAGTTTGCCGAACATTTCGGCTCGGGTTATGGCGACACTGCTGTACTTGCGCCGATTATTGAAGTTTCAGGGCGTACATTTCCCGTTGAAGTTCGCTACCGTCCTGAACATTTTTTAGACGAAGCTGAAGACGCAGTGGATATTGAAGATGCCGTCGTGCGCTCGGTTGATGAATTGCTTCACGAATCTCATCATGGTGACATTCTCATTTTTTTGCCTGGCGAGCGGGAGATTCGCGATTGCGCTGAGGCGTTACGCAAGCACACCGTGAACGCGCCAGGCGCTGGAATCCGGGCGCACCTAGAAATTTTGCCCCTCTATTCGCGGCTCTCAAACGCTGAGCAAGATCGTGTTTTTCAAACGGGCGGGCGTAGAAGAATTATCCTCGCCACCAACGTCGCCGAGACCTCCCTCACGGTGCCCGGCATTCGCTATGTGATCGATGCGGGCGTGGCCAGAATCAACCGGTACTCGCCGCGCTCAAAAATTAATCAGTTGCAAATTGAACCGATTTCGCAAGCCTCTGCCAAGCAGCGCGCAGGGCGTTGTGGTCGGGTCGCGGACGGCATTGCGATTCGTCTGTATAGCGAGGAAGACCACGACGCTCGGCCTGCGTTCACTACGCCGGAAATTTTGCGCACTTCGTTGGCCGCGGTGATTTTGCGGATGAAGGCACTTGATTTGGGCGACATCGCTGACTTTCCGTTTATCGAGCCGCCGTCATCACGCATGATCGAAGACGGCTATCGCCAGCTATTTGAATTGGGCGCAGTTGATGCCGAAAAAGCCCTAACACCGCTCGGCACGACGCTTGCAAAATTTCCTGTAGATCCAGCATTGGCGCGGATGTTGGTGGCAGCAGCCAAAGAATCGGCGTTAACCGAAGTGTTGATTATTGCTGCCGCGTTATCGGTCCAAGACCCGCGCAATCGACCGCACGACAAGCAGCAGGAGTCCGCCGTTGCGCATGAAAAATTTGCGGATCCACAATCTGAGTTTTTAGCCTTTGTAAAAATGTGGGCGTTCTATGATGACGCGCTGAAGCATAAAAAATCGAACCGAAAATTCGATCAAATGCTGATCGATAATTTCCTTTCTCCACTGCGGATGCGTGAATGGCGCGATGTGCATTCGCAGTTGTCGGAGATGGTCACATCCCTTGGGCTTTTACTGAACGATGCGCCGGCACGGTTTGAAAATATTCATCGCGCCTTGCTCACCGGATTGCTAACGAACGTCGGTACGAAAGCGTTGGAGGGCGATCACTACTTAGGCACGCGCGCGTTGAAGTTTCAATTGCCACGGATGCAACAACAACACGCCGGTCAAAAGCCCACGCGGATGAAATGGGTGATGGCCGCCGAGTTGACCGAGACCACCCGCGTTTACGCGCGCACCATTGCTAGCATTGAGCCGGAGTGGATTGAACAACTCGCCTCGCATTTGGTTACGCGTACGCACTTTGATCCGCATTGGGAACGCAAGAGCGGGCAGGTGGTTGCATTTGAACAAGTGGCACTGTATGGCCTGATTGTGAACCCGCGTAAACGCATTCACTATGGCGCGATCAAACCCGTTGAATCGCGCGAAATCTTTATTCGTCAAGGCTTGGTGGCAGGCGAAGTTGATACCCACGGCAAATTTTTGCAACACAATTTACAGCTGGTCGATGAAATCGAGGACATCGAAAACAAAGCCCGCCGTCAGGATGTGCTGATCGATGAAGAGGAAATGGTGGCGCTCTACAACGCGATTATTCCCGCCGATATCGTCAACATGGCAGGATTCGAGCGTTGGCGCAAAGATGCGGAACGTGCCAATCCGAAAATTTTACAGTTTAGTGTTGAGCAACTGATGCGCCGTACCGCGCAGGAAATCACGTTTGATCTTTACCCGAAAACACTCAAAACCCGCGGCGCAACCTACCCGCTTAGCTATCGTTTCGAGCCAACGCATCCGATGGATGGCGTGACGATCACGTTGCCAGTTGCCGTCCTCAACCAAGTGCCGCCTACGCGATTCGAGTGGCTGGTGATGGGCATGTTGCGCGAGAAGGTAGCCGCGGTCATAAAAACGCTGCCACAGCGCCTGCGCAGCCCGCTCGTACCGGTGCCCGACACCGTTAGTGAATTTATGGAGCATCTTTTAAAATCCGACGGAACGCGCGATTTATCTGCCGCCGAATTGCCGTTGACCGACGCACTCACTGCGTTTTTAAAACGTGCCAAGCAGATTGATCCGCCAAAGGACGCATGGGATTTGGCACGGCTACCCGCGCACCTGATGATGAATTTTCAAATCGTTGACGCGGACGGCAAAGAGCTGGCGATGTCGCGCGACTTCGCCGCGTTGAAATTACAATTTGCCGATGCGTCCCGCACCGTGTTCTCGACGCTGCATAGCAACCGAATGGAGCAAGATGGTTTGAAGGCGTGGCCAGCGGGTTTGGGTGAGATTCCGGAGACCATTAACTTCGAAAAATCGGGAATCCGATACGACGGTTATCCCGCACTGATGGATCATGAAGCCGATGTGGCGATTCGGATCGTCGACGAGCCACTGTTGGCAAAACTCCAGCACCGGCGCGGCTTAACAAGGCTTTTCATGCTGGAACTGGCTGAACAAGCCAAGTTTGCTGAACGCGCCATTAAGGTTTCGCCAGTTGCAGCATTTCAGTTCGCGCAGTATTTTCCGGAGGCTAAAAATCATGCGCAGGATGCGTTGAAGACTGAACTGGTTTATGCCGCGTTTGCGATGACGTTTGTTGATTTAGACAAACCCATGATCCGCGATGCGGCATTATTTGCCAGCACACGCGACGCGATGAAATCGAAGCTGAATGTCCATGTGCAGGCACTGGCGGCGGCAGTTGATGAATCGCTCTCACTTGCAGCGGAAATCAAAAAATTATTGAGCGAGCGCTACGTCAAAGGTTGGGAACACATCGGCCCCGATGTAGAAGACCAGCTTAAGCAATTATTCAGCAAGGAATTTTTGCGCGAAACACGCGGCGCACAACTGCTGCATTACCCGCGCTATCTGAAAGCGATTGCGATGCGAATCAACAAAGCCAAGGCGGGTGCGATGGAACGTGATTTGGAAAACTTCAAACAAATTCGACCGCTCTGGCAGAATTGGTTACGCGTCAAGAATGAGCTAGACGACAGTGTCCGGGAGTATCGTTGGCTGGTAGAGGAATTACGGGTGAGTTTGTTTGCCCAGGAATTACGCACACCGCTACCAGTGAGCGTAAAGCGGGTGGGAAAAGTTTGGGATGAGATGCAGAAATGAGAACGATCAATACCGATATCGCCGTCAATCGATTGGCCGACCGCATGTCCCACATCGCGCCTTTCGAGGTAATGGAGATTCAAACCGCCGCCCGCGAACTGGAACGCCAAGGCCACGATGTGATCCACATGGAAATCGGCGAGCCTGATTTTGCGACACCGCAGCCGATTATCGATGCTGGGATCAAAGCGCTGGGCGAGCAATCGATGTCCTACACCTCGGCATTGGGCATTGCGCCACTGCGTGAAGCGATCAGCGCGTTTTACCAAACAAAATATGGCGTTACCGTTGACGCGAGCCGCATTATCATCACCGCGGGCTCCAGCGCCGCGCTGTTACTGACGATGGGGATCCTGCTGAGCGCGGGCGATGAAGTGCTGATGGCGGACCCGGGCTATCCGTGCAACCGTCATTTTGTCCGCGCGATGGGTGGTGTGCCGAAGATGATTGTGTCGGGCAGTGAAGCTGGTTATCAATTGACTGCCATGCATATTGGTGCGAATTGGGATGAGCGCAGCGTGGCAGCACTGGTTGCGACACCTTCAAATCCGACGGGCACATTGGTTATGCCATCTGAGCTTCAGGCCATCCATGCCGCTGTGACCGCGCGTGGCGGGAGTTTGATCGTCGATGAAATTTATCAGGGGCTGACCTATGGTGTTGCGCCCTCAACGGCGCTCGATTGCAAAGAAGATTCTGCGCGAAATTTGTTCGTCATCAACAGTTTTAGTAAATATTTTCAGATGACGGGTTGGCGCTTGGGGTGGCTGGTCGTGCCGCCTGCTTATGCGCGCGAGGTGGAAAAATTAGCGCAGAATTTATTTATCTCTCCCTCGGCGCCCGCTCAATATGCAGCGCTAGCGGCATTCCTGCCAGAGACGCTAATGATTTTGGAGGAACGCCGCCGCGAGTTTGAAGCGCGTCGTAATTTCTTGATCCCCGCGCTGCGGAAACTTGGTTTTATCATTGCGGTGGAACCTCAAGGCGCGTTTTATGTTTACGCGGATTGCTCAAACCTCACGGAAGACAGCTTCGAACTGTGCAGGAAAATTTTACAAGAAGCCCATGTTGCGATTACGCCCGGAAAAGATTTTGGCGCAAATCAGCCAGAGCGATATATTCGTTTTGCGTACACCAAAAATATTGCACGCCTGCAAGTGGCCGTCGACCGTATTGCTGTCGTGCTGAATCATTTGAAGGATAGAACATGAAGCATCATATGTGGCTTTTGTTATTGCTGATTTGGCTGCTGGCCGCCTGCACATCTGCCGTCACAGAGCGCGCAATTGATGAAAAAGTTACGGTCAAAGCAAGTGTCGATGACGTCTGGAAAGCATGGACAACTTCGGCGGGCATCAAAACATTTTTTGCACCCGATGCGAATGTGGAGCTGCGAGTTGACGGCCCGTTTCAGATTTTTATGAACCCACTGGCCGAGCCGGGGCTGAGAGGCGCGGATGATATGAAAATCATTGGCTTTCAGGATAAAAAAATGTTGTCCTTTACCTGGAATGCGCCACCGTCGTTGCCGGAAGCACGCAAGCAACGCACCATCGTGATTGTGCGTTTCGTGGCGCGAGGCGATTCGCTGACCGATGTGTCGATCCATCACATCGGCTGGGGCTCGGGTAGCGTTGGTGGCGGCGTTGGTGGCAGCGCTGGCGTGAGTGGAAGTAGCGAGGGCAACGACGGCGAATGGGATAAAGCGTTTGATTACTTTGGCAAGGCGTGGCCGAAGGTATTGGCAAATTTGAAAAAACGATTTGACGACGGACCCGTTGATTGGACAGCATGGCTTGCGCAACTTGAAAAGACTAAGTCTGCACCACCAGCATCCTCCCCAACGCCGCCGACGACATCGGCGCCATCAGAATCAGGCAAAAAATAGACCTTTTAAGGGGCAATGTTCAAACGCTTCAGCGGCCAGCCGTCAGCGGCCAAACATGCAAAATTTCATAAGGCAAACCAACACCGCTCTGGTTCACTTTCACCAACGAGAACGCGCTTATCGGCCAGATAATGTCTTGGGTCGACATCATTTCCAGTGGCTCGGGTAGATTGCGAATCAAGGTGATATGTGGCCGGAAGGGCCGTGGGTCGCGCGGGAACCCAGCTTGGCCGACCATGCCATCGATGGCACTCTGCAATGCAATCAGCTCGTCCGGGACATTTTTGGTGCCCGCCCAAGCCACTTTCGATTTTTCAAAGCAGCTAATTTTGTTGATGTAGAAAAGAAACGCGGGATTCTGTATTTTATTACCGATACGAACTAAATCCGCTAAGCGGTCCGTAGAGTGAGCTTCGTCAATATCGCCCACAAACGACAAAGTAAGGTGCATCGTTTCAGGCACCATTGGGCGCCCGGCGCTAATGGCCAACAACCGCTCTTGTACGCCCTCAACAGCGGTCAATGTGTCCGCGTCCAACCAAACAGCAAAGAACAATCGCATACCGCCTCCCGATTTTATGTTTTTAGCCTTATGCCCTTTCCGTCCCCTGCATACCCTTCGTCGACTGAGTCGACCAAGTCAACTAAGCTGCCAGTTTGATCATGTTTATACGCTTTTCCTCGACACCATGGCAAGCGACTTGCCCACCTTCAGGATGATCGATCATTTCCGGTCGCTCACGTTTGCAGCGCTCGTTGGCGTGCGGGCATCGCGGATGGAATGCACAGCCAGTCGGCGGCGTGAGCGGGTTCGGGACTTCACCGGCCACCGGCGTGCGTTGTTTGCCAGTCATTTTCAAATCGGGGATCGCGGATTGCAGCATTTGTGTGTACGGATGCAGTGGCATCGTAAAAATGCGGTTGGTATCGGCGACTTCAACCAAGCGCCCCAGGTACATCACGCCAACGCGGTTGGAAATATGCGAGACGACGGCCAAATTATGCGAGATGAATAGATAAGTGAGGCCAAATTCACGCTGCAAATCCTTCATCAAATTTAAAATCTGCGCCTGCACCGAAACATCGAGGGCCGAGGTCGGCTCATCGCAAACTAAAAATTCAGGATTGCTCGACAATGCCCGCGCAATCGAGACCCTCTGGCGCTGGCCGCCGGAAAATTCATGGGGAAATTTTTCAGCATCCAGCGGCGATAAGCCAACCTGCGTGAGCAATTCGCCCACGCGTTTATTGAGCGCACTGCCGGGCTTGCCAAGCCCGTGCACCAGAATCGGTTCGGCGATGATCTTGCCAACGCGCCAACGCTGATTTAAGCTGGCATACGGGTCCTGGAAGATCATTTGAAAGCGCGCCCGAAGTTTACGTAGGGTGTCGCCCTCGGCTTCCGCCATATCCACGCCATCAAAATGAATGCTGCCACGCGACGGCGTATAGAGCCCGCAAACGAGCCGCGCTACCGTCGATTTCCCACAGCCCGATTCGCCGACTAGCGAAAGGGTTTCACCGCGATTAATCGTAAAGCTAACGCCATCAACGGCTTTTAAAATTTGTTTGTCTTGCCGCTCGATGATGCGATTCAACCATGGCTTGGAAACATCGAATTCTTTGGCGACATCACGCACGTCAAGGAGAATGTTCGATTTTTTTTGATTCATACACTCACCATTTTACGGTTCTCGTCGCTCTTCTTTTCGTTTTCGGCTTCGCTTCGCTTTCCGCTTTGGCCAGCATGCAACCAACACGCCGCCTGCGTCATTCCCGCCGGCAGTAGCCCGGGGCGCTCAGTTGTGCAGCGCTGGTTGGGCACATCAGCTCGTCGTGTGCAACGGGGATTGAATGCGCAACCCGCCGGTATCGCTGTCAAACGCGGCATGGAGCCGTCAATTTGCGCGAGTCGTTCGTTGTTGTCCCCCACATTGGGAATAGCGCCCATCAGGCCAATCGTGTAGGGATGCTGCGGATGGTGAATCACATCGGCAACCGGGCCAATTTCCGCGATGCGCCCCGCGTACATCACTGCCACGCGGTCGGCGGTCTCGGCAATGACGCCCATATCGTGCGTGACTAACATGACGGCCGTGCCGTGCTCGCGCCCCAGCTTTTTGAGTAGCGTAATGATCTGCGCTTGAATGGAAACATCGAGCGCTGTGGTTGGTTCGTCGGCAATAATAAGCTTCGGGTTTGCGGCTAAGGCCAGTGAAATAACCACCCGCTGACGCATACCGCCGGAAAATTGATGCGGGTAATGATCAATGCGTTTGTCGGCGGCGGGAATGCCGACTTCGTTTAGAAGTTCAATCGCCCTTGTGCGAGCCTGCGCGTGCGTGAGCGCGAGATGGGTTTCAATGGTTTCGGTGATCTGTCGGCCAATGGTATAAAGCGGATTCAGCGAGGTGAGCGGATCTTGAAAAATCGCCCCAATCTCACGACCACGAATTTTCCGGATTTCTTCAAACGGCAAATTATCGATTCGCTTGCCGTTAAAAATAATTTCACCTCCGGCAATACGGCCCGGCGGCTCCAACAACCCGATCACCGCGGCACCGGTCAGCGATTTACCCGCGCCCGATTCGCCAACCACACCAAGCACTTCACCAGCTGCGATGTCGAAACTAATATCATCGACCGCTACTAAAATGCCGCGACGGGTGGGGAATTCAATCCGTAAATTTTTGACTTGCAATAACGGGGGATTCATATCGGCACCAACTAGCGAAGTTTCGGGTTGAGCGCATCACGCAGCCAATCGCCGATGATGTTGATTGAGAGCACGAGAAACACCAGCGCCAAACCGGGGAATACGGTAATCCACCACTCGCCGGAAAATAAAAAATCATTGCCGACGCGAATCAAGGTGCCCAAGGAGGGCTGGGTTGGCGGCACACCCACGCCCAGGAACGACAACGTCGCCTCAGTGATAATGGCTGTGCCAACATGAAGTGTCGCCAACACGAACACCGGCCCCATGACATTCGGCAGCACATGGGAGAACATAATCGCGAGTGAGCGACGGCCGATCACTTGTGCGGCCTGCACATATTCTTTGTTCCGCTCAACCAACGTGGAGCCGCGCACCGTGCGGGCATATTGCACCCAGCCCGAGGCCGCAATTGCGAAAATCAATACATACACCGCCACCTGATCGTGGTGCTCTTTGCCTATCACGGCACGTGCCACACCATCAATCAACAACGCGATCAGGATGGCCGGGAATGACAATTGAATATCGGCCACCCGCATGATGAAGGCGTCCACCGAGCCGCCCACATAGCCGCTAATCAAGCCCAGAGTGATGCCGACCACCATCGATAGAAAAACGGCACAAATACCTACCACCAACGACACCCTAGAGCCATGCATGATGGTGGAGAGTACATCGCGACCTTGGTCATCGGTGCCGAGCCAGAACTGGGGCTTGCCAAGCTCTGACCACGCAGGTGGCGAAAACGCATCCAGCAAATTAAGCGTCTTCAAATCAAACGGATTGTGTGGCGCGATCCACGGAGCGAACGCGGCGCCCAAAATGCCAATCAACGCGGCAACAGTTGCCACAATCACCAGCGGATTTCGTTTAAAGCTATACCAAACATCACCGTCAAAAAAACGCCTGAATGAATCGACTACATTGATCAGTGCAGCCATATCAATGCCCCCCTGCACGGTCGGTGCGCAGCCTTGGATCAACGATGTAATAGAGGACGTCCACCATGAGATTGATGCTCACAAAAATAAATCCAATTAAACAAAGATATGCCGCCATCACGGGAATATCCGCGAACTGTACCGCCTGAATAAACAATAAGCCCATACCCGGCCATTGGAAAACCGTCTCGGTAATAATCGCAAATGCAATCAAACCACCGAGCTGCAAACCAGCAATCGTGATGACCGGCACCAAGGTATTTTTGAGCGCATGACCAAAATAAACAGCGTTGTTGGTTAGCCCGCGTGCCCGCGCGAACTTAATATAATCGGTACGCAAGACCTCCAGCATTTGCGCGCGAACTAAACGCATAAAAAGTGTCACCGGGTAAAAGCCAAGGGTGATGGCTGGCAACACCAATGCCTTAAGGCCGGATTCTGTCAAAAAGCCGGTTGTCCAAAGGCCGAGTTGCGTCACATCGCCGCGCCCGAATGACGGCAACCAGCCCAGCCAAACGGCAAAAATCAAAATCAGAAATATTCCGATTAAAAAATTGGGCAGCGAGACACCAATCAACGAACCGGTCAGCAACAGCTTGGATGTCCAACTTTCACGCTTTAACGCCGTGTAGATACCAAGCGGAATACCAATCAACAGGCCGAGCACCGCAGCGGTGGTGGCAAGCTCCAACGTGGCCGGGAGCCGCTCGATCAGCAATTGTGAAACTGGCCGACCCAGGCGCAGCGAAATGCCGAAATTGCCCTGCAACGCGTTTTGCACAAAGACCGCAAACTGCACATAAAACGGCTGGTCAAGCCCCAGTGTTTTCCGCACCTCTTCACGGTCCAGTTGCGTCGCTTCGGGCGGCAACATCAGCGCAACCGGGTCACCAGTGAAATTAAATAATGAGAAGGCAATGAAGCCGACCGCCAGCATTACAAGGATACTTTGCAGCAAACGGCGAATGATGAATGCGAGCATTGTTATTTAATCTTTGTTTTTAGTAAATGTGAACCGAAACGAAAGGCGTAGCATTCAGCCCCGCAGCACACACTAATTCATTTTAAAGCGGAAAAAATAAGGGACATTGTTGGGCGTAAAAACCGCTGTCACATTCTTGCGCATCGCCCAAGGTATCACAGGCTGATGCAAGGGCAAGGTTGCAATATCGGTTTGGTTGAGCACGAGCGCATCATGGATCAACAGATCGCGCTTTTTCATATCCATTTCCACTTTAATCTTGGCGATAATGTCATCCATTTTGGGATTGGCGTAGCGACCGTAGTTGGAATCGCCGCCGGTCGTTTGTTCGCCTCTATTTTTTTCAAGGACCGCCTGCAAGGTATCGAGCGCGTCGAATGTGCTGGTTCCCCAACTCAACAAATAAAAGCTCGTGTCAAAGCGCTGCAATTTCTGGAAATAATTCGCAAGTGGAACGATATTGGGCGTCGTACGAATGCCGACTTGCGAAAGCATGGAAGCTGCCGCCTGGCAAATATCGGCAGCAGGTTGGTTAATGCCACAGTCTAAAGTGATTGAAAAACCCATTGGATAGCCCGCCTCGGTTAGCAAGGCTTTTGCTTTTTCGCGATCGAACGGAAGGCGTTTCTCGGCATCTTTGGTATAGCCCTGTGTTCCTTCCGGTACCAAGCTGCCGGTGGGGATCGACATGCCGCGCATCACCACCTGGCGTATGGCACTGGCGTCAATCGCATACGCCACCGCTTGCCGGACACGCAAATCTTTGAACGGGTTTTTACCTTTTACGTTGCTGTACAACAATTCGTCGCGAAATTGATCGAAGGCGAAATATTGAATTCGGGCATCGCTACCTTCCGAGACGCGAATATTGGCCTCTTTTTTCAAGCGCGCTACGTCTTGCTGCGGCGGATCCAAGACGAAATCAACCTCGCCAGAAAGTAAGGCGGCAACACGGGTAGCGTTTGATTTAATCGGCAACATTTCTACTTGCGTAATATTGCCTTTTTCGGCGCTGGCTTTATTCCACCAATTTGGGTTTTCGACTAACACCGTTTTGACATCCGGCTGGCGCAGCTTGACCATGAACGGACCAGTGCCGTTTGCGTTGCGCGAGGCAAAAGTGTCTTCACTCGCCTTATAGTTTTGCGGGGTCAATGCGCCATTTTTAGTGGCCCACGTTTTTGACATTACGCGAAACAGGAACAGATTGTTAATCAAGATTGGGTTTGGGTCTCTCATGATTAAATCGACAGTGAAATCGTCAATTTTTTTAGCGCTTGCGACGCCAACCAATGATGCTTTCAGCTGTGATTGCGGATGCAGCGCACGTTCCACTGAGAACACTACATCATCGGCCGTAAACGGCGATCCATCATGGAACTTCACATTGGGTCGCAACTTAAAGCGCCATGTTTTGCTATCGGGATTGCTCCACCACAACGCCAGACCGGGAACAATTTTGAACTGTTGATCCCGTGCAACTAAAGATTCATAAACCTGGGCAATGACGCGAGTCGTCGGCAACAAATTGGCCGCGTGTGGGTCAAGGGTTTGCGGATCATCCTGGCTTGCGTAGCGAAGCGTCTTGGCGGGGGCCGTGGTGGGTATCGTCGCTGAAAATATGCAGGCAACTAGCGAAGCGACAAGCGCACGTGCAGGAAACTTAAAAACAAAACTCATCATGAGTACATCACCCCAAAAAAACAATAAAATTCCACGCTAAGCTGTTTGGCACCTTTTCCAAGTAAGTTAGCGCAGCTCGTCAATACAACAGCGCCTAACCAGCAGACACAAGGCAACACATCGCACTGCACATTGAAATGGCAATAAAAACAATGGCTCATATTGAAACTCGGCCAACGGCTCAGGAAATAACGTTAATTATAGGCTGGCTATAGGTTGGGGAACAGCGAACGTACGAACCGTCGCCCCGATGCTATCGATGTGACAAATTAGTTAATAACCGCCCATCTCGCCCACATCCCGTTGTCTGAACGGTGCACGACCGTGACATTTTTTCGCATCGCCCAAGGAATCACTTGATGATGTAACGGAATATGCCCAACATCGGCTTGATCAAGTAGCAATGCTTCCCGGGTTATATCAGCACGCTTTTTAAAATCAGTCTCCGTTTTTAGCTTTTCTACTAACGCATCAACTTTGGCATTCGAGTAGCCGGAGAAATTGAAATTACCGTCAGTGCCGCTAGTCTTGGTGCGCAGCAGGGACTGCAAGGGATTTAACGAATCAAAGGTTGGCACACCCCATCCAAGCAAGTACATGCTGGTGTCACTCTTTTGTATTTTGGGCAAAAACAAGGTTGCGGGCATAGCATTAACCTTTACGCGAATGTCTATTTTAGCGAGCATCGCAGCAATCGCGCTACAGATTTGAATATCGTTGATATAGCGATCATTCGGGCAATCAAAGGTCACGTCAAAACCATTTGCCAGCCCCGCTTCCGCCATGAGCTTTCTAGCCTTCACCAAATCCACGGCGGGTCGTTTTTCGAGATCCTTTGTGTAGCCCCGCACCTGTGGCGCGATCATTGACATGGTGGGCAGCGACAAGCCGCGCATGACGGTTTTGCTTATTGCATTGACATCAATGGTCAACAGCATCGCCTGGCGAACACGAATATCCTTAAAGGGGTTTTTGCCTTTGCTCCCGTAGAGCAGCTCGTCGCGGCTCTGGTCGAAGTTGAGGAAAATCGTACGATTTTCGTTGCCTTCCAATATTTTAATGTCTTTATTTTCCTTCAACTTCGCCAAATCCTGCACGGGCGGATCGAGCACCAAATCAAGCTCGCCCGTGATGAGCGCTGCCACGCGGGTCGCATCGGATTTAATGGGACGATAAATAACCTCCGTAATCGCGCCATCAATTTTGCTCCACCAATTTGGATTCACTATCATCACCGTCTTTACATCCGGCTCGCGTGATTTGAGAATAAACGGTCCCGTCCCGTTGGCGTTACGGGCAGTGTAAGTCTCCTCCCCGTTTTTATAGTCCTGTGGCCGCAAAGCGTTGTGTTTTTGCGCCCATGCTTTGTTCATGATTCTAATTTCGGTCAATTGATCGAGCAGCGTTGGATTGGGGACATCGCTCACAATATCAACCGTCAGTGCATCGATTTTTTTTGCAGCCTTAATGCCTTGCATATATTCAGAAAAATCGGAAGTTTTTTCCAGTGCACGCGCAATTGAGAACACCACGTCATCCGCGCTGAATGGAGCACCGTCATGAAATTTAACGTTGTCGCGAAGCTTAAAGCGCATCGTCGTCGCGTTTATGGGCGACCAAGAAACAGCCAACGCTCCCTCAATCGCCATGGTCTTGCCGCGTATGACAAGCGGCTCGTAGACATACGAAGAGATGGCATTATTGAAGCCGTTGTTGGTCGAATGCGGATCAATCGAAAAAACATCAGCCCGGCTCGACCAGCGGAACGTTTTCGCCAGTAGTGCAGTCGATACAAAAAGCGATGATACGAGACAGGCCATGCACGCGAAACTGATGATGGCGACAGGCAGTGCGGTGTGGATGCGTTTGGTATCGCCAACGCGGCGATCGGCAATTTTCATCAGTAGCTCCCAAGTATTCCAATTTAACTCAATTTTAACAACGCGACCATTCTTCAAAGGAGGCTGCTAATGGAGGAAGTTTGCCCAAGCAGGTGATTGAAGTCAACGATGCTGTTCGCGAATAGAATGTACAGTAGTCTGTAATATCGAATTTCCAATTGCTGATTTATTTACAAACCTATTTACAAACCTATTTACAAACCTATTTGTAAACCTATTTACAAACCTATCCAGAAACCTGTTTACAAACCACATCCAACGTAGATCCGGCGCAATGACGCATTAAGTGACCGGACCAACACCACCGCAGTCCTCCCTCTTTAGCTGGGGGAATGAGGAGTGGGAAACGCGGCAGCCGACACTGCTGAGTGCCGATTCAATAATTAGGATTTCGATGAACGCATCTCTACTACTATTCGCTTTCTTTATCGGCTGCATTATTCCCCTGCAAGCCTTGGTCAACAACTCGTTGCGCGTCACTGTCGGCAGTGGAGCCGTGTTCGCCGCGTTTATGAATTTTTTGGTAGGCGCGATTATTTTGGGCGTTATTTGCGTGGTGTCTGGCGAAAAATGGAGCAGCGTGGTCAGACTTGATAGCATCGCGCCGTGGCAGCTGGCGGGCGGCGTCTTGGGCGCGATTTTTGTTTTTGGCACGACCCTGATTGCGCCGCGAATTGGCGTCGCGACCATGCTTAGCTTGGTAATTACCGGGCAGATTTTAGCGTCACTCGTGTTCGATCGTATTGGAATTTTGGGACTGGTTGAGCGTGAGCTATCCACACCACGCCTGATTGGCGCGGTGCTGGTTGTTGCAGGCGTGTTACTGGTCAATTTTGGTGACAAGCTTCGGACTTAACGTAATTTACGATACGCTTACGGATCTCAACAGAACGGCAAACGTATAACCCACTAGCGTACCCGCAATAAACCGAATGCCTTGGGGAACAATTATGACAACAATCGTAGTGGTTAAAAAAGACGGCGTTGCCGTCATCGCTGGTGACACATTGACAACTTTTGGTTCAACGCGTCTCGGCAGCGCCCATGATGCTGCGCCAGAAAAATTGTTGAAGCATGGTGATACTTATTTCGGCATCGCCGGTTCTGCTGCACACCAGCTTGTGCTTGAAAGTTTATTGAAGCGTCATCCTGAATTTAAATTTCATGGCCGTGAAGAAATTTATGAGAGCTTTCGGAAGATACATCCCTTGCTGAAAGACGAGGCGTTTTTGAACACCAAAGAAGATGATGATGATGCGTATGAGTCATCTCAACTCACCGCGCTTGTGGTTAACCCTAGCGGCATTTTTGGTGTGTACTCGATGCGCGAAGTGTTCGAGTTTGACCGCTTTTGGGCGATTGGCTCGGGACGCGATTTTGCACTTGGTGCGATGTATGCCGCCTATGACCAGGCGGACAAAACAAAAGGTGCTAGCAAACAAAAAGCGGCCGAATCGATTGCCCGGCTGGGCGTAAACGCGGGCGCTGAATACGATACCGGCACGGCCTTGCCGATGAATATCGCGACGGTCAAATTGGCCACCGTCAAATTGACAATTAAAAAATAATTGCGGGACGCTTGTTGGATGAATGCGCTTCGTAAGGACCAATTAACTGACGACGTCACGCAGTCTGTCCGGCTCGACAAATGGCTATGGGCGACGCGTTTTTTCAAAACCCGGCAAATGGCCATTGATGCGATTAACGCCGGGCGCGTGGATGTGAATAGCGAACGCGCAAAACCCGCAAAAACAATTCGCCTGAATGATTTGTTACTGTTGCGAAAACCGCCATTTGCATTTCATCTCATGGTAAAAAGTATTGCCGAAAAGCGTGGGTCGGCAATAATGGCACGCGGTCTTTATGAAGAAACAGCGGAAAGTGCTGCTGCACGTGAGGTGCTGCAACGCGAACAGCGCGACCTGCCACCACCGGTGTTCAAGGGCCGCCCCACCAAGCAAGATCGGCGCGCGCTCGAACTCTTTGAACGTAGTCTTAACAAGCAGCGCAGCGATGAATAGTCGTCCAAATGCCCTTGATCTGGCGCTGTTTTGTGGAGCCGCATTGTTTTTCGTCTCAGGCGCGGCGTATGCACAAGTGCCAGAGCCGCAGCACCAACCGCCATTACAACCGTTATCAAAACCAGCGCCGCTATACGTGCTTGATCCAGTTGAGACTCACTCACGCTTCGAGGTCATGTTTTTGGGCTTTATGACGGTTCGTGGGAAATTCAACCGTACCACCGGCACATTGAATCACGACCCCGAACGCACCGATCCAACCAGCCGCGCGAACGATGCGATTCTGGCCATCATTGACAGCACTACGTTGAGTGCGAATGTGGTTAATTCTGCCGCCACTAATAAGGTGCTCCGCAGCGCCGAATTTTTTAACGTCGAAAAATTTCCCGCCATTGAATTTAAGTCATCCCGCTTTGCTTGGGAGGCCGATAAGTTAACCAGTATTGAGGGCACCCTCACCTTGGTCGGCGTCACCAAACCGGTGCAATTGACGGTACGGAAATCAGGCTGTACCGCCGCCAACGCGACCAACCGCGCCCGCTGCACCGCAGATGCTTATCTAAATGTTAAGCGCTCAGATTTCGGGATGAAAGCGTGGTCGGCTTCGGTGGGGGATGAGGTAAAAATTATTGTCGAGCTCGTAGCTTATGCGGCACCAGTCATAACCGAAACAAAACTCGACGAAAAATCGGATCAGCCGCGCTCTCCCAACTCGTCGTCTTCACAACCAAACCCACCGGCCTTGCCCCCATTTTAACGTACGCAATCTACGCAACTTGCGCACCCCGGTCCAGCGATAAAGCCGCTACAGCTACCATCACGCGCCAGCGAAAACCGCAATTTTGGTTGCACATACCAAATCAATTGCGGTTTTTACGCTCACCAACGTAAGGTTGCTAAACTACCGCTTAAGAAACATCCCCAGCGCGTCCGCAATCATACTGTGCTCCTGCGGCATCTGGCCGTTTGGCGTTACATGGTTGATGAGCTTTGGCAAAATTTGTGCGAGCTGATTGGCCACATCGCCGTGCCCCATACCCAATTGGCTGGCAATCGCGCTAATTTTGTCGTTGCCGAGCACTTGCGTTAGTTGATCGCCACTAACCGGCAAATTTTCGCCGGTGCCGACCCATGAATCAGCGATATGCCCCAAGCCGCCTTTTTGGAACGCATCCAAAATACCGCCCAGACCACCAATACTGGCTACATTTGGATCGGTCGCTTGCGTGGATTGTGCACCGCCGCTTTGGTGCATCAACATTTGCATCGCCAGTTGCATCAGCGGATTGCCGCCTTGCTGCTGGCCGCTGCCACCTAAAAAGCTGCCTACGAGATTGCCTAAAACACCGTCTAGTAGTCCCATGATTCACTCCGTCTAAATTGTGCGGTTAAGCTGAGGATGCTTTCAAAAGCATTAAATCTCTCCCGCTTTAGAAAACAGTGGTTACCGCCATTATTTTAAGCTGAACGCGTAGCCTCTATTGTGAACTTCTTGCTGCATTTTTTGCATCGCCTCTGGCACAGCCCGTGGGTCACCGCGAATCGAGAGCTCGATGATGCGGCCTTCCGGCCTATTTTGCGGGAGGCTCGAGAGTTTAATAGTCGGGTAGTTGGCGACAATCGATTCCATCACATCGATCAAATCACTCTCGCCCGCACGTTCGATCACGATAATCTCCTCGGCAAACGGCGTTTGGTGGAATAGCCCGGAATATTTGGTGTCAAGCACCCAAGCCATCATTGGCCACGCCATTTCAGGAAAGCCAGGCAGGAAATGATGATCGCCGCACGAGAAAGCCGCGATTTGATTGTACGGATTCGGAATAATCTCTGAGCCCAACGGGAATTCGGCCATTTTTAAACGGTTCGGCGTTAACGTAAAACCCGGTTCAACATTGGCGCGAGCGGCCATCGTCGCGACGGCGTCGGGATGTTGATTCAGCGCCACATCGAGCGCAGTGGCGGCACATTGGCGGGTGTAATCGTCCGGTGTTGCACCAATACCGCCGAAGCAAAAAATGATATGGTCGGTAGCAAACGATTGCTTGAAGGCGGCAATAATTTGGCTCGGTTCGTCGCCAAAATAATGGGCGTAACTCAGTGAAAGTCCGCGCGAGTCAAGGGTTTCGATGGTTTTAGCGAGATGTTTGTCTTCCCGTTTTCCGGACAAAATTTCATCGCCAATGATGATTGCGCCAAAGGTTCTCTGCATAATCATGCCCTCTCGTTTACGACGCTTGTTTCAAAAAAATATCGTAGGCATAGCGAACGATCAGCGCGACCATTACGATCAAAAAAAACACTCGCAAAAAATCGCTGCCCTTCTTAATCGCTAACCGTGCACCTACCATCGCACCGGCAACGTTAAAAATCGCCATCGGAATGGCTAGCTTGTATAGGATGTTGCCGCTCCACGCAAACCACGCGGTTGCCGCCAAATTGGTGGTGATGTTAATCACCTTTGCTGACGCCGATGCGGTTAAGAAATTAAATCCCAACAAACCAACAAACGCAAAAATCAAAAAGCTACCGGTGCCGGGACCAAAAAAGCCTTCATAAAAACCAAGGACTGCTCCAATGGCCATCGCGATCCAACGCTGGGTCGTCTCCGGCCATTTCGGCGCGTGCAGGCTGCCAAAATCTTTGCGCGTAAAGGTGTAAATCGCCACGCCGATCAACAGCAATAAGATAACCGGCTTCAAATATTTCGGATCAATGTACGTGACCGAGCGCGCGCCCAAAAATGCGAAAATTGCCGCCATCACCGCACCGCCGAACAACATTGTCCAAGGCACCGTCACCTTGCGGGCGATTTGCGCTAACGCCACCGATGTGCCACAAACGGAAACAATTTTATTGGTACCGAAGACCGTGGCAATAGGCGCGGTGGGCAGCATGACCAAGAGTGCCGGCACTTGAATTAAACCGCCACCGCCGATCACGGAATCGACTAAGCCCGCAAAAAAGGCTAACGCACATAGGGCGGCAAAGGTCCACGATACATCGACCTCCACTATTTACTTGCCGGTAGGTGCTGGCGTTGGCCCGGGTGTCATCGTAAACAATTCAACCTCGAACAGCAGTGTGGCATTTGGTGGAATCACGCCGCCTGCACCGCGCTCACCATAGCCCAATTGCGGTGGAATAATGAGCGTGCGTTTGGTGCCCACTTTCATACCGGCCAAGCCTTTCGTCCAACCCTGTATAACGCGGCTTACACCGAGCGTAATCGGAAAACGCTCGTTTCGATCCAATGAAGAATCGAATTTTTTGCCTTTGCCGTTCGGCATTTTTGGATCGTAGAGCCAGCCGGTGTAATGCACCGACATTACCGCGCCGGTCGTCGCGGCATCACCTTTACCTAAAGCGCTATCGCGAATAATGAGATCAGTCACAACGGCTGGCATTGCGTCAACCGCGGCTGGCGCATTGGCGGCGAGCGGGCCGGTCTTAACAGGTTCCGGCGCGGGCAACGGCTTGGCAGATTGGGGCGCGGCAGGCACTGAGGTTTGCGGCGAAGTCGTGGTGGGCGCTGGCGGGCTGACGCTACATGCGCTGAACGCTGCTAGAGCAAGGGTTGAAGCCAAAAAATGACATTTCGATAGACCGTTTTTTTGCGTAGACATCGTTATATTCCCAAAAAATTTCAACATTAAAAATGAATCCACTAATTTCAACACCAACTCCAATTCCAATTCCGATCCCGATGTCTTTCCCCACCGACATCAACGCCCTTTGCCAACTCCCTCACGCCTAGGATCAGCACCCGCTTGCCAGCCATCGGCCGTTCGCAAAATGCCATGCGTACCGCTACTTAAGTCGACGACGCGGGTTTCATGCCCCATGGCTTTGAGCGTCTCCGCCAATTGTTCGGCACTGGTCGCGCGTTCAAGATCGGTCGGGCCGTTTCGGCTGCCCATGTTTGGGTGCGAAATGGCGGTCTGAATGTCCATTCCCCAATCGAGCACGCCGACAATGGCTTTCGCCACGTAATTGATAATCGCGCTGCCACCAGCCGAGCCGATCACCATGACAAGTTTGCCTTTATCCGGACCCGCGTTGCTAAAGACCAGTGTCGGTGACATGGCGCTACGCGGTCGCTTGCCGGGTGCGACGGCGTTAGCCACCGGGCGGCCGTTTTCGGTGGGCGTCATTGAAAAATCGGTTAACTGGTTGTTCAACGGAAAGCCGTGAACAAATAATCGGCTGCCGAAGAATGACTCAATCGACGTTGTCATACTGACCGCATTACCGTCGCGGTCAACCACCGAAATATGAGATGTTGACGGGAACTCGAGCGTGTCGCCGTCGACCATCGCGGTTTTAATACCTGCCGGGATGCCCGCCTCGGCTTTGCCCATCGATTTTTCCGGCGCGATCAATTGGCTCCTGGCTTTGTTATAAGGAGGGTCAATTAAGCCTGCTACCGGCACACTGACAAACCGGTCGTCACCGATATAGCGGTCACGATCCGCATAAACCAAGCGGCCCGCTTCAGAAAACAAATGAACGGCCTCGGCAGAATTTGGGCGCACCGATTTCAGGTCGAAGCGCTCTAGCGTTTTCAACATTTGCAGCACCGCAACACCGCCGCTGGACGGTGGCGGCATGCCGCAGACCTTATACGTACGATAATTGCCGCAGACAGGCTCGACGGCGCGGGCTTTGTAGCGACTCAGATCCGCTTCGCTCAAGCCGCCGGGATTGGTCGCATGGCCTTGCACGGCCGCCACGATATCGCGGGCGATTTCGCCTTTATAAAACGCATCTGCACCTTCTTCAGCAATACGCTTCAACACCGCCGCAAATTGCGGATTTTTAATCTTTGCGCCCATCGGCTTTAAGCTGCCGTCTTCGTTATAAAAAATCGTTTTAGCATTCGGATTGTTGCGCAGTATGGTTTCGTTTTCCAAATGCCTTTGCAGCCGCAATACCAAGGGATAGCCGTTCTCGGCAAGGTCAATAGCGGGCTCAAACAATTGCGCCCATTTAAGCTTGCCATGCTTGGCGTGCGCCATTTCCAATGCCCGCAACAGCCCCGGTACACCAACTGATTTACCGCCAATCACGGCATCGACAAACCTCATCGGCTTGCCGTCTTTGCCTAAAAACAATTCTGGCGTCGCCGCCAGCGGCGCTTCTTCGCGGCCATCGTAGGCGGCGACACTATTTTTCCGGGCATCAAAATGCATGATAAATGCACCGCCGCCAATGCCGGATGCATGCGCTTCAATCAGGTTTAAAACGAGCTGTACTGCAATCGTTGCATCAATCGCGGCACCGCCCTGATCGAGCATTTTCAACCCCGCCTCGACCGCCAGCGGATGCGCCGCAACGACCATCGAGTGCCTGGCGCTGACGGCTTGTTTGGCGACAACACCAGTTGCCAGCTCGGGTGCTTCCCGGGTTGGTTCGCGGAGGGGCTCACGAACAGCCGAAGAAGGCGGTTGAGCCGCCGTAACCGCTTGGGGAAAAGCTGGCACGGCAAATAGAATTGCCCCGCTAAAAATCACAAAACTCAAGCACTGGCGGGCAGTTCGCGGCAATAATGCCCCGAAACACCCGTCGATCCTTGTATCTATGTGCCGATACCGCATCTGTCAAACTCCGATACAAAGGTACTTAATTTCCAAATAATCTTCGATCCCATATTTCGAGCCTTCGCGCCCCAAGCCCGATTGTTTCACCCCGCCGAATGGTGCCACTTCGTTTGAAAACATGCCGGTGTTGATACCGACCATACCCGATTCGAGCGCCTCGCCAACACGAAACACCCGGCTCACATCGCGCGAGAAAAAATAACAGGCGAGACCAAATTCTGAATCGTTTGCAAGCTTTACGACTTCAGCTTCGGTATCGAATTTAATCAATGGCGCAACCGGGCCGAAGGTTTCTTCATGCGATACCATCGCTGACATCGGCACGTTAGTGAGTAGCGTTGGTTCGTAAAACAAACCGCCCAGCGGGCTCTTCTTGCCGCCGGTGACAACTGTGGCGCCTTTGGCAATTGCATCTGCTACATGGGCCTCAACTTTGGTCATGGCTTGCTGGTCAATCAGGGGGCCGATATTCGTACCCGCCTCGGTGCCAACACCAACCTTAAGCGGCGCTATTTTGGCTGCTAATTTTTCGGCAAATTTTTCATACACGCCCGCCTGCACATAAATGCGATTGGCCGACACGCAAGTCTGCCCGGCATTGCGATATTTTGCCGCCATCAGGCTCTCGGCGGCAACATCCAAATCGGCATCATCAAACACGATAAACGGCGCGTTACCGCCGAGTTCGAGCGATAATTTTTTGATCGTTGGCGCACATTGACGCATCAGAATACGTCCGACTTCGGTTGAGCCAGTAAAGGTGAGCTTGCGCACAATCGGGTTCGCGCACAGCTCGCCGCCAATCGCGGGGGCATCGCCCGTGATGACGTTAAACACGCCTTTCGGGATGCCCGCACGGTGCGCGAGTTCGGCCATTGCGAGTGCAGAAAGCGGGGTTTGTTCGGCCGGCTTTAAAACCATCGTGCAGCCAGCTGCCAGTGCTGGCGCGGCTTTCCGGGTGATCATCGCGTTCGGGAAATTCCACGGCGTGATCGCCGCACAGACCCCAATCGGCTGCTTCATGACGATCAAGCGTTTGTCAGCCATATGCGGTGGGATCACGTCACCATAAATACGTTTTCCTTCCTCAGCAAACCATTCAATAAACGACGCACCGTACATCACTTCACCCTTGGCCTCAGCCAAGGGTTTGCCTTGCTCAGTGGTGAGAATCAGCGCCAAATCGTCAGCGTGAGCGATCATCAGATCAAACCACTTGCGCAATATTTGGCTGCGCGCTTTGGCGGTCAGTGCACGCCAGGCGGGTAGCGCGGCGGCGGCGGCGGCAATAGCGCGTTTGGTTTCACCGGCGCCGCAATCGGGCACATTGGCAATGACTCTGCCGGTCGCAGGATTATCGACCTCAAAGCGTTTGCCCGAATCGGCCTCGACCCAAGCGCCGTCGAGGTAGCATTGAGTGCGCAATAGCGTGGGGTCTTGCAGCGGGAGGAGCTTTAAATCTTGTGGGGCGTTCATAAAAATTCCTTAAAAAATTCCTTCAAAATTCCTTCAAAATTCCTTGAAAATTCCTTGAAAATTACTAAACCTTGCCTAAAGTCTCATGGGGCTTTTATTTTGCGCTTTTATGCCAGTAAGTTGCGCTACCGCGCTAAATTATTGCCCAAGCCATTGGTCCCGCCGTAACTTGTGCTCAGGCGGGGTATCGCGCGTGGTCAGCACCACCGTACTGGCCGCCTGCGCTTGAAGGGTGACCATGCAGCGCCGCAATTCATCGCGGCGGAAGGCGATCATTTCAACGGTGGTGGCGACGGCAAATGATTTGATGCGTCGGTCAAAATTATTCGCCGTCACGCGTAGTCCATCAATCGCAATGATGGTGTCGCCGGCGGATAGTCCTGCCTCTTGTGCAGCGCCACCGTCGAAAACTTGGAGCAGTTTTGCATCGCCATTCGTATCGATACCGATGCGTGCGCCGATGCTGGGCGGCAGTACGTCGCCCGCCTTGGCCTGACCCGGTACGCGCGAACTCATTTCAATGCCGACTGTGGCAAACAGCGGTGAAAGTGCCAAGTCATTGGTGCCATAAACTGCCTCGTTAAAGAAGGATCTTAAATCCAAGCCCGTCACCTCCGTCACGATTTTTTCGATGGCCGTTTCCGGCACGCCGATGTTGGTTTTTCCGTTGCGATTCCACAGTGAGCGCATCACATCATCAAGCGATTTTGCGCCATCCGTTTTCGACCGGATCGTGAGGTCAAGTGCTAGGGCGACCATCGCGCCTTTTTGGTAGTAGCTGACAATTGCGTTGGGCGCGTTCTCATCTTGGCGATAATATTTTGTCCAAGCATCGAACGAGGATTCGGCCACGCTTTGTTTCAAGCGTCCCGATTGCGACAGCACGCGGCCGATATTCTCGGCTTCTACTTCCAGGTATTCGAGCGGTGTAATCAGACCAGTGCGGACTAAAAACAGATCGTCGTAATAATCGGTAAAGCCCTCAAAAAACCATAACTGGCGGGTATAGCTTTCATTAAACAAATCGACCTCGATAAAACCGGCGGGTTTGATGCGCTTGACGTTCCAGGTATGAAAATATTCATGTGAGGTAAGGGACAATAATTTGCGATAGCCCAGTGTCATGCCTGGCACATGCGCGTGCGGCAAATCGTCGCGCCCCGCAATCAACGCTGTGGAAGCGCGATGTTCCAAGCCGCCAAAACCATCGCCCACGACGGTGAGCAAGAACCAATATTCTTTGAATGGCGCGGCGTTAGGCGTGGCCTCTTCGGCGGGCTTTAGTAATGGCTCGAAAAATGAAATCTGCGCCTCGCAGATTTTTTTGAAATCTGCACAAATGCGGGGCAAGTCTGCCCGGTGTTTGCCAGTAATGGCGATATGGTGCGTGACGCCGCAGGCTTCAAAACTGGCATGCGTGAAGGTACCCATTTCGACCGGATGATCGATCAGTTCGTCATAATTGGCGGCGTAACGCCAGTGGGATGTTGACTCTGAAAGTCCGCTCTGAGCGGGCGTTTTGGGGGCGTTCTGCCCAGAAACGCCCGCCGAACCTGGGGTTTCACTTAGCGCCGAGGCTATTTTCCAGTCCACCGGCACCGTGATCATCACGGCACAAGGCGCCGCGCGGCGACCTTCCGGCAACAGGAAAACACTCGTGCCGTTGAAAAATCCATGAGTCTCATCCAAATGAGCCGCACGAACACTCAAGTCCCACGCATAGACTTCATAACGTAGCGTCAGCTGGCCAATAACTGGCGCACACTGCCACGTCATCTTGTCGATTTTTTCAACCGCCACCGGTCCGCCACCGCTCTCGGCCACCAGAGTGACAATATTGCGGGCAAACTCCCGGATCATGTAGCTACCGGGAATCCACGTCGGCAACCTAAAGCGCTGCCCAGAGGGGTCGGGCAAATCGATGGTGACAGTGACCTCAAACAAATGGGCGGCGAGATTTTTGGGCGCAATGGTGTAGTGCGTACGCGTGGCGGCAGGGGAATGCAGAACAGTGGGTTTCATGGGCGATTTACGTGTTTATGAATGCTATCGCAACGCGCTCGCAGTAGCGAGCAAAGACAGCGCATGCGATGATGACGACATCGTATTATCTCATCAAGGCAATTGTTAAAGCGTTTGAACGAATTTGAAGTATGCAGTAAGAAATCATTGTAAAAACCTTATGAATAAACCCAAGATGAAAAAGCCCAATCACTTTTACAGTTATCTTTGTATTGCCGCCACCGTGTCTGTCGCGTGGCTGCTACTAGCGCCGACTATAGCTCAAGCCAAAACGCTACGCTGGTCAAACCAAGGCGATGCCACCACCCATGACCCGCATGCCGACAATGAGTCATTTAACAATCAATTTAATGGCCAGATTTATGAGCAGTTATTGAGCCGTGATAAAAACATGAAGCTCATCCCGCGCTTGGCGACCTCGGTTACGCAAACTAATGCGACAACTTGGTTAATCGCATTGCGCCACGGCGTGAAATGGCACGACGGTTCGGTGTTTACGGCCGATGATGTGGTGTTCTCGATTCTGCGTAATCAAATGTCGACCTCAAAGTTCAAGGTCTATGCCAACGCGCTTGGCAAGCCGCGCAAAATAGATGATTTCACGATTGAACTCGTCACGCCTGTACCCAACGCGGTGTTGCCCGACATGCTCGGTAGTGCCACGATGTTCATTATGTCAAAGGCGTGGGCGATTAAAAACAAAGTCGAAAAACCGCAGGACTACAACAATAAAGAAGAAACATTCGCCGTGCGCAACGCCATGGGAACGGGGCCGTTCATTCTGGTCTCGCGGGAGGCGGATGTCAAAACGGTGCTCAAGAAAAACCCCAACTGGTGGGGCCTTA
Organism: Burkholderiales bacterium; assembly: GCA_038206765.1. Lineage (GTDB taxonomy): Bacteria > Pseudomonadota > Gammaproteobacteria > Burkholderiales > Usitatibacteraceae > UKL13-2. The sequence goes on along the minus strand of JBBRAM010000009.1, from coordinate 86,562 downwards.
AAGAAGGACGTTTTGAGGGAAATGTAACTGATGTGGTGTTTACGCCAATTCGCTCGCCCGCCACACGTCTCGCCGCGCTGATCTCCGGCGAGTTAGATTTCGTACTCGATCCACCGCTGCAGGACATCGCCAAATTATCTCAAGATAAAGCGATAAAAATCTTTGAGGGCCGCGAGAACCGTGTCGTGTTTATCGGCATGGATCAAGGTCGCGACGAATTGCTTTATTCGGATGTGAAAGGCAAAAATCCGTTCAAAGACAAGCGCGTTCGCTTGGCCCTCTACCAATCGGTTGATGTCGAGGCTATCAAACGAACCGTGATGCGCGGGCTGTCTGTCCCCACCGCGATTCTTCTGCCCGCACGCGTCGATGCCGGCATTCCCGATTCGATGGAAAAACGCCACCCCATGATCACCATTAGCGCCGCCAAAAAATTGCTGGCCGATGCCGGTTATCCCAACGGCTTTACCGTGACGCTGGACTGCCCAAACGACCGCTATATTAACGATGAACGGATTTGCGTTGCACTGGCGGGCATGTGGTCAAAAATTGGTGTCAACGTAAAAGTAGACTCTGTCCCCAAAGCCAATTATTTTCCGAAGGTGCAAAAACTCGATACAAGCCTCTACATGCTAGGCTGGGGCGGATCAACTACCGATGCGATTTTTACACTCAAACCTGTGCTGCATAGCCGTGATAGCAAAGGTGCAGGCGAATATAACTGGGGCAATTATAAAAATATCGCTATAGACGAGTTGATCGATAAATTAGAAGGCGAAATTGATGTAAAAAAGCGCCAAGCAATGATTGTTCAAGCGATGCAAATCCATCACGACCAGGTGCTGCACATACCGCTGCATTTGCAAGTCACCCCTTGGGCGGCGAGGGCGGGCGTATCGGTAGTGCATCGGCCGGACGCCTGGCTGGAGCTGGCTTGGGTGAAGCTACCCTGAAATTCAGGTGGGGAAGTGAAACAGTGAGCGTGTCGCCACGGCAGCGCTATGCGTTGCCGAGTTACGGACCCTCACCCTCTCACCTCAAAGACGCTTCCTCACGGCGCCGCAAGCGCCCTCACCCTATCACCTAAGCCTAGCTATTGACCCAATTTGGCGGCGCATGCCCCAACAAGCCAGCCCTTAAATTTGTTGCGGCTAACATCGCCATCGCCATCCGGGTAGCAAGCGTGGCGCTGCCAATATGGGGAGTGAGGACGACATTTTTTAAATTCAGAAATTCAGGATTGAACGCAGGTTCGTTTTCAAAAACGTCGATTCCCGCAGCAGCGATTTGCTTGGCCTTCAACGCGACAATCAAGGCCGCATCATCAACCACGCCACCCCGCGCGGTGTTGATTAAAATGGATGTTGGTTTCATGAACGCGAGTTCTTTAGCGCCAATCAGGTGATGGGTTGCCGCAGAATAGGGCACCATCACCACCACAAAATCGCTCTCGCGAAGAATCGTTTCTTGCGCGGCGTAACGGACATTTAATGTTTTCTCAATCGCGGCGTCCAGCGGGGTGCGATTGAAATATCGCACCTGCATATCAAAACCGCGCGCGCGTTTGGCAATCGCCTGACCGATGCGCCCCATGCCGATAATGCCCAAGCTCGCATGATGAATATCAGTGCCCAACATTTGCTGTACGGCGAAACTCTTTTTCCAATGACCTTGTCTCAGCAGGAATTCAGTCTCGGTAATGCGTCTAGCGGCGGCCATCATCAAGGCGAAAGTGAGGTCAGCGGTGGTGTCATCGAGCACGCCTGGCGTATTGGTGATTTTTACGCCGCGATTTTTCGCTTCTACGACATCGATATTGTTATAGCCGACGGCGATGTTGCTGACCACTTTGACGGCTGGACAGTGATCGAGAAATATGCGGTCAATTTTTTCGGTTAGGCAACACAGCACGCCTACACAGCTTGCCGCACGCTCGCGCAACGCATCTGTGGAAAGCACCACATCGGATGCGTTGTAATCGATTTCGAAATCAGCGCTAAGAAAATCGATGACTTCGGGGAAAACTTGGCGCGTAATCAGGATCTTGGGAACCTTGGGCATATTCGGCTTCATCGGTGCATTTTATGCTGGGTTTAATTTTCATCGCCGGTGTTGCGCAAGCGCGCCAACTGTTTACCCAATCTACCCGCCCGCATGCCTAAGACCCCGACACCATCAACGTTTTCTAATGCTTGTTCGCACCACCCAAATAAGCCTCATTGACCGCCGGATCGTTTTTCAATTTTTCTGCTGCACCGTGCAGCGAGATGCGACCGTTTTCCATGACGTAACCGTAGTCAGCCACATTGAGCGCCGCAGCCGCAAATTGCTCAACGAGTAGCATCGTGATGCCCTCCGCCTTAAGCCGCAAAATAATACGGAATACCTCTTCGACCAAAATTGGTGCCAGTCCCATAGAAGGCTCATCGAGCAAGATGACATCGGGGTTCATCATCAGTGCCCGCGCCATCGCCAACATTTGCTGCTCACCGCCGGATAACGTGCCGGCCAGCTGGTCTTGGCGCTCTTTTAAGCGAGGAAACAATTCAAGCGACTTTTCCAAATCGGCTTTGATATCGCCTTTAGGACGCGCACCGGTAAAGCGCGGGAAAGCACCCAGCGTTAAATTGTCGCGCACACTCATGGTCGAAAAAACACGACGGCCCTCGGGTGAATGCGCCAATCCAGCGCGGGCGATGCGATGTGAATCCAAGCCGGCAACATTTTTTCCATTGAGTTGCACATCCCCAGATTTCGGTTTAATCATGCCGCAAATAGCCCGCATGGTGGTGGTTTTGCCCGCACCATTAGAGCCAATCAACGTCACGACTTTGCCTTTTGGCACGTCGAGCGAGATGCCGTGCAGCACTTCAACTTTTCCGTAGCCTGCATAAAGATTATTGATGGTTAGCATGATGCGTCCTCAAGCAGGAAATGGTGTGGTTGATGTTGGCTCGGCATGGCTTGTATTTTCGGCTGCGCCGCCTGCTTCACCACCCAAATAAGCTTCGATCACCTTCGGATTTGCCTGCACATCTGCCGGCATACCCTCGGCAATTTTTTGTCCAAAATCAAGCACAGTCACAGTATCGCAAATCGACATCACAACATCCATATGATGCTCAATCAAAATGAGCGTGATGCCATGCTCACGGATTTTACGAATGATGGCAACGAGCTCTTTGATGTCCGGTGCCGTTAGGCCAGCAGCGGGCTCGTCAAGCAGCAGCAGATTCGGGCTCAAACCCAATGCGCGCCCAATTTCCAGCAAGCGCTGTTTGCCATAAGGTAGATTGCGTGCCTCGTCATTGGCCAACTCCGCCAAGCCAACAAACTGCAAAATGCTGGCGGCCCGAATCCGTGCGTGATGTTCTTCTGCCCGATAACGCTTGGTGTTAAGCATCACGTCAAGCATATTGCTTTTGAAGGTGTGGTGCAGCCCGACCAGCACGTTCTCAGTGGCCGTCATCTCGCCAAACAATTGCACATTTTGGAACGTACGGGCAATGCCGCCCAGCGCGATGGCGGACGGCGTTGAATCCGAAATTACGCCGCCGTTAAATTCCACCGCCCCGGCAGTCGGTTTATAAATACCTGTGAGCACGTTCATCATCGTGCTCTTACCGGAACCATTGGGCCCAATCAGTCCGTGGATAGTGCCTTTTGCAATATTGAGATCCACCAAATTAAGCGCTTTTAGCCCGCCAAATTGCATCAAAATTTGTTTGGCGTTCAGCAAAGCAGCGCTTGACGACGTGCTGTGTGGTGATTTTTCCCAGGCCAACGATTCGTCAGCTTTTTCCGCGTATTCATCATGTTTTCGGAAGGCGCTCGGCCAAATTTTTTCGGCGATACCGCGTAGGAAACCAACGATGCCATCCTGCAAATAATAAACAACAAAAAGCGTCATCAAACCGAAGATGGTCAACCGCCAATCGATAATATTTTCTAACTTATAGGAAAAAACAGCCATCGCAATGGTCGCAATGAGGGGTAACGCAATTTCACGAATCGTCTTCTGTTTCTTGGCTAACAACCAAGCGGACGCCAACACGCCGACCGTCGCGGCGGTATAAGCGATTTTGCGAAAAAGCTCAATATCAGACAACAAGCTGGGCAACATCACCACGATTGCAGCGCCGATAATAGGCCCGCTACGGGTTTTGCGACCGCCCATAATCACCGCGAGCAAGAACAGAATCGTCAATTCATTCACGTACGTATTGGGCGAAATATATTCCTCGGAGTAGGTGTACAAACTGCCCGCCAGCCCCGCCATGCCTGCACTAAATACAAACGCAAACACTTTGTAACGGTAGACGGAAACGCCCATGCAATCACACGCCACGGGGCTGGCACGCAGCGCTTGAAATGCGCGGCCAAAATGAGACCTCAGCAAGCGGTTAACCGCGATTAGTGCAATCACCATGATGGCGGCAACCAAATAGAAATATTCGACTTCATCTAATTTGTGACCAAAAAATGAAGGCTTGGGCACTTTGATCCCTAGCGGACCTTCGGTCAGAAAGGTCATTTCGTTAATCAAAATTTGGATGATTGTCCCGAATGCCAACGTCACCATGGCCAAATACGGTCCCGTGACGCGCAGCGCAGGCAGTGCCAACAAGGCACCGAAGATGGCCGTTACCACAATGCTGGCCGGTACCGCCAAAGCAAACGGCACGCCGAGCTTGAAGAACAACACCCCAGCCGTATAGGAACCAATGCCAAACAAACCGGCGTGGCCCAGTGAGACTTCTCCTGTGTAGCCCACCACAATGTCGAGACCAAACAATAAAATTGCGTAAATTAAAATCGTTTCGGCGAGATGGATGTAATAGGGATTGGGAATCAGGATTGGAAACAGAATCAGTGCTAAGACGAATCCGATCATCACCGCGAGGTTATTTCGCTTCATGACTTAAACTTTCTTAATCGTGGTTTTGCCAAACAGACCCGATGGCTTAATCGCTAACACCAGTAATAGCAGCAGCAAGCCCGGCACTTCTTTATAGCCAGTGGAGATGTAGTAACCCGTGAGCGTTTCGGCAATGCCTAAAATAAGTCCGCCTACAATCGCGCCAACGCCCGAAGTCAGGCCGCCAATAATCGCCACCGCAAACGCCTTCAGGCCGAGCGCCGTGCCCATTGTTGAACCGGTGAGCGTCAACGGCGCAACCAGCACGCCCGCAAACGCGGCAGTCGCAGAAGACAACGCATAGGAAAAGGTAACAACCTGTGCCGTATTAATGCCCATTAAGCCGGCCGCGTCAGAATCATTCGCTGTCGCCACGACGGCTTTACCGTAAATCGATTTGCGGTTAAACATTTCGACTGCCAACATGATGGCCAGCGCGCCAACCACCACAATAACCTGCATGATCTGTACCCGTGCGCCGAAAATTTCGAACGGTGCAGTCGACACCGGCGAAGGGAAAGTAATATCGTCTTTGCCCCAAATATTCTCGGCCACATTTTTAAAAATAATCGCCAGAGCAATCGTGGACATGATCCAGCCGAATTCATTTTTGGTTTTAACGGAAGGCCGGACGCCAATGCGCTCCACGACTACGCCGTGTAATGCGCCAAACAGCATGACGAGCGGAATCATCAACCAATAATTGATATACGGCCCACCCATGACGTTGCCTGCCAAACTCAACCCAACCAAAGCACCCAGCATCAGCGCCTCGCCTTGCCCGAAATTAAGCGTGCCGGAGGTGGCGAACGTAAGCTGGTAGCCGAACGCGATTACTGCATAAATCATCCCGAGCGCGATGCCGCTGAACGTGAGCTGTAGGAAAATATCCATAGTGGGCCAAACCTTCTTTTTATCTATTGTTGCGCATCAAAACAAGCGGACAAAATAAACGCGGGGGACGAAACATCCCCCGCGTTATGGTTTACCAAATCATGTAGCAGGCTACGATTTACTTAGCAGGTACGACATGCCCGTCAATCACTTGTCCCATGACTGGAACGCCCATTTTGATGGCTTCGTGGTCATCTTTTGAGAATGGCTTATCGTAAGTGGTGACGACGCCATCAACTTTTTCTTTCAGGCTCTCAAGCGCTTCGCGAATCTTGACGCCGTCGGTAGAGCCGGCTTGCTTGATTGCGGCAGCAAGCAAATAAACAGAGTCATAACCTTGGGCAGCTGACACTGGTGACGGGATACGACCGTTGGCTGGCTTGTATGCCTTTACGTAAGCATCAATAAACGCCTTACGTTTTGGTGTGTTGCCGTCTTGGATGAAGGTTTGCGGCATGGTTGCGCCGTTACCGTTTTTGCCTGCATTGTCAATAAAGTTGCCCATCGACAATGTCCACGAACCGATCATCGGAACTTTCCAACCGAGCTTTTCCATGCCATTGGCGATTTGCGCTAATTCTGGGCCGATGGCATAAGTCAGCACTGCCTGCGCACCAGCTTCTTTGGCCTTCAACAATTGTGAGGTCATATCAACATCTTTAACGTTGAATTTCTCGATTGCGACCGCTTTTACGTTCTTTTTCTCAAGGGCTTTCACCAAATCAGCCATGCCGAGCTGGCCATAGTTGGTGGAATCGGCCAAGATCGCAACCTTGGTAAATTTACGCTTCGTAATAGCTTCATCAACGATCATTGCGGACTGAATAGTATCGTGCGCAGCGTTACGGAAAATATAGTTTTCTTTGAATTCTGGCTGAATAAATTGCTTGGTCACTAACGAGCCAGTTGCAACATTATTGAACACAGGAATCTTTGCTTCTTGATAGAAACGCTGCGAGGCCAAAGCGACACCGGTGTTAATAAAGCCCAATGTGGCAACGACTTTTTCTTTGTTAATGAGTTCCTGCGCAATTTGTACACCGCGCTCGTTTTTCGCTTCGTCATCGCGCTCAATCATCACGAATTGACGACCCATCACGCCACCTTTGGCGTTGATTTCAGTAACTGCCAATTTGACACCATCACGCATCGACACACCCATCGGTGCGGAACCGCCGGTGAATGGGCCTGCCACTCCGATTTTAATCGGATCTGCGGCTAATGCTGAAACGGAAACAACGGCCGCAATCGCGGCGACTAAACCTAGTAGCTTGCTCTTCATGAAAACTCCTCCAGAGATGGAATGTTAAAAATAGATTTTTTTCGTGACGTTTATCGTGTAACGATAATTTAACGTCTAGCGTGCCAGCTTCGATGACTGGCTTGTATATCACACAGTGTATGCTAATCGTGATGTAGCAAGGGCGCAATAGAAAGCGGTATGAAGTCCGTTGACTGAAATCAAAATACAACATTGTACCGACCAGCATAGTCGACAGCCACTTGCTGCGCCGCAGCAATGCGACAGGAGTAAGGACAGTAACGACCTTTGCTCTATTTTCGTGCGCTCCATTTGGCGCGGCTCGTCGTGCATAAAGCGCTGTCGACAGGTTTAACGCGGATGCCAACCCATGAGAGCCAGCATCACCGCGAAACCTAAAACATACGCCAGCGGCACATGCCAGCCACCTTTGAGCCAGTTTGATACCGACTTTGCTTCCGGGTACATACTAACCAATGCCACGCCCGCCGAGGAGCCAAACCAAACCATCGAACCGCCAAAACCAACTGCGTAAGCGAGGACGCCCCAATCGTACCCACCTTGCTTGATCGCTAACGCGGTGAGCGGAATGTTATCGAACACGGCTGAGACAAACCCCAAACCGAGCGTGCTCAGCCACGAGGCTGATGGCAACTGCTCGACGGGCATCATCGATGCGCACAACACCAGCGCCAACAAAAAAACAGCACCCTTAAACGCATCCGGCAGAACCATCCAGTCAGGACGGCGTAGCGGCAGCGAAATAATGATAGCTAACCACACGGCCAAGCCCATCATGGGGATGTTCTCCGCCGCAACAGCCAACGCGGGGCTCACTTTCAAGTTAACGAGCAAATTGGCGAGAATCGCAAACACTAACATCATCATCACGATGCCAATGCGTACCCAATCAATGTGGGTGTGGGTCTCGGTGTTTTTGATAATCGGTGAATAGCGCTGCTGCTGTATCGCTGCCGGAATACCGCATACGACCAGCGCCACAACCGCAGCAACATAAGCATGAAACACATCGAGCGGGTGCACGCCGGAAATCCACAACATTGTGGTGGTGGTATCGCCAACTACAGAGCCCGCACCGCCCGCATTCGCTGCCGCGACAATACCTGCCAAATAGCCGACGTGCAGCTTGGCGCGAAACAACTGATGCGCCATCGCGCCGCCGATCAATGCAGCGGCAATATTATCCAGGAACGCCGACAATACGAAAACCATTACCAACAACAAAAATGCGCCCCGCCAATCATCGGGCAAATAGCGCGGCAGCATCAATGGCACATGGCTTTTTTCAAAGTGTCGGGAGAGCAGCGCGAAGCCCAGCAACAATCCCAACAAATTGCCCATAACCACCCACTCATGGCCAAGATGGCTGATAAATCCCATCACGCCAGCGCCAGAAGTAAAGCCGGTAAAAATCATTTTATAGACCGCAATCACCACCACGCCCGCCATCGCAATACCCAAGGTATGCCGATGGAAACAAGCCACACCCAACAAGACGAGCGCGAACAAAATGAAATCAACAGGAATGATGCCAATCATAATCGGTGGCGCTAGCTTCATGGAAAGCCTTTCTCTTTGCGGTGGTGAAGTTGAGCGCTGACGTGAGGGGATGCGGAAAAGCTGCAACGCATGGTCTCATTCACGCCGCCTCCCAACGACGTAGGCTCAGCCACGCTAGGGCACTAGCACCACATGCACCCGATACGGACCGTGAGCGCCGATCACAATGGTTTGCTCAATGTCTGCTGTCCTTGAAGGGCCAGAGACAAAAAAAGTGGCCCGCGGCGGCTCGCCGATTTCATCGCGCATCAACTGGAACGCGTCTTCCATCGTTGCCACAATGCGTGATTTTTTGACGATGCAGATATGCGTTTCGGGCAGCAATGCCGTGACCTTTGGGGTGTCGCGGCTCCCAAGTAGCAGCAATGTGCCGGTCTCGCCAATCGCGCAAAAACAACCGGTAACGCCGATTAAATCACTGCCGACTGCGGGACGATTTTGGTAGTTGGGTCCGGCGCTTGGCCAATCAAGCGCGGCGAATTCGGACCATCCGACGAGCTGGTTGTTTGCACCGGAAATCGTTGCAAGATAGCGCGCCACTTCAAACGGAACGTCCGTCAGCGAAGCCACCTCGGCGAGTGTCGTTTTGACGCGCTCACATTCAGCAATGAAATGTTGCACGGGGTCATGCTTCGCAAAACCGGGCAAAGGGCCGCGTTCGTGTTTGGCAATGACCTCACGGACAACTAAGTGCGAAACGCCGAGATTGGCTCCTGGCGCGGCATTTGGGCGATTACCGTTCCTAGGGTCAGCCTGACTTTGCGAACGAATCCGCGCCAAAATATTGTCACGCGGGCTCATGAATTTGCTTTTTCAATCCGTTGTTTCTCGGCGTAGAGTTCGCGGAATGTCCGCCCTTCTGGTGCAGGCATATCGCGGCCACCGGTCCAGCCATCGATGCCGGGCAGCTTGTGAATCAACTTTTCGCGTCCACCCAGCCATGCCGCAAACGCCGCGCCGATACTGGCTGCCAATGAATACAATTTTGGGCGCCGCACGAAATAACTCCAAACCGCAATACCAAAACGCTCGCTGAAGGGGCGCAACTTTTTATCAAACTGTTGCTCGCGCAATTTACGCATCAAATCCGGCAACGGAATTTTGACTGGGCATACAACCTGACATTCCCCGCAAAACGTCGCCGCATTCGGCAGATCGCCGCCCTTCTCAATGCCTTGATAAACCGGTGTTAACACCGAGCCCATCGGCCCCGGGTACACCCATCCATAGGCGTGACCGCCGACGTTCTGATACACCGGACAATGATTCATACACGCACCGCAGCGGATGCAGCGCAGCATCTCGCTCATATCGCTACCGACTAATTTAGTGCGTCCCGCATCAACCAGCACAATATGCATTTGCTCCGGCCCTTCTTGCTCGTCCGGCGCTTTAATGCCTGTGGTGAGCGTAAGATAATTCGAAATGGTCTGGCCAATCGCAGAGCGCGGCAAAAGCCGTATCAAAGTCGCAAAATCCTCAAGCGTCGGGATGACTTTCTCAATACCGGTGATCACGCAATGAATACGCGGAATCGTGGTCACCATGTCGGCATTGCCTTCATTCGTGACGGTGAGCGTGGTGCCGGTTTCGGCAATGATAAAATTAGCCCCACTAATGCCCATGTCGGCAGATAAAAAACGTCCCCGCAACACCTCGCGGGCCTCCCGCGTCATCGCGGCAATATCGGTCAGCAGCGGGGTGCCGGGAGTGTGGTGGTGATCAACAAATAATTGCGCAACCTGCTCTTTGGATTTATGCACGGCGGGCGCCACAATATGCGATGGCGGCTCTTTGGCGAGCTGCAAAATATATTCGCCCAAATCGGTCTCCAGCACCGACACACCAGCGGCTTCCAGTGCGCCGTTTAGCGCCACCTCCTCACTCACCATAGATTTAGATTTGGTGACAGCCTTCACATTATTTTCTTGGGCAATCTTAACAATAATCGCGTTTGCCTCCTCCGCTGTCTCCGCCCAGTGCACGACCGAGCCGCGGCGAATCGCATTGGCTTCAAACTCGATCAAATACGCATCTAAATTCTCGATCACGCGATCACGCATTGCGGCGGCATAGGTACGAATGTCCTCCCAGTTGTCGATCAGCGCGACACCTTCGGCGCGGCCATCAACGAACTTAACCTTCGCCTTTTTCATGACGCGCTGCAGCACCGCGTCATTGAGTTTGGTACTCGCGGTCTGTTTGAAAAACATCGACTGGACTTGCATATTGCGCCCTAGTTTAATACTACTTTTTATAAAGTCTTTTACTGGCGGGCATCTTCAGCCACAAACGTCTCGAAATCCTTACCAGTGCTCGACTTTAAAAATTAATTAGCCATCGATCTTTATGCCTTCAATCTCAAGCACCCGCTTTACCGTCGGCCGTGAAGCAACCTGCAAGGCGTGCTTGGTCCAGTTGGGGAACTGCGATTTCATATCAACACCAATTCGGTAACCCCATCGATAGAACACCAACAAATAAGGATCGCAGACAGTGTATTGGCTGCCGGCAAAAAACGATTTGCCGGTGAGCATACTTTCGATATCAGCGTAATGTTTAAGCAACGTCGCTTTGCTGGTGGCGTTGATACTTTCTTTTGCGGCCGCGTCGGCTGAATACCGTTCGGGACGGAAAATGCCCGCCGCCGCGATATGCACACTCGACGACAGCCAGCTCATCAAGGACAGTGCCTCAGCTTGTTTCCATGTTTCTTTTGGCCACAGCCCGCGCGCGGCATACCCGCCGCCAAGGTAGGTCAAAATTGCCGGGCACTCCGTTAGAAGTTTGCCATCCACCACTAGAGCGGGGATGCGCGCCCTTGGATTCACGCGCAAGAAATCTGCCTTGTGCTGATCACGGTCCTTGAGCGAGACCAACACTGACTCAAAGGCGATACCCAGCTCTTCCAACACGATGTGGGGCGCGAGTGAACAAGCGCCGGGAGAATAATAGAGTTTGATCACAATTGTTCCTGTTCTAGCCTTCGTGCGCCGCAATTAAAGCCCGCTAAGCGCCTATAGTCTAGTAATCAGGGATGATGTGTCAAACCTTGCCCCGCCGGCCTGTTGTACATCGGCATAAAATTGATCGATTTGTGCAGTGATAGGCAGGACAGCACCGTTGCGTTTGGCTTCGTCAATGACGATACCCAGATCCTTGCGCATCCAATCGACAGCAAATCCAAAATTAAACTCGCGCTTCAACATTGTCTTGCCGCGATTCTCCATTTGCCATGATTGCGCGGCGCCTTTGGAAATCACGTCCAACACCAAATTGCCATCCAGCCCGGCCTTCTCGCCAAACGCCAAGCCTTCTGATAACGCCTGCACCAAGCCTGCAATGCAGATTTGATTTACCATTTTCGTCAGCTGCCCTGCGCCGGAAGCGCCCATTAGCGTAGTTGCTTTGGCAAAACAATCCATTACCGGTTTGGCAAAATTAAACGCTGACTGGTCGCCACCGCACATAATGGTCAATTGGCCTTTTTCCGCGCCCATTTGCCCTCCGGAAACCGGCGCATCGATGAACGCCACGCCGTGCGCTTTGGCCATTGCATATATTTGCCGCGCTGCGTCGGCAGATGCCGTGGTGTGATCAACCAAGATGGCGCCGGCTTTCATGCCCGTTAACGCTTCTTCTGCGACCGCTAGTACATCTTTGTCATTACCAACACACATGAACACGATATCGGCTTCGGTAGCCGCCTCCGATGGCGCGGCTTTCGCGACCCCGCCGTGCTGCCTCACCCAAGCTTGAGCTTTGCTCTCTGTGCGGTTGTAAACCGTAACGGAATGTCCTTTGGCCTGCAAATGCCCCGCCATCGGATAACCCATCACACCGAGACCTAAAAATGCGACGTTCATAACGAATTCCCTGTTTTAATTAAATTTGAATGCACAGTAACTGGTGCAAAGCGTATTTAGCACATTGAAGTTTAAACCAGACTAATCCGGCAAATGCTGTTTTAAACCATGAAGCCGGGTAACAAGCGAGGTGACAAAAAGACAATGAACCAGAGCGACAAAAACCGAGGGACTGACCCCAGCGGACTGAACCAACGACCTGCATTGCATTGGTTTGGGTTTGGGGTTGTCATTCCACGTCGATCAACCGCAACCCATCAAACCCAAGCTGTTCACCGCGCTTGGCATAGCCAAGTGGGTTAGAAATGATGCGGCAACCGTTTAGGATGTAATCAACCCGGCAATGCAAATGGCCGTGCAACCACACATTGGCTTGACCCACCAAATCGTCCAGGTCGTTACAAAAACCCGCTGTGCCGGGGGTAAGGCCGTAGCGGGGGTCGGCACTTTTTAGGCTTGGTGCAAAATGAGTTACCACGACGATTTTACCTACAAACGGTCCGGACAACGCTTCACGTAACCATGTTTGGTGTTGGCGACTCAGCGCCGCGACGGCTGGCGAATCAAATGGCTCGCCTCTGATCGTCGTCGCTGCCATCCGCAAGGCATAGCTCGCGGTGCGGTAGGCCAGATCACGAGCTTGCATATTTTGCGTCATGGCACCCGGCATATCGTCCGGCCACTGTGACAGCGCCTCAAAGTCAGTCCAGAGCGTCGCGCCGATAAAGCGCACCTTGGCTATTTCAACCACCCGACGATCAAGCCACGTAATGCCAAGATTCAAACATTCCTGATACAAACGGGTATAGATGACATCAATATCACCGCCATCGTATTCATGGTTACCCGGCACATACAGGACCGGCGTTGGCCAATGGCCGAGCTTCGGGGAAAAGCGACGCAGCCCAAACGGATCGTCGCGATTTAATCTGCTACCGGAGCCATCGCCTCGTCCTTGGCCGCCGATGTCGCCCGCCAACACCAACAGATCCGCGTTAGGCGCCGGAACGGGCAAGAACGCGGGGTCAACCTCAAGGTGCAGGTCGGATAAAAGTTGTATCAGCATGCGAAAAGTTTACGCGATTCTGTCAGCCGCGCAGATTTGTTGTGCGCGTTATCAAGAACGTATTAATGGCTCGGATGTTAGAGCAACTTGCGCTTCACTTTGTGCCGTCTAAAGTATCCGCACAAAACTTAGCGCTTTGTGGAGTGGGGCAGCTGTAGCGCTAGTGGCCCGACATAAAATCTTAAACAGTCGTTACTAATACTTGGCTAATCTGCTTGGCTCGCCGAAGATTTCGTTGGTATCATTAAATGTTGATCGCATGGTCGACATTTATAAAATCAAAAATCAGTGCCGATAAAATCGGCTACGCAATTAAAATGGATTGAGGAGATTTCGATGGCATCAAGCGCAGCGGCAATGGGCAGTTCAGAAACGCCTGGCATCTTAGATAAGGAACGAACCATCGCGGGACCAGGGTTTAATCGATGGCTGGTCCCACCGGCTGCGTTAGCGATTCATTTGTGCATCGGCATGGCGTATGGCTTCTCAGTATTTTGGTTGCCGCTGTCGAAGGCGCTAGGGATTAAAGAAAGTATCAAATGCGGACCAGAAGTGGGATTTTTTCAGGAACTGTTTGTCAGTACCTGCGATTGGAAAATCTCTACCCTCGGCTGGATGTATACCTTGTTCTTCGTTTTGCTCGGCAGTTCTGCGGCGATTTGGGGCGGGTGGCTCGAGCGCGTCGGTCCCCGCAAAGCAGGTGTAGTCAGCGCATGTTGCTGGTGCGGTGGCATGGTGATCTCGGCCATCGGCGTACAGCAACATCAGTTCTGGATGATGCTGTTGGGCTCCGGTGTGATCGGCGGTATTGGTTTGGGTCTTGGCTATATTTCACCGGTTTCAACGCTCATTAAGTGGTTTCCAGATCGGCGTGGCATGGCGACTGGCATGGCGATTATGGGCTTTGGCGGCGGTGCGTTGATTGGCTCGCCGATGGCGGCAGAACTGATGAAATACTTTGCTACCCCAACTGATGTCGGCGTGATGCAAACGCTGCTGGTGATGGCGGCTTGTTATTTCGCATTTATGATGTTTGGCGCGATGAGCTACAGAGTGCCACCGAGCGGATGGAAACCCACCGGTTGGACATTGCCTGCGGCTGATGCAGCCAACGCCATGATTACTCAGCGCCATGTGCATGTCAAAAAAGTGTGGGGCATCCCGCAATTTTGGCTGGTGTGGATGGTGTTGTGCATGAACGTATCGGCCGGTATCGGCGTGATCGGCATGGCAAGCCCGATGCTGCAAGAAATTTTTGGCGGCAATTTGATCGGCGTGGCGAAAAAATTTGTTGAACTCGATAAAGCGCAACTCACCGCAATCGCTGGCGTGGCGGCGGGCTTTACCGCGTTACTTAGTTTATTCAATATCGGCGGTCGATTCTTCTGGGCGAGTATTTCTGACAAGCTTGGCCGGAAGCTGACTTATGTGATTTTCTTCGTCTTGGGCGGCATTTTGTACGCGAGCATCCCGTCGAGCGCTGCTGCTGGCAACCTGCTGTTATTTGTCGGCGCGGTTTGTATTATTTTGTCGATGTACGGTGGGGGCTTTGCCACCGTGCCGGCCTACCTCGCCGATTTGTTCGGTACGCAAATGGTTGGTGCGATTCACGGGCGGTTGCTAACCGCTTGGGCAACCGCAGGCGTGTTGGGTCCGGTGGTGATTAACTATATGCGCGACTATCAACTTGGCATTGGCATTCCGCGTGAACAGGTTTATAACCAGACAATGTACATCTTGGTAGGCATGCTAGTAATCGGCCTCATTTGTAATTTGCTTGTGAAGCCCGTCGCCGACAAACACTTCATGACCGATGCAGAATTGGCAGAAGAAAAGCGCCTAGCGCACGATAAAGCGATGGCTTCAGAGGTTGGCGCAGGATCGGGCGATACCGCCGTCTCAAGCCCCGCGTTTTTGGTGTTTGCATGGGCAGTGGTCGGGATTCCGCTGGCTTGGGGTATCTATCGCACATTTGTAACAGCATCTAAGTTGTTCTAACTCAATGGCCTTAACCACGAGGTACGCGATGATAGTACCTTGTGGTTGTTTGGATTTGAAAATTGCCAACTACCGATGTAGTGATTAACGACGCAACACCTGAAATTTGGCGTTCTGCAATCTTGCCTTAGCGCTTGGCCTCGGCGATTTATGTTGAATTGATCGCGTACTTTGAAACACCCACGGAACATCTGTGGAGACAATGTTGGAGAACACTGCATGAACGACCGCACGACTATCGTAATTCCGCTCGCGGATGTTCGTAAAAAAATGAAGGCGCGGCACACGCCCAAAGGCCGGCAGGTTGATCCGCAGGCGCGCGCCGATGTTGCCTCGCTGATTGCGAATTCCGCATTCCCATCGCCTGCGCGGCGTGATTTGTTGATCGAGTATTTACATTTAATCCAAGATAAGTTTGGCGGCTTATCGCCTGCGCACATTAGCGCTTTGGCCGATGCGCTCAAGCTCGCGCAAACCGAAGTTTATGAAGTCGCGACGTTTTACCATCACTTTGATGTGCTGGAGGATGGAGACGCCACCCCTGCTGCGCTCACCGTGCGTGTTTGCGAAACGCTGTCCTGCAAGATGGCGGGCAGCGATGCGCTGCTTGAAAAATTGCCCGCCATCCTAGGCAAGGAAGTACGCGTCCAAGGCGTGCCGTGCATTGGCCGTTGCAGCGAAGCGCCTGCCGTTTGCGTCGGGCAGAACGCGTTTGGCGAAGCGACTGTTGATAGCGTTGTGGCAGCGGTTAAAGCCAAGTATACAAGCGGCGTTCCGGGCAATTATGTCTCGAACACGGCTTACAGAGCTGACGACGGCGGCAGCACTAATAGTGCGGGCTACAGGACCTATCTCGACATTATTGAAGGTAAGCGAGATATCGAATCCGTACTGAAGTCTATGGAAGATTCGGGCCTGCGCGGGTTGGGCGGCGCGGGTTTCCCCGCCGGCCGCAAATGGCGCATTGTGCGCGGTGAGGCCGCGCCGCGCTTAATGGCAGTCAACATTGACGAGGGCGAGCCCGGCACATTCAAAGATCGCTATTATTTGGAGCGCGATCCGCATCGTTTTATTGAAGGTATGTTGATTGCCGCGCATGTGGTCGGCATCAACGCTTGTTATGTTTATTTACGCGACGAATATCATCATTGTCGTGCGCTTTTGGAAACCGAATTGGCGGCACTCAAAGCCGACCCGCCGGGCGGGCATCCGCTGCCGTTGATTGAACTGCGGCGCGGTGCGGGCGCTTATATTTGCGGTGAAGAATCAGCGATGATTGAATCCATTGAAGGCAAACGCGGCATGCCGCGCCTGCGCCCGCCCTATGTTGCACAAGTCGGCTTATTCGATCGCCCCACGCTAGAGCATAATTTTGAAACCCTTTATTGGGTGCGCGACATTTTGGAAAAAGGCGCGGACTGGTTTGCCGGGCACGGCATGAACGGTCGCAAAGGATTGCGTTCGTTTTCGGTTTCCGGTCGCGTCAATAATCCGGGCGTGAAGTTCGCGCCAGCTGGCATCACGGCGAACGAATTGATTAAACAATTTTGCGGCGGCATGCGCGACGGCCATGAGTTTTATGCGTATCTACCGGGCGGCGCATCGGGCGGCATTTTGCCTGCGAGCATGGGTGATATCCCGCTTGATTTTGATACCCTCCAACCCTATGGTTGCTTCATCGGTTCGGCGGCGATTGTAGTCATGTCGCAACATGACAAAGCGCGCGACGCTGCACTGAATTTGATGAAATTTTTTGAACACGAAAGCTGCGGGCAGTGCACGCCCTGCCGCGTCGGCACCGAAAAAGCCGTGCAGTTGTTACAAGATACGAAATGGAAAACGGGTTTGCTAGAAGAGCTCTCGCAAGTGATGGTCGATGCGTCCATTTGTGGCCTCGGCCAAGCGGCACCGAACCCGATTCGGTGTGTGATTAAACATTTTGCACATGAAATAAATTGATTGGTCAGGGCTAAGTCATTTGGGCTGGGGAGACGGTAGTGCGTCATTCCTTTCCCTCGCGCTAAGGCCCTCACAGGAGTTTTAAAATGAACATGCTCGCTGAGCCATTAGTTGAACGTACAGTCGTTGAATTCATTCTCGATGGTGAAAAAATTTCCGCCTTCGCCGATCAAACGCTGATCGAAATCGCCAAAGAGCACGGCAAAGAAATACCTCACCTTTGCTACAAACCCGGATACCGACCTGACGGCAATTGTCGCGCGTGCGTGGTGGAGGTTAAGGGCGAACGTGTGTTGGCCCCATCTTGCTGCCGCCACCCGTCGAACAATATGGAAGTCACCACTACATCGCCGCGCGCCATCCAGTCGCAAAAAATGGTGATGGAACTATTAACTGCGGATGCGCCGAAAGTAGATTACAAGCCCGGCGGGAATGAACTGCTGAAATGGGCGGGAGTGCTGGGCGTCTCTGAATCACGTTTTAAGCCGCGCCATCAACCCGCCGCTGATTTTTCGCACCCAGCGATGACGGTTAATCTCGATGCCTGTATCCAATGCACCCGCTGCGTTCGTGCCTGCCGCGAAGAGCAAGCCAACGACGTGATCGGCTATGCTAATCGCGGCGCACATTCCAAAATCGTCTTCGACCAAGACGACCCGATGGGCGATTCAACCTGTGTGGCTTGCGGCGAATGCGTGCAAGCCTGCCCGACCGGTGCTTTAGCACCCGCCAAGGAAGTATACAAAATTGTTGCTGACAAAACCGTCGATTCAGTGTGTCCGTATTGCGGCGTGGGTTGCCAGCTAACCTATCACGTGAAGGAAAATAAAATCATTCGCGTCGAAGGCCGTGACGGGCCATCGAACCATAACCGTCTATGCGTAAAGGGCCGTTACGGATTTGATTATGCGCATCACCAACAGCGCTTAACCAAGCCGCTGATCCGCAAAGCGGGCGTTCCAAAGACTGCTGATTTTGTGATGGATCCCGATAATTGGCGTGATGTGTTTCGCGAGGCAACTTGGGAAGAGGCGCTGGATTTGGCCGGAAGTAAATTATCGAATATTCGAGATACCGTCGGTAAAAATGCGCTCGCCGGTTTTGGCTCGGCCAAAGGTAGCAACGAAGAAGCCTACTTGTTCCAGAAGCTGGTGCGCACCGGTTTCGGCACTAATAACGTCGATCACTGCACCAGGCTTTGCCATGCCTCGTCGGTCGTTGCTTTGCTCGAGGGAGTGGGTTCAGGCGCGGTATCGAACCAAGTGTCGGACGTGGCCAAAGCAGAAGTTATATTCCTTATTGGCGCCAATCCAACATCAAACCATCCGGTCGCTGCGACTTGGATTAAGAACGCCGCAAAGAACGGTGCCAAATTAATTGTTGCCGATCCGCGAAAAAACGATATTGCCCGCCACGCCTGGCGCTATTTGCAGTTCAAGCCAGACATGGATGTGGCAATGTTAAACGCGATGATTTACACCATCATCGACGAAGGTTTGGTGAACGAAGATTTCATCAAAAACCGCACCCATAATTTCGAGGCGCTTAAGGAAAACGCGAAGGGTTTTTCACCCGAAGCGATGGCACCGCTGTGCGGCATCCCTGCCGAAACGCTGCGTGAAGTGGCGCGCGCGTACGCCACCAGCAAAGCCTCGATCATCCTCTGGGGCATGGGCATTTCACAGCACGTTCACGGGACAGACAATGCCCGCTGCCTGATTGCGTTAACACTCATGACTGGCCAAGTCGGCAAGCCGGGCGCAGGGCTTCACCCATTGCGTGGACAAAACAACGTGCAGGGCGCCTCTGATGCAGGGCTAATCCCGATGATGTTCCCCGATTACAAACGTGTTGACAATCCAGAAGCCCACACCCGCTTTGAAAAATATTGGAACACGAAGCTTGATCCAAAGCCCGGCCTAACCGTGGTGGAAATTATGGACGCCGCCTATGACGGAAAAATCAAGGGCATGTACGTCATGGGTGAAAACCCGGCGATGTCCGATCCGGATGCTAACCACGCCCGATCCGGTCTGGCGAAGTTGGAAATGTTAGTCGTGCAAGATATTTTCCTGACCGAGACCGCCTATCTAGCCGATGTGGTTTTCCCAGCGTCGGCATGGCCGGAAAAAACCGGCACCGTCACCAACACGGACCGAATGGTGCAGCTAGGCAGACGTGCGCTCGAAATGCCGGGCGATGCCCGGCAAGATTTGTGGATTATTCAGCAGCTCGCCAAACGCCTCGGCCTCGATTGGAATTATCAAGGCGAAGAGAGCGGCGTGGAGGCGGTGTATGAAGAAATGCACTTGTCGATGGCATCTATCTCCGGCATCTCATGGGATCGCTTGAACCGAGAATCAAGCGTGACGTATCCGTGCAAAGACGATAACGACCCCGGCCAGCCAGTGGTGTTCGTGGAAGACTTTCCGACAGAAGACGGTCGCGCCAAATTCGTTCCCGCCGATATCATCCCGGCTAACGAGCGGCCCGATGAAGAGTATCCGTTCGTGCTCATCACTGGTCGTCAGCTAGAACATTGGCACACCGGATCGATGACCCGTCGGGCTAGCGTTTTGGACGCTTTGGAACCTGAGGCGGTCGTGAGCATGAATCCACTTGATCTGCGCTACATTCACGCGGCCGGGGGTGACACCATCAGTATCGAATCGCGTCGTGGCAATGTTGCGCTGATGGCGCGTGCCGATGAAGGCATCCCCGTTGGCTCCGTGTTTATTCCATTCGCCTATTACGAGGCGGCGGCGAACCAACTCACCAACGCCGCACTTGACCCCTTCGGTAAAATCGCCGAGGTAAAGTATTGTGCGGTAAAGGTATCGAAAGGTGGCGAGCTGAAAGCGCTTTCTAGTTATGGTGGCGGGAAGTCGTTCGCTCTGTAAGTATTGTGAGGGCTGTGAGCACAGTGAGTATTGTGAGCGTCGTAAATGTCGTAAGCGTCGTCAGTGATACCAACGACGCTTACGCAGCCACCGGCAGCACCGCAATGGTCCAAACGCCAGTTCTGGCGCGGACTTTGAATGATCTAGGGATTTGCGAGACGGCGCAATCCACTATTTTGACAGGGTCGTTCGCCAGCTACTCATATGTGTCACACAGGGACTCCCGTTGTCCCATTGGAAATAAACAGCAACGGATAACTTTTCCCTGCCGCTTGCCAACTTCGCATCGTTCGCTTCGGTTGCCACAAAGGTGACGCCAATGTTATTTGCGCTTTCAACCCTGACAAGTTCTGTTTTTCGTTTTGTATAATCTGCGCTCTCTTGCTTGAAACCTGCCACCACGTCCTGCCTGATTAGGGTCTGGCGCATTTTAGGGCACAATTTGTCACGGTACAACTGAAGCTGGCCGGCTTTGACTGCCGCAAAAGTTTCGCGCGCCATGGGCTCCAAGTCGCTTTTGACCAGCGTATCCCGTCGCATATTTTCTTTTTGGCTGGTGACATTAGTTTGATCATCAGACCGATTGTTAGCGGCCGTGGGCGACGCAACCTTACTCTCGCTACCACGCGCTTTGACATCGGCATCGCAAGGCGCATCCTGATAGGTTGTCTTGCCGTCAACGACACATTTAAACGGCGAGGCGAGCACTGAAAAAGTGCACGACACGGCAATGGCGAATGCAGCGAAATGAAGGTTAATATTGGCTTTCATGTGGTCAACTTTATGCAGAGGGTTAAGATGCTGAAATGGATTTAACTGGCTAGACTTGATCTATTATTACTGAAAAATGACCCGCTGCTAGGCATCGAAAATTTTTCGTCCATCTTCCATTTCTTTCGTTCCATACTACCCACGATTCCGAGCGCTGAACTAGCCTATCCCACTCGCATTTGAAATTAGAACGACCCTCACCTTAGACTCCCATGCTCAGCTACCGCCACGCCTTCCACGCCGGCAACCATGCAGATGTGTTGAAACATTTTGTGCTCGTCGAACTCGCCCGCTACCTCGGCCAAAAAGATGCCCCTTTTTGGTATGCCGACACGCACGCTGGAGCCGGGCTGTATGCGCTCGATACGGGCTATGCGACCAAATTAGCGGAATATGTCGATGGCATTGGCCGATTGTGGAACCGTGACGATCTTCCCGAACCGCTCGCAGCCTATGTTGATTTGGTGCGCGAACTCAACCCCAACGGAAAATTAACGGCTTATCCTGGCTCGCCGTGGATTGCGCATCAGATACTGCGCGAGCAAGATCGTTTGCGGCTGTTTGAATTGCACACAAGTGATAGCGAATTGCTGATCAATAATTTTCGCGAATTTGGCCGCCGTTCGTTGATTAAAGCCAGCGACGGTTTCGCAGGACTCAAAGCTATGCTGCCGCCACCGCCGCGCCGCGCCTTGGTGTTGATTGATCCGTCGTATGAAGACAAAACCGATTATAAAAATGTGATTCGCGCGTTGGAAGATGCCTTGCAGCGATTTGCTACCGGCGTTTACATGGTGTGGTATCCGCAACTATCCCGCGCCGACTCGCGGCAACTGCCAGAACAACTAAAGCTGTTGCCCGCTAAAAATTGGCTACACGTGAGCCTCAGCGTTCATGCGCCCGGCGAGGATGGCTTTGGTATGCATGGTAGTGGGCTCTTCATCATCAATCCGCCGTGGACATTGCATGTTACCTTGCAGCAAGTCATGCCCTATTTGGTCACGGTGCTTGGCCAAGATCCCAGCGCCAACTTTAAACTTGAGCTTAGCTCGCCTTAAAGAAAGGCGGCGCAGAAAAGAGATTTCTATCGCAGTCTCGGTTTATGATGTTGTTGTATCGTGTATTAAAAACGAAAAAGGACGCGCTATGACTTCCCCGATTCATCTCACCACACAACAACTCGCCGAACTTCTCGCCGGTATCGTCCGCTCGCAACAGGCGGTAATCGATGCGGTAGACCGCGCCAATCCCGGCTTTCGCAACACATACCTGTTGCCCACGCTAACCGTCGCCGCCAATCAGCGACTGGCCGAGGTGCGCTTGCTGGATTTGCCCTCGCGGATTTTGCTGCGCTCTCAAGGGCGAAACCCGATGGACTTGCCGACGGTTGAAAAAGGCTTGCAAGAAGCATTAGGGCTGGCTACCGCCGTATCGTTGGCTGCGCCTTCACCAGCTCCCGCAGCAGCCCCCGCAGCCGCTGTCGTAGGAGCTGCTACACCGGCCGCCCCACCTTCAGCCCCCGCCCCCACGCCGCCATCGACACCTGCGGCCGGCGAAGACGATCTCAGCAATTTTTTCGACACCTGATCGGCAACACGCCATATGAGTGATGTCAATGTGGACCACGCCTGCATGAACCAAGCAGGCGGCAACGACCTGACTGTACTCCGTGATAAATTGCGGACCTTCGCAGCTGAACGTGATTGGGAACAATTTTTGTCGCCCAAAAATTTAGCCATGGCAATGTCGGTTGAGGCCTCAGAACTGGTTGAGCACTTTCAATGGCTGACGGAGGAGCAATCTAAACGTTTAACCGATGACGCGAAAAAGGAAGTAGGCTTTGAGGCCGCTGACGTGCTGTTGTATTTGCTTCAATTGAGCGATAAATTGGACATCGATTTGATTGCCGCGGCGTATGAAAAAATGCAGCGCAATGCGCAAAAATATCCCGTCGAAAAGTCACGCGGTACGGCCAAAAAATATACGGCGTTTTAATGTCGCCACGGTAGTGTTGTTGCGCTGTGGTTGCGCTGTGGTCGCGTTTTGGACGGTCCGGACTTTCGTTTACTGCATTTAATAGGTTAGCGATTTGCTGTCTGAGGGGCCGTTGAGTGTTTGCAACTGAACCTGTTCTAGCTTCACGAATCGAAAACCCCGTGCCAGCAACATTGGGAGCGCATCGGCTAACCCTTCCGCTGTGAACGCCGCCGGCTTGTTCATGTGCGCAATGATGATGTCGCCGTTTTTCACTTTCAGTAACCGCGTGGCAATCGCGCGTCGGCTTAAGGTCGCACCGACATCGGCATTGACCGAGAATCCAGCCACCTGGTAACCCAGGTGGCGAATTTCAGCGAGCGCTGCGCCATCATATTCAGCAGTGGCACCCCGATAAAAACGGGGTTTGCGACCGGTGAGCGCTAATATACTATCCGCACCGCCAACCACTTCGAGCTGCAAATGCGCAATATCACGCTCGCCCAAAATGCCGTAAACCCGCTTCCCCACGCCAATCACAGCGGGAATATGCGCTGCGCCATGGTCTTCGATTTCAAACAATTCGGGATGCGCGAGCAGATCGACGATACCGACTGGGTTGCGATCAATCCATTTTTTCGTCACAAAAATAGTTGCCGGAACGCGGTTCGCCACGAGCAGGCGAACGAGGTCAGCATCATATTGCCCCCCGCAAGCATCGAGGGTTAGTGCCACTGATGGCGTGGTCTTATCCGACAGCACCTCCTCTAAAACAGCGGAACCGTTGGCGACGACGGGCGTGGCGATCCGCTGATGAATTTCAATTGGCGTATCGATCGCAACGCTAATTGCCGCATCCGTACACGCCGCATGGTTGCAAACAGCCGTTAGTGCGATAAAACGCAACGCCGCAACA
Source organism: Burkholderiales bacterium (assembly GCA_038206765.1). GTDB lineage: Bacteria > Pseudomonadota > Gammaproteobacteria > Burkholderiales > Usitatibacteraceae > UKL13-2. The sequence continues at coordinate 62,458 of JBBRAM010000009.1, read as the reverse complement.
CTAATTTTTAGAACAGAGAGCTCCATATTCTTATAAACGCATTCCTAGTGAACGAGGTTGAAGCATGAAGTTGAAACGGGCCGCAATATTACTGGCATGCGCCATGCCAATTCGGGCCCGCTAACAGGTGATGAATCAAGTATATTGTGAAACTAATTCTGACACGCAACACCAATCCAATCCACATCGACCAAAAAGTCATCAACGAGGAGAGCCAGCATGACCACTACCATCACCCGCGCCCAATACGAGACTCGTGGCCCTATTCCGCAAGACGTGATTCACCCCGTCCAGATGCCCCGCCCAGACTTGAGTTCCGGACAGGTACTGCTCGCCGTACTTGCCGCACCGATCAACCCATCCGACGTCCTCACACTCACCGGCGAATATGGCATCCTGCCACCGTTACCGGCTATTGGCGGTAATGAGGGCGTGGGGCGGGTTGTGGAATGTGGGCCAGACGTTACATTTCCGCCTGTAGGTCAGACTGTTTTGTTACCTGTAAGCAGTGGAACCTGGAGTAGCCATGTTGTTGCCGAAGCAGCAAAATTGATCCCGTTACCCAACGAAGCAGATCCGCAACAGCTCTCGATGATGACTGTGAATCCACCCACCGCCGCACTCATGTTGAGCGAATTTGTCAACCTGCAGCCTGGCGATTGGGTGATTCAAAACGTGGCCAATTCCGGCGTTGGCAGTTATCTGATTCAACTCGCCAAGATTCGCGGCTTCAAAACGGTGAATATCGTGCGCCGTGAATCGGCTGTGGCTGACGTGAGAGAATTGGGAGGCGATGTGGTCATTGTCGATGGTGAAAAGCTGGCCAAACGGGTTGCCGAAGCAACCAACGGTGCAAAGATAATGCTCGGTATTGATGCCGTTGGTGGCGAAGCCACGGACCGCCTTGCCAGCACGCTTGGGACGGGCGCAACCTTAGTGAACTACGGCATGATGAGTGGCAAACCGTGTCAAATTTCAGCCCGATCATTCATCTTTAACGACGTAACCCTCAAAGGATTTTGGCTCGCTAAATGGTTCCGCTCGGCGAGCAAGGAGCAACAAATGGCGCTATTCGGCGAGATCGCCAAGCTCATCGCAACCGGCAAGCTCCACGCGCCGGTTCATGCGACTTTTGATGTTAATAAGATTAAAGCAGCCGTATTGGCGGCGAATACCGGAGAACGGAACGGGAAAATTTTGGTGGTGCCAGAGCATATTTAGCATCGTGACACTCGCCATATTTTGAGTTGTAACCGTTCGGCATAGTTGGAGAAATTTTCGGTACGTACAACGTTCAGCTAAAATGCCGCCTCCGCTGCACCGTGGGCGGCATTTTTTGTTGGCGCATTCTCATTGGCGCATTTTATATACCGGCATTTCGCTCTCACCTTTTTCCGCGAGGCTTAATGTTTTTTGCAGAAACTCGCGCTCGCTAGGGTCGTTCGATTTCGTGATCAGCGTTCTCAGAATAGCAACGTAAGCGGTTTGCTGTGCGTCTGCGGCTGGCACGACAAGATCTGGTTTCACACCGACGTGTTCCCAATTTGTCTTGGTGATCGGGTTGACCGCACGTCCGGTCGGGATACTGGCGACGAGGCCGCTGCCTAAACTGAAGCCGTCTACCGGATTTGCGCCGCCGCCACTTGTTTCGCCAACCAACGTTCCACGTTTTTGTGTTTGAAAGTCATAGGCGCACTCTTCACCGCCTGAGAATGTGCGGGGTGAAATAAGCACATAGACCGGTTTTGTGTACCGGTCTGTGACGGAGGGCAGGGTCCAATATTGTTGGGTGGAATTATTTGTTCGGTTGTAAATATCATTGAGATGACGTTCGTCGCCCAGCGCAAAGAAGTGACTCATCAGATAGGCGACACTGGCAGGCTGGCCGCCGCCATTGCGGCGCAGATCGAGTATCAACGTATCGGTTCCAGCGAGTAGTGACATAGCTGATGTGTAGGCGGCACCAATAAATTCAGTCGGCCCGAAACCTCGCAACTCTAGATAGCCGACATTTCCGGGCAAGATCTGTAGTTTTTCAATGCCGAATGATCGTTTTACTGTGTCGATACGTTGCTCATTCATTTCTTCCGCGCTTGGTATGGCATTGGGCGAACTATCTTCACGAAATCGCGGATCGACGAAAACGCGAAAGTGCTTATCGTCGCTAAACTCACGCAGGTCTTTTGATAGCGCTTCCGCTAACGATGCTGTCGTTTCTGCTGTTGCAAAGCCACTCCTACCCGCTTTAGCTGCCAGCGCCTTAACGATACGCTCGGCCACATCCGGGAACACATAGTTGGCTTTGAGCTTGGTGTTCAGTGTTTGCAATACTTCATTGCGCTCGCTTTGCGATAGCTTTGCCGGTTGCGAAGCTGAGCCTGCGGGCTGGGACAATGCGCTGACGGAAAATGCCGTGAGAAATACACATGCCGCGACGAAACGATATTTACAGTTCATTTAGAGCTCCTTTTGTTAACTACTAATTGATTAGTAGTTTTGGTTAAAAAATGGCGAAGTTATTCCGGACTATTGTTGCAACTGATTCTAATGCGACGCACTTTTATAGCTTCCACAACGTCATTTAGTTATTGGCGAAATTTCCATTGATTGCGTGGTCCATTTGCCATTGACCGTCTTGCCGGAGTAGTCGACCATCGCGCGCGCCTTGGGCCCTGCGAATACCATCTTGAATTTCGCCTTACCGCCGTCAGCGTCGTCAATTCCCCAAATGCGAAAATCCAATGCGTCCCAGATGTGAACGCTGCCGTGAAAGCTACTCCTAACTGCAATCACCGGCGAGCCGGTAATGGCAATGAGTTGAGCATCGGCTTGAATTGAACGAATGAGCGCTTGAAATTCAGTCGAATCTGATGCTGATAAGGATGCCAGCGGTTCCGGTGGCATTGGAGGCAATGGGGGCGATGGTGGCAACGGTGGCAAGGGAGGTGGCGGCGGGAGCGTCGAAGATGCCAAAGCTTGCGCTGACTCGGGCTGTTCTGGCGCGACATTCGTGGCTGCCATTTTGGTGACGTTGTCGAGCCAGGTACGTGCTTGCGCGGTCATCGGCTTGTTCTCGCCATTTTCTTTGTAAACTTCATCCACACGGCCTTGTTGATCCATGCTGATGCGGTAGTAGCGCTGCTTATCAAACAAATAGTTGGCGGTGTATTCACGATAGTTGCCTGGCGTGAGCTCACCCGTTGACGATATTTCTGTCGTCAAATTGGTCAGTAATCGCTGGGGCGCTTCTACTTGCATCGCCACCAATGTCCCGGAACATAGCAGCATGACTAGTGCACTTGGCACCAGCCAATTTTTCTTCGATGGTGTGCCAGATAGAAGATGGACGATACGTTTCATCAGATAACCTCCGTTGGCGCGAAGGCTAAGGCCGGCGCGCAGGCTAGTACTGTTGAGTGGGGAAATCAGCGGCTGGCGTTGGCGTTGTACCGCAGTCAGCGCTTCTGCCAGCGCAATAGCATCTCCACTAACTGCTACCGCAAAATCATCGCAAGCGTGTTCGCGCTCCTGTCGAATTCTTCCGCTTAGCCACCACATCGCAGGGTGATAAAACAGGAGGGCCTCGATCACGCATTGCATCGCGTTCCAACACCAATCGAGTCGACGAATGTGGGCAAGCTCGTGTGCTAGCAAGGCTTCAATCTGTTCAGGCGGTAAATGCGTTAGCAGCGTCAACGGTAGCCAGATGATTGGTCGGATCGCGAAGGCCGTAAACGGAGATGCTGCGCCATCCGCCAAACGTACGATCACTGTTCGCTGAATCCGCATTGTCAAGCGTAAATACTCAACGCGCTGTTGCCATTCCGGCGGCAGTGCCTTAAAAGGTTCGGCCTCAATACGGCGTAGCAAACGCCATCCGCCAACCTGCCTCATCAGCATCACGATCACGCCGATCAGCCATATTTGCGAAGCAAATACCATAGCCCAATCCATCCAAGGCTTGGGTGAACGCTCCATAGGCACAATAGCTTGATTCATCAACGCACCAAACATTGGGAGCACACCCTGCGACGAATCCATCGAGTACGACGGTTGGAGCCAGTAAAACGAGAATGTAATCACCGGTGCGACCAGCATGCTACTCAGCCACACCATACCCAATGAATGTCGCCACGCCGCGTTTGCGATTGTTTTTGGCAACAGCGAGAAACTCGTCGCTGCCAGCAGCGCAATGAGCGCAAGCTGCCAAACGGAGTGCACCAGCGTTAAGGCGACCGATGATGCAAAGTGAAATTGAGTATTCATCCTAGAAGTCGTGGTCTGGCTGTCCGGCTACTTCTTGCGTCGCTTCTTGGCATCGCTAATCAGCTTTGCCATTGCGTCCAGTTCCGCCGCGGTGGCCGTGTCGTCGTCCAACGCCCGCTGTACGAGCTGATAAGCTGACCCAGAAAACGCATTTTGTACAAAGCTCTTCAACAGCGATGATTGCACTGCTGGCTCCGTATAAAGCGCCACGTAGGTATGGCTGCGCTCTGAATCATCGCGCCGGACTAACTTCTTATCGTTCATGATTGTGAGCATTTTCAGCACCGTGGTGTAAGCCGTGTCTTTGCTGCGCAAAAGCGCATCGTGCACTTCTCGCACGGTGGTCGGTGTCTTCCGGCTCCATAGAATACGTAGAATAGCGAGCTCACCTTCAGTGGGGTGTGGATTGGCCATATGAGTCTTTAAAAGTTGATATAACTACTAATTAATTAGTACTATATCTTTAGTAATTTCTAGCGTCAAGCGTATTTTGAAGTTGCCAATCTTAGGGATATCGACAGCGGGGAATGCCAGTAGGTATGATCATGCGTCAGCATGGGCGTCGACGGACAAGGTCGGACGGCTATTCATTTACATCGCACCGTTCATCCAATCCGGCCATCCCTCAATCAAGGTAGGAGATCACGGCCTGCACTTCGGATGTTGAACATACAATAAATGCTAGATTGTGCAATCGGGTTGCGCCATAAGGAATAAGATGCAAATTGCATATATCGCAACCTCGAGTGGCACATCACAATCGGGTTGCAATGGTGATGGTAAGCAATATCCAGGAAATAAAAAAAGAAATAAGAAATAAGAATTAGGAAATAGTAAATAAGAAAATCAAGATCTCAGGCAGCACAAAAATGAATTCGTAAGCATTCGTTTTAGTCGGGCAAAAAAGGGAAAACATGGTCTTCAATTCGCTCACCTTTGTGATGTTCTTCGTGGTTGTGCTCGCGCTGCATTCGATGCCGTTTAAGTGGACAACAAAAAAAGTCAATTTGCTTGTCGCAAGCTATCTTTTTTATGCCGCTTGGAATCCACCCTTCATTATCCTGCTCTGGATATCAACGGTCGTTGATTGGTATGCCGCGCAGAAACTGGTTCATGCCGAAAAACCCAATGCGCGCCGCGCCTGGATGTTGTTATCGGTGGTAGCGAATTTGGGTATGTTGTCGTATTTTAAATACGGACATTTCCTTCTTGAAAACTTCAGTCTCCTGATGAGCCATATCGGTGTCGCCTATCAGGCACCACAGTTCGATATCATTTTGCCGGTTGGCATTTCGTTTTATACCTTTGCCACCATGTCATACACCTTGGACATCTATTTACGCCGCGCCGAGCCCGCCAAAAATTTCCTCGATTACGCTTTATTCGTCACATTCTTTCCACATCTCGTTGCCGGGCCTATCATGCGACCAACTGAATTGGTGCCGCAGTTTGTTGAGCCACGCAAGGCCACACCTGACATGTTGCGTTTTGGGTTGTCGTTAATTGTTCTTGGTCTATTTCAAAAAGTAGTGCTGGCCGATAGTTTTTTGGCATCCGCAGCCGAAATGGTTTACGACGGCAAAGGCACGCCGAGTGCGCTCGACGCATGGATCGCGACTCTGGCATTTAGCGGCCAAATATTTTGTGATTTCGCCGGTTATTCCACCACCGCGATCGGCGTGGCCATGTGCCTGGGCTTTGCCATGCCGGATAATTTTCGCTTCCCCTATGCAGCGGTAGGATTTTCGGATTTTTGGCGGCGCTGGCACATCACGCTATCCACTTGGTTGCGCGATTATCTTTATATTCCACTTGGTGGGAATCGGCATGGCGAAGCGCGTTTGTATTTGGCGTTGATGCTGACGATGTTGCTGGGTGGCTTGTGGCACGGCGCCAATTGGACGTTCGTGGTGTGGGGCGCATTGCACGGTACTTATCTGGTGATCGAACGCCTTTTGCGGCGGCAGTTTGGGAGCTATCATCCCGGCGCCTTCACGCTATTTTTATTCGGGCTGCTCACCTTTGCGTTGGTCAACATTGCATGGGTATTTTTCCGCGCTAAAACATTTGGCAAGGCGTGGCAAATATTGACCGCCATGTTTGGCGCTGCCGACAAAGCCGCACCCATCTTGCCGACGATGCAATTGGTGACGGTAGCACTCATCATCACCGGCATTGTGTTTGCGCATTGGCAGCTGCGTAACCGCACGCTCGAATCAGCCGTTGCGAGAGTGCATCCCAGCGTCATCGCCGTCGTGTTGGCGTTCATGGCATTTGCGATCGTCATTGCGCAGGGCGACAGTAATGCCTTCATCTATTTCCAATTCTGAATCGGGAACTGCCATGAATATTCAAACAGATCGTCCCGGCTTTATCAGGCTCACCGCATCAGATCGCCCCGGCGTGGCTCAGCCGGTACCAGAGCGCGATATTCCCGCTAGGCCCTGGGGAATCATCCTTCTGATCGCAACCATTATGTTTGTGATCCTGGTTGCAGCGTGGGAGCACTATTGGCGCGACTATGGTGCGACGCCAAGCTACCAGAACAGCAAGGGGGCGTGGGCCGATCAACGCAGGCGAATTGATCAGGGCGACGGCAATGCATTGGTGCTAATCGGGTCATCACGCGTCTTGTTTGGTCTGCAATTGCCGGTATGGGAAAAAACGGGCGGCGAGCGACCCATTCAATTATCGCTTGAGGGGACTACGTCCCTACTCGCGGTGGAGGACCTAGCGAACGACGCTAATTTCAATGGACGTCTGGTGATTGGGGTCGCGCCAGATTTATTTTTTTCGGGCTTTGCTTATCGCGGTGATGTGGTCGCGCAATACCACACCCAAAGCCCGTCGCAACGCGTCGGCTACTGGCTTTCCAAACATTTGTTGGAGCCATATTTCGCATTCTACGATCCCGATTTCGCGCTCGATACAGTGGTGAAACGCCAGGCGTGGCCGCCTCGCCAGGGTGTGCACGGATTCATGCCGGTCCGCAAGCTAATGGTGGCCGATGCCAACCGTAATGCCCATATGTGGTCAAAAGTGGAAAACGATCCGGACTACCAAAATATGGCGCAACGTATCTGGGCACAACGGTTTACAGGGCCACCGCCCCCAATGATGAACACACCGGAAAAAATGCAGGCCTTGGTGGGTAAGCAGATTGGTCGCGCCGCCGACGCGATCGCAAAACTACGCAAACGCGGGGTGCAAGTTGTGTTCATCCGTATGCCCAGCGCGGGTGATTACTATGCGTTTGAGAAAAAAGCATTCCCACGCGCAACCACTTGGGATGTGCTCCTACAAAAAACCAATACCCCGGGTGTTCACTTCGAGGATTATCCCGAGCTACAAGGCTATACGCTTCCCGAATGGTCGCATTTGTCACACGCCGAGGCAGATCGGTTTACCGCTGCGGTGGTGCCGATTGTGCAGCAAATTTTTGCCGGCGCTCCAAAACAATAGGATGTCTAAGCGCCTCCCTTGCGCCGCACCCCCATGGAAAGTTTCGTGGGCGGGCGGCCGGCATCTCATTTGCCAGACACACTAACCCCGCGCATGCCCCCGCTCCCGCACTGCCGCTAACACCGCCGCCAACCGTTCATTCTGTGCGGCCGCTAACATCGAATGACCAACAGCCTCAGCCACTAACTGCTCAATTGTGCCGGTCGGCGCGTTCGATGGCTTGCCTTCCAGCGCTGCTTTCAATGCACGCAATTTCAAATCGCGGCGTGCCGCTTGGGATGCAGGTGGCGATGGGATGTCTAGCGCGGACTCGAGTTGCAGCAAGGTTGCATCGATTGTGCCTTCGTTGACTTCCTTGGCATTGCCGCCAAGAACCGCTTTGAGTCTCGTTTTCAACGACTGCTCCCAGACCGGTGGCAATACCGGCAAGGCTTGCCAGCGGGCATCGATTTCAGAATCGGGCGCTGCGGATTCAGCTTCCACACAGAGCGACATTTTTGCGTTGAGCGCATCACACACACCGAACCAAACGCGGTTTGCGCTGCCAGCCAAATGTTTGGTCGCCGTATCGCGCGCGGCGCGAAAGCGGGCTTCGATTTTGGCGGCATCATCGCGGCGGACTTCGCCGGTACGTCGCCATGCGGTATCGACATCGCTGATCGTTCGTTTGATTTCAGCAGCTTGGGTGTCAGCCGTCAATGCGGCAAGTTTACCGATGAGCGCCTCGCGTTCCTGACGATGCTTTTTGAATTCATCATCGCGGGCGCTGAAAGCAGCATCGCGTTGGGTGAAGACGGCATCAGTGGCGGTTTTGAATTCTGTCCAAAGCGCGTTTTCAACATTGCGGGCAAGTGGCAAGGTTTTGGCGTGTTGCTGCCATTCCGTTTGTAGCTCACGGATTTTGGGAATGATTTCTTTGCTTTGCGGCTTGGCTGCTGCGTCTGCTGACAACGCCTTGGCGCGGACGATAAATTGTTCGCGCGTGGTTTGTGCCGAGCGGCGAGCTTCTTGCAAAGGCGTTTCTAACCGCGCCATGGACGACCGCATTTTCTCTAGTAACTTTTCGCGTGACTTGTGCGGCACGGTGTGCTCGACTGGGCCCGATTTTCGCCACTCGGTTTGGAAGTGTTCGAGCGCATGGGAAAGCTCGCGAAAATTTTGAATTTCACCGGCTTCGGTATTCGCTAATTTCACCGCATCTAGTGCGACGATTAACTTGTGGCGCGCGTCCAAGTTTTCTTGGCGAACGGCTTTAAGTTTGGCCAAATGTTCGGCAACGGGCGCGTAAGCAATCTTCAACGCGGCATCAAAACGCTTCCACAATGATCGGCTCGATGCGCCGCCAAGCTTATCCAGTTCTTTCCAACGATCGCGCAGTTTTTCAATCGCGTCGGCGTGTTGTTTGACCGAAAATTTGGGCGGCAATTTGGCTTGTGCAGGTTTGTCTTTTTTACCTTTTGGCTTTTCGGGGCGCACCGGCTTGGTTTCGGTTTTTGAAACGACGCCCGCGGCCGTTTCAGCAATAACATTACTAGGAGATGCCCCAAGAACGGCTCCCAGAGCGGAATCTGGAGCAGTATCCGGGTCAACTTGAGTCGCTGTTACCGCCGGTAATTTAGAAAGTTCTGCTGCCCCATCTGCTAACACCACAGCTGAATCAGATTGAAGGTTATCAACGGCGTCAGCAGTGGCAGGCGAAAGATCGACCGTGCCTGCGGTTTCAGCAGTTTCAGCTGCTTCAACGGGTGCAACCGTGGTGTCAGCCGGTGCAATGGCGGGCTCTGTGGATGCTTCAGCGACGGCTGAAGCAGTGGAAGCAGCGGCTACTGTGACTAAGGTAGTTGACACCAGTTCCGCCAACGCCTCCGCTTCTAGCACCAAGTCATCGCGCACGCGTCCGCCGCCCCAATGCTGCCAACCTTTAAGGCGAGCGTACTCAGCTTGCAGCGCATCGATGCGGCCGCGTAAGGCGCCAGCGGGTGCGCCCTCATCCAAGGCGTGGTCGATGGCGACTAAGTGTTTATTGGTTTCGTTCAAATGCCCGCCTGCCAGGGCGGTCTCAGCCTGTTGCAATAATTCAGCCAAGGCTTGATTGCGCTCCTGCTTAACGGCATTTTTTTGCTCATTAGCCTTGTTGCGCTTCTCCGTGCTGTGGGCTTTTCGGGCATCGGTTTGAGCGCGTTGCCATTGGTCAAAACGGGCATTGAGTAAGCTTGCAATTTGCGCATCGGCAATCGGCGGTAGTTCATGCCAACGCGCGGCGGCGCTGGCAGTGGATGGTGCTGGCGATGCCGAGAGAGATGGCTGAAGATTGGCTTCCAGAGCGGCGCTTGAATGGAGACCACCTTCTGTTGGTGGGGCTGTTGGTGCGACGGCTTGTTCGGACGTTGAGTCGCCGGTAGTTGCGTCTACGGTTGCAGCTTGGGGCATCGTTTCCGCCGAGGTTTCAGGCGTTTCAACTGCTACAGCAGCTGGCTCGGCGGCAGGTTCAGCGTCAGGCTCAATCGCTGAAACAACCACTGACACAACAACTGGTGCAGCTACCGCAACCGGTGTTAGCAACACATCCAACACTTGCAACCGCGCCTCAATTTGCGTGGCGGTCAGCAACCCATTTTGCAGACCCTGCGCCAGCATGGCTGCGCCGTCACCTTGCGGAATATGCTTAAGGAGTTCATTGGCAGCATCGCATGGCGGCTGTAACAGCGTGCGGTCTTTGATGCCCGCCGCCACGTCGCCCAGCGTCACGTTCAAATGCAGTAACGCTTGTTTAGCATCAGCTGTCCAACGATTCAGATGCAACTGCTGCTCGCCGCGCTCGCGGGTGAGTGTGGTTAAATCGGCGGCCAGTGCGGCGAATTCATCGCGCTGATCGGGGTGCAGCAAAGCAATATCGAGTGCTAACCAGGCACGATCTAGCTCCACTAATCGGTTGGCGGGAATCTTTGCCTCATTGACCAGCGCCTTCGCGGATTCAATCAACTTCTGTGCGGCCTCACGCGCCTCGCGCTGTGCGACAGCCGCTTCGAGGCGCTGCTTGGCGGCACGATGTACGCGGCGGTCGTGGGTGCGAAATTCGCGCTCCGCCAACTTCAGCGATTCCTCATTCGTCAACGCTACGATCGCTGCGAGCTTGATATCGACTGCCGGCGATTCATTGGCGATGGCCAACAGCGCCGCATCGTCGTTGGCTGCAACGGCCGCATCTAGCTTGGGCTGCCATGTTGCCATCACTTGCGCCGACACTTGGGCGGCTGTTTCGGCGGCTTGATGCGCGGCATCTTTTTTGGCCTGCGCTACTTTGGCGGCCTCGCTGGCTTTAGCCTCGGCGGGGGATTCGGTTTTCTTAAAAATTTTATTCAACATAATGGGAGCAATCAGTGCATTTTTAAAAGCGGAATGCGCATTGTGCCAGTAGTTTGGCCCTAGATTATCGCAATGTTGATATGGTCTAATCTGGCGGGTGAGCCGAACAGCGGTCAAATAGGCCGCTCAACTGGCTAATTAAGTACCCATAAAATGCAAAGCACGAGGATCGGCGCGGGTTTCGAGGCAATTTAAACAAATCTAAACCGACACTAATACCTATTTATTCCATTTTAAAAACAAGCAAAGCATCATGACGACATCAAAGAAACACAGCATCGAGGCCTCTGAAGAAGGGGGCGTGCGCTTTCTGCATTTTGGCTCAGAATGGGTGCAGGGTGCGATGCGAATTGCCAGGCCCTACGCGCTCGAACTCGAATACACGCGCGAGATGATGGCTTGTCTGCTACTAAGGACAGACGACGATTGGCCAAAGCGCGTGCTGCAAGTCGGCCTGGGTGCAGCTTCACTGACCAAATTTTGGCATCGCTATTTTTTGCAGACCACACAGACCATCGTAGAAATCAATCCGGCCGTTGTGGCGATGGCGTATCAATCGTTCAAGCTGCCACGCGATCAGGCGCGGATTGATATTCACATTGCCGATGGTGTTGCGTGGATGAAAAATTCTCCGTCATTGCTAAACGAAAAATCGAAAGAAAAATCGAAAGGTAAATTCGACTGCATCATGGTTGATGGTTACGATGCCAATGCACGTTTTGGCGCACTTGGCACTGAGGATTTTTATCGCGATTGCCGCGCCCGCTTGAGCAAGCGCGGCTTACTAGTGCTGAATTTGTTTGGCCGCACGCACGGCTATAAAAATCAAATCGATAACCTCCGCGCGGCGTTTGACAATCGCGTGTTGGCGCTGCCGCCAGTCGAGGGCGGCAACGCCATTGCGATTGCTGCCGTGGGTGAGATGATTCAGGTCGATTCGCAAAGCCTGAAAGCCGAGGCATTGAAAGTGTACGAGGCCACCGGGTTAAAACTGGCGGCGACGATTGCGCGGATGGAACAGGTAAGCTCGACAAACGATGTCCAGCCAAGAAAAGCAGACTTACGCAAGCGGCACAAACATGATTGAGCACGGCAGGCAACGCTGGGGTTGACCAATTTTGTGCCCACGCGAACCCGAACGGCTGGCACACTTGATTTTATTTAGGCTACAACGCTGCCGGCACCCGACGCAACTCGCTACCTGATTCAACCGCCCTGCCACGGAAAAATTGTTTTCAACAAAGCACCGCGCCAGTATTAGGGTTTGAACCACCCAAGGCTATCGTTTGTTGCCCCGCTCGGACGATATTCCGCCGCTACCCAGCCCCCGTAACCCAACCGATCCAGCTGCAAAAAAAGGGCCGCGAACGCGATTGCACCAGTGCCCGGCTCATGGCGACCCGGCGCATCGGCAAACTGAATGTGGCCAATATGTGCCGGAAACTGCAACAGCTTTGGCAACACCGTGGCAATGTCATCGCCCATGCGGTGCATGTGATAACAATCGTATTGCAGTTTCACATTTTCGAGGCCGACCTGATCCAAAATCGCGATCGTTTTGGCTGCGGTAGTGAGCGCAAAACGCGGCATATCGATGTTGTTCAGCGGCTCCACCATCAGCGCCAAATCGGCCTTGGCAAATTCGCGTCCCGCATAACGTAAATTATGAATTAGCACCGCTTCGACCTCCTGCCGATCAACACCGTCGGCAACATTGCCGACCAAGCAATTACAGCGCAATGCCCCCAATTTGAGAGCGTATTCGATTGCAGCAGCCACATGCAACTTAAAATCGGCTTCTCGCCCCGGCACGCAGGCGAGACCGAATTCGCCTTTGCTGGTGTCACCAATTGGCAAGTTATGCAACACCGGGGTGAGTTTAAAAACATCCAGGCGCGTTCTAATCGCGTAAGGATCTAGATCGTACGGAAAATGAAACTCCACACCACGAAATCCAGCGCGCGCAGCGTGTTCAAAGCGATCCAAGAATGGATGCTCAGTCCATAAAAATGTGAGATTGGCAGCAAAATATGGCATGGTGTTCTGGCGTCCTGTTCTGGCATATTCAGAACGGTTTTTAAAGACCTACAAGCAGCGGGCAAAAATGCAAGCGGTTTGTGAAGTTACTGGCTTGCATGATATAAAAGTGTAGCAGTGCCGACGTCAAAAAAGCGGTTACCCGACATCTAATGCGCATGAACCCATCCCCAGCTCAAAAAACCATCCCGGATCGGCGATTTGCTGCTGAGTATGGTCGCGCCTACATGAGGCGCATGCTGACCTTGCCATTGCTCGATATTGGCGTAACGGGAATTTTTATTTTGGTGACAAAGCGCTTTGATGTATTGGGCTTGGCGCTAGGCGGATTGTTATTATTGGGGATGGCTGCATTTATCGTCGCTTGGTGGTTGTATCGCCCGATTGCACAAATCGATTTGCTGGCCTCGAGCGAAATAGACAACCCTAAACAAGCCGTCGCGCGGATTCAACAATTGCCGCGTTACAGCGCTTGGGCTGCCGCGTTCTTGGTGTTAATTTACAGCTTTACGGCCTCAGCGTTGGGCGTATACACCCCGCTGGGCGCCAGTCTTCAGCATATTCCGCAGCACACCATTATTTTGGCGCTGCTGTTTTATGCCAGTATTTACGCCGCGTTTTACTGCTACTTTATCTATTTTTTCGTCAATGATTTGACTATTAAAATGAGGCGGGATTTGCGCGCGGTTTTATCGTTTGAACCCGTTGGCAGCAGCCTACCCAATAAGCAAAACCGCGGTGGTTTGGCGCAAAAACTGGGGGCGATTTTTATCGTCATCGGCGTCCTGCCTGCCCTGTTGCTCGGGCTAGATTTAACCCTATTTGCGCCGATCCGCTTGGCGCAGGGACTGAGCACGGGCAATGTGATCGCACTCGATTTGATTGCATCACTTTACGTCATCCTGGCTTCGCTATTTTTTGTCAGCCGCGGTTTACTTGCCCCCACGCAGGAGCTATTCGATGCACAAGAAGCCGTCCGTGCGGGCAATTTAAACTATAGAGCTGCCGTGCTGACCAATGATGAATTGGGTGAAGTGACGGCCCGATTCAACATGATGGTCGGTGCACTGCGTGAACGGGATTTGATCAAATCGGCGCTACATCGCTACCTCAGTCCGACCGTTGCAAATGAGCTAATTGCATCCGGCGGCTCAATCGAATCTAGATCGGTCGAGGCGACGGTCATGTTCACCGACATTGAAGGCTTCACTACGTTATCTGAAACCCTGAGCCCGCAGGCCACAGTAGATCTGCTCAACGCCTATTTTTCATTGCTCAACACCATCATCCACAGCGAAGGCGGCACGGTGAATAACTTTGTGGGTGACGCTGTAGTAGCGGTTTTTAATGTGCCAGTGCCCAATCCAGAACATGCGTTCGCGTCGGTCAGGGCCGCATTGGCGATTCAAAAAGCGTTGCTGACGGCGCGCTTTATATTGCCAGACGGTGGAACTGTCGCGTTGCCCACGCGCATCGGCATCAACACCGGCTCTGTTTGTGCCGGTTCAATCGGCTCCGCTGAACATCAGGGTTACACAGTGTACGGCGATGCCGTCAACCTCGCCGCCCGGATCGAGCCCTTGAATAAACACTACAACACCCGCATCTTGGCTTCAGCGCGGACAATTGAGCTTGCTGTCGAGCAAGGCTTGCCGAGCAATTGCGCCACCGCACTCGGCAACGCTGCCGTCGCTGGGCGCAGCGAGAGCGTGATGGTGTATCGTGTGGATGATGTTGTCTTGATTGCGCCGCCGCAGTAGTAAACACACGCTTGAATCACGTTTTTTTCCGCGTCTTTTTCGCATTTTTCGCATTTTTTCGCATTTTTTTCTCCCTTTACCCGCTTTAGTTGTTTCCTCCGGTTGCTGCTCCAATTCCAGCTTCAGCTCTAATGTAAGCGACTTCACCAATCGCCGCCCCTGTCGAAAGCACTATGTCCGCCTCATTCCAAGCCAACGCCGCCAGCAACGCTCCCAACAGTGGCGATAAACCCCCGCCAGACAAACAATCCCTAGCAAAAGCAGATCGCCGGGTACTGATCTCGCTACTGCCATATCTCTGGGATTTCCGCTGGCGCGTCGCATTAGCGATTAGTTTCTTAGTCATGGCCAAAACTGCCAATATCGGCGTGCCGCTGCTGATGAAGCAAATCGTTGATTCGCTCGATAAAACCACTGCTGTCATGGTTGTGCCGTTCATGTTGCTCATTGCCTACGGCGCCTTGCGCCTATCCAGCACGCTGTTTGCTGAGCTGCGCGATATTGTGTTTGTGAAGGTAACGCAACGGGCGATGCGAAATATCGCGCTAAAGGTGTTTCATCATTTGCATGCGCTTTCGTTACGCTTTCATTTGGAGCGCCAAACCGGCGGCGTGACGCGCGACATTGAGCGCGGCACACGCGGCATTTCCACGTTGTTGTCGTACATGTTGTTTTCAGTCATCCCGATCATTCTGGAAATCACCATGGTGACGGTATTGCTGGCGTTCAAGTTTGATTGGACGTTTGTGGTCATCACACTGTGCGCGATTGTGTTTTATATTGCCACCACGATTGGCATCACCGAATGGCGCACCCAGCACCGCCGTCAGATGAATGAAATGGATTCCAAAGCGAACACGAAAGCGATTGATTCGTTGCTCAATTACGAGACGGTCAAATATTTTGGCAACGAAGCATTTGAAGCCGGGCGCTACGATAAAAATTTGCAGAAATACGAATTCGCCGCCACTAAGAGTGAGACTTCGCTCGGCATTTTGAACTCAGCGCAGTCGGTGATTATCGCCATGGCCGTCACCGCTCTAATGTGGCGCGCCTCGGAAGGTATCGTCGCGCAAAAGCTCACGCTGGGCGATTTGGTGATGGTCAATGCGTTGTTAATCCAGCTTTATATTCCGTTGAATTTTTTGGGCGCGATGTACCGCGAAATCCGCCAAGCATTAACCGACATGGAAAAAATGTTTCGCTTGCTGGGCGAGAATAAAGAGATTCAGGATAAGCCCGGCGCAACCGATTTGAGGGTGAATGGCGCGTCGATCAAATTCGATCATGTCAATTTTGGCTACGACCCGAAGCGGCAAATTTTGCATGATGTTTCATTTGAGGTGCCTGCCGGGAAAACCGTGGCCGTGGTGGGTTCGAGTGGGGCGGGCAAATCGACCATCTCGCGGCTAATGTTTCGCTTCTATGATGTCGGCACGGGTCACGCGGAAGTACCAACAGGTCGCATTCTGATCGACGGCCAAGACATCCGTGATGTCACGCAAGCAAGCGTGCGAGCCAGCCTCGGCATTGTGCCGCAAGACACCGTTTTATTTAACGACACTATCCGCTACAACATCGCGTATGGCCGCCCCGGTGCTAGCGATGCAGATATTCAAGATGCGGCAAGGCGCGCGCATGTGCTGGAATTTATCGAACGCCTGCCTGACGGTTGGGAAAGCATGGTCGGCGAGCGCGGCTTGAAATTATCGGGTGGCGAAAAACAGCGCGTGGCAATCGCCCGCACGCTACTCAAAAATCCCGCCATTATGATTTTTGATGAGGCTACTTCCGCGCTCGATTCGACGACTGAGAAAGCCATCCAAGCCGAACTACGCGAAATCGCCAAGGACCGCACCACCTTGGTGATCGCGCACCGGCTCTCCACGATTATCGATGCCGATCAGATTTTGGTGTTAGAAGATGGTCGGATTATTGAGCGCGGAACTTTTCGGGAATTGTTGGAGCTGGATGGGCGGTTTTCGCAGATGTGGCGGTTGCAACAGCAGGAGCGGTTGGAGGAAGAGGGTGAGGCTGTGAAGCTTATGATTTTTTAGGTGAGATGACCCGACAATACCTAAAATTCGATTTTCAGAGAACCATCTGTATGCATTCAGCCAAAATATTTGTTGCCAACACAATCGCCGCGCTACTGACGTTTAGCCTTTGTTGGTTTGTGCTGGCGTTTTTTGATGAACAGACAGGCAGAGCATGTATTTATGCGATTTGCCTGACGCTCATTATGGTGGCTTGGGGACTTCGCTCTTGGGAACGTGACGAGACTTTTCTAAGCATCAAACATTTATTTTTATGGCTTATCGTTGTTCTTGCCGTTATTGCTTTGATGCTTGCCATTGATCTGCTATCAAGTAATCGACCGATTCAAAGTATTGGTGAGATTGAAAATTATCTCCGAAGCTCAAATTCAACTTGGCTTTATTTTACGGCTCTCATTTTAGGGTGGGTGGTTCTACCTTTTCTATTTGCATCAGTCGTGAGAGCGTCTGTGATTTGGCTGATGTGCCGCGTATTCAAAGCGACCGCATTCGGGTTGGCGACTTCCGAACAAGTTGCAGATTACAAAGAGCGGGAAGAGCGCGGTAGTTGGTTTGCAAATAGTGGGCAGCTTGCAGGCTTGTTAGTAATGGGAATTTTGTGGCCTGGCGGATGGGCGATTCATGCTTATAGGCATGACAACGAAGCGACTGGTATTGCTGCGTTTATTGCTTGGTGCATCGCATATTTTTTTCTCGCCCTATTTTTGCATCAAAAGCGAATGGTACGAATGCAAGTTTCGTTGCTAGGTGCAGCGATCACAATGCTAGCCGTTGCCTTTATTGTTTGGTAAACGACCAGAAACATAGTCAAAAAAGTGAACGTAGCCCGGCAAGGAGCGAAGCGCATTCCGGGACGGTGGTTAAACAAAGATAATGTCTCCATGATGCAACATAGCCGGGGGTAGCCCGACAGCTAGTCACTTTCTTTTGCTTCTGCAAAAGAGAAGTAACCAAAGAAAAGCAGCCCCGGGTTCGTCGTTTTTTGAAACGATGATGCTGTTTCAAAAAATTCCCTGCGCTACTCGAAGCGACAGGCCGCTGCGGAACTCGTCGCGCGAAGTATTTTTTCGAATAATCCGCGCACCATGGCGCGCTCCTCAAACAGTACTCGCGGAAATCCCCTGTCGCTTCTCCGTTGCTCAGCGACTCTCACGGGATGGTCGCAATTTGAGCGCCATCTAAAACCTGTCGTTCCGAACGGCTTTATTGTGAGGAATGACAGTGAGGATTTATGCGGAAATTACAACTTCATACAAAACGAAATGGCTCAAGTGCCGCACCAGTACTAGGGTTTGTGCTAATTCCCCTCACGCTTTAATAAACATTTTCAGTGCATCCAACACTTGCCCTGGCGCTTCTTGCATCATTGCGTGCCCGGCATTTTCTAGCGTGACCAACTTCGCGCCGGCAATCTGCTTCGCCACGAATGCATTTGCTTTCGGCGGGGTCATCATGTCGCGGCCTCCGCTGATGATGAGTGTAGGCGCGACAATACTCTTGAGCGCGACTTCATCCAGAGCGAACGCTTGGCAAGCCGTGAGATCAATTGCCAACACGCCGGGCTGGCTTTGTTCCAGTAATCGTTTGTTGGCCATCATCATCGATGTGCCGGGCGCGGGGGATTGCGCCCATTTGGCTTGGGGGGCATGTCCCCAGATGTTGAGCATGGCGAATGCATCATGTGGACTATCGTTGGCCGCATTGAGCAACACCTCTGAGACCGGCATCGGCATGCTGCAACCCAGCAATGCCAGTTGCGAAACGCGCTTCGGGTTGCGGGCTGCAACATCCAATGCAATGAGCGAGCCCATGCTGTGGCCAACGAATGTGGCTTGTTTGATCGCGCCGTTATCGCATAAATTGATGAGCCAATCGGCGTATTGCGCGACGGTGGCTTTGGCGGCTCCAAAGCTTTTGCCATGCCCGGGCAAATCGACAACCAACACGTTAAAGCCATGATGGGCAAAGTAGCGGGCTTGCAATGTCCACACGCTGTGGTCGTTGGCGGCGCCGTGGATGAAGATGATGCTGGGTTTGGCTGCGTCAAAATCTTTACCGCCGGTATACACAAATGCAGGTTGTTGTTGGACTAGGAATTTCACGATTTTGTGTTCCCTTCGGCAGCCTTCCCGCCAGCCTTCTCAGCCGCCGACAGTGCCCGCGATAAATCCTCAATCAAATCGTCTGCATGCTCTAGCCCAATCGACAAACGAATCGTGCCTTCCGATATGCCAGCCGCTTTTAAGGCCGCCGCATCCATGCGGAAATGGGTGGTGCTTGCGGGGTGAATCACAAGCGATTTTGCGTCGCCGATATTGGCGAGGTGTGAAAATAAATTTAGTTTTTCGATGAAAATTTTACCTGCCGCACGCCCACCTATGTTGCCACCGTTGACCTCAAAACTCACGACCGCACTCGCGCCGTTTGGCAATAATTTCTTCGCCAATTCATAATCAGGATGCGAGGGTAAATCAGGATGTATAACCTGCGCGACGGCTTTATGCGTCGATAAAAATTCGATAATCTTGCGCGTGTTTTCGATATGTCGGGGCATCCGCACATGCAGTGTTTCCAAGCCTTGCAAAATTTGAAAGGCACTCATCGGCGCCATGGTCGCACCGAAGTCGCGTAAGCCTTCGCGTCGTGCCCGCAATGCGAAGGCGGCAACGGAGGATTCGTCGGCCATGACCATATTGTGAAAGCCCGCATACGGCTCGCTTAGCGTTGGAAATTTGCCTCCGCCTTTTTCAACTGCGGTTCGCCAATCGAACGTCCCGCCATCAATCAAGACACCGCCAATCACCACACCATGCCCGGATAAAAACTTGGTGGCTGAGTGCATCACGATATCTGCGCCCTGGTCAATCGGTCGCGAGAGAAACGGTGTGGTAATGGTGGCATCGACCATCAGCGGCAAACCGGCGGCATGCGCGATGGCAGCCACATCGGGAATATTCAGCACGTCCAAGCCGGGGTTGCCAACGGTCTCGCCGAATAAAAGCCTCGTGTTGGGGCGAATGGCGGCCTTCCATGCATCGAGATTTCGGCCATTCACGAACGTAGTCTCAATGCCAAAGCGCGGCAAGGTATACGAAAGCAGATTGTGGGAGCCACCATAAAGCGCGTTACTGGCTACGATGTGCGATCCCGCACCCATAAGGGTGGCAATTGCCAAATGTAGCGCTGCCTGCCCGCTGGCGGTCGCAATCGCTGCCGGTGCACCTTCCAAGGCTGCCATGCGTTCTTCAAACACGGCGACGGTCGGGTTCGATATGCGCGAGTAGACATGGCCGGTGCGTTCGAGATTAAAAAGCGACGCTGCCGTCTCAGTATCGGGGAAAACAAACGAGGCCGTTTGATAGATCGGTACCGCGCGTGCACCATGCTGGCCGTCGGGCGATTGTCCGGCGTGGACGGCTAGAGTATCAATATGGGGGAATTTTGGCGTTGACATAGTTGTCATTTATTTTAGATTCATGGAGTTGCAGATGAAATATAAGAATTTGCATAAAGTCTTGCGCTAGATGGCTTCATTTGTTACTGTAACTGCCAGACATTAAATTTTTCACAAAATCGAAACAAGTGAAACATATTGCGGTGCACTTTTATGACAATTTTTAAAACAACGAAACATTGGCTCATGCATTCTATCGCGTCTATCTTCGCGCCTCTCTTTAAGCTAACAACTGCGTGGACAGCAGCGGTGATCGTGAGCTTTTCAGTGCCCGTCGCGTTGACGGTTGCCCACGCTGAAACGGTGAAGAAACCGGCGGCCTCGTCCAAGAAAAAAGCGGTTAAGGCAAGCAAACGCAAAGCAGCGAAGGTTGCTGCGGTGCCCGATTTTGGCCTCGACGGCGGCCCAAATTTGCTCTCCCACGCCGCGCTCGTTTTTGATCAGGCTACCGGCCGCGCGATTTACGCCAAGAACGCTGACGCAGCCGCACCGATTGCGTCAATCACCAAATTGATGACGGCCATGGTCGTGTTGGAGGCCAAACAAAACATGGACGAGCCAGTTGTTATCGATGCGGCTGATATCGATACGATTAAAAATTCCCACTCGCGCCTGCCGGTTGGCACGGCATTTCGACGCGAAGATTTGATGCGCTTGGCGCTGATGGCATCAGACAACCGCGCTGCTGCCGCTTTGGGGCGGACCTATCCGGGCGGTACCGCCGTGTTTGTCGACGCAATGAACGCAAAAGCGAAATCGCTCGGGCTGCATAATAGTCGCTTCGTTGATCCGACCGGCTTGGCCCCGGGCAACGTAGCGAGCCCGCAGGATTTGGCGTTAATGGTATCGGCGGCATCAGGCTTTGAAACGATTCGCGATTTCTCCACCGCGCCGGCACTTCATGTGACGCTGCCCAATTCAGGTCGTCAGCTGGGTTTTAACAACACCAACTCATTGGTGAAGTCCGACGGTTGGAATATCGGATTATCCAAGACAGGATTCATTAACGAAGCCGGTAAATGTTTGGTCATGCAGGCAATCATCGGCACCAAGCCAGTGGTGATTGTGCTGATGGATTCATGGGGCAAATTCACCCGTATTGGTGACGCGAACCGGATTAAGAAATGGCTTGAAAGCCGCAAGGTGATCGATGTTCCCGCCGCCACGGTATTGCCGGTGTTGCCCCCTCTGCCAGTGTCGGGTAAGGTCGTATAGCGTTTTTATAGCTTACTTGTGTAGATATTGTTCAGATATTGTGCAGATTTATTCAATTTCAATTTCAGTTTCCGCCGCTGATACTCCGCGAAGATTAAAAGGATGAAAGTCGGCCTTTTCGTCACCTGCCTTGTTGATCTTGTCCGTCCCAATATTGGTTTTGCGACCTTAAAATTATTGGAAGACGCGGGCTGCGATGTCATTGTACCCAACACTCAAACTTGCTGCGGCCAGCCCGGCTACAACTCCGGTGCGCGCGAAATTTCACAGCAGCTCGCCCGCAAAGTGTTGGCTGAATTCCAGGATTGCGATTACGTGGTGGCGCCGTCTGGCTCGTGTTCGGGGCAGGTGAAGGTTCACTATGTCCAAGATTTGTTTCGCGACGCGCCCGTAGCCGAGCGGGCTGAGTTTGAAAAGCTAGCGGCGAAATGGTACGAATTGTCTGATTTTTTAGTCAATGTGCTTAAATTAGACCACACGCCAGCCGCCCGCTCCGCACCATTTTTGCAGAGCATAACCTATCATGATTCTTGCGCGGGACTGCGCGAGATCGGCATCAAACAACAACCACGCGCCCTGCTCGCCAAGACCGGCTGCACACTAACCGAAATGAACGATGCCGAAAAATGTTGCGGATTCGGCGGCACGTTTTCAATCAAACTGGGCGAAATTTCCACCCGCATGGCGGACAACAAATGCGTCAATATTAGCGTAACGGGTGCAGACGCCTTGGTAGGCGGTGATTTGGGATGCTTGCTCAATATTGAGGGGCGGTTACGTCGCTGTGGCGACAACAAAACCAAGGTTTATCATTTTGCCGAGGTGTTGGCTGGCATGACGGAAGCAAAGAGTAAAGCCTAGCACTGGCAAGGCGTTTCAAGGCATTTTCCGCCAAATTCCGCTACCGGACTTGTGTTTCATTTTTTGGTAAGTTCTAAAAACCCCTGTCGCACCGGCGAAGGCCGGTATCCAATTTTTGTAACTCGTTGATCTGCCGACAAAATTAGACCACGGCCTTCGCCGGGGAGACAGAATTTTAAGGTTTTTAGAAGTTTCTTTTTCTGATTTGCGACATTGAGCCAGTAGTCAAATAAAAAACGGAGGCCACAGCCTCCGTTTTTTCGTTATTTAAACGATTAACTTAAACTGAGAATGACGATCCGCATCCGCAGGTGCTGCTGGCATTCGGGTTTTTAATTACGAACTGTGCGCCTTCCAAGCCTTCGGTGTAATCGATCTCAGCACCCATTAGGTATTGGTAGCTCATCGGGTCGATCAACAACGAGACACCATTTTTTTCCATGATCGTGTCGTCTTCGTTGGTGATTTCATCGAAGGTGAAGCCGTATTGCAAACCCGAACAGCCGCCGCCAGTCACGAACACGCGCAACTTTAGGTCGTCATTGCCTTCCTCGACGATCAGCGATTTGACCTTATCGGCGGCGCTGTCTGAAAAGACCAAGCTGGGCGGCATCATTGACATATCATTCATGGTGTTACTCCTAAATTCCTAGATTTCAACTAATTTTCAGCCACGTTCGGGATGACTCTGGATTATTAACTGGGGCTCAAGTGTGCGATTTCAACCGCAACTAGCCCGCGGTAGCGGGCTTAAATTCAATTACTTTATCGCTCTGCTTGGTCACACCCTCGTGCATCAAACGACCCATGACAATCGCACCCACATGGATTTCAATTGTTTTGTAGCTAACATCACCTGTGACCCGTGCTTTGGACAAGAGTTCGAGATATTCCTTGGCGCGGACCGGACCGGCCACCGTGCCATTGATCACAATATGGTCAACATCGATCTCGCCCTCTACTTTGGCTAGCTCGGATAGCACCAGCGTTCCGAGCTTATCGCCAACGGCTTTGATATTACCTTTAACGTGACCATCAATGCGTAGACCGCCGGTGAATTGCACATCGCCAATGATCGTTGAACCCGCACCGATTAAACTATCAATCGGACTTGGTTTGTTGGATTTGCCCCAAGACATGATAACTCCTTAAAGATTAATGCTGCGTTGGCTGCGGACTTCTAAGCCCGGTAAACCCAAGACGCGTATTTGGACGCTTTTTAGCTGCGCACCCTCGGGAATTTTAAACCGTCCATCGATCTTTTGATAGTAACGGAATTCGATTTCACTGCCCGCCGCTTTGATTTCAGCATCAGGCGGGAAGCTCAACGCGGTTTGCGTTGTCCCTTGCTGGATGCGGGCAATAACCTGTACTTTACCCTTGAAATCCTGTTTGCGCTGGCCGCCTTGCGTAACAAGCAGCCGATAACGATATTCATTAGGCAACGCATCAGGCTCTACTTTCAAATTCGCAATCGATAATCCCTCGGGGACACTACCGGCGGACATGATATTACGCAAGAATCCCAAATCTTCTTTCAAGCTCGCGTTCTCATCCTGCAACTGGGTCATGCTCTTACTGAGTTCGGTCTGTGCCGATTTTTCGACTTTAAGCTGGCTCTGGATATCGTTAAGCTGGCTTTTGGCGGCATCTAAGGCCTGTTGCAGCTTTTGTTTGTCCACGGTGAGGCTCGCAATCTGCTGCGTTGCCTCTTCCCGGCTAAAGCCGGTTATGCGGTAGCTGTTATCGACCACAAACCACGCCACGCCTGCGGCAATCCCCATCGCCAGGCCGTAGCCACCAACTTTGATATACCAAGGCGTGTGCGTGCGGATCGCTACCTTGTTAGCGCGAATGCCGATTTTGGCGCGAATTCTTCGCCATGTACCGCGTAATTTAAAATCACTTAGCATCAGAAAACAGACAGGGTCATGGTGGATTCGCTAGTAAAGCAACGGACTACTAAAAATATATCTGACCAAAACTTGGGCGGTGAAGCAAAAAGCCGGTCATCGGCCGATCCCAAAGCATGCTCACTATACCGCGCATTGATGAAATCGAATATTTGTCACAAAGCTTTCAAAAGCAAGGAGTTAGCCCGCAATTCCGACTCTACGACAGCGCTGATAGGGCCCTTGAGCGGAGGGGGGCCGCATGATGCAAATGATGATTTGAAAGAGTGAAAATAGTCCATTACAAATTGCAAATAGAGAAACAGAAAGAAGAAAACAATAAAAAGCAAAAAGCCGCGCAAGGCGGCTTTCTGCATATTGATGCGGAGTATTGCAACCCCGATTCAGTCTGGAACAATCTAGTTTAACGCTTGGAGAACTGCTTGGCGCGACGCGCTTTGCGCAGACCCACTTTTTTACGCTCAACTTCACGCGCATCACGCGTCACCAAACCGGCTTTGGAAAGCTGTGGCTTCAACGCTGCGTCGTAGTCAATCAATGCACGGGTGATACCGTGACGAATAGCGCCGGCTTGGCCAGATTCGCCGCCGCCTAATACGGTGACCATGATGTCAAACGATTCGAGCGAGCCGACTAGCTCTAATGGCTGGCGCACGATCATGCGGCCTGTTTCGCGGGAAAAATACAAATCCAATGGCTTATCGTTAACAACGATATTGCCCTTGCCTGCCTTCATGAATACGCGTGCTACCGAGCTCTTGCGGCGACCCGTACCGTAGTTATATTTACCGACCATGATGCTTGTCCTTAATCTTTGAACTGAAGTATTGAGTGGATTAAAGAGCAAGCTCTTTAGGCTGCTGTGCGGTATGCGGGTGGGTAGCACCGGCATAAACTTTCAGCTTTTTGATCATTGCGTAGCCCAGTGGGCCTTTTGGCAACATACCTTTGACGGCTTTTTCCAACACGCGCTCGGGGTGCTTCGCTTGGAGCTTGTTGAAATTCGTTTCGTAAATGCCGCCTGGATAGCCGGTATGACGGAAATAGGTTTTATTTTCGCCTTTATTGCCGGTAACACGAAGTTTTTCAACGTTCGTGACAACGATAAAGTCGCCCGTGTCCACGTGCGGCGTGAATTCGGGTTTGTGTTTGCCGCGCAAACGGCGGGCAATCTCGCTGGCGACGCGACCCAAAATTTTGTCTGTGGCGTCGACTACGTACCAGTCATGTACTACTTCTGCTGGCTTGGCTGAAAAGGTTTTCATTTAAATACTCGCTATGGTTTTGAGTTGGCTCAGTTTGTTCGCATGTCGCTACCCTGCAAGAGGCGCATCACAACGGCAAAACGACCAAGATCGTGGCTAAAAGGTTCGGTTCGGGGCTTAACCTATCAGCGGAACCCGAAACTATAACGAATTCAGGGACATTTTGTCAACTTCTTTCTCTGCACGCTGCACCGGACTGCATCGCGCAGTGCGTCGCAAAGTCAGTATCTGGAGGTGGGGTTTTTGCGCAGCTAGGTTACTCAAAAGTAAGGGAATACACCGGCCACAGGTTTTGATCGCTGCGGCGGTGCTTTATAATTCGCTGGCACGTTATATCAGACGGAGCCCAAACAAACACAGAATCAGCCTTCACAGGAGTTACGCATGAAAGCACGCATTAAATGGATCGGGAATGTCGCCTTTGAGGGAGAAACCGAAAGCGGACATAAACTCGTCATGGACGGATCGCCTGAGGTTGGCGGGCAAAATTTAGGACCGCGCCCCATGGAAACGGTATTGATGGGTACGGGCGCCTGCAGCGCCATTGATGTCGTCTTGATTTTAAAAAAGAGCCGCGAGCAAGTTACAGATTGCGTCGTTGAGGTGTCGGCAGAACGTGCTGATGACGACCCGAAAGTGTTCACCAAAATCCATTTCCACTATTTGGTGACGGGAAAATCACTTGATCAGACCAAAGTGGCCCGCGCGATTCAGCTTTCAGCGGAAAAATATTGTTCCGCCACCGCCATGATGGCCAAAACAGCGGCGGTAACGTATGACGTAGAGATGATTGAAGCGCGCGCTTAGCGGCGGAGACGAATTTACGCAGACTGCTACTATCTCCAGTCCTTAAATTCCGCAGCGCGCCACTCGCTAAATCCAATAGGTCGTGGTCGTCATGACCTTTGAAATGCCCCGCATCATCGCTTTAGCGGGCGCGGGGAGTTCGACACCGCCATGCGCTAAGCCGGACTCTGCATGGTGGATTTCGTCCGCGCGCATCGCCTCCAATATCTCGCAACTGCGCTGATCTTGCGAAGCCAACTGGTTCAAATGCTCGCCCAAATGAGTCTCGACTTGCCGCTCGGTTTCGACCAAAAAGCCCATGCTCCATTTATCACCCAACAATCCCGACATCGCACCCAACGCAAATGACCCAACATAAAAAAATGGCGTTAATCGGCTAGTATTGCCATTCAATTCATTGAGTCTAGTTTGACACCACGCAAGATGGTCGCGTTCTTCTTGCGCCGCGTGTTGCAACATTGTCCGCGTCTGTACAGACCGCGCCACCGCTGCCTGCCCTTGGTACAGTGCCTGTGCACAGACCTCGCCCGCATGGTTAATCCGCATCAACCTGGCCGACTCCCGCTTGGCCTCGTCGGTAAGCACGCTAACAGCGGGAAGCGCGATATTATCGGTCTGGTTAGATCGTGGGGCAGCCAACGGTGGCAACGGACGCTGGGCATGCGGGGCAGCGAACAGCGTTCGCAAGCCAGCATCAATTTCACAAATGATTCGATCAACATTGTTCATCGTTTGACCACCTTTATTGCGTACCGTTTGAGGCCTGCTCTACCTAAGGCAAACAACCCTCATTTTATCACCCCAGCAACATAGCTGAATGTTGCCAGAGATTGCTAAAACGTCTTCTAGCGTCAAAAACAAAACGGATACCGTTGCCGGTATCCGTTTTGTGCACTGCATTACTGCTTTTTTGAGGCTACTTCATCAATTCCTAAGAATTGACAAAACCCCCACTAGAACAGGTGCTTGATACCAACCGCAAAGCCGCGTGGATCTTGGTCAGCAGCAATAGCAAGCGTGTTGGCACCAAAGTTACACAAGCCGGTCTCGTTGTTCTTAACGGTGACGTACTGCGACACGAAAGTCGTGCGCTTTGAGAACAAATATTTGTAACCCAATGTGTTGGCTTTACAGGATGCTGTAGTTGGCTGTGCTGCTGTGCCGACGGTTGCGAACGTGCCATCTTTCGATGTCTCGTAGGTATAGATAAACTGGTTTTTTCCAGCTGTATAAGTTGCGGCAAACATTTGGGCTCTCGCACCGCCTTTGCGTGAAGCTACACCGTTGTTAGGATTTTCTTTCTTGAAATATTGCGATTGCGCACCCAGTTTGAAATCGCCGAATGTAACGCTGCCGACGATGCCTTGGCCTTTTTCAGTAGCGCCAGCGGCATTAGTCAGCGCGCCCGTGTACGATTTGTACTGGTCTTTATGCTTTTCCCAAACATAGGCAACATAGAATGGGCCTTGGTTATAGGATGCGCTAAAAGAAATGGCTGAAGGGTTGACGGTTACAGTTCTCGCTTCGTTAGCGGCGTAGCTGACGCGGCCTTCAAAACCAGACAAGTTTGGCGTCCAGTACTCAACGACGTTGGTTTCACGACGGTTGAAGTTACCACGGTCTGACATTACGGCGGTGTAACCACCGATTGTTGTATCTTCCCACGGATCGATCTTCGTGCTGGCGCTCTTAAACGGAGTATCCCAACGACCAATTAGAAAACTACCAAAGTCACCCTGCAAGCCTACTGCAGAATTACGGCCGCTGAAGGGCGTACCAGATGCATTGTTTTCATCAAGCTTGTAACCGTACTCTAACTGGAAGAATGCTTTCAAGCCGCCACCAAGGTCCTCTGTTCCACGAACACCGATGAACGAAGGGCCGTTGTCCGAAACGCGATTGCGTGAGGGAACTGGAGCGGCTGTACCGCCGTCGGCCTTGACGGATTCAAACATTGGAAATGCGCGACCATAAAGGGTGACTGGGTTCGCGGTTTGCGCGGAAGCAATGACCGGGACCAGTGTGGCGCCAGCGACTGCTAAAGCAATCAATTTCTTATTCATCAAAAATCTCCTTGAGAGGGTTACAAACAATTAATCGTAAAGCAGAAAAAACGAGGTTAAAACTTAGTTTTAGCGTGCAAATTTAATTTTATTTGCAAAAAGTTCGTCAAAAAAAATAGGCGAGAAGCTGTCACATGTTTCCAATTTACCATGAAGCGCACCTGATAACGGACAACGTGCTGATCTAGCAACTTCCCTGCGCATCAAAATCCCAAATTCTTTATGAGAAGCCTTCGCCATTTTGCCAAAAATGCGGCGTTAGCTCAAGCATTAGCCACTTTTTTAGCCCGTGTACACCTACGATGTTGCGTTTCTACAACAGCAGAAATCCTGTCACAAGGCGGTCATTTTAGGCATGCAAGCGTTGTCCAAATAGCTTATCGAGGCCCAAGCCCGGATTTTCGCTGGCCATTAACGCCCCGCCAATAAGGTAAGTGTTTACTCCCGCCAAATCCATTGCTGATACCGTATCCGCCGAGGAAATACCACTTTCAGTAACCAAAATTCGATCTTGCGGGATTCGCGCCTTGAGCGAAATCGTGGTGTCAATATTGGTGACAAACTGGGTTAAATCGCGGTTGTTAATACCGATTAGCGGCGTTTTTAGTAACAATGCTTGTTCAAGCTCTGCCGCCGTATGCGATTCGGCCAACACCGCCAAACCAAGCGAATCTGCCAGCGCTTCCCATTGCAGAAACAGTGCAATATCGACCGCCCCCATGATAAATAGCACTGCGTCTGCGCCCATCGCGCGCGCTTCGATAATTTGATACGGATCGACAATGAAGTCCTTACGCAGCACCGGCAGCTGGCAAGCTGCACGCGCGGCAATCAAATCATTGGTGGAGCCTTGAAAATAATCGCGATCCGTTAGCACCGACAAGCATGCCGCACCGTGCTTTTCGTAACTCTCGGCAAACGTTGAAGGATTGAACGCCGCATTGGCACCCTCAATCCCCGCGCGAAACAAACCTGCGCTGGGGCTGGCTTTTTTTATCTCGGCGATAACGGCAGGCTTACCGGCACGATGCTTGGCTTGGATAGCGGCAATAAAATCGCGAACGGGTGGCGCGGCGGCGGCGCGCGCTTCCATTTCCTCCATTGATACGGCAGCTTTTCCAGCCGCCACCTCGTGGCGCTTGGTGGCAAGAATTTTTTGCAGTATATCGGACATGCTAATTTTGTACCGCGACGGTGAATTTTACCAACTCATCGAGCTTCGCCCGCGCTTGTCCGGATTCGATGATTTCACGCGCTTTGGTCACACCGCCCCATAAATCGTTTGCTAAACCCGCCACATAAATTGCCGCGCCTGCGTTGAGGCATACGATGTCCTTCGCGGCTCCCGGCTGGTTGTCGAGCACACCGCGCACCATCGCGGTTGAGGCCTCCTTGTCGACTGCTTTGATTGCGTCAAGCGGCGCTAAATCCAGTCCAAATTGCTTCGGCTCGATCTTAAATTCCGTCACAAAGCCATGCTTCAATTCCGCAACAAAAGTCGGGCCTGAAAGCGAGATTTCGTCTAAACCGTTTTCGCCATGCACCACCATCACATGCTTGGAACCGAGCTGTTTCAACACTCGGGCCTGAATGCCGACTAAATCTTGATGAAACACGCCCATCACCTGGTTCGGAGCCCCCGCCGGGTTCGTTAGCGGGCCAAGAATATTCAAGATCGTGCGCATTCCCAATTCTTTCCGGACCGGTGCGGCATATTTCATTGCCGGATGGTGATTCGGCGCGAACATAAAACCCAAACCGACTTCGCTAATCGATTTTGCGACTTGCTCCGGCGTGAGATTCAAATTCACGCCTAGCGATTCCAACACATCCGCACTACCCGATTGCGACGAGACGGAACGCCCCCCATGCTTGGCAACTTTCGCGCCTGCCGCCGCTGCAACAAACGCAGCAGCCGTTGAGATGTTGAAAGTATGTGCTTTATCGCCGCCCGTGCCGCAGGTATCGACGAGATGCGCGACATCGTTGACCACCACTTTGGTGGCAAATTCGCGCATGACTTGGGCGGCAGCCGCGATTTCGGACACGCTTTCCGTCTTTACATGCAATCCCATCAAAATCGCGGAAAGCTGCACGGGCGTAACTTTGCCTTCCATGACTTGTCGAAATAGATCGACCATTTCATCAAAAAAAATTTCGCGTTTATCGGAGAGTCGGTTAATGGCTTCTTGGGGCGTGAACATAGGTTTTCTGGTCGGTTCGTAATGATTGGAGAGATTAGTATGATGTTAGAAAGTTTTTGAGCAACGCATGACCGTGCTCCGTCATAATCGATTCGGGGTGAAACTGCACGCCCTCAATTGGCAGTGTTTTGTGGCGCACACCCATGATTTCGCCATCGTCGGTCCAAGCAGTGATTTCCAAACAATCGGGGCAAGACTCGCGCTCGATTACCAGTGAGTGATAGCGCGTCGCGCGGTATGGCGAAGGCAGTCCTGCAAATACACCCGTGTTGGTGTGGATGACCTGCGAAGTCTTGCCGTGCATGAGCGTTTTCGCGTGGACAATGCGTCCACCAAAGGCTTGGCCGATACTTTGATGTCCTAAACACACACCGAGTAACGGTATTTTTCCCGCAAATTTTTCAATTGTCGCAACCGATATACCGGCCTCACTGGGCGTGCAAGGGCCGGGCGAGATGACGATGCGCTGCGGGTTCAGTTTTTCAATCTCTGCTGTGGAAATTTCGTCGTTGCGCCTTACCAACACCTCTTCACCCAGCTCGCCCAGGTACTGCACGAGGTTGTAGGTGAACGAATCATAATTGTCGATCATTAATAGCATGTTGACCTCAATGGAATGCCGAACGCCGGCGCGCTTCAGGCATCAGGAAAAATGCTTTAAAGGTGGCAATCACACGCTCTACATCGCTGCGCGACACATCAAGATGCGTCACAAAGCGCGTACGCGGACCAACCGTGGCGACAATGCCAGCGTCGCGCAGATACATGCGCAATGCATCGCAATCGGCGTGTGCCACATTCACATAAAAAATATTGGTCTCAGGCGGGGCGACTGTGATTGCGTCAATTGCGGCAAGCGATTCGGCCAAATAAGCTGCATTATCATGGTCTTGGGCCAGGCGCTCAATATGATGATCTAGTGCATAAAGCCCCGCCGCTGCCAAAATACCGGCTTGCCGCATACCGCCGCCCAACATTTTGCGCCAGCGATGTCCGGCTTTGATGAAAGCTTTCGATCCGCAAAGCACTGAGCCGGCCGGCGTACCAAGCCCTTTCGAAAGGCAAATCGAAACAGTATCAAAATACTGACAGATATCACGTACGCTCCGCTCGGTCTTCACCGCCGCGTTAAATACCCTCGCACCATCAAGATGCGTACTCAATCCCGCATCTAGCGCAAACGCACGAACCTCCGCCAAATAATGCTCACTCACTACTTTCCCGCCAATGGTGTTTTCGAGCGCGATCAAACGCGTCTTTGCAAAATGCGCATCATCTGGCTTGACTGCGGCACGAACCTTCCCGATTGGGATCGTGCCATCGGCCGCGTTTTCGATCGGTTGCGGCTGGATGCTTCCCAGCACCGCCGCGCCACCCCCCTCGTATTTGTAGGTGTGTGCATCTTGGCCAACGATATATTCTTCGCCACGCTGGCAGTGTGTCATCAGCGCGACCAAATTGCTTTGCGTGCCGCTCGGCAAAAATAATCCCGCTTCCATGCCAACCATCTCAGCCATCCGCGCTTGCAGCCTGTTCACAGTCGGGTCGTCACCGTAAACATCGTCCCCTACGTCGGCTGTCATCATGGCCGACCTCATCGCAGGACTGGGTTTGGTAACCGTATCGCTGCGCAGATCAATTATTGAGTTCATCATATGAGCACCTAACCGTTTGTATCAATGCCAAGCGACACCATCTCGGCCGCACGCAATAAAGCGCGCGCTTTATTCTCGGTTTCAAGCCATTCCAATTCGGGCTCCGAATCCGCGACAATGCCGGCTGCAGCTTGCACATAGAGCGTGCCGCCTTTCACAACACCGGTGCGAATCGAAATCGCCAAATCCATATTGCCGTTAAAGCCCAAATAGCCCGCGGCACCAGCGTAGATCCCGCGTTTGGAGGGTTCGAGCTCGTCAATAATTTCCATCGCTCGAACTTTGGTTGAACCTGTCACTGTGCCCGCCGGGAAGGTGGCACGCAATAAATCGATCGCGCCGACACCCTCACGGATTTCACCATCGACATGCGAGACCAAATGCATCACATGCGAATAGCGCTCGACGACAAACTGCTCTGTCACTTTCACGCTGCCGAATTTGGCGATACGACCGATATCGTTACGTCCCAAATCGATCAGCATCAAATGCTCCGCCAGCTCTTTGGGATCATTGCGCAGCTCGTGCTCAAGTTCAAGGTCACGCTCAGGTGTGGCGCCGCGCTTGCGGGTTCCCGCAATCGGGCGCACGGTAATTTTTGATCCTTCTTGCCGCACCAAAATTTCCGGCGAGGCACCGACGATGTGGAATTCGCCCATATCGAAATAAAACATATAGGGGGAGGGATTGATCGCGCGAAGCGCACGATACAAATTGATCGGCGGCGCATCGAAAGGCTGACTGATGCGTTGCGAAATTTGCACCTGCATGATGTCGCCATCAATAATATATTGCTTTGACCTTTGAGCCGCTTTTAGAAATGCCTCCTTGCCGATTTCCGATTTTGGTACGGGCGGTATGCCACTTCCGCTCGGCACGTAGACGGGCAGTGCTGCATGCGTACGCAGCCCCAAGCGCAGTTCTGTCAAGCGCCGCTGTGCATTCAGCAGCGCATTCGGCTGCGTCGTATCGGCATAAACAATTAAATGCAGCTTGCCCGACAAATTATCGACGACCGCCAATTCATCAGAGAGCAACAACATAATGTCCGGCACATTGATCGGATCATGTTTGGCAACAAACTTATCGTCCAAATGCTTGGCTAATTTTGGTTCGATATAGCGCACGGTATCGTAAGCAAAATAGCCTGCAAAGCCGCCAGCAAAGCGGAGCGTATCCTGAATCGGCGCGGCCTTAAATCGGGCGCGATATTTATCAACAAAGGCTAGTGGGTCTTCGACAAATTTATTTTCAATTGTCTCGGCTCCACCGCCGGTTTTGGCGCGTAATACGGTCACTTCACGGCCGTACACCTCCAGCCACTCACGCGCCGGCAAACCGATGATCGAGTAACGACCAAAGCGTTCGCCGCCGATGACGGACTCAAGCAAATAAGAGCGCGGCCTGTTGGCGAGTTTCAAGAAAATAGACAGCGGCGTGTCTAAATCGGCAAAGGTCTCCAGCGTGACGGGGATACGGTTGTAGCCTTGCGATACCAAGCATTGGAATTCGGATTCAGTCATGATTTTTTCAGCAAGAAATCGGTTGGAGAATGCGTTTTGGGCAAACGCATATTAGCGGCAGCGCGGCGGATCAATGATTGATCAACGCCAGATTTGCCATCGCCACCAAGGGCTCGATTTTGTGAAGTCAGTCATGGTTGTGGATGCAGAGGTGGGGAAGCGAAAAAGTGAATTCGATTTAAAAAATCACTATGTCAATAGTTTAACCAATTTTAGCGCGCTTGGAAGATCGTCGACAAACGCGTCGCAATCGAGGCCGCGCAGCTCTCGACCCTCATTGTAGCCGTAGGGCACGATGAAGACTGCCGAACCAGCGGAGCGGGCGGCCTCGGCATCGTTGATGGAATCTCCAACGAGCAACATTTCATGGGTCTTGCAGCCAAAAAACGCCGCGGCGTGTTTGAGTTGCATCGGGTGCGGCTTTTTCTCGGCAACTGTATCGCCGGAAACGACGATTTCAAAATAATCACGCAGACCGGTTTTTGCCAACAGCGGGAGCGTAAATTTTTCCGCCTTATTGGTCACGCAACCTAGCCGGAAACCCGCACCCTTCAGGGCGTTCAAGCCATCGATGACGCCGGGATAGGGCTTGCTGGTTGCGTCGAAACAGCGCTCATATTGCCGCTCAAAATTCGCCACCGCGACTTTTAGCGCGGTCGGACCAACCTCACCAACGCAATCTTTCAATGTTTTGGCCACCAAATTGGTGATGCCCTTGCCAACAAAATTGCGAATCACGTCCGCCTCCAAGGGCTGGAACCCGAGCGTGCCGCGCATCGCATTCGCGGCAGCGATAATATCGCCAACCGTATCGAGCATTGTGCCGTCGAGATCAATTAAAACGACCTTCAGCGGAATCGGAAAGCTAAATTTTGGCTTTGCCCGATACCGAATTTTTTTAACGTCTGGCGCTGTCGTTAACGCTGCCACCTCCAAAGACAAGGCTGCTGGCTGATCTTCAGGCGGCATACCTGAAACGGCGCTATCAAAGTGCGTTTCCAAGCCGCCCGCCTGAAGTCGTTCGTTCGTCTCTGCCGAAAGCACCTCGTCAATTCGCGGGTTTGGTGGATGATCCATCAGGAATTTACCTTTGCCAACTCCGCACGCATAGTGGCAATTGTTGCCGCGTAATTGCTCGCGCCGAAAATCGCCGAGCCCGCTACCAACGTGTCTGCGCCGGCTGCGGCAATCTCTGCAATATTGTCCGCCTTCACGCCACCATCTACCTCCAGCCAAATCTGCCCCTCGCGACCAGATTCTTGGATGCGTCGCTTGGCTTCGCGCAATTTCGTGAGCGCCTCGGGAATAAATTTTTGCCCGCCAAAACCGGGATTCACACTCATAATGAGAATGAGATCAACCTTGTCCATCACATAATCGAGATACGAAAGTGGTGTCGCGGGATTAAACACCAGCCCCGCCTTGCAACCGTTCTCACGAATCAAGCCGAGTGTGCGGTCTACGTGCTCACTCGCCTCGGGATGAAACGAAATAATGTCAGCCCCGGCCTTTGCAAAGTCGGGCACGATACGATCCACCGGCTTCACCATCAAATGCACATCAATCGGCACTTTGATGCCGTCAGCATGTTTGGCGTGTGGTCGAATCGCTTGGCACACCATCGGGCCCATCGTTAAATTCGGCACGTAATGGTTATCCATCACGTCGAAATGGATCACGTCCGCACCGGCTTCGATAACGTTCCGAACTTCTTCGCCCAAGCGGGCAAAGTCGGCAGACAGGATTGAGGGAGCAATACGAAATTTAGACATGGCAATAGCAATCAAAATACAGTCGAAATACAAAATTAAGAACATTATTTTACGTGTTTTAAATCGGTTACTACGATTTTTAGCCATCAAGCGTACTGCGATTTTTACCGAACACACCATTCCACTCACAGTCTAGGTGCGCATGGTACGATTTCATATGAGCAAAACCAATCAACCCAAGCAAACAAAAAGCGCCGCTGTCACCAATGCTGACGCTGGCAAATATCAGGTAAAGGTGACGGCGCATTCGTTTTTTCTGCCCGACCAATCGGACGAAGAAAACGACCAATATGTGTTTGCCTACACAATCCATATCGAGAACGTCGGCCAAATCCCCGCGAAATTAGTGAGCCGCCATTGGATCATCACGGATGCCGACAACCAAGTGCAGGAAGTGCGAGGCATGGGCGTGATCGGCGAACAGCCGGTGCTAAAACCGGGCGATCATTTTGAATATACGTCAGGCTCGGCAATCAATACGATTGTTGGCACAATGCGTGGGACGTATCAAATGCTGGCCGACGACGGCACGAAATTCGACGCGGTCGTGCCGGAATTTACGCTGTCTGTACCGCGCGTTCTGCACTAGCTGCCATTAGCCGATGCGTCAGTTGGTGGCTTGGGCGGTGTCGGCTTTGGGAGAATTTGGGAACTTCGGGGGCGTTTGGGACTTTTGGGACTTTTTGGCCACGTCCACCAAACAATCGCCACACCAACGCCAAACGCCAAAAATACCTGAAAAAATACCCATGCCATCGCTTTCTCCGCCCGCTAATATCGAATCCGAATTGTAACTTTTTGCAGCCCTTCCTGCCCCGATAGACCACAAAGTTTTATGACTGCACAAAATTGTTTTAAATTGTTTATGCTTAGCTTCACGGCTCTCTTGCTGACCGGTTGCGCAACGCCGCCCGAGAAACCGGCCATGCCGCTTGTACAACTCGCGGCAACGCCGCTTAGTTGCGCGGTGTGCGTGTCGTGTGCCGTGTGCACGCCACCCTCTTCATCCAATTCGGGCAGGCTGATTGAACCCAGTGATGGGACGCAGCCCGCCGCCACTTTTCCAGACCCTTCACGCGGCCGACTGGAGCGATCCAACTGGCAAGCACTGCCCAGTTGGGGAGCTGATGACCCGAGCGACGCACTCGCGGCCTTTTTGCAGGGCTGCCCCGTACTCAAAACGCAGCCGATATGGGCGGAGGTTTGCGCGAAAGCTGTATTGCTGCAAGGGCGTTTAGACGGCCGCGCAATGGCGGCAAAAAAATCAATCACTACACAATTTTTTGAAACCGAGTTTGAGCCCTACCAAACTGTTAACACCGACAATTCTCAAACCGGCATTGTTACCGGTTATTACGAACCGCTTCTGCGCGGCAGCCGTACACAGACTGCCGAATTTCGACATCCCCTCTACGCCTCCCCCCAAGATTTGATTTCGATTGATTTATCCGAGGTCTATCCGGAACTCAAAAACCGCCGCCTCCGTGGGCGCTTGGTCGGCAACAAACTTATCCCTTACTATGATCGCGCCGCAATCGAATCTGACAGCCAACCGCTGCGCGGCTTGGAAATCGCATGGGTAGATGATTCAGTAGAGTCGTTTTTTTTGCAGATCCAAGGCTCGGGCCAAATTCAGCTCCCCGATGGAACCCGCATGCGAATTGGCTATGCCGATCAAAATGGCCATCCGTTTAAATCAGTGGCAGGCGCTCTGATTCGCAAGCGTGAATTGAAAATTGAGAACGCCTCCATGCAGGGCATCAAAGCGTGGGCAGAGCGCAATCCC
The DNA here is from genome assembly GCA_038206765.1 of Burkholderiales bacterium. GTDB lineage: Bacteria > Pseudomonadota > Gammaproteobacteria > Burkholderiales > Usitatibacteraceae > UKL13-2. The sequence goes on along the minus strand of JBBRAM010000009.1, from coordinate 24,992 downwards.
GCCAAGGTGCGACAGTTCATGAATGTGAACCCCAGCTACGTGTTCTTTAAGGAATTGCCCGGGGATCTAACTGGACCCATCGGCACACTCGGGGTGCCGCTAACAGCAGAGCGTTCCATCGCAGTGGATCAGCGCGTTATCCCTCTGGGCGTGCCGGTTTATCTATCGACTACGCAGCCGCTATCGAAGGAGCCAATGAACCGTTTGGTCGTCGCGCAGGACACCGGCGGCGCGATTTTCGGCGCAGTGCGGGCAGATTTTTATTTTGGATTCGGCGATGGGGCGGGCAACCTTGCCGGGCGGATGAAGCAGCAAGGCCGCATGTGGGTTCTGCTGCCGCGCGGTTATGATCCGAATGCACCGACAATTTTACCCGCTGCTGCGATCGCATCCGCCCCCACATCCGTTCCCTTAATGCTGACGCCCGTCTTGGCTGCCCCAGCTGCCTTACCAACCACTGGCGCCAACGCAGCGCCACCGCTGTCAAATGCCAAATAAGGAGCTTCCATGACTATTGCGTTCTGGTGCCTATTGATCGTCGGTATCTTGCCCTATATCGCCGTTGGCATCGCCAAAATGGACAAAGGCTACGACAACAATGCGCCGCGTGATTGGCTCGCCGCGCGCGACGGCAAACAAAAACGCGCCTATGCGGCGCATCTCAATAGCTTTGAAGCGTTTCCGTTTTTTGCAGCTGGCGTGGTCGTGGCGCATCTAGCAGCCGCACCAGCCAGCATCATCAATGCCTTGGCTGTTGCGTTTGTGTTGACGAGAATTGTCTACATTTGGTGCTATGTCACAGATCGCGCCTCGATGCGCTCGATCATTTGGATTGTCGGCTTCGGGCTGACCGTCGCGCTATTCGTGGTCGCCGGCATTCATTAGCTCGCTATAGCCACCGGTTTGGCGTCGATCAAACCGCGCCGCAATACCCTCTCACAAGGCAGCGTGACCCATCGTTCCAACAGCGCGCCTAGCCAAACGCACAGCACAATACTCGGCACGTAAACCGCAAAACCCCAGCGCAAATCCGGCGCATAATAGCCGCGGAAAATCGCCACCGCGCTCAGAACCACGAACATATGGCTTAAATAAATTTCATAGCTTAAACGCCCCATCGTGGCGAGCCAGCCTAAGCCATTGGGAGCATAAGCGCTCTTGCAAGCCTGATGCGATGCCACCACCAAAGCTGCCGCAGAGCCGGTCAACACCAGCATACTGCCATGCCCCAACAGTTTGTAAAGCAGTCCGAATAATGCCGCCACCAGTCCTGTGCCGCCCAACACAAACAGCACCCAAACACTGCGTCGTGAAAGTCTAGGCCACTGGTAGGCCGCGACAGCGGCTAGCACACCGGTTGCAATCGCTGCCATGCCTGGCAGGTACGCTTTTTCTTGCCAGATTTCGTTGCCATCCAATGCGCCGCGCGTGAACGGTAACGACAATGCCAGCAACGTCAGCCCAACAATCATCGCGGGTCGCGGCACCCATAAGCAGAGAAGCGGGAAGGCGATATAGAACACTTCTTCAATTGATAAAGACCACAGCACATCCCACGAGGCGGGTAGCCATGTAGTTTGCGCCTCATACCAATTCAAATGGAGCCCCAACGCGGCAACCAAGGCGCCGGGCAGCGATTGCCCCGGCTGGCGAATAACATAGTCCTTAAGATTCAGGCAGTGCAGCACCGAAAGCACCACCAATAACAACAGCAACAGCGGCAAAATACGGCTTGCGCGGCGCAGGTAAAAATGCTGCAAATTCACCTGTTTCAAAGCGCCCTGGCTCAATACTCTCGCGGTAATCAAAAAGCCCGAAACCACGAAAAATATAAACACGGCCTCATAGCCATTGAAACAAATCGTGTCCAGCAACCGCTTGGGCACATAGTCAATGAGCAAACTTTTCTTGAGCGGCAGGCGAAAGCCCAATCCCAAATGGTTGAGTACCACCAGCAAAATCGACAATCCGCGCAGGCAGTCGATGCCCCAATTTCGGGCTGAGATTGTTTTAGCGTTAATAGAGTTCGTGTGCATCAAACAGCGGGTCGATCATCAGCTAAGTTAGTAGCAAAATTACCTTAATATGTCGCGCGAACAAATGGCTTAAAACGCAGCTTACCCTACCAATTCGACCAATCTACCAAGGCTCTGTGCTGAACATATAGCCATGCGGGCGCACCGTTTTTATACGATTGTGTATCTCCGGGCTAGTGCCAAAACGCTTGCGCAAACGATATAGCCGTGCATCGACGGAACGATCCTCATGCGCATACTCGAGGCCGCGAAGTCTTTGCAAAATATCTTCGCGATGCATCACCTTACCCGCATGCGAAGCGAGCAGCCAGAGCAAATCAAATTCTGCTGAGGTCATCCGAATGCGGTCGTTGCCCAGCAACACATCTCGTGTTGCGCGGCTGATTTGCAAGTGACCAAAAATTAATGCCTCTGGTACATCATCGTTTGCGCTACTTGTTCCTTGGCGACGTAACGTCGCCTTGATATGTGCAAGCAACACGCGTGGCTGAATCGGTTTTATTAAATAATCGTCTGCGCCCAACTCCAAGCCAACTACCCGATCAAAATCTTCGTCTCGGGCTGTTAACATCAATATCGGCATTTGGTGTCCGGCAGCGCGCAACTGCTTGCACACATCAAAGCCATCAATGCCAGGCAGCATAATATCGAGCACAACGATATCGGGTTTGACCCTCGCCACCTCAGCTAGCGCTAATCGGCCATCGACAACTGAAGTCACCTCAATTTGATTGCGTGCCAAATACTCGCGCACCGCCCCGACTAATTTCTCATCGTCTTCGACCAATACGAGCTGGCAAACATTCGCGTTGATATCATTCATAGCTCCTCCTTTGCATTTTTCGCTTTTGCTACCAATGAGGCGTTGATTACCACGACATTACAAATCTTGCCCCACCCAATGGGGAGGTCTCGATACGCACATCACCGCCATGCCAGTGGGCCACGCGACGCGTAATCGCCAATCCCATTCCAAATCCACCGGTGTTACGCGCCCGTGAGCCGTCTAGCCGTGCAAACGGTTCGAATAGCATTGCGCGTTCCAGTTCGGGAATACCAGCACCATCGTCATCGACAGCGAGTTGTGATTTGCCATCAACTTGCGCAAATGATATGCACACCCTACTTTGGGCATGCCGAATTGCATTGGATAAAAGATTATTTATCGCACGCTCCAAATAATGCGCCTCGCCCCGCGCCGTTGCCACGCTCAGGCTTTCTTCAATTGTAATGTTCTTGCCCTGCGCCAGAGCCAATTGCCGGGCGCCATCAACCGCGTGCTCAGTGAGCGCAACAATATCAACGGTTTCCATTCTAATTTCTGGCTCCAGACGTTCTAGCTTTGCATAAGTCAGCATTTCATCAACTAAACGATCCAGCTCATCAAGGTCTTCTGCCATCAGGTCAAGATTGCGATTTTTATCTGCTGTCTGCTCAGCGTCGCGAGCCAACAAATGTCGAAAATGTAGCCGCATCAGCGGATTGCGCAATTCGTGGGAAACGGCCGTGGTGAGGGACTTGTGTGCATGTACCAGCGCTGCAATACGCGTTGTCATGCGACTTAGCGAATTCGCGAGCGGACGTAGCGCAGACCCCTTTCGTACATTGGCCACAAAGCTGAAATCACCACTACCGATTTTATCGGCCGCGCCAATCAGCTTTGATAGATCACGCCAGAATAGTGAGAGCCAAAGCAGCACTGCGCTCGCGTACATCGTACTTTCTATTAGCCACGTGAATGTCGTCGAGCTAAACATGCCAAAAATTAGCATGGACTCGTCGGGTGGCAGCTTCACCACTAGTACGAGATCGGAGGGTGTGAGCCGCTTGATTCCCAGCCACGGTAGACCTTCGCCGGTTGAGGTATAAACATTTGCGCCTGCTTGCAATCGAGGGATATTCGATTGATCAATCGGGTAGCGCTCAAGCAATCCATTGATCGGAATTAGTTCTGATGGATAAGTCAGCTTGGGTCCGATCTCCGCAAACTGCCTTGCCCAATCCGCCGTTGGTACGTCACGCAACGCCCATGCAACGGTTTCCGCAGTAGTTGTCAGAAATGGCGTGCGTGGCCGCTCAATCTGCGCATGCGCACGTGTCCAATCAAACACAGCCGTTTGAATAGCCCATGAGGAATACGAAGTGAGCAACAAAAGAACCCACAACTTAATAAATAGTTTGCCCATTTTTTTCGTTCAACTTCGCCATCAGATCTTCTACGTTTTCTTGTGCTTGAATAACGCGGTGGGTGGATAGGTATCAAGGACGATAGCCCGCGTCACGTATTGTGTGTTTGTGCCAAATGTTAACAGTCTAGGCCGCAGGAAATTGCAACAGCTTGCGACACTAGGCAACTGTCCGAAACGAACCTAAAACTTCCAAAATAGAAACCCAAGCATCGGCGCGGCGTTTGAGCACTTTTTGCCTCAAACAGCGCGCTAGAACTGGACATAAAAAAATTGGTTGGTTGGGCGTCAGGGCACATGAATCACAACATAGACAATTGCATGCGTTGAACGGAACAACCGTTACTGCAGCGACACAATTGTTTTCGCAAGTAGTTTGCTGACAGCTGCAGTCGTCGGAGTCACCGGACGTGCAGTTAGCAACGCCGCCATTTGCGTAACCAGCGATGATTGCGCTTGCACCCGGCGATAGTTTGCCGCATCAAATGGGCCAAGCCAAAGCGCTTTATTTTCCGCAAGGAGCACTGACGTCCAGCCTTCAAAAAAAGTAATCGGCACATCGGGGCGACTTGCAAGCGTAGCCAACACCGCACCCAACCGCGCATCCTCGCCCCATGACCATACCGCCCTTGAGGCACGCGCGCGTTCCACCACCGCATTTGCAATTGTCAAAATCTGCTCGTTGCGAAGCCTCGGGTTCCGCGCCAACACCCTGAGCAAATCTGATGCATGTGCCGTCGCGTGCGCCCAACCTTTCACTGCAACGTATCCCCTCAAATCACGCTCTTGAGCCAATGATTCAGAAGAGAGCAATAGCAATTCGGCAAACGTTTCGTCTGTTAAGAACGGCGTTTTCAAATCTTTTGCCGCGAGCTCCTTCAGAAAAAGCAACGCAAAAGAACGACCAAAGACGCTGTCGGTATCTTGTTCGCCCAAGCCAACCTTTACATTTTTAACGAGACTTGCTCGTACCTCATCAAGCTCATTAGCATTAAAACTGCCGCTGAGATGCACCCAGCGCCAAAATGTTTCATAGCCAATCGTATCGCGCAACTCAGGGTCGGGCGAGATTGAAAACATCACAAGCGACCGCATTAACTCCATCGGATTGGACTTGTCGGGAACGCGATATTCATTGGCTACGATCGCTTGCCAAAAGGCCTTCGCCTGCAATTCGCTAGCGGCCACATCGGTATTGGCCGCCGCCGTGGTGGTAAGCCATAAAAAACAACCAACCGCGATACCGGTCAAGCGAGTAACGATATTTTTTTTCATGGCACGCCCTAATCGGTAGGAAGCCTCAAAACGCCAACGCGCCACAAATTCTACGATTAATATGCAATAGCGGGATTGGTAAAAGAAGCCACCTACTTTAGCCGTCGGTAATCTATCGGCCACAACACTTTCCAAGTTTTGCCCATATCGTCCGAACGATCCCAACTCCAGCTAAATTTATCTTTCTCAATATTGAACCACACCATGCGCTGCAAAAATTTCTTGCCCCCCGCTTCTGCTTCGCGTGTAAAAATCATTTTGCCGTCAACCATGCCGCCGGTAAAATCGAGATAGCTTGCCGTGTTGTCCACCCATGTTTGTTTCCACGTTTTTGTTGCGCTATCAAAGGTTGAAAGGCTATAACCGTTGAGCGTATTTAGCGAACCGTCGCCGAAGTTTTCAAACACGACGCATCCACCCAAAATCTTGGTCACATGGTTGACGCCCTTGATTCCCTGAGATGTGAACTCCCAATCGCCCAGCCAAAAGTCAAATTGTTTGGACTCGGGTGAATGACAGCCATATTGAGTTGTTGCGGATGCTGAAGCTGTCGACGGCGTTGATGGCGTTGATGGCGTTTGTGCGCTCACGGTTGTTCCCAAACAAAAAATAGCTGCAACAAAAACACCCGCCAGTTTACGAAACATAGCAACACTCCCTATTCCATAAAAACAAGGTTAACATTAAGCATCATGTCGTTGTTTTTCAAAAACTTAGCTAAACTTCAGCGGCAATTGAAAGCGCGGCACATATTAATTTACGCTCAGCACTTGTTAGGGCTTATTTGAATCGATAACTTGCGCTAAGTGAAGTATAAATGCCCAACGGATTATGGAAGCCGAGGTTGTAGCCTGCAGTAACGTCGCCACCGGCAAAATCAAATGGTGGCTTTTCATCGGACACGTTTCTAACCACCAAGCGCAGCGTTAAGTTCTTGATGCCCGAATAGACGGTGTTCAGATCCAGGGTACGCCATGGCTTTACTTTGCAGACGCCGGGAATCGCATCGATAACCCCTTGTCCCAAATTGGCCACGCAGTCGAACACACTGCTGTAATTATTCCAGCCGCCGATGTAGTTGAGTTTTGCGCCGAATGACCAATCACTATAATCCCAAGTGACGCCAACATTGCCGCGTACACGTGGCAAACCAAGCCCGGTCACAGCGGTATTGATACCGCCAACGTAATTGATGCTCGGATCACCTTTTTCGCGCGCACTGCGACTTGCGATATTGTAAGTTCCCTCGGCGGTGATAGCCAGTTTGCCCATCTCGCCCAGACCATGGCGGTGAATAAACTCAAGATCTAAACCGGTTACTTGGCTCGCGCCCAAATTGAGCCAGCCACGATCAACACCGGTAACCGGCCCCGAATTTGGTATGCCCGGAATCCATGACAGTGGGTTAGGGTCACGGAACACCAGTTTCGCAAATCGCTGATCGCCATTGAAGAGTGCGTTGACTTCAAAGTTAGACGAGAACCGGTCAATCTCGCTATCACGGCGGATATCAAAATAATCCAGCGACATATTGGTATCTTTATTAATATCCCAGACAAAACCAACATTACGACTGCTCGATGTTTCCGGCTTCAGGTTCGGGTTATAAAGAATTTGCGCGGAAACCGATCCTATACGACCACAATCATCGTCTGAATTGGTCACCGGGCATCGAATCGGGTCATTCACAGCTTGGAATGATCGAATAGCGGCCTTGTTAATTTGCGGTAACGTCGGCGCCCTAAAGCCCGTCGAATAACTTGAGCGCATGACAAAATTAGGCAGCGGTTTCCACTTCAACCCAACCTTTGGATTGGTGGTGCTGCCAAAATCTGAATAGCGATCATAGCGTGCCGCCACCGTCGCTTCAACGGTCGTCATTACCGGCAGCACCGCTTCGACATAGCCGGAGGAAACATTGCGGCTACCATCGGCAAATGAGGCACCAAGACCGACGATTTGTGCGGTCACAATTTTTTGATCCGGTTGAATCAGAATATTATCTTGTCTGAATTCGACACCGGCGGCAACGCCAATTGGTCCGCCCGGCAATTGACCAAATTCGCTGGAGCCTTTTAGATCCCAGATTTTAGCCGTCCCTTTACCGACGTTAGAGGTGCGGGTACTGATGCGATCAATTAACTCTTGGCTATTCTGGCTGTCGAAATGCCAAGAGCCATCGTTAATTGCATTTTGCACACCGGGATAGAGCAGACGACGCCCGCTCGATACGTTCGCCTTGCTGGTGTTGTACAAGAACGCAGATTCCCAATCCCAACTGCCAAGCGTGCCCTTGAGACCTGCCAATACACGCGCGTCTTCTGTCTGCGAGATGTCTTGAGTTCGCCCCAAATCAACCCAACGATAACGAAGACCAATCGGGAACGCAAACGGATTCTCACGATGGCCAACCGGTAAAACCAATTGAAATTTCAAGAGCTGGCCAGCTGAGTTCCGCCATACCGTTGCCGCCTGAGGATTTGAACTGGGCGGCGCAGCGGTGAAGGTATTGACGGTCTTGGAGAAACTTGCCTCGGCAAACCCGGAAAGGTTGGCATTGAAGTCAACAGTACCGCGAACGTAGCTAGTGTCACGAACAGTTTTGCCCACCTGCTCCAAATCGTTCCACTGGTTATAGCGACATAGTCCACCGATTACAAGGTTCGCCGGACAGCCCGCTCGCGCTGCTTGGAACCGGTTAAACACACCGCTACCTCGCACGGCCTCGCGATAGTAGTTACCGGGATAAGAAAGCGTACTAAAAACGCTTCGTCGTTGGATAAAGGTTGTATTCTCCAAAAATGTATCGACATTGTCTTCTTTACTGATCAATACAGGCGTGCGCTCAAAGCGTTCATAGGTACCAAAAACATTGTATTTGTCTTTGGCCATATCACCAAAGCCGCCGGCCACGCTGAATTGTTTGACCAAGAATTCGCCATCAGAGGTGTTCTGCGAAACGGTTCCAGTGAGTACCGCACCGTTAAAGTCTTTACGCAAAATAATATTGATCACGCCGGCGATGGCATCAGAGCCATAAATAGCCGACGCGCCATCTCGCAATACCTCGATACGCTCAATGGCGGCAGCCGGAATCGAGTTCAAATTGGTGACAACGGTTGAGCCGACGTTCGGGTCATTGAACGCGGCGGGGCTGATTCGGCGACCATTTAACAACGTGAGCGTTGCCGCGGAGCCGAGGCCGCGGAGTGCAGCCGTAGCGGTGCCGGCGGAGAATCCATTTCCACCAGTGGCATCGGTCAGTGCACTACCTGACGACATCGACAAATTGTTCAGCACTTCTTGCACCGAAGTTGCGCCACTGCGACGAATATCTTCAGCGCTGATGACCGTGATCGGCGATGCGGTTTCCGCGTCGACCCGCTTGATGTTGGAGCCGGTCACTTCAATTTTTTCGATTTTCTGCGGTGACGTTGGCAGGTCCGCCTGCTGCGCAAAAGCAGAACCTGCCACCAGTGCCGCGCCGAACGCGCCATGGCCTAATACGGCCATAGCAACGGCGCGCTTGCATTTTCTATCTTTCATTTTCTTCCTCGCAAATAATTAGTGAATTTGTATAAATTACTTAAACGCGTAACGCACGCTGCTATAAACAAAACGGGCGCGCGGATCGTAATACGACTGATCGAAGCCCACTTGGAACGTTGTCGCCTGATTTGTGGCGGGTGGATTGGTATCCAGTAAATTTTTCACACCCAAGGTCAAGGTCAAATTTTTGATGCCCTTATAGCTGCCTTGAATATCCCAAAGCGACATTGAACTTACGCGGCGCAGGTTACCGTCATTGTCTGGATTGACGTCAACATAGCCGGTCTGGAAAGTGTTCCCCAAGGTGCCGGACCATGGACCGGAATCGAGCGTTAGTGATGCGTAGTGCTTCCACCGGGCAACAACACCGGACGTTAGCGCGCCAGCCTGATTTGCAATAAACCCAGAATAAGTGCCGTCTGAATTTTGCGAATCGTTGCGCAAGAAATAAGTACCGGCGATATCAAACCGTAATGCGCCCCAATTCCGCGCCGGCAGCTTGGCATGCAATTCCAGATCAAGGCCCTCAATGTGTTGGGCACCGACGTTAATGTTCTTGCCATCAATAAATAAGATGCGTCCCGGCAAATTGGGGAATGCGGCATCTTTCGCCGCACGTGTGACCAAATTGCCGTATGTTGCCAAGTCACCAAGAATCGTTGTGTAAGGGATACCTGTCGTAATAATATTGTTCAGCCGAACCTTGAAATAGTCTGCGACAAATGAAAGCCCGGGAATCGGCTCAAAGACGATGCCCGCAGTTGCCTGCTCAGACTTTTCGGGTTGCAACCTTGGGTTGCCGCCGGTGGATACACCAAACTGGGTGAGACAATCAAGATTGGATTGCGTAATGGGACACCGTATTGGGTCAGAAACCCCGTTGTTGGTAACGGTCGTGGCGGGAGGCGTGAAGAGTTGGTACAACGATGGCGCCAAAAAGCCCTTACCGTAGGAGCCGCGTATCAACAGGCTTTTAATAGGCTCCCAGCGCATGCTCACCTTGGGGTTGGTGGTGCTGCCGAAATCGCTGTAATGATCGTTGCGAAACGATACATTGGCTTCGAGACTCTTGAGAATCGGCACATTGAACTCGGCAAACATGGCGCGAATATCTCGCGTCGCATTGACCGACGGGAAGCTGCCGCCGTAGCCAGCAACAACACCTGCACTCAATTCGGGCGCATAGCTTTGCGCAAGCGTTTCTTTGCGAAACTCACCACCGACAGCCATCGCCAGCGGCCCGGCTGGCAGTGCCATAATTTCGCCTGTAGTTTTGCCTTGAAACCCTGATGTTTTTGCTTTGGCCTTGAGAGCATCGCCAATATAGTTGGTTGCGCGTAGCGCCGCAACAATGTCGGGCGTATTGGGGCCAAAAAAGTTTACAACACCACTATTGACGATCGCTTGAAACTTTGGAACATTGGGTTTGCCGCCATTATCATGCGACGTAAGCTTGCCTTCGCCGTAACTATATGATCCGTCCCAATCCCAATTCAGCCATGCACCTTTGAGGCCGGCGACAATTTGTGCGCCTTCATTGGTGTCAGTTGTGTCACGCAGACCGGTCTCAACCGAACGATAGCGAATATTAAGCGGCTGTCCACCGACTCCGTTTGCGGCCGCAATTGCCGTTGGGTAAAACCGACTTGATGGCAGTAGCGTAATAGCGCCGGAAAATTCGCCTTTTGGACCATAGGGGAACTGATCCGAGAACGGAGCCGGTTGAATGGTGTAGCGCGTTTCATCACGTGAGTAGATGCTGGTTGCATAGGCTTGCCAACCACTGCCCATTTGAAACCGAGCAGAGCCGAACAGGTTTAACTGTTTATCGTCGGGAATCATATTAACGCCGGGGTAGCTTGACGGATCAAACCGGCAACCGCCGTGAATCAGCGATGATGGTGCGCAATTATTGGGTGCCGCGAGCGCAAATACACCTGCCTGTGTTGCGGTGATAGAGCCAATGCCTGCTGTCGTTATTCGGCCAGGAAAAGTATGACTCGAACTGCTATCCAGACCAATGTCGTCACGAACCGAGGTATTCGAGAAATTGCGATCGCGCTGATCCAAATGCTTTTGATCATTGTATGAAACGGAAAACAACACATTAAATTTGTCGGTCGCAAGATCGCCGACACCGATTGAACCGCTGACGGTCTGCTGCTTGCCGCCACCGCCACGGGTGGGGGCACCGTAATAGACATCAAGGTTAGCGCCCCGATAGTCTTGGCGCAAAATAAAGTTGATCACGCCGCCAATTGCATCGGATCCATAGACTGCCGATGCGCCGTCCTTTAACACCTCAACTCGGTCAATTGCTGAGAACGGGATGATAGCCAGATTGACACCTTGTGTACCATTGACTTCACCAGCAACGCCGCTAGCGCGTTTACCGTTGATCAGCACCAGTGTGCGGCCGCCTCCCAAACCACGCAACGAAGCCGTTTGCGCAGAAAAAGTGGCTGCACCAATGACGTTGGCAAATGAAGTCGTCCCTGAACTCGTATTCGAGCTGACCAGTTGCAGTAGTTCGATCGCCGTAGTCGCACCACTTTTTTCAATATCGGCCTTGGTGATCACCGTAACCGGCAGCGCGCCTTCACCCTCGATGCGTTTAATACTGGAGCCAGTGATTTCAATTTTTTCAATCGTTTGGGGAGCAGATACTGCTGGCGCGGGTGACGGTGATGGCGATGCCTGCTGTGCCGTTGCCGGAGTGGCTATAGTTGCCGCAACGCCAACAATTCCTGCAAGCGATAGATGCTTGTATAGCAATTTGAGTTTGATGTTCATGGGTTCGCCTCGAAAAAATTCATGTGTCCGCAAGCAACCCGTATTGCGATTGCCAAAGTTGTGGATGCAAGAATGTCCCGAAGCAAACAATTCGTCCGAACCAATTCGCGACTATGCGAAACTGTTCGAAACAAAACATAATTAAAACCGAGATGCGCGCGAACCTACAAAGCATAATTTCGCCGTTTCGAGCCGAGCGTTGTGTCACTTCTTCCACGCTGGAGGTACCAATCGATCAGACATCTCAACGATGCCAATCAACAAGCTGTGATGATTTAGGCTGTTACGAATGCGACGTGAAGTCGCAAAATAATGCGCGGAAACGTGCTTTATTGTTGCAAAAAAGAGACAGTTTTATTTTTGTTTACGCTCACAAAAAAGCCCAGCAAATGCTGGGCTTTTAGTTTGTCGCGCTAACTGTGCCAAGCGTGGGCAGCAGTTAATTTGTGGAACGCTCAAACAGCGATATACGCCGCCATGCCCATCTAAAAATTACTTATTTACTGGACGTAACTTTCACAGCAGAACGATCAGCTGCGACTAACTTTGCTTCAATCGTGGCTTTCGGCAGCGCGCCCGAAATGCGCTCACCGTCTTCAAAGAAGGTAGTGGGTATTCCGTTTACCCTTAGGCGTTGGCCGAGTGCTACAAACTGATCGATGGGTGTTTCGCAAGTGCCGTTTGCGGTCGCCGCTTGGCCTCGCAGCATTTGGTCCTGCCATGCTTTCAGGCGATCTGGTGAACACCAAATTGCCTTGGCTTTATCGGCAGAATCTGGTGCCAAAATCGGGTACGGGAAAATATACGCGGTGATGTTTTCCAGCGCATTTAAATCTTGCTCAAATTTTTTGCAGTAGCCGCAGTTCGGGTCTTCAAAAATGGCCATGCGACGAGCGCCAGTTCCGCGTACTAACTTGATCCCTTTATCGAGAGGTAAATCATCGAATTTAATCGCGGTGAGCTTCGATAAACGGGCTTCCGTGACATCGCTACGGGTCTGCGAATCAACAATTTTACCGATCATCAGGAAACTAACTTTTTCGTCAGTATAGAAAATTTCACTACCGATAAAGACCTCATAGAGGCCTGAAAAACTGGTCTTCGTCACCCGTTCAACTTTAAGTTCGGCAAATTTTTTCTCCACTTCCTGTTTCACGTCTTGTTCTTGCTTGGTCGGCTCTGACTTTGCTGAGGCCTTGCTGACGTCGGGATTGGCCGATGAACTGCAGGCGGTCAAGATTGAGAACAACATGACCGATGTGGCCAGCACGACTTTGATTGAATTCACGGGTGATCCTTTTACAAATTATAAATAACTGCGGGTGTGACGGAAAACAGTATGGCGGAAGGTTGGAAACAATAAGCAAACAATAGACACAAAACACGCAGCTAAGTTGCAGAACGCGACGGCACGCTATTTCATCGCCTGTGACATCATCAATGATTTTACCGCCGACAAACGATTCACCGCATTCAAACCGCCGCGCCGCAAGCGCGCCGCCACCGGCGAATCGCTCAAAAACAATGACCGCAAATTATCGGTTACGCCAGCCATTACCAATGCATCTTCGCGCCGAGCACGTTCATATTGGCGCAACAAAGCAAGATCGCCAATTCCGGACAAGCTAGAACGATTGCGCAAAACATTTGCCATTGTACGGACGTCGGCCAGTCCCAGATTCGCGCCCTGACCAGCGAGCGGATGAATGGCATGAGCGGCATCACCCATCAGCGCAAAACCTTGCTGCACCCATTGCTCGGCCACGATGCGTTTAAGCGGGAAGCGGGCTCGCGGAGACGCCAGCGCCAGCGCGCCAAGCGCATGTTCGCCCGCTGCTGCAACCGCCTCCGCAAAAGCCGCATCGTCAAGTTGCCCGAGTGCATCGGCGCGCGCTTTGGAGACAGACCACACAATTGAAATCTGCTGGTTGGGCAGTGGCAAATAGGCCAAAACGGCATGCTCACCAAACCATTGCCGGGCGATGCCACCGTGATGGTGTTCAACGTTGAAATTGGCCACCACGCCATCGCTTTCGTAGTCTTTGGTCTCAGCCGCAATACCTGCCAGCGCCCGCAATGGCGAATTTGCGCCGTCCGCCGCAATCAGTAGTGCGGCATTGATCGTTGTACCGTTGCTCAAGTCGATTTTACTGGCTTGCGGCTGATGGGCAAACTCACTGGCAAATTTCACACCTTGAATCGTCGTATCGTCCAGCACATTAATCAATTCTGCATGTTCACGAACCTCGGCAATGAGTGCCTCTACCAATTCGCTGTGCTCAACAATAAACGCCAGCGGCTGGCCTTCCGTAAAATCAAGTTCAGCGCGTGGCTGGTCAGGACCAGAAGCGTCGGCAAAGACCTGCATCGCACGAACCGCCTCGATGCGCGACGGCGTCAATCGTTGCCAAACACCCAGTGATTCCAATAATTTTCTTGAGCCCGGCGAGAGTGCATAGGCACGGTGATCGAATTTTGCCCCGGCAGAAGCAGGCAAATGCCCGGAAAGCCGCGCCAGCGCTAGGGTTTGTCGCTCGATCAGTGTAACGTTTACGTCGCGCAAGCGAGAGGCCGCTAACGCAAATGCCAACCCAATCGGCCCGCCACCCGCGATGGCAATATGATTATTCATGGGCTACTGTTCCGCACCAAACAACATGCGTCGCGCCAATGCTTTTCGCGCAAACGGCAACACATCAACAATGGCCAAACCCAAGCCGCGCGGAATGCGTTGCAGCAGATGATCGTTTGAAAAAGTGCTCACTAAGAAATCGGTAAAGCCGACGCTGCGGGAAACATCACGTGAACGGCCTGCGGCATAGGCGTTTAGCGCAGCGATTGCAGGCTCTTTATTGGTCAACGTTTTTGCCAACATGTCTGCCAATGATTCCGCATCCCGCAGCCCCAAGTTAAAACCCTGTCCTGCCACCGGATGCAGCGCCTGCGCGGCATTCCCGATCACGGCAACGTGGCCAGCCACTGCCGTTGAGACGGTTCGTAATTTCAGCGGATAGGAGCGGCGCTCTGTTACCGATAAAAACTGCCCGGCACGGTAGCCAAAATGGTCCTGAAATGCAGCGCAAAACGCGGGTTCATCAAGCGCCTTTAGTTGTTCAATTTTTTCAGCGCCCGCCACCCAAACGAGGGAATAACTATTTGCACCGTGTTTCGGTAACAACGCGGCCGGGCCGTCGGGCGTAAAGCGCTCAAACGCGCGATGTTGATGCGGCGTGTCAGTTTCGATAGATCCAAGCAACGCTGTCTGTTCGTAGTCCTTTTCTGAAACTGAAATCGCGGCAACTTTGCTTAAGTTCGCGCCACCATCCGCCATCACCACCACATCGGCTTGTTGCTTGACTTCCACGCCTTGCTGCAGGAAAGTCACCTCGGCTCCAGCCTCAGTTTCCGCAATCGCGGTCACCACCGCGCCACGCGCCACCTGAACTGATCGCGCTAGCAATTCGTCGTCAAGCGCTGCTTGCAAATCGGCATAAGTCAGCACGTAACCCAAGGCGGGCACATTGCCGTCGTCGCGTGATATAACGGTGCGACCAAAACCACCTTTTTGTGAGTTATGGATCGTGTGGATTTCGGCCGCATTCTTGACCGATGTCCAAACTCCAGCGCTATCTAAAATTTCACGACTGCCATGCGAGAGTGCCAATGTGCGCGATTCGCGTGATGCACCCTCACGCGCCTCGATGAGCGATACATTGAGCCCCAAACGCACCGCCAGCAACGCAAACGTCGCGCCGACTGGGCCTGCTCCGATAATGAGTATGTTCAAAATATTAGCTGCTAACGTTATGCCAAATTATGCCGAAGTCAACGCTTCAATATCTTTAACCGACTTCGGGCAGGATGCAGTCAACACTCGATTACCGGTCTTGGTTAGGAGCACATCATCCTCAATCCGAACACCAATATCCCAAAAGTGCTTCGGCACATTGTCTGCCGGACGGATGTATAGGCCAGGCTCAACGGTGAGCGCCATACCCGCTTCAAGCTTGACCCATTTGCCCTGCGCTTTGTAATCCCCGGCATCGTGTACGTCTAGGCCCAGCCAGTGTCCCGCGCGATGCATATAAAACTGCTTGTATGATTCCGTTTCGAGCACTTTATCGAGGCTGCCTTTACAGAGTTTGAGATCAATCAAACCCTGCGCCAGGACTTCGTTTGCGACCTCATGATATCGCCCAAAAGCAGCACCGGGCTTAACGGCTTTGATGCATGCCAATTGCGTTTCCAGGACCAACTCGTAGATATCGCGCTGTGGCCCACTAAATTTTGCCGCGACTGGGAATGTACGGGTGATGTCGGCGGCATAGCTTTCGAATTCACAGCCCGCGTCAATTAGCATCAAATCGCCTTTTTTGATCGGCGCAGAATTTTCACGGTAATGCAGCACGCAGGCGTTGCTACCGGCCGCGACGATGCTGCCGTAGGCGGCTTGGCGCGCGCCATTGGTGATGAATTCATGCAAAATTTCGGCCTCAACCTGGTATTCAAACATGCCCGGCTTCGCCATCCGCATCGCTCGGATATGCGCGCCGGATGAAATTTTTCCCGCTTTTGCCATGAGATCAATTTCAACCTCATCTTTTATGAGGCGCATCGCGCCGAGCACATGACGCACATCTTTGAGCTCGACCGGCGCGCCGACACCAGAACGCGCCTTTGCACGCACGTTGCCGATCCAGCGGGTAATCGACTGATCCCATTGAGCATCCACACCGATTGGGGTGTGCACCACGCGACAGTTGCTCATCAAATCGGGGATCATGGCCGCTAATTCGCTGATCGGATAGGCCTCATCGAAATCAAACATTTCTTTAGCGATCGCAGGGCCAAACCGAAAGCCGTCCCAAATTTCGCGCTCCATGTCTTTTTCGCGGCAGAACAAAATCTGACGCGGTTTTTTACCCAATGTTATCGCCAGCACGGCTTCCGGCTCCCGAAAGCCCGTCAGGTAATAAAAATAGCTATCCCAACGGAAATCGTAATGCGAATCGTTGTTCCGGATCAGTTCGTGAGAAGTCGGCAACAGAATCAAGCCCTCAGCGAGCGTTTTCGCAAGCTTGGCGCGGCGTTTCGCGTGAGCCTTGATATTTGGCATTGGCGTTGGGATGGGCGGGAGTTCGCGTTTCATGGGCGTTTTCCAAATTTAAAGGGTTTCCGTAGGTTGCTATTCTACGGTTGGTGCGATCTTAAGACGAATACAACCAAATCCAATACAAAATTTGATTCGAAAAAGAGGAAAAAATTCAATCGCGGCGATGATCGCACACGGCCGTGGTGAACGTCCTTAAAACGACACGCCAACTTTACGCGTCAGCCCGTCATCAATTTTTAACCCATCAAGCAGCCGCACCATCGGGAACAGCGCGATGTAGCGTTCGCCGGTTTTGCGAATGTAACGCAAAAAACGCTGCGCATCATTGATGTAACGGGCGTCGCCGTCAAGCTGGTGTTGCCGCGCAAACGCACCTAGCAAGTACAAATGCCGCTGCAATCCCATCCATTCCACATCGCGATAAAAATCGCCGAAATCAGATGGCACGGGCAGCCCGGCTTTTTTCGCTTTTTCCCAATAGCGAATCGTGCCGTCCAGCAATGGCTCCTCCTCAAACGACAAAAAAGCATCTTTGTACAAGCTCGAAATATCGAGGCTAATCGGCCCAAACGCCGCGCCAGAACTGGGCTTTAAGCCAGGAGCAGACTGGCAAACCACCAAATTCTCCAACACAAAATCGCCGTGCACAAGCGTTTGTTGTTCAGCCATATTCGCCCTCGAAATTACAGAGAAAGTCTGCGCGAGTATTTTTTGTTGCGCGTCGTTTAATGTCAAACCGAGGTGTTTCGTCAAATAAAAATCGGCAAAACACTGCAATTCTTGCGCTAGCCTCGCGGCATCAATGGTTGGCAACGTATTGGATGGCACATTCGCTTGCCATCGCTGCCAGCGAATCAACGCATCGGCCGCGGGGTCAAGCAGGCTGCGCGAATCTACTCCCTCGGTCAACGCCTGCAAATAGGTCTCGCCGCCGATGTCGTTTAGTAGCAAAAAGCCGTGCACAGCCTCTTTTGCGATGATTTTTGCCGTATGCAGGCCTGCTTCCGCTTGCATTCTCAGGGCGGTAACGAAGCTATTTACGTGGTCATGATGACAACTCGGTGCGCCGGGACCCGCTGCGGTTTTTCCCCCACCGCTCGATAAATCAACAACCAGATACGTAACGCCGCCAGCGGTTATGCGAAAATGGTGAGCAATTGGTAAAGCATGGCTACGCATCGCCAGTGGTTCGATTTGAGCTTGCTCGATATCAAACGCTATACCAAATGCCGGCGACTGTTGCGCAAGCCAATATTGAAGATTTGTTGAAATCGCGTGCATGACGGGCTGGGTTTGCTTTCTTGATGGATGCTGGCGTTACTTGTTATTCGCCGGTGGTCTTTTTGGGTTTTGGCTTTTTTGGTTTTTTTGGTTTTTAATTTAGCCTAGGTGCAGTTTACCATTCGCTGTTTTAAGTCTTCTAGCTTGCTGGTCGTTAATTATTTCCCTATCGCTACCATTTCGCCCCCTCTACTGCCGAACTTTCCTGTGCCGACACCATTAAGCGACAATTTGAGCGTCAACGCATTGCCAAGACGTCACCTGCACCACCCTCGCTGCGCGCAACGACCGCTCGTGCTAGCAGTACTAGCCTTGCTCATTGCAAGCGTTGGCATGGGCGCCCCCGCTTGGGCGCAACAGCTTGTCGCCCCCAGCCAAGCCGAACTCGACGAAGCCATTCGCGAAGGTGCCAAACCAGAGCGCACGATCCCCACACCGGGCTCGTTGATTCCCAGACCCCGCAAAAAAGACGGCCCGCGAGAACTTGAAGCCAGCAAGATTGAGGGCATTAACGGTAAAACTGCAACGGCGGAAGGCAGGGCCAAATTAACGCAAGACACGATGGAAGTGCGCGCTGAGCGGCTTGATTACGACCAACTAACCGATACCGCCACAACAACCGGTAAAATCAAAATGCTGCGCGACGGCGATGTCTTTGAGGGCGTTGATTTAAAACTTAAGCTCGATACGGAAGTGGGCACGTTACTCGGCCCCAATTATTTTTTCGGCAAAAGCACGCTACGGCCAACCCAGCGCTATGAAGCGCGGGGCAGCGCCGAACGAATGAATTTTGAAGGTGTCGATAAAGAGCGTCTGTTCAACGCGAGCTACACAACCTGCAAACCCAACCAGGATGAGTGGTATTTGCGCGTTTCGGAATTGGAATTAAATCGCACCACTAATATCGGCACAGGCTACAACAGCCATGTCGAATTTAAAGGCGTGCCAATTTTGTATTTGCCTTACATATCATTCCCACTTAACAGCGACCGTAAATCGGGGTTTTTATCGCCCACCTTCGGCACTTCGTCAAACAGCGGCTTGGAATTCTCGATTCCATATTATTGGAATATTGCGTCCGATATCGACACCACCATCACCCCTAAAATATTAACCAAACGCGGCTTGCAAATTGCGGACGAGCTTCGCTATTTGACCCCGCGTTCGCTGGGGCAACTTGATGCTGAATTTTTACCCGATGACCGTAAAGCAAAACGGAATCGATATTTGTTGGGGTGGCGGCATTATCAAAACCTATCGGATTTTTTAAGCCCCCTGTTTGGCGATAAATTCGCGCAAGGCTGGAACGCAACCGTGAATACGCTGAAAGTGTCTGACGACGCTTATTTTCGTGATCTCTCCACCCGCATTGCCAATACCGCCCAAACTAACTTACCGCGAGATTTCGCCGTCAACTATGTTTCTGATTTCGGCAATTTATCCACCCACTTTTTGAGTTTCCAGACTCTCCAAGACCCGCTGGCACCCGTCGTCCGCCCTTATTTTTTGGCGCCGCAAATAACCTTTAACGCCAGGCCCGCACGTGTCGAGGGACTTGAATTTAATACCTTGGGTGAATTCACGGATTTCACCCATCCCACACTTGTGAGTGGCCGTCGCATTTTGCTCTACCCATCCGTAGCCTATGCACTGAAAAGCCCTTATGGTTTTGTAATGCCGAAAATCGGTTTTCATGCTACCCGTTATGATTTAACCAGCAACAAAACTGGCTTTGAGAGCCAATCTCGCACGTTGCCAATTGCCAGCGTTGACAGCGGGCTGGCGTTCGAGCGCCCTGTCAACTTTGGCGGCGAGGCCATCACGCAAACGCTCGAGCCTCGGTTGTTCTTGCTGTACGTGCCGTTTAAAAATCAATCGACAATTCCGGTGTTTTCTACGTCTGTGAGCGATTTCAATTTCTCGCAAATTTTTAATGAAAATTTATTTATCGGCGGCGACCGTATTGCCGACGCCAAGCAAGCCACCGCCGCCGTCACGACGCGCTTCATCGAGGACTTAACCGGCATCGAGCGGATCCGTTTGTCAATCGGCCAGCGTTATTACTTCAGCCCGCAACGCGTCACCTTGCCCAACACCGCCTTAGATAGCGTGCTCGGCGTTTCCGGCATCCGCTCGGGCGATGTGAGCCGTTCTGATTTTTTAATGGCGGTATCGGGGCAAATCGCAAAAAACTGGACGCTCGATTCCGGCTTCCAGTATTCGGCCTCACGCCACCAGTTCCAGCAATCTAATATTGCCGCCCGTTACAATGCGGTAGACGGCCGCCTGTTTAATTTGGGCTACCGTTTCACCCGCGATTCGATCAAACAAATTGATGTTGCTGCCCAATGGCCGCTGGGTAGCGCCGCACCCGGCTGGACACTGCTCGGACGCGCCAATCACTCGCTCTCCGATAAACGACTGCTCGAAGGACTCCTTGGGGTCGAGTATAATCAAGGGTGCTGGGAATTCCGGCTGATTGTGCATCGTTTCGCAACGGCCACCCAGCAGTACTCTAATTCAATCCAGTTTCAGCTTGAGTTAAAAGGTTTGTCTAATTTGGGGGTCGGCGCGAATCCCATTGAGACATTGCGGCAGAACATTTCCGGCTATAAACGGTCTATTGAGCGAGATGCGCCGAACTAGCTCGTTTTTTGGGCTTTGCAATTGTTTATTGCCAAGGTGCATCCTGCTTCGCACGACAAAAGCTTCCACTCCTCTTTACGCAGCATCCGATGTTCCGATTGACGACGAGATTTAGATGAAAAATTATCCCCTTTCCGTATTTTTAGCCCAAAGTCGAACAGTACTTTGCGCCAAGTTGCTGCCGACGTTGTTTGGCGTTGCTTTCGTAGGCCTAGCGTCCATTGCCCAAGCGCAACTGGCGACGCCTGTTCAACCGGCCGCGCCCACTGGTGTACCGTCAGTCGTTCCGTCGTTCTCACAATCGCTACCGAAACTAGATACCCGGCTCACCGCGCCCGCCAAAACCAACGGCATTATTGCGTTGGACCGTATCGTGGCCGTGGTCAACAACGAAGTCATCACCGCAAATGATCTCAACGACCGGCTTGGCACCGTGGTCAAACAATTGCAAAAAGCAGGCACGCAGCTGCCACCGCAGGAAGCACTCCAAAAGCAGTTGTTAGAGCGCATGATTAACGACCTCATCCAAGTTCAAGAGGCCAAAGAAACCGGCGTCCGCGTGGATGAAGCGACGCTCGATAAAACGCTGCAACGGATAGCAGATGAAAACAGCTTGTCAATGACTGAATTCCGTCGTTTGTTGGAGCAAGACGGCGTGGCATGGCAAAAATTTCGTGAAGAGATTCGGGGCGAAGTATTGATGCAGCGCCTGCGAGAACGTGAGGTTGAAGGCAATATCAGCATCACCGAAGCTGAAGTCGATACCCAGCTGTTGCTGGAAAACCGTGAAGCGAATACCGACCAGGAATTCCGCTTGGCGCATATTTTGATTCAAGTGCCCGAACAAGCCACCACGGCGCAGATCGAAATCCGCCGCAAACGTGCCCTGCAAGCGCTAGGTGAGCTTCGTAAAGGGGCCGAGTTTGTACAAATCTCCGCACAATATTCCGACGCACCAGACGCGCTGAAAGGCGGCGATTTGGGTTGGCAGGCTTCGGGACGAGTGCCGACGATTTTTATGGAGGCGTTAAAAACCCTCAAAGCGGGTGAAGTCACCGATATTTTGCGCAGCGCGAACGGCTTCCATATCGTTAAGTTACTCGACAAACGTGGCCGCAATGCGACGCCGATGATCCAGCAAACACGCGCCCGCCATATTTTGCTGCGCTCTAAAGAAGGTGTCACTGACGACGATGCACGCGAACGCCTGAAGCGCCTGCGTGAACGCATTATTGCCGGCGCGGATTTTGCCGAATTGGCAAAAGTGCATTCCGATGATCCATCATCCTCCAAGGGTGGCGATTTAGGCTGGATGTCACCGGGCGACACTGTGCCGGAGTTCGAGCGCACCATGAACCAGCTCCGCGATAACGAGATCAGTAGCCCTATTCAGACCCAGTTTGGCTGGCATCTGGTACAAGTGATAGAGCGCCGCACCGAGGGCGTTTCTGAGGAGCGTCGCCGCGCGCTAGCACGCAACACCATTCGCGCCCGTAAGGCCGATGAAGCCTACCAAGACTGGCTGCGTCAGACGCGTGACCGCGCGTTTGTCGAATACCGCTTGGAAGAGAAATAACATACCAACCATTGCCATCACGTCGGGTGAGCCGGCGGGCATTGGCCCCGATCTTTGTGCGTTGATTGGGGCGGCAGCTGGTGATTTATTTCCTTCCGCTAGGTTGGTTGTTATCGGCGATAAAAATGTCCTCGCCGCACGTGCTGCGTTGCATCAGGTGTCGATTGAATCGTTAGCCATTGAGCATGTTCCCACTGCCGCTGCGGTGGTTCCCGGCACCTTAAGCCCCGCCAACAGCCCGTATGTGCTGAGCCTGCTTGACCGCGCCATCTCAGGCTGCCAAGCCAGCGAATATGATGCCGTTGTTACCGCGCCGATTCACAAAGGTGTCATCAACGATGCTGCGGTTCCCGGTGTAGGGAAATTTTTAGGCCATACCGAATATTTCGCCGAGCGCACCCACACGCCGCAGGTGTTGATGATGTTGGTCGGCGGCAAACCGATTCTGCGCGTCGCACTTGCCACCACACACTTGGCGTTGAAAGATGTTCCCGCTGCCATCACAGCGGCCAGCCTCACCACGACATTGCGCATTTTGTATAACGATTTGCGCGATAAATTTGGCTTTGCCAATCCGCGTATTTTGGTGTCGGGCTTGAACCCACATGCGGGCGAATCGGGCCATTTAGGTTTGGAAGAAATTAACATCATCGCACCCGTGGTGGAAGCGCTAAAGCGAGAAGGCATGCGGCTTTCGGGGCCATTGCCCGCTGATACGCTGTTCACGCCGCAACACTTGCAACACGCCGATGCGGTGCTGGCGATGTATCACGACCAAGGCTTGGCCGTGCTCAAATTTGCCAGCTTTGGTGAAGGCGTAAATATCACGCTGGGCTTACCGATTATTCGCACCTCGGTCGATCACGGCACCGCACTCGATCTTGCTGGAAAAGCGGGCGCTGCAATCGATACCGGCAGCATGAAAGCGGCGATTCAATTAGCCATCGATTTAGCGAATCAACGCAAAAAATAGCATGCTGCCCAAAGCCAAAAAGAAATTCGGCCAACATTTTTTAACCGATCAACTCATCATTGATCGCATCGTCAATGCCATCGCACCCCAGCCCGATGATGTGATGATCGAAATCGGCCCCGGACCCGGCGCACTCACGAAGCCACTGATCGGCAAATTAAACCATTTGCACGCGGTGGAGATTGATCGTGATTTGGCGGCTGCATTGCGCGCCCGATTCGCCACCAGCCAATTCACGCTGCATGAAACCGATGTGCTCGATTTTGATTTCGCACCATTAGGTGATCGATTCCGCTGCGTCGGCAATTTGCCCTACAACATATCCACGCCGTTTTTATTCCATCTTGCAAAATATGAAAACGCATTGATTGACGCCACTTTCATGCTGCAAAAAGAAGTAGTCGACCGCATGGTCGCCGCACCCGACACGGAAGCCTACGGCAGGCTATCCGTGATGCTGCAATACCGCTTCGCGATGAAGCGGCTGTTCGATGTGCCGCCCGAATCATTCACTCCGCCGCCCAAAGTCAATTCCGCCATCGTCCGCATGGTGCCCCTCTCCACCGACCGACCCCGCGCCACCGACGACGCGCAACTAGCCAAAATCGTCACCGCCGGCTTCGGCCAACGCCGCAAAACGCTTAGCAATACGTTAAAGCCTTACATTCCCGCCAATGAAATTGAAGCGCTTGGGATTGATCCAAAACGCCGTGCGGAGACGCTGTCGTTGGCTGAGTTTATTTTGTTGGCGGATAAGAGTTTGGCTGGGTAGTTGGCTGGAACACTATTACTGGCGCGGCGTTTCAGCCTATTGCCATATCGTTAAAACTATTTAATAAGCACAAAACGCAACAAAAACTCACTGTCATTCCGAGCGTTTTTGCGAGGAATCTTTTAATTGCGCTATCACCACAGCAGCAGGTTCCTCACGATAGAACTGTTCTGAATAACAAATTTTTGAGATGGCGTTTAACTCGCGGCCATCCGGTGAGAATCGCCGACTCTTAGGCAAATGCGGGAGAAGCAACAGAAGATTTCCGCGAGGACTGTTTGAAGAGTGCGCCACGGCCTTTGCATTATTCGCAAAGCTAATTCACGCGACGGGTTCCGCGGCGGCCGGTCACTTCGAATAGCGCAGGGGATTTTTGTCACGGCTTTATCGTGACAAAAATGACGAACCCAGGCTGCTTTTCTTTGGTTACTTAGCTTCTACAAAAGCAAAATAAAGGCCGGGGCAT
The DNA here is from genome assembly GCA_038206765.1 of Burkholderiales bacterium. GTDB lineage: Bacteria > Pseudomonadota > Gammaproteobacteria > Burkholderiales > Usitatibacteraceae > UKL13-2. Next base: position 326 of record JBBRAM010000009.1, on the reverse strand, counting down.
GCTCCGACAAATTGCCGCCGGGCAACCCCCGGCTATGTCGCATGACGCAAACGTCGGCGAATGAAGCATTTGGTGCAATGCGCGCTGGTTATTGCGTCCTGCCGCTGATGTGCTGACTATTGACCTTCACAAAGTCTTTAATTTTTCACTAAGATCAATTGATTGATCTTAGTGAAAAATTGATCTTATTCCATTTCCACATCATTAATGCAATAATATAACCCTCTTAATAAATTTTGAGGTGTGACATGGGCAGACCAGCGCTTGGTGTAGATGTATTGGAGATAGCCCACGAGATGATTCGGCGGGCGAATACAGTCGACGAA
>JBBRAM010000008.1:0-160495 GCA_038206765.1 Burkholderiales bacterium | reverse complement strand
CTGCGCGAAAAGTACTTTCACAACAAAGTCTTTGATTCACTGGGTGCGCTGGAAGATCAGCTCGCCATCGGCCTCGTCGCGTTCGAACAAGATCATCCTCGCGTTCAGTCCATCGTGGCTTGGGAATGGATTATTAATGCACTAATGAAATAGAAATGGAATAAGTAACCCAGAGGAAGAATTTTTCGGCATCCCAGAAGGCACATTGACAACCCTTCTTAGAAAAACAACCGCCGAGAAAATGTGGCCCACGTTTTACGAGGCGACGAAACGACGAAACGACATGATGAACAATGGATGCTTATTCTCTCGGATTTTTTTCCGCATGGCGAAGAATTTACGCAGCACCTTGTCGTTTTCCTTGGGGTCTGCAAAACACGACACGCACGAATATGCTTCTCGCAAGAGGCTGATACCTGGTGTTGGGGCCTAAGCACGAAACATCTGCTACCAACCACGATCGAGCATATTCACAACGTTCGCGCTGACCTCCTTGAGGACGACGAGTTCTATAAAATATGTATTCCGCCGATAGATAAAGCACTTCAAAATCTTTCCGAATTCAGCAACCGACTCTAGCTATAGACTTTCAATCCTCCCTAGCCGTACCACCGTCAACCCCGGTTTCACATGCACCATCGTCGGCATGATGAGCACGCAGTTATCGTATGGCGCCAACACAGGTTTGCCTCCATCGTGGCCGATCAGGTCACCTTTGTGTTTGATGATGGCTAAGCCATGTGCGTGGGGTGCAAAGACAAAATCGATGTTGTTGGCGATCACCGCTTCTGTGACGCGGATGACTTGCGGCGCGGCGGTGCGGGCAAAAGCGGGCACGGAATCAATTTGTGCGTTGGCTAAATCACGATCCGCCACATCGCAATCGCGTAGGAACCGCCAGACGGTTTGCCAAGCGACGTGCTCGGCGGCGTGTTCCCAGTGTTGACCGCATTCAACAAGCAACGCATTTTTATGGCTGCCCTCGTCTCCAAAGCCGCCGTAGTCGCGCATCCGAGTGCCGTTGGCGTGGCCTGCGTCCGCAACGATATGCGTCGGCACGCCTACCCGTTTGGCGAACGCAATGCCTTTATCCAGCGGGCCTGAAATCATGACGGGACCGTGGGGATCATGCATTGAGTGGATGTCGAGCAGGAGATCAACTTGGTCAATCACCGGCCGCATTTTACGGGCACGGGTGAGCTCGGTGGATTCGCGAGAACTATCTAAGGTGGCAGCGTTCCACACTCGATTAAAATCTTCATCCACGTAACGAGTGGTGTGCGGGCTTACGGGATCGAAGCGCAGATAGGCGTCGACGTTGGCGAATGCGAGCGATAGCTTGCCACGGGTAGGGCGCATATTCATTTTAAACAAACGGTCAATTGCTATCGCACCGCAAATTTCGTTGCCATGGGTGACGGCGTTTATCATCACATGCGGTCCGGGACTGCCCGAATCAAAGGTGGTGATGTAATCGATACCGATGTTGCCGGTTTTGTAGGCAGAAATATCGGGCGCTGCAAGTTCGACTGGCGGCGATATTGAAATTTTTGCGGGGACTTGCTTAGTACTTGTGGTCATTGCGATCGTCGTGTTTGAGTCCGTGTTCGTGCTTGGGTTCATGCTTGTGGCCATGTTCATGACTATGATCGTGCCCACAATCGTGATGGTCGTGGCGCGCAGGCGTATTTGCTTTCGCGTATTTGCCAACGGCCGTAATTAATCGCGCGATGTCATTTTGCAAATTGGCGAAATTTTCGTTGGGCTCGCGGGTCTTTTCGTTCATGTAGAGTTTGCGGTTAACTTCGATTTGCAGCGAGTGTTTATGCTCTGCCGGGTCGGAATAGGCACGCACTAATTCCACACCCTTGTAGGGATCATTCACCTTCACCTCATAGCCAAAACCGCGCAGAGTAAGCGCAACGAACGAGGTGAATTCGGGCGAGCAGGTTGTGCCGTCGCGATCACCCAGCACGAACTCCGCGCGCGGCTTGCCCGGACCTTCCTCGGCGACTAAGCCTGAAACGGCAGGCATCGAATGACAATTGATGTGCCACACTGCACCATAGTGTTTGTGGGTGTTGTTAATCGCATCGCGCACCGCCTTGTGATACGGCGAATAGCAGCCTGCGATACGGGCCTGTACTTCGGCTATGCTTAATTTACGGTCGTAAATATCTTCACCTGAATCAAGCTTGCGCCACACTAGGCCGATACCTTTTTCGGTTTTCTTAGACGTATTGATTGGGCCCGGCCAGGCATCGGACAATAGCGCTTGATCGATATCGAGCAACGAGCGGTTGCAATCAATATAGCTGCGCGGAAAGTTGGCCGCGATCAGCGTTGCGCCACTAGCGGGCGCAGAAGCATAGAGCTTTTCAACATGCGTATCTTCGGCCATCCGTAGTGTGGAATGCGCAACCACAAAACCGAAATCATCCGGATAATGCGTGCCGCTGTGCGGGGAATCAAAGACGACGGGGATATCGAGATCGTGATCGGCGGTGGAGCGCGAGATGATGAGGGGGGTGAGTTGGGCTTGAGACATGATGGATAGCTTTAAGTAGTTGCTCTGAGGTTTTGTAATTATGCCACTTCCCTTATCCCAGAATCCTCTGCTGAAGGGGAACGGGAAGAGGAAGGGGATACAACGTGCTGCCTGGCAATATTCGCAGCGTTAAAATGCGAAAGGAAAAGCCTCCGAATTGAGGGAGTTGGCTGCGGTGCAGTGATTGATGTTCGGGAAAATCCAGTCAATAATTTATTCCAAATCATTCAAATGACAAGCCGAAAACCGCATCGGCGCTATTTCTCTGAGCATCGGCTGTTCGACGCTGCAGCGCGGCATCACTTTTGGACAGCGCGGGTGAAAATGACAGCCGCTGGGTGGATTTAATGGTGACGGTATCTCACCCTTGATCGCGACGAAATCCTTTTTTCGGACATCAAGACGTGGTACCTCGGCGAGCAGCGCTTGCGTATAGGGGTGATTAGCAGTTGCAAAAATATCATCGGTCGAGCCAATCTCCACGACACGCCCTAGGTACATAATTACGACGCGATCACTCAAATGCCGCACCACACCGAGATCGTGGCTAATGAATAAATACGTGAGGTTGAACTCGCGCCGCAATTCGACAAACAAATTCAGCACCTGCGCTTGGATCGAAACGTCGAGTGCGGCAACCGCTTCGTCGCACACTAAGAATTCAGGCTTCACGGCCAGTGCGCGGGCGATGCCGATGCGTGCACGCTGACCGCCGGAGAATTGATGTGGGAAGCGTTTCAATAAGCTCGTATCCAGGCCAACCTTTTGCATCAGCTCAGCGACGTAGTCTGCTTTTTCATTGGCCTTGATGATGCCGTGCACAACCGGCGCTTCGCCAATGATATCAACGACGCGAAAGCGCGGATTGAGTGACGCATACGGGTCTTGAAAAATCATTTGTACTTGCAATTGCATGGCGCGTTTTTCTTCTGATGTCATCAACGCTACATCACGCCCGTTCCAAATACGGTCGCCCACCGATTGCGGATGAATTCCCGCAACGACGCGGCCAAGTGTTGATTTGCCGCAACCGGATTCGCCAACCAAGCCAATCACTTCGCCGCGTCGGATGCCGATGCTCACGTTATCGACAGCGTGGACAGTTTCGTCAACCGTTCCAAACCCCAGCATCCGCGCGCCTCTTCGGGCAACCCTTGAGGCAAAATCATGCTGTTTAGTGAACCGCTTAGAAATGTTTTTGAGCTCTAAAATGTTGTTCATACGGCATTTCCGGAACTTGCTGAACTGACCAAGCTGGCGACGGGATGGAAACAACGCACCTGCCGAAGGGCGCTATGCGAAATCAATTGCGGCAGCGCATCGCAATCGGCCACGCGATATTTACAACGATCCCGGAACCCACAGCCCGTGCCAATCGTGAGCAGTGATGGCGTCATACCGGGAATTTGTTTGAGTGGTTGGCCGCGCACATTGCGGCTTGGTACTGATTCCAATAGGCCCTGCGTGTACGGATGCAATGGTTGATCGAGCACGTTAGCGACGCTGCCGTACTCAACCACCTTACCTGAATACATCACGGCCACGTCATCGGCAAGGCCCGCCACCACCGAGAGATCGTGGGTAATCCAAATCAGCGCTGTGCCGGATTCGCGGCAGAGTTTTTGCATCTCAAACAAAATTTGGCCTTGGATCGTTACATCAAGCGCGGTAGTGGGCTCATCCGCAATAATCACGTCGGGCTTATTGAGCAACGCAATCGCAATCGCTACTCGCTGGCGCATGCCACCGGAAAATTGGTGTGGGTAACTCGTCAAGCGTTCATCGGGCGAAGCGATGCCCACCTTTACCAGCGCTTCGCGGCAACGCTCCCGGGCGGCGGTGCGGCCGATCTTTTCATGTGCGGTGATGGCCTCGATCATTTGCGTGTCGATACGCAAAACAGGGTTCAACGTCATCATCGGGTCTTGAAAGATCATGGCGACGCGGTTGCCCCGAAGTGCCCGCCAGCCCTTGTGGTTGAGGGAGGTGATGTTCTGACCGTTGAGCAAAATTCGGCCATCAACAATTTTTCCCGGGGCGTCAACCAAGCCCATGATCGAATAACCTGTCATCGATTTTCCAGAGCCAGATTCGCCAACAAGGCCGAGAATTTTTCCGCGCTCGACCGCGAACGAAACATCGTCAACCGCTTTCACTACGCCTGCCTTGGTGAAGAAGTGGGTGCGTAGATTTTGCACTTGCAGAACAGCGGTCATTAAATAAACCCCCAGCATTGGCAGGGCGTTCCGAGCAAAAGTGGCTGGAAACAACCGCCAGCACTCGTGTCTGTATATCGAGTCATGGTCATTTCTTCAGCCTCGGATTCAACACATCTCGCAACTGATCAGCCACGAGATTGGTTGACATGATCGTCAGTAACAGCGCCACGCCGGGGTAAAACGAAATCCAATATTTGCCGCTCATCAAATAGGTGAAGCCGTTTGAAATCAAAAGCCCTAGCGACGGCTCGGTGATTGGTAAACCCAATCCCAAAAACGAGAGGGTGGATTCAAGGGCGATCGCATGTGCCACCTGCACAGTCGCTACCACGATCAGCGGCGGTAAACAGTTGGGCAGCAGGTGCCGGAACAAGATGCGCGTTTTGGAAAGGGCCAATACTTTAGCGGCTTCCATATATTCTTTTTGCTTTTCCACCAAGGCCGAAGCTCGTACCGTGCGGGCGTAATAAGCCCATTGCACAGTGATGAGCGCAACGATAATTTTATCTACGCCTTGCCCCAGAACCGCCAGCAAAATCAGCGCAATTAAAATCGCGGGAAACGACAATTGAATATCGACAATCCGCATGATGAGCGTATCCACCCAGCCGCCAAAGTAAGCGGCGATCATACCAAGCGTCAAACCGATTGCCACCGCAAACACGGTGCTGGCCAAGCCAACGCCGAGCGAAATCCGCAAGCCGTAAAAAATGCCCGACAACATGTCGCGGCCCTGATCGTCAGTGCCAAGCAAATGTTTTGCCCCAGTTGACGAGACTTCACCTGGGGCAAGGCGTGAATCGAGAATGTCGAGCTTCGCCAAATCGTAAGGGTTTTGGGGCGAAATGAATGGTGCAAAAATGGCAATCAGGATAATGAACGTCAGCAACGCAGCGCCGGCAAGTGCAAGCTTCGATTCGGCAAATTCGCTTACGAATCGACGAAGTGGCGTTTGCACTTCTGGCACGACTGATGACGCAATGGTTGTGATCATCAGTGTCCGCTCGCGTTCGATGCACCTAACCGCACCCGCGGATCAAGCAGCGAATAAACAACATCCACCAAAAAATTGATAAAAATAAACAACGCCACAATCACCAGCAAATAAGCCACGATGACCGGGCGATCTAATTGGTTGATTGAATCAATCAACAGCTTGCCCGTGCCCGGCCATGCAAAAATAGACTCAGTCACAATCGCAAACGCGATCACCGAGCCGAACTCCAAACCAATCACGGTGACAATCGGAATCATGATGTTTTTCAGCACATGCACGCCAATCACACGGGTGTTTGACAGCCCCTTCGCGCGGGCGAATTTAACGTAGTCTTGCAGCAGCGCTTCACGGGTGCCCGCTCTCGTTAACCGAATCAGTAGCGAGAGTTTAAATAGCGCCAGATTGAGCGCAGGCATGAATAGATGCGCCAAACCATCCCACGTTAAAAAGCTCACCGGCACACCGAGCAACATCACGGTTTCGCCGCGCCCATTCGAGGGCAGCCAACCTAGGTGTACCGAGAAAACCATAATCAGCACCAAGCCTACCCAAAATGTCGGCAATGAAAAACCAACGATAGAGAGCGCCATAATGAAGCGGCCGATGAACGAATCTGGCTTCAAGCCAGCGATCAACCCGAGTGGAATGCCGAGCGTGACGGCGATTATCATCGCGAATAATGCCAGCTCAATCGTCGCGGGCAGCTTTTGTAAAATCAATTCCAGTGAGGGAATATTAAACACGAATGACCTGCCAAAATCGCCCGTGGATGCCGCGCCCAAGAACGACAGGTACTGTGCGTAAAACGGTTTATCCAAACCCATCGCGATCGTGGCACGCAATTTTTCCGCCTCGTCCGCAGCCGGGTTGACCAACAAATCAACCGGATTGCCAATCGCGTACACGCCAACAAAAACGAGGAACGACATCGCAATCAAGACGAAGCCAGATTGGAAAAGACGGCGAATGGCGTACGAGAACATGTCGCTAGTTTGCGAGCAGTATTGGGATGGGTTGAGGGATCACCTAACAGCGCCGCTAGAAGGCGCACCGACCGGCTTTAGGCTCATCGCCAAGGTGTATTGATCCGTCCGCGCTGAATATTTTAGCGCCTTTGTTGTCGCCCACGTTGAGACCTCGTAGTGCAGTGGGATGAGGCCAACATCGCCCATCACCATTTCAGCGGCGGCTTGAATCATGCCCTCGCGTTTTTTATCGTCCATCGTAACGAGTGCCTCGCTGAGCGCTTTATCGAACGCAAGATTAGAATAACGGCCACGGTTGGTGACGCCCATGCCTTTGGCAACATCATAAGTGGCAAGTAGCGAGCGTAGGGCAGAGCCTTGTTCGTTGGATTCGGTACCCCAACCCAGCACCATGTAGCTGAATTCGAGCTTGGATGCGCGCGTAAAATAGACGCTGGATGGCATGGTTTCGACCTTCACATCAATGCCAATTTTGGCGTAAAACTGAGCGATAGTTTGCGCAATGGCGGCATCGTTGATGTAGCGGTTATTGGGTCCGTGAATAGTCATGGCAAAGCCGTTGGGGTAGCCTGCTTCCGCCAATAGTTTCTTTGCGCCTTCAGGGTCATATTTGGTAGGCTTTAATTTTTTACTGGTGCCAAAAAATTGATCCGCTAATAGCTGTGAGGCGGCAACAGCGCGACCTTCCATAACCCGGCTAACGATGGCATCGCGGTTGATCGCCATCGACAATGCGCGACGAACGCGAACATCTTGCAGCGGATTTTTTTCGAGTGGTTTTCCCGATTTATCGATCATAAACACCGGCGCTTTGTTTTGGTGTTGGTTCAAATGCACGTAGATGACGCGGTTTGAAACTTTGTCCGATAGCGCGAATTTTTTATCTTTTTCTAGTTTAGCGATATCGGCAGTTGGTACGGTTTCGATCATCTCGACATCGCCCGACAGCAGCGCAGCTACACGGGCAGCAGGGTTGACGAGCATCTTGAAGGTAATCTTATCCCACGGCTCTTCACCGCGCCAGTAGCCGTAGTTAGCCTTCACTACCACGCGTTGATTGGCCGTGTATTCGACAAATTTATAGGCGCCCGTGCCAACGGCGGCGCGGCCTGCGTTGTAATCGTCGGTCGTGGCTTTTTCGCCAACGGCTTTGGCGACGATCAACACCTGCGACATATCGGAGGGCAACAAAACATGCGGCGAAGCGGTTTTGAACACGATGGTGTAGGGGTCAACGACCGTGACATCGATAATCGGCTTAGTGAAGGTTGCAAACGAGGACGGGCTGTTCGGCACATTGGGCACACGCTTTAAGCTGAAGGCCACATCGTCGGCCGTGAAAGGGGAACCGTCATGAAAACGCACGTTTTTGCGCAGCTTGAATTCCCAGGTAGTGTCATTTATTGGCCGCCAAGAAACCGCAAGCGCAGGGGTCAGTTTGCCGTTTTCGTCATACGTGGTGAGCGCCTCAAAAATGTGGCGCAGAATACTGTTGTTGGGGCCAATGTTGTGATAATGCGGATCCATTGATGTGATGGCGGCTTGCAGGCCAATCGAAATATCGCGGGCGCGGGCTGGTTTTTCGGCTTTGTCAGCGGTAGTTTGCGCGGTGGTTACGCTTGAAAAAATGAGCGTCACAAGTGTAACGGCGAGCAAGGGTGCGGCGGCTGAAAATAAGCGTTGCAGGCGAATCATAGAATCTCCGGTGCTTGAATGGATTGGATTGTGTTGCTAGGCCGCGATGGTGTGGCTTAACCGCCGGTCGAATGCGGTTTAAATAACGTACCAATGAAACTTAAATCAAACTTTAATCAAATCATGCGCAGTTGCAGCACTTTTTTGAATAGTTCCGGAACAAGATTGTCAGAGCGATAATAACTCAACCTGTTACGAAGTTGCATGCACGGGTTCGCGGCATATTAGCGCCGAACAGACTGATGAGCATCATTGATCGTTTTGAGCACATGTCAGTAACTGGGAAGCATTCTGCGCAGCTATGATTCTCGCTGAGCAATGAGTTTATGAAGATCGTTGGCGTGGGAAGCAAGATTCTCGATCTTTATTCGGCAGTTCAATTTGATGCGCTTTGCTCAGCGGTTTAGTAACTGCTCGGCAGGTTATGGGCACAATTGGGCAGTGTTAAAAACGCCGCTCCAGCGCATCGCGAGGGGTTGGTTTTAGCCACCGGTGGCGGCGGCCACACAGAATGGCAATGTAGAAAAACGATAGCCAAGCCGCTAAAAAATGACGGTTTTTTGAATTGCCTCGCTAAGCCGTCGGCTGCATAGCTGCCCCGAAAGGCAGGCTGGGCGCTGTGTTTATCGATATTGCTGGCTTGGGAAGTTGCCAGAGCGGCGCTGTTACGGACTCATCAAATTTAACTTAAGCCTGTATTTGTGATTTCAAAAATGCATGGATAGTTTTTGCACTGATGGTGGCATCGACGTACGCTTCACCTATCGATCTCAGCAGAATCAGTTTTATCACGCCGGCTTCATTTTTTTTGTCGCGGCTCATGTGTTGCAACATGATTTCTGCGGTGATTTTTTCGGGATGCTGCGGGATGTGGGGTAGGGATATTGGCAGCCCGGCACGCTCAAGGAGCCGCCGGGTTCGCGCAACATCTGCGAGTGCGAGATGCCCCAACTCAAGCGAGAACTGAGCTGCGAGTAACATCCCGCAGGCAACCGCCTCACCGTGCAACCATTCACCGTAACCAAGCGCGGTCTCGATCGCATGCCCAAAAGTGTGGCCCAAATTCAGCAGTGCACGACCGCCTTCTTTGGCGGTCTCGCGCTCATCCTCCGCGACGACGTGCGCTTTGATTTCACAAGATCGGTGGATTGCATGGGCAAGCGCATCGACATTTCGATTGACTAACGCATCCATGTTCGTCTCTAACCAGTCGAAAAATGATCGATCCAAAATCAAACCGTATTTGATGACCTCGGCCAAGCCGGAACGATATTCACGATCTGGTAAGGTCTTTAACGTGTCGGTATCGGCTAACACCAACTGCGGTTGGTAGAACGCACCGATCATATTTTTTCCGCGCGGGTGGTTGATCGCGGTCTTGCCGCCAACGGAGGAGTCGACCTGTGCCAATAGCGTCGTAGGGATTTGAATAAATGGGATGCCGCGTTGATAGGTTGCAGCGGCATACCCTGCAATATCGCCTATCACGCCGCCGCCGAGTGCCAAGATGGTAGCTTTTCGATCTATCGCGTGCTCGAGTAAGGCGTCGTAAATGATGTTGAGAGTAGCACCGTCTTTAAATGATTCACCGTCAGGCAGAATGATCGGGAGCACGTTTAAATGAACGGACTCAAGGCGCTCGACCAGCGTTTTTCCGTACAAAGGCCATATCGTTTCATTGGTGACCAATACAACCCGGGCATGCGCAAAGCCGGACGAGAGTGTTTGGAGAAGCGCGCAGTTTGTGAGAATGCCCGCACCGATGTAAATTTGGTAGGCGCGTTCAGCCAGCGACACCTTCAGCGAGCGATGCTTTTGGCTCGGGCTATTAGGCTTGCTTGGCGATTCTGGTGGGGAGGACGTCATTGGTTGCAATGTCTGGTTATCTTGTTGGTTGGCAATTGATATTGGACGATTCGATATTCGCATTTTAGCCGCTTGTACAACGTTCTAAACTGATCGACGGGTCGCGTCTCGCGCTGGCAACTATCGATTTTTTGGAGATTACCAATATCCTTCGCGGTGAAGTTGCTCGACGATTTGCTCGGCTAGCTTGCTCGCGTGCTGTCGTGCCGTATCAACAACGATGTGCGCGGTTTCGTTGTAAAGCGGCTCACGAATCTGGAAAAGTTTTCGCAATGCATCCGCTGGATTGCTACCTTGTAATAGCGGTCGTTTGGTGTCCCGTCCGGTTCGTGCCGCGAGGTCTTCCAAGCTGGCACGTAAATACACGACGACGCCGTTGTCGCGCATCAGCCGGCGACTGTCTTCCGATAAAATAGCACCGCCGCCGGTGGCTAAAACCAACCTTTCGCGCGTGACCAATTCAGCAATTAGTTGGGCTTCGCGCACTCGAAAACTGGCCTCGCCCTCGATTTCGAAAATTGTCGCAATTGAAACACCGGTGCGGTTTATGATTTCTTGGTCTGCATCGGTAAACGTCAATCCCAAACGTTTCGTCAGCGCTTTGCCCAAGGTGCTCTTACCTGCTCCCGGCATGCCAATCAAAAAAATATTGTGTCTTGCGTTCATATTACGCAGCCATGTTGTTAACGCAATACGCTAAAAAGGATTCGACCTAACGGTGCGACGGTTTCTTGTTCACGGGTTATGGCGTCCAAGAGCCGTAATGATCGCTTTGGTACATCAGAGTTCAGCGCACATCTCGGCACGCCGCATTACTGTAACGCTCATTTGCACCGTTTTCGATCGACATGTTCTTGAGATACCTTGGCTGTCAGAAAACAAAACGGGGCGCTAATAGCAGCGCCCCGAAAAGGTTGAATAAATTATTACTGTTTTATCAATTGCGTCTACTAGTCAGATATGGCTAATTAACGAATCGTTAGTTGATCTTTAATGATTCTGGGCGTAATAAAGATGAGAAGTTCTGTTTTGTCATCTTGCTTACTGGTTGTTTTAAACAAATTACCCAGAAACGGAATGTCGCCTAAAACAGGGACTTTGGTAACGTCGGTACGGGTAATTTGCTCGTAGATTCCACCAATCACAGCCGTGTCGCCATTGTCTACAACAATTTGCGTGGTTATTTTTCGCGTGTCAATGGATGGCACCGTACTTGCAGCGCCACCAAATCCTACCACGGAAATTAATGCGCCAACCGCATCCTTCTTCACTTCCAAATCCATAATCACTTTATCATCTGGGGTAATTTGCGGCGTAACGTCCAGCGATAAAATGGCTTGCTTGAATGAAACGGTTGTACCACCACTTGGGGATGATGTCAGATAAGGAATTTCAACGCCTTGGGCGATAACTGCCTTCTTCTTGTCAGCGGTTACTATTCTTGGGCTGGATACTACTTTACCTCGGTTCTCGCTTTCCAGAGCAGACAACTCAAGGTTAACGATGTTGCCATTGCCGAGGTTAAGAAAGGTTAGCGCGATGGCACCTGCCGCGCCTGCAACCGGCAAATTGACATTGAGATCGCTATTTGGAGCTCCGCCTTTCACTATCGTATTGGTTGCTGCAAGGTTGGCGCCGACCCCAATGTTGCGTCCGTTAGTATTAACGCCAGATCCAGAACCAAATCTTACGCCTAGCTGACGACTGAACTTATCGTCGGCAATTACAATTCTCGCCTCAATTAGTACTTGGCGAACGGGGACATCTAACTGGCTGATTAAACGACGCACCTCATCTAATCTCGAAGGCACATCCTGCACAAAGAGCGTGTTAGTTCTTTGGTCCTGTGTTGCTGAACCACGTTTTGAAAGAATTTTTTGACTTGCCCCTGTTAACAGCGCCTGAATATCAACCGCTTTTGCATACGAAACCACAAAGGACTCGGTGCGCAATGGTTCCAATTCAACAATTTGTTGTTTGGCTTCTAATTCCAACTTTTCTTTTGTTGCTAACTCATCGGCGGGCGCAATAAGCACCACGTTACCGTTTTTGCGTTTGGAGAGCCCTTTCGATTGCAAAATAATATCCAGGGCCTGATCCCAAGGCACATCCTTCAGGCGCAATGTCAAACTACCCACAACCGTGTCACTGGCGATGATGTTGAGACCCGTAAAATCTGCAATTACCTGCAGCAAGGCGCGAACATCAACCGCTTGGAAGTTCAGGGTGAGCTTTTCGCCGCTGTATCCCGGAGTTTGAACCAATTTATTCGGGTCCTCCTTTACCGGCTTTATCTCAACGATAAACTGGGTGTCTGTTTGGTAAGCTGAATATTCCCACAAGCCTTGGGGCGAGATGATTAAACGGGCTGCGCCGCCCTGGTCAATCACATCAACCGTTTTGACAGGTGTCGCATAATCGTTCACATCCAAACGCCGAATTAAATTACGCGGCATGCTGGTGTTGGCAAAGTCAACGATTACATTTCTGCCTTGCTGGCGAATGTCAATGCCGATTCCTGAGGAGGAAAGATCGACAATAATACGGCCTTCGCCGTTGTTGCCGCGCCTGAAATCAACATCTCTGATGCTTTGACGCGCAGCAGCCGATGCCGGTGCTGGCTCTGCAAATTTTGTGACTAACGCAACATCTTTAACGACGCCTTGGGGCGCTGCATCGATTGTGACTAATAGTGATTTACCCTCGAGTTTGGTGGTGTAAGTCATGCTGCGAGTTAAATTGAACACCATCCGCGTGCGATTTGCGACTTCTACCACGCTCACGGAGCGGACATCGCCTTCCCCAATGTCAATCGCATTTTTGCCTAAACCGTTGGCAATGTTCGGCAGATCAAGCGCAATGCGCGCGGGGTTGGTTACTGCAAAGCTAGCTGGTTCGGCTTTAAGTGGCTCTTTGAAATTAATGCGGACGACGACTTTACCGCTTTGGAGCGCCGTGGTGTTGATCGATTCGAGCAGGTTCTTGTTCGCATCTTGGCCGAATACCGACAAGTTGAACGCAAAAACCAACAAGAGCGCGAAACCGTGTGAAAGCGTTCGTTCAATCCCTGCGCTGCGTTTAAATAGTGTTGTGGCTTGCGTGGTCATCATTTACCTCCCGTTCCTTCTACCAGCGGTAGGGCGCTTTCGCGTTCTGCCCAATCGCCTGCGGTGTCTTGAACGATTTCTTTGAGTTTAATTTCAGTGTCAGTAACGTCAGTAATCAAGCCAAAATTCTGGCCGAGGTAATTACCCTTTTTGATGCGATATAGCGTTTTATCTGCGCGAACCAAGGCGTACATTACATTGGCTTGCACAATTGTCCCGACCATTTTGAGTTGTTCCAACGGATAGGCTTCAAGCGGCTCTTTGCGGCGGTTTAAATCTGGCGCCAGACCGTTTGCGTTTGCGTCCTGCTTGACGGTCAGTTTTCTAGGTCGAAATGGATCTGGCAGATCAAATCCGTCATAAGAAAACGGCTGGAACGACTGAACCAGCGGCAACGGTTCAATGCGGCGGGGGAGTTTCTCTTGGTCTTTAATAAACCCCCGAAGATCAGCATATCCCTCGCCACAAGACGCCAAAACGACCAGCGGCACGATCGTGAGTATTTTTTTTGCCGAGATAAAAACACGTTTTGGCTTGGATTTTTGGTCAAGGGCTATCATTTGCCGCCCGCCTTTGCTTTGGCTGCATCGCGCGACGTTTTACGTTGCAAATCAATTTCTTCTTGATCCAAATAACGGTAGGTTTTTGCTACCGCCTCCATCGCAAGCGTGCTGTCTTTAAGGATATCGACCTTCAAATCGTTTAACAAAACGATTCTTGGGAGTTTAGATATGTCACTCGCAAACGCACCGAGGTCATGGTAGTTACCAACAACCTTCAAGTTAATTGGTCGCTCTGCATAAAACTCAGTAAAGTTTTCGGTTGCGGTCGGCTTAAATAAATCGAACTGCAAGCCGCGCCCCAAGCCCGCTTGGTTGATATCAATAATTAGCGCATCAACCTCAGATTTTGTCGGAAGCTGTTTCAGCAGCGCACCGAACGCCTGCTCAATCTCTGCCCGTTGTTGTTGATAAGCTTCCAAATTAACGGCGAGCTTTTTCTTTTCGATATAGGTATTTTTAAGGTCCGTTTCTTTTTTCTGCTCTTTATCCAGATCTTCGATCTGCCCCTGGTAAACCACAAAATACAATAGTACGAGGATGCCGACAAACAGCAAAATAAAACCCGCTAGTTTAAAGGGCCACGGCCAGGCGCCCGGATTTTTAAAGTCTAGTTGTTTTAGATCTTCTAACCACTTGTTCATGCTTTTTTCTCCGCAGGGTTAGCGGGTGATGCAGGAGCCCCTGGCGCTACGGCTTTTCCGGGCGCATTTTTGTTCGGCTCTGGCTTTACGCGCTTAATCGCGAAATCTAGACTGAATTCGTTGGCGCGCTGCGTGTTGACGGTTACCGCCTTAATTTCAACGTTTGCGGGCTTTTCGAGGTAGGGTGATGCCTCGATATTGCGCATGAATGCCGCGACACGGGCGCTAGATTGTGCGTAGCCGGTTACGGTAACTTTAACGCCAGTCTGCTTGATCGTTTTTAAATACAACCCCTCCGGCAATTGACGCAGCAATTGATCGAGCAGGTAAACCGGCTCCGAACGGTTAACTTGTAACCCTTCAACAACCTGTTTTTTTGCCAACAAGGAAGCTGTTTCTTCGCGGATTTTCTTGATCTCTTCGATCTGCTTGTCAACCTTAGCGATTTCTTCGTTCAAATACTTGTTACGGCCTTTTTGGTTATCAACTTGACTGTCGAAGATAAACCAAAGCAAGCCGCCAGCACCCAACGCCAATACGGTTGCCAAAACAGCAAGCGTAATAAACTGCTTTTGGCGCGCAAGACGTTTTTCTTCGCGGTGGGGGAGTAGGTTAACGCGAATCATGCTGGATCAAACCTTCTCATCGCGAGCCCACACGCAACCATTAGCGCTGGCGCATCGATGGTCAACTGCCGGGGCTTGATTTTCGATGAAAGCGCCATGTTGGCAAACGGGTTTGCAACGATCGTATGCACTTGCGTGCGCTGTGCCACCATCTCTTCCAAACCATCTAGGGTGGCGCAACCGCCAGAGATCACGACGTGGTCAACCTTGTTGAACTGGGTGGATGTATAGAAAAATTGCAACGCACGGGTAATTTCGAGCACAACTTTTTCGTTGAACGGATGTAAAACATCGGGACCATAATTATCAGGCAAGCCACCTGATTTTTTAGCCACTTCGGCTTCCTCAATAGGCATACCAAACTGGCGCGAAATATCTTGGGTGAGCTGATAGCCGCCCAGCTGCTGCTCACGTGAATAAATCTGTTGATCTTCATGCATGACAATGACGCGGGTGGTTTGCGCACCGATATCGACAATCGCGGTTACATCTTTGCTCTCAATACCAGTTGCGGCACCCTTCATCATGTCGAACGCGCAAAGAGCAGCGTAGGACTCCACATCCATGACAGTGGTGTTTAAGCCCGCCGCTTCGGCGACGGCGACACGGTCTTCGATTTTTTCTTTTCGGGATGCGGCGATTAAAACCTCAACTTCTTCATCGCTATTCGGGGCTGGGCCGATAACCTGGAAGTCAAGGTTAACTTCGTCGAGGCTAAACGGAATGTATTGATTGGCTTCGGATTGGACTTGATATTCCATATCCTCTTCACGCTGGCCACCTGCCAACACGACTTTTTTGGTAATCACAGCGGCAGAAGGAAGCGCCAAGGCGATATTCTTGATTCGGGTCGCCATGAGCTTATGTGCACGCTTCATCACTTCGCCCGCAGCCTCAATATTGGCAATATTGCCGTCGGTGACGGTATCTTTCGGGAGCGGCTCGATCACATATCGCTCAACGCGATAAAGACCCTTGCCAGCATCGGCGATTTCGACCATCTTGATGAAGGACGAGCTGATATCCACCCCAATCAAGGGAGGCGCCTTCGCCCTCAAGAACTCGAACTGTGAAGCCAGTTTTTCTTTAAGCATGGGTAACGGACGGCTCTTTTATTGATCGGAACTTACGGCCCACAACGTACAAATTACATTAAATGCTAGCAACAACCACAAGAAGTGTAAAGCTTTTTCTTTAAAACCTCGAAATTGCTTTAATTGTAGCGTGCGCTGTCTTGTGAGAAAACGCACAAGGCAACGCGCAAGGAAACGAATAAGGCAACGCACCACTGAGTACACCAGCAAATGCATCGGGAAATAATATATTCAATATTTCTTGATTTTAGCGCTACTAGTTCACGCTTTCTATCCCTCAATCGTTACCAAAACACCGCATCGTTTAACCGTAGCCGACCCACAAGCGCCACATTTCCGCCATAATTTATGACCGTCTGAGGCCACAAAGCGAGCTGATTTTGTTAGTGCAAAGCAGTTCACGCCGATATAATGGATTTCCAATCATTAAAAACAAATCATGATGACCCTACGCTGGTGGTATTACCCTTTAATTTTAGCGACTTCGCTCATTCTCGTCGCGATAGGGATTGTTGCGCTGACGGTTGTCCTGCTCTACCCCAATTTGCCGTCCATTGACGCCGTCACTGATTATCGGCCAAAGCTTCCGCTGCGGGTTTACACCCTCGAAGGCGATGTTATCGGCGAATTTGGCGAGGAAAAGCGTTCATTCATTAAGGTACAAAACGTCCCCGCAGTAATGAAAAACGCGCTTATTTCAGCAGAAGACGAGCATTTTTACGAACACAGTGGCGTCGATTTCATGCGCTTTGCGCGCGCGATGGGCAGCAATTTATTGGCCGGTAAAATCAAAGGCGGTGCCTCGACCATTACCCAACAAGTCGCTCGCAATTTCTTTTTATCAAACGAACAAACGGTCACCCGAAAAATGTCGGAGTGGTTGCTCGCTTTTAAAATTGAGCACAGCCTTACTAAAGATCAAATTCTTGAAATCTATTTAAATCATATGTTCTTAGGCAATCGTGCCTACGGCTTTGCGGCCGCCGCCCAAGTTTATTTTGGCAAAGATTTAAGCCAACTGACCCCTGCCGAGGCTGCAGTATTGGCGGGCATTCCCAAGGCCCCTTCGCGCTATAACCCGTTCGATAATCTAAAGCGGATCACACAGCGCCAGCATTATGTGTTGCGCCGGATGAACGAACTTAATTACCTTAGCGCCGCTGATTACAAAACGGCACTTGAGCAACCGCTAAAGTTCAACCGTGATCGAACCATGTACGTTGTTGATGCCGATTATTTGGCTGAAATGGCCCGCCAAGAAGTGTTTGAGCAGTATGGCGAAAAAACTTATGTGAGCGGCATTCGCGTCTACACGACCATTCGTAAAGTTGATCAAGAGGCCGCCATGGCAGGGTTACGTCGCGGCATCTTGGATTACGACCGTCGCCACGGCTATCGCGGCCCGGAAGGTAGTGTTGTGTTGCCCGCACCATCCGCAGATGAAAGCGATGCCGATGACGCGATCGAAGAGGCATTGGCCGAAAAACAAATCGTCGGCGATCTCATGCCGGCTGTCATTACGTCCGCCGACCCTAAGCAGGTGGTAGTGCTCACCAAACGCGGCGATGCGCTGACCTTAACGGGCGATGCGATCAAGTTCGCCGCCAAAGCATTGTCCGACAAAGCGGGGGCAACAAAGCTGACGCGCGGCTCGATTGTGCGCATCGGCACCGATGAAAAAGGTGCCCCAACATTAGTGCAGCTGCCGAAAGTAGAAGCGGCATTGGTCTCGCTCGATCCCAACGACGGCGCCATCCGTGCCTTGGCGGGCGGGTTTGATTTCACCGCCAATAAATTTAACCATGTCACGCAAGCACAGCGCCAGCCAGGTTCTAGCTTCAAGCCGTTTGTCTATTCGGCTGCGTTGGAAAAAGGTTTCACGCCCGCGACTGTGGTCAACGATGCACCGATTGTGTTTGATCCAGGCCGTAATGGCGGCCAAGTTTGGGAACCCAAAAACTACGACAATAAGTACGAAGGCCCGCTGCGCCTGCGGAATGCCTTGGCTAAGTCTAAAAACATGGTGTCCATCCGCGTGCTCCAGTCCATCGGCCCGCAATACGCACAGGATTATATTTCGCGCTTTGGTTTTGATCCCAAGCAGCATCCTGCTTATCTAACGATGGCGCTTGGTGCTGGCTCCACCACGCCGCTGCAAATGGCTGGGGCATACGCGGTTTTTGCCAATGGCGGCTACCGCATCAAGCCTTATTTCATCGCTAAAATCACCGACGATAAAGGCGGCATTTTGTTTGAAGCTGCGCCGGAATTTGCCAGTGATAAGGAGGGCCAAAAAAACGCCGAACGGGTGATCGATCCGCGCAACGCTTTCATTATGTCGAGCCTGCTACGCGATGTGGTCCGCTACGGCACTGGTGCCAAAGCGATGTCGCTGGGGCGCAATGATTTGGCCGGCAAAACCGGCACCACCAACGATAGCATCGATGCGTGGTTTGCAGGTTACAACCCGGATTTGGTGGCGATTAGCTGGATCGGCTTTGATAATCCGACATCACTCGGCGATTCCGAAACCGGCGGCGGCGCATCATTGCCAATTTGGATGAGCTACATGAGGACCGCGCTTAAAGGAGTTAAGGAGCGTCCGTTTGAGCCGCCAGCCGGCGTGGCTTCCATCGCACTCGATGAGCTCGGCAAAGACGGCAAACAGCGCACCGAATTTGTCTATGTTGAAAACACCGGCAATGTTAGCGATGGCCCGTCTGCTCTACGCGAAGCGAATAAGCCGAGCGAAGAAGTGAAGAATCAGATTTTTTAATGGCGGTAATGATGGAACTGAAGGCAATGGCTATTTAAGCGATTACATTTTCAATTCTGTTCGTTTTTTGTCTTTTCTTTTCACATCATATGACGCGCCACGATAGTCACTCCCGTAGAGACGCTGGTTCAACCCGGACCAACGATCATCTGCGGCTACGCATCGCGCAAGCCAGCGCCAAGCTGATCGCTGAGGGATTGACCGATTATCACGCCGCCAAACTCAAAGCCGCGCGGCAGCTCAACTGTGTTGATAAAAACGCGCTACCCGATAACCATGAAATCGAAGCCGCGTTGCGCGAGCACTTAGCGTTGTTTGCAGGCGGGTTTGCAGGCAACACCCAGCCCGAAGCCTTGGCAGCATTACGCCGCGTCACACTACGTGCCATGCGCTGGCTGCAAATCGAAGCCAAGGCCGTGGCCAAAGATAATGAGCCTGCATTCGAGCCATGGCTCACCGGCGCAGTGCTCAACGGCACCGCAAATGAATTTAGCGAAATTGAATTAGAAGTCGTCGGTGTAGAGTCCAAAACAATCGAGTTCATTTTGCTCAATCGTGGCGTGGAATTTGAATTGCGAGAAGCGAATAAACATGCTGCGAAATCAAAAAACGCAAAGACATTTAAACCCGCCGCAACTGATAAATCCATCCAATACCATCTAGAGTTTGAAGACGCACCACTCGCCATTACACTCTTTGAAAGTCATGCACAACGCCAAGTGCTTTACCCGCGTGGCAGCATCAAACATGAGCGCGTGCGCCACGATGACGCGGTTGCATTGTTCGAAGGGTGCAGGGAAACACCCTAGTGCTGGCGAGCGTTTCGAAGCGAAAATGCTCCGAACGGCACGCTAGGACTGGTTTTTATCTTCTTTTGTGGTGCGCCCCACCAAGACGGACTCCTCACGATCAAGCCGTTCGGAATGACCAGTTTTCGACGCGGCGTCCATATTGCCGCCATCCCGCGAGAGGCGGGGAGCAACGGAGAAGCGACAGAAAGTTCCCGTGGGGAGCGCGCCAAAACGCTACCTTTTGAGAAAATGTATTCGCGCGACGAGTTCCGCAGCGGCCTGTTGCGTCGAGCGACGCAGGGAACTCTTGTCACGGCTTTATTGTGACAAAAACGACGAACCCAGGTCAGCTTTTCTTTGGCTTCTTGCTTTTGGCGAAGCAAAAGAAAGAAGCTTGCCGCCGGGCAACCCCCCGACATGCCGCGTAATGCAACCGTTGTCTTTCATTAACCGCCATTGCGGAATATGCTTCACTTTGTCATCGGTTGCCCAGCTGCAACTCCCGCCTAATCTGCATCAACGCAAAGCCAAGCAAATTAAGCCCGCGCCAACAGTTGGGATTCACTGCTTTTTCATCATTGGCCGCCAGCCCTATTCCCCAAATTCTGTCGGTCGGGCTTGCCTCAACAAGTACTCGTTCCCCAGTTTGGATAAGATAGTCTTTCAACATGTCATGTTGAGAAAACTTCGCATGTGTGGCTCTGCACACAATTTCAAATCGATGCTTGTTCCAAACTTCGTCAGAAAACCCGCGGACATGTCGTCCGAGCGCTTTAGCGGCACCCGGACTACCCGCCTCTAGAATTTGCGAATAAACAGTGTCGTCACCAAATAGTTTTGCTTTTGCTGCCATCATGTAGTGCTCAGCGGTGCTATATTTTGTTTTTTCCACTGTGAAAGGCGATGCAAACCATTGGCTGAAACACGCTTCATCAACGATATTTTCTGTTCGCGGACGATGCCCCCAAAAGAGAATAAATTTCATTCGCTGGCCGGCATTGAACCGTTCCCGCAGTAGCAAAACCCAATCACTATCGGACATCAGATCTCACCTCGACGAGCAAGTGCTGTTTTATACACCAGCAAGTCGCTTGCTGAGAAACAACAGAACACAATTTCGAGCACTGATGGAAACAGTTTTACTGACTCTCTGACGGCTAATACCGCAGACTGCGCGGCAAGTGCAATTGGGTATCCGTATATTCCTGTGCTTATGCTTGGAAATGCAATGGACGGGAAGTTATTAGTTCCTGCGATTTCGATACAGCGCTGATAACAGGCTATGAGCAAACTTTCTTCACCATTGCCGCCGCCGCGCCAAACAGGTCCAACAGTGTGAATAATGTGACTGGCATGCAAACGGTAGCCTTTGGTCATTTTTGCTTCGCCAGTTTTACAACCGCCTAGGAGCCTACACTCGTGGACTAGCTCAGGACCTGCCGCTCGATGAATAGCGCCGTCCACACCGCCGCCGCCTAACAGCGAGGAGTTTGCAGCGTTAACGATCGCTGACACGGCTAGCTTTGTAATGTCGCCTTGAATAGCGCTAAATATGGTGCACATTTTTGAACGTCCGGGCTGTGGAGCATCTATTTTTTCTCTGCACTCTTAACATACCGCTCCATCCACAAGTTAGTCTCATACAACATATGAGATATCGATTCCCGCGCCCGATAACCATGGCTCTCGTTGGGCAACATCACCAACCGCGCCGTGCCGCCCAAGCCTTTGATCGCCTGAAATAGCCGCTCGCTCTGAATCGGAAACGTGCCGGGATTGTTGTCTTGTTCGCCATGAATCATTAGCAATGCGTCTTTGATGTTCTCCGCATAGTTAAACGGTGACATGTTGTTATAAACATCTTTCGCTTTCCAATAAGGGCGCTCTTCGGCTTGGAAGCCGAACGGCGTTAGCGTGCGGTTGTACGCGCCTGAACGGGCAATGCCCGCACGGAACAGGCGGGTGTGGGCGAGCAGGTTGCCGGTCATGAAGGCACCATAGGAATGGCCGCCGATAGCGATGCGGTCCCGATCCGCCACGCCACGCTTGACCACTTCATCGATCGCAGCTTCTGCGCTTGCAATCAGTTGCGGCAAATAGGTGTCGTTAGGCTCTTTGCCATCTGCGCCAACAATCGGCATGGAAGGATTATCCAGCACGGCATAGCCCATTGCTAACATCGCTTGCGGCCCCCAATAACTGATGGCGTTGAAGCGATAGGGCGACGAGGTGACTTGGCTGGCGGCGTTTGCGGTGGTGAATTCTTGCGGATAGGCCCACATCAGCATCGGCAGTGGGCCATCACGTTTGGCATCGTAGCTAGGCGGTAAAAGGAGTGTGGCGGTTAGGTCAACCCCGTCGGCACGTTTATAGCGGATTTGCGCTTTTTGCACACCGGCTAATTGTGGGGTTGGGTGCGGGAAGGTGGTGAGTTGGGTTAGTTGCTTATCTTTTTCGGCTTGCAGATCACGCAGAAAAAAGTTGGAACGCTCGGTCGGTGTTTCACGCGTGGTGAGTATGCGTTTGCCTTCACTATCGAGCAGCGCGATGATGTTTTCATAAACAGGTGCTGCTGATTGAAAGAGGCGTTCTTTCATTTTACTCGCTAGATTTAGACGATCCACAAACGGACGATCACCGTCTTTGGATGCGCCTTCGCCATCCAAGAAAATGGATTCTTTATCGGCCGCGATGAGCAGGCGCTGATTACCCGCTGCATCCATAACCGTGGCGGGCGAGCCTGGGTCATTGTAACGATCCTCTGACGAATAACTATTGATGAGTTCGGGTTTGTTTGTTGCTGGTACTGAAGCATCAGGCACAATTTTCCATGTTTTGACGGCGCGGGTTTTCCACCAATATTCGCTGACTAGCGCCAAATCACCACGCGCCCATTGCGCACCGGCGTAGCGACTGGTTAATTTTATTAGCTCGTTTGGTTTGCCTGCGAACGGTGCTGCGTGCATGAACACGGTGTCGCGTGTGTCGGCGGCGCGTGCGGGATCACCGCCGTCTTGCGCTTCTGCCCAAACTAGCGTCGCCGGCGCGTCGGCACGCCACGCGACATCGCGCACCCCTTGACGCACCGCATCGTTGCCTGGAGGCAACCCTTCCTCAAGCGGAAGCTTGGCAATGGTGTGGACGAATTTGGCGGCCGCGTTTAACTCACGCACCTCAATCCGGCGCGGAAATGACGACGCAGCAACAATATAGGAATA
The DNA here is from genome assembly GCA_038206765.1 of Burkholderiales bacterium. Classification (GTDB taxonomy): domain Bacteria; phylum Pseudomonadota; class Gammaproteobacteria; order Burkholderiales; family Usitatibacteraceae; genus UKL13-2. Next base: position 137,368 of record JBBRAM010000008.1, on the reverse strand, counting down.
GGGGCGCTCAATGGATTGTGTGAGTAGCAGTTTGCCATCAGGTGAAGCGCTGGCGCTGAGCATTCGATCTGGCGTGCCGATATTTTTAGCCTTGCCATTTAAATCAATGATGGCCAATTGCGAGAGCGTGTATTGATCAAAAATAAGCGCGTCATTTTCGTTTTTCAATAAATCTTGCAACGTGCGAACTTGCCGCTGTGCCCCGCCGGGCAGGGCGTCTTGTGTGTTGGGGCCTTGCGGAATGGCGATGGTCGATGGTGCGGCAGCTTGGTTTGCGGGGCGCAATCGTACGATTAAACCTTTGCTATCCGGCAGCCAGTTAAAGCCGCTGCCGTAAACAGTATTGAGCGGTTGTGTTGAAATTTTCTTGGCTTGTTTTGACGCCACATTAACCGTCCACAATTCAACACCGTTTACGTCAGAAATGTGGGTGAAGGCTAAGTTGCGTTGATCGGGCGACCACGCAATATCGGCCAGTTTCAAGTTTTTTGGCAAACCGGCAATGCGCATTTCTTTGCGCGATTCTATTTCAAACAGCCATAAATCTTCACCAAATGAGAAGCGGCTTTGGCTGTAAGTGCGTGGGTTGATTCGCAAGCCCGCGAGCTTCAACTCTGGCTGTGCTACTTCCGTGATGCTGGGCAACGATGGCGTTTTAATCATCGCCGCTAAATCGCGGCGCGGGCTCAAGTTGACGGTTGGTGCGCGTTGTTGCTCAACAATGGCTTGCAGCGGTGCGGGCGGGGTTTTATAGCCGTAATTATTCGTGGGTTGTGCGTACGAATGAAAGGCTAATGCGCCAGCGATCAGCGTGAACGCGATGACGGCAATCTTCAGCGTGGTAAACCGGTTATTGTTCAAGTTGCGCATAGGGCACTCCTTCGGGTTTTAATTGAAATTTAATTCTCTGTATTTAAGATGACCACCGCTCTGGACGGGAGTTTCCAAGCCCTTTTGGCTGGAAACGGCCGTCTTTCGGCGTGTTTGCTTTTTTATTTTTCACACAATAAAAAACGCCCGATTGGCTCGGGCGCTTTTGTTTTTATTTTCTACACATCTAAGTTTTGCACCACCAACGCGTTGCTTTCAATAAACGCACGCCTTGGTTCAACATCATCGCCCATCAGCGTGGTAAAAATTTCATCGGCAGCAATGGCGTCTTCAATCTGCACGCGATTCAAAATGCGCACCTTCGGATCCATCGTGGTTTCCCATAATTGCTCGGGATTCATTTCGCCCAGCCCTTTGTAGCGCTGAATGTGCATACCTTCTTTGGCTTGGTCGATCAGCCACGTTAACGCACCGCTAAATGAGGTGACCGCCAACGATTTTTCGCCACGTTTAATTTCAGCGCCTTTACGAATCAAGCCGTTTAAGGTCTGCGCCATTTTAACGATTTGCTCGTAATCACCGGTCTCGATGAAGCTGGTGTCGATCAAAGTCGAACGCGTATTGCCGTGCAGCGTTTTAACGCAGCGTAGGCGATAAGCGTCGTTGGCTTCATCTTGCTCGACTTTGACGGTGACATGATGTGCGCCGATAGAATCGGTGAGCCACACGGCTGCTTTTGATGCGGATTCGGCGGTTTTTAAATCAAAGCGCGGGCATTGCAACATGCCGGTGAGCACTTCCGGATCGAAGGTGCGCATGAGGCGAGTGATGACCGCTTCGGTCATGAGGAAATCTTTGGCAATGTTCTCTAACGCTTCGCCCATAATTGGAGCGCTGTCCTCACCTGGGTTTAACACCGCATCGTTTAGCGCCTTTTTGAGTTGCGCTTGTTTTAATTCCAACTCATCTTTAACGTAGCGTTCTTCCTTGCCGCTTTTAATTTTATAAAGCGGTGGCTGGGCAATATAGATGTAGCCGTTCTCAACGAGCTGCGGCATTTGCCGGAAGAAAAACGTCAGCAATAAAGTACGAATGTGCGCACCGTCCACGTCCGCATCGGTCATGATAATGATGCGGTGGTAACGTAATTTCTCGTGATTAAAATCGTCCTTGCCGATACCTGCACCAAGTGCGGTAATCAACGTGGCGATTTGCTCAGACGAAATCACTTTGTCGATACGCGCTTTTTCGACGTTCAAGACCTTGCCGCGTAACGGCAAAATCGCTTGGAATTTACGGTCGCGGCCCTGCTTGGCGGAGCCGCCAGCTGAATCACCCTCGACGATGTAAATTTCGCAAAGTGCCGGGTCTTTTTCTTGGCAATCTGCAAGCTTACCAGGCAGACCAACGCCGTCCATCACACCTTTGCGACGCGTCAGCTCTCGCGCTTTACGCGCGGCATCGCGAGCACGTGCGGCATCGATAATTTTGTTACAGATGGTTTTGGCGTCACTTGGGTTCTCAAGCAAGTATTCAGAAAGCTTAGCCGCTACAACCTCAGAAACAACCGGCTGAACTTCGCTTGAAACCAATTTGTCTTTTGTTTGTGAAGAAAATTTTGGGTCCGGCACTTTAACGGATAGCACGCAGGTTAAGCCTTCGCGCATATCGTCGCCGGTCGTATCGACTTTGGCTTTTTTTGCGAGATCGTTTTCTTCAATAAATTTATTCAACACGCGTGTCATCGCGGTGCGCAGCCCGGTTAAATGGGTGCCGCCGTCACGCTGGGGGATGTTGTTTGTAAAACACTGCACTGATTCGCCGTAGCTATCATTCCACTGCATCGAGACTTCGATGGTCATACCGTCTTTTTCACCGATCGCGTAAAATATTTTTGAATGCAAAACCGTTTTTGAACGATTCATATATTCAACAAATCCTTTTACGCCGCCGGTGTAGGTAAAGTTTTCGCTTTTGCCGTGGCGCTGATCGATTAACTCAATTTTTACACCGTTGTTTAGAAACGACAACTCGCGCAAGCGTTTAGCTAAAATCTCGTAATGAAATTCAATGTTTGTAAAGGTTTCTTTTGACGCTAAAAAATGAACTTCCGTTCCCTTTTTATCGCTGTTACCGACGATGCCCAACGGCGAAACGGGAACCCCATGGCGAAATTCCATTTCATGAATTTTACCGTCACGGCGAATGCGCAGCTTGAGCCATTCGGACAATGCGTTCACCACTGACACACCTACGCCGTGCAAACCGCCCGATACCTTGTAAGAATTCGCGTCAAACTTTCCACCCGCATGCAGCTCTGTCATCACAATTTCAGCGGCAGAGCGCTTGAACTCGTCATCTTCTTTTACGCGCGTTGGAATACCGCGACCATTGTCAGTGACTGAGATGGAGTTATCTGTGTGAATAGTAATTTTGATGTCGTCGCAATGGCCGGCAAGCGCTTCATCAATTGCGTTGTCGACAACCTCAAACACCATATGATGCAAACCGCTTCCATCGGAAGTGTCGCCGATATACATGCCGGGGCGCTTACGGACAGCTTCAAGGCCTTTTAAAATTTTAATCGAGTCTTCGTCGTATGCTTTTTCGTCGGGTTTCTTTGGCGTTACCATTTGTTTCCTTGTGCTTTAAAACGGTGCTGTGGCGGTATTGAGAAAATAGTGTTTCTTTATTTTTACTTTTTTTCTAATGTTTAAATTCGCATCGGCATCACTACATATTTGAAGTCGTCCGAACCGGGTTGCGTCATCAGTGCGCTAGACATATTGGCTTCACCTAGCGAGAGCTGAACCGTTTCGGTTGAGAGATGGCCCAAAACATCGAGTAAATAAGCAATGTTAAAGGCTATATCAAGCGCCTCTTTATCATAGGGAATAGGCAAACTTTCTTCCGCCTCCTCTTGCTCATTATTTGAGCAAATGATGGACAGTGAATCTTTCGTAAACACCAACCGCACGCCTCTAATTTTGTCATTCGAGAGAATTGAGGCGCGTTGCAGTGCGCTAAGGAATTCACTACGATTTAGCGTTACATGATTGCCATAGCCGGAAGGAATCACCTTGGTATAGTCGGGAAACTTACCTTCTACGATCTTTGAAACAATTTCTATACCTGCGAATGTAAATTTAACTTGGTTCTGATGCATGGTTAGCTGGATAGGATCATCACTCTCATCCAACAATTTAATCAATTCCAGCACGGTCTTACGAGGCAAAATGGCGTCAATCTTAGCGACCGGCTCTGCGAGTTTGTATTGCGCCATCGATAGGCGATGCCCGTCTGTTGCAACAACGCGCAAGGTGTTGCCGTCGGTTGAGAGCAACACACCATTTAGGTAATAACGAATATCTTGTACGGCCATTGCAAATTGCACCAAGCCCAAGACGCGTTTAAATTCGCGTTGCGGCAATGAAAACTCGTTAGCGGTGTCCTTTGCTTCGGCAATTTTTGGATAATCTGTTGCCGCCAGTGTTTGCAGCGCAAATCGGCTTTTACCGGCTTTTACCGTTAAGCGATTTTCCTTTGTTTCAAGCGCGGTATCTGCATCGGGTGGCAGCGCTCGCAAAATATCTTGAAGCTTTTTTGCTCCCACCGTTAGGCTACCTGGCTTATGTGGCGTTTCAAGTTTCGCGGATGCTTTGATTTGGACTTCTAAATCCGTCGCTAAAAAATGAACTGTTTGATCAATAACTTCGATCAATACGTTTGACAAAATAGGTAGGGTATGACGGCGTTCAACAATGCCCGTCACGAATTGCAACGGGCCAAGCAGCGTGCTGTTTTTAGTTTTAATGGATATCATAATTAAACCTAATAGGTAATAGATAAGGGTGAAGAGATTCGGGTATAGGTGTTTTAAGTATTGATGATTCAAGCACTTAAGCAACAATTAAATTGCGTATAGATTCCTTTTTGCCTGTGGAATGCCGTGGATAAAAAATAAGAATTTTAAAAAAATGCAAATGAAATTTAGTTATCCACTATTTATAAACAAAATACATACAAAAAAATACACCTAGGGCAGATAACGAAAATTTCTTTTTATTAGCCCTGTTACCAGTTATGCAACAAGAACACTAAAACGTTTCTGAGAAACTCAAATTTAACAGCATTAACAAAAACGCCATATTTTAAGCAAAGAACTATCCCCGCAATATTTGCATCAATAAAGCATGGTCTCGCGCAATCACTTGATCGGCTTCGATCAATTCAACAATTTTACGACAGGCATGCAAAACTGTAGTGTGATCACGACCACCAAATGATTCGCCAATCTCTGGAAGAGACATTGGCGTCAATTCTTTGGCTAACGCCATGGCCATTTGGCGAGGACGCGCTAAAGAACGGACGCGTTTTTTAGAATACATTTCAGAAACTTTGATTTTGTAATAATCAGCAACCGTTTTTTGAATATTGTCAATCGAAATCTGCCTGTTAAGAACGGCCAAAAGGTCTTTGAGCGCTTCTTTAGCGGCCGAAATCGTTACCGGCATATTGTTGAAGCGCGAATAGGCAAGCACCCGCTTTAAACCGCCTTCGAGCTCGCGGACGTTTGAGCGTATGTGCTTGGCAATAAAGAAGGCGACCTCTTCATTTAACACGATGCCCTCACTTTCCGCTTTTTTGAGCAAAATAGCGACGCGCATCTCTAGTTCCGGTGGTTCAACAGAGACGGTCAATCCCCAACCGAAGCGTGAAATGAGGCGATCTTCGATATTGGAAATTTCTTTAGGGAACCTGTCCGAAGTGATGACGACTTGCTTGCCGGCTTCAATTAGAGCATTGAAGGCGTAAAAAAACTCTTCCTGTGTTCGGGATTTCCCGCCAAAGAACTGAATATCATCGATGAGCAGCAGGTCAAGCGTATGGTAAGAACGCTTAAAACTATCGAACGCCTTATGTTGGTAAGCTTTGACGACATCGGTCACAAACTGTTCTGCATGGATGTAACGGATATTGGCGTTTGGCTTTTGTTCGAGTAGCTGATTTCCGATGGCCTGCACGAGGTGGGTTTTACCGAGGCCAGTTGTGCCATATATAAATAACGGGTTATAGGCTTGTCCGGGATTTTGCCCCACTTGAAGAGCGGCCGCCCGCGCCAGTTGATTCGCTTTTCCACCCACAAAACTGGTGAACGTAAATGCTGGGTTGATGCGATGAGGAATGGGTTTTGCTAGGCCATTAGCGCTGTTTTGAGGGTAAAAAGGTGCCCCATTCTGAGACGCTGTTTGTGGAGAGTCGAGGCGCAGTTCGCTGGCAAGGCTCGAGTCGCTATCGCTATCATCGAGGACGGGGACGGCTTCAATTTCAGCCTCTTCCAACGCAAGCTCTAAATAGATAGAGCGGGCAAAGAATTTTTCGCCGGATTGTTCAACACGATTTAATAAACGTTCTTTTGCCCATTGCAAAACGTGCCGATTTGGTGCGATCAGCGTAAAGCTGTCGCCCTCCTGTTCAAAGCGTAGCGGTTTGATCCACGTATTGTATTGATGGGTCGATAGTTCCTGCTGAAAATCGCTAACGCAGGATTGCCAAAAAGGATGCATTCGATGAAGGCCAGTCGGAACGAGTCAAAAAAAGGATGGTTAAAATCAACAACCAATCGCGAAACAAAAAAGCGGGGCAATGACGCGAACGAAAAAAACAGAAATAAACGCGAGTGGACCCCATAGCGAACTCCGAAGAGGTGCTAAAAAGGGACCAAAAAGGGACCCAAAACACAGCTTTGTATCTTACGCTTCTTAAGACAAGTTATCCACAGGTAAAATACGGTGGAATGCTAAAAAATGCGTTGTACGGCGGGCAATTTAACGCATCGCTCGGGTTAAGAAGGAAAAATTCTGGCCTAGTCCATTCAACCCCAATAGACATAGGCTTGCCAAGACAGCTTGACTAACTACCTGAAAAAAAAGGATAATGCTAAGTTCTTCGGACCGAACCTCCCCCCAGCTATTTGCGTTTACTTTTCGCATGTGTATTACTGGGTAATGCGGATGTAACCGGTGCGCGCCCTAAACTACTTAAACCAAGCTGAGTATCGATATGAAACGTACCTACCAACCTTCCGTTGCCCGCCGTAAAAAAACCCACGGCTTTCGTGTCCGCATGAAAACACCAGGTGGCCGTGCAGTTATTAATGCGCGTCGTGCCAAGGGTCGTGCTCGTCTCGCGGTTTAGTTCCCCTTTAGCGGTAAGGTTTGATATTGAGGGTAAATGTCCATTACGCCGCGTTCGGTCGTTGGATCAGCCAGCCAGCTATTGGAAAATTCAGGCAGGGCGGACAAGCCCGATGATACCGATAGCCTCAATAAAGCACATCCATACCGCCTGCCGAAAGCGCTTCGTCTTGATCAAGAGGCCGTTGCTGCAGTGATCAAGTTTGGCAAAAGGATACGTGTTGGTTTTCCGACAAAAAATGGGCAACCACGTCACGGCAAGACTACTTTCAGCCTGAAGCTGCACCAAGCCCACGCGATGCAGGGCGTCCAATTTAAAACAAAACGACAGCCCAGACCAGATTTTACGAATACCGACACCACAACTAAGCCGCTGTGTATCCGGCAATCGCCGTCGCGCATAGCGATTGCCGTTCCTAAACGGTTATTAAAATCTGCGGTGTTGCGCAACAAAATTAAGCGCTGGATACGGGAATCATTTCGTCAGCATGCTGTTCGCTCAATTGGTGTTGATATGTTGATTACGCTCGAACAAAAACTAGACCCAAAGAAGCAGCCGAACGAGGCGCGCGCGGAACTTCATCAGTTGTTTTCAGACACCATGCTCAACGTCGAAATTAAAAACGCAATTTGGAAGAGGCCGGCAGCCGAACCAGCCAAACCAGCCAACCAACCGCGTAACGATGCAAACAAGGCTCTTTCAAGTGGCGTTAGCGATGCAGGTTGATAAGTCGATACTTACCCATATTTTATTGGGTGTGATTCGCGCATATCAATATTTGCTGAGTCCGTTGCTAGGGTCGCAATGCCGGTTTTCTCCGTCCTGTTCGCATTACGCTGCACAAGCGCTTCATAAACATGGCGCCGTCAAAGGTTCTTTGTTTGCGGGAAAACGGCTATTGCGTTGTCATCCTTGGTGCGAAGGCGGTTATGATCCGGTTCCCTGATAAATTAAATTAATTTTTTAATGCGCCTCCCTGAGTTTTAAAGCCATTGTTGGCTTCTCGCCGACAGCACCTTCCAAGCGCTCGCTTAAATCGCCAGCATTTCCTAACCCACTTATTGAGTTTTCCCCTACATGGATACGCAACGCATTATTGCCCTAGTCGTTTTTTCAGCGTCGAGTTTATTTTTGTGGGAGGCATGGCAAAAGCACAACCGACCACCCGCATCACCGATCGCCCCCGTGACAACACAAGCTGTCAATGGGGTCGCCAATACAGCCGCCACTGTTCCGACTATCCCAACCAGCACTAACGCCACCCAAAGTGCGGGCTCAAATGTGCCACCGACACAAAATATGGTCGCAACATCTGAAGCGCCAAAATCGGCTCAACGGATTTCTGTTCATACCGACACGCTGCAAGTGGAGCTCGACACGCAGGGTGGCGACGTTCGAAAAGTGACGTTGTTAAAGCACCCCGCACGCGGCGATGCAAAGAATGCGTTTAGCTTAATGCAGGATAAGGTTGGTGCATACTTCATTGCTCAGTCAGGCCTGTTAGGTTATGACTTGCCAACACATGCAGCGCTTTGGAAATCTACCGCGACCAGCTTTGACATGGGCGCGAGCGAGAAGCTAGAGGTCACGCTCACCAACACTGATGTTGCAGGCATTGCCGTCAATAAAACCTATGTGTTTAAACGGGGTAGTTACGTCGTCGATATTCGCTACAACATTAAAAATGATAGCGGTGCAGCCATTTCACCTCGCGCCTATTTTCAATTTTTACGTGATGGTAATCCGCCCGAAGGAGAGAGCGCTGGCAGCAACCCCTTCACAGGCATCGCCACTTTTACGGGGCCAGCAGTTTATACGGAAGCAAAAAAATTCCAAAAAGTTGCTTTTACCGAGATTGACAAAAGCAAGCAAGACCATGCGAAAGAGTCAAACGATGGTTGGCTTGGCATGGTGCAACATTACTTTGTCTCAGCATGGTTGCCGCAAGGCGTAGTAGAGCGCAAGTTTTTCACGCAAAAATATTCAACGCTCTATAGCGCAGGCGTTAGCGTGCCGATCTCAACCATTGCCGCCGGCGCTGAGGGCAGCCTCACCATGCCGCTTTATGTTGGTCCGCAAGAGCAGGATAAGTTAAACGAATTAGCGCCCGGCTTGGGTTTGGTGGTCGATTACGGTTGGCTTAAAGTATTGGCCTATCCCATGTTTGTCGTTCTTTCCTGGATACATGGCATTCTTGGCAATTGGGGATGGACGATTATTTTGTTTACCATTTTATTAAAGTTGGCGTTCTTCCCGCTGAATCAAAAAGCGGGCAAATCGATGGCGCACATGAAAACCATGACGCCTAAAATGGAGGCACTGAAAGCTCGTTACGGCGATGACAAGATGAAGCTCAATCAAGCCATGATGGAGATGTACAAAACTGAGAAAATCAATCCGCTGGGCGGCTGTTTACCGATTGTTGTTCAAATGCCGTTCTTTATTGCACTTTATTGGGTACTGTTGAGTGCAGTCGAACTGCGCAATGCGCCCTGGATTGGCTGGATTACCGATCTTTCCACGCCTGATCCGTTTTACGTATTGCCGATTATTATGGGCGCATCCATGATTATCCAGACCAAGCTTAACCCGGCGCCTGCGGACCCAGTGCAAGCTAAGGTGATGATGGTGCTGCCGGTGGTGTTTTCTATCATGTTCTTCTTTTTTCCGTCCGGCTTGGTGCTGTATTGGACGATGCAGAATATTTTGGGCATTGCGCAACAGTGGTATATCAATAAAACCTTTGGGGTTGCGGATGCGGCGAGGGTTGCTAAACGATAAGCTGAGCCATCATTAGCGGTAATACTAACCCCTGCAAAAAAGTCGTCACTTCGTCAAGTTGGCGGCTTTTTTCATGCAGCATCATAGTCTTGGTATGGTAAATTCAAGCCATGAGCGATAGACAAACTCCCCAGCATGTCAAGCCGAACGTTTCACGTGAAACCATTGTGGCGATTGCGACCGCTCCCGGCCGCGGCGGAATTGGTGTGGTGCGGGTTTCAGGTAAGGCGCTGTTGGAGCTGGCGCTGACGATCGCTGGTAAAAGTGTGCTACCCCGCACGGCGACGCTGGCGACGTTCCGTGATGCCGAGCATAGTGTGATCGATCAGGGAATTGTCCTCTATTTCGCCGCGCCACACTCTTATACTGGTGAAGATGTGCTGGAACTACAGGGCCATGGTGGGCAAGCTGTGATGCAACGATTATTGCAGCGGTGTGTTGAATTGGGTTGCCGCTTGGCCAAGCCCGGCGAGTTTACTGAGCGGGCGTTCCTTAATAATAAGCTCGATCTTGCGCAGGCTGAAAGTGTGGCTGATCTTATTGAGGCCACCACCAGTGAAGCTGCCAAATCCGCTGCTCGCTCGCTAACCGGTGAGTTCTCCAACAATGTCCATCAACTGACTAGCCTCATCACAGAGTTGCGAATGCATGTAGAAGCCTGCATTGATTTCCCGGAAGAGGAAATTGATCCGGCCAATCGTGTGGCACAACATATCAAACTTCAGCACTTGCGCGGCCTTCAGGCCATTTTAACCTCGGCGGCCAAGCAGGGCGCGGTCTTGCGCGAAGGGCTCACCGTGGTGTTAATTGGCCGACCGAATGTCGGCAAATCAAGCTTGTTGAACAGACTGGCGGGCGACGAGGTCGCGATTGTTACGCCGATTGCGGGCACCACTCGCGATCATGTGCGCGCCACCATTTCAATTGATGGTGTACCGATTCATTTAATAGATACCGCCGGATTGCGCGAAAGTGAAGATGAAGTTGAAAAAATTGGTATTGCGCGGACCTGGCAAGCGATTGAAAGGGCTGGAGCCGCACTATTGATTGCCGAAGCGGGTGAGACGGTGGGTGAAAAAGAGGCGGCTATTTTGGTTAGGCTGCCGCGAACATTACCCGTCGCTCGAATTTATAACAAGATTGACGTTCATGACCTGCAGGCTGCGCGCGTGCAGGAGGACGGTCATCCCGCAATAAAAATATCCGCGTTAACGGGCGAAGGGCTGCCGCTAGTACGGCAATGGCTGCTTGAAACAGCAGGTTGGCAGCCGAGCAGCGGAGGGGTGTTTCTGGCAAGGGAGCGGCATTTGATTGCGTTGCGTGTGGCCTCCCAACATCTTGACCAAGCGGCCGAATTAGATTTACCGTTTGAGTTATTTGCAGAGGAGCTGCGCTTGGCACAGTTGGCGCTATCTAGCATTACCGGCGAATTTACCTCAGATGATTTGCTAGGCGAAATATTCGGAAAATTTTGTATCGGCAAGTAAATAAAACGCCAGTACAAAGGCCGATGGAGTGCCAACGTAATGTTTCACGTGAAACAACCGATTTTTGGATCGGATTACGTTCCAGCTGGTTAAGCGTTCCGCCAGCGCACTCCTTGCCTTTGCCTAGCGTTTTCGCTTGCGATAGCTTAGAATTCGCATCCCAGTTTCGGAATCGTAAGTACTCAATAAATCATGGACTTCCCAACCCAATTTGATGTGATTGTGATCGGCGGCGGCCACGCTGGTACCGAAGCCGCGCTCGCCGCTGCACGGTCGGGTGCCAAGACCTGCCTGCTTACGCACGCCATTGAAACCTTGGGCCAAATGTCGTGCAATCCGTCGATTGGCGGTATCGGCAAGGGGCATCTGGTCAAAGAGATCGATGCACTTGGGGGTGCGATGGCCATTGCAACGGATGAGGCAGGTATTCAATTTCGTACCCTCAACGCCAGCAAAGGACCGGCCGTCCGTGCTACGCGCGCACAAGCGGACCGAGTTTTATACCGTGCAGCCATTCGCCAACGCCTCGAAAATCAGCCAAATCTATGGCTTTTCCAGCAAGCTGTCGATGATCTTATTCTCGACGAATCCAGCGGTTCCTCAGTGGTGACGGGCGCTATCACGCAAGCGGGTATTCGCTTCATTGCTAAATCCGTGGTTCTGACAGCAGGAACATTCCTAGCCGGAAAAATCCACGTTGGTCTGCAACACTACGCCGGTGGCCGCGCCGGTGACCCGCCCGCTATTACCTTAGCAGCACGTCTGCGGGAAATGAATTTGCCGGTAGGACGCCTGAAGACCGGTACGCCGCCGCGTATTGATGGACGCTCGATAGATTTTTCAAAAATGCAGGAACAGTTGGGCGATCATCCGACGCCGGTGTTTTCGTATTTGGGTTCGCGTGAATTGCATCCGCGCCAAGTGTCATGCTGGATTACGCATACCAACGCTGAAACCCATGACGCGATTCGCGCGGGCTTGGATCGCTCACCAATGTTTACCGGGGTGATTGAAGGAGTAGGGCCGCGCTATTGCCCCTCAATTGAAGACAAAATTCATCGCTTTGCCGATAAAGCCAGCCACCAAATTTTTTTAGAGCCCGAGGGTTTAACGACCAACGAGTTTTACCCGAACGGAATTTCGACATCGCTGCCGTTCGATGTGCAGCTGAAACTTGTGCGCTCAATTCCCGGTTTGGAAAACGCGCACATCACACGGCCCGGCTATGCAATCGAATACGATTATTTTGACCCGCGCGGCTTAAAGGCGTCACTTGAAACAAAAGCCATCGGCGGTCTGTTTTTCGCGGGGCAAATTAACGGCACAACAGGCTACGAAGAAGCTGCCGCGCAGGGATTGCTGGCAGGCATTAACGCCTCGCTTTATGCGAAAAGCGAGCCAAGCTGGTGTCCGCGCCGCGATGAGGCGTATCTTGGTGTGTTGGTTGATGATCTCATCACGCGTGGCGTGACTGAACCCTACCGCATGTTTACCAGTCGCGCCGAGTATCGCCTGCAATTGCGTGAAGATAACGCCGATATGCGGCTAACCGAAATGGGCCGAAAACTCGGCTTGGTTGATGACGTACGCTGGCAACACTTCAGTGAAAAACGCGATGCGGTGGGGCGTGAAACAGCGCGTCTAAAAGCGACTTGGGCACAACCCCAAAAGCTCGGCGAGCCAGATTCCATGCGGGTCTTGGGCCAGATGATCGAGCGCGAATATTCGCTGTTTGAATTGCTGCGCCGCCCAAATGTGAGTTACGACGGTTTGATGACCTTGCCGATGGCGGGTGATCGTGTCGATGACCCAGCCGTCGCTGAACAAGTCGAAATCGCGGCGAAATACCAAGGTTATATCGATCGTCAACAAGACGAAGTCGCGCATTCGCTTGCACAGGAAGAAACACGTTTACCCAACGATATTGATTATTTGCACGTCCACGGTTTGTCGAAAGAAGCGCAGTTGAAATTAAATCAGCATAAGCCCGAAACCATTGGTCAAGCCGGACGCATTCAGGGCATAACGCCGGCTGCGGTATCGTTGTTGTTGGTGCATTTGAAGCGTGGTTTTGCGGGAGCGCGAGGAGAAATGCAGCGTGCAAAATTGGATGCTGAACAACAGCAATCGGCGTAATTGAAGATAGCACGATGATAGCAATTTGGCCGTGAGTACATTGTCCACCGATGAATTGTCCGCGTTGCTACAAACCGGTTTGAAGCAATTAGGCATTACCGCAAATGTTCGGCAGCAAGAACAGTGTTTGCAATACCTCGCATTGCTGCAAAAATGGAACAAGACTTACAACCTGACCGCTGTCCGTGATGTCGGTCAAATGGTGGGCGTACACATTCTTGATAGTTTGGCTGTTCTGCCGCATATTCCGTCAACCGGAAATTTGCTCGATGTTGGCTCTGGTGGCGGACTTCCAGGCATTCCCTTGGCGATCATGCGGCCTGATTTGCTGGTCACCATGCTTGATAGTTCGCAAAAGAAAACCGTATTTGTGCGCCAAGCGATTTCGGAATTGGAATTGAAAAATGCTGCCGTTGTTTGCGAGCGGCTGGAAAACTTTCAACCGGGAAATAGATTCGATGCTGTTATTTCTCGCGCTTTCGCTGAGTTGTCAGATTTTGTGCACGGGGCGGGGCATTTAGTACAAGCGGCAGGGACGATGTTGGCAATGAAAGGTGCAGCGGTAAGCGAGGAAATACGCGGGTTTCAAGGGAAAAAAACCTCAAAACCTTTGCCAGGACTAGAGTTTCTAGTTGTCGAGACCGTTGACTTAAAAGTTCCGCAGGTTAATGGTGAACGTTGCCTAGTTGTCTTAAAAAGTACAACAAAAACAGAAAGCGTGACATGAAGATTTTCGCAGTAGCCAACCAAAAAGGTGGCGTCGGTAAAACCTCTATCGCAGTCAACCTATCGGCCACGTTGGCACATTATGGCCAGCGCGCGTTGTTGATTGACCTCGACCCGCAGGGTAATGCGACCACCGGCTCCGGTATCGATAAGAGCGGCGTTCCGAAAACGCTCTACGGTGTGCTGCTCGGCGAATACAGTGTGGCCGAAGCCCGCGTCCGCGCGCCGAGTCATTACGATGTGCTGCCTGCCAACCGCGAGTTAGCCGGGGCAGAGATTGAGATGATTAATATTGACCGCCGCGAATTTCGCCTCAAAGAAGCCTTGGCCGCGGTGACGGCGGATTACGATTTTGTGGTGATCGATTGCCCGCCAGCACTTAACATGTTGACTGTGAACGCGCTCACCGCAGCGGATTCAGTGATCATCCCGATGCAGTGCGAATATTATGCGCTGGAGGGCTTAAGTGATTTAGTGGGGACGCTGAAAAAAGTGAAGGCAAATTTGAATCCAAAAATCGAGATCGAAGCGTTGATTCGGACTATGTATGACCCGCGTTCTTCGCTGACGAATCAAGTCTCGGATGAAATCAAAAACCATTTTGGCGATAAAGTATTTGACACCGTGATCCCGCGCAATATTCGCATTGCGGAGGCGCCATCGTACGGCCAGCCAGTAATTGTGTACGACCCATCTTCCAAGGGTGCATTGGCACATTTGGCGTTCGCACGCGAGCTGCTCGGGCGACAGGGAATTTCGATATTGGAACCAGCAGAAAATACAGAGGCAGCGGCATGATCAAAAATAAAGGCCTAGGGCGTGGTTTAGACGCGTTGTTGGGCGGTGGCTTAGGCGGCAACAATAAGTTGGACGAACCAGCCAAACCGGGCGAATTACGTGAGCTCGTCATCACAAGCCTAACGCCAGGCAAATATCAGCCACGCACGCGGATGGACAAAGCGGCGCTTGAAGAGTTGGCGCTATCGATTAAACAACGTGGCATCGTTCAGCCAATTCTGACCCGCGAAATCGCCGGTGGAAAATTTGAAATTATCGCCGGTGAGCGCCGCTGGCGGGCGGCGCAAATTGCGGGTTTAGCGACTGTGCCCGTGCTGGTGCGTGAGATTGCAGATGATGCAGCGCTGGGCATTGGTCTTATTGAAAACATCCAACGCGAAGACTTAAACGCGATGGAGGAAGCCGCGGGTATTCACCGCTTAATTGAAGAATTTAAACTGACGCATGAAGAAGCCGCTCAAGCCGTAGGTCGCTCCAGGACCGCTGTTTCAAACTTATTACGTTTACTCGAACTCGCCAAACCGGTGCAAGACATGGTCATGGAAGCCAAGCTCGATATGGGGCACGCAAGGGCATTATTGTCGCTGGTGAAATCCAAGCAGGTAGAGCTGGCACACCAAATTGTTCATAAAAATTTAAGCGTGCGGGACGCGGAGCGTTTGGTGAAAGCGGAAAGCGCACTCCCTAGGCAAAGCAAAGCCGCCAACAGCACAAACGCCGCTGATGTTGATACGCGCAGTTTGGAAACAGATTTGGCCGATAAGCTGGGCACCAGCGTTTCGGTTAAAGCGGATAAGAAAGGCAAAGGGTCGTTAACGATTCGATTCATGGATTACGAACATCTCGACGGCATTTTGGAGCGCACCAAGCTGAAGTGATTCGGCGCGCCGGTGTGAGGCGCTATACCTAGTACCGGTATGAAGTCCTTAAACCAGACCGCGCTTTTGTACTCGCAAGCCCGTCGTGGTCGTGTCGTGCAACCAGACGTACCCGCAGGACATGCCCACGGGACGTACCAGTGACAGTCGTGCTGATAGCGCTTTGCTTCCAAGCCCTTACCCACGCTTATTTCATGCTGCACCGCCGCAAAAAGGTTTGACGGGAATATCGTCGCCCGCTTATAATCGTCGGGCTTTGTGAATCAAGAGAGCGGTAGCAAGCAAAAAAAGTCCGGTAACAGCAAAGCAATGAGGCTGCTGGGTTGGCACTTTTGAAAAGCTCCTAGGGGACAAAAGTGCTAAAAGACGATCTCGGCAAACTCTACCAAAAAGTTATTTTTCTGCAAGCATTGCTGGCATTAACCTTCATCGTTTGTGCCTTAGCTTTTGGTGGGCAAATTGCAGCATTATCAGCATTAAGCGGCAGCGCAGCGGTAATGGTGGGCAGCTTGATTTACGCCACCCTTGCGAAAGAGTCTAAAGTTTCCGCCATTCCGGCCGGGCGGATTTTCCAGAGACATCTGCTGGCGGAAGTGACAAAAATTGTCGTAATGCTCACGCTTGTGTTTTGTGCATTATGGAGCGGTTGGTTCGTGGCCAGCTGGCTAGTGGTGGCGATGTGCGTAACTCTCGCAGGGCATTGGTTTGTAGTTTTTATTATTCGCTAGCTAAAACAAATACGAAATAAACGAATTATGTCGTCAAGCACTGAATCGATTACCCCATCAGAATATATTGAGCATCACCTGACGAATCTGCGGATTAGCGTTGGTGAAGGTGGCTTTTGGCAGCTCGATCTTGACTCTTTAATTATGTCGATTATTGTTGGTGTGCTTGGCCTTGGTGTTTTTTGGCTTGTCGCGCGCCGCGTGACAGAAGGTGTGCCTGGTCGTTTGCAAGGTTTTGTTGAGCTAGTGTTGGAGTTTGTCGATAACACCGTAAAAGACGTGTTCCCTGGCGACCGTAAATTTTTGGGCCCGCTTGCCCTCACCATCTTTGTTCTTGTCTTCATGATGAACTTAATGGATTTGATTCCAATCGATTTCGTAGCAGCTCTTATGGAGTCATTCGGTATCCATCATTGGAAAGCCGTACCATCGACAAACTTGAGTGTGACGTTTGCGATGTCGTTCACAGTATTTTTCCTGATTATCTTTTTTAGTTTCAAAGCCAAGGGTGTTGGCGGCTTCGTGCACGAATTGTTCACCGCACCGTTTGGCCCACATCCCGCAATGTGGATTCCGAACCTAGCGATTAACATCATCGAGCTGATTTCCAAACCTGTTTCACTCGGCATGCGTCTGTTCGGCAATATGTACGCCGGCGAATTGATTTTTATGCTGCTCGGTTTACTTGGCATGCTGGGCGGTGTATTTACAGCCGGCTCAATTATTCTAAGCTGGGGCTGGGCGGTGTTCCATATTCTGATCATCTTGCTGCAAGCATTCATTTTCATGGTGTTGTCATGCGTGTACATCGCCATGGCACATGAGCATCATTAATTGCCAGTCATCGTTTCGCTTCAACCTTAGTATTAACACTTTACGTATCTCAAACTAGCAACTCGCTCTCGTCAACGAAAGGAAAATAAAATGGCACAGTTTCTCGCCCTCGTTCAATCCAATATGGCTCTCGCCATCGGCATGATTATCGGCCTCGGCGCATTAGGCGCTTGCGTCGGAATCGGTATCATGGGTTCCAAATTTTTGGAATCCGCAGCGCGTCAGCCTGAGTTGATCCCACAGCTGCAAAAATTTATGTTTTTGTTGGCCGGTTTGATCGACGCGGCTTTCTTGATTGGTGTTGGTATCGCCATGTTCTTCGCGTTTGCCAATCCATTGCTTAGCGTTATTAAGTAAGCGTCTTAACCGTCAACTGATTTGAAGAAAGGGTCGTCGTTATGATGCCCAATGCGACGTTGTTTGCGATGGCAGTGTGGTTTATTCTGTTGATCGCATTTGCGTATAAATTTATCTGGCCGCCATTAATGACCGCCATAGATACGCGCAACAGAAAAATCGCCGATGGCTTGGCTGAAGCCGAAAAAGGCAAAGCTGCTCTCGCCGAAGGTCAGAAGCAGAAAGACGCGTTAATGAAAGAAGCGCGTCAAACGGCGACTGAAATGAAAGCGTTAAACGACAAGCAAGCCCAAGCGCAAATCGATGCTGCCAAGGTGCAGGCCAAGGTCGAGGCAGATCGCATCATTGCGGCCGCGCATGCGCAAATTGACCAGGAAAAGCAAAAGGCAAAAGAGCAGTTGCGTGAGCAGGTGGCAGCTTTGGCAATTGCCGGTGCTGAGAAGATTTTGAAGCGTGAAATCAATGCAGCCACCCATGCCGACATGTTGAGCCAACTGAAAGCACAATTGTAATGGCTGAACTGACCACCGTTGCTCGCCCTTATGCCGAAGCGATTTTTCGCGCGGCCGTGGACGCCAAAGACGTGGCCGGGTTTGGTGCCAAATTGGCTTCGTTAGGCGCAATTGCATCGAACGCACAAATGGCTTCACTGGTTGGCAATCCCAACGTCAGCGCTGCCGAAAAAGCCGGTTTAATGGCATCTGTTGCCGGCGGTGACGTTCCAAATGCGTTGGCGAACGCCGTGTTGTTACTAATCGGTAACGGCAAAGCGTCATTATTGCCATTCATTGCCGAGCATTTTCAACGCTTGCAGCGCGAGCACGACGGCGTGGTCAAAGCGACTATTACTAGCGCGTTCCCATTGTCCGATGCTGATAAAAACGGCTTGGTCGATGCGCTCGCCAAGAAATACGGAAAACGCGTAGAAGCCAATGTCATTGTCGATGAATCCTTGATCGGCGGTGCGCGCGTACAGGTCGGCGATGATGTGGTTCACGCTTCGGTACGGGATACGCTCAACAAGATGGCGCAGGCGTTGGTGCAATAGGTTGGGCTAATAAATCCGCAAGCCAAATTCAGAATTTAATAGACGTTAAAACAGTATTCAAGTAACGGAGTTTCAAATGCAAATCAATGCCGCCGAAATCAGCGAACTGATTAAATCAAAAATTCAAGCCATTCCTGCTGCCGCTGAAAAGCGTTCAGAAGGCACTGTCATTTCTGTGACGGATGGTATTTGCCGCGTTCACGGTTTGGCCGACGCGATGCAGGGCGAGATGCTCGAATTCCCGGGTGGCACCTTTGGTCTAGCGCTGAACTTGGAGCGCGACTCCGTTGGTGCCGTGGTATTGGGTGAATATCAGCACATCTCTGAGGGCGATACGGTCAAATGTACCGGCCGCATTTTAGATGTGCCTGTTGGTCCTGAGCTTAAGGGCCGTGTCGTTAATGCCTTAGGGCAGCCAATCGACGGCAAAGGCCCGATTAATGCCAAGATGACCGACATTATCGAAAAGGTTGCGCCCGGCGTAATCGCACGTAAATCCGTTTCGCAGCCTTTACAAACTGGTTTAAAATCCATTGATGCAATGGTGCCCGTAGGCCGTGGCCAGCGCGAATTAATCATTGGTGATCGTCAAACCGGAAAAACCGCGGTGGCGATTGACGCGATCATCAACCAAAAAGGTAAAGACGTCACTTGCGTGTACGTCGCGGTTGGTCAAAAAGCATCGACGATCGCCAACGTGGTGCGCAAGCTTGAAGAACACGGTGCGATGTCGTACACCATCGTTGTTGCGTCCTCGGCTTCTGAATCTGCCGCGATGCAATTCGTCGCACCATATTCGGGCTGCACGATGGGCGAATACTTCCGCGATCGTGGTGAAGATGCGCTGATTATTTATGACGATTTGTCCAAACAGGCGGTTGCCTACCGGCAAATCTCATTGCTGCTTCGCCGCCCACCCGGTCGTGAAGCCTACCCGGGCGACGTGTTTTATTTGCATTCGCGTTTGCTAGAGCGTTCCGCTCGCGTGAACGAAGAGTATGTTGAGAAATTCACCAACGGTGCGGTTAAAGGTAAGACTGGTTCATTGACTGCCCTGCCGATTATCGAAACCCAAGCCGGTGACGTGTCGGCTTTTGTGCCGACCAACGTGATCTCAATTACCGACGGCCAGATTTTCCTAGAAACTGATTTGTTTAACGCGGGTATTCGGCCTGCCATTAACGCCGGCGTATCGGTGTCCCGTGTGGGTGGTGCCGCACAAACAAAAATTATGAAGCGCAAAGACACCGGTGCCGGTGTACGTTTGGCGCTCGCGCAATACCGTGAATTGGCGGCATTTGCGCAATTTGCATCCGATCTTGACGAGGCCACTCGCAAGCAACTCGAGCGCGGCAAAATGGTGACTGAATTGATGAAGCAGGGTCAATATTCACCGATGCAAGTTTGGGAAATGGCGTTGATTTTGTTCGCAGTAAACAACAACTACATGGATGACGTGGAAGTTGGCAAAGCGCTTGCGTTCGAAAAGTCATTGCGTGACTTCGTAAAATCGAAATATGCCACGCTGATTGAATCCATCGACAAGGTTAATAATTTAACTGAGGCCGACGAAAAAGCATTGCATACAGCCGTAGCAGACTTTAAGAAAACGGGCGCTTACTAATTTACCAAGACAGCAATTCCGCTTAAAACGCGTCGAGGTTTTAAGTGGAACAAAGAGGTTTGGCAAAGGGTTTTAAATGGCAGGTTCAAAAGAAATTCGCACTAAGATCAAGAGTGTTGAAAATACACGCAAGATCACCAAGGCCATGGAGATGGTCGCGGCAGCCAAGATGCGCAAGGCGCAGGAGCGGATGCGCGCGGCACGCCCGTATGGCGAAAAAATTCGCAGTGTTGCTGCTAATTTATCGCACGCCAATCCTGATTACAAACATCCGTTTTTGGTAAAGCACGATGCTGTAAAAAACGTCGGCGTGATCATGGTTACGTCCGACAAAGGCCTTTGTGGCGGTTTAAATACCAACGTCATGCGCCTGATGGTAAACAAAGTTAAAGAGTGGGAAGGCGATGTAGGAAAACCCGGCGCGAAAGTGCAAGCCACGGCGATTGGTACGAAAGGCTTCTCATTTTTACAGCGCTATGGTATTCCCGTCGTTTCGCATGTGTTGGGCTTAGGCGACAAACCGCATCTTGACAAAATGATTGGCCCGGTCAAGATTCAGCTGGACGCGTTTACCGAGGGCAAAATCGACGCGCTTTATATTTGTTACACCAAGTTTGTAAACACCATGCGGCAAGAACCGGTATGCGAGCAATTGCTGCCACTCACCGGTGACAAACTCGGCGCGCCGGATTCATCATGGGATTACATTTACGAGCCGGATCCGCAAGCGGTGTTGGATGAATTGTTGGTGCGTTACATCGAGGCGGTGGTCTACCAAGCGGTATCGGAAAACATTGCGTCTGAGCAGTCTGCGCGGATGGTTGCGATGAAGTCGGCAACCGATAATGCCAAAAAAGTGATCGATGATTTGAAGCTGACCTACAACAAAGCCCGTCAAGCAGCGATTACCAAGGAATTGTCTGAAATCGTTGGTGGCGCGGCTGCTGTTTAAAGTACGTCGTTATATTGCAGCTTCGTCGCGGTTACATCGCCGTTTCGTTTATAAAATAGAATTCGAATTAAATTTAGTTTAGGAATAGATCATGAGCCAAGGAACAGTCGTTCAGTGTATCGGTGCGGTGGTGGATATTCAGTTTCCCCACGGTTCCATCCCCAAAGTTTACGAAGCGTTGACGCTGCAAGATAGCGATCAGGCCAGCTTCGCCGAGAAAGGCCTAACGTTCGAAGTTGAGCAACAGCTCGGCGACGGCGTGGTTCGTTGCATTGCGATGGGCTCAAGTGACGGTATCCGTCGCGGGATGAAAGTAAACGGTACGGGTGCCGGTATTCGCGTGCCGGTCGGCATGGGTACGCTGGGCCGCATTATGGACGTGCTGGGTCGCCCGATCGACGAACAAGGTCCGATTCAATCAGATGAGCGTCGTGAGATTCACCAAGCCGCGCCTAAGTTTGATGAGCTTTCTCCTTCGGTTGATTTGCTTGAGACTGGCATTAAAGTTATCGATCTGATCTGCCCGTTCGCTAAAGGCGGCAAGGTCGGTTTGTTCGGTGGTGCCGGTGTGGGCAAGACAGTGAACATGCTGGAATTGATTAACAACATCGCCAAAGAGCACTCGGGTCTGTCGGTGTTCGCGGGTGTCGGTGAGCGTACCCGTGAGGGTAACGATTTCTATCACGAGATGACAGATGCTGGCGTTATCAATAAAGATGATCTCTCGAAATCAAAAGTGGCAATGGTGTTTGGCCAGATGAACGAGCCACCGGGCAACCGTTTGCGCGTGGCGCTCTCCGGCTTGACCATGGCTGAAAAATTCCGTGACGAAGGTCGCGACATTTTGTTCTTCGTCGATAACATTTACCGGTATACGCTGGCTGGAACGGAAGTTTCAGCACTGTTGGGTCGTATGCCTTCCGCCGTGGGTTATCAACCTACATTGGCTGAAGAAATGGGCGTTTTGCAAGAGCGTATTACATCGACTAAAACTGGTTCAATCACATCCATTCAAGCTGTTTATGTGCCAGCCGATGACTTGACCGACCCATCGCCTGCGACCACATTTGCTCACTTGGATGCGACCGTCGTGTTGTCGCGCGATATCGCGTCACTCGGCATTTATCCAGCGGTTGATCCGCTTGATTCTACTTCACGTCAGATTGATCCGAACGTGATTGGGGAAGAGCACTACAACGTAACCCGTCGCGTACAAGCTACCTTGCAGCGCTACAAAGAGTTGCGCGATATTATTGCGATTCTTGGCATGGACGAATTGTCACCGGAAGATAAATTGGCCGTTGCCCGCGCCCGTAAAATTCAGCGCTTCCTGTCGCAGCCGTTCCACGTTGCCGAAGTATTTACCGGCTCGCCCGGCAAGTACGTGACATTAAAAGAAACCATTCGCGGCTTCAAAATGATTGTGGATGGCGAGTGCGATGCGCTGCCAGAACAAGCGTTTTACATGGTCGGCGGCATTGATGAAGCATTTGAAAAAGCAAAGAAAATGAACTAGTCCGTTTCGACAAAAGTGAAAACCTACTTTTGTCGAGCTTGATTTGTAAAACGACTGGCAGAGCCAGATCGTTTTTTGGTGAACGAAAAACCGTTAAACCGAAAAGCAAAAACAGAATCAGACCCGAAAGTAACCGGAAATTAGCATGGCAACTTTGCACGTAAATATTGTTTCGGCCGAGCAGGCCATTTTCTCAGGCGAAGCCGAGATGGTCGTCGCACCTGGCGAGCTCGGCGAGCTGGGTATTTTGCCGGGGCATACACCGTTGATGACGCGCATTCGTCCGGGTACGGTTAAGATTAAAGTTGTCGGTCAAGCTGAAGAAGAATTAGTTTATGTTTCGGGCGGCATTCTCGAAGTGCAGCCGAAAGCGTTAACCATCCTTGCTGACACCTCCATTCGTGCCCGCGATCTTGACGAAGCCAAGGTTGTGGAAGCCAAAAGACAAGCGGAGGAAGCGCTCGCTAACCGCGCAAGCGGCCAGGATCGGGCGCTTGTGGTCGCCGAGTTGGCTCAATTAGCTGCCCAGCTACAAGCCATTCAAAAACTGCGCAGAAAATAAATAATTGCGGTACAATGAAAGTGCCGTAACGGTTTAGAGGCGAAATACAATTTTAGGCAACGGACTAATCTCCGTTGCCTTTTTCTTTTTTGTTTTGCCTTTTTCTACTGCCCCGTCTTCCCCCGCGTCAAAATTCTTTTCTTCGCCGCGCCACATTTGCAGCGCAGCTTGTTTGCCGTTTAAAAAACGACAGATGAAAATTCTACAAATAAAATATTTGTTGGCAGAAATTTGTTGGCAGAATTATTATCACTCTTAAAAGCACTATAAACTTCGCAAAGAATTTTAAAAGAGCGTTTGCAAAAATGACTTCCGCATATAACGAATCAGCGCCATCGAAGGATTCAAGCAAATCCATTCTTAGTGTTGTTGTGCTGGCCGCAGGGCAAGGCAAGCGCATGAAGTCGGCGTTACCAAAAGTGTTACATCATATTGCGGGCAAAGCGATGTTGGCGCATGTGATTCATGCCGCAAATACTCTTTCGCCAGATCAAGTCTGCGTAATCTACGGTCACGGTGGCGAAGCGGTACGCGCAGCATTTTCCGGTCAATCGTTGTTATGGGCAAAACAAGAGCCCCAGCTTGGCACCGGGCACGCCGTGGCGCAAGCGATGCCACAGCTTGCACCACAGGGCGTGACACTCATTCTCTACGGCGATGTTCCACTGATTCGCGCAGCCACGCTCGCCAAATTAGTTGCTGCCGCCAAACAAAATACGTTGGCGTGGCTAACGATGCGCGTCAAAGACCCAAAAGGATTGGGAAGAATTTTGCGAGATGATACAGGTAACGTCACCGCGATCGTTGAAGATAAAGACGCCACCGACGCGCAGCGCCAGATCACCGAAATTAATACCGGCTTTCTCGCCTGTCCAACAGCGTGGCTTGCCAAGTGGTTGCCCAGCTTAAACAATCGGAATGCGCAAGGGGAATATTACCTAACGGATATTCTTGCGCTTGCCGTCGCCGACGGGTGTAAGGTCGAAACGCTATCGGCGGATGCCGAATTCGAAATCATCGGCGTGAATAGCAAAGATCAACTCGCACAATTGGAGCGCATCTACCAGCTTGAAAACGCCCGTCAACTGATGGTGCAAGGTGTTTCGCTCATTGATCCGGCCCGCATTGATGTGCGCGGCAAGCTCACGGCAGATGAAGATGTTTCAATCGATGTGAACTGCATTTTTGAAGGGAACGTACATCTTGCTGTAAATGTAAAAGTCGGCGCTAACTGCATCCTGCAAAATTGTACTGTCGGTGCGGGAACAGAGATTTTGCCGTTCACGCATATTGATTCGGCCACCGTTGGCGCCAACGCACGTATTGGTCCTTACGCCCGCCTGCGGCCTGGCACCACGCTTGCGAGCGATGTGCACATTGGCAATTTTGTGGAGGTCAAAGCGAGCGATATTGGCGTGGGCAGCAAAGCCAATCATCTTTCCTACATTGGCGATGCGAATGTCGGTAAAAACGTCAATATCGGCGCGGGCACCATCACCTGCAATTACGATGGCGCAAACAAACACCGCACCGTCATTGAAGACAATGTCCATATTGGCTCCGATGTGCAATTAATTGCGCCGGTCACAGTTGGCAAGGGTGCCACGATAGCAGCGGGCACAACAGTATGGAAAGATGCAGCAGCGGGAGAACTCACGATGAATCAAAAATCGCAGACGACGCTACCGAACTGGGCGCGACCGGTGAAGAAAAAATAGCCACCACGCTTGCAGTGAATAAATTGGCCGTGGTGAATAATCGAAACTGCTACCCAACGCTCGGCCTCGCGGCGCTTCATTTGTTTAAAGCAATCCGTTTGAGGCAATTCTTTAGAGGCAATTCTTTTGAGGCAATTCGTTCGACGCATCCTGAGAATTGCTAGACTCCAATCATGGAAAAAACCACAAACTTCAGCCGCCGCTTCACGTTAGAAAACCTCGATATTCGCGGCCAGGTCGTGCGCCTGTCGGATGCCTGGCGCACATTGATTGCCGCCCGCAATTATCCACCGCATGTCATCAGTTATATCGGCGAAATGGCCTGCGTTTCTGTGCTCGTGGGCGCTGGGCTTAAGCATGCCGGCCGAGCTACATTGCAGATCCAAGGTGGTGCAATCGCCAAGCTTGCCGTTGTCGATTGCACCGATTCCTTGGGCATTCGCGGCATGGCCTCATTTGATGAAAACAATGATGCTGCAACCTTCGCCGATTGGGTCAGCGGCGGGCGGGTCGCGCTCTCAGTTGCACATGCTGAAACCGGTCAAGTTTATCAATCGATCGTGCCTGTATCAGGCCTAAGCGTCGCAGAGTGTTTCGAACACTACTTTGATCAATCCGAACAATTGCCCACGCACTTATGGCTGGCCGCGAACGCGGATGGTGCGGGCGCGTTACTCCTGCAAAAATTGCCCAAGGCTGATAGCCGCGATCCCGACGGCTGGGCTCGCGTCGAGCAATTGGCTGCTTCGGTTAAGGCCGACGAACTCATCCAACTCGATGCCGAAGTCTTGTTGCAACGCCTTTTCGCTGAAGAAGACGTTCGGCTTTACGAGGCTAAGCCGGTTTTTTGCGATTGCAGGCGTGACGAAAGCAAAGTCAAAAATATGTTGCGATCGTTAGGGCGCACCGAAGTCGATTCGATGCTCGCCGACCAAGGCGAAATTGTGGTCAAAGATGATATGTGTAACGAAGAATATCGGTTTGACCATAAAGCCGTTGAGGCGCTCTTCGCGGAAGACGCTTCTTGAAGCGGGCCACCGAAAACTGCCTCACAAACCGCCTCACAAACCGCCATTCCACCCCTTACCCCTCATCAATATGTCTAAACCCCCTCAAAACGCCGCAGGTGGACCACTAGCAGGTTTAAAGGTGGTCGAAATGGGCACACTCATTGCCGGGCCGTTCTGCGGGCGCCTACTGGCTGAATTCGGTGCGGAAATTATCAAGATAGAATCGCCAGCCGGCAAATCCGACCACGGGAGCGATGGCGGTGGCAATTCGGGCGGTGACCCGCTCCGCAAATGGCGCAAGCTGCATGATGATGGCGGCGAAAAAACCTCGCTGTGGTGGTACGCCCAAGCGCGAAACAAGAAATCGGTCACGATCAATTTGCGCGAAAAAGAAGGGCAAGAAATTGCCCGTAAACTGATTAATGATGCCGACATTCTGGTTGAAAATTTCCGCCCCGGTACACTAGAAAAATGGGGCTTAGGCTACGACGCGTTATCCGCCGAAAACCCGAAGCTCATCATGGTCAGGCTATCCGGCTTCGGGCAAACGGGGCCCTACAAAGATCGCGTTGGCTTTGGCGCGATTGGCGAATCGATGGGTGGGATGCGATACATCACAGGTTATGCTGATCGTGCGCCGGTGAGGGTTGGCATTTCAATCGGTGATTCCCTGGCCGCCATGTACGGTGCAATGGGCGCGCTGATGGCGTTGCATCATCGCCATGCTTCAGGGCGTGGGCAGGTGGTCGATGTAGCATTATACGAGGCTGTATTTTCAATGATGGAATCGATGCTGCCCGAATACGGTATGACCGGCTTTGTACGAGAAAGAACAGGCGCGAGCCTACCCGGGATCGTCCCGTCGAATACTTATCGTTGCGGTGACGGCCAATATATTGTTATCGGTGCCAATGGCGATTCAATTTTCAAACGCATGATGACTGCTATTGGCCGCGATGATTTGGGGAATGACCCCCGGCTGGCAGACAATGCCGGTCGAAGCACGCGAACCCAAGAACTCGATGATGCGATTGCCGCATGGACAAAGACCAATACGCTCGATGCCGCTCTGGCGGTTTTAGAAAAAGCCGACGTACCAGCAGGGCGCATTTATTCGATTGCTGATATCGTCAATGACGTGCAATTCCAAGCGCGCGGCATGATTGAAAAGCATTCTTTGAATCATGCGTCGAACCAAAGCGCGGAAGTGTTGTTGCCCGGCATTGTTCCGAAACTCTCCGAAACGCCGGGGCAAACGCGTTGGATAGGCCCCAAACTCGGCGAACATACCGCCGAAATTTTGCAAAGTATCGGCTTTGACACCGACACCCAAGCGCAACTCAAAACCCGAGGAATCATTTGATGAACCATGCAGGCAGGACACACAGCGAGCAACCCATGCAACGCCTCTACATCAACGAAGTGGGTGTTCGCGACGGCTTCCAGATTGAAAAAAATATTATTCGCACTGAAACCAAAATCGCCTTCATTGACCAGTTATCGAAAACCGGCGTCGCCAAAATCGAAGCCGCTTCATTTGTGCATCCGAAGTTTGTGCCGAACATGGCCGATGCAGAAGCAGTGTTGGCCAATATTGAGCGCATACCCAATGTGATTTACTCCGCAATCACGCCAAACTTAAAAGGGATGGAGCGCGCCGTCGCCTGCCATCAATCGGGTGCCAAAATTGATGAGATGAATCTCTTTATGTCGGTTTCCGAGACGCACAATATGGCGAACGTCAAGCGCACCACGGCACAATCGCTGGCAGATTTTGCGATCATGGTGCCAATGGCTAAAGCGGCTGGCATTAAGCTCAACGGTACGCTCTCTACATCCTTCGGTTGCCCCTTTGAAGGTGAGGTGCAAGAGGATCGTGTGCTTGATTTTGCCGCGCACTATTTGACGCTGGGTTTTGATGCGCTAACGTTTGCCGACACCACTGGCATGGCTAATCCGCGCCAAGTTGAGCGCATGATGCGCGAGGCGGTGAAGCGTTTTCCCCAAACCGAAATCACGCTGCACTTCCACAACACGCGCGGCATGGGCTTGGCGAATGTCATTGCCGGCATTACAGCGGGCGTGATTCACTATGATTCATCAATCGCTGGTTTAGGTGGTTGCCCGTTTGCGCCAGGTGCCACTGGCAATATTTGCACCGAAGATTGCGTGAACATGTTACAAGACTTAGGCTTTGATACAGGCGTTGATCTAGAACTATTGCTCGCGGCTGCCGTCAAAATACCAATGATCGTTGGCCATGATGTGCCCGGCCAAGTGGTGAAAGCCGGTAAGACGATGCATCTGCATGCCGTTCCCGACAAGTTGTACACAACGTAGCAAAACCGGAGCGCACGCGGACATATTTACTGCGATGCCAAAACCACTTAATTGTTCAGGAGCATCATGTTGCAAAATTCATTCTGTACTAAACGTATTTCAAGCGTTGCGACCATTGTTGTCGCTGGCACGTTATCAGCACTCTCATGCACCGTGCAGGCAAGCGGGCTAGATAGCCTGCAAAGCCTCTCGCAAGATCAATTCAGAAAACTGACAAAAGACATCGGCGCGGCGGCCGCCTATCGCGGCGTGACGCCCGGCAACAGCCTGGGCATCACCGGGTTTGATGTTGGTCTTGAGGTAACCCAATCCAAAATCGAAAATTCGGGCATTTTAAAACAAGCGGGTGGGGGTGATACGTCGAACCTGTTTATCCCCAAGTTGCACGTCCATAAAGGGCTTCCGGGCGGTTTTGATATTGGCGCATTTGTTAGCCGCGTGTCCGGTATTGACGCATCGCTTATAGGGGGTGAGGTGCGCTATCAGGTGATTGAAGACGGGCTGACAACGCCGTCTGTTGCGCTGCGCTTATCGGGCAGCAAAGCAACTGGCGTTTCGCAATTGAATTTATCCACAGTTGCGGTCGACGCAATGGTGTCGAAAAAACTTACTTTTATCACGCCCTATGCGGGCGTTGGCAGTGTGCGCATTTCCGGCGCACCGAAAGTCGGAAGGCTCACCGATGTCACCGCAACCGATTCTCGCGTTTTTGTCGGGGTGAACGCGAATTTCTTAACGGCCAATTTCGCCATCGAAGCTGAAAAATTGGGTGGCGTGAGCAGCGTATCTGCGAAGGTGGGCTTTCGGTTTTAATTGGCAGCAGCAATTGATGCATCACCATGGATGAATCACACTTGGGGGCGGAAATGATTAAAAAAATAATGTTAATAGCAATGGCAATAGCAATGAGCGCTGCCGCCATTTTTGCTAGCACTCTGGCGCATGCGCAAGCGCTAGAAAAGAAAAAAGTCACCATCGCTGTCGGTGGCAAAAGCCTCTTCTATTATTTGCCGCTGACCATCGCCGAACGCCAAGGGTATTTTAAAGACGAAGGCTTGGAGGTAGAAATTCCCGATTTCGCGGGCGGCGCTAAAGCGTTACAGGCGCTGGTCGGTGGCAGCGCAGATTTAGTCTCCGGGGCGTTCGAGCACACCATCAATATGCAAGCCAAAAAGCAGCCGATCAAGGCTGTTGTGTTGCAGGCAAATTTTTCATCTATCGCGCTCGTGATGCCCAAAGACAAAGCGGCAAAATATAAATCTGCTAAAGATTTAAAGGGCTTAAAAATCGGTGTCACCGCGCCCGGATCATCAACCAATATGTTCATTAATAATTTGCTCGCCAAAGAAGGTTTGAAGCCAACCGACGTTTCCATCGTCGGCACAGGTGCCGGCGCAGGTGCGGTCGCCGCGATGGATAAAGGCGAGCTAGACGCCATGTCGAATCTTGATCCCGTGATTAGCCAGCTGGAGGCTAGCGGTAAATATGTGGCAGTCGCCGATAGCCGTACCGAGCGCGGCATGAAAGAGTTATACGGCGGCGATTATTTGGCTTCCTGTATTTATGCGACCGATGAGTTCATCCAGAAAAATCCGCAAACTACGCAAGCCGTCGTGAATGCAATGGTCCGGTCGCTTCGCTGGTTAGCCAAAGCCACCCCGGAACAAATCATGGCGGTGGTGCCGGAAGCGTATTTGTCCGGCAACCGTTCGCTCTATAAACAAGCGCTGTTAAAAAACATGATCGGCTATTCCACCGACGGGCAGATGACATTAAAGGCCGCCCAGAACGTCTACAAAGTGTTGAAGCAATTTGAGCCCTCGGTGATGGCGGCAGGTGATGCGATAAAGCTCGAGCAGACGTTTGATAACCGGTTTGTGGTGAAAGCCGACGCGAAATATAAATAATCTCGAGTAAGCAAGAAATGCCGAAATTAGTATTAAAACACCGCTATCGACGGGCCTCTTCAGCCATTTTCTGCTCAAACGCCGCTCCAGTGCTAGCGATTGACTAAAAATGGCCATGGTGGCGGCACTTACATTGGACGATATTTCGGTCACGTTCGCGAGTGGATGGGAGCACTCAAGTCGCACGAACGGCTACAACGCGGTCAAAAACACCACGCTGCAAATCGCCGACGGCGAATTTGTATCCGTCGTTGGTCCTACCGGTTGCGGCAAATCCACGCTGCTCAATATTGCGGCAGGTTTGCTGCGCCAATCGTTGGGTGAAGTAAAAATATTTGGCGAGCCGCTGAATGGAATCAATACCAAAGCCGGCTATATGTTCCAAGCCGAGTCGCTTATGCCGTGGCGCTCCGCGCTCGATAACGTGATTGTAGGACTTGAATTTCGCGGCGTTGAAAAACTAGATGCGATACGACAAGGCGAGGCATGGCTAGAGCGCGTCGGACTAGCCGGCTTCGGTGCACGCTACCCGCATCAGCTTTCGGGCGGCATGCGCAAGCGTGTAGCACTCGCGCAAATGCTGATCCTCAATCCAAAAATCATGTTGATGGATGAACCCTTCTCCGCACTTGATATTCAGACGCGGCAGCTCATGGAAAATGAACTGCTGCAACTTTGGGAGGCTGATAAAAAGTCCGTGCTTTTTATTACGCACGATTTGGAAGAGGCAATCTCGCTATCAGATCGCGTCATTGTCTTGTCGGCCGGTCCCGCCACACAGCCGATTGGCGAATTCGTGATCGATCTGCCGCGCCCCAGAGATGTCGCCGAAATCCGCATGACGCCGCGATTTTTAGAACTCCACGAGCAGATATGGAGTGCGATGAAAGAAGAAGTACTAAAGGGCTATCAGCAAACGAAGAATAAGCTGGTGGGTTGATGGGACGTATCCTATGAAAAAAACGCCTCTTTGGTTCTGGCAGATAGCCCTGCTCATTACGCTCTTCGCATTTTGGCATTTGTTCACCGCGCCCGGTCTACTTCCCACCTTCTATTTTGAAAACGATGACAAAGCGGCGTTCTTTTTCGGCGAGCCGCTGCGAATTTTTAAAGTCATTTGGATTTGGTTTTTAGAAGGCGAAATTTATCCACACCTGTGGGTGACCATGATCGAAACCGTACTCGCGTTCGGCATCGGCACGTTGCTTGGCTTAGCCGTTGGGCTGTGGTTGGGCTTAAGCCCACTCGCATCGCAAATCGCTGACCCTTATATCAAAGCTGCCAACGCAATGCCGCGCGTGATCTTGGCACCGATTTTCATGGTCTGGTTTGGACTGGGTATTTGGTCAAAAGTAGCACTCGGCGTGACGCTGGTTTTTTTCATCGTTTTTTTCAACGTGTACCAAGGCGTAAAAGAAGTCTCACCCGTGGTGCTCAACAACGTCCGTATGTTGGGCGCATCGCAATCGCAATTGTTGCGCCATGTGTATCTGCCATCAGCTACATCCTGGGTGTTCTCCAGCCTGCACACCTCCGTTGGCATGGCGTTCGTCGGCGCAGTTGTCGGCGAGTACTTGGGGAGTGCCAAAGGCATCGGCTACCTAATCCACCAAGCCGAAGGCACATTCGATATCAACACCGTCTTTGCAGGCATTTTGGTGTTAACGGTGTTTGCATTGCTGCTCGATTATGTGGTCACGTTTGCTGAAAACCGATTGTTGAAGTGGCGGCCGGGACAGAGTGAAACCATCTGAAACGCCGCGCCAGTGCTAGAGTTTGGCAGTTTCTTGGACTTTATTTACTCCTCTTTTTCCATCCCGCCAACATCCAAATTCAACTCCTGAATTTTACGCGTTAACGTATTTCTTCCGATTCCCAATAATGTCGCTGCTTCGATTTTCCGCCCGCCTGTATGCTCCAACGCTTTCACAATCAGCGCGGACTCAAAGCTGCGGTTGAGTACATCGTAAACATCCTTCTCGCCGCGTCCTAGCGAGGCGGTCACTTCGCGCTCGAGTGCGCGTCTCCAATCGCTATTGGCGCTGCTGCTGGCTTTGCTGCCATCGCCGCGCACGTCGGGTGGCAGATCGCCGACCTCAACCATTTGCCCCGGCGCCATGACGGTAATCCAGTGGCATAAATTTTCGAGCTGACGCACATTGCCGGGAAAGTCTTGTTGACTCAAAAAATGAAGTGCCACCGTTGAAAGCTGTTTGGTTTCTGTTTTGAGTTCACGCGCACTCTTGGCTAAAAAATGTTTGATCAGCAGCGGAATATCTTCGCGCCGTTCACGCAGCGATGGTAAACGCAGTCGGATTACGTTTAAGCGATGGAATAAATCTTCGCGGAATAATCCCTGTTTAACACGCGCTTCCAAGTCTTGATGGGTTGCCGCAATCACGCGTACATTGGCGGTCATCGGGGTGTGGCCGCCTACTTTGTAGTATTGGCCGTCGGATAAAACGCGCAGCAGGCGCGTTTGTAATTCAGCTGGCATATCGCCAATTTCATCTAAAAATAAAGTACCGCCTTCGGCCTGCTCAAACCGCCCGCGCCGCGTGGTGGCAGCACCGGTAAATGCGCCGCGTTCATGGCCAAATAATTCGCTTTCCAATAAATCTTTCGGAATCGCAGCGGTGTTGATCGCAATGAAGGGCTTGTGCGCACGCGGGCTGTGCCGGTGCAAAGCGTGTGCAACCAATTCTTTGCCGGAGCCCGATTCACCAGTGATCATCACCGTGGCGTGTGATTGCGAGAGTCGGCCAATCGCGCGAAACACTTCTTGCATGGCGTGCGCTGCGCCCAAAATTTCCGGTGCCGATGCACTGACCTCGGCTAGCGGGGTGTGCTGATCCAAGCGTATGCTTTCATCAAGCGCACGACGAATCAACTCGACCGCATGATCGACGTCGAAAGGCTTCGGTAGATATTCATACGCGCCGCCTTGGAATGCGGCGACGGCGCTTTCCAAATCGGAATACGCCGTCATGATGATGATCGGCGTGGCGGGCAGCTTGGTTTTAAGCATCTGCATAAAATCCAATCCCGATGCGCCCGGCATACGGATGTCGCTAATCACGACTTGCGGTGTGGCCTCGATATCGTCCACGTCAAGACTGTCCATGCCCTCTTGTGCCGAGACAAATGATTTGTAAGCAATCGCTTCCCGCGATAACGCTTTTTCGATCACCCAACGGATGCTTTTATCGTCGTCAATAATCCAAACTGGTTTCATGAACTCTTTCTATCGTCTCGGGCGTTGGCACTTTTGGTGCAAACGCCTTTATTTTGTCGGCATCGGTTGGATGACGGGGTTGGGTGCGCCGTTAACGGCGCGTGCTGGTGCATCAATAACCGGTAATAAAATGCTGAAGCAGGTGCGATTTGGTTGGCTCTCAAACTCGATAATGCCGTGGTGCTGGTTTATAAAATTTTGCGCAAGCGATAGCCCCAAACCGGTGCCGCCTTCACGGCCGGACACCAAGGGATAGAACACTTTGTCTTGTAAGTTGTCAGGCACGCCAGGTCCATTATCGATAATGTGGATCATGACCGCGTGGCGGTAACGGTTTTTGGCGAGTGTGACTTGCCGCGCAATGCGGGTCACTAGCTGTATTTCGCCGCTGCCCTGCATCGCCTGTGCGGCGTTGCGGGTGACGTTGAGTAGTGCTTGGATCAGCGGCTCAAGATCAGCATAAAGCTCGGGCAGGCTGGTGTCGTAATCCCGCTTTACGGTGATGTTGTCGGGAAACTCAGCAAGGACCAACGCGCGCACCCGTTCCAACACCTCGTGAATATTGACTTGACCCATTTTGGGGCGACGGTGCGGTGTCAGCAGCCGATCCATAAGCGCTTGCAACCGATCCGCTTCTTTGACGATTACTTGGGTGTATTCACACAAATCGGCACGCAGATCGTGTCCGTTGGTGTGGGATAGCAAATCTGTTAGCTCACGCTCCAACAACTGTGCCGAGCCGCGAATGCCGCCCAGCGGATTTTTAATTTCATGTGCCAGATTGCGGATCAGCTCACGGTTGAGCTGTTGGTGTTCCAGAATTTTTTCCTCACGGGCGATTTTTAGCTGTTGGTCAAGCGGATGGCACTCCAGCACCATTTTCTCGCCATCCATTGGGCTGGCGACGCAACTGACCTGGCGCGATGCATGGCCGGGTAAATCAAGCGTTAATTCGCTTTCATTAAAACCGGCGTTATTTTTACGTACTTGTTGCAGCATCGCGTACAGCGCTGCATTGCCGGGCAGCGCCTTTTGCAGGGGATGACCCGCCACACTATTGAGGCTAAACGCAAACAGATTTTCGCAGGCAGGGTTGGCGTACATCACGATCAACTCGCGGTCCAAGACCAGAATCGCTGTTGCAAGCAGCTCGAGGCCAGCGTACGCATCGGAAGAGGCATGGGGTATTTGGGGTCGGTTCACGATGATCAATTATGTTTTAAGGAAGCTCTGATAAAGTCAATTTCGTCACCCTATGCAGTTACAAACTCAAAATTTTGTCTTGCATATCAGCATATACGACTGCGAAATTTTTGCGCTCGCACTTGGTCTGGTTTAGAACCAGACTTAATCAAAGCATCCTTGCATACATCAGCAATTTCCTTGCCACATTGTGCGCCCTTGGCAAGTGGCGGTGGATTTTCCGATTGTAGCGAAGCCAGCGCCGATGCGTGCTAACCATTGACGCGGCTAGCGGATAATCCGGCATGCGCAAAATACGAATCAACGGTCGGCATTAATACGCGCATAAAAAAACGCCGGAGGCGGTCAGCGTCCGGCGTCAAAATTTCGATCAGACAAACGATCGAAAGGAGTTCGAATGAGTCAGTGTAGATTGCTTGCGGCGGCAAGCGTTGCCGTTTTGTTCTCCGATGGATTGACGGGAACCGATTTGCCGGTGGTTAAGTCATGCCGCAAATCATCAAGTGCTTTTTCATGCGCGGCGATCTCGTCTTGCAAATCGCGAATCCGGTCAAAATGACGCACCACTTTCTGACGCTCTTCCGCCGTAATGACAGGGACCTGCGCTAACTTAACGCCGCCATTGTTAACGCCGGTTTTAGCCGATGCATTAAACGTCGCTTTAATCGCACGGACACCCTCGCTTTGGCCGTTTTCCTCGTCGAGCGCCGCTTTGGCAGCGGCTAACAGTTTTTGTTCAGCTTCGATGGCGGCTTGAATTGAGGGCTGAGCGGGCGATGGCTTGGCGGCTTGTTTAGTGGCAAGCTTCGAAACTACTGGCGTAACAACCGCAACGGGCGGCATTGATTTACCGGTCACGAGGGGTGTCGGGGGTGGCGTCAATACTGTCGCCGCTTTCACCACGACCGCTTCTTCGCGAGGTAGCTGCAATTCAGGCGGTAAGGGCAGATGTTTAATTTTTGGATTAGCCATCGGCGTTACGACCGCGACTTGCATGGGCGGGGTCGCAACTGGGTTGGTTGGTGAAATAATTTCTGTCGCCGAATAGATTGGAACAGGCGCTGGCGATGAAGCCGACCCAGGCGGACGCGCGGCAGCAGGTTTGGGGGCAGCAGTGCGCTTTAGTGTGACGGGCGTTACGACAGCGACAGCAACGGGAGTGGGAGCCGAGACAACAGAGGGTGCGGCATCGTCCGTAATGGCCGTGTCTCCAGTTGACGCTGGAGAGGCTGCAGGCGCTAACGGCACGACGGTCGGTGTCACCGCTGCCGTTTGGGGACGCAGCGGTGCTGGTGTGGGGACGCTATTGACCAAAACTGTGATGGGCTCAAGTGCGACGCGTACGGCACCAGCAATCGGCGTGTTCGAGTACGTTACCCTGCCCTGCGAATCGACGAGCTTATACATCGGCGTTGTTCCGTCCGACGCCGCCATGCAGGGCAAACCTGCCAGGCAGCAAACAACATAAAATATACTTTTTCCGAGATGATTCATTTGATGAATCCTTCTGGTGAATGTTGGTTTGTTGATCCCTCAGCGATCACCAAGCGCCTACATAGAAGCTTTATTAGGCGCGAATTGGACAAGCGTCGTATGACAACTGAACGGTCTTAAAGCATAGACGCAGAAAAATTCTTTTACAACTCAATGGGTTGTGCTGTTTGCGTGGCTAAGCACTAGGGGTGGTGAAGACTGGATAGATGTACAGATGTTGTGCGTAAAAATACCAAAAAAATACCAGTACACGCCAGCGAGATTGCCGTATTTCGCAATACATAAAACCACATAGCAAAACGCCCAACAAAAAAGGCGGCGCCCTTTCGAGCGCCGCCTTCGGCAAAGCTACTTGAAAACGAGCTGGTTAAGCTGAGTAGTACATGTCGTACTCAACTGGATGCGTTGTCATGCGGAAGCGGGTGACCTCCTGCATTTTGAGTTCGATATACGCATCGATCATTTCGTTTGAAAACACACCGCCGCGGGTTAAGAAATCGCGGTCTTTATCGAGCGCTTCCAAGGCTTGGTCAAGAGACGAACAAACGGTTGGAATTTTTGCATCTTCTTCAGGTGGCAAGTCATACAAGTTCTTGTCGGAAGGATCGCCTGGATGGATCTTGTTTTGTACGCCGTCCAAACCGGCCATCATCAGGGCGGCAAACGCCAAGTACGGGTTGGCGGTAGGGTCTGGGAAACGCACTTCGATACGGCGAGCTTTGTCGGACTGCACAAACGGCACGCGGATCGAGGCGGAACGGTTACGGGCTGAATACGCCAACTTAACCGGTGCCTCAAAACCTGGCACCAAACGCTTGTACGAGTTGGTACCGGGGTTGGTAATCGCGTTCAGTGCGCGCGCGTGTTTGATCACGCCGCCGATGTAATACAACGCGAATTCACTTAAGCCGGCATAGCCGTTGCCCGCAAACAAATTTTTGCCGTCTTTCCAGATCGACATATGTACATGCATACCCGAGCCATTGTCGCCAACGATGGGTTTTGGCATAAAGGTCGCGGTTTTACCGTAGCTGTGCGCGACGTTGTGGACGGCGTATTTCAAAATCTGCGTCCAGTCGGCACGCTTGGTCAGTGATTCAAATTTGGTGCCGATTTCGCACTGACCGGCATTGGCCACTTCATGGTGATGGACTTCGACCTCAACGCCCATGTCTTCTAATGCCAAACACATAGCGGAGCGAATATCCTGCAATTGATCGACTGGCGGCACCGGAAAATAACCACCTTTAACCGGTGGCCGATGGCCCAAATTGCCGCCTTCAAATTTATCGCCGGTTGACCAAGCCGCTTCTTCAGAAAACACTTTGCAAGACGAGCCGGACATATCGACTGTCCATTGCACAGAATCAAAAACAAAAAATTCTGGCTCGGGACCGAAATAAGCGACATCGCCAATTCCCGATGATTTTAAATACGCCTCTGCACGCTTGGCGAGTGAACGCGGGTCGCGATCATAGCCTTTGCCGGTTGAGGGCTCATGCACGTCACACGACAAAACCAGCGTCGACTCATCAAAAAATGGGTCGATGAATGCGGTACCGGCATCGGGCATCAACAACATATCGGAGGCTTCAATGCCTTTCCAACCGGCGATTGAGGATCCGTCAAAGGCGTGGCCTTCGGTAAATTTTTCCTCATTAAACG
Organism: Burkholderiales bacterium; assembly: GCA_038206765.1. Taxonomy (GTDB): domain Bacteria; phylum Pseudomonadota; class Gammaproteobacteria; order Burkholderiales; family Usitatibacteraceae; genus UKL13-2. Next base: position 99,340 of record JBBRAM010000008.1, on the reverse strand, counting down.
CCTTGGCAGGCACTGAAACGTGTTGTTCTTTGCCTTTGGTATCGGTAAAGCGGAAGTCAACAAACTTGACTTCATGGTCTTTCATCATTTTCATTACATTTGCGACGGACATTTCTTTCTCCTGGTCAATATTGCGGGGTTACTAAAGCGTTTGATGCGTTTTTTATGCAGAAACTTTTTGGAACAATACGATGATGCGGTACCACAACGGCAATCAGCAGCGAGACGACTGCATGCTCAGCCTTAAACTCGATTTGTGAAGCCAGGCACCGGACATGGGATACAAGACCATTGACTGAGCAGAAAACATGCCATTCTTACGCCTTCTACATCGAGCCACAACTTGACTGATATGAGAAGAAAAGATACCGCGACATCCTATGGCGAACAAAACATTGCCCCAAGTTGGTGCGGATGTAAAATAAAATGCCCCAAATTGAGGCGACCCGTCGCTTTGGTTCCCAGTTGTTGTCCATACATTGATAAGCTTCTCCAAAATTGAACGCAACATCAAATTCTATCTTGCCTGAAAGCGATTCACGTTCACAATACGTTATTGCAAAAATTGCAAAAATTGAAGAAATTTTCAGAAAATCACGTAAAAATATGAGCGCCCCATCTGATTCCAATTCCGATAGCCGCCTTGATTACTATGCCGTCATTGGTAATCCTGTCGCGCATTCCAAATCACCAGAGATTCATGCAGCCTTTGCACACCAAACGGGGCAGGCGATCTCGTATGTTCGCCTGCTCGCGCCGCTGGATGGTTTTTCGCAAACTGTCGACACATTCCGCACTGAGCACCCGGAAGTGATTGATGCCAATGGGGGAGCCGATAGTGTTGGCCGCTGCGGCGGCGCCAACATCACCGTGCCATTCAAGCTAGACGCGTTCCGCTATGCAACCGAGCTCACGCCGCGTGCGCGACGTGCGGGGGCAGTGAATACGCTCAAGTTTGATGGTGCAATTGTACTGGGTGACATTACGGATGGCGTTGGGCTGTGTTCGGATCTCGAAAAAAATCTGGGCTTTTCCTTGGAGGGTGCGCGAATTCTAATGCTTGGTGCGGGCGGTGCAGCGCGGGGCGTGCTGGGCAATTTGCTTGATGCCAATCCGTCCCTGTTGGCAATCACCAACCGAACCATCAATAAGGCGGAGGCCGTCGCGGCCCAATTTAACGATGCAAACAACAGCACCAAAATTTGCGTCCTGACATTAAGCGATTTGCCAAAGCATTCATTCGATCTCATCATTAACGCCACCTCCGCCAGCTTGTCTGACGACCTGCCGCTTGTACCTATCAGTTGTTTTGCCGGCTCCGGCACGCGTCCAGCTCTTGCTTACGACATGATGTATGGCCGCGAAACGCCGTTCCTAAAACTCTCCGCCAGCGCGGGTGCGCGATCTTCGGACGGCTTAGGCATGTTAGTTGAGCAAGCCGCCGAATCGTTTTATCTATGGCGTGGCATACGCCCAAACACCGCGCCGGTGCTGGCGTTTCTGCGGAATAAGGCTAGGCAGGCCTTGAGCACGAAGTCCACTTAACGAGTTCGCCACCGATCATGATCCGCAAATTTTTTAAACTTCTAGGCGCAATTATCGGCGTGCTGATAGCGCTTTTTATTGCTTACCAAAGTTACGTCCTTATCCGGCTCTGGTGGTGGACCGATCACGCGCCGACCAACACCGCCTTTATGCAGGCGAGGCTTGATGTGCTGCAACAAAAAGATGCGCAGGCCAAACTCAAATACCAATGGGTTGAATACGAAAAAGTCTCGAACAATCTAAAACGCGCCATCATCGTCGCCGAAGACGCAAAATTTACTGACCACGAGGGCTTTGATTGGGACGGCATCCAAAAAGCGATGGAAAAAAACGAACGCAAAGGCAAAATCGTTGCGGGGGGCTCGACCATTTCACAGCAACTGGCTAAAAATTTATTTTTGTCCGGCGAGCGTTCGTTTTTGCGGAAAGGTGAGGAAGCCTTAATTACCTTCATGCTCGAAAAAATAATGGAGAAGGAACGGATCTTTGAAATTTATTTAAACGTTATCGAATGGGGCAACGGCGTTTTCGGCGCGGAGGCAGCGGCGCGTTATTACTACGGCGTTTCCGCTGCACAGCTCTCGGCAGAACAAGCGGCCAAGTTGGCAGCAATGGTGCCGCGCCCGCGTTTTTACGACAAAAACCGTAATGCGCCGTGGCTATTGAAAAAAACGCAAATTATTTTGGCGCGGATGCCGCAGGCAGAATTGCCGTGATCGGTTCCGGCACGCTTGTCGTCATCTTTGTTGAAGTGAATGCTAGAAAGAGCCGCAGATGGAGGTGAGCGCACTGAGCGCGCTGAGCGAATGGATTTTCTTTGGCCCAGCCAAGTTGATCGCATTGTGGCCTCATGCTGGCATCGCGGTTGCGGGAGCACTTGTCGCGGTACAGGCCGCGCTTAATTTGCGGACTGGAATCGCTTTTGACAAAAGTTTTTTCCGTAAAGCGCCCGTGTTCGCTGGCTTGCTATGGATGATTTTTGGGTTTTATGAGCAGCAGTTTCAGGCGGTGATGGCTGCGCCGCCGAGCGCGAACGCGGGCGCAATCAACTCGGCGCCGTTGTTAAGGCTCGATTTAATTGTGCTTACCCCTATTCTATATTTACTGACGGGATTCGCGTTTTGGATGCTTTGGCGATCGCTGGTCGAAAAACCTGGCCAAGGCTAGTAAAATTTGAACCAACACTGTAAGCATAAAAACGGCGCTACAAAAAAATAATCCGATCCGGCGAGCTCACAGTAAAAGTGCCCACACGGATCGGAATGGTCTGGCAGCTACCAACGCTTCGATATAGCTTAACCCATCGGTTTGATGAGCGGCGTGATTACAGGTGTAATCATCGGAGCAGGTTTTGGTGCGGCAGCTTTCTTTTTAGGCGCTGCCTTCTTTGCGGCTGGCTTTGCTGCAGGCTTCTTAGCAGCAGGCTTTTTAGCCGGTGCTTTAGCTACCTTTTTTTTTGCGGCTGGTTTTTTAGCCGCTGGCTTTTTGGCCGGCGCTTTTTTTGCAGCAGGCTTCTTAGCAGCAGGCTTTTTGGCTGCTGGCTTTTTGGCCGCTGGTTTTTTAGCTGCTGGCTTTTTTGCAGCAGGCTTTTTAGCTGCCGGCTTTTTGGCCGCTGGCTTTTTAGCTGCTGGTTTCTTCGCTGCTGGCTTCTTTGCTACAGGTTTCTTTGCAGCTGGTTTCTTTGCTGCCGGCTTTTTAGCTGCCGGTTTTTTGGCTGTTGCCATAATCAACTCCTTTCGATGGTTGGACCGAATTACTTGATATTGCGCACGGCATACCGCAAAAAATTGCCGCACTACCAAAGAACCAGTTCAGACGAACGATTGAGTGATGACGAATGCTGCTGTGCAAAGGTTTTAGAAAATGCAGCAGAGCAAAACAACCTCACTCCGCTCGCGGTTGCATCACAACCATCTAATGAAAACCAAATGATTGAAAAATCTCGCGAGCACTTGGTGAGAGGATTCTATTACAGATTTTTTTATGAACACCACTTTCATGTGATGTCAAGACTGCTTATTTGAACACGCTCATTGCAAAATGGTATCGATTCGATACTAACGCAATTCTTGATATTCAATTTTGCAATATTTTTTGTTTGTCGAACTTCCGCGAGCGCTATTTCAGATCGGGTTTCAGCACTACCTCTAAGCAGAACAAGTCCTCCAATATTTCTCGTGGACGCACGCAATACGTCGTCGCGCCGTCGATCATTACCTCAGCTGCACGAGTGCGGGTGTTGTAGTTTGAGGCCATTACAAAACCATACGCACCAGCGGAAAGTATCGCGATTACGTCGCCCTCCGATGCTGCCAACGTGCGCTCACGCCCCAACACATCCGAGCTCTCGCACACAGGGCCCACTACATCATAAATACGCTTAGGTGCTGTCGCATTGATAGGAGAAGCCATCACGATCTCATGATGGGCTTGATAAAGTGAGGGGCGAATCAAATCGTTCATTGCCGCATCCACAATCAGAAAATTTTTCTCTTGCGTCGGCTTCACATATTCAACCTGTGTCAACAACACGCCCGCATTGCCTGTCAGCATGCGGCCGGGCTCTAGCAACAGCTCGACATTATGTGCGTGGCGGCTGTGGCTTAACGCCAATTCCAATGCTGCTGCATAGCGATTCAGATCAATCGTCGCCTCATTGGAATACGTAATGCCCACACCCCCGCCCGGGCAGATGTGATGAATGTGAATGCCCTCGTCTGCCAGCTCATCGGCTAAGCCTACAATCTTCGCCATCGCTTCCAACAGCGGCGCATCATCCACCAGTTGCGAGCCAATATGGCAATCGACGCCAACGACATCTATATGCGATAGCTGCGAGGCTTGTTTGTAAACAGCAAAAGCGCGATCGAACGCGATACCAAATTTATTATTCTTCAAGCCGGTTGAGATATATGGATGCGTCTTCGCATCGACGTCTGGATTTACGCGCAGGCTCACGGCGGCACGCTTGTTGAGCGAGGCGGCAACGGAGTTGATCCTGTCCAGCTCGGCTTCTGACTCGATGTTGAAGCCCTTAATGCCTGTCTGCAAAGCGAAACGAATCTCGTCTGTCTTCTTACCAAGCCCTGAGAAAACCACCTTGCTAGCATCGCCACCTGCCGCCAATACACGTCGCAATTCACCACCCGAAACAATGTCAAACCCCGCGCCTAGCCGAGCAAATACGTTCAGTACCGCAAGGTTGGAATTCGCTTTTACGGCATAACAAATTAGATAAGGTTTGCCTTGCCTAGCAGCTGCTAAGGCGGCGTCCAGTCGACTAAAAGCGCTGGTCAGGGCAGCGCGTGAATACACATAAGTCGGCGTACCAAACTGCGCGGCAACATCGGTTAGCGCCACATCTTCCATGCGCAATGCGCCGGTACTATCGTCACCACCATCGCGAGAAACGCCAAAGGTAGAAAGCGGCGCGCTCATTTGTCGCTCTTTGCGGTGGCGGCATTGGGCGCGACGGAGGGCGCAATGACGATTGTTTTTTCCTGCTGCACGGATGTCGTCGGCGCAGTCGCTGGCGGTAACGTTGGAGGTAGCTTGAGCGGACCTTTTTGCCCGCAAGCAGAAAGCAGTGCAGCGCCCGTCAAAGCGGCTAGAATGAAACTAGACTTGAGTCGTGTTGATTTAAATATACGCATGGCAAAGCACTCATCGAGAATGGAAAAAACAGAATCGAAAGGATGGTATCACGCACATGAGCAGTGTTAATTCCCCCAGCGCTACAAGCAGGACGACCAACAGTGAACTGATGCCCGAGAGCGCGTTTCATCAGCGTGTGGATGCAATCTTAGCCACCATTGAAAACGCGATGGACGATGTGCCATGCGACATCGATGCCGAGCTAAATGGCGGCATCCTTACACTCACATTCGAGAACGACACAAAGGTCATCGTGAATCGCCAAACACCACTGCGCGAGATTTGGGTCGCCGCGAAATCGGGCGGCTTTCATTTTAAATTTAATGACGCTGCCGCCCTTGCCACGACCAGCTCCGCCGCACAACGCGGATGGAAAGACACACGTTCTGGTGAAACGCTAGAGGCTTTGCTGTCTCGTGTCGTGAGTGAACAAAGCGCGAATGTGATTTCGATCACATTCGTATGATTCAGTTGACAAGCGTACTCGTCAAGCCCCTGCGGCAACAAAAAGCGATCAGCAGAAACCCCTTGAAAAGAATCCACGCCTGATTTAGTATCGCCTCAACACTAACATTCTCCACGTAAAATCTGGCTTAGCGTAGTATCGAGTCGAAACGAATATTGGCAGAGCGCCCGCCAAGGCATTTATTTCGAAGCACTGAATAGCAAGCTTCAGGCTGATGAATGCAAAGGTCCACAGAGGAGGAATAATAAAATGCAGGAAATTTTGAGAACAAAATCAGTGGGGAAATATCATGGATAAAAGCCCACTCGTATTGCTTGATCTCGTCAGTCGCCTTGGCAACCTCATGCGCACCGAAGGCAGGCGCGTTGGTCAAGACGAGCAATTGCAAAGCGTCCACGTCGAAGCTCTCGTCTATTTATCCAAAGCCAACCGCTATTCCAATACGCCGCAAGCGTTGAGTGAATACTTGGGCATCACCAAAGGCACCGCCTCGCAAAGTCTATTGTTATTAGACCGTCGTGGGCTGATCGAGCGCTATCAAGATGATTTAGATCGCCGCGTCGTCAGGCTCCGCCTTTCCGCCACCGGCGAGCAATTCCTCTACGATGCCCAACCACAACTCGCTTGGCAACACGCCACCCGAAACATAAGTCCCAACCGCATCCGCAACGCCGTCTCGGCGCTGCGCGAAACGCTCACCACCTTTCAGCTTGACAACGAAGGAACGGCATTCGGCGAATGCGCAGGGTGTCAGCACTTTGAGCGACTATCCGCCCGCGCCTACCGTTGCGGGTTGATGGGGGATCGGCTCTCCGGGCCGGATACCCGTAAAATTTGTTGGCTGTATGAGGAGAAGGGGAGCGGGGTGGGGGAGGATGAGTAAGTCGCTCGTGCCCCAATGTTTTGCCAGTGAGAAGCTAAGATTTACAATTGCTAAAGTATGTTGGTGTTCGACGAGTGAGGTTTGGTTCACGGACTCGGTTTGTTGCCCGCTTACATTAAATTAGGAATCCAATGTCATTTCCACAACTTGCGCTAATGCTCGCAATCTCGTTCTTGCTTGGGCTAGCTGCCTGAATTATCGTTGAAGCGCAAAGCCTTAATCACTGGTTGAAATTAAGCGCATTAATCGCAATCGCGCCATTGACTATCCTGCTCTGCTGGCCAGTGGCCCGACGACTCAATATCCCGCCGCTCGCAATATTTTCAGGTCCTTGCCCATGCTGCAAAATTCGACCTCGAGGTTGGCTGCGCTACGAACTCAGGTCAAATTTTTCGAAACTAACCTGCGGTTCGTGCGGGCAACCGGTAGAACTGTGGCCTCTTCGAAAGCCGCCAGTTGATGCTATCTCTAAATCAGTACCAAGCTTCGCGCTGCGTTGGCCAGAATATCTTGGGGTTTGGCGGAGGTTGTCTAGCGAAGCCAAGGTGGAAAGCTTACGTCATTGAGAAGATGTGTAGCGCCCCAAACTCCGCGCCCAGTCTAGAGTTTCGCAGTTTGCATATTCATTTCTAACATTAAGAGGCAATCGGCGCGGCCTGCTACTTCCTTAAAATATCAAAAATGAACCGCTACGGCCTTTAGCCCAAGATGTTCAACAAACGGAACAAAATCCTTATCTGAAAATAGCAGCGGAAAGTTATTTTCGATACAAAACGTGGCGATGATGACATCCGCCGTCTTCCGAATCGTAATTCCTTTTTTTCGCAACGCCCGGTAATTTTCGGCGCACGAATAAACAGTGCTTTGCCCCAGCATGTCGTAAATCGTGAAGGACTCTAGAATTTCCTTGGCGGAGTTGTAGTCGCGGTCTAGCTTAAAACCCTGCAAAATTTCCAGCGCAATCAAGTCGCCAATGGCAACGGTCTCATTGCCTAGCGCTTGATTCAACAATTCGGCTTCTGCTGAATCCTTACCGCTAAAGAAATCAATCCAAACACTGGTATCAACAAAAATCACTTGGCAAGTCTCATTTCTTCAAGACTACCTTCCCATTGGAGTCGACCACGGAACGCTTTAATGCCTTCTTGTTTTTTGAGTTTGATCAGCGTCTTCAAGCCAAGCTCGACCGCTTCCCGCTTGGTTTCTGCGCCGCTGGCTTTGAGTGCGTCGTCCATTAGTTTGTCGTCGATTACGATATTGGTTCGCATATAGGCCTCCGTAGTTGTAGCAATACACACAGTATAGCAAAAACATACACATGATTGCTTGGGAAGCGCGGAATACGCGCGGCATCCCAAATAGAGTTTTCGGCGCAATACCGCGCCGGTGGCGTTCTGGGATTAGTGGTGATTTGACCGCCGCCCCCCTCGTCGTTTCGATCGTTCGAGCTACAGAATTATCAATAGCGCAATGGTCTCACACCTGTTCAGGTGTCACCTTCGAAACTTCGCGTAGCCTGGAGCTTGGCTGTTTTCCTTGGTTAAAGCCATGCGGCGTTCAACCGAAACCAAACCGGCTCTAGCGCTACCTTCTCGTGTGCAGCAGCCGTCCCCCCCACATGATCCCAATCGCAAAAGGTGCTTTACGGTTCCGTCGTACTCGCCTTGGTTGAGCGCGTCGCAAAATTGTGAACTGAACTTTGGTTGGTCAGGCAAACGAAAATGCATCTTCTGCCTCGCCAACACACCATCTGCATACCGTAATTGCGGTATGCCCGCGTTTCTATAAGTCCACTTTGGCCGGTTTTGGGTTCGATTTTCCGTTTGTATCGATAAGAGCATTTATTTACGGAAAACAACAATTCACCCTTATGGCCTGCATAGGGCTTCACTGAGAAGAATTTTAAAGAACCAGGAATCTACGGACGGCTTTAAATTTTCTCAAACGAAGCACCAACACCAGAGCCAGTTTCCAAACATTTATGCCCGAAAAGGCACGCCAGACAATGTGTTTCAACAATTTTTATTAACCCAACCACGACCGGAGACCAATATGAACAAGCAAACTACCAATCTTTTAAAAGCCACCGCCAGTTTCGCCTGCGCGTCGGCCATCGCCACCTTTATCGTTGCTGGCGGTTCTGCAATTGCGGCAGACGAGCCCCTAAAGACCGAAGCTGCAAACGCTAAGTCCGCCGCCAAAATCACAAATGCTGCCGCTCCGGCCCCCGCTAAAAATGCAATGGGTGGTGGCGTTAAAGATAAGAACGCCTCCAAGGTGAAGGCTGAGGGCGCCCATGACAGCAGCGCTTCCAAGGTAAAGGCTGAGGGTGCCCACGACTTAACCGGTTCGAAAGCGATAACCGGCACCACCAACAATCAAGCGGCTGGAAAGTAAGCATCTGCCCGCCTACAAGGTGATTGCCAAAGTGAGCAGCTTGGCCAAGGCAAAAACGTCTTGGCATGGCTGCCAAATACTTAACCTGCTTAACGCCTAGTACCCGATGCCGGGTTTTACCAAACCACATTCTGGGCCGAACGCAATAGTGCCAGCGAGCCCAGCTCTACCGCAACAATACTTTGATGTTTAACCACTCATAAGGATGCACCATGAAAACAATTTTTACTCGTACCCAAATATCGTCTGTCGTGAATCGATTAACCGTTGCTGGCGTGATTTGTAGCGCCACGATCCTAAGTGGTGCCGCCACTGCTGCACCGCTTAGCAGTGGGTCCAGCAAGCTCGCGATTTCAATTCCTATAGCTGTAAAAAATATGCCTAGTGCCGTGAGTCTTATCGTAGTTCAATGCGGCTTTGGCAACGCGGCTGGCGTGGTCACGGCAACCAACGCCGACCCTAATTTCGGTAACGAAGTTACAAGTAGCGTACCAATAGGCATTTCGCCGGACGGAAGCTTTTCTGCGACGGTCACCGTCAACGCAACATTTTCTAGTGGCTTACCAGAGCGCGGTATCTGCCGCATCGATATGTATAGCGATAAAAACGGTGCAAGGACCAAAGTGCTCTATCACGGCGCAAGCGAACCAGAATGCAATGTGTCGAACAATCCTGCCAACTCTACTTTCTCTGCCGACTCATATGTTTGCCTGAATGAAGGCGTATTGCAGGGCGGCATCTGGGAACTTGCGCAGCCGACGTTCGGGTTTTACCCAGGAGGCCGTAGGGGATACAACGCACAATTTCAGGTAACCCCCTAGCGCAAACACCACTTAAAGTGCGCCATAACGACCACAGCACAAAGGCGTACGGCGCGCACTGGCTCTGCCTCAGCATCATTTGTACATCACTAAGCTTCGCCAAATAACGATATCGCTATGGTCAAGTTCTTTCGTCCCATGTTTGCAAAACAGAGAATTGAACGAAAAGTATGAACGTAAAAACAGAAAGTTCAGACAAAAAAAATACCTTGTCGTTAGTCCGATTTTGGCAATTTTTGCTCTGGTTAGGGTTAAGGATCGCAGCGGCATATTTTGTCGCGGCAGTTAACGTCGCGGTTTCGGCCCAAATTAATGTGCCGGCGTCCGGTCCGGCCCTTGCGATTTCCCTGCCTGTCGTGCTCTCACCGGCGGAAATCGCCGGCAGTAATAACAAAGCCATTGCGCTCGGGGTGATATCGCTGACCAATACGCTTCCTGCAAATACAAAGACGTTCAGCCTTGCAGGCGTCGCGTTGACCAACGGCGTTCAAGGGCAGACTAGGGCGATTTCTATACCGAGCATATCTCTCACCAGCGCATTTGTAGGCAGCGACAAGAGCATTGCGCTCGGTGCGGTGGCGCTCAGCAATGCCCTATTACCGTTTAGTCAGACGCTAGCATTGAACCCAGTTTCACTCTCGAACGCGAACCAAGCCAAAGCGCAGGCGATTTCCCTTGGCCCTGTCGCGCTATCCAACGCGTCGCATTCATCCAGTAAAGACATTACTCTTGGCCCGCTCTCGCTCAGCAACTCACTTTCGGGCACAACTAAAGAACTCGCATTGAATCCAGTTTCGCTCTCGAATGCGACCCAAGCCAAAGCGCAGGCAATTTCGCTTGGCGCCGTCGCGCTATCTAACGCGTCGCATTCATCGACTAAAGACATTTCTCTTGGACCGCTCTCGCTGACTAACTCGCTTTCGGGCGCAGCTAAGGAACTAGCGCTAAATTCTATTTCGCTATCAAACGCGTTGCCGTCTTCAAATACAAATATTTCTCTTGGCGCACTCTCGCTCACTAACTCGCTTACGGGCAGAACTAAAGAACTCGCGTTAAACGCGGTTTCGCTGAGCAGCCTTTATCGGGCTGAAACTAAAGCCATTTCCCTTGCCGCGCTGTCCATGACAGCGACTGCCGCACCGACTACGCCGCCTGGGTCATCTTCTTCTCAGCCACCGTTAGCGAAGGGAACCTTCTCTGCCACTCTAGTCCGCGTTACCGGCACCGCATCAAATAATTCCGTTAACCCGTTTGATCCGTCCGGCTTGGAAGTAGTGGTTAACGGGGCCCTCGGCCGCAGCGTTACGGGCGGCGGATTGGCACCTTCGCAATTGATTGCCGTCGCACCTATCGGCGGTGGTAGCGGTGGTAGCGGTGGTAGCGGTGGCGTCACTCGCCGACTTATGTCGGCTGTGTCCGGCACGCCGCAATCAGCACAGCTGGGGAAACCATTTAAACCACTCGCCGTGCAAATCAAATTCGCCAACGGCGCTCCGGCTGCGCGCGTTCCCGTGACGTTTAACGTGCCCGTCAACGGCGCAACGGCAAGCCTCGGTCCACGGCATGTGTTTTTGCCGGTGCTAACAGATAACAACGGCATCGCAAGTTTTCCCGACTTGGTGGCATCGGGGCAAGCCGGGCGCTATCGCGTAAGCGCGTCCACACCGTCGGTGAGTACACCGGTTTATTTTGAGTTAGCCAATACCGCGGACGGCCCACCAACGCTTGTCTTGATATCGGGAAGCGGCCAAAGTGCAACGGTCAATACCGATTTTGCTGCGCCACTCAAAGTGCGCGTAACCGATACCGCGCAAAATCCGGTTGCGGGTGCGGCGATTCGGTTCACAGCGACAGCCGCCTCAGCAACAACCGCATCGGCGACGTTCAATGGCACGACTGCCGTCACTATCAATACCGATACGACCGGATTCGCCTCCGTGCCATCGGTGCGAGCCAACGCCTTTGCTGGTAACTTTAGCATCACCGCATCCGCAGCAGGCGGCGCATCGGCGGTCAGTTTTGCCTTGGCGAACACCGCCGGTTTGCCAGCGAACATAACAATTGTGTCAGGTTCACCGCAAACGGCAACCGTTGATACGCCGCTAGCAACACCACTGCGCGCGTTGGTGAGCGATCAATCCGGCAATCCGGTCGCCAATATTGTTGTGTCTTTTGCAGCACCTGCTTCCGGCGCTTCGCTACAATTCGGCAGCGCAAATGTGGCGCGGGCTACCACCGCTGCGGACGGAACCGCTACGCTCGGTCTCACCAAAACGAATAACCTTCCTGGCAGCTTTGTGGTTAACGCGACTGCCGCCGGGGTTGCCGCGTCCGCCGCATTTTCGATAACCAACCGGGCCGACGTTCCTGCCAAAGTAACCGCGCTAGCCGGAACGCCACAAATGGCACGCATCGGCGAGAATTTTATGCTGCCGTTTAAAGCCGAGGTACGGGATCGTCTGGGCAACTTGTTGCCGGGTATCACCGTGTCATTCCGCAGCACATCACTCACAGGTCAAACCGCTGGCGGATCGTTCAACGGTGCGGCTATCGTCAATGCAGTATCCGATGCAACCGGTGTGGCGACGTCGCCCATACTGCGCGCCAACAACAGCACCGGCCCACATGAAGTCACCGCTACGGTTTCGGCCGTCGTGACACCAGCCACATTTGCGCTGACCAACTTAGTGGGCGGCCCCTCAACGATTACCGTTGATGGCGGAAGCGGACAGGGAACGTATTTAAACACGAGCTTCGCTACCGGCTTGACCGCCAAGGTTAGCGACGCCCAGGGCAGTCCGTTAGTCGGCGTCTTGGTCACGTTCAGCGCACCGGCGAATGGGGTGTCGTTGGTATTTAGTGGTGGTTTTCAGCGCCAAGCCACTGCAATAACGGATGCAACAGGACGTGCAGTTTCACCAGTACCCCTCGCCAATAACGTGCCGGGCAGCTACGAGGTCGAAGCCAGTGTCACCGATGTCGCTGCGCCAGCAAGGTTTAAGTTAACGAATCTGGTCTCGCCGATACCCACGATCTCGATTCAAAGCGGTGATGCCCAAAGTGCACCGGTCTCAAGCAACTATGCCTTACCATTATCAGTCATTGTGCGGCAGGTAAATGGCACGCCGCTCGGCAATGTAGCGGTGACATTCACAGCGCCCAGCACCGGTGCCAGTGTGAGCTTTGGCGGCATGACGTCGATAAACGTCAACACCAACGCCGTCGGCGTGGCGATAGCGCCAACGGCGTTGGCGAATGCGTTAAGCGGCTCATTTGTGGTAACCGCAAATGTTGTCGACGCAGGCAGCGTAAATTTCAACCTGAACAACACTGCATTGGCCGTACCGGCGAGCATCAGCGTCCTCTCCGGCAGCGGTCAATCGGCAAATATCAATACGCCCTTTGCGCAGCCTTTGCGTGCCATCGTGCGCAATGCCGGCAATGCGCCAGTGGCGGGAGTTTCGGTTACGTTCACTGCGCCAACCTCGGGGGCCTCAGGGTTGTTTGGCACGCTGCCCAGTGCAACCGCAGTGACGGACGCAATGGGCGTCGCTACTGCGCCAACCTTAACGGCGAACAGTGTGGGGGGTAATTTGGTAGGCAATTACGCCGTTATAGCGACGGTCAGCGGCGTAGCGACGCCTGCCAGTTTTAATCTCACTAATACAGCTGCGGTTAGCAACGTACTTTCAATTATTGCGGGTAACAATCAAAGCAACGAAGAGTTTGCAGCGCTCGCGTGCCTGCGAGTCCAAGTCACCAATGCGCTCGGCGCCGTCTCCGAGGCCTCCGTCACCTTTACGGTACCCACTGGACTAGCAGAGTTTTCATCGACTGGCACAGCAACAGAAACTGTTAAAACCGATTCGATGGGTATCGCGGAAGTCTGCGACTTGAGCAATGGTCGCACCGTGGGCGCCTACACAGTGCAAGCGCGATCACCAAGCACAGCTTCCTATGTGTCGTTTGATATGGCGGTGGTGGCGGGCATTCAAGATGTGACATTCAATTTACAAGGGGGCGGCAGCCGTGCATCAGGCGGCACGGTGAGCGTGCAGCTTGTCAACAACTGGGGTAATCCACTATCGGCCTTAACGGTAAGTTTAGGCTCGTCGGCCGGCATGTCAGGTTGTCGATTCGCTGGCAATAGCCGAAGCATAAACGTCGTCACTGACGCACAGGGCCGTGCGTCTGCGAGCATCGGTTGCTCTGAACCGGGCCCGCACACATTTAGCGCGTCGGTACTCGGCGGCCGATTCTTTGAAACAACTACCGGCTCGATAGGACCTTGATATGCACCAGCAACCTAAGCCCATAAAAAACAACATTAGAGCGACGATCAAGCTCGGACTTGCCGCTTTGCTCGCAACGTGTTCAATCTTGAGCATGACCCACGCCAGTGCGCAGCTGCGCGATTTTCGCAGCATCAATCCCATCGCCACGCCTGCTGCGCCTGCCCTGCGATTGAGCAGCCCGCGCGCGGTGCCGCGCGAGGTGGTTGAAAAAGCCGTGCGCGATATTGCCAACGCTTGGAATTCGGGCCGGTTGGAAGGGTATTTGGACCGCGATTTTGCCAACGGTCTGCGGCTCGAAGATGTGTTCCGCTTCACGCTGCCGCGCGACGCCAAGTTGGTCGTATTGAGTATTCGCAGCGTAAGTGTGCTCGATCAGCAATTGAGCCGCGAACCAGTCAGACCCAATCAAGCACCGAGTGTGGTCAGCTTGGTGAACGCCGTGGTGGAAACCCAAATCGAATTCCTCGATGGACGCGCCGGATTTGTGCGGTTGCCAGGCAGCAATGAATTTACGCTGCGCATCACGGAGGCGTTCTGATATGTCGCTTGTTCATGATGCGCAACGACTGTTACCTGTCTCGCGATGGTTGGTCGCGATCAATCGTTGCGCTATTTGTGCTGTTTGTGCGGTTTTTGCTTTCTGCGTCTCTGTTGCACCCGTTAATGCGCAAGCCGTCAATGCCGCGCCTACGGGAGAAGAGTGGCAACTATCCGGCTCGGTCAATGCGAGGTGGGATCATTATGCGGTGAGTGGTGACGCGGATATCGCCCCCTACGCCAGCACCGGCAGTCAGTATTACAGCGATTTCGCAGCCACTTTCGCCCGACGTATTTCTGCCTACGAAAAAATGTCCGCGCAGATTACGGCGGCCATTAATGAATCTGCCTACCGTGGAAATGAGCGCGGCGGCGTTGTTCAGCAGTTGAAAGCGCTTTGGGAAAAAGGTGACGCTGCGATTCCGTTTCGCGCCGAAGCAGGGGATATTTTTGCGTACCAATCGTTGCGTACCTTGCAGCGCGGTTTACGCGGCGGACAAGTTGAATGGCAACCTGAAACGACGTTGGGGAAACGGCAGTCCGTGTTGTTGGCGGCCGGCACCAGCGCCACTTCATATCGGCACACCAACGGCGCCGAGACGCCCAATGATCGCTTTGCCAGCGTCGGTTGGTTGCTGGAAGAAACGCCAATTGGGACCTTCAATTTATCCAACACCTGGGCCAATCGCCGCGCCGGTGCTGGGGCTTCAGGCAGCACAACTAATTCAGGTTATCCGGGCTATTCACAATCGGTCACCAGTTTGGGCTATTTGCAAACCATTAACCAATCCTGGCAACGCCTCTATATCCAAGGTGAACGCGCACTGTTTCGTGGTGCAGCAGATGGACAAGCGGGCGTTCACGATCAGGCGAGTATGGTCACTGTCGAAGGCCGTGTGATCAATTTGCCGCTCAATTATTTGGCGCGCTGGGAGCGCGCGGGGCAGGGCTATCGCCCCAGCGGTGCCGCGGCGCCAGCCGATTCCGAGCAGACCACCCTGCAAGCGTCGTGGCGTTTTTTAACAGGGCAAAATATAGTTGTGCGCGCATTGCAATCGCGCGATGGCTGGGATTCCGGGCGTGAGATCAAATCGCGCACTGCGCAGACAACACTCAACGGGCCGGTGATCGATAAGCTCTTTATCAATACAGATCTGGCGATTCAACAACGCCGGGCTGTGGATGATTCATTGCGTGACCGGCTCGCCAACGGTCGCGTTGAAGTTAGCTATTCGTTTTTGGGCGGCAACAATATTCGCTCGGGATTTAGCGGGCGCCGTGCAGAAAGCGAAGTAGCCAAGACCGCCGCCTACTCGCGCGACTGGTTTGTACAGGCCGGTTTGCCGTTTGATTGGTCTGGCATTCGTGGCACTTTTTCGCCCGGCATCACGTGGCGCAATCAGGTAGATACGACAGGCACACAAAAATCATTTTCACCGACACTGCTCTTCACTGCCAGCCGTGATAACCACAGCTTCACGTTTTCTCGTGCAACGACCACGCTTAAATTATCCGACGCGATTGTCGATGCATCCGGCAAGCAAACTGCGTTTTCTTACTCCTACAGCGCACGATCATTCCGCCTTACTGTAGATGGCGAAGCGATCAGCCGGGTGAGCCCGGTAGACCAACATGCGCAAGCACAACGCATCGGTTTCTCGATTTCGATTCCGTTTGATCGCGCATCGGCGCGGGCAGTTGGTGGAAACGGAAGTGGCTTCGATGCCGGGGCGGCCAGTATCGCCGGATCAGGCTTTGACATAGCCGCAATGGGCCCCAATACCCCGTTAGCCAATTTGGAAGGTTTGGCCGCACAATTCCGCATTGCCGCCTTTGCAACACAGGGTGATTATCGTGTTTCGGAAGCGCAAATATTTAATCAAATCACCTCAAGACAGCGCGTCGTTGCCAAAATCAGTGGCGAGCGGGTGGCCATTGCCGCAATCGTGGTTGATCCCAATCCCAGTGACACCAGCGCCGAGTTGCAGCGCCAATACGAGCGCATACAGGAATCATTGTTGCGCGCCTACGGTTCGCCAACTATTAATTCCACACAAGGTAATTTCAGCCAACAGCTGACTAATGATCTAAACGCGGGCACCTTCCGCCGCGTCATGGAATGGCGTGTCGGTAACAACGTGCTGCGCTTCGGCATCCCACGCAGACTTGACGGGCAAATACGATTTGAAATCCAGCTTGCCGCACAATTTAGTTCGAGTGTGGAGGCCAATCGCTGGTCGCTGGAGGATTTCCGCTGAGCGGTGATGTTGCGTATCGTTAGGACTTGGCTAGAGGCTCGGCGGCGGTCGAATTCTGGGATTGTCGGTAATTTGCCAATCGTCCCCGGAGTCGCCTCGCTCGTCCTGGCTACCGAAACGCGATGACCGAAATATCCTCGTCGCGGCCGGGCTGTGCCGGCTGAAAGACCGCGCCCAGCCTAGAGTTTCGCCGCATTTACGATACGCTATTTAACCGTCCCCTAGCCCGCGTAACCGCCGCCTTCACCTGCGCGGGCGCCGTCCCGCCCACATGATCCCGCGCGGCAGCTGAGCCTTCTGGCACCAACACTGCCTTCGCATCATCGCCAATCAACACTGAAAACTGCTGCAACTCCGCCAGCGTCAATTGCTCCAGCCCGCGCCTGGATTCGCCTGCCACACGAACCGCCGTCGCAACGGCTTCATGCGCATCGCGAAACGGCAATCCTTTTTTCACCAAGTAATCTGCCAAGTCGGTTGCGGTGGCGAAGCCCTTCATCACGGCGGCGCGCATATTGTCTTTTTTCACCACAATATTGGCCGTCAAATCCGCCATGATGGTGAGCGAATCGCGAACGGTATCAACCGTGTCAAACAGCGGTTCTTTGTCTTCCTGGTTGTCTTTGTTGTAAGCGAGCGGCTGGCCTTTCATGAGGGTGAGCAACGCGACCAAATGCCCGTTCACCCGCCCGGTTTTGCCGCGAATCAGTTCGGGCACGTCAGGGTTTTTTTTCTGCGGCATGATCGATGATGAATAGCAAAACCGGTCCGGCAGATCAATAAACGCAACGGATTGGCTCATCCAGATAATCAGCTCTTCCGAAAACCGCGAGAGATGCGTCATCACCAAGGCGCTAGCAGAAACAAATTCAATCGCAAAATCCCGATCCGAAACGGCATCAAGTGAATTCTCACAAACCCCGTCAAACCCTAGGCTGGACGCGGTCATTTCACGATCAATCGGGAACGTCGTGCCTGCCAATGCGGCCGCACCGAGCGGTGATCGGTTCACGCGCTTGCGGCAATCGATCATCCGGGCTTCATCGCGCGACAGCATTTCCACATATGCCATGAGGTGATGGCCGAACGTCACCGGCTGCGCCACTTGCAGGTGCGTGAAGCCGGGCATAATGGTGTCGGCGTGCTGATCCGCCATGTTGATAAAAGCAAGCTGGGTGGCGCGCAATAGCACGATGATGTTGTCAATCTCGCCGCGCAGCCAAAGGCGAATGTCGGTTGCGACCTGGTCGTTCCGCGAACGCCCCGTGTGGAGGCGCTTACCCGCATCGCCGATCAGGGCGACGAGCCGCGCTTCAATATTCATGTGAACGTCTTCACGATCAATCGACCAATCAAATGTGCCCGCGCGGACTTCGGCCAAAATGATCGCCATGCCGCGCTCGATTTCCGCCAAGTCGTGCGCAGTGAGGACGCCAACTTTTCTGAGCATCGCCGCGTGGGCGAGTGAGCCCTGGATATCGACTTCGGCCAAGCGTTTGTCGAAAGTCACAGAGGCGGTGAAGCGTTTCACTAAATCGGTGACGGGCTCAGAGAAGCGGCCTGACCAAGCGGCGGGGGATGATGAAGGTGATAGTGAGCTTGGAGAGTTGGCCATGATGTGATTTCAGTAGATTAGTTTTTGTGGCGATTTTGTTTGGATTCGCGCAGAATCAATGTTGCGCCGTCCGCGGTGACTGCACTTGATAGACTAGCTTGCGTTTATAGCCTACATCCAACAAACCCAAAGCGAGATCAGTATAAAACAAGCCAACGACAAACCGTCGCCCTTAAGCGCTACTCCCGTCGCACCCTCGACCGCAGTTGAATCAGCGAATATGGCCGCGCGGCTGCCGAATTTTTGCAATTTGGGAATCATGTTGCGCCTGTTGGCGATTGTGAACGTGATGGTGATTGCTGCCGCCATCTTGCGGGCAGAGGCGGGGCGTGAGTTGGCGACGCAGTACTTGACGATCTCCGTACTCGCCCAACCGGCGATGCTGATGTCGCTGATCGCAACTTGCACACTGCAGCCAATTTTTGCCAAACTCCGCTACTGGCAAGGCGTTTCAGCCATTTTTGCCTTAGAGTCTGCTGTGGGCGAGGGGTTATGGTATTTGATGCCGTTCATTATGCCGTTCAGCGAGCGGCCACCGTTTTGGCAATTTGCGTTCTTCCTCCTTTTCGCCACCGCGGTCGTGTTGCTCTATTTTGATCTGCGCTCCCGCGCATTGTCGCCCGCATTTACCGAAGCGCGGTTGCAGGCGTTGCAAGCCCGCATTCGGCCACACTTTTTGTTTAATTCCATCAACGCTGTCCTCTCACTCATCCGCTCCGAACCCAAACGCGCTGAGCGCATGCTGGAAGACATGGCCGAACTGTTCCGCGTGCTCATGGCCGATAACCGTAAGCTCACCCCGCTCGAAGAAGAGATTGAGCTGTGCCGCCGCTATTTAGAGATCGAGCAAATTCGGCTGGGCGAGCGGTTGGTCATCAACTGGCAAATTGAAAATTTGCCCAAAGGGGCGTTTGTGCCGCCGCTGATTTTGCAGCCGTTGGTCGAGAACGCGGTCTATCATGGCATCGAGCCGCTTGACGGTAACCACGGCATTGGCGAGCTAAAAATCGAAATTGTGGATAAGGGAAAGCAATTTTATATTCGTCTTACCAACCCGTTTTCGCCCGGCTCCAGCCACGTCACCGGCAACCGCATGGCGATTGCTAATATCAAAGAACGCTTGCAGTTACACTTTGATGCCGAGGCGAGCCTGAAAGCCGAAGTGCGCGGCGATCAATACCTGGTGACGATTACGCTGCCGAACAGAGGTAGATGAGCGGGGCAGACCAGTGAGGCAGTTAAGAGTGGGAGATAGGTGAGGCGGTTGAGGACGGCGGCTGTGTGAGTCAACGAAGAGTATTAACCAAGCTAAGCTAAGCTAAGCTGAGCTAAGCGCGGCACGTAAATAAGGTAATTAAGATAAGATCAGTTTCCATGAGCCCCGTAAATTTGCCGACTAAAATTCTCATCATCGACGACGAAGCCCCCGCGAGGCGCAGGCTTCGTGACCTGCTTGATGATTGCCGAGAAGCGTTTCCGCTTGTCATCGCCGATGAGGCCGCGAACGGACTTGAGGCGATCGACATCATCAACCGTGGCGGCATCGATATTGCGCTGACCGATATTCGCATGCCGATGATGGATGGCTTGGAAGTCGCGCGGCATATCGCCAAGCTGGAGCAGCCACCCAAGCTTATCTTCACCACCGCATTCGATCAATACGCCGTCCAGGCGTTTGAACTCAACGCGGTCGATTATTTACTCAAGCCGATCAAGCAAGAACGATTATTAGCGGCACTCAAAAAAGCACGCATTGTTAAGCAAGAATCCGCAGATGCAATCGCCGAGGCCACCAAATCGCGGCGCAAACATTTATCGATTCACGAGCGCGGTAAGATTATTTTGGTGCCGGTCGATGATGTTGTTTTTTTACGGGCAGAGCTGAAATACGTGACCGTTAAAACCATCGCCAAAGAATATTTGCTTGAGGAATCGCTCACCAAACTAGAAGAAGAATTTGCCGGCATGTTTACCCGCATCCACCGCAGCGCGCTGGTCGCGAATAAAGCCGTTGCCGGATTTGAAAAAGCGGAATCTGGTGAGGGTGATCCAAGCGGCGAGGGGGCCGCTAACGGTGAGGGGAGCGGCACGCACTGGGTCGTGGTACTCAAAGGGGTTGCCGAAAAGTTGCCGGTCAGCCGTCGCCAGCAGCATGTGATTCGAGATTTCTAACGACTCAACCCAAAGCGCAGCGACGATGCCAAGCCAACGGGACCGGCAAATCAATTGCTGCAAATTCAAATTGCAACACACGCCGCCGCGCATCGACCGTGGCTTTTGACGACGCATGAATCAGCAGCGGCTTCATAAACACTGCGCTGCCCGCATCGCCCTCGATGATATCCGTCTCAAACGAATCGGCCATCCCGGCAACCTTGCTTTGCGGGACGTGCCCCAGCACATGGCTGCCGCGTAACACCCGCAGCGGCCCGTTTTCGGCATGGCAATCATCAAGATGAATCCGAAGCGCTACCACCGCCCGTAAAACGCGATCAACCGGACAAACATAATCCACCCCATCCTTGACCGACCACGCCGTCCAGCCCGGCACATCATGCTTCGCGGCCACGGGAATCGTCACATCCTGATGCCAAGCGACCAGCCAATTTTGCTCGCTGTGTTTGTCGAACAGTGTGGCTTTGAAAGCAAATGCCGAGGCGGGCGCAGGTGCAGAACTTGAGGCGGGTGAACTGGCCTTTCCGCCAAAGATGTCGCGCACTGCCTCAATCAGCCGGGGATCGTGGAGAAGCAACTGCACGGCAGCGTGATCAATCAAGTGCCGCTGTCCTGCGCTGGCAGCAGCTTTCGATAACTGTTCAGCGAACGCTACACAAGTTCGTCGATCAAGCAATTGGTCGAGCAACACATAGCCATCATCGGCCATTGAATGACTATTGCCGGCAAGCCGCTTCACGCACCCACCAATGATTTGCGGAACATCATCGATTCACGCACTTTGCCGTAGCCAATCGCTTCATAAAATAGGTGCGCATCAGGCCGATGTATCCCAGAGCGCAGGCGCATCGTCAAATAGCCGCGTTCACCTGCCCACGCTTCCGCCGCGCCCATGAGCGCCGCCCCAGCACCTGTGCGACGCGCAGATGCGCCAACGACCAAACCGCCAATCTCAGCATAACGATCAGCATGGAAAGGCTGCATCGAATAAACATAAATCCAGCCAATCACGCCGAGCTTGTTGTGGTCAGCGACGAACAGGCCGCGTGTCGTGCTGTCATTCACGTTATTGTTAATTTCTGCGAGGCGCAGGGCGATTAGTTCTGTCGTCGCTGGGTAGCCAAGTTCAGCGCTCAGTCCGGCGACATTGGCGGCATCGGTGGGGCGCATATCGCGGATGGTTAGATTGGCTGGCATAGGCCACTATAGTCATTTTGAAGCAGCAATTAAAGCGGCAATTGAAGCAGCGATTGAAACAGTATACGGGCTCAACCAGATGTTTCGTGCGGCTAAATGGCCGACTGGCGAGACCACCTTAAGCGCCCAGCCTGCGTTCAGCCTTTCTTCAACTTCGCAAACGCCGCTGCCATCGCGCTTTCACCTCCTGCCATGGCAGGTTGACGTTGCGCATTCTGTTGGTTTCCGGCAGCGCGATTGCTTGCACCCGTTCGGGCGTCTCTATCAGAACCGCCGCCCGTCGATTTAGCCGTTGGTGTGTCATTTAAGCGCATTGTCAACGCTACCCGATTCCGCTTTTCATCAACCTCGATCACTTTTACTTTCACCACTTGCCCGGCCTTCACGACATCGCGAGGGTCCTTCACAAACTTTTCGGCAAGAGCTGATATATGAATCAAGCCATCCTGATGCACACCAATATCCACAAACGCGCCGAATGCCGCGACGTTGGTCACCACCCCTTCCAAAATCATGCCCGGCTGCAAATCGGATAATTTCTCCACACCATCCTGAAAAGTTGCCGTCTTGAATTCAGGGCGCGGATCACGGCCGGGTTTTTCCAACTCTTTCAAAATGTCCGTCACCGTCGGCACACCGAACCGCTCATCCGCATATTTCTCGGCGTCTAAACTTTTCAGTAACTTCGCATCCCCCATTAGGGCTTTGATGTCCGCTTTTGTGTCACCTTTGTCACGTTTTATATCGGCTAGAATTTTCTCCACCAGCGGATACGCCTCGGGGTGAACGCTCGATGCATCCAGCGGATTCTCGCCATTTTGAATCCGCAAAAATCCTGCCGCCTGCTCAAACGCCTTATCGCCCAAGCGCGGCACTTTCTTTAAAGCCTCACGCGATTTGAATGCGCCGTGCGCATCGCGGTGCGAAACAATATTCGCCGCCACCGAGGCCGACAGCCCCGAAACCCTCGCCAATAGGGCACTTGAGGCCATATTCACATCTACACCGACTGCGTTTACGCAATCTTCCACTACCGCAACCAACGAGCGTGCGAGCTGGCTTTGATTCACGTCGTGTTGATATTGGCCCACACCAATCGACTTCGGATCAATCTTCACCAGCTCCGCCAGCGGGTCTTGTAAACGCCGCGCAATCGATACCGCACCGCGAATCGACACATCCAAATCCGGCAATTCTTTGGACGCAAATTCCGACGCGGAATAAACCGATGCACCCGCTTCGGACACCACAATTTTCGTCATGTGATGTTCGGGATATTGCGCCGTGATTAGCTTAATCAGATCCCCCGCTAATTTATCCGTCTCACGGGATGCCGTGCCATTGCCAATGGAAATTAAATCCACGCTGTGTTTTTTAGCCAGCACGGCAAGCGTGTGCAACGCGCCTTCCCAATCACGACGCGGCTCATGCGGGTAAATCGTCGTTGTCTCCAACACCTTGCCAGTGCTATCCACCACCGCCACTTTACAACCGGTGCGAATGCCGGGGTCCAGCCCCATGGTCGCGCGCGGTCCGGCGGGGGCGGCGAGTAGCAAATCTTTCAAATTCTGCGCGAAGATATTGATCGCCTCCACTTCCGCTTTTTCGCGCAAGTTAGACATTAATTCCGTTTCCAAATGCAGCGAAATTTTCACCCGCCATGTCCAGCGCACCACTTCACATAACCATTTGTCCGCAGGCCGCGCCTTGTTGGCAATGCCCGCATGGCCGCTAATCATTTCCTCCACCGGATTAAACGGCGCACTCCATGAAGGTTTTTCTTCTTCCGAATCCAGCCGCAGCGCAACGCTCAAGCAGCCCTCATTGCGGCCACGGAACAGCGCCAGTGCACGATGAGAAGGAATCGTTTTCCAAGTCTCGTTATAAACAAAATAATCCGAAAACTTTGCACCCTTATCAGCTTGGCCTTCTACCAATTTGGATTCCACCACGCCATGCAAAATCATGTAATCCCGCACCCGCGCAATCAAACCCGCACTCTCCGAAAAACGTTCCATCAAGATTTGCTTCGCACCTTCCAGTGCGGCTTTTACGTCGGGAACGACGGTGTCCTTCTGTTCTGCATCCACAGGCTCGGCACGCAAATATTTTGCAGCCTCCACTTCAGGTGTGAGCATCGGATCAGCCAATAACACATCCGCCAACGGCTCTAAGCCTGCCTCCTTTGCAATCTGCGCCTTGGTGCGGCGCTTCTGTTTGTAAGGCAAATACAAATCTTCGAGTTTGGTTTTATCTTCCGCGTTTTCAATCGCTAAACGAAGCTCGGGCGTTAATTTCCCCTGCTCCTCAATATTGTCCAAAATCGCCACGCGACGATCCTCCAGCTCCCGCAAATACCGCAACCGCTCTTCCAACAAGCGCAACTGAATATCGTCAAGTCCGCCCGTAGCCTCCTTCCGATAACGCGAAATAAAAGGCACAGTAGCGCCTTCGTCAAGCAGGGCAACAGCCGCAGCGATTTGGATGGGTTTGGCGGCGAGCTCAACGGCAAGACGGGATTCGATGGAGGGAAGCATGAGACTTTCTGGATTAGTACGAAGGGGAAAATAAGAAGGGGAATTTTACGCGAGGGGTAGGAATTTTGGGCGAAACAAAGCTTTTTTAGCAACTGTTTTAGGTAGTGATAATTGAAGCCATTTTGTACGTAGGGCTAGTAAGAATTGCTCAATCAAGTCGCTTAAACAGCTAGAGACTTACTCAGGAATCGGCAATTGCTGTAAAGGTTGCGTCAACCGTTCCATTATATTGACCGCAACGAAACGCGGACGAGAACCTTCAAATACCTCGTACTGTCCGGTGATCCGTACTTTCGCATCGAGCGCTGCACGCACGAGCGCATCGTGTTGCGGACCGTATACACAACGAATGGCTCCGATACCGCTAACGCCTCGAATTTCAAACCGACGCGCATCTAAGTCAACTTCCCGTAGAAGTCCTTCAAAGGTTCCATCGCCGCGAGTCTTTACCGGAGTAATAAGTGCGCTGGATAATGTTTGGCGAGATTTTGGCGTTAAGAGCTGTACTTCTTGCTCCTCAATTTCAGGGGTAAAGAATGAAATGCTGTCGATGCCGCGCCTACCTGTCGGCGCTAACCTCCTAGCAGCAACCAATACAGTGTCTCTAATTGCTGGGTCTGGGAACGCGTCACGAATAGAGTCATCTATTCCAGAATCATTAACATAACGAGCGACTAAAGAAAGGCTGCGGATTGCTGATCGAACAGATTCAAATACTTGCGTGGACGCACCTTCTATTTCAAGCTGTCCTTTTGCGCCAAGTGCTTCTGGGGCGGAAACGCTAACTCCTACAAGCAGGCTTCCATGTGCAATTCCCGAAAGATGAGGGTCGAGTTGCGCAGGCCATAGCACGCGCGTATCAGTCGCTAAACCGACTACTGATTTTGCGATTCCTCGTATTTGCTCGCGTAGTTCCGAGAGTAGTGAACTTACGATGGAAACCGTTGGATCATGAATATCAACAGAAGGGCCCTTGAAGCGTGCAACAAGATCTGACGCATCTGATAATTGTGCAAAAGGAAACTCTTCAGCATACAAATTTCGCAAGAGGTTTAAATACGGTGCTGCAATACTGTCCGCACTGGCACCATGAGCTACCGCCAGCGAACGAGCGGCGGCTAGCTGTGTGTGAATAATTGAGGCCTTACGTTCGACCGATTCAATCCATTTGCCCATTATGAAACCTTAAGAATTCCCTTCAGATGCTTTGGGTTCAAACCTTTAGAGCGCGCAGTCTTAATACCGACATATTGAAAAAAAGCGGAAAAATCGCTATTGCCTGGTAAATTAATCCAAAAATGTACACGGTATTGCGACATGAGTCTTTGCTGATGTTGCTGCATAAACACTAGCGCTCCCCACTTGCGATCATCTGGAGCATTAGATAAATCAAGCACAACATCAGTATCGTCCGGCAGCTCCTTATCGGTCACAAAGCTTCCATCAAAGAAGATGGGATACGGAAAATGTGGTCTGAGTTCAGACTCTAAAAAGAGCATGAAATTCGTGAATAAACTAATCCTATGCTCATTCCAAGTAAAGCGCGCATCGATGTCGTCGAGCGAGCAAGCGTGAATGCCAGTGGGAAGCAAGCCGTTAGGTTCAAGCGCAGGTATGGGCATATACGCAGTTAAGTCCTAACAAGAGACGCATCTTGACCATTACTGATTTTGGCTGCTGAATTAAGTTTTCGCTCTTTTGCTTTAAGCCGCATTGCAAACAGTAGCACGCAAGTCATGCAAAAATACTATCCATTAAACAACTCAGTATGCGTCCCAGTTTGCACAAACACAATCAGGTCACCCTCAACCCGATAGATCAACAAAAAATCCCCGCCGATATGGCATTCCCGATGGTCAGCCCAATCGCCTTTTAGTGGATGGTCGAGCCATTCAGCGCTGAGTGGGGCATCGTTTGCGATGAGCAGAAGCATCGCTTCTTTGAGACGATTCACGTCGTAGCGGCCAGAGTGCGAGAGCCGTTGCCAGTCTTTCAGAAACGATTTTGTGTAATCCGACGTGCGCGGCAACGACGCACGCTTACTTGCGGCGGATTTTTTCGAGGTCATCGAATAGCGCTTCTGGCGTTGCAAATCGGGCTTTGCGTTTGGCCATGATGGTGCGAGCTTCCGCCATCGCCTTGCGGGTTTCGGCATTGGGCACTTTGAGTTCGAGCGGAAAAGCCTGATCGATCACTACGCGGTTTAAAAAAATACGCACCGCATCAGACACAGACATACCCATTGCGGCAAGTGCCTCAGTGGCTTGCGCTTTGGTGTCGTCATCCACGCGAACGTGAAGCATTGAAGATTGTGCTGCCATGGTTTTTGCCCTTATAGAACTTTAACTATTATGTATCTCTTTTGAGATACAGTCAATTGCAGTTAGGCTCAATTAAAGTAATAGCCAATGCTTAGGTCACGATCAGTAAATTAAGCTTTCTTCATATCGTGTCGAGCTTTGCGCAGCGCGGCGTTGATAGTTGCCCCGACTTCTTCAGCGGACATGTTTTTATTGCGCGCCGTTACATTCGCCACAATTTTGGCGAACTCATTTTTTTGCGCTGCGATTTCTGCAAGCTTTAATGAATCATTTGTCATATTTTTCAGCCGGGACATTGGGAACATTTTTGAGAAATCGATTGAAGTCAGCCCGCTTGGCTGATTGCGCTGACTCCCAAAAATCAAGCGTCTCCTGCATCCGCAGCCAGCTTTCTGGCGTGGTGCTGGTGAGGGTTGCAATGCCCATTGCCACGTCGGCAGTGAGGCTGCGCTTTTCGAGTAGTAGCTCGGATACAGTCAGACGACTCACGCCAAGGCGTTTGGCAAATTCTGTTTGCGACATTTCCAGCGCAGGCAGCACATCTTCGCGCAGGGCTGCGCCGGGATGTGTTGGTTTTCGGTTAGGATCGCGCCTAGTTTTCATCAATGCCCCACACCCTCCCCATCACCATGTCCATACCCCGTCGAATCCACCGGCACCACACTCCCGTTCGCACCTTCAAAGAAAAACGGTTTACGTGCTTTAGGTGTTGCGCCCACTTCATTCATCGTCGCGGATTCGTATAATCGGCCATTGACCATCACATGCGTGAGCCGGTCACTCTTTCGGATATCGCTCAGCACATCGCCATCAATAATCGCCAAGTCTGCCAGCTTGCCGACCTCCAACGAGCCGATGTCTTTGTCCATGCCCAAATATTTTGCACCGTTGATGGTGGCGGACCGGATCGCTTCAAGCGAAGTCATTCCGCCGAGGCCCAATGTCCACATTTCCCAATGCGCGGCCAAGCCTTCGCGCTGGCCGTGTGCGCCGATGTTCACCGGCACACCGGCACGTTGCAGCTCGGTGGCGGTGCGGGCAACTTTAATGATGTTGAAATCTTCTTCCGGTGCCATTTCACGGCGCACGCTGCGTGGTTCGAGTAAGGTGCGCGGCACATAGCGGGAGAGGATCGGGTGCTTCCACACATCCGTGTGCGCGTACCAGTAGTGCTCGCCATCGAGCCCGCCATAGCCCACGCCCAGCGTTGGTGTGTAGCCCACCTTAGTTTGTGACCAAAGTTGCTTTACATCGTCGTAGGCACTGGCGACCGGAATCGCGTGCTCCACACCGGTATGGCCATCGACGACCATCGTCATGTTCATCTGGAACAGCGAGCCACCTTCGGGCACCACCATCATGTTGGTTTGGCGCGCCGCTTCCAATATTTGCTGGCGCTGATCGCGGCGCGGTTGGTTATAGCTTTTGACCGAGATCGCACCGGCGGCTTTCATGCGTTTCAAGTGCGTGAGCGCGTCGTCCAAACTATTGACCACCGCACTCATGTTCGCCTTTGCGCCATATAAAATCGTGCCCGTCGAGTAAATACGTGGCCCCACCACCAGCCCCGCACGCTGCAATTCGCTTTGCGTAAAAATATCTGAGGTGTTATTCGACGGGTCGTGAATCGTCGTCACGCCAAATGCGAGCGATGCATAGTTGATCCAACTTTGCTGCGGAATAATTTCATCTTCCGCCATGCCGCCATGCCAATGCACATCGACCAATCCGGGGATGATGGTTTTGCCAACCGCATCGATTACCGTTGCACCTGCCGGTGCGACCACCTCGGCCATCTTGCCAATGGCGGTGATGCGATTGCCTTTGACGACGATGCGGGCGTTATCAATCACTTCATCGCCCTTCATCGTGACAACCCTTGCGCCATTGATGACCACTGTGGCGGCGGGTTTGTCCGCATTGGCTGCAAAGCCAATGTTTACGCCATTCTCAGCCATTTTTGGTAGGTCTTTTGCGTCTTTAACCGTGGTTGATGTGAAAGTGAATGCGTCCTTCAATGGCCGGGTAAAGAGTTCATTGCCCAATGAGAAATAAACGGTTTTGCTATCGCCCGAAAAATGCACATACTTGCCGGCATTCACATCGAGCTGTTTCACCGGCAGCGCTTCTGCTTTCGGGCCGATAGAAATCGTCTTGCCTGCTTGTGGCAGCGGCATCACATAGGTGTGGAATCGTTCCTCAAACGCAAGCCATGCACCATCGGGTGAGAGCGCAAAATCGCTGGTGAAATCCCCCTTCACCACCACATGCTCGGCTGATTTATCCAACTTCACGCGCACCAGTTGCATCGCCCAATCCACCTCGCCGGTGGTGTTCTGGCGGGTTACATAAATGTGCTCGTTATCCGCGCCAAACAGGGGATCGCTACCATCCTCAACCACAAGGCGGGGCGCGGCTTTCGCGTCAGTTGGCACCGAAAATATGCCGGTTTCAATACCGTACCACGGTGTTGTCAAATAGCCGCCGCGCGCCTTCATGAACACGACTTGTTTGCCGTCCGGCGAGAACGTTGGTGAGAGATACTTTCCAGGCTCACGCGTCAACGCGCTCTCTTTGCCGCTGGCGAGATCAAGGGTTCGGACTGAGCCTAGCTTTGCATCATTCCAAGTGGTGAAGACAATCGATTTTCCGTCGCGCGAGAACGAAGGCCACAATTCAAAACGATCATCGAATTTCGTTAAGCGCTGCGGCTTGCCTTCTGGCAAGTTACGCAAATAAAGATGGCCAAGAGCGGAATAAATCACTTTGTCGCCCGCAGGCGAAACATTAACCCAGCGCAGTTGGTGCACATCGAAACTATCGGGCGCTACTTTGGTTTCAAATCGTACCGCTTCCCGAATTTCGCGCGTATCGGCAACATGGAACGGAATTTCTTTTGCGGCATTTTTGTTTCCGGTGTTGGCCGAAAAAGGATCAACCCGCCAAATTTTCCCCTGCGCCCACACCACAATTTCCTTGCTACCGGGCATCCATGCAAACGATGGATACACACCATGCACCGCCCACGCCTCCTGCATATCGCGCTCTAGGCCGGACCAGGCAACGGTTTCCGCCCCTGTTTGTAGGTCTTTTAAAAATAGCGTCGATTGGTTGCGAACACGTCGCACAAACGCCAAATATTTTCCATCGGGCGAAGGCGTAGGACGCACCGCGCCACCTGCACCGCTGACAAATGCTTTGGTTTTACCGTCCTGCAAGTCGTGCCGGAAAATTTGGTAGATCTGCTTGTTGGAATCTTTGTTGTATTCAAAATTTTTGCCCGGTGTGGTGTCTTGTGAGTAATAAACGTAGCGGCCATCGGGCGAAAACGCGGGCTCGCCAAGGTCTTTTTGCCAATTTGGTTTTTCGTTTAGCTGCACACCTTCACTCGTTGCGCCCGCGTGGAAAAGCCAAATCTCGCCCGAACCGAGCGAGCGTGTTCCGGCGTAATGTTTGCGTGCCGCGATGTATTGCCCGTTTGGATGCCAGACGGGATTGTTCATCATGCGGATTTTTTCTTTGCTGATTTCGCGTGCATCGGTACCATCGACATTCATTGTCCAGATATTGTCGCCACCGCCGGCATCGGACATATACGTCAGCTTCTTGCCATCGGGGCTAAATCGTGCCTGCATTTCCCACGCCATCGAATGCGTTAGCGCTTTCGCCTCACCGCCCGCAATCGGCAGCAGATATAAATCGCCCAGTAAATCAAACACGATTTGTTTACCGTCGGGGCTCACATCCACCGTCATCCAAGTGCCGGTACGGGTGTCGATTTTTACCGTGGCGGATGCGCCAGGCGGTTTATTGACATCCCACTTTGGCTTTGATTTCTCAGCGTCAGTATCAGAGGCGGCGGCGGACCATACGAAAGAGGGTGCGCTCAGAGCAACTAAACATAAAGCCAAATACAAAGCCACGCGAAAGGCAGAAAAAATAGGCATTTCATCTCCGACAAAAAATTGAATTGCACCAGCAATAATTGGCACAACGAGGCGAGTAGGGTATCGCAAAATGATAGCAAGAGCGTTGGCGCACCTCAAGCGCGTACAATCTTCGGCGTGTGAGGTGCTTGAGCAGCTAAGGTTTGCGGCTCAAGTTAAACGGGAAGCGTGTGGTTCCATCAGCAGTTGGAACAGTCACGCACTGCCCCCGCAACGGTGATTGGGTATTTTGTAGTGCGATCCACTGGATGATGTTGGTCTGGGAAGGGCGCTGCAAAGGTGATGACGATGGTGTCATCGCAACCCATCAGTCCGGATACCGGCCCCGCACCGTGCGTATTGCCAGTTTAAAGCAGGTTAAGGCAGTTTAAAAATGCGCATGACGGTGTGCACGGCGCTGTATTCCACACCAACGCGCTGTGCATGAAGACTCACGTGGCTTGCGGGGACGCTTGCCACTTCTACGAAAATATTTTATGAAAAACCTATCCTTAGCTCGACCCTGTACAACACATTCCCGTTTTAAATACCCTCCAACAATATTGCCCCTCGCGATTTCGGCAATGTTCGCCGCCAACCTGTCGGCACAAACCTCCGCAACCGCTAACGCGTCAGCTTCTTCGCTGAACAACATTGTCGTCACGGCTAATCGCGTGCCACAAGATGCCGATAGCGCACCCGCGCAAACCGCCATCATCACCCGTGCTGACATTGAATCAGCAGGCGGCTTGAGCCTCACCGAACTGTTGCAACGCAAAGCCGGCGTCGAAATTCGTGCAACCGGCGGTGCCGGTCAGCCATCAGGTGTGTTCATTCGCGGCGCGAACAGCCAGCACACCTTGGTGTTGGTGGATGGTTTAAGGCTCGGCTCTTCAACCTCTGGTGGCGCTGCGTTCGAAAACATTCCGCTCGATTTGATTGAGCGGATAGAGATCGTCAAAGGGCCCCTTTCTGGCGTTTACGGCTCAGATGCCATTGGCGGCGTCATCCAAATTTTCACCCGCGCAGCCGATAAACCACGCCTCACGGCTGAGGTAGGCCTAGGCTCCAATTCTGCACGCTCAGTGAGCGCCGGATTCACGACCACGGAAGACAAAACATCCTTCACCATTAACGCGGGCTATCGAGAAGTCAATGCGCGATCGGCTACCAATGCGCTGGCCGGGCCTTTTGGCTATAACCCTGATCGTGATCCGTATAGCAATGCCAATGTGTTGCTGAAAATTTCGCACACGCTTTGGCAAGGCGAAACCATCTCGGCTTCCGCTTGGCAATCGGTTGGCCGCGTGAAATACGATGACGGCGTGCCCGGTGATCCGTCAAACAAACAAATTTTGTCGGGTTTGCAGTTGGTGTCGGAGAATAATTTCGCACCGGATTGGAAATCGAATTTCCGTGTCGGCCAAACCACCGATGATATTCGCATTACCTCGGACTACCCGGGCACGTTTAAGACTGCGCAGAATCAAGCGGTCTGGTCGAATGAATTTAAGACATTAACTGGCAGCATGGGCGCGGGCGTTGAGTGGCGCGAGGAAAAAATATCGTCAACAACCGATTATGATTCCAAGAAGCGCACGACTAACGCAATCTTTGCCAGCTACCTTGAACGCTTGGACGCAAACCAATTTGAATTCACGATCCGCCGCGATGAAGAAAAACAATATGGTAGCCGCAACACCGGCAGCGCTTCTTACGGGATTCAACTGACACCGCAAGCGTTACTTTATGCGCGCGGTGGCCGAGCGTTTCGCGCGCCGAGTTTTAATGATTTGTACTATCCAGGCTTTTCCAATCCGAAGCTGCTGCCAGAACGTGGAGAACAAAAAGAGGGCGGCTTTAAATTTGCCAATAAAGATGCACGCGCCAGTATCGCTTACTTTGATAACAAAATCGAAGACCTAATCCTTTACGATTTTGTAACTAATAAGCCGCAAAACATTCGCCGTGCCCGCATCAAAGGCTGGGAGTTGAATGGCGGCACAACGCTGCTGGGATTTAATCTTAATGCCGCGCTCACCGTGCAAAAGCCAATTGATGCCGACAGCGGCAAGCAGCTTCGTACACGTGCGAAGCAGTTTGGCAATGTGAACCTGTCGCGTTCAATCG
The DNA here is from genome assembly GCA_038206765.1 of Burkholderiales bacterium. Classification (GTDB taxonomy): domain Bacteria; phylum Pseudomonadota; class Gammaproteobacteria; order Burkholderiales; family Usitatibacteraceae; genus UKL13-2. Next base: position 66,583 of record JBBRAM010000008.1, on the reverse strand, counting down.
GCACATGGTCGTTTGGCGTGGATGTGACTGCCAGCGGCGCACGGTTTGAATCTGCCAGCGAGGCCGCAAGCAGCAAAATGAGTGGCTATGCGTTGCTAGGCGCGAATGTGCGTTATCAAGTCGATAAAACATGGACAGTTGATGTCAACACAACCAATCTGGCAAACCGTGATTACACCCTGGCTCGCGGTTATAACCAGCCGGGCCGTTCGGTGTTTGTAACGATTCGGGCGGTGGCGTTTTAGGCTCGCTAAAGCTACTTAAGGCTACTTAAGGCCACCTAACCCACAAAAGGGGCTAACCAATAACCAATACGCGCAAAAAATCGTCATTTCGGCGGGGCAACGTAATGCCGTAAACCCGCCGGGATGACGATTTTTTTGTCAGCTGGTCTACTTCACCGCCACCGGATAAGCTGGAACAGAAATTTTCCGCATTGGCTCTTTTGCCATTTTGTCCATCAAGTAGGCGACCGCCGCATCAAGCTGCGCATCGCTGCCATTGAATGTTGCATGCGGCAAATTATCAACACGGATATCTGGGGCAACACCAACCCCTTCGGTAATCCAAGCGCGCTCTTTGCCATCATCGACAAACGAGCCAAACTCAGCTGCACGCGCAATTCCGTTGTCACGCAAACGGTTTTGGTCTGATAGCCAAATGCCCGCGCCTGCTGTCGTCATGCCAATCAATGGCGCGATACCAAGCCGCTTCAATCCTTGCGCCATCGTCTCGCCATCTGAATAAGTGTTGGCATCAATGAGCGCCACGACATGACCACGGAAAGCGAGCTGTTGATTGTGGGATGGCTCGTCGCTACTACGGCCCTGCCAAAAATGCCACGCGCGGCGCTGGAGTTTTTCAATAATCCAGCTATCAATTGAGCCGCCGTTGTTGCCGCGCAGGTCGATAATCAATCCTTCACGCGCTATCGCCGGATAGAACTCGCGTACCCAGCGGGCAATATCGTTTGGCCCCATGGCCTGCAAATGCACATAGCCGACACGCTTCGCCGATGCCGCCTCCACCACTGCGTTGCGTTCACGTTCCCAAGTGAGGTAGCGCAGTTCTCGGTCGCGGCGCGGATCGGTAGGGGTGACGATGACCTCACGCGTTTTGCCGTTGGATTCGAGTACCGTCATCAGCACTTGTTTTTGCGTCTGGTTCCGGAGCAATTCGCCAAGAGTGGCTACAGCGCTGGCGTTCAGGCCATTTACGCTGGTAATAACAGCCCCCACTTTGACATTCACTTCAGGCCGTGCAAGAGGGCTGCGCTCCTCTAACAGTTCAGGATCGCCGCCAAAAATCTTCGTCACGCGGAAACCCTGTGGCGCTTTTTCAAATTCGGCGCCGAGGCTTGAAACATCAATCGTGTCTGCGCCGCGCCGAATATCGTTGGCGCCGACTTGGCTGTGTAGTGCAGAAACTTCGGAAATCATTTGGGAGAGCACATCACTGACTTCCGCGCGATCCGTAACTCTTTCCATCAAAGGTTGGTATTTAGTACGGACTTTCGGCCAGTCAGCACCGTGCATATTTTTATCGTAAAAATAGTCGCGATGCATTCGCCAAGCATCCACGTACATTTGCTTCCACTCCTCGCGTGGATCAACGGGGAATGTCCAGTCGCGCAGATTGACCGCAAACTTGGCCTGATCGGCAGGTGCAGGCGCCGCTTTGCCCGCCTCAAACACAAACAATTCGTTTGCGCGACGTAGAAAAATTTTCTTACCGTCTTGCGTCAGTCGATAACTGCGGATGTCTTCAAAAAAAACATCGAGTGTTGCGGGCGTCGCACTCGCAGCCTCAATCGCGACTGAACGCAACGATAGCTTGCGCTCCTGTGTTGGTTCAGCAACAGCCACATAAAGCCGCTTGCCGTCAGTCGATAGCTCGCTGTAATTGCCTGCCGGAATCGGCACCTCATACAGCCGCTCCGCAATGCCGTCCAGCACAAGCGGTGAAACTTTAGCTGCGTTTTTAGCCGAGTTTACGACGCCGGCTTCTTTCGCGTCCACTTTGGCCGTTGCGGAGGTGGTGACCGTTGAGGCGGCGCCTGTGGACGAGGACGTGGTGGTAGAAACAGAGGCAGTTGCTGAGTCCGTTTTTTTCTCAGGCTCTGGTTTTTGCAACTCATCCTTGGGCAAGAACGGCCAGCGCGCTTGCGGGTCAAGTGCATAGGCATATATTTTTATCTGCCGATCAAAAAACGGTTCAGGATTACGCTGTCCCCAGGGCGAACCAACCACGGTTTGTAAATTGCGGTTCGATAAAAAGTAAAGCCACTTTCCATCGGGGCTAAACGCCGCGTCGCGGGCATCATATCGCTCGCTGGTAATTTGCGTACGTTTGAGTGTTGCGATTTCAATTAAATGCAGGGCTTCAAATTGGTTCGCGCCGAATTTGCTAAATGCGATCCAACGACTATCCGGCGACCAAACGATGTGCTCAAATGCATCGTCGCCGTTGCGATCAATTTGCTTGTCTTCGCCACTGGCGATATTGAGCAAAAATAAGGCGTTACGGTTGTTGGTATGCGCAACCCACTTCCCGTCCGGCGAGGGCGTTGCTTGGCGGCGGAGCACGGTGGCGTTTTGGGTAAGTTGTTTTCCAGCGCCAACGCCGTTTGCTGGATAGCGCCAGAGCTCCATCTCGCCCGATGGGTCTGCAAACGCAAAGACCGATTTACCATCGGCTGAGAAAGTAGCGCGGCGCGCCCGCACTTCACTCGCCCGCGTCACTTCCACCCGGCGTCCCGATCCAACCGGAGCCACAAAAATCTGACCGCGTGCGGTGATGGCTACGCGATCACCGGTGGGTGAGGGCTCAACATCAGTCACAAAATCCCATGGGGTTTTGATCCATCGAGTGCGGGTGTGCTCAAAATCAGATTGCAGCGTAATCACCAATTTTCGATCTGCCTTGGTGGCAGTATCAAGCACATAAACATCTGCGCCGCGCTGATAAACAATTGATTTTCCGTCTGATGAAATGGACGCGCCGCGAATATCAAAATCTTTGTGATTGGTGTGCTGCTTGACGTCGCGCCCGGTCAAGTCCATCGACCAAACATTGAATGTGCCATCGCGGTCAGAGAGAAAGTAGATCCGGTTGCGGGCGTTATCACACATCGGTTGTCGGCTTGTCCCCTTGTAATCGCCAGTCAGCAGCACGGCTTCCGACGCGGATTTGCCGACGGCGTTGGAATCAAAGCGCCAAATATTCTGCGCTAGCCCGCCGTGGTAATGCTTGACGTTGTCCGAGGCCAAGGGCTGACGCGTAAAAAATAAGGTGTTGTTATTAAAACAACCTTCCGCTGCTTCGGCTAGCGGAATCGTAGTTCGTGCCCGAGTTGCGACATCGACCGTATAGAGCCGCGTCGTTGGCTTGTCGGAGTAACGTGCCGTTGCGTATACGACCTTATTATCAGCCGTCCATCCCTGCACTCGGGCGTTGTCGCCTTCAAAAGTGAGGCGGATGGGTGCGCCACCGCTAACCGGCATAACATAAACCTCGGCGGGTCCCTCGTAGCGTCCTGTGAACGCCACCCATTTTCCGTCAGGTGAAATCGCGGGGTTCGATTCTTCAGCGGCATGGCTGGTCAAGCGTTGCGCAGTCGAAGGCGCAGCACCGGGCGCGGCTGAAACTGAGGTGCGCCACAAATCGCCCTCTGCGACAAACACAATCGTATCGCCAGAAACGGCGGGTTGGCGGAAATAGCCCAGCTCGGCTGCGGTTGCGGCCATGGCAGTGAAGCCAACGGCGATCGAAATCGTGCGTGGGAGCGAAACGTACGAAAACAACGACAAAAACGACGAAAAATTCATGAAAACTATCCTTGTGAAAAGCTTAGTGAAGTTCATTTCTGGGGGCTGGTGTGGGCGATGGGCGCGTACTCAATACCGGCGAACCGAGACTCTAACACTTTTGCAAAAATTTGCCATTGACTGCCGAAACGCTAGTATTGGCGCGGGGTTTCAAGGCTAACCCCTTTAGGGAGGTGGTGTTCTTTTCGCGTGTACAGGCGGCATATTTCAATCCCGAGAGCATAAAATTCTGTTATCTTCTCGTCATGACTCCTGATGCCGTTGACCTCTCAAAAATCAAGCGCGCGCTTGTCGTCAAATTGCGCCACCACGGCGATGTATTGCTCACTTCGCCGGTTTTCCAAGTGCTCAAAAATCATGCGCCATCGATGGAGATCGACGCACTGATTTACCATGACACCCGAGAAATGTTGACAGAGCATCCGGCCGTTTCCGAGGTGTTTACGATTGATCGCGATTGGAAAAACCTCAATTTATTTTCACAAGGCGCACACGAGTTGCGTCTGCTAAAACAATTGCGAATGCGCCGCTATGACTTGGTGCTGCATTTGACGGAGCACCCGCGCGGCGCGTGGCTGACGCGGCTTTTGAAGCCCAAATATTCGGTTGCGCAACGGGCCATGGGCATCAATGAAGGCCGCGATTCCAAATGGTGGAAATCCAGTTTTACGCATACCTATCCGACGCCGCGCGCGACGTTTCGCCACACCGTTGAGAGTAATCTCGATGCATTGCGTCGCATTGGCGTGCAGCCCTCTATGGCCGAGAAAAACTTGGTACTGGTGCCTGGCCGCGCCGCGGATGAAAAAGTTGCCGCGCTGATGGTTAAGCATGGGGTGGACGCGAAAAAATTCATTCATATTCATCCCACCTCCCGCTGGTTTTTTAAAACTTGGCCCGCCGAGCGATTTGCCGCATTAATTTTGGAACTAGGTCGAGCAGGCTTAAAAGTCGTATTGACTGCCGCGCCTACACAAGATGAGCGCGCGATGATTGCCGCCATTAAAACCAAATTAAAAGCGCCAGTGGTCGATTTGACTGGCTCGTTGTCGCTCAAAGAATTAGCCGCATTAACCCGCCAAGCGCGTGCTTTTGTTGGTGTTGATTCCGCACCGATGCACATGGCCGCAGCCATGCAAACGCCTACGGTCGCGCTGTTTGGACCATCGGGCGAGGCCCACTGGGGGCCGTGGGGCGTTATCCATCGCATCGTCGCCTCCCAAGACCCGCGTCACACCTGCCGCCCTTGTGGGAACGATGGTTGCGGCGGCTCAAAGGTTAGCGAGTGTCTGACCGAACTGCCGGTCGCGCAGGTGTTAGCGGCGTTGAATGAGTTGCTGGCAACTGAAGTGGCGGCATGAAGTTAGCGTTATGCCGTTAACACCATGAAACTCGCCCTCATTCGGGCCAAATACAATCCCTTCGGCGGCGCAGAGCGTTTTCTAAATGATGCTGTAGCGGCGTTGGCTGGCAGCGATTTGGATGTTCAGCCAACTTTGTTTACCCGCGAATGGCCGGCGCAGGCATCGCCCTCGACATCGGCATCCTCGTCCGCATCCACCACCACGCCCACCAAACTCACACATCGCATCGTTAATCCACCCTACACCACCTCAAACGGCCGTGATCGCGGTTTTGCTGAAGCGGTGAACAAAGCTGTCTTAACCGAGAAATTTGACCTCGTGCAATCCTACGAACGGATCGCCGGGTGCGATATTTATCATGCTGTAGACGGTGTGCACGCCGAATGGTTGCGGCAACGCCGCCGGATTACGGGCAGTTTGCGGCGGTTTGGCATCGCCATCAATCCGCGTCATCGGTTTGTGCTGGCATCTGAACGGGCGATGTATTTATCACCGCAGTTTAAGGCCGCGATTTGTATTTCCGAGATGGTTAAAAACGATATCCTGCGTCATGTTGATATTGATCCCGCCAAGCTGCACGTCATTTATAGCGGCGTGGATACGGAAAAATTTTCGCCAGCATCGCGCGACACCTTTCGCGATCCAATGCGGCAAAAATATTCTATCCCGCTTGATGCGCCGGTCGCGGTGTTCGTCGGTTCAGGCTTCGAGCGCAAGGGACTGGCCGCATTCTTGCAGGCGTTGGCACTTAACAATAATCTTTACGGGGTGGTAGTCGGCAAAGATAAGCACAGCGCCCGCTACGTTGCGATGGCCAAAAAACTTGGCATCCAAGACCGCGTGCAATTCACCGGTGGTGTGGCCGATACACGTCCTCACTACGCGATGGCGGATGTATTTGTATTGCCCACTATTTATGAACCATTTGGACTAGTCTGCCTCGAAGCATTGGCGTGTGGGTTGCCCGTCGTGACAAGCACCTCCGCGGGCGCAGCAGAGCTGATTGTTGATGGCGTGAATGGTTACGCAGTGGACGCATTGGATATCGCTGCCATTAGTCATGCAATTGACCAAACGGTTGTACCGACCGCCCATGCCGCGATGTCTATTGCCGCCCGAGCGACGGCGCTAACATTTTCTCCGCAAACAATGGCAGATCAATATGTGGCGCTGTATCGGAAATTGCTGGCAAGCTGATAAACGCGCTTGGGCAATTTACGGTCTATTGGCTTGTAAAATGCTGAATTAGCCGCGTTTCGTTTTTAGAGAATCGAGCAAAACTGATGTCGTCCCATATTGAGTCCACCAGCAATCTCACCGAAGACAAGCAACTCTATAAGCGCTTGCTCGGCTACGTTAAACCTTACAGATGGGCGTTCGCCGGTAGCGTGGCGGCAATGGCCGTTGGCGGTGCGGTTGAGGGCTCATTCGCTTGGTTTTTGAAGAACATGCTGGGCACCTTGTTTGTCGAAGGCAAAAGCACGCACGCTGCCCTGGCGGCGGTCGGCATTGTGGTGATTTTTTTACTTAGTGGCCTCTCGCATTTTGTTGCAGGCTACGGCATGCAGTGGGTGGGCAATAAGGTGATTCTCGATTTTCGCAATCAAATGTTTGAGCGCTTGATTCGTCTGCCTGCGTCTTATTTTGATCAAAGCACCATCGGCACGTTGCTGTCAAAAGTGACCAACGATGTCATCGGCCTGCAAGATGCGTCTACCACGGCGCTCAACGCGATGGTGCGTGGCGGCACCACGCTTGTGGTGTTGTTGGCGACCATGTTTGTGCTGAACTGGAAGCTCACCCTCATCTTGTTTGCCACGATTCCGTTGCTCGCCATCATCATCGGCGCGTTTGGCAAACGCCTGCGATTGATTAGCCGCCAACATCAAGTGGCAAGCGCGGGCATTACCGATGTGCTCGAGGAATCGATTCGCGGCCAAAAAGTGATCAAGATTTTTGGCGGAGAGCGCTACGAGGCCAGGCGCTTCGATGAAGCCGCTAATCGTATTCGCAAACTCAGCATGAAGCATAGTGCGGCGGCGGCAGCGGCGACACCGTTCACGCATATCGTGGTGGCGTCTGCCATTGCAGTCATTGTTTATTTGGCCGCTAGCAAGACGCTGGGTGCAGCCATGCCGGTAGAAGATTTTGTGGCGTTTATTGTGTCATCCGCTGCCTTGGTACCGCAGATCAAAGGGCTTGCCAGCGTGAGTGAGCGGCTGCAAAAAGGGTTGGCGTCCGCTGAGAGCGTATTCGAATTGATTGATGCCAAACCCGAGGACGATCGCGGAATGATAGAACTCAAACGCGCTGAAGGCCGCATCCGTTTTGATCAGGTATCAATGCAATATCGAAACCAACCAACCCCTGCGTTGGACAACGTATCAATTGATATTCGTGCGGGCGAAACGATTGCGCTGGTTGGCCCATCCGGCGGTGGCAAGACCAGCTTTGTGAATCTGGTGCCGCGCTTTTTTGCACCGACCGGCGGCACGATTTATGTTGACGATCATCCATTAGAAAACATTAAGCTCGTGGATCTGCGCCGCCAGATTGCGTTGGTAAGTCAGGAAGTGATTTTGTTTAACGACACCGTTGCGGCCAATATCGCCTATGGCCGGGGCTCCGAAAATTCAGATGCAGCGACCATCGCCGAAATTACCGAAGCCGCTCGTGCCGCCAATTGTTTGGATTTCATCACCGCGCTTCCGCAAGGTTTTGAAACGCAAATTGGCGAAAATGGTTCGCGGCTTTCCGGTGGTCAGCGTCAGCGGATGGCGATTGCGCGCGCACTACTTAAGAATGCACCGATTCTATTGCTAGATGAGGCAACCTCGGCACTCGATTCAGAATCCGAGCGCGCCGTGCAAACAGCACTTGAAACGTTGATGAAAGGCCGCACCACGATTGTGGTGGCGCACCGCTTATCAACAATTGAAAACGCGGATCGGATCGTCGTGATGGAACATGGCAAGATCGTGGAAATGGGACCGCATCGCGAGCTGATTTCGCAAGGCGGACTCTATGCCAGCTTGCATCGTTTACAGTTTGATCGGGGTTAGCCAAGCCACCGAATGCGAATCACTACTTTTGTCGGGAAAATTCATGCGCTCGCATAATTGACCAAGACGAAAAATCCCGCCGGGGACGCCTTAGGGGCAAGCAGTAATTGCACCAAGAAATCGATATTGATTGCCCCAACCTGACGTTCATTCAATCGGGTGGTTACGCTATGTTTTTAGGGGTGTTGAAAGTTCGGCACCTCGACTTCGGCGATTTTGTAAAATGTGAAATACCTCACTGATTGTCCCATTGCGTCCCCACGGCGACCTTCGTGGATTCAGCTAATTTCGCTTCGAAGGACAGTGTTGCAATAGGTAAGCTACCCAACCTACGGCCAACGTGTAAGCCCCAATGATAACCAGACCGTTGATGCAAGGCGCGACCGATGCGCTGAATCCAATCTTGGCGCCGACGAGTAGAGTAAATGTTGTCCTTAATAAATCACTCTTCTCAAAGGTAGATCATGAAAAAAGTTCTTACGTCCGTTTTATTGGTGGCCTGTATTGGCGCCTATCAGTCTGCTTATGCCGCCAACGCAGTTATGGTCGGTGGACAAAGCATGTTGCCGTCGAAAGACATTATCGATAACGCCGTTAATTCAGCAGACCATACGACACTGGTTGCCGCAGTCAAGGCAGCCGGTTTGGTTGAGACGCTTAAAGGAAAGGGGCCATTCACGGTCTTCGCACCAACCAATGCGGCGTTCGCCAAGTTGCCAGCAGGCACAGTAGAAACGCTCATAAAACCCGAGAGCAAGGCGACATTGACCAAGATATTGACCTATCACGTCGTCCCGGGAAAATATGACTTCCATTCGCTGTCTAGCGCAATCAAAAAGGGTCACGGCAAGGCTGAGTTGCCAACGGCGAGCGGTGGGAAGCTGCAATTTATGATGAACGGCACGCACAACATTACGATCATGGATGAAGCGGGTGGAACATCAACGATCAGCACCTATGACGTCTATCAATCCAATGGCGTTATCAACGTCATTGATACTGTTTTGATGCCGAAATAAATTTTTCAATGGCTCGACAAAAGAATCGTCAACCTTTTGTCGAGCACGCAAATGGCACAACTGAATTATGTGGATATAAACATTTGCATGATTTAAACGGACTTGTGATTGACGAACAGACCTAATGTCGATATTCACCGAAGCTGTGGAGCCGTAAAACCCATCGTGAGCGGCGCAATGCGCCCCAAGCTGCCGCTCGTGAACGGATTCAATTCAAACCGCCGCACTCCAGTATTCAGTTACCAGTGGATCCCGCTAATGTATCGGGCTCGGAACATGTTGATCCATCAGGATCGTGTTGCCGTCGGGGTCGGTGACCATGAAGAACGCAGGCCCCTTAGTCGTCTCGTCGGCTTCGGACGCCATCTTGAGTCCACGCCCCTTCAAGGTACGCTGTAGCTCGCGCACGTCTTGAAAGTCCTTCAAGACTTCTTTGTCCTTCGTCCAGCCCGGGTTGAATGTCATGATGTTCTTGTCAAACATCCCCTGGAATAAGCCAATCCTTGCGTTCCCATTCTGGAGAACAATCCAATTCTGTTCGAGCTTACCCGCGACTACTTTGAAGTCGAGCTTCTCATAGAACGCCTTGGATGCCTTGATGTCCTTGACGGCAAGGCTGACTGAAAAATTTCCGAACTCCATGACCTTGTTTTCCTTGTTAGGAACGGATGGAGTTGCGGCCACACTGGCGATGGCGGTTGTGGCCAAAGTACCGGCGAATAAGAGCACGAGCATGAATGATTTCATTTGATTCCTCCTGGAGTTGATTGCCTAACAATGGTGGGCGGCAAACCGCGCTCGAATATCTAAAGTCCAATTCAAAACTGACCAGGTTGCTTTTGTCGGATTAAATTGAAACGACATCGGCTTTGGCGATTTCCGGTCGAACGTCGAGTTATGCGAATCTCTCATTGATTGCGTCCTTCCAATCGATCAATATACTGGCAACTTTTAGATCATGTTGAGCGTTGGCTGAAAGTCCCATGCGATCGGTTGAGACTTCGCAAAGATAGTCTGCTATGGATTCTTCGCTGGCGCCGTTACAAAGCAACCCAAATACCCGGGGTTGATACTCCTGATATTCATCGCGAGCCTGCGGCGCGCCCGAGACCCCAATAGGGTCCCAAATGTAGTGAAGCACCTCGTCGACAGCTCTCTGGAGCTCTAAGTCTTTAGGGCTTAGCTTTGGACTCATTTGTGCGGTTACCTATTATTCAGGTCGTCATTGGCTGACAACGATACTGATTCAAACTCCGCAAACATTTGCTGGGCCTCGCTAAGACTCGCAAGCGGAATGTACTCGCAGACCTCGGCGAACTCAGTCCAGAGTGCTTGAACGGCAGGACTTGTATGCGCCCTTGCAATGGCCTCTGACGACAGCTACTCGAATACCTCGATGACCGTGCCATCGCTAGCCCGCATGACGTTTGCAGCCGCTTCAGTAACAAGTTTCTCCGAGCGCAGGACACGAAGGTGCTTTTCGACAGCGGCGGTTAGCCCTTCCGCCTTGCCGGGCTTCGGCTTATAGGCGACGATTACGAAACGACCCATGACGACTCCTTGTGGTTTGTGCGGCGCGCTAAGAAGCCTTTTGGTATAAGGGCCCACACCTAAGATTATGTGTCATGTTAACGCGAAATAGTTTTGCGGGTTGCCAACCTTCGCCGAGCTTGTGGCGCCCTAAAACGCACCTCGACTGGCGCAATTCGCCCGAGAGCAGACGGTCGTCACGAATTTTCAGGGTAATATCATGGGGACTAAAGGGCAGCGAAAATGAAGCTCACGCCAGAAGGGAGACCCACCAAGACGTTTCGGAACGCGATCAGCGCGGTCGCAGACGCATTCGCATTCCCGTTGCGGGGTTCGCACTATGTCGAACTGGTCAATCCGCTATGGACAACGCACAAACTCCAAGCACGCGTGGAAGCGGTCTGGGACGAGACCAAGGACGCGCGCACGCTGACGCTGAAGCCCGGCCTTAACTGGCGCAGCCATCGCGCCGGCCAGCATGTTCGCGTGGGAATTCCGGTCGGCGGCATGCACTACACCCGGACCTACACGATTTCTTCGGCACCGGAGCGTGACGACGACCGCTTCACGATCACCGTGAAATCCATCGCCGGTGGGCGTATCTCGCATCACATCGTGAGGAATATCAAGGTCGGCGACTACCTGCCCATCGGCTTGCCACAAGGCGACTTTTACTTGCCCGATGCGCAGCCGGTTTTGCCACTCTTCATCACCGCCGGCAGCGGCATCACGCCCGCCATGAGCATGCTGCGCAGCCTGATTGCGCAAGAGCGCCTGCCGGACAGCGTGCATATTCACTATTCCCCGCACGAACTCGATGTCATCTTCGGCAAGGACCTACAGCAGATGGCGCGGGAGCATCCACGTTACCAACTCCACGCGATTTACACCCACGAATACGGTGAACTGAAGCAAACCAAGGGCTATTTCAACGAGGAGCAGTTAAACCGCCTGTGCCCCGACTGGCGCGAACGGGACGTCTATGCCTGCGGCCCGCCAGGCTTGCTGGCGGCACTGGAAAAGCATTTCGAGCAAGCCGGGCGCACGCGTCATCTGCACATCGAGCGTTTCCTGGCGGGCTTGGCCGACGTCCCCAAAGACGCCGTCGGTGGCCGGGTGCGATTCGCCAAGAGCAATATCGAAGTACAGGGCGACCACAAAACCCCGCTATTGCGTGTAGCCGAAGACGCCGGCATGAATCCGCCACACGGCTGTCGCATGGGCATCTGCCATACCTGCAACACCACGCTGGTATCCGGCTGCGTGCGCGACTTGCGCAATGGCAAACTTATCAACGAAGCCGGCAGCATTGTGCAGACTTGCGTCTGCGCGGCAGCCGGCGATTGCGAACTGAATCAGTAAGGAGATTTCCATGACCGCAGTAAAACTTCCCGTGAATCTTACCGAAGCCCAGATCGAGGAATTCGGCCGCGAAGTGGATGCCATTCGCGATGAGGTGATGGAATCGCGCGGCGAACGAGATCGCGCCTACATCCTCAAGCTCATCCGCACCCAACGCGTGCTGGCACTGGGCGGGCGCGTAGTGATGCTGCTGAGCATCTGGCTGCTGCCCGCCATCGGCATGCCTTACGCAGGTTGGCCGCAGTTGCTGGCGGTGCTCGGTCTGGGGGCGGCGATGGTGGGTTTGGCCAAGATCCTTGAGAACATGGAAATCGGGCACAACGTCCTGCATGCGCAATGGGACTGGATGAAGGACCCGGATATCCAGTCCAACACTTGGGAGTGGGATCACGTTTGCCCCTCGGACCAGTGGATGCACAGCCACAATGTTGTACATCACACCTGGACCAACGTGCTTCACAAGGACCCGGACGTAGGCTACGGCGTAATCAGGGTGAGTAGCGGGCAGCGATGGAAGCCCAAGTATCTGGTGCAGCCATTGACCAATATCCTGCTGTGCGTGTTCTTTCAATGGGGTATTGGTACCCACGACATCATGTGGGCGGATAAGACCGGGGCCGGCTCTAAGAAGGCGCTGACTCGGCGGTTCCTTTGGAAGGCCTGGCGGCAAGTGCAGAAGGATTACGTGCTGTGGCCTGTGTTCGGCGCGTTGCTCACTGCGCTGGCCTGTTGGCTGATGGGAAAAAACGTGGCCGCGGCCGCGCCGCAGGCCCTCGGTTTGCTGGCAGTCGGCAGCTTCATCGCCAATACGCTGCGCAATGTGTGGACCAACATCATCATCTTTTGCGGACATTTTCCCCAGGGCGTGCATCACTTCCGCAAGGAGGATGTCGAAGGCGAGACTCGTGCCCAATGGTACGTGCGTCAGATGCTGGCGTCGTGCAACATCGGTGGCGGCAAACTGTTTCACATCCTCTCCGGCAATCTGAGCCACCAGATCGAGCATCACCTATTTCCGGATATGTGCAGCAACCGCTACCCGGAGATCGCGCCGCGCGTGCGTGCGCTCGCGGCGCGCTATGGACTGCCTTACAACACCGGCTCGCTGGTGCGGCAATACGGCACCACCACTTGGGCCATCTGGCGGTTGGCATTTCCGGGCGGCGCCGCGCTTCACAGGGGCTGATCCAATCCAATCGGATTCTATTGACGCCAGGCAACAGCACATCGGCTGATACGCGAAAGGCACCAACGGCAGCTATCGAGAAAAACGGCTGTCCGCACGTAGCCGACTCCGGTCATTCAATGCTACACGCCTCATGCCGCTGCACTCGCGTCGCCCAAACTGTACTCCTTTGGGGATATAACGAAGCGTGGAAGCGTGGAAGGGTGAATAGTACTAAAATTCTGATTTTTCCAACACGATTGTAATCCCGCTGGTAATGAAAATTTGTGTCGTCGCTTGCGAAATACGAGGGGTATTTTTTCGAAACGTCGGCTGCGGAAATTGCTGATTTGTTTTGCAAGTCGCTAATTTATAAAGGATGCTACTCGGCGTAAAAATGTTGTTTCTGACGTTCCTTGGCCATGCAGAAATCAATCAAACTCTTATTGCCCAAATTTGTAAGCATCCATTGCCAGCGCACTACCTTCAAAGCCAGCAAACACGCGCACTGCCGCATAATCTTTACCGGCCGCGCCCAGCGCTACAAATAGCGGCAACAAATGCTCCTCGCTCGGGTGTGCCCGCGTCGCATGTGGCGCCTGCTCGCGATACGCCAACAGTGAATCAATATCGTGCGCCATGATGTGCTCAAACATCCATGTTTGAAATTGCTGCGCGTAATCCAAAACCCCTAAAACGCCTAAAACCCCAGCGCTGGTGCGGCTTTCGGACCAATCCCGCAAATTATGTGTGAGATGTCCGGAGCCTACGATCAATACGTTTTCATTTCGTAGTGCCTGCAAGGCCTGCCCGACGCGATAATGATGCGCCGTGCCCAGAGACGGCTGGACTGATAGCTGCAAAACCGGCACGTCGGCGTTCGGATACATTTTTAGCAGTGGCACCCAAGCGCCATGATCCATGCCGCGACAGCCATCGACCGCAGCCGTGATGCCGGCGGCTTTTAACCGCGAAACAGCACGTTCGGCCATGTCCGGCGCGCCGGGCGCGGCATATTTAACACGATAAAGCGCATCGGGAAATCCGCCAAAGTCATAAATCATGGAAGGCCGCGGGTTGCCCGATAACAGCGGCAAATTGGTTTCCCAATGCGCCGTCACCATCAACACCGCAGACGGTTTGGGAAGCGCTTGCGCCAATGCCGCCCACACCCCACCCGCAGCGCCTGCATCAAGCGCGTGCATGGGTGAGCCGTGTGATAAAAATAGTGTGGGCGACATCGTTTAAATTTCTAACGATTACTTAACGAGGCCAACCTTCTTCAATGCCTCCTGCACCTGCGGGCGCGCCGATACACGCGCCATAAACGCCGCCAACACTGGCCATTTAGCGAGATCCACGCCAACCCATTGACCCCAGTTCAGGACCGTAAACAAATAACCATCTGCCACGGTAAAGGTGTCACCCATCAGGTAGTGCTTGCCGTCTAATTTTTTGGTCAGCCAATCTAGTTTTTTGCCAACAGCGGCAATCGTTTGTTCCTTCGTTTCCGCATTAATTTTCGGGTTAAACATGCTGCCCATTGGTTTGTGTACTTCGGAGTTAATGTACGTGAGCCACTCTTGCAGGCGATAGCGTTCCATCGTGCCGGCTGCCGGTGCCAAATTAGAAGATGGGTTTTGATCGGCGATGTATTGCAAAATCGCCGCGCCTTCAGACAATCCTTGACCGTTATCGAGCACGAGGTAAGGCACATAGCCCTTATCGTGAATCGCGTAAAAGTCTGCGCCGCCTTCGGTTTTATGCGCCTGCAAATCGACTTTGGTCAGTTCATAAGCAATGCCGGCTTCATGCAAGGCGATATTGGATGCGAGTGAGCAAGATGCGGCGGAGTAATAGAGTTTCATGATTTGCCTTTCGTTGTTGACTGAAAATAGAGTGAGATGCAGCAGGCGAACTATGAACCACTTGGCAATAGGGATAAAGTAAGAAAATTGAAATAAATTATCCCGAAAAACAGGATAATAAGAGTCCGTTATAAATACTCCGTAAAAACTAATGGATAAATTCATCGCAATGTCCGTTTTCGCCAAAGTTGTGGAGCAGGGCAGTTTTGCCCGTGCGGCGGATCGGCTGAATCTCTCTACCTCCGCCGTTTCGCGCCATGTGGCCGATTTGGAAGCACACCTCAATGCGCGGCTGCTTAACCGCACCACCCGCAAGCTTTCGCTCACCGAGAGCGGCCAAGCGTTTTTTGAGCGCTGCATACAATTGCTGTCCGATTTGGAAGAAGCCGAATCGCTTGCCACCTCCTCAACTGCCGAACCGCGCGGCGTGATTAAGCTCACCTGTTCGATCAACTTCGGCATTCGCTATCTGGCACCCGCCATTGGCGCTTTTCAGCAGCGTTACCCTGAGGCGCATTTTGATGTGTCGCTTTCGGATCGGTTTGTCGATCTGGTCGATGAGGGCCATGACCTTGCCGTGCGGATTGGTGAAGCTGGCAATTCAAACTTAATCGCCCGCAAAATCGGTGAAATGCGGCTCGTTTGCTGTGCGTCACCGGCCTATTTAAAACGCCACGGCACGCCGCAACATCCACACGATTTGGCCGGCCACAATTGTCTTGCCTATGCGTATTTAGCGACTAAGCATCACTGGATCTTTGAAGATAAATGCGGTGATGTTTTTGATGTGCCCATCAGAGGTTCGGTTGAAGCCAACAACGGCGAGATGCTGTTAGCGATTGCCGAACAAGATATCGGCGTTGTGTTGGAGCCTAATTTTTCAGCGAGCACCGCGCTCAAAGCGGGAACACTCGTCCCAATCCTGGCGACTTATCAGCCACGCGCATCGAACATCTACGCGGTTTATCCTAGCCGTCGTCATTTGTCGGCTAAGGTGCGGACGTTTGTGGACTTTTTAAATGAGCGGTTTCGGGATCGGGTAGATTGGGATTAACGGTCTTGATGGGATTGTGCTCAAGCGCCGCGCCAGTGCTGGGGTTTGGCCGCCTCTCTTTTAGAGGGTTGCACATTTTAGTAACGGCTGCGTCATGCAACATAGTCGGGGGTTGCCCGACACCAAGTCACTTTCTGTTGCTTCTGCAAAAGACAAGTAACCAAAGAAAAGCAGCCCCGGGTTCGTCGTTTTTGTCACGATGAAGCTGTGACAAAAATCCCCTGCGCTACTCGAAGCAACAGGCCGCAGCTGAACTCGTCGCGCGAAGTGCTTTTTTGGTTAGGGCGAAGACCATGGCGCGCTCCTCAGACAGTCCTCGCGGAAATCCCTGTCGCTTCTCCCGCATTTGCTAGTGAGTCGGCGACTCCTACGGGATGGTCGCAGTTTGAACCGCACGTTTGAATTTGCCGTTCAGAATCGTTTTACTCCGCGGAGCTTAATTTCATTCACGTCCTACAAATCGTAAAAGCAATTGAAGTAGGGTTTCTCCCGATAGACCAACGATTTATCGTAGTCCTCTGGTTGTGCGCACATTCCTCGCGTAAGACTTCTTAATTCGCCCGTCGGAGAAACATACGAGTGATTGTGAACGGCTACGACATCATCAAACGTATATGAATCCGGAAGGCCAAAAAATTCCATACTGAATGACGTGCCATAGGCAAACAGCTTTTTGTTACGCATTTCAAATACCCAGCCCGTCCACGCCATCGTGGTTTCACCCTCGATTTGTTTCAGTAACGACAATGGCGGGGCATATTTAGTGGGCTCAAGTTTTAAGATGTCATAGTGGTTCAACCTGTTGCCCGAAGTTACAAAATGCTTAACAATTTTTTTGTAGCTGTCACCACTATTAAAAGTAAAAATTCCTTTTCCCTTCTTTTCGTCCTCAAAGCGGCGTAATGCAAGCTCAGTCATGTTGTCGCTTTTTGATAACATCACGCACGGCAGGAATGTCTCATCTGAGAGGGAGGCACTACAGCGAAAGCGCTCGCCATATATCGAACTTGGCCACGATTCACCATCGGTTTTTAAATAATCAAGAATTAATTTATTCATTTTTAGCTTAACGAATTGTCATCCTTGCGGGTTATATTTCACACCACTTTATCTGACGCGGCGCTTCAAGCAAAAACGCCCCAAACGCCGCACCAATCCTAGAGTTTTAACCTTTTACGCCTTAGCCTTCTCCCGCCCAAACCAATACAACAAAACGATCAAAAACGCATACGGCAGCATCGACAATAAATCTGAATTCGGCCCCTCAAAGAACGGGTTGCTCTTGACGGCCCAGTCGTTCATGGCTTTGTCGAAATCGGTTAGCACGCCGGCGCTAAAGGCGATGATGATGCCGGCCAGTGCGCCGCCGGCGATGTAGCCAGACGAGAGCAATACGCCGGGACTGCGGTCGCCTGCGGCGGCGCGCTCTTCTTCGCTGGCGTTAACGTATTCGGGCTGCTTGTTGCGACGGCGATCAACTAGCCAGCGCACCATGCCGCCAACGAATATGGGTGCAGACGATGACAGTGGTAGATACACGCCAACCGCAAACGGCAATGATGGGATGCCCGACATTTCCAAAATTAGCGCGATCATTACGCCAAACATCACCAGCGCCCACGGTAATTTTTGATCGAGAATGCCTTTGATGATGTACGACATCAGCAGCGCCTTGGGCGCATCGTATTTGCGAACCTCGCTGCCGTCGGGGCGCTTGTTGTATTTGCCATTGATGCCCGGATCAACCAGCCACACGGCGTTGCCCGCATCATCCACCAAATATTTTTCCGCCAAACCGGTTGCCCCATCGGTCTTATGCCAAACGCGATAAGTTTTGCTATCGCCCAATGCCTGCACGCCTTGCAAGCTCGCGGTTTCGGTCAGCTTGCTGGCATCGGTGGTGATGCCAGCCGGTGCGATTTGCGCGACAGGCACATAGACGGTGGCGGCATCGTTAAGTTTCAATAAAATCGGCCCCAAAATCACGGCAGAAGCTAATGCGCCAACCAGTATCGAATACTGCTGCAAACGCGGTGTCGCGCCAATCAAATAACCGGTTTTTAAATCCTGTGAGGTGGTGCCCGCGTTACTTGAGGCGATACAGACAATTGCGCCCACCGATAATGCCGTTACGTAATACGGCCCGCCAGTCCAGCCGACAAGCAAGAAAATTAAGCAGGTGAATAACAGTGTTGCGACCGTCATGCCCGAAATCGGGTTGCTTGATGAGCCAATCTGCCCCGTCAGCTGTGATGAGACCGTGGCGAATAAAAATCCAAACACCAAAATCATCAACGCACCCAGCAAATTCATATTGAGCGGTGCGGCCAGCATGATGACAATGATGATCGCCAAACAGCCAACCAGCACCCATTTCATTGGGATGTCTTGGTCGGTACGCTTGGTGCCCGCGTTACCGTTACCATTCCCGCCGCCGCCGCCGCCGAAACCTTTAAAGCTGTCTTTCAAACTATTCCAAATGGTTGGCATCGCCTTCGCCATGCTGACGATTCCGCCTGCCGCCACGGCGCCCGCGCCGATGTACAAAATATAAGCGCTGCGAATATTGTTCGGACTCATCTCGCTAATCAGCTTGTTGCCGGGCGCGATTGGGACAGACAACGCATCGCCAAAAAATTTGATCAACGGGATCAACAACAAATAAGCCATCACGCCGCCAGCTGCCATGATTGAGGCGATTCGCGGACCGATGATGTAGCCTACGCCCAACAACTCGGGCGAAATTTCCACGCCAACCGAGCCGCCTTTGAGCGGTGCGCCAAAGATTTTTTCCGGCACGTCTTTCCAGCCTTTGAACGCGATGTTGATCGCTTTATACGCCAAGCCTACCGCGAAGCCCAAGAAAATGACCGAAGCGCCACTGGCCACGTCGGTTTTCTTCGCCGATGTTTTGGATGCGTCGGCCACTTTTAATACCTCGGCACAAGCAGTGCCTTCCGGGTATTTCAGCTCGCCGTGGCGCGCAACAATCAATGTTTTGCGCAGCGGAATCATCATCAAAATGCCTAGTAAGCCGCCCAATACGGCCACTAACATCACCCGTGCGATTTCCAAATCAAAACCCAAAATTAGAATCGCGGGCATCGTCACGCCCAGGCCGAAGGCGATGGATTCGCCCGCCGAGCCTGCGGTCTGGACGATATTATTTTCTAAAATGGTGGAGTCTTTTACGCCGACTTTCGACATCAAGCGAAATAGCGTAATCGCAATCACTGCAACGGGGATAGAGGCGCTGACCGTTAAACCAACCTTCAGCACCAAATAGAGCGACGATGCGCCAAAAATCATGCCGAGCAATGCGCCCATGACCACGGCCCGCAGCGTGAATTCGGCCATGCTGGATTCGGCAGGGACAAACGGTTGAAAGGTGGGTTGTGGGGTGGATTGGTGCGATTGACTTGAACCTGCAGCCATATTTTTCTCCTCTTAGAAGTGATTATTATTGGTGCGCCTGCTGATGGCTGGCGCCGCCTTTTACTTGTAGCTGTATCTGTGCCAGCGTTCGCACCGATATCTACACGATATGGCGACACTATCGCACAGAAAATGAGTGATGATTTGTGGACGTAAATTTAGCTGCTCAAGCAGCAGAAACAAGCGTTAATTCGTCACATCCGAATCAAAAAAATACCCCGCGCCGCGCTCGGTTTTTATCAGCTTCGGCTCGTTGGGGTCAGCCTCAATTTTGCGGCGAAGGCGCAAAATTTGCACATCGATGGATCGATCATAAACATCATCATGCAGACGACTCGACTCTAATAATTGATCGCGCGACAATATCCGCATGGGCGATTTAAGAAAGGTGACCAGTAGCGCATATTCGCCATTGGTTAGCTCGATTCGCGCATCGCTAGGCGAGGTCAGGCGGCGCGCGCCGGTCGAAAGGGTCCAGCCGCTAAACCGATAGACGCGGATTTCGGTCTCGCGCTTTAGCCGGCCATCGGATTTTGCATCAGCATCACGATCGGGGACGCCATCGTAACGACGTAATACAGCCTTGATTCGTGCCAACAACTCACGCGGACTAAATGGCTTGGTGAGGTAATCGTCGGCGCCTAATTCCAAGCCGAGCACGCGATCCACCTCGTGTGTTTGCCCGGTTAGCATGATGATCGGTACGTCAGACGTCTGGCGCACGGTACGCGCTAACGTAAATCCGTCTTCGCCCGGCATTTTGACATCGAGAACGATAAGATCCACTGTGTCGGTCGCCAACACAGCCTGCATTTCGTGGCCATTGGCAGCCTGCGAGACTCGATAACCGTTTTCAGAAAGATAGTCGTCGATTAAATGGCGAATCGATTCGTCATCGTCAACGGCGAGAATGTGCTGCGCCATAGAGCGCCCCTATTGTTTTAATCCCCGTTACTAGCATGTTGGCATCCTGCTTTGTAGGCTTGATGTATTGTCTGTTGAGGGCTGCATTTACGGCTTGAAACTTCTATCAGCATAGCGCAATATTGAATCGACGTGGTGTTTGCCGAAAGGTATTTGCCGCTCTCTATTTGACCGTTTTCGGTTGGTCTGTTGCCACTAACGGTATGCCCTAAAACAATGCGTTTGCGCTACTTGAGCTTATCGTCGCGCCAGCAAAATGATTTATACAAAAGCAAGAAAGAGCGCATCAACATGCCGACGTCCATCCATGAAACCGCTGCCGACCCTGATGTCCCGGCTACCCCAGCCGCCACTGCTACCCCTCATGCTGCCACTGCCCCCGCTAAGTTGGATAACGGAACTCCTGCTTGGGTTGCGCCGCTAAAGCTGGCTGGCTGGTTTCTCGCCACCTGCCTGGGCTATGTTGCGTTTTGTCAATTCTCGAATTCAATTGTTGCCGATTCGATTAGTGCATCACCCGTTTGGTTTGCCGACGGTTGGGCGCTGGGTATTTACATGCTCGCGAGCCGTCGTGTGGGGGGGCTGTCGACCCGCTTGGCGGTCATGGTTGGTATCTTTTTGGCGAATATTATTTATGCTATTCCGATGCTTCGGGATGATTACTCGATCAATTTTATTCTTATCGGTTCTTTTGTTAACGTACTTCAGGCTGGTTTGGCAGCCGAAATATTGAATCTCCTTCGCAAGCGATCCAAGCACTGGCTACCGGCGCGTCGCTTAAGTTTCTTTTTGCTAATTTGCGTGGTGCTGGTGAACGCCCTCGCGGCGGCGCTATCGGCGGCAAGCGCCGCTGTCATGATCGATATTGATTTCGTTGAGGAGTTTTGGACGACCATAATTTCTGACGGGCTGGGCATCATAATCATGGTGCCGCTGATGATGGCTTGGGCCCGACATTGGCAAGAAAAACACTTGAACCATTTGCGGCGCGGGTGGCCGGAAATCGTGGTCATGCTCGCATGCCTAACGGGTGCGACCTGGTGGGCGTACGCGCGCGCACCGGAAATCAATGGCTTGACCCCTCCCTATTTCTATGTTGGTTTACCATTTTTGTTATGGTCCGCTCTTCGTTTGGGCACACGGTCGACTACGTTGGCGCTATTGATTTACAGCACGATCGCGGTTTATTTCACATCGCACCAGCAAGGGCCGTTTATGGACGGCTTTACGACGACGGTAGGGGGGATCCTCCGGCTGCAACAATTTCTGCTTGTTTTTGTTGCGGCCATGTTGGTCACGATGGCGATCCTGATGGAACGCGCCGCGTTGTCGCGCGAAAAATTTGATTTAGAACGCCGCAATAACGCGGCGCTGCGCGCTGGCAACACATTGATTTTTGAAATCGTACAGCGCACCAATGAGATTGTTTGGGTTGGGGATACCGTCGGTTTGCTGGGCGTTGCAAAGAGCGAAATTGGCCGCACTCGGGACTGGTTTGCTCGGATTCATCCCGATGACCGGCCACGAATAAACGGCACGGGGGTCAAATTATTGTCGGGGGAATGGCCAGCCGCCGAGCTGGAATATCGCATCCGTCGCGGGGGGCTGACAGAGCCTGCTGACAAAACTGTTAACGGCGAAACTGCTGATGAAAAAAATGCAAATGACAAAAATGCTGATGACAAAAACTCAGGTGACAAAAATGCCACCGACCCAAAATCGGGCAATGTTGATAAGACGGATTACGTGACCGTCGCTGTAAATGCGTTCGCGCATAAAACCCGCCTGGAGGATGGCCGAATTGAACATCGCGTGATCGGCTTCGTCAAAGACATTACCGATAAAAAGCACGAAGATGCCGTGCGCCGCCGCTTGGAGATTGAGTTACGCCAGGCGCAGAAGATGGAAGCAATTGGCCAGTTGGCTGGCGGCATTGCGCATGACTTTAATAATATTTTGGCATCCATTATTGGCTACGGTGAAATGGCACGCAACAACGCGCTTAACGGCACGCCCATGGCGCGGCATTTAGACGCGGTGTTGAAAGCGGGCGAGCGCGGTCGGGTGTTGGTTTCGCAAATTTTGACTTTTAGTCGTAAAACGCCGGACAAAAAACAAGTTGTTGATATTGCCGATCTCACCGATGAAATCGTTATGTTGCTGCGCGGCTCAACCCCACATACGATTGCGTTTAACCGCGGCGAAACTGATGGCGATCGCTATCTTGTCCATCGCCGTGAAGCCATTCATGTGCTGGGCAATGCAACCGAGTTACACCAGCTCATTATGAATCTTGCGACCAATGGCTTGCAGGCGATGCCAGATGCTGGCGCACTAACCATTGCCCTAGACGAGCAATTGTTGACGGCGCCCAAAGTGGTGTTGCAAGGTCAGCTGCGGCCGGGACGATACGTCACGATCGCCGTATCCGACCAGGGTGGCGGGATTGATGACGCGACCAAAAGCCGCATGTTTGAGCCTTTTTTCACCACTAAGCCTACTGGCAAAGGGACCGGATTAGGGCTATCGATTGCCATGTCGGTGGCAAAAGCGCATGGCGGCGGGATCGATGTTGAGAGCCATGTTGCAATCCATGTGGTAAGCCCGGCAAGCCAGGTCGAGAACCAGATGGAGAACCATTTGCCGACCCATGCCGCGGCCGCCGGCCGCGAAGCCGCCGGCACGACATTCACGGTTTATCTTCCCATCTTTGGGGCCTCGGCATCACGAGGGTTGGATCGCGATGCCGCGCGCGCCGCCCAATTCGAATCTTCATTTCCCCCAACGACAGCCCCAACCGTGGTGCGCGGTAACGACCAGTGTCTTTTGCTCGTTGATGACGAGGCTCCCATGCGCGAAATGGCAGCAGAAATCTTGGCTTCCCTCGGATATCAAAGCGTGAGCTTCGAATCGAGTGCCGAGGCGCTTGCCGCCTTCGAGCGCCAGCCGGATCGGTTTGATGCGGTTCTAACTGATGAGGTCATGCCTGAGCTTGCGGGGACTGAACTCGCCAAACGCATTCACGCCATCAAACCGGAAGTGCCGATATTTATCATCACCGGGTATGGCGGCCTGGGCTTCGAGCTACGTGCGCAAGAGGCGGGCATCGCACGCATCCTGCGTAAGCCGTACGAGGCGCATGAGCTAGCCGAAGTTCTGGCCAACGCATTTTCAGTGGGTTGAAAGTGCCGTCCGCCATCCCCTTTCCCCTGCCCACAGTTTCCTATCGCCTGTCCCAAAATCGCATGAAAATTTCTAAGGTTCGTTCCACGTCACAAAGGTTTGCACAACGTCAGTCGTTGGTAATTTACCCGAAATAGAGCACGGCGCGACAAGAGGATATGCCAAACCCCAGTACTGGCGGGGCGTTTGGGGGGTGTCCCTATGAGGTTCGTACAAAGTCTCAACCTGCCCGCATTGTCAAAGGCGCGCGTTCGGTTACAACCGTAATAATCAAAAGCGCGATTGACATTGACACGTAGCGGCACCCTGCAAGAATCAGATCACCTTTATAAAACGTGATTTTGGTTCGTACAAAGCGGAATTTGCCATGCCCAGCATTCTCAACAAATCTACCCAACCACCGCAGCCAAAAGCCGCCAACACCAACGTCGATCCGCGCACCGCGCTGGCCTCCGGACTAAATCGTATCTTTGCCGGTCTGCCCAAAGGTCGCGGCTGGACAACATTTCCGTTTAATACCCTGACGCTGTCATCGGCGTTCCAACCCATTCTTGGTGTAGCAGAACAAAACTGCGTCGGTTATGAAGGCTTGCTCCGGGCACACAATATGACTGGCCAACCGATCAGCCCGGAAACCGTGTTTGCGTTGTCGGCAAACCATCAGGACGAGCTATTTCTCGATTGGTTGTGCCGTGGCTTGCATATGCGCAATTTTGCCAACTTGCCCAACATTCAGAACGAACGCGGCCTCATTTTTATCAACGCCTACCCCGAAGCGGCCGTTGAAGACCCGCATCACCCGGAAGTATTCGCCGAAATGATTGCATTCTACGGCGTGCACCCAAGCAATATCGTGGTCGAAATTTTGGAAACCGGGGTTTCGGATGAAGCGCATTTGGTGGATGCCGTAAATCTTTATCGCAAGATCGGCTGCAAAATCGCCATCGATGATTTCGGTATTGGCTTTTCAAATTTTGATCGTTTATGGCGCTTGCGCCCCGATCTCGTCAAGATTGATCGCACTGTAATCGAAACCGCAACCCGCGACCACCATGCCCGCTTGGTGCTTGGCAATATGGTGAAGCTGATTCACGATTGCGGCGCAAAAGTAGTGATCGAGGGCATTGAGGAACGCGCCGAAGCGATTGTCGCTGTTGCTGCAGGCGCTGACTATTTGCAGGGTTTCTACTTCGGGCGCCCCGATCAAACCGCTATGTCGCCGGCCTTGTGTCAAAGTATTTTCACCAGCCTGAACGACGCGATTAATGAACCCCAATATGCCACTGAGAACATCGAAGGGTCAACGCTACTCGCGCTCAATCAACACCGTGATTTACTGGTTGATGCGGCAAATGCGATTGGGAAGCAAATTGAATTCGCCGATGCCACAGCTGCTTTTCTGACCATGCCGCAGGCGGCGCGCGTTTACTTGCTGCGCGGTGAAGATGTCAGCACGGATAACAACGACAGCACCGACCAATCGATTGGCCGCATCATGGTCGATATGATTGAAGACGAAGATCTGGCCAATGTGGCCACACCGCATTCTGCCGCCGCACAGCTAAAACAAATTGTGAAACACGCACTCGCTGAGCCATCGGTGGTAAAAGTAAATGCACCGTTAGTCAACACCGACCGTGGTTCCAAATTACCCAATGTCCGCACCGTCACACTGTCATACGGCTTCGCCCAGCAGGGCGTGCCGATGGTGTTATGTGGCGACATCCTCGTGCAAAAATTGCCGCCATCATTTAAAGCGACTTCCACGGTTGTGCCGGCTGTCACAGCTGTCGCAGCAGTCACGGCTGTTACAGCTGTTACGGGAAGGGATTTGGCGTAGCGAAAAATTGACAATCAATTCAGCGTAGACGGATTGATTCTAACGCCCGGTCTTTACGGTCCCCATGGTCCCTATGGTCGCAGGTTATAGCATGGCTTGCGATCACTTCGGCCTGTCAGCAGGTAACTGTTGACAGGTCTTTTTTTGCCGACGTTGCCAAGCAGCGGGGCCAACCTATCTTGCGTAAACCCAGGCCAGTAGGGCGTCTTGAGCCGGTTGCGTCAACAGTGCGTTGGGATGATTGACGATCATCACAACTACCCAGCGGCGGCTGTTTTGGTCCAGCACAAAGCCCGCCATCGCGCGGGAATCATTGAGCGTGCCGCCTTTAATATGCGCTTGCCCAGCAATCGCATCGCTTCTACCGCGACGTCGCAGCGTGCCGTCCACCCCTAGCAGCGGCATTGAGGAAATGAATTCCGGCATCACACTAGATCGAAACGCCGCATCCAGCATTGCGCTCAGCGTCGCGGCGCTCGTCCGCTCAATACGTGAAAGCCCGGAGCCATTTTCAAATACGAGTTCCGGCGCTACGATCCCTTTTTTGCTCAGCCATTCTTTGATGATGTCCGCCGACCGAGACGCGCTCGCGGGCGGCAACATCTTTTCGGCTGAAATGGTCAAGAACAGTTGCCGTGCCATTACGTTGTTTGAAAATTTATTGATGTCCCGTACCACCTCGGCAAGCGGTGGCGATTCCGTTGCAGTGAGCAATGTAGCATCCAGTGGCGCGGCCTGAATTTTTACTGCGCCATCCCATTTCCCGCCTACCTCCTTCCATAGACTGGCAAACACGCCACCGACAAATCTGGCGTGATCAAGTAGCGAAATACTCCACCCACTCTCACCACATTTTTTCGGATAGCTGCCAGTGAACGATACTTTCAATTGCGTCGGTGTCACTGACTGCACATCGAGCAAAATATGATCACGCCAGTCTCCGCAAGCGGCATCGTTTAAGCGCATCCGGTTTACAATTTCCATCTGCACCGGCTTCAGGTCTGGTGAAATCAGCGCCGACTTGTTGTCCAAGGACGGCGCGAAATTAAACCGCACCGTTTTAAAATTGAGCAGCAGCGCATCGGCGCCAACGTTGTAAGCTTTGAGCGGTTCGCCGTCAAATTTTGCTGAGTCAAAATTGATGGGTTCGAAAAAGCTTTTATCGAGAATCAAATCACCTTTGATGGTGGTGATCCCGCGCTCGTGAAGTTGTTTGAGCAGCTGCCGAAACCGCTCCGCCGTCAGCTTCGGGTCGCCTGTCCCTTTCAACACAAGGTCGCCTTTCAAGGTGCCACCCCTAATTTCACCGGCAGCATAAATTTCTGTTTTCCAAGTGTAGGCCGGGCCGAGTAGTTCTAATCCGGCATAAGTGGTGAAGAGCTTCATCACCGAGGCTGGGTTCATGGGTTTGGCGGGGTTAAGCGAGACGAGGGCGTCCTTTGCGCCCACTTCTTTGACGACAATCGACACGCTATCAAGCGGGACATTGGCGCGCGTAAAAATTTCGGTCACGGTTGCAGGGAGCGATGCCTGTAGCGATGTTGGCAAAGATGCAGGGGGCGACGAAGGTGGCGATAACGGTGGCGATAAAAGTGGCGATGCGGGCACCGATGAAGGCGCCGCAGCGGGAACTTGCGCTTTAAGCGATGATGCCGACAGGCTCAGCGCGAGACATAAAAAAACGATGCCACAACCTAGCGGCGCAGAGCGGGTGTTAAAGCAAAACATGCGGCAGTTTAAGTAATCCATCGTTTTCCATTTCGTCAATCACGTCCAATGTTTGTTTGACCAGCCAGCCAAACTCATCGTCTTCTAAAATATACGGCGGCATGAAATAAACAGTTGTACCAATTGGCCGCAGTAGCGCGCCGCGTTTTAAACTGCGAGCGAAAAACTCACGGGCAAATGTGGGGGTTTTAGTCTCAACATCAAACGCGAAAATCATGCCGCACTGCCGAAAGTTTTTCACCTGCGGATGTTCAATAATTGGCGCAATCAACGTAAACCAGCGATCAGCTTTTGCGCGATTTTTCTCAATGATGTTGTCCGATGCAAAAACATCCAGCGTCGCCAACGCTGCGCGGCAGGCCAAGGCGCTGCCGGTGTAGGAATGCGAATGCAAAAATCCCCGCGCGATATCGTTGTGATAAAACGCGGCGTAGATATCGTCCGTCGTGAGCACGCAAGACAGCGGCAAATAGCCGCCAGTGATGCCTTTTGATAAACACATCAGGTCAGGCTTGATGTCAGCCTGCTCGCACGCAAACATCGTTCCCGTGCGGCCAAAACCAGTCATGATTTCATCGGCAATAAAATGGATGTTGTACTGCGTGCAAAGAGCGCGGGCTTGTTTTAGATACGCCGGGTGATACATTCGCATGCCGGCCGCACCTTGCACCAGCGGTTCGACGATAAACGCGGCGATTTCATCATGCCGCTCCGCAAACAGCTTTTCAAGTCGATCACTAGCATCCACGGTGCATTCAGGGCAACATTGTCCCAAGATGCGCGCCAATACCGGGGTTTTGTTTTTATTTGAAGTTGCTGCCGGGAACGGCGCTGATAAATTATTGTTCAACAACGGCCCATATGCATCGCGAAAAATTGCCACATCGGTCACAGCCAGCGCGCCCAATGTTTCACCGTGATAGCTGCCTTCCAAGCTGACGAATTTTTGTTTGCGTGGTTTGCCGGTATTGCGCCAAAAATGAAAACTCATTTTAAGCGCGATTTCCACCGCACTCGCGCCATCGCTGCCATAGAACGCATGACCGAGGCCGGTGAGTTTGCCCAAACGTTCCGACAATTCGACGACCGGTTCGTGGGTGAAGCCTGCAAGCATGGCGTGCTCCAACTTGCCCAGTTGATCAATGAGTGCCGCATTGATGCGCGGGTTGGCATGGCCAAACAAATTCACCCACCATGAGCTCACCGCATCCAAATAGCGATTGCCTTCCACATCAATGAGCCAGGCACCGTCGCCGCGCGTGAGAGGCACGAGCGGAAACTGCTCATGGTGCTTCATCTGCGTACAGGGATGCCATACGCTATTGATCGAACGGCTCACTAAATCAATATTATTTGCACCGCTACTGTTGTCGGCCATAGCGTTCAAATTATCATTTCTAATACGTCATGCAAGCGGCATTCAAAATGCCTGCTGCAATCGAAATCGCGCCAAGAAAAAATCCAGATGCTTGCTTCCCGGCCGGAATGTCTTGGGCAATATGCGGCAGGGCGATTCGCGCCACCACAAATACTAGCAACTGAATGCCGAGCGCGATGAAACCCCAGATCGCCATATCGACCGGATTGACACTAAACTCAATCGCATTCGCGAGCGGAATCGCCATGCCGATCAGCGTGCCTGATAAGCTAAACGCCGCCGCCATATTGCCCTCGCGAATCAAGCCAATTTCACGATACGGCGTGATGCGCACATAGATTGCAATAAATACCGACAGCAACGTGGCGGCAATGACGAGGTAAATTAAAAAATCATCAAAACCGGCAAATGATTCCATTACTTCTTGTTTGAACATGGTGGCTCCTTGAATACAACATTAAACAAAATAATGCGGCACAAAACGGCTTGTGTTTTTCGTCACCGGTGATTCATCTTCCCGAATGCCAATCCCGGCAGGCTCGTCACCGATAATCCATGAGCCAATCACCATGTAATTGTCCGCGCCGTTCTCCCGAAAATTTGGTACCGGATGAAACGCTTGATAGATAAAACCTTCTGCACCATATTCGCCGGGGATCGCGATTTCCCGGTTGCCCGTTTTGATTGTAACGTTCCCGCCTTCACGAGAGAGCAGCGGCTTTTTGACAAAATCAGTGACAAATCTCTGCGGCTCAAAAAAAGCGGGCAACAAGTTTGGATGATCGGGATACAGCTCCCACAAAATCGGCAAAATTGCTTTATTGGCCAAGAGCATTTTCCATGCAGGCTCAATCACGCGCATCGAGCTGTCGATTAGGTTCATACCGAACGCTTCCCGCACCATCCATTCCCACGGATAAAGTTTGAACAGCGCTTTAATTTCTTCGTTCTGACTATCCGCAAATTTTTTCGCCACCGCATCCCAGCCGATATGAGCGATGTCGATAAACGGTGCGTTAAGTCCCGCTTGCATCGCAACATCGCAAAGATAATCAAGATTGCCAACATCTTCTTCACTATCGCCTACGCAGGTGAAGTGGATGGTATTGGCGTTCAGTTCTGCGCCTATCTCTTCTTTAATTTCTTTAAATCGTTCAATCATCTTTTCGTGCAAACTGTTGAACTGATCGGCATCCGGCTTGACGTCTTTTAGCCAATACCATTGGGCGACACTGGCCTCGAGCAACGAGGTGGGCGTATCGGCGTTGTATTCGAGCATTTTGGGCGGGCTCGAACTTGCCAAGCCTGAATCCCATGAGAAATCAAAACGCCCGAAAAATGTCGCTTCATCATTGTTCCAAGATTGCTCAATCATTGGAATAAACGCGGGCGGGATCGCAAACAAGTGATACAAATTTTTATCGATCACGTGTTGGGCAGCCGCAAGGCACATCTCGTGGCATGCGGCAGTCGCTGTCTCGAGCGTATCAATCTCGGCAGCGGTGAATGCATAACAAGCCCGCTCGTCCCAGTAAATGCCGTCAATTGAATGAAAGCCGAAACCTAACGCCTCCATTTTGGCAGGCCAGTCGGGACGCGGGATGAGGCTTTCGCGCTTCATAACAATTTGTACATATAGGTTGTTGGCACATGTGTCGACGCTTGGCCGGGGATCGTTGCCAGCGCAAAATTCGGAATCACGCCCGCCGCTTGGTAGCCCAGCGTGGCGTAAAGCTGTTGTCCGCCGCTGTTGGTTTCGGTATCGAGCACCAGCAAAGTGCGGCCCCGCTCCATGGCGACACGTTCAATCGCACGCATTAATTCGCCACCCAAGCCGCGACGGCGAGCAGCACGATGCACCAACACCTTTTGCACCTCCGCGCGGTGCATGCCGTTCGGCTTCATCGACAATGAAAGTTGTGCCGAGCCGACAATTTGCCCCGCGTGTTCCGCGACCAATAGAATAAGCGAATCATGTTGTGCATCGGCAAAAACACCCTGCCAATATTGTTCGAGCAACGGTTCAGCCACCGGCAGCACATAGCCAACCGACGCACCACCCTCGACCGCATCGCGCAACAAATCGCACAGCTGGGCTTGCAACGCCGCGTTTCCCAGCTCCGATTGCGTGACTTGTCGAATCGCCGTCATTCCTGCCGTCTCCGCAGTCTCTGCCGCCTCGGCCCTGTCCGAAATCTCCGACATCTGCGCTGCTGTCATTCGTTAGCCCGATGCCGAGTGGCCGCTGGAGGCACTCGACCCAAAGCCGCCACGGCTCACGGTCGACGAGCCAATGGTTTTGCCGGAATGTGAGGGTGAACCTGAACCTGTAAAGGAGTATGGGCGGCCGTAGTAATGCGTGACGGCAGCGTTGCCGGTGCGGCGATCATAGGCGGGTTCGCAATCGGCAGGCGTGTGCCCCCAATCGGCCAAGCAATCTTGTTTGCTGGCGTAAACATCGCGGCGAATTTCTTCTTTGCCGCAGCCGTTCAGGGTGGCGGCAACGGTTGCCGCACCGATGAATACCAAAGTGATATGTGAACTGGACTTGCGCACTTTTTTCAGCATCGACGTTCTTTCTCGAAAAACCGATTGTTCATATTACGCGATTAATTTTCTAATGTATTCGGGCAATGCAAGCATGGCATGGTGTACCTCGCCGTTGTAAAACTGCCGATGCTGAATGGCTCGCTGCACGATGCCTTGGTTGAGTTCTGCTGCGCTGACACTGGCAATATCGAGCGAATCAGATGCCACCGTAAACCCCCAAACGGCGCCATAGGTGGGGATATGTACGAAATAAGGAGTCACGATTTGAAAAACGCGCCGCAAGTTTTCGATGCTATTTTTGACTCGGGCCGGATGCGAAAACGGCGAACCGATATGTAGCGTGAGTGCGCCGCCGGTTTGCAGTGCACGTTTACAATCCGCATAGAATGCCTCGGTGTACAGCGCTTCATCCTCACCAGCAGGGTCGGTGAGATCGAGGTAAATAAGATCGAATTGTTGCTTGTCGCCTTGCCCGCCACAGTCTTGAACAAATTGGCAACCATCGCCAATGTGCACATTGAGTTTTGGGTTGGAAAACACATCATGATGCACGCTCTGAAAATGTTCCCTCGCCACGGTAATCACGGCCTGATCCAACTCACACAACACCACGGATTCAATTGACGGGTGCTTCAACAATTCCTCAGCCGAGCCGCCATCACCGCCGCCGACAATGAGCGCCTTGGTCGGGTTCGCATGCGCGGTTGCCGCAGGATGAATAAAGTTTTCATGATAAAAAAACTCATCGCCTTCTGAAAGCATATTACAGCCGTCGATACGCATCAGTTTACCCAGTTCGGGCGTCGTAAAAACCTCGATTAATTGGTGTGCCGATTGCACCGATTCAATCATGGTGACTGCCTCAAAGTGCGCGCCAGTGCTAGAGGTTAGCTGCTCGTCGAGGCGAATTGGGTTGCTGATGTCGGCACTTTTCAAGCTAGGGCTGTTCAAAGCATTGCCTCCAGCGGCAACGCGTTGCCGCGTAGCACGCGTTGCATCATGACATCGCCCGGCTTTAAGGCGGCGATCAGTTCGGCGTACAAACGCTCCGCTTTGCGGCTGTTGTCGGCCGTGACGTTGCAAACATAGATATCAAGTGTTGCCTCGCCACGCTCAGGCCAGGTGTGGATCGCCAAATGCGATTCGGCCAGAACCACTGCGCCGGTCGCACCGCCCGCTTGACGCTGGTTGATACCCGCGAACTGATAAAAGTGCTCGCCCAATACCGTGAGTTCGGCGGCCTCGCAGGCCAAAACGCAGCGTCTGGCAAGGACTTTGGCCGAAACGAGTATCGGGTTTTCAGGTAATTTGTAAAGGTCAGCAATGATGTGTAGGCCCTTCATGGCGTTCCTTGTTGGGGTCATTGGGGTTTAAGCAGCATTCTGAAAGCGAATTCCGGCTCTTTTTCTATCGGCTTTCGTGTCCGAGTGCGGCATTCAAATTATAATCGTCATCAAGGTAAATTCCCTTCGCTTAACCTGTCGCCTCCATCTCATTCATTGCGCTCCGCACCAACGTTCATTTCAAGAAAATCCAAATCATGATCACCGCCACCCCCGCCACCCCCACCCCCGCCCGTACCGACATTACCAACGCCATTCGCGCCCTCGCGATGGACGCTGTGCAAAAAGCCAATTCCGGCCACCCCGGTGCGCCTATGGGCATGGCCGAGATAGCAGAGGTTTTGTGGCGGCATCATTTAAAACACAACCCAACCAACCCACATTGGGCGGATCGTGATCGGTTCGTGCTCTCGAACGGCCACGGCTCCATGCTGATTTATGCGCTGCTGCATTTGACGGGCTACGATCTTTCGATGGACGACATCAAAGCCTTCCGCCAGCTCCATTCCAAAACACCCGGCCATCCCGAAGTGGGCATCACGCCTGGTGTTGAGACAACGACCGGGCCGCTGGGGCAGGGCTTGGCGAATGCGGTGGGAATGGCGATTGCCGAGCGCGAAATGGCGCGCACCTTCAATCGCGATGGTCACAATATTGTTGACCACCATACCTATGTGTTCATGGGTGACGGCTGCTTGATGGAGGGTATTTCGCATGAAGTTTGCTCGCTCGCGGGCACGTTGGGATTGGGTAAGCTGATCGGCTTTTACGACGACAACGGCATCTCCATTGACGGCAAGGTTGAGGGCTGGTTCCGCGACAACACGCCAATGCGCTTCGAAGCATACGGCTGGCATGTGATCCCGAATGTCGATGGCCATAATGCCGATGCGATCAATGCAGCATTAATTGCCGCAAAAAATGTAACCGATAAACCCACACTCATCTGCTGCAAAACCGTGATCGGCAAAGGCTCGCCGAATATGGGCGGCACAGATAAGGTTCACGGCTCGCCGCTGGGCGATAAGGAAATCGCCGCCGTGCGTGAAACCATCGGCTGGAAATACCCGCCGTTTGAAATTCCGCAAGACATTTACGATGCATGGGATGCCAAACACAAAGGCCAAGCGGTCGAGGCGCAGTGGAACGGCGCGTTTGCAGCTTACAGCGCAGCCTATCCAGAATTAGCCGGCGAATTTAAGCGCCGCATGGCCGGTGATTTGCCCGCTAATTTTGCGGCCATCGCCCTTGCCCTACTCGATAAGTCCAATGAAAAGGCTGAAACCGTCGCCACCCGCAAAGCATCGCAATTCGCCATCGAAGCCTTCGCGCAGCAAATGCCCGAACTACTTGGCGGCTCGGCAGATTTAACCGGCTCCGTCTTCACCAACTGGAGCGGCACCAAAGCCTTGTCAGCAGCCAGTGGCGGCAATTATATTAACTACGGTGTGCGTGAATTCGGCATGACCGCGATTGCCAGCGGTATGGCGCTGCACGGGGGCTTCATCCCTTACCACGGCACATTCCTGACCTTCAGCGACTATTCACGCAATGCGTTACGCATGGCCGCGCTGATGAAGCTGCGCAATATTGCTGTTTTTACGCACGATTCGATTGGCCTGGGCGAGGACGGACCAACGCACCAATCCGTCGAACACGTTGCCTCGCTACGTTTAATTCCGAACATGGATCTCTGGCGTCCGTGCGACACCGTAGAAGCAGCCGCAGCATGGCAACATGCAATCGCCCGCAAGGATGGGCCAACTTGCTTAATCTACTCCCGCCAAAACAGCCCCTTCCAAAAACGCGATGCCGCGACCATTGCAAACATCGCCAAGGGTGGTTATGTTTTATCGAAGGAAGCAGGAGAACTTAAAGCCGTAATTATTGCGACGGGAACGGAAGTCTCATTGGCAACCGAAGCGCAAAAAACATTAGCAGCCGAAGGCATTCACGTGCGCGTTGTTTCTATGCCATCGACCTTTGTTTTCGACAAGCAAGACGCCGCCTATAAAACGGCCGTATTGCCAAAGTCCGTGCCCCGCTTGGCGATCGAGGCAGGCATCACCGACTATTGGCGTAAATATGTGGGCTTGGATGGTGTCGTGATTGGCATCGATACCTTTGGCGAATCTGCCCCAGCGCCGGTTTTGTATAAGCATTTTGGGATTACGGCTGAGGCTTTGGTGGGGGCGGCGAGGATGTTGTAAAAGCTACATCGCCTTGAAAATTGCAGTAGAAGATATTTCACGGAGGGGCATGATGGACGCTACGGACATAATCGCAAGAATAAAAACTGACGTTGAGGCAACGCGCAGTAGCGGCCATAGCTGGGTCAGTATTGATGGCCTAGAACGCTATCTCGATAGCCTTGCTCAACATGCGACAACGCCCATTGAAACACAGGCTCTAGATCAACAGCGTTTGTTGGCAGGGTATGATGTTCGCGCCAAGTGGGATTTAGAAATGTTCAAGTCAGTCATTGACGCTGGCAAAGAAGCATTGAACGCAGCTATCTTAATTAACGGCGGGGCAGTTATAGCGCTATTAGGTTTTTTAAGTTCGGCCGCGACGAAGGGAGTACCTAAAGCCCTTGGCCTAGGTCTTACTGACCCCCTACTATATTTTGGCTCAGGCGTCCTTTTAAGTGCTATTGCATTCGCCGGGCGATACCTTACACAGTACTGTTATCAATCTGATCACAATAAAACTGGAATAGGATTTCACGCAGCTACCGTATTGATGGCTACCTCGACATACGTAGCGTTTGGCTGTGGCGTATTTAAAACCTATGTGACCTTTCAAATGCAGTTCGGGCCGTAATATTTTGCCCTTGTGATAAGCGAAGCGCATTGCACCATGCAGCGTAAAACATTCGATGTAATGGGCTCACGTCACGGGTTGGCTAAGTGCTATTGCACCAACGCTTTGCCCTAACTCTTTTAACTTGTGCAATTCATCAACCCATGCAAAAATGCATCGCAATTGCATCGCAAGGAGCCAAACATGAAAACCGCCACCATCCCGTCACTTCGCGTAAACGAAGAACTACGCAACGCTGCTGAAAATGTATTGGAAGAAGGCGAGACGCTTTCGGGTTTTGTCGTGCAATCGATTCGTGATTCGGTTGATCGTCGGCGGGCGCAACAAGAATTCATCGCGCGGGGTTTGCTGGTGCGCGATGAAGTCCGGAAAACGGGCGACTACGTTTCTGCCAAAACCGTATTTGCAAACCTTGAAAAAAAACTGCTGAAAGCCGAGGCTCAAGCTCAAAAAAAAGCCAGCGTTGCTGCCAAAACAAAAACGACGGCATCCCGTAAATGACATTTCGCCTTCGTTTTGCGCGCGCGGCAGACGAAGATTTGCAGCGGCTTTACGACTTTATTCTTGAACGTGAAGAAGGTGATTTGGCTGTCGCGAGAAGGGCGCTTGAAGCCATCGAAAATGCGTTTAATATTTTGACGCATTCGCCATTCACGTGTCGAAAGGCAACGAACAATGACTCATTCCTGCGCGAGCTGGTGATTGCATTTGGTGGTTCTGGATACGTCGCCCTGTTTGAAATCGAAGATGATAAAACAGTGACAGTATTAGCGGTGCGACATCAGCGCGAAGACGATTTTCACTGAGCGTGGCTTGCGACGATTTGTCGGACCCGATTGCCCAAGGCAACCCTGTACGCAAAGCACCTTGTCCCCGGCAGCATAAAACTCAGTGCAAAATATCCGGCGGTTTAGAGGCGCCTAGGGTTAATGCGCGTTTTCAAACGCCTCACCCAGTCTGCCTCTCCGGCCAAAATGCTGTCGAAAGCCGCGCCAGTGCTGCTGTTTGTAGCCTAGGTTATAACGAACCTTTGGTCGATGGCAGAATACCCTCGGCGCGCGGATCGGCCTCGCATGCCATGCGCAAGGCGCGGCCGAAGGCTTTGAAAATGGTCTCGGCTTGGTGGTGCGCATTGACGCCGCGAATGTTATCGATGTGGACGGTGGCTATTGCATGGTTCACAAAGCCTTGAAAAAACTCGATAAATAAATCGACGTCAAAATCGCCCACTCTGGCGCGTGTAAAGTTCACGTGGTAACTCAAACCTGGGCGGCCGGAGAGATCAATCACGACCCGTGACATTGCTTCATCCAGCGGCACATAGGCGTGGCCGTATCGGACAATGCCCATTTTGTCGCCGAGCGCTTTGGTGAAAGCCTGACCAATCGTAATGCCGACATCTTCAACCGTGTGGTGCGCATCAATATGCAAATCGCCAGTCGCTTTGAGTTCAATATCGATCATGCCGTGGCGCGCAATCTGATCAATCATATGATCCAAAAACGGGATGCCTGAATCGAGCTTGGCGACGCCTTTGCCGTCAAGATTGATGGCGCAATAGATTTGGGTTTCTTTGGTGTTGCGGGTGATGTTGGCGGTTCTGTTCATGGCATTTGGCGATGGCTATTTGTTATGGATTTTCGTGATGGATTTTCACGATGAATGTCTGCTATGAATTTTCATTTAAAGCGTTGATCATGGCATCGTTTTCGGCCGACGTACCGACTGTCAACCGTAAGGTGTTTGCAAGTAAGGGGTGAGATTTACTGGTGTTCTTCACCAGTATGTTACGCGAGAGCAGCTTGGCAAATATTTTATCGGCTTCTGCGTTGACGCCCGTGTTGACGCTAGTATCGCCGGTTACCCGAATCAGGATGAAATTAGCTTCCGAGGGAAAGATTTCGATGCCGGAAATATTTGTCAGTGCGGTCGCCAAGCGGGTACGCTCTTGCTTGATGGCGTCGCATTGTTTCAGCAATTCGCCATAGTGTTCCATCGCAAAGGCGGCGGCGGCTTGCGTCATGATGTTGATATTGTAGGGCAGGCGCAGCTTATCGAATTCTTGCAGCCATGCTTGCCGGCCAAACAGCATCCCGAGCCGCAAACCGGCCAGCCCGAGTTTGGAGACCGTGCGCATCAGCACGACGTTTTCGTGTTCAGTAATGTTATGCAAATACGATTCATGCGCATGGGCGGTGAACGGGAAGTAGGCTTCGTCGATTACCACTAGGCCACCGTTTCTTTCCGCTGTCGAGATGATGAGTGCAATCGATTTACGATCAAAACAATTGCCGGTCGGGTTGTTGGGATTCGCAATAAATATCACTGCTGGATGTTCACGGGCAATAGCGGCCACCATTGCATCCGCATCGAGCGAAAAATCAGCGTTCAGCGGCACACCAATGTAGCGCAGCCCGCAAAAAGTGGCGATCATTTTAAACATCACAAACGCGGGTTCAACTGACAGCAATGCCGCGCCGGGTTTAGCAACCGCCATCGCAATCAGCTGAATAATTTCGTCCGAACCATTGC
Organism: Burkholderiales bacterium; assembly: GCA_038206765.1. GTDB lineage: Bacteria > Pseudomonadota > Gammaproteobacteria > Burkholderiales > Usitatibacteraceae > UKL13-2. The sequence continues at coordinate 28,596 of JBBRAM010000008.1, read as the reverse complement.
CGAGCATGATGTCCAGTTCGGCAGGGATCTGCATCGCGTGGCGAATCGCCGCTTTGAGTTCTGGCGCATCCGCTGCCGGATAGCGATTGAGCGATACGTCGGAAAGCCGCTCCAGGAGCCGAGCTTGGAGCGATTCTGGTAGCGATTGTGGAAACGCATACGGGTTTTCCATCGCATCAAGTTTGATGAATCCTGCCGCTGGTTGCACATGATACGAAGACAGCGCGGCGATCTCTGGCCGAATAATATCGGTTGGCTTCATGTTAGTTTTTGAGACGCATATCGGCCGACTGCGCATGGGCCTCTAAGCCTTCTGCGCGCGCGAGCGTTGCGGCGACTTTACCGAGTGTTTCAGCGCCCTTTGGTGAGACGTGAATGATCGACGAACGTTTTTGAAAATCGTACACACCGAGCGGTGAAGAGAAGCGCGAAGTGCGCGAGGTTGGCAACACGTGGTTTGGCCCTGCACAATAATCGCCCAGTGATTCAGACGAGAAAATGCCCATGAAAATCGCGCCGGCATGACGAATTTTTGGCAGCAACGCTTCGGGATTTTCGACCGATAATTCCAAATGCTCAGGCGCGATACGATTCGATATTTCGCAAGCCTCCGCCAAATCGCGCACGTGAATGAGTGCACCACGATTGGCGAGCGAAGCGCGAATAATCGTGGCGCGCGGCATTGTCGCGAGCAATCTTTCCATGCTGGCTTCAACGTCGGCGATGTAATCGGCATCGGGACAAAGCAAAATTGCCTGCGCGATTTCATCGTGCTCGGCCTGCGAGAATAGATCCATTGCCACCCAGTCGGGGTTGGTTTTGCCGTCGGCAATGACCAAAATTTCAGATGGGCCTGCGACCATATCAATGCCGACTTGGCCGAACACAAACCGCTTTGCGGCGGCAACATAGACATTCCCAGGCCCGACGATTTTATCGACTGCCGGGATGATAGCCGTTCCAAATGCCAGCGCACCAACCGCCTGTGCACCACCGATGCGAAACACGCGGTCAACGCCGGCCAATGCGGCAGCGGCGAGCACGGTATCGTTCACTACGCCATCGGGCGTTGGCGTGACCATGATGAGTTCAGCCACACCGGCAACCTTCGCGGCCATCGCGTTCATGAGCACAGAAGATGGATACGCCGCCTTGCCGCCGGGCACATAAAGCCCTGCTCGATCAATCGGGGTGATTTGCTGGCCGAGCACGGTGCCATCCGCTTCCGTGTATTGCCAAGAAGGCTGCAACTGACGTTCGTGATAGAGTCGAATACGCGTCGCCGCCGTTTCCAGTGCGTCACGAATTGGCTGAGGAAGCCCGTCCAGCGCGGACTTTAGGGTGTGCTGATCGATTTCTAAAGCGCTTGCGGATGTCGGTGTCCAACGATCAAAACGCGTGGTGTATTCGAGTAGCGCGGTATCGCCGTGCGATTTCACATTCGCCAAAATGTCGCGAGCGGTCGCTTCAATTTTGGGATCTTGCGCAGATTCAAACGCGAGCAACTTGGCGAGATCGGACTCGAATGTGGCATTGGTGGAATTGAGTTTTTTAATCATATTGATATTTAGGTAAGCACGGTAAGACGCTTCGCTGTGGAGGGTGGACCACTACGCTTTGATGGCATGAACTACATCGCTTTGGACGGTGAACCGCTCCCCTGATAGACGCCGGGGAAATGTAAAGTAAGCGTAAAGTTAACGTAAAGACTCTAGCTCACCCTTTTAGTTCAGCACGCGCGGAGCGCGACCATGGCGCATCTCAATTCACTGCTTTGGCAAATGCATCGATCATCGGTTGTAACTCTGCACTTTTTAGTTTCAACGCCGCACGGTTGACGATCAGCCGGCTCGAAATCGGCATGATTTCCTCCACAGAAATGAGCTTATTCGCCCTCAGTGTGTTGCCGGTTGAGACCACGTCAACGATCGCATCCGCCAAGCCAGTCAACGGTGCCAATTCCATCGAACCATAAAGCTTGATTAAGTTTACGTGCATTCCCTTTTGGGCAAAATGCTCACGGGCAATTTGCACATATTTGGTTGCGACATTTAACCGTGCGCCGCGTTTTACTGCGCCCGTGTAATCGTAGCCTTCCCGCACGGCAACCATCATGCGGCATTTGCCAATTTGCAAATCAAGCGGCTGATATAAACCCATGCAATCAGATTCGAGCAGCACATCTTTGCCGGCTACGCCCAAATCGGCCGCACCGTATTGCACATAGGTGGGAACGTCAGATGCCCGTACGATGATGAGCTTTACATCAGCGCGATTGGTATCGATGATGAGCTTGCGTGATTTTTCTGGATCATCAAGCGGTGTGATGCCAGCCGCGTTTAATAGCGGCAAGGTGTCATCAAAAATACGGCCCTTCGAGAGCGCAACGGTAATCATAGAAATAGAGTGGTTGTAATCATTTTTGCTGCTTTAATTTTATATGTTCAATTTCAATTCACGCGTTCGATTTTTGCGCCAATGGCAGTCAGTTTTTGTTCGATATGATCATAGCCACGGTCAAGGTGATAAATGCGATCAATGATCGTCTCGCCTTCGGCCACTAGGCCAGCGATCACGAGGCACGCTGAAGCACGCAAATCAGTTGCCATGACTGATGTGCCGGTGAGTTTGTTCAAGCCGTGAACGATGGCGGTATTGCCTTCAATATCAATCTTGGCGCCCAATCGCACCAGCTCTTGCACATGCATGAAGCGGTTTTCAAAAATGGTTTCAGTGACAACGCTGGTGCCGCTGGCGACACAATCTAATGCAATAAATTGCGCCTGCATATCCGTCGGGAACGCAGGATAGGGCGCGGTGCGAAGGCTGATCGCATTAGGGCGCTTGTTCATGCTGATGTGGATTTCGTGATCAGTTGAGGCGATCGTTGCGCCCGATGCACGCAGCTTTTCGATCACTGCATCGAGCGAGCGCGGTTGCGCGTGTGTGATGCGCACATCGCCACCGACCGTGCCCATGGCTGTCACCGCGGCTAGGAATGTGCCGGTTTCGATTCGATCGGGCATGATGCTGTGGGCGGCACCATGCAGAGCCGCAACTCCTTCAACGGTAATGACGTCGGTTCCATGCCCGCGAATCTTTGCGCCCATTTTGATCAGACATTCAGCGAGGTCAACCACTTCCGGTTCGCAGGCAGAATTTTCGAGCGTAGTCGTGCCATCGGCCAAGCAGGCGGCCATGAGCAAATTTTCGGTTCCGGTAACCGTCACGGTGTCCATATAGATCCGCGCGCCTTTGAGCTTCTTGGCGTTGGCTTGAATGTAGCCAGCCTCGATCGTGATTGTTGCGCCCATCGCTTCCAACCCTTTGATATGCAGATCAACGGGCCGCGCACCAATCGCGCAGCCGCCGGGCAAGGACACCCGTGCTTCCCCGAACCGCGCCACCAGTGGCCCCAATACCAGAATCGAAGCACGCATGGTTTTTACCAAATCGTAAGACGCAACCAAATTCGTCAGGTTGTCAGCTCTGAGTGTGGCGGCATCGGTAGTGCGGTCGGATTTCACACCCATTTCAGCAAGCAGCTTAAGCATTGTGCCGATATCGTTTAATTGCGGGACGTTCGACAGCACCAGCGGATCAGCGGTCAATAAGCTTGCGGCTAGAATTGGCAACGCGGCATTTTTTGCACCGGAAATACGCACATCGCCTTTGAGCGGGTGACCGCCGTGAATTTTGAGTTTCTGCATGATGATGGGGTTACCTTTACGAACCTAGAAGAGCCTTAGTGAGCCGTAGTGAGCCTTAGAGAACCTTACTGAGCCTGAATGAACCTAAGCGAACCGCGAAACAAAATTGAATTTATGCTGCCGCAGCTTGCCATTCAGCAGGCGTGAGGGTTTGCATCGAGAGCGCGTGGATCTCCTCGCGCATACGCTCGCCCAATGCACCGTACACAATTTGGTGGCGCGCGACACGGGTTTTGCCCTCGAACGCGGCACAGACGATCACAGCTTGGAAATGTGCGCCATCGCCTTCGACGGCGAGATGCGGGCAATCGAGTTTGGCGCGAAGGTAGCCTTCAATTTGTTCAGGTGTGACCACGGTGTGCTTTCTTTTCCGAGCGACGCTAGCATCGCTGCATTTGAATGATTTCTAAATGATTGTTTATTAATGTTTAAGCATGGAATCGTCTGATTTTGCCGACGATTTCATGCTTTTCAATCCGACAAAAGTCAGTTTGTGCTTTTGTTGGCCATGCCTTGCTTTCTATTTACTGTCTAAGCTTGTATCCCGATTTTAACAGGTGCAAGGTGGCAATCGAAAGGCAAAAAAATGCGCCCGCCGTGACAGCGAGCGATAACCACACCGAGACGTCGGATTTGCCGAAGAATCCATAGCGGAAACCGTCAATCATGTAGAAAAACGGATTGAGATGCGACAGGTTTTGCCAGAATATCGGCAGCGAGTGAATAGAGTAAAACACACCGGATAAAAACGTCAGCGGCATGATAATAAAATTTTGAAACGCGGCGATTTGGTCAAATTTGTCGGCCCATAGTCCGGCAATAATACCGAGCGCTGCCATCATCGCGCTGCCGAATAACGCGAATACCAGGATCCACGCCATGTTGTGAACCGGGATATGCGCCAAGAAAATGCCGACGAGGAACACCCCCGCGCCGACCGCCAAGCCACGCACCACGGCGGCTAGCACATATGCACCATAATAATTCCACGGGGTTAAAGGCGGCAGCAAAATGAACAAGATATTGCCGGTGATTTTTGATTGGATCAGTGATGAGGATGAATTCGCGAAGGCGTTTTGCAGCATCGTCATCATCGCCAAACCCGGAATGAGAAATTGTTCGTAGCTCACACCTTCAAATGCCGCGTTGGAGCCTGCCATGACATGTGCAAAGATGAGCAGATACAGCATCGACGTGAGTACCGGCGCCGCGACGGTTTGGAACGCAACTTTCCAAAAGCGCAGTATTTCTTTTTTGAGGAGCGTTTGGAAGCCGATCATGCCGCATTCCCCACCGAGGATTCGCTCTGGTTCATGATTTTTACAAACACTTCTTCTAATTCGGGCTCTGTTACTTCGAGATTAGTGATGACCGCACCCGCTTCGCGCAAACGGGAAAGCAACACTTCAACTTCGGCGTAATCGTGGATCGAAAAATAGTGCCAGCAATTTTCAGCCTTGCCTTCTTGTTTGATGCGCTGTGACACCAATGGCTGAGGCAATTCGCCAGCCAACTTGACCCGTAAGACCCGTTCGGAAAATGCGTTTAATAAATGATCGGTGGTATCGAGCGCGACAATTTTGCCGAGCTTCATCATGGCAATTCGCGAGCAAAGCTGCTGTGCTTCTTCGAGGTAATGGGTGGTCAATAAAATAGTGTGGCCTTTTGTGTTCAGCTCACGAATAAAGCTCCACAAGGTTTGGCGCAATTCCACATCGACACCCGCGGTTGGTTCGTCCAACACAATGACTGGTGGGCGATGCACCAGCGCTTGTGCTACCAGGACGCGGCGCTTCATGCCGCCAGACAGCTGCCGCATATTCTTGCTGGCTTTATCGGTGAGCGAGAGCTTGGCGAGCAACTCATCAATCCACGAATCGAGTTGAGCGGTGCGGGCAATTCCAAAATAGCCTGCCTGAAATTGCAGCGTTTCACGTACCGAGAAAAAAGGATCAAACACAATTTCTTGCGGCACGATGCCAAGCGCCCTACGGGCCTCGCGATAATCGGTGACGACATCATGTCCCATTACCTTCAGCGTGCCTGCACTGGGGTGCGTCAGCCCTGCGAGGGTGGAAATCAGTGTGGTTTTGCCGGCACCATTAGGACCCAAGAGGGCGAAAAATTCGCCCTGCTCGACCTGCAACGAAACGCCCGCTAACGCCGTAAATGAACCGTATTTTTTTTCGACGTTGGCAACGTCGATTGCATAAACCATTGGATGCCGCTTGCGTGGGTGGATTCTTAAATTTGAAAACGCGCCTCAAAAACCAGATTAAAAGAATGGAGGGAATCCAATCATGTCTCAACGGTTTGATTGTGTTGCGCACTAAAAGGGCAATGAATCAGCTCATCCACGCCATAGAGTTCGGCCAATGAACTCAGGTTGGGCGGCAAATGTACGTACCGCAGCGCTTTGCCCAATTTCAAAGCTTCACGCCGCCAGTGCAGCAGCAGGGCCACACCAGAAGAATCAATTTCGGTGACGTCGGTAAAATCAATTGATAAGCAATCGGGCAAGTTGTGCTGCGCCGCGTAGGCTGACGTCTCGCCAAGCAAGCGCGGCATGCTCGCCAAATTGAGAGCGCCGGCGAGCTTTAAGGTCTCGCCGACGATAGTACTGGTGTGATCGTTAGGCACTTTTTTACTCTGGTGAGTTATGGCTTAGCACTACCGCTTCGGGCTATTTCTTCGCTGAGTTTTTCGCGTTCCGATCAGACAGCGATTTTACCAAGCCATCAATACCGTTAGCCTTAATTTCAGTGTTGAACGAGCTGCGATAGTTGGTCACAAGTGACACGCCATCAATCAACACGTCGAATACTTTCCAACCGTCCGGCAATTTTTCCATGCTGTAGTCGATTGGAATTGGCTGTCCGCCTGGCTGAGCGATGATTGTTTTCACAATGACGTCAGTGTCAGCAGCACCCAATTTTAGGGGTTTAACGTCAACGGTTTGGTTACGAAATTGCGACAGCGATGTCGAATACGTACGTACCAACAAGGAACGGAATTGCTCAATCAGTGCTTTTTTCTGGTCGTCAGATGCTTCCTTCCAGTTGCGGCCGACCGCGAGTTGCGTCATGTGACCGAAATTGAAGTATGGCAATACTTTTTCTTCGGCTAATTTTTCAATCTTCTTTTGGTCACCTGCCGCCAAATCTTTATCGGCTTTAATGGCGGCCAAAATATCGCTGGTATTTTTACGGACAAGTTCATCCGGCGCGGTTTGCGCAAACGCCGCAGAACTAGCGGCGAGGGCTAAGACAACGCTTGCCGCAGATACAATTCGCTTCAACATGGTTATGTACTTTCAAAATTATAAAAAGATGCTGCTGCGGAGACTAACGGCCTCATGGCGTTATGCGTTTACGATTTACGCGAATAGCTTGGATCAGACACACACGTTTACAACGCTAAAAAAGAAAATGTTAGCGTTTACTTTTTCTCTGAGCCTTCACTAGCCTTGCTGAACAAAAATTGACCAATTAACTTTTCCAAAACCACTGCCGATTGGGTAATCTTAATTTTATCCCCGGCAATGAGGTTTTTTTCGTCGCCGCCCGCATCCAAGCCGACATAAACCTCACCCAACAAGCCGGATGTCAGAATCGATGCGCTGCTGTCTTTGGGGAAGCTGTATTTTTTGTCGAGTGCCAGTGTGACGACAGCTTGAAATTTGGCGTTATCGAAATGAATTTCCGTCACGCGCCCCACCAACACGCCGGCGCTTTTCACCGGCGCTTTGGCTTTCAAATTGCCGATGTTCTCAAACCGTGCGTCCACCGAGTAGGTGCTTTCGACGCGGTCTGCACCAAAATTGCCGACGCGCAAGGCCAGCATCAATAGTGCTGCGAACCCCAGCAACATGAAGAGACCAACCCAAAAATCCATTGTTTTGCGTTCCATACTTGTTTTCCGTCTCGGTAGTGGTTCTAAGTTTCTAGTTGAATGATTAGTTGCGCCAGTGGGTGCGAAAAATCTAAACGGGGCGAAGCATAAAGCCGGTCAGCATCAAGTCCAACGCCAACACCGTCAGCGCCGATGTAACCACCGTTCGCGTCGTCGCTCTGGACACGCCTTCCGCCGTCGGCTCCGCATCGAAACCTTCAAACGTGGCGATCACTGAAATGGCAATACCAAACACGATTGACTTAACAACGCCGTTCATAACGTCATATCGGAAATCAACAGCATCCTGCATATTGCTCCAGAACACGCCGGAATCAATGCCGACCAAAATCATCGCCACCAAATAACCGCCAAAAATACCCATCGCTGAGAAAAGCGCAGCCAGAAGCGGCATAGAAAACACGCCTGCCCAAAATCGCGGCGCAACAACACGGGCTATCGGGTCAACTGCCATCATGTCCATCGCTTTTAATTGCTCGGTTGCCTTCATCAAGCCGATTTCCGCGGTAATAGCCGATCCGGCGCGGCTCGCGAAAAGCAGGGCGGTCACAACTGGGCCCAATTCCCGCACCAAAGATAGTGCTACCAACACGCCCATTTGCTCCTCGGCGCCATATGTTTGCAGGGTCTCAAAACCCTGCAAGCCCAGCACCATGCCGATAAATAAGCCAGAGACCATAATGATAACCAGCGACATTACGCCAGAGAAAAAAATCTCCCGAATGGTCAGCCGCAAGCGACGAAAGCTCATGCCGGACTGACTCAGCACCAAAAAGAAAAAACGCGCAATGGAGCCGCCGCGCCAGATGGCATCGATGCCGCGCGAACCCAAATTGCGTATCGCCCCATTCATTTTTGACATCATAAGGCAACCTTGTCGGCGCACGGGTTTAGGTTAAGGTCGTCGGCATAAGCCCGGGCCGGATAATGGAACGGGACTGGGCCATCCAATTCGGCGTGAACGAATTGCTTAATGTACGGCTCGGTTGAGGCGCGGATCTCATCGGGTGTGCCTTGACCAACAATTTTACCGTCCGCGACGAAATATAAGTAGTCGACGATCTGCAACGATTCTTGCACATCATGGGTGACGATGATCGACGTTGCGCCAAGCGAATCATTGAGTTTGCGAATCGTTTGCCCAACTACCGCAAGCGAGATGGGATCTAAACCCGCAAACGGCTCGTCGTACATGATCAAGGTGGGATCAAGCACTACGGTGCGTGCTAAGGCAACGCGCCGCGCCATGCCGCCGGAAAGCTCAGAGGGAAATAATTTGGCGGTGCCGCGCAACCCGACGGCGTTGAGCTTCATGAGCACCAAGTCGTGAATCATCTCTTCTGGAAGCGCGGTGTGTTCTCGCAGCTGAAAGGCAATGTTGTCAAACACGCTCATGTCGGTAAACAGCGCGCCGAACTGAAACAACATGCCCATCTTGCGGCGCATTTGGTACATGCCTTCACGATCCAGGGTGCCGACATCTTCGCCTTGCACACGTACCACGCCTTTTGAAGCGAGCAATTGTCCGCCAATTAAGCGCAGCAGCGTCGTTTTACCGCAGCCGGAACCGCCCATGATGGCCACCACTTTTCGGCGCGGTACCGTAAGGCTGATGCCCTTCAAAATGGCGCGTTTACCATAGGCAAAATCGACATTTTCGATCTGGACTAAAGGCTGCTCAGCGACGGAAGGTAAAAGGGTGCTAGACAAGTGTTGTACCGTAAAATAAGGAAGCGGCTGTAGAAAAATTAAGCAACAAGAGAGGCGGAAATACCGAGGCAGAACAGGGTTAAACGCAAAACGGGCTCAAAACATGCGAACCACGATGGCTTTGATCACCGACACACTACCAACAGTAACAAGAAAGCTATACTCGTATTTTAGCATTGCTGAGCCAGCATGGCCAATGGACGACGATGGGAACGACCGTTATTCACCATAAACTGTAAGGTATTGATTGAAATTTTTGGTGATTTTCGTTGGCGAAACAATGGGATGCTTCGATTGGGCTGGATAAATACCCTATGGGCAGGTAATACTCTGTGTGCGGCACTCTCGCATTTTGAGCGCAGTGTGCGCAAAGAATTATCAAGCGAACGATTTTCATTAACGCGATTGATGATCGCGACATGTTGCGGTCGGATAATCAAGTTTTATGGTTAATTTTCTAATTTGGAACCTTCACCTTTGGCAAACTCAGCAAAGCCTGTAACAAACGCTGCGGCGACAAACGGCGCGGTGACAAACGCCGCGGCGACGAACGCCAAAGGCCCCGCTGAGCCCATCAAGCCGCGCCTACTCATTGTCGATGACGACCCGCTGATTAGCGAGAGCTTGGCATTTGTGTTGGCGGCAGATTTTGAGGTGGAAGTGGCCGGATCGCGCAGCGAAGCCGTTGCGCTACTCAAAAGTGGGCGCTTTCAGCCAGCGCTCGCATTGATTGACCTTGGGTTACCGCCATTGCCCGATCTGCCAACTGAGGGTTTCAAGCTCGTCGGAGACCTGCTTTCTTGGTCACCAGACATCCGTATTTTGGTGTTGTCAGGGCAAAATGAAGAATCCAATGCCCGCCGCGCACGAGCCCTTGGTGCCGCTGAATTGGTGCCCAAGCCTTGCGAACCAAGCCATTTACGGCGCCTACTGCTGGCGGCATTGGCAGGCAAGGATGCGGCTGACGCCACCGAAAACGACGATGCGCAACAAGGCTTGATTGGCGACAGCTTGCCAATGCGCAAGCTCAAAAACCAGATCGATCTTTACGCATCGTCCACTTTTCCGGCGCTAATTGAAGGCGAATCAGGTAGCGGCAAGGAGCGGGTGGCTAAAGCCCTGCACGATTTGAGCCCCCGTGCGAAGTTACCGTTTTTGGCGCTCAACTGCGCAGCGATTTCCGCCAGTCTGGTCGAGCCGACCTTGTTTGGCTACGCAAAAGGCGCATTTACGGGCGCCGCAACTGCCAAATCTGGCTATTTTGAGGATGCCGGTGAAGGCACATTGTTTCTCGATGAAATCGGCGAATTGCCGCTCGATTTGCAGCCAAAATTGCTGCGCGTGCTTGAAAACGGCGAATTTCAGCGCGTTGGCGAGACCCAGTCTCGCCAGGCGCATGCCCGAATCGTGGCTGCCACCAATCGTGATCTGAAAGCCGAAGTCAAAGCGGGGCGCTTCCGTGCTGATCTTTATCACCGGCTCTCGGTATTTTCGATTCTGGTGCCGCCACTGCGCGACTGCGGCGATGACAAATTAAAGTTGATGGATCATTATCGCGCTCAATATGCCGCTAAGTACGCGCCCTCACACAGCGCCGCGAAGGCGACGCAGCCGTTTAATTTAGACGCTGAGGCACGCCAAGCATGGCTCCAGTACGGATTCTTGGGCAACGTCCGGGAGCTAAAAAATATCGTCATCCGACTTACGGCGAAGTTTTCCGGCTACACCGTCTCGCTAGCCGATTTGCTGCAGGAGTTTGAGCCGGAAGCGGATTCGGCATTGGGGATGCAGCAAACACCGCCGGCTGCGTCTCATGCCTCTACAGGTGAGTCTCGACTGCCCAATTGGCTCAACGCACGAGCCGATATTGAAAAAAACGCCACCTTTGATTTGGGTACTAAATTGCGTGAACTTGAGCTTCAGTATATTGACGCCGCTATTGCTATTGCGGAGGGCAATATGTCGCATGCGGCTCGGATACTGGGGGTTTCGCGTTCTACTCTTTACAGCCGCATCGAGACGCTAAAACATTGAGCACCCTAAAACATTAGAGCCTCTAGAATAATGAAGGCTCTATAATGTTCCCTGATATAGCTATATGGATTTCCAACCACCGGCATATTTTTGTACCTTGATACGAGCACTTTCAGCCCCGCATACTCTGAAATTCTAAAAACCATGACGATGTATCTTGAGCATTTTGGCTTCACCGAAGCGCCTTTCAAAATCACGCCGCATACCGAGTTTTTTTTCGCGGGCGCCAATCGCGGCGAAACCCTAGAAGCCTTAATCTACGCCATCACCAGCGGTGAAGGCATGGTCAAAGTGACTGGCGAAGTAGGTGCGGGTAAAACCATGTTGTGCCGCGTACTGATGGAAAGGTTGCCGAAAACGGTTGAAACCATTTATCTTGCTGTGCCATCGCTGTCGCGCGACGAGCTGCTCGCAGTGATTGCGGGCGATTTAGGCATCGATACGCAGGGCGGGAACACCACTAAGTTGGTACGGGCGTTGCAGGAACGGCTGATTGAAATTCATGCCGACGGCAAGCAGGTTGTAGCACTCATCGACGAAGCCCATGCGATGCCGCTCGAGACCTTGGAACAAATCCGGTTGCTCTCGAATCTCGAAACCAGCCACGATAAATTGATGCAAATTGTCCTGTTCGGCCAGCCCGAGCTGGATCAGCATTTGATGTTGCCGCATATGCGCCAGCTCAAAGAGCGCATTACGCACAGCTTTAATTTGTTGCCGCTTCCGGCCCGCGACATCAAGGATTACTTGGATTTTCGGCTGCGGGCTGCGGGCTATAAGGGAGCCGATTTATTTGGCCCCGCATCACTTGAATTGATCGCCGACGCCTCCGAGGGTCTAACGCGGCGAATCAACATTTATGCCGACAAAACTTTGTTAGCGGCTTACGCATCGGGCACGCACACTGTTACGGAAGACCATGTTCGCGCGGCCATCAGTGATACACAAATTTTGTTGCCGGAAGCTCAGGACCATAACTGGGCGTTTTGGTTATCCGTCGTCATTGCCTTGCTAGTGGGGTTGGTCGTGGGTTTTTTCGCGGGTCGAATGACCGCCAAGGCGCCGCCGAGCAGTGTGGAAATTGTGTCAAAACCGATCGTAGCAGCACCTGCGCCCTCACCTAACTTTACCGCTGCGCCAAACGCTGCTGTTGAATCATCAGCTCAATCAGCTGCGCTGGCCACAGCACGACCTGCGGGCAACGTAACACCAGCCGCCAGCAACGCGGCGGCGATTGAAGCCCCGGCTGCCACGCCTTCGGCCAGTGCGTCGACCGTAGCGCCGGCCAATGTTGCAACCGCCAATAATATTGCCCCCACGCTGAGCAAAACGCTATCCACTACCAGCGACACGCCTGCGCCTGTTGAGGCCGTTGAAAAGGACTGGCTCTATATCCGTATGCAGGCCGATTTAAAGCGATTGCGCGCGCTTAAGGCCTCGAGTTACGCGATTCAATTGATGACCGCAGATGCGCGCGAAAAATCGGCGATTGAAAACTATTTGCGAGTTGTGAGCCGCGAACTCAATCCGGATCGCATCATGGTTTATCCAACCGGAACCGATGAAAATCCACGCGTCAGTGTCCTCTACGGTAGTTATACCGACCGCGCCGATGCCAACGGTGAAATTTCCAGCCTACCGCCTAAACTACAAAAATTTTCACCTTACGCTCGCTCAATGCAGGTAATTCGCGACGATGTTCGGCCGGGGCAATAGGCGCGAATTGTCGCTCGCAGCCAATCGTCGTCCCTAGCCTTGCTGTTGACGGAGTCGCTCGCCTGCCTGCCCGCCCACAGAGAAAATTCGGGATGAGAAAAAGGTAAAAATCGCCTGTTCCTAGAACTAAAGTAATTTTTGCGATACTGCTCACAAGCCATTGCTTTTATTGGCAATTCGACTTATAAAGTAAGCTAAGACGCATAGCCATGGCAGGTGTGCTGCACATTGCGGTCTTCCGGGCAAGTTCTGGGCAAACCATAAAACGTCAACGCACATAAAATCAAGCGACCTCAACAGCATGCTCAAATCACCGCATAGAATTGTTTCCTTCGCGTCCCACGCACCATCCGATTCTGCGTTGCGACCGGTGCTTTAGTCTATGTTGCCGCCTATTTCCAAGAGCGTATTTGTGCGAGATGCCCAACGAAAAATAGCGGCCGAACGAAAAACAGCGTGGTTTTTCCCAAAGCCGAAGGAGTTGAAAGTTTCCATGATGCAACATCAAACAGCCTCGATTATTCCGGCAACAACGCAAAAATTGAGCCGCATCCCTATCCCTTTAGGCTTGGGATTCGTTGTCGCTTTGGCACTCGCAGGCTGTGGTACCGCGCCAGTCGCTCGCGTAGACGGGCACCTACGTAGTGATGGAAACGACGGGATCAACGACAGCAGTGATCCTCACAAGTCTGGTGCGAGCGCGACAAAAACCGCATTTGGCAACGTACTGCAGCCGGTAAGCCAAGTCCCGCTTCCCCCGCCGCCGCAGGCGCGCATCGATGAAATTCGCTATTCAGTTACCGTCAAAGATGTACCGGTGCAGGATTTGTTGTTTGCCATTAGCCGCGATACCAAAGTTAATATTGACGTGCATAACGGCATTGAAGGCCGCGTAACTTTAAATGCGATTGATCAGACGTTAAAACAAATTCTGACGCGCGTTGCCAAACAGGTGGATATGCGTTTTGAAGTCGATGGCCCGAATTTAGTGGTGATGCCTGACTCGCCTTATTTAAAAATGTACAAAGTTGATTACGTCAATATGACACGCGATTCATCGGGCTCGATCGGTATCCAAACCCAGGTTGTCGGCCCAGCCGGTGTGGGCGCGGCGTCAAGCGGCGGCACGCAGAACAGCACGCAACTAAAAATCGATAATTCATCAAAAAATCGCTTTTGGGAGAGCTTGGACAAAAACATCAAAGAGCTCCTGAGGGAAACCGACAAGCAATTGCCAGAGGGGAGCTCGGAAACGTTTGTCCGCGACCAATCGCAAGGTGCTTCGCAAACGAATCGCAGCCAGACCAATGTTCAGCGCGGCGCAGCACGCAGCGGTGGCAGCAATGCCCGAACGAATTCCCGCACCGATATCACCGGCCCCGGATTGTCTGAGAACCAACTGGACTCTCAGACCAGCTCGCAAACGCTCACCTTCCGCGAGGCGGCGTCAGTCATTATTAACCCAGAAACCGGCACTGTTTCGGTTCGGGCATCTGCACGCCAGCACGAAAAAATTGCTGAGTTCATAACTCAAGTTTCTGGGGCCGCCAGCCGCCAAGTGCTGATTGAAGCAACCGTGGTCGAGGTCACGCTTAACGATAATTATCAATCGGGCGTAGATTGGTCGGCATTGGGTTTAAAAGGTGTGGGCTACTCCATTACACAAGCCTTTACTCCGACCCTCCTGACTGATGGCACGGGCGCAACGACGACCAAAAATTTTGGCATTCAATACAGTAATCCGAATGCAGCGGTGGGCGGCTCAATATCGAGCAGTATCAAGCTGCTCGATTCTTTTGGAACGACTAAAGTGTTGTCCAGTCCGCGTTTGACGACCCTTAACAACCAAACGGCAGTGATGAAAGTGGTTGAAAACAAGGTTTATTTCACCGTCAAGGCGGAGGTGACCGGGGGCGGAGTGACGCTCGGCGTTGCTACCCCGGCGATTATTTCTTACACCTCCACACCCAATGTGGTGCCGGAAGGTTTTGTGATGAACGTGACCGCGCAAATCAGTGAGGGCGACATTATTACGCTCAACGTGCGCCCAAGCATTACGCGGATTGTCAGCTATGTGAACGACCCAAACCCTGATTTAGCGCGGGCGAATGTTATTAACAAAGTACCGCAAATTCAAACGCGCGAATTTGAAACTGTGCTGCGCGTGCCGAGTGGCCAAACCGCAGTGCTGGGCGGACTGATGCAGGATAGTTTCGAAGGGCGACGCGATGGTCTGCCAGTCGTTTCACGTTGGAAAATATTCGGCGATGCTGTTAGCTATCGTAATGATACCGGCCGTAAAACGGAGCTGGTCGTTTTCCTGCGTCCGCTGGTGATTAAAGACGCAAGCGTTGAAACAGACTTTTCGGAATATCGCCGATTATTGCCAGACAAAAAATTCTTCAAAGAAGCGGAGCCGATGTTTCCCGTGCTTTACCCGCCAACCGACACGCGCACCGCGCCAGATGGCACCACTTCACCAGTGAGACCAACACCGTGAGCCTGTTGCTGGATGCCTTAAAGCGCGCAGAAGATGCTAAACGGTTAAAAAAAAGCGAAGAACTAAACGGCAATTTGTTCGATCAGGACGAGCAAGCTGACCCAGTCCTCACCGTCGATACCGTAACCAAAACCGCAACCGAATCGGCTGTTCCGGTCCTGTCGCTGGCAGAAATGCGCGGAGAAACAAAGCTGCCTGCGGCATCGCCGGAATCCATTGCAGAAACATTTACCGAGACATTTGCCAAAACAACGCCATTGGATCCTGCTGGCGCTTCGGGGCCTCTATCGCTTGTTGACGATGTGCCGCCATCGGGTTTCGTTGCGGATCCCGCAACAACATCAAACCAGAGCCGCGCTGGGCGTGTAGACAAACCCTCGGCGCTGTTGCGAGCGGCAGGTACAGCCGCGGCCCGAACCCGCACCGCCAACAGTGCGCCTGCCGATTGGAGTGAAAGCGATATTGCCGACATTGCCAAGATCGAGGCTGAGCAAAATGCCAAACAAAGCGCACAACAGCGCGATCGGCGCGATGCCGCAAAAAATGTTTTCGCCGCCAAAAAAAATGGTCAGTCAGCGGGCGCAACCTCGTCTAAAGCAAAGTGGCTGTTGCCGCTCGTCGCGTTGTTAGTGGTCGGCGTTGGCGGCGGGGCTTGGTACGTCTGGAATGAAGTCAATAAAGTATCGCAATCTTCATCCACGCTTTCACGGCCACCACCGCAAACCGCTACCCTGCTGCCGCCGGCGCAACCGAGCGGTGCTGCCTTATCGTCATCGCCGGGAATGGCTGCCATAACAACTGGGACTACTTCAACCGCGAAGCCGGGAGAAGCAGCACCAGCCGAGGCCGCATTGCCGCCTTTGTTGCCGCCGCCAGCCAAAGAGGTGCCGTTGCCAAAACTCGAATCTGCACCTGCTGTCAAAAAATCATTTGAGGGTGAACCCCTGACCGAGCGTGAGTTGCTCGCCAAACGGTTACAAGCATCAAACAACGCCAAGGCGACCAAAGAAGCGCCCGTGAGTTTGAAACTTTCACAAACCATCGATCCGCCGAAAGTGAACTCTACGTTGCTCGCCGCGTACACGTCGTTAACCAAAGGTGATTATGCCGAAGCCACGAAACGCTATGGCGACGTCGCAAAAGCGGAGCCGTATAGTTTGGACGCGCAGCTGGGGTTGGCGACCGCCGCCGCACGGACAGGCGACAACGCGACGGCGGCAAAATATTATCGACACGCGCTAGCGCTTGATCCTCGAAATACCACTGCACTTTCTGGATTGATTGCCGTCAGCGGTGAAGTGCCCACCGACGCGCTTGAAACTGAACTCAAAACATGGATCGTGAAAAACCCGAATTCTGCACCGCTTCAATTTTCTTTAGGGAATTTATACGCTAGCCAACGGCGCTGGGCGGAGGCTCAGCAGGCTTATTTTGAAGCGTATCGAATCGATTCTGGCAATGCCGATTATTTATATAATTTGGCGGTCAGTTTGGATCAGCTAAACCAGCCCAAATTGGCGCTCGATTACTATCAAAAGGCGTTGGCGCAGTTAGGCCGCGCTGGTGGCCAATTTGATCGCGCATCCGTGGTTCGCCGGGTTGGCGAACTCAAAACAAATCCTAAGGCGAACTGACGCAAACGAAGGCGAACGATGGTGAGTAAAGCGGCACAAGTCGTCAATGATCATTTTGCAGTGCCTCAGACGACAATACCGAATTTGGCAAACCTTTCCTGTCAGTATTAACTTTTAACCTAAGCGGTCGGTAAACGTAGCAACTATGGATCAAATGAATTCACCGATTTCTCAGCTTCCGCTTGGGCAAAACCTGCTTGCCAAAGGTATTGTTTCGCAGGATCAGCTGAACATCGCACTGACTGAACAGCGCAAGTTAAAAACTCCGCTCGGTAAAATTTTGGTGCAGCTGGGCTTCGCGACCGAAGCCACGATCCGCGATACATTGTCTGAAAGCTTGGGGCAAGTCGCGATTGATCTATCGAACACAATCATCGATCACGCCGCGCTGGCGCTGGTCCCCAAAGACATTGCCCGTCGCTACCAAGTGTTGCCGGTAGATTATGACCGGCAAAATCGCAAGCTGCTACTCGCGGTCGCTGACCCGTCAAACGTGGTCGCGCTCGATCAGATTCGCGCCTTGATTAAAGACGATGTTCGTATTGAGCAAGTGCTGGCGCGTGAATCGGATATCTCCATCGGGATCGAGCAGCACTACGGTTTTGAGTTATCAATCGACGGCATTTTGAACGAGATTGAGACTGGTGAAATCGACTATCAATCGATCACGATCGATTTTGAGGAATACAGCCAGCCGGTGGTGCGATTGGTGGACGCGCTACTGAATGATGCCGTGAAGCGTAACGCTTCAGACATCCACTTTGAGCCGGAACAGGGGTTTTTACGAATTCGTTATCGCATTGATGGCGTGCTACGCCAGATTCGATCGCTTCACAAGAATTACTGGAGCGCAATGGTGGTTCGCTTGAAGGTGATTAGCGGGATGAATATTGCCGAATCGCGTGCGCCGCAGGACGGGCGAATTTCGCTATCACTTTCCGGTCGCGCGATTGATTTTCGCGTTTCCGCCCAACCAACCACGCACGGTGAAAATATCGTCTTGCGTATATTGGACCGGCAAAAAGGGATAGTGCCGCTTGATGATTTGAGCTTGCAGGAAAACGAGTTAAAAACGCTCCGCTTGATGATGGCACGTCCAGAAGGCATCATTTTGGTGACCGGCCCGACCGGCTCCGGTAAAACCACAACGCTGTATTCGATTTTGAATCACATCAATACCGAAGGGGTAAATATCATGACCCTCGAGGATCCGGTCGAGTATCCGATGTCGATGATCCGGCAAACGTCGGTCAATGAATCGGCAAAGCTTGATTTTGCATCAGGCATTCGCTCGATGATGCGGCAAGATCCAGACGTGATTTTGGTCGGCGAGATTCGCGACAAAGATACCGCTGAGATGGCGTTCCGCGCGGCGATGACGGGGCATCAGGTGTTTTCAACTTTGCACACAAATTCGGCAATTGGTGCTATATCGCGCTTGCAAGATTTGGGCGTGCTGCCCGACATTATGGCGGGCAATATTATTGGCGTGGTAGCGCAGCGGCTGGTGCGCAGGCTTTGCACGCATTGCAAAGAAGCCTATCGTCCGACCGACGAGATGACGCGTAAAATTTTAGGTGTTGGCCCAACATGGAATGGTGAAATCTTCCGTGCGGATGGCTGTGAGCAATGCGACAACACTGGCTATCGCGGACGCATGGCGATCATGGAATTGTTTAAAATGGATCAGGACATGGATGAGCTGATTGCTCGACGCGCGACGGGCCGCGAAATTCGCGAGGCGGCTCGTAAAACGGGCTATCGCACACTGGCCGAAGATGCGACCGCGCGTGTGCTGGCCGGGCAGACTGACATCAACGAAATTTCACGAACCGTCGACTTGACGGATCGCGTCACCTGACCAGCATAAATGCAGGCGCCTACGCATACACATACGCAAACAGACTCAACGCAACTCAATATAACTGCGAACGGATAAACGGTAACCAAATCATGGCTTCATTTGCATATCGCGCGATTGACCAAGAGGGAATGATGCAGCGTGGCAATGTTGATGCCATGAATGCGGTCGACCTTGAACTGCGCCTGAAGCGACTCGGTTTGGAATTGATTACGTTCGAGTCGATCAACAAATCGAGCATGCTGCGGGCTAAACGCATCAGCCGCAAAGAGCTGGTGACGTTTTGCTTTCACCTGGATCAGCTGATGCGAGCCGGCGTGCCAATTATTGATGCCCTCACCGATCTACGCGATTCGGCTGAAAACCCCGCTTTTCGCCAGATTGTCGGTAGCTTGTTGGAAGATATTGAAGGTGGGTTAACGCTTTCTGGCGCGATGAATAACCACCCCAGCGCGTTTGATCGTGTTTTTGTGGCGCTGATTAGTACGGGCGAGCAGACAGGTCAGCTACCAGAGGTCTTAACCAAGCTGACCGAAAACCTTAAATGGCAAGACGAGCTTTCAGCACAAGTTACCAAAGCGATGATGTATCCGCTTTTTGCAGGCACCGTCATTATCGGGGTAGTGTTTGCGCTAATGATTTTTTTGGTGCCGCAGCTTGCCATAACCATGAAGGCGCTGACGCCCAATCCGCCGCCTCAAACGATGGCGTTGATTGCGGTATCAGCTTGGATGAAAAACTATTGGTATCTCGTGGTCGGCGTGCCGATTATCAGTGTTGTCACGCTCCTTATTCTGGCCAAAACTAACGAAGAAGTACGCTACCGTATTGATGAACTAATGTTGAAACTGCCGATTGTCGGGCCGCTCACGACTAAAATTATTTTGGCGCGATTCTCCACCTATTTTGCCTTAATGTATCAGTCGGGGATTGGCGTGTTGGACTGTATTCGAATCTCTGAAAAAATTGTCGGTAACCGCGTCATTGAAGCGGGGCTCCAGCGTGTAGGCCGTGAAATCAATGACGGTACTGGCATCACCCAAGCGTTCCAGAATGTGCGGATGTTCCCGCCTTTGGTGATCCGGATGTTGAAGGTGGGCGAATCGTCGGGCGGGCTTGATACCGCGCTACTGAATGTGAGCTATTTTTATAATCGCGACGTTAAAGAAATGATGGGCAGATTGCAAGAAATGATTCAGCCGATACTCACCGTCGTCCTGGGCGGTATTCTGATCCTGATTTTGGTCACCATATTTTCACCGATGTACGACGTAATCGCGAAGGTGAAAACATGATGTTGACGACCATCACTATTGCGCATGCAGTTCGTTCGCCGCAGTTAACGGCTGGCATGCGTTCATTTGCCAATATGGCCCAAAGCGGCTCCGCACAATGAAGCACTTTCTTTACCTAACCAATGACAAGCTCATCACGCTTCTCTGGAAATCGGGGCGGATCATTGGTCGCGACGTGTTTCAAGTCGGTGAGGCGAAGGCGGCGCCGTTTCGCGATTATTTGCTCAAGCATCGCGAGGTGCCGACTTATTTGGTCGCCGATTTAATTGAGGAAGATTTTCGCCTCGACACCATGCCGCATTTGCGCGGTGGCGATGCCGATGCAGTGCTCAGCCGAAAACTGGGGCAGCTCTACCGGGCAACCACATTTAGCCACGCTATCGTGCAGGATCGTGAGCCGGAGGGCCGTCGCGATGACAAGGTTCTGTATCACGCCATCACCAACCCCGATTTGCTCACGCCTTGGCTAGCCGCGCTAGAAGCGCTTGAGGTGCCGGTAGTGGGAGTCTATTCATCGCCAGTGCTGTCGGTTCATTTACTCAACCAAATAGAGTTGATCCCGACCCATGCGCTGGTCGTCACGATCGTCCCGGATTTTGGGCTCCGTCAAACCTATTTCCAAAATAAGCTGATTAAATTTAGCCGTCTGACGCAGATTATTTTTGATGAGGGACGTTCGGTTGGGAGTCTGCTCGCCGCCGAAATTAGCCGTACCTGGCAATACCTCGATAGTTTGCGTTACTTCAGTAGCGGTGAGGCGTTAGAGGTTTGCGTCCTTGTGCATGAGCGTGATCGCCCCACCATTGCCGACGCGTTTCGCAGCTATCCGTTGCTTAAATGCCGTTTCCTCGATATCGCCGAAGTCGCAAACAAAATCAAGCTCAAGCAGGTGCCAACGACTTCGCACGCTGAAGAGGTCCTTACGCACCTTTATGCTGAAAATCGCCTTGAAAATCATTTTGCCCAGCCCGACATCACTCGTTTTGCGGTCTTCCGGAATGCGCGAATTGCGCTTTACGCCGTCACCGCAAGTGCGCTGGCGGCAGGCGTGGGTGCGACCGGATTCAATTTATTTCAGGCATCACAAATTTCGAAAGAAATTGACCGCCGAGATATCACGACCCTCGGCCTGCAAACTGAATATCAATCGATCTCAAATTCGCTACGCGAGTTGAAATTGGCATCCGGCACAGTCCGAGACTCCAGCATCTTTTTTAACAGCCAGATTCGCCCGCAACCGGCTGCCCCAGGTGACTATCTGCGCGAACTGAGTAAAGCGATTGTAGATGTGCCTAAAGTGCGACTGCTTCAAGTGGTATGGGCAGTCGGCAATGATGCCAATGCCACGCCATTTTTTACGCCCATGCCAACTCCGCCGATATTGGATGTAACTTCAGAAACTAAGGCTGATACAAGCGCGCCGTCTGTTGTCGCGACTATCTTGGGCACTAGCACTGGCGGCATCGCCACCACTCAAACGGCAGCAACCGACCTCAACCCCGCGTTGCCAGGGAACAAATTTAATATAGGCGTGATTGAATTTGCAATGACTTCCTTTGACGGTGATTTTCGCAAGCTGCTGGCCGAAATTGAAATGTTCAAAAATCGCATCAATGAGATTCCGAATATCAAAGCGAGCATCGTCACTTTGCCGCTTAACTTGGACACTACCGCGACGCTAAAGTCAGGTGCTAAAAAAGGCACGGTTGATACCCGCGAAGCGCGTTTTGTGATTAAAGTTGTCGGTACGGTGATTGGCACATGAGGCCCATGAGGCACATGAGACACATGAGGCAGCACAGGCGAATTTGCACATGAGTGTGATTTTTTCAAAAAATGGTTTCCGCGCGCTACGCTTATCCGTGGCTGTTACGTTATCGGGCGTCGCAGTAGCGGTATTTTTGGCGGGCAGCAGCTATTGGTATTGGCAATCCGAAAAGCGCGGCAACCAGACTTCTTCAGCGCGGCAACAAGATTCCCGCGCCCGCCTTGAAACGGCTCGCCGTGAACGCGATGACCTTCGCGATTCAGAGCAAACCTACAAAGTGTTGACCACTCGCGGTGTGTTTCAGCCCGAACAGCGGCTGGAGTTGGTAGAAGCGTTCGCCGCGCTTAAAACTCGTCATCAACTTGTCGCGCTTGAATATGAAGTCCAACCGCAACGCCCGCTGAAACTTAACACCAGCGCGAGCCTGCCGGCGGTCGATGTATTCGGGAGCCGCATAAAATTTAAAGCCCGTGCCAACCACGACGGAGACCTTGTGGCATTTTTAGATGAATTCCCTAGAATGCAGCGCGGATTTTTTCCATTAGATCGTTGCGTCATTAAACGAACCAGCGAATCAGAATCCGCTAAAAACGTTGCGCCCATAGCCAAAGCAACAGGACTACAAGCAGCTGTGTCGGCGATCGCGTCGTTAACGGGGCTCAGCACACCGCAAGCAAATATTGATGCAGATGAAACCAGCTTAGAGGGCATTCTCAAACCGCGCGCACCGCAAGTTAGCAAAACCGATTCCGCAGCGCTTGAAGCCGACTGCTCGCTGGAGTGGATAACACTGGTCGATAAACAAAAAATCGCAGACTCGCCCACTCTTGGCGGCCCTGCAAAGCGTTCTCGATAGTGAATTCATGACTATGCGGCTGACTTTTCCTACTTTTCAGGTTTGCGTGCTGGCTCTTGCAGCGGCGGGCGTGGGGGTGGGCCCTAACGGTAGCGCCATAAGTGCGCCCGCCCCCCCGAATACACTCACCCCCCCCGACGCCGCTAATACGGTCAATGGCGCAGGAGTGAGCAATGGTGCTGTGATTCCGCCGCCGCCAAAAAACATCAGCAACACCGCTGAGCCATTGGCAGGAACCCTATTTTTCAACCGAGAACAACGCGAACGAATTGACCGCGCCCGAAAGCAAGGCAATATAGTTGAAGTTGAAGAAGAGATTACGACGGAAAAGCCGCGTCGCCCGGTGATTAATGGGTTTGTTAAGCGAAGTGATGGCGCGGACGCGGTTTGGATTAACGGCGAGCGCATGAATCTTGCAGCAGGTGCGGCGGATTCTATCAAGCCAACCGATGTAGGCAGTAGTGCTGCTGCGCAACGGGTACAGTTCATCAGCTCGTCGGCTGAATCGTCGAAGCAATTGCGCCCAACAGTCAACCGTAAAGCGGGTAAAAAATTGAAGCGGCCGCTGGTTAAAAAAGCCAAAAGAAAATGACCAGGTTGAAGGTGTTCAAGACGCAAAAACCGCCTGCGCAGGGCTTTGTGTTTTTGCTGATTGTGCTGACCCTTTTAGCGATTGCAGGAGTTGTCTTCCTAAATGGGGTTGGCGGGTCGTTGGCTAGCGCTGGACGCCAGCTACAGCAAACACAAGTGGGTAACGATGTACTTGTAGCGGCCAAGGCAGCTTTAATTGGTTACGCGGTTCAATCAATTAGTGCTGGCAATCGATTGGGTAATTTTCCGACACCGGACATTTTGAATAGTGCCGGAACCGCCATTTCATACGACGGACTTAGCGATGGGAACGCCGCTGGGAGTACGTCCAATAAATGCCTTTCATCGGCAAATGCCGCAACTAATGGCCTGCCGGGTACTGGTCCGGCAACAGGCGTGACTAGCAAACCAAATCAGCGGTGTTTAGGGAAATTTCCTTGGCGAGAATTTAACCTTGATGTTGGGAGTCCAGATACCAACGACCTGTTAGGACAAATTCCTTGGTTGGCAATCTCGGCAAATTTGAATGAATGGGATAAATGCTTAGCAACGCTCAATTCGGACATTTTAAATTCTGCATTTGCTTCGGGTGCGTGTCCGGCTCCCGCGAATACGACTCCCTACCCGTGGATGAGAGTTGTTGATCAAAATGGATCTACCCTCTCCGATCGCGTTGTTGCAGTATTGATTATGGCAGGCCCGCCAATACAAACAGGCAATCGAACGCAGTCTCGTACTCCCGCGAACCCAGGGGCGCCGGTGGATTATCTTGACGTGATCGCGACGCCTCTAGGCTGTGTGACCAGCTGTACCGCAACCTTCGACAACGCTGATTTGGCGGCCTCCGTTCAGACTTTCATTCAAATACCCCCGGGAACGCGCTACCCAGCCAATGCTGAAAATGTAACGTTAGCTGGCCAAATGCTGAATTTCAACGATGCGCTCATTTACATCACCATTGATGAATTGATGCCGTACTTAGAGCGGCGAGTGCTATCGGAAATGGCTTCATCGTTACGCAGCTTTAAAGGAAATCCTGCTACGGGATTTACAACTTACCCCTGGTTGCAGCCGCTCTCGAGCAGCTTTGGCGATAATCTCAGCCTTTCGTCGCAACCGCAAATAGTATTTGGTGCCTTCCCATTTATGTCATTGCCCGCCGGGGCTCCTGTCCCGCACAGCTACAGGACTGATTTTTCGTGGAGCTTAAGCAGCGCGTCGGAAACTACGACAGCCTGTTACCAGGTTGGCACAGCACCACTTAGGTATATGAGGAATCCATTGATTGGCACTCTAAATGCGGCGACTGCCGCCGGAGGTCCGTTTGCAACAGGCAGCGCGACGGTTTCAGAGGGCGCTTGTAGCTGGCAGGGGAGCGCCAAGGTTTCTTGCATGCAAAATTTGAGTTTGGCGGGGGCAACGCTCATCCCCGTCACCCTTTACACCACACTAGCGGGATGCAATAGTCAGACTGGCCCCATCGCCGACACCCTTTTAGTTACGAAAAACATAGCTTTATCTGCTGAGTGTTTAACGCCGGCCACGCTGGTCAAACCTTTAACATCTACTGACTACACAACCGCAACGTCATCAAGTGCGCATAAATGGTCTTGGAAATGTATTAACAGTAGCTACCCCAGTATGGTTCAGGCAAAATATACTTTTACCAACACTGCTTCGACTACATACAATAAGTTACCGATAACTACTGACGTGTCATCTGCGGGCGGCGCACAAATTTTTTCTGTAACTGGCATGAACTATCATCCGATTATGCCCGAATGGTTTTTTCAAAACGGCTGGTATCTCTCAGCCTTTGCGGCGCTCGCCCCAGCCGGTGGGATTGCTCCCACAACACCCAGCCCTAACCCTTGCGGCACAGCAACAACCCTCATAACAGGTACGGGAAATTCCGCAAACGCAATTGTCATGCTCGCGGGAGCTCGCTTACCGGTGCTTCCGGCGATTGCAACGCAAGCGCGACCGTCAGCAGCGATCAGTAACTACCTAGAAGCGCCCAACAAAGACGCCGGTACGACTTGTATGTTCTCTACCCCTACCGCCGCTGTAACCGCAAATTCAAATGATCAAATTTTTATCGTTAGCCCATAGCGAGATGAGAATGCAGCCAAGTAAATCTCGTGGATTTAGTTTGATCGAAATTGCCGTTGTATTGATCATTATATCGGTGCTCATTACGATGGTCGCAGTACCGCTTGCCACACAGCTTGACCTAAAGCGCCGAGAAGAGACTGCCAAACAACTTGAACTCATTAAGGAAGCTGTTATTGGATTTGCGCTTTCAAACGGTCGGTTTCCTTGCGCCGCGCGATCGACAGATAATGGTCTTGAATCTGTTATTGATGCAAATGCTGGGACCTGCAATTCGTTCAATGGATTCCTGCCCGCAGCCACACTCGGCCTCAATGTAATCGATTCATCTGGGTTTGCCGTTGATGCGTGGGGAATCCAGCAAAATAGAATTCGATACGCGGTCGCCGACGCTGGCTTGGCAACCGCCAACGCACCTTGCCCCAACACCGGGGTCCATTTTTTTACGCAGAAAAATGGAATGCAAAAGGCAACTATGAGCTGCCTAAACGACAATTCGTCGGGGATAGCAATGCTGACAGTTAAGTCTACGAGCGTGACAAACCCGCCAAACTGCATCCCCGCAACATTGACGACGAAATCGCCATTTGTCGTATTTTCACTTGGCAAGAATGCGGCTACTGGAGGAGTTGATCCCGACGAAGCTATAAATCTCACCGCAAATGCTGTGAATTTTATTTCGCATACACCAACGGCGGCCGGTACTTGCGCTGGTGAATTCGACGACATCGTGACTTGGCCCTCACTCAACACCATTTTTGGCCGCATGGTTCAAGCCGGTAAGCTCCCCTAGTCCGGAGCCGCTACTTTACTACCTGATTTTCCTGAAACCTCAAACCGAACCGTCCCCAGTTCATTCGCCACCAGTGCCAACAAATAACCCTGTTGCTCCGCCAGCCGCCTTGCCTGATACAGACCAATCCCTAGCCCGCCTTGGCGGGAATTGGCAATAGGGGCGATGAATAGATTCTCCAGTGCGCCGGTTGGAATTGGGCTGCCGGTGTCAACGATGGCAAGCGAGGGTGTGGGTTCGGTACTGAGTTCAATTTTGATAACAATATTGGGCTCGCGTTCCTTTTTCTTGCGGGCGTTTTCAAGGCAATTTTCTAGAACAGTATCGAAGAGCGCAGTGGGGATGCTGATATTCATGTCGCCCTGCGCGATAAGTGCCGCGCCGCTGCTGGCATGCCGCGCACTGATATCGGCCCACCACTCTTTCGCGGTCATGGCGACCCCGGCACGGCCAATGTCGGGGTTTTGCAGTTTGTCGAGCGTGGTTTGCAGGCGCTTGCTGAGCTGCGGCAGTTGCCTGACCAACATCGCCTCATAGCGCGAGGGTTCACGGCGTTCCGGATGATGCAGGTTTGATTCTTGCTGTACCAACCCAGCGGATGTTAGCGCGTAGAGTGATTGCAACAGGTTTTTAATATCATGGGTAAGTCGCGCGCCAGTTTCGTGTACGGCTTGCATATAAGCGTTTTGTTTGAGCACTTGCTCACGCCGCTTGCCTTCATAAAATTCGCCAATCACTTGCGCCAGCAGGCGCAAATGGAGGAAGAGCGCAGGTGAGAGCGGCATGGCGGTGAAAAAAGTAACGTCAAGCTGATGGTAGCGAAAGCTGGCCGTATGCGCGGTCTTGATGCCGAATGTGCCAGTTTTTTCGTCCCCCGCATTGCCTTCTTTTCCGCCGGCAGATTTCCATTCCCCGCCCACAATCCACGGCGTGAGAGCGACTTC
This sequence comes from Burkholderiales bacterium, assembly GCA_038206765.1. Taxonomy (GTDB): domain Bacteria; phylum Pseudomonadota; class Gammaproteobacteria; order Burkholderiales; family Usitatibacteraceae; genus UKL13-2. The sequence goes on along the minus strand of JBBRAM010000008.1, from coordinate 1,160 downwards.
TTCCATTGCATGCGCCAAAAATCGTGCTGAGCTACTTTCGGCTTCCGACAATGCCGCCACCCGTCGCATCCATAATTCAAACGGCATGCCCACCGACATTAAGTACCGCGAAAAATAGGTTCGCAAGCCGCCAAACCCGGCGCGCGGCCCCCACATAATGGACAACACAAACAATGCGCCCGCAAACGACAGCACCGTCAATAGCACTGCTTGAAAATATTGATTCTCCGTCACGCGCATCGCGGCGATACTGCCCAACACCAGCACCACTACTAGCTGAAACACAAAGAGGCTATAGAAAAAATCAAACACCTGGTTGGTTGCTTCATCCTCGCCACGAAACGGCAGCACCAACATTGGCGACAACGTCAGCGGCAAAAACATCAGCACGATGCCGTAAATGCCCGCTGGTAAATTACTGATTTTTAAAAGTGAAACCGGCACAGTCCACATCAATAGCACCGCGAATAAATAGAAAACTGCCACCAGATAGAACAGCCCGCGCCGCCCAGCCTGCAACGTGAACACCTTGCCGCCCATGATGCCGATCAAAATTGCGATCCATGCCACTAGCATCCACCCCGCGAGCGAGTACAGAACCACCGTTGTAATGCCCATCAGCAGTCCCACCGCGATGACGTTTAACTCCCGCTCGGCGCTAATGAAAGGCTGCCACATCAAAAAAAGTCCGAAATGGATCAGCAGCCAAATGCGTTCAAAATCGCTTTCCGCAGGCGCCAACAATGCTCCATGGAGCGACAGCAACATGGCCAAGATTACCCAGCGGCGCATTCGCAGCATTTTTGCGGGCAATGTTTGCATCATTTTTTGATCGGTTGAATTCAACGTGAGACCTAAATAAATGAACGTGAGCGCGAAACGGGTAGCAAGTGAGAGGCGAGGTTAGGTGAAGTTACACTAAGATAAGTCGATCCAAACAACGGGCGATTAAAACGCGTTCACACCCGATCAGGTTCAGATGCGCTGCTTGAGCGAAGCGCATCCCCAACGCTAACCCGTTGAGGGTGTCCCGAATTTTGTGTAAATCAATTTTACTGGGCGGGGTTAAAACGGTCTTCGAAACGAATCATAAGCTGACTCATGGCTTGTTTCCAGTTCTGTATTGGCATTGTCCAGCGTTTAGCAATATTGCGTAATCC
>JBBRAM010000007.1:0-168285 GCA_038206765.1 Burkholderiales bacterium | reverse complement strand
GTTGCCACCGGCGCCACGCGCGGCGCCACGGCGCTCGCCAATACCGCGATTGTTGATGGTTCGCAGTACATTGTTTGTGCGTCGTTCTAACGAATAACAAACGCAAGTTTCATCGAAAAAGCCCGCTTGAGCGGGCTTTTTCGATTCCGGCACTTCAAACATTCAAAGCAAAGCCCAGAACTGGTGCGGACCTTCAGACATTATTGCTTCAAAATGTGCTCCATCGCTGGCGATCACGCCGTAGGAACTTCTAAAGCCTCTCGTTCGTTGTGAGCTGCTTGTTACCCCTGCAACAGCCGAATCTCCGCCTTCGCCAGCGCTTCCGGCGTACCCGCCAAAATCAAGATATCGGCAGCCTCGACCAGCGTTCCCAAAGCGGGGTTCGTTTCGCGAACGCCTTGTCTGCGGAGGGCGATTAGCGTTGCACCGGTTTCACCAAGCTTTAGTGCTTCGATCGTTTTACCAACGGCAGCGGCGCCATCGTCAACGAGCACGGACTGCAGCCGTGATTGTTGGCCGTCGAGCGTATGGTCGTTCTCATCGGATGCGCCGGGAAAGAAGCCGCGCATCAGTTGATAGCGTTCACCGCGCACTGTGCGTAGTCTGGACAACACTTTATTAAGCGGCACGCCGAGCAGCAGCATGGTTTGCGTCGCCAGCATGAGCGAGCCTTCCACCACTTCGGCGACGATCTCAGCAGCACCCGCTTTTTTAAGCTTTTCGACATCGGTATCGTCAAAGGTGCGCACGATCACCGGCACGTCGGGGCGCAGCTCGCGGGCGTGGGCAAGAATAGTCATCGCAGAGTGGGTGTCGGCAAAGCTGACCACAATCGCCGCAGCCCGCGCGAGGCCGGCCGCCGCAAGCACCTCCTTGCGAGAGGCGTCGCCGTACACCACCGAATCCCCCGCGGCGGCGGCTTGTTTGACCCGCGTCGGATCAGCGTCAAGCGCGATGATCGAGATCGATTCTTGCTCTAAAAACCGCGCCAAGCTTTGCCCGGAGCGGCCATAACCGCAAATAATGACGTGGCCGCGCTTGGCCATGGCGCGGATAGCGAGTTGTTGTAATTGCACGGCGCGCTGCTCCCATTCGCTGGCCACCAATCGCATAACAATTTTTTCGCTATGCGCCAACAGCAGTGGCGCGATTAACATCGAGATCAACATCGCAGCTAATACTACTTGTAGCGCGGCTTCGGGTACTGCGTTAGTCTTGCCCGCAAGCGAGAGCAACACAAAACCAAATTCGCCCGCCGGGGCCAGCGCCAACGCTGCCCGCAGCGCCACACCACGATCATTTTTAAACAGCATGGCGAGCCCAACAATGATGCAAAATTTAAGTGTGAGCAACGCCGTTAGCACCAGTAACACCAAGACAGAGTGCGCGATGACCACGTCAAAATTGAGCAACATGCCGATCGTGACAAAAAACAATCCAAGCAACACATCACGAAACGGCTTGATGTAATCCTCAACCTGATAGCGATACTCTGTCTCGGAAATCAGCATCCCTGCAAGGAATGCACCGAGCGCCATCGACACGCCTGCAAGTTCGGTCACGAGCGATAACCCCAGCGTCACCAGCAACACCGCCAGAACGAATAGTTCCGATGATTTTTGTGCGGCGATCACATGAAACAAGGGGCGCATGATGCGCTGACCGACGAGCAAGATAATCGTCAACGCCGCCGCTGCTTTGAGCAACGCCACGCCAACTTCAACCATTAGTTGTTCGCCCGAAAGTGCCAGCGCGGGAACCAACACCAAGAGTGGGATCACGGCAATATCCTGAAACAACAGCACGCCCATAATCTGTTTGCCGTGCGGTGAATGAAGCTTCGTTTGCTCGGCCAGCGCCTTTGCGATTATTGCGGTGGACGACATCGCTAGCACCCCGCCAATAATCACCCCGGTTTGCCAGTTTTGCTTGGCCACAAGCACCATGCCAAACACGGTTACCATCGTCGCCAGCACCTGCGCCAAGCCAAACCCCAACACAATATGGCGCATCGATTTAAGCTGCGGCAGCGAGAACTCAAGGCCGATCGAGAACATCAAAAAAACCACGCCAAATTCCGCCAAATAGCGCGTGCTGTCAGAATCCGGAATGATGCCCAGCGCATGCGGACCAATCGCCATGCCGACGATCAGATATCCCAAAATCGGTGGCATATTCATGCGCCGAAAAAGCGCCACCGTGACCACCGCAGCGGCGAGCAAGATGACGATGAGAAGTAGTGTGGAGTGCATATTTTTGATGGTCGCGCGTGGTGCGGCGTATTCTTTAAGAAAAATCAGTCCCAAGCTATTACAATCTCAATATGCCAAGTCTATTACATCCCCGTCCCATTGCCGATACCGCGCGCACCCTCGCGTTGGCCGAAGAAACCTTTCAAATCGAAGCCGATGCCGTCATCGCGCTTAAAGCCAAGCTTAGAGGGGACCGCGGTGATGACTTTATTGCCGCCCACAAGCTGCTCTTCGATGTCGCCGCCAACAAAGGCCGCGTCGTCGTGACGGGGATGGGCAAGAGCGGGCATATCGGCGGCAAAATCGCTTCAACCCTGGCTTCGACGGGTACGCCAGCGTTTTTCATGCATCCCGGTGAGGCCAGCCACGGCGATCTGGGCATGATCACAAAAGACGATGTCGTGATCGCTATTTCTAACTCGGGTGAGTCCGATGAAATTTTAAAAATTCTTCCACAACTCAAGCGGCGCGGCACACCGATTGTCGCGATCACCGGCAAGCCCAACTCGACGCTGGCCAAAGCCGCCACCGTGCATCTCGACGCGGGCGTGGCAAAAGAAGCCTGCCCGCTAAACTTGGCACCGACGGCCAGTACCACGGCCACCCTAGCGTTGGGCGATGCGTTGGCTGTCACACTACTTGATGCACGCGGCTTTGGAGAAGAAGATTACGCGATGCACCACCCTGGCGGGTCGCTGGGGCGGCGTCTGCTGGTGCATGTTGCTGACGTGATGGTCACAGGCGAGCGCCTCCCCAAAGTGCCGCAAAACGCGTTGTTGCCAGAGGCATTCATGGAAATGTCGCGCAAGGGTTTGGGCATGACGGCCGTGGTCGATGCAGACGAAACATTGCTCGGCGTGTTTAGTGACGGCGATTTACGCCGCGCCCTGGAAACCCATGACAATTTCCGTGAAACCCGCGTGGTGGACGTGATGACCAAAACCCCCAAAACCATTACCGCCGACAAACTGGCAGCGGAAGCGGCAGAGCTGATTCAGCGCTACAAAATTGGCTCATCCGGCTTATTGGTTGTCGATGCGGCAGGTAAAATCGTCGGCGCGGTGCATGTGTTGGATTTAATGCGAATGGGCGTTTTGTGAAGGGCGATTTATGAAAAACCCCGTATGAAAGACCCATTGTGAAAGACGTGTTGTGAAATTGTCCCCTGAAGTCGTCGCGCGGATTCGCGAAATCAAACTCGCGGTGTTCGATGTCGACGGTGTAATGACTGATGGCTCGCTTTTTTATACCGACGCGGGCGAGACCGTCAAAGTCTTCAACACGCTTGACGGACACGGCATGAAAATGCTGCAACGTAGCGGGGTGGAGTTGGCGGTTATTTCTGGGCGTGGCTGCAAAGCGTTGGAAATGCGCGCGGCAAATTTGGGCATTAAACATCTGTTGCAACATGTTGAAAACAAAGCCTATGCTTATAGCCAACTGCTCCAAACTCTAGGCTTGGCGCGGAGTTTGGCGGCATCAATTGGTGATGATGTGGTCGATTTGCCGATTCTGTTGCATTGCGGCTTCTCAGCCGCCGTACCCGCAGCGCCGGCGTTTGTTCGGGAACGGGTCGATTACGTGACTGAGGCACAAGGCGGGCGCGGCGCCGTGCGCGAGTTTTGCGAGGTCATCATGGCAGCGCAAGGCACGCTAGACGCGGCGCTTGGTCAGTACACCGCAACAATCTAAGTTAGGAATATCAAGATGCTTTACATCAAATCCGCTCATATTATTTTTATGATTACGTGGATGGCTGGATTATTTTATTTACCGCGCTTGTTTGTTTATCACGCACAAGCAACCGATACGATCTCGATTGAGCGTTTCAAAATTATGGAGCGCAAACTTTATTTCGGCATTATGACGCCAGGCATGCTCTTGACTATTATTTTTGGCGTCTGGTTGTGGCTGGGTTATGGCTATCGCGGCGGTTGGCTGCACGCAAAAATGTTGTTGGTCGCGCTAATGGTGGCTAACCATTTTTATCTCGGAAAATTGATGACCGATTTTAAATATGATCGCAATAAGCGCGGCCATGTTTTTTATCGTTGGCTCAATGAAATTCCGACCTTGCCGCTGCTGATTGGCATCGTAATTTTGGTGATCGTGAAGCCGTTTTGAATCGTTCATCGTCGCTTAAAACAAATTATAAGAATTAGCAATTATGGAAAAATTTTTCGCTCCCTGTCCTCGTGGATTATCCGTACCACTTGCGGCTGAGTTGCTAGCGATTGGCGCACAAAATATCCAAACCGACGATTCCGGCGTGGCGTTTGAAGGCGAACTTGTTGATGCCTACCGTGCCAATTTATATTCACGCATCGCGAGTCGCGTGCTGTGGCAAATGGCCCATTTCCCGTATGAAAACGAACATCAAATTTATGATGCCGTGCTACTGTTGCCATGGCCGCAACGCTTTGAGGTTTCCCGCACCATCAAGGTGGAGATGAACGCGCAAAAAAGCCCGCTAAAAAGTTTGGATTTCACCACCCTCAGAATCAAAGATGCGGTGTGCGATAAATTCCGCGAAGTTGTCGGCTCCCGGCCCGATGTCGCCACCCGTGAACCGGATGTTCGAATCCATGCTTTTTTAAGCCCAACCCATGCCACGATTTATCTCGATATGTCTGGAGAGCCCCTATTCAAGCGGGGTTCGAGGGAGCACACGGGCGCAGCCCCGCTGAAAAAAAACTTGGCGGCAGGTATTATTGCGCTGTCGGGTTGGCAGCCGGGCGAAGCGTTTTTAGACCCGATGTGCGGTAGTGGCACATTCTTGGTCGAGGCAGCGGAGATCGCGCTAAATTTCGCCCCCGGCGCACACCGCCAATTTGCGTTTCAAAAGTTGAAAAATTTTGATTCTGCCGCTTGGAGCAAGATGCTTAATGAAGCTCGCTTGGCCGAAAAGCCGAAGACGTTGCTGCCCATTTACGGGTCGGATTTATATGGCGAAGCGCTCGACGACGCCCATGCCAATTTGCTCGCAAATGGACTAGGCGATTGTGTGCGGCTCAAGCAAGCCAATATTCTCGAAATTTCTGCGCCCGAAGAAACCGGCGTAATGGTGAGTAACCCGCCATATGGCGAACGGCTGGGTGAGACTTCAGCGTTAACCGATCTGTATCCCAAGCTCGGTGATCTTTTAAAACAAAAATTTGCCGGCTGGCGCGCTTATTTTTTTACTGGCGATACCCTGTTGCCGAAAGGTGTGCGCCTATCGGCCTCCAAGAAAACACCGTTATTCAATGGCAAAATTGAATGCCGGTTATATGAGTACAAGATCGTGGCCGGCGGAAATCGAAAATAAACTGCAGCGCAATAAATTTACATGAAGAACGCTACATGAAAAAGCAAAATATTTATGCCCTTTTTTTTAGCGGTCTGTATGTTGCTTTTTCAGCTTATTTGGTTGTTAGCTATCTTGTTGAACCTCGCGACCAATTGATATTTCAGTTCATCATAAGTCTGCCTTTTAGTTTATTGCTATTACCCTTGGCAGATGCTTCTTGGCATGGCATGTTGCAAGCAGGAGTTATAGGATTGCTAGGGCTGGTTCAATTTTATTTGCTTGGGTATTGGATAGGACACTTCATTCACGGCAATCAAAAGCAATAAATTGCGCAAACTAGCTTTCCGTAATTTCGAATGGCGGAAACTCTAGGGCAATAGGCTGGAACGCCGCGCCAAACCTAGAATTCGGGGTCATTCATGCAGCACCAACCGCTCCCGATGCCGAAATAAGAACTCCGGCGCGACTCCCATGATGGCGCGCACGGTTCTAGATAAATGTGCCGAATCGGCAAAGCCTGCCGAGAGCGCTGCAGTGGTCAGCGAATCGCCTGCCATGGCGAGATCAAGTGCACGCCGCATTTTCTGCCACAACACATAACGACGAACAGGCACACCGACTTGCTCTTTGAACAAATGTGCGAACCGCGAAGATGAAAGATGTACCCGATCCGCTAACGCATCGATACTGTCATAGGCATCCGGCGCGTCGCGTAAAAATTGCAGTGCTTCGCTGATGCGCTGATCGTGCGAATGCGCTTCCGCGCCGCCCATTTTATCCAGCCCGAAAATGTTAGCGAGCAAAGCATCCGCTTGCACCCGTGAAGCTGATGGCTGATAAAGCGCCGCTAATTCATCACGATTATTAAACGGACAGTGAAATGCACGCGCTGCAACGGAATCGAATTGCGTGGCAGCCCGCTGGAAGCTCTCGCTCTCGGTTTCCCAGTACAAAGCAGCGATCAACGATGGCGCGTCCTCAGTGGCAAACTCTGTTTCTGCCGGCACATAAATCACTTCGTTTTCCAACACAGTACCAGACGATAACGTCACCCGTAGCTTGCCCTGAAACGCCACTATCCATGTGGCAGCGTGATTGCGATGCATTGACGTGCGGGTGCTGGGGCCGAGGTATAAAAACCGTTCAGGCCATGTGTAGATATGGATTTTGGGCGCGGTGTTGGGCGTGGCGATTCGTATCATCCGCCAAGAATAGCCGATTTGTTCAATTGAATAGCCAGTTTATTCAACAACTCGACAGGTTTGTTCAAGAAGCCCGCTTCTCGGAACACCATACTGTTGTTGTGTTTAAAAGATAATTTGTTGAACACAAAACGCAGTCTAACAAGGAGTTCATCATGAAGCGGTTTCAAGAAAATTTAGCAAGGCTCGGCGCAGATGCCACCAATAATTTGGAAAAGCCTTTGGTTGCCACATTAGTCATACTAGTCGCAAGCGTTGGGTATTCGCTGTTGAGCGCATTTCGGCATTTGCTTTGATCTAGCCTCGAAACCCTATCTAGAAGCCATTAAAACGCTCGCCAATCACCGCATTCATTTTTAGGGTTTTTCTTTGGTACGCTTGGCTTCGCATTTGCAACCATTAAGTGCCGAACAGACCTTTACCAAGTCGTCAGCACATTCAGGAACATCACGAAATTCAAGCGCCGCTTTTGTAGGGGTTACCGTCGCCATAGCTTTCTTGATGACGGCAACATCTAAATCTAGACCAATGTCTGAGGGAGATTTTGTGTTGAGCTTTGCCATTGCGGCGGAGTAGCGGGCCGTGCCCGCCAAGGGTGCGGGGCTGTCGTTGTATTCCAGCTTAGCTTCGGCAACCAACCCTAAAACCGTGCAGCCACCGAGCACAGTAACCAACACCTATGTGAGCAAACCCGTCGTCCATTTTTGCATTTTTGTCTCCTCGCGCAACTCTGCAAGCCAACTATTTAACAATTTCCAAATGCTCCAAGCCGGACGCCAGATCTTTCTCTTTGGAAGATTTTCCCTCGAGTTTAATTTTCAAACGCAGATCGTTGAGTGAATCGGCGTTACGCAGGGCGTCCTCATACGAAATTAAATCGGCTTCGTATAAATCGAACAGCGCCATGTCGAATGTCTGCATACCGATTTCACGTGAACGCTTCATCACCTCTTTGATTTCATGCACTTCACCTTTGAAAATCAAATCTTGAATCAATGGCGAATTAAGCAAAATTTCGATCGCGGCGACACGGCCTTTGCCTTCCTTTTTTGGAATTAAACGCTGCGAAATGAACGCCTTCAAGTTGAGCGATAAATCCATTAGCAATTGATGTCGGCGCTCTTCTGGGAAGAAGTTGATGATGCGGTCCAACGCTTGGTTGGTCGAGTTGGCGTGCAGGGTGGACATACACAAGTGGCCAGTTTCGGCGAACGCAATTGCGTAGTCCATGGTCTCGCGGTCGCGAATCTCACCAATCAAAATTACGTCCGGCGCTTGCCGCAACGTGTTCTTCAATGCCGCAAACCAGTTATCGGTATCCACGCCGATTTCGCGTTGTGTGACCACGCAGTTTCTATGTTCATGCACATACTCAACCGGATCTTCAATGGTGATGATGTGACCAAACGTATTTTCGTTCCGATAACCGACCATCGCAGCCAGCGAGGTGGATTTACCGGAGCCCGTACCCCCGACCAAAATCACCAAACCGCGTTTGGTCATACAAACATCTTTGAGTACTTCCGGAAGATTTAAATCTTCCATTTTAGGGATTGTGGTGGTGATGGTCCGCATCACCAAACCAATCCGCCCCTGCTGGAAAAACGCATTCACGCGGAAGCGGCCAATGCCCGCCGGCGAGATCGCAAAATTACATTCTTTCGTAGCTTCGAATTCAGCAGTTTGCTTATCCGTCATCACGGACCGCGCGATTTCGCCGGTATGGACGGGCGATAAGCTTGACGATGAAACCGGCGTCATTTTTCCGTCGATTTTCATCGCAGGTGGAAAGCCTGCGGTGAGAAATAGATCGGAGCCTTTTTTGGCGATCATGGCACGCAATAACTCGTGCACAAATTTGAGGGCTTGTTCGCGTTCCATGGTTTCTCCTAGCGGGAGTTAAGCGTGCGCTTAATTCCCTCTTTTTGTTAATATAAACGCGTTTAGTTGAAAGCGTCTTTATTGGACGCTTTGTTCCGTGCTTCAGCCACGCTGATTACGTTACGACGCACCAAGTCGGCTAAATTTTGATCCATTGTCTGCATGCCGATTGCCTGCCCGGTTTGAATCGCGGAATACATTTGCGCCACTTTTGCCTCGCGGATCAAGTTGCGAATCGCCGGCGTGCCGATCATGATTTCATGCGCCGCAACGCGGCCTTGGCCGTCTTTGGTTTTGCACAAGGTTTGTGAAATCACCGCCCGCAAGCTCTCTGATAACATCGCGCGGATCATTTCTTTTTCAGCAGCGGGAAATACGTCAATAATTCGATCTACTGTTTTGGCGGCTGATGAGGTATGCAGTGTACCGAACACCAAATGGCCGGTTTCAGCCGCTGTCATCGCCAAGCGGATTGTTTCCAAATCGCGCATCTCGCCCACCAAAATAATGTCCGGATCCTCGCGCAGCGCGGATCTCAGGGCATTGGCGAACGACAAGGTGTGCGGGCCGACTTCCCGTTGATTGACCAAGCATTTTTTAGACTCATGTACGAATTCAATCGGGTCTTCAACCGTCAGTACATGGCCAAATTCGTTTTCGTTCACATAATTCACCATCGCGGCCAGCGTCGTGGATTTGCCTGAACCGGTTGGGCCCGTCACCAGCACCATGCCGCGCGGGGTCATCGCCAATTCGGAAAAAATCTTCGGACAATTCAATTCTTCAAGGGACAAAATTTTCGATGGGATTGTCCGCATCACCGCGCCGGAACCGCGCTGGTGATTAAACGCATTCACCCGGAACCGCGCCAAATTCGGAATCTCGAACGAAAAGTCGCATTCCAAATTCTCTTCGTACATTTTGCGCTGACCGTCGTTCATGATGTCATAGACCATGCCGTGCACATCATCGTGACTTAGCGCCGGGACATTGATGCGGCGCACATCACCGTGAACGCGAATCATCGGTGGCAAGCCTGCGGATAGATGCAAGTCGGAAGCTTTGTTTTTTACGCCGAAGGCTAAGAGTTCTGCGATTTCCATTTATACTTTCCTTGAACGGTTTTATTCTCGAATTATCCTGTAATTGTACCCACGAATTTGCGCTTGACGCGCAATGAATACACGCCGTGAACCCACTCAATGATTATGTCCCCAATCGAAGCGAACTTGCAACAAATTCACCGCGAGAAAGATGCCGCGATTGCGGGACGGTTGGCAGGTTTAGGTCAAAACTTACACCAAAACGTCGAGTTGATCGCTGTCTCAAAAACCAAACCGGCTGCGGTCATATTGGAAGCATACCAAGCCGGACAACGGCATTTTGGGGAAAATTACGTGCAGGAAGGTGTGGCCAAGGTGGCCGAACTAGCGGCACTTGGGCTTACGCGCGCGAACGGAATGGTTTGGCATTTCATCGGTCCTTTGCAGAGCAACAAGGCCAAACTGGTGGCGCAGCATTTTGACTGGGTGCACGGTGTGGATCGATTGAAAATTGCGGCCGCACTGTCAAATCAGCGCGATTCCAATATGGCGCCACTCAATGTCTGCGTCCAAGTAAATATCAGCGGTGAAGCCAGCAAAAGCGGCGTTGATCCGCAACAGACGCTGAGTCTTGCCGCAGAGATTAGTGCCTTGCCGAATCTCAACTTACGTGGCCTGATGGCGATTATCGAAAACACGCCGGATATCGCGGCGCAACGGGCGCAATTTCAGAAAATGTATGCGTTATGGCTGACGTTGCAGCGTCGCCCGCCGCGTTCGGGCATGATGATTGATACGCTGTCGATGGGCATGTCGCAAGATTTCAAAGTCGCGATCGAAGAGGGCTCAACGATGATCAGAATTGGCAGTGCTATTTTCGGAGCTAGGAATTAATGTCTGAAACGATCAAACTTGTTTTCATCGGCGGCGGCAATATGAGCCAAGCTATTCTGGGCGGCCTGATTGCCAAAGGCCAAGCGCCCGGTGATTGTTGGGTAATTGATCCTTTTGAGCCTGCCCGCGCCAGGATCAAGGAATGGGGCGTTTCGGCAGTGCCCGAAGTCAATGAGCTCGCCATGGAAACCGTGCTGGAGGCAACGGCGATTGTATTGGCGGTAAAACCACAAATGATGAGAGCGGCGCTGGCACCGTTGGCGGGCAAACTGAGGCATCAGTTAGTGATTAGCATTGCCGCCGGCGTCGGTGTTGAATCAATGGCGCACTGGCTTGGCACAGTGCAGCAACCATACGCGCAGATTGTCCGCACCATGCCCAATACCCCGGCGCTGATTCAAGCGGGCATCACAGGGCTTTATGCGCCGCCGAATGTGTCGGCTAGTGCTCGGGCGCTTGCCGAAAATTTGCTGGGCGCTGTTGGTAAAACGGTTTGGTTTGAGAGCGAGGATATGTTGAACGCGGTGACCGCTGTTTCGGGTAGCGGCCCCGCTTACGTGTTTTATTTAATAGAGGCGTTGGAGACGGCGGCAATAGAGCTGGGATTTCCAACGGATGCAGCGCGGCTATTTGCGCAGGAAACCTTTTTAGGCGGTGCAAAATTGGCAGCACAAAGTACAGATTCACCTGCGCAGTTACGCGCGAAAGTCACTTCTAAACACGGCACAACAGAGCGAGCCATTGAATATTTTGATGGCGTTGCGTTAAAGTCTAACTTTATCGATGGCGTAAAGGCGGCTTGTGCTCGATCACGTGAACTGGGCGAAGCTCTCAAAAATGAATAGGAAAAACAATTTGCAATATTGCCGTCGGGATTATGAAGGAAAGCTCGGCACACTGATGCTGGAAGTGCGCCATTCATGTTAATCCAAGCCGTTATTTATATACTCACGACGCTGGTGAATCTGTTTGTGTTGGCGGTGTTGATGCGGTTTTATGCGCAGGCATTTCGTGCATCGTTTCGTAATCCGATTGCGCAATTTGTCGTCGCGTTCACTGACTGGGCGGTAAAGCCAACGCGCCGAATCGTCCCGCAACTGTTCGGCCTCGATAGCGCCTCGCTAATCGTTGCTTGGTTGGTTGAAATCGCGCTTTGGGGCGTAGTTTTAGCGCTCTTGGGTGCGGCATCCGTTGAAAATCCGATTTTTTGGGCGGCATTAGTGGCATACGGGCTGGTGATGGTGATTAAACTTTCGATCTACTTATTGATAGGCGTCGTAGTAGTTCAAGCAGTGTTATCGTGGGTGAATCCGCATCATCCGATCCAGCCTTTCTTTGATTCGCTGGGCAAGCCGTTTTTACGGCCTTTCCAGCGCATCATTCCATTGGTGGGCGGCGTTGATCTTTCACCAATGGTATTGCTGATCGCATTGCAGGTATTGTTGATGTTGCCGATTGCGCTGCTTGAGGGCACGGTTCGCCAAATCCTGAGGGATTTGCCTATTTAGGGATGCCGGGCACGCCTAACTAGGTGTAGGATATGGAAAATTTTGTGTCCGTTGCGCCGAATGAGTTCGAAATTAATGAGTTCAATCGCAATGGCTGATTCAGGTAATGATATTTGTCGTTCAACAATTTGAAAATATTCCTAAATTTTTATCTAAGGCGGCAACCATAAAAACTGTGGAACCCACTTCTCGCTTTGAATCTGAAATTGCCCGATACCATGATTGGCGCACCGCGTTGTCGCGCGCTGTGCATGACTATCATGATTGGTTGGAACAGACGAATCAGCTCGATGTTCAACAGTCGATCAGGTTTTACGATCTGCTGGAAACGCTCAATAAAGGCCATATGCTGCTGGCGTTTTTGGCCGAGTTCTCGCGCGGTAAATCTGAACTTATAAACGCGCTGTTTTTTTCCAGTTTTAAAGAACGCTTGCTACCGTCCGATGTGGGTCGCACTACGATGTGCCCCACCGAAATTTTTCATGACCCGAATGAAGAGCCCTACCTGAAGCTCTTGTCAGTTGAAACCCGCTATCGAGATGAATCGATTTCGCAACTTAAAAACATGCCGGTGGAATGGTCGAAAATTCGTTTAAATATCGATGATTCGAAACAGATGAAACAAGCGCTATCTGCCTTGGCAGACACCAAACGCGTTTACGCGCTGGATGCTCGCATGATGGGCTTGATTCCCATGTTCGATGATTCGGGCGCAGCGCCAAATGAAGACGATGTGGTCGAGGTGCCCGCATGGCGCTACGCCATCATTAATTATCCGCACCCGCTGCTGACGAGCGGATTATCGGTGCTGGATACGCCGGGTTTAAACGCGCTTGGCTTGGAGCCCGAGCTAACCCTGTCGACGGTGCCCAATGCTCATGCCGTGTTATTTTTGCTTGGCATTGATACGGGTGTGACGAAAAGCGATTTAGAAATTTGGGAGCGCTATGTAAAATCAGCACTACCCGCGAAAATGGCGGTGCTCAACAAGATTGATCTCATGTGGGACGAGCTTAAGACCGAAGCTGAAATTCAGCTTGGTGTAACGCGCATGATCGAAACCACTTGTGAGCAATTGCATTTAACGAGCGATAAAGTATTTGCGGTGTCGGCGCAAAAAGCGTTGGTTGGGCGGATCAAAGATGATCCAGAGATGGTTGAGCGTTCGGGCATTGGTCGCTTGGAAAGTTATCTAGCCACCAAAATTATTCCGATCAAACGTCAAATTTTGGCCAAAGCCGTTACCAATGAAATTGGCACCATGATGGTGACGAGCCATCGTAGTTGTTCGCAAAAACTCGAAGCCAATAAAGTGCAGCTTGCCGAGCTCAACTTGCTGGCGGGCAAAGGGCGCGACCTCACGATGAAACTTTGGCAAAAGGTCAGTGCCGAAAAAGAAAGCTACAACGCCGCATTGGGTGAATACAAAACGCAGCGCGCCGCGTTTAATCAAAAGCGTAATGCCGTCATTGATGTTTTTAATCCCGCCAAATTGGATATTTTGTGTTCGCAAAGCCGTCAGGCGATCAGCGATTCATGGACCACCATGGGGCTCACGAAGGGAATGCGAGACCTGATTAAGCGCATTAACACAGAGTTTAGTGGTGTCACGCTTGCTGGTGAAGATGTGTTGCGCTTGATGGAAGGGGTTTACAACACATTCCATGAGCGGTTCCAGTTTGAAAAAATGGAAATGCCGCCACTCGATTTTGAAGGGCCGCGCAACAAGCTAAAATTGTTGGTTTATGAAACCGAGCAATTTTGTAAAGACCCGCTCAACATCGTTGGGCGCGCCAAAACGCCCATGATCCGGCGCTATTGGAGCATGTTAATCGACCAGGCTCGCAAGATTTTTAACGAAGCGCGCGCCGATACCGAGCGTTGGCTAGCGGCCGTTCCGTTGCCCCTCGAAACACAGATTCGCGACCACAAAGCCCAGCTGGAGGCTAGGCTTGCTACGCTCGCCAAGATCAACGAGCGCGCCAGCGCCATGAAAGAAGAGGTCGCCAAGCTGGAAGCGGAACGTAAAAAAATTCAGGGGCAGCTCGACCTGATTACCGGCTTAATAATGAAAGTTCGCGATGTCGGCCCGGCGCCAGATGCCTCGGCCGTAAACCATGCGGCGTGGGCGGCCACACCGACCCCGGTGCCGCTAGTGCCAGATATCAGCAGCACAGCCTTTGCCGAGACGGTGCGGTTTTCAGTGGCGCAGCCTGAACCTGGTCCTAACGATAAAACAGCATTTATGGATACAGTGAAATTTGAATCGCCCGCCAAGGTGTGACCACCTATAGCGACCGCTGGAGAGCCCAATAAGCGCGACGTTGATCGTTAAACCGTGGTTGCAGGGTTATGGTAACGACGCTACCTCAAACCAAAATCACATCAAATTGCTCTTGCGTGTAAGACGTCTCAACCGATAGCGAAATCGGCTTTTTGATGAAATCCTCCAACATCGTCACGCCCTGCGATTCTTCATCCAAGAAGCGATCAATGACACTTTGTGACGCCAAAATGCGGAATTCTTTGGCATCAAATTGGCGGGCTGAACGCATGATTTCACGCAGCACTTCATAGCAAACCGTTTGCGCTGATTTAATCTCGCCACGTCCCGAACAGGTTGGGCACGACTCACACAACACATGCGCCAAACTTTCGCGGGTTCGTTTGCGTGTCATTTCGACCAAGCCCAGTTGCGTGAAGCCGTTGACGGTGATCCGCGTGCGATCACGCGAAAGCCCTTTGTTGAATTCGGCTAATACTGCGTTTTTGTGTTCATCGTTATCCATGTCGATAAAATCAACAATGATGATGCCGCCCAAATTCCGCAGCCGAAGCTGCCGCGCAACCGCTTGTGTGGCCTCCAAATTCGTTTTAAATATGGTGTCATCAAAACTTCGGCCCGACACAAACGCACCGGTATTCACGTCCACTGTGGTGAGCGCCTCAGTCTGATCGATAATCACATAGCCTCCAGATTTCAGATCAACCCGACGCTTCAATGCACGCTCAATTTCATCTTCGACACCAAACAAATCAAACAAGGGGCGGTCGCCAGCATAGTGTTCTAAAACGCCTAATGATTTTCGACTGTATTGCTCAGCGAACTGCGTGAGCTTTAGGTGAGTATCACGCGAATCGACGATAATGCGCTCGGTCTCTGAGGTCACTAAATCACGCAACACCCGCAACGTCAAATCAAGGTCTTGATAAAGCAGCGCTTGGGGCGCGGCGGTTTTGGATTTGTCCAAAATGCCACGCCAAAGCTTGATCAAGTATTCAATGTCAGCGGTTAACTCCTCATCAGTTGCCGTCTCGGCGACTGTGCGAACAATGAATCCGCCGGTCTCGCCCGGCGGCATGAGCGCATGCACCTTCTCGCGCAAATGTTCGCGTTCGGCTTCGTCTTCAATGCGTTGTGAAATGCCGATGTGCTGATCTTGCGGCAGGTACACCAGCAAGCGACCGGCAAACGAAATTTGCGTTGAGAGACGCGCGCCCTTGCTGCCAATCGGGTCCTTAATCACCTGCACTACAATGGTCTGGCCTTCGTGCAACAATTTTTCAATTGGCTTTTGCTCGGCCGTTTTATTGCCCGACCACACCTCGGCAACATGTAAAAACGCCGCGCGCGCTAGTCCGATTTCAATAAACGCTGACTGCATTCCCGGCAACACACGCCCAACGCGGCCTAGATAAACGTTGCCGACCAGCCCACGGTTGGACCCACGCTCGACATGCAGCTCCTGTACCGCGCCCTGTTCTAAGATCGCCACCCGAGATTCCTGCGGCGTGACGTTTATCAGTATTTGCTCGTTCAAAGAAGTGCTCCGCTAAAGTTTTAGTCTAGCTGGAGTTTACCTGATGCTTCGTATGTCGCGCTTGAATCAATAGTCGGCAGTTATGTGCACAAAGCGGGAAATTTTGCCTACATCGTTAAAGAGGCTTACCCTTAATATAACGGTACTCCTGTGTTTGCCCCTGATAGCCCCACGAGTCTCCGCGAACCTCGTGAATGACGATGTAGCTTGCCGGGGCGAGTTGGCCAATGATGCCTTCGATGGCTTTAAACACACGACTAACATAAAGCGCCTTTTCGTCTTTGGTGTTGGTTCCTTCAGTGACCTTTATGTCGAGATGGAGAGTGCTGAACGGCTCGGCAGCAAGCGCAACGCCACCAATAAACCATTCCGACGGCAGAACGTTATCGATGGCTACTGCGGTCAGTTCACGCTTTTTCTTGAGAATTTCAACCGTTAAATCGGTTAACCCAGTTGCGATACTCTGAGATATTTCGAGCGATGGCGATGTGCAAAGTTTGACATTTAAGATTGGCATGTTGATTCCTTTCGCGGAAAAGTGAGGCGGTGAAAAATTCATTAGGTTGCTGGGTTGTCAATGCCGCGGCGCTGACGTTTGTATCGGAAGTATGATTTCGTTAAGCTCGCCGACCGTTACGGGAACACACGTACTGAACAACACAAACAGAGCAGAGGGCGTGGACAATCGAAAGAGCAAGAATGCCACCAGTTGAAACCATGCTGCGGTTAAAATACTGTGCTGAGACGGTATTGAGACCAACCCATAATGTCGAAGCGATTTTGGTCTTTTGGATTTTGGGGAGTTAGTATTCATATGGTTGAAAATTTGGCGCCTCTACAGACCCAAATCACTCAGGCCGGGATGATCGTCTGGACGTCTGCCAAGTGCCCAATGAAATTTACGTTCAGTTTCAGAAATCGGCATATCGTTTATGCTTGCGAAGCGCCGCCGCATGAGGCCGTTCGGATCGAATTCCCAATTCTCACTTCCGTATGAGCGAAACCAATTGCCGGCATCATCGCGCCATTCATAGGCGAAGCGCACCGCAATCCGACTTTCGGTAAATGCCCATAGCTCTTTGATGAGTCGATAATCATGCTCGCGTATCCATTTTCGCGTGAGTAGGGCGATGATCTCGTCGCGGCCAACGGGAAATTCTGCACGGTTCCGCCAAGAGGAATCTAGGGTGTACGCAAGTGATACTCGAAGCGGGTCTCGGGAATTCCAGCCATCTTCGGCGAGCCTGACTTTCTGAATTGCGCTCTCTCGGGTGAAGGGAGGCAGCGGCGGACGTGAAATAGATTCAATCATTTAAATTGCCTTTGAGGTTTGAATTGGACAGAGAACGTTCAATACATGAACAATTCACGACGCTAATTGTGCGGTCGGCTGGGCTCGCCCAATCAGGAAAACGTGATGAAAGAAACCAAGCCGCCTCGTAACCAATTTCAGTCGGATAATCTAAAGCAAATTGCGTCGCAAGCATGGCGGTTCCTTCCGTTAAATATCGAGTGTTAAAGTAGGAGATGAGGCTCGTGAAACACAAATACACATCAAGCTGGCTTGCACACGCTCAGCGGTGGTTAACGCGGTATCGCGGTGCTCTGGGGTGCCGTCGATAACTTTTACCGAACAGGTGCCGCAGGTTCCTGCTCGGCACGACGCAGGAACGTCAACGCCGGCGGCTTGCACGGCATCGAGAATTGACTGCGTCGCGCTTACTTCAATTATTTTCTGGCTGCGCCGCAATTTGACGTGCACTGGTTTTTCATTGGCAGTGTCCGTTACCTGGACTGCCGCCGTAAAACGCTCGAAACGAATGCGCTCCGCTGAAATACCTGCACTGATCGCGGCCATACGAACCGCCTCAATCAATCCACTCGGCCCGCAAACGTAGAACACGCTGTTTGCGGGCGCGCTGGCTAAAATCGTCGGTAGATCAAGCCTGCTGCCAGCATCACTCAAGGACAGATACAGCTCGCCGCCCAAAGCGGCCGTCAGCGGTTTTACCAAAGCCGCCTCGTTATGTGAACGGGCCGCGTAATGCAGTGCCACCGCACGACCAGCCTTCGTTAGGGCCATCGTCATTGCGTAAATGGGCGTGATACCGATACCGCCAGCGATCAATACAGTGGGCCGGTAGTCGGTATGAAGCATGAAATCATTGTTGGGCCTGCTACAGTTTAGTGTGACCCCAACTTGGTAGTCACGATGTACTGCAATGGATCCGCCGCGGCCGGCGCGATCAAGCTGCACGGCAACTTCATACGTCTGGCCATCCTCAGAGGCCGCAGTGATTGAGTATCGGCGCGTGCCGTTGATCATTTTCATTTTGTCCGGACCGATGAGGCGCACTGGTAAATCAATGTGCGCGCCCGGAGCAACGGGAGGAAGTTTGCTATCGTCGGCGGCGCGTAATTCGTAAGCGCGCACGCGAGACGTCAGTTGGCGCACGCTAGAAATCACCACTGCAAGTGGACCAAAGCCAATTGTGCTAATTGTGCCCGACATGGCCGGCACGACCGCTTCAGGCTTGCCCGCTTCGAGACGCAATTTGAGTCGCGCGATTTCTTCTTGCAACGGTACAGTTCTATTAAAAATTTCCACCTCAGAAAAGCGAGGTGTAATGTGTTGCGGGCAGTTCCAGTCGAAGCCCTCTACCGAAATCAGCACGCCGCGTTGAACACGCGCGCGGTAACTTGGCGACTCCAATTTAGCGATGAGCTCGGGGTCATCGTCCAAATTCACAACCCGAACACGTCCGAGGATTTTTAAGCGCGCACGATTCTCGTAATCCATCAATATGATTGAAATGCGATCATTGTTTATATAGTTTCCGACACTAATGTATTGCATGTTGCCGCGAAAATCCGCGTAGCCCAGCGTGGTGGTATTTAGTAATTTTAAAAATCCTATGGGCCCCCCACGAAACTGCACATAAGGCCAGCCCGTTTCGCTAACGGTCGCTTGATAAAAGCTGTCGCGTGCCGCAATGAATTCAATTTCCGATTGGCCCAGGCGATTGTCTCGATCGTCGACGCCATCAATCTGCGCAGAGTTCTCGCGGCTCCCGATCTGTCGTTGCATGTCGCGAACGGCAGGTGTAAAGGCAATGTTGGCGTAAGCATGAGGCATGTTGAAACTTTCTCAGTAAATTTTCTTGGTAAGACTTGGCGGCCCTTTTAAGGCAAAATGCCTTGGAAAAGCGCGCCAGTGCTAGAGGTTTAAGTAAGCTGAAAAATTCTGGGGGTCCAAGATTTTTAATGTTGAAAACAGGCTCGTTGGAGAATTGTTTTGCCGGGCTATATCGCGTACGCGCCCTGCAACTGCACTTTCAAGGCTTTGCGAGAGCGGTGCAGAATTACCCAGAGGTTGTTGAGTGATACGCCGGTGCGCTGTGCCGCATCTAACCTGCTGACGCCATGAATATGCACCATCATGAAAGCATCACGTTGGCGAGTGGGTAGGTTGTCAACTGCACACATGAAACTACTGGCGAGTTGCCTGCGCTCGATTTCAAGCGCCGGGTCGGATAGCGTACGGCGCGTCTCGGTTTCAGTTTTGGAATAAAGAGTCGTTTCCATTTGCTGTCTATCAACGCCATCATCATGGTCGTCAGCGGCGTCCGATATATGTTGAAGATTTTCCTTCGCTTTACGACGGTATGCATCAGCAATTTTGTGTTTAAGAATTGCCGTTACCCAAGTACTCAGTACCGAGCGGCTCATAAATGGGCTTTGGGCGACCAACGCAGCCAACATTGTCTCCTGCACCAAATCCTCCGCCGTGTACACGTCATTGAACTTGGCGCGCGCGAAGCGCATCAGGTAGGGACGTAGCCTTTCTAATTCGCCCGCATTGCAACCATAGGGCGAGTAGTTTCTCGCCTTATTAGTGCCTTCACCGACGACAGGAGTGACGGGCTCAACGGCAATCAGCGCGTGTGCTTGCAACATGGCGAACTCCTTGGTAGCGAATCAGGAAATATGAGTGTGCTGGAGCGCATAACGGAAATCTGTAAAAATATCTGGCTCCAGCGGACACCCCATTATTTATTTAGTGTTGACCAGTTGCGGTTTGCTTTGGCAATAAAGCTTGCCGGGTCTTTGCTAAATGTGGCATTGATATCGCCATTGAAATTCAGGTACAACTTGCCATCAACGATCTTCCAACCGTTAACCGGGTCCACGTCAAACAGTTTGCCAACCGATGCGCCCCATGCACAGAAGCCACCGTATTGTGGTGCGAATTTGGAAGGGTCACTCTTGAAGGTGGCGAGGTTTTCAGCGTTTGAGAATTGCCACCTCACACCGCCATATTCGGTCACATAGCGGTCAGATCCGACAACTGGCTGCCCCACGGTGAAATAGGAAACAACGTCATAGCCTTTGGCGCCGAGGCCCGCATACAAGGTGTTGTATTCGCCACCGGTTTGCTTTACAGCCAGTGCCGGCGTGGCGACACCAGTTAAGCCGAGTGCGAAACTAACGGCCGCGATTTTGATGAAACGATTTAGATTAGTGCTCATGATTTTTCCTTTTGGGTTAATTAAAAATTGTAGAAACTGAAGTTTTAACGATGTTGGTAAACTGGGTTCGTGAATCAGTTTTGTAAATCAGGCAGCCGCACGAACGGCCGGTTGAAGCAGCTCAACTTTTGGAAAGTCGATTTCAATGCGTGTTGCCTTACCGAGAATGTTGGTAAAAATATTCATTGCGACAACTGAAATAACCTCGACAATTTCGCCATCCGACAAGCCGGCGTTACGCGCAGCATCAAATTCGTTCGTGGTGATTTCGCCCATGTTGGCGTTTAATGTCTTTGCAAGGGCGACGATGGCGGCGGCTTTGGTTTCACCGGATGTGCCTTTGCGGTTCAACGCCATTTCATCGTTGCTTAAACCTGCACCGCGTCCGATGGCGGTATGCGCTGATACGCAATATTGGCAACCATTGCCCTCTGCGATTGCTAAGGCGATCCGTTCTTGCGTGGCTTTATCCAGACTTACTTTGCCCACCGCCCCATAAAGGCCCAAAAAGCCCTCAAGCGCCATGGGTGAGTTGGCTAGGACACGAATAAAATTGGGCGTAATACCTAATTGCGCTTGGACCGCATCCAACAATGATTTTGCTTCGCCGGTCGCAGTTTGTGGGTTGACGACTTGAACTCTTGCCATGTTGTTTCTCCTTTTAAAGTTGGGTGAATGTGGAATGTGGAATGTGATGTCGCTAACTTCGTCGTTAAGCAACGGAGTGAATTCTGGGCGCATCCGGCAAACGAATAAATGGCGTCAAAAGCATTTCATTGCTACGTTAAATGCAGTAATATGTTTGCCATGGATAAGCTCCACGCCATTCAAGCATTCATTAAAATTGTTGAGGGCGGCAGCATTACCGCTGCTGCCGCCACGCTCGATGTTTCGCAGCCGTCGATGGTGCGGACACTCGCAGCTCTGGAGCGCGAACTCGGCGTGCGATTGTTAAATCGCACCACACGACGCATGTCGTTGACAGATGAAGGCCGCGATTACTATGAGCGCAGTCGGCAGATTATTGCCGCTGTCGACGACGCCCAACTCAGTCTCAGCGCGCGTAGCGCCACGCCGCGCGGAAAACTGAGAATAGCGGCCTCGGTTTCATTTGGACGCACTTTCGTCGCGCCAGTCGTTGCTGATTTTTTGCTTGAGTATCCTGAAATCAGCATCGAGCTGGTGCTGCTTGATCGGGTGATCGACCTGCTCGAAGAAGGCATGGATATTGCCGTTAGAGTTGCAAAGCTACCCGACTCGTCGATGATTGCGCATGGCATCGGTGAGGTGCGCCGCGTCATCGTTGCAAGTCCAATGTTTATTAAAATAGCGGGTTCGCCAACGACCCCTGCTGATTTGCGCAACCAACGCTGTGTCAGTTTTACGAGTGTTGTCTCGCCAACCCATTGGGATTTCAATTTGGGTCGCAAACAAGTGCAAGTACCGATTAGAAGTATCCTCGTGACCAATCAGGTCGACGCGGGTGTATCTGCCTGCGTGCAAGGCGTGGGCTTTGGGCGCTTCTTGGATTATCACGTGCAGGCCGAAATCAACGCAGGCAACCTTAAGCGGATACTCGAAAAATACGAGAGTGCGTCAATTCCGGCCAGCATTATGTATCCATCGGCGCGCCAGCAGTCACCGAATCTGCGAAGTTTCGTCAATTTTGCGCAAAATCGATTGAAGGACAGAGTTCGCAGCGCACAGCAAAAGTCCCGCGGGACGAATAAACTAAGCGATTCTTAAATTGTTTTTCGCTATTTGCAACGTTTGTTGTTGAATGGTTTTAGCAATCATATCGAAGGAACCACTACGGTTACGCTCTGCGGATTTGGCGTCAGCAATTACTACAACAAACTCAAGTTGATTTTACGGGAGAAGGAGATCCCATTTGCTGAGGAAACTATTTACCCTTGGCAAAGAGACCTGTTTTGGCATTCATCGCCTATCGGCAAGATTCCGTATCTCAAGACTGCCGAGGGTGATTTGTCCGAATCCCAAGTGATTTTGGAATATCTGGAAGAAAAATATCCCGACAAACCAATCTATCCAGCGCCCGTGTTTGAACGCGCAAAATGCCGCGAACTCATCCAACACTTAGAACTTAATTGCGAATGGGTCGCGCGTAGCCTGTATAGAAAATCATTTTTTGGCGGTATTGTTTCGGACGAAAAAAACGCGAAGCCCATTAAAGGCTCGCCCTTGGCCTCGACGGCGTGGCGCGACTTGCCCAGTTTTCACGCTACATACACGGGCCTAATTTTACGGTGGCCGACTGTGTGGCGTATGTGCACTTTGTGATGATCAAACTCACCACACAAAAAATCTACGGTGAAAATATGCTCGAAAAATATTTACCAAAGCATGCAGCGTATATGCAGCTCATGCAGAGCCGAGTATATGTTCAGCAAATCGAAGCAGCGCGGGCCGTTGCAATGGATGTGTTTCTTAAATTGAACGTCAAATACAACGGCTGACAAACTGGCATCGGCCACAATTTAACTCAAACGCTAAGCCCCGCCTTACGCAACAACTCCGCCGTCTCAAACAACGGCAAGCCCATCACGCCGGTATAGCTGCCTGAAATTTTGCTGATGAACTTTGCAGCATGGCCTTGGATCCCGTACGCGCCGGCTTTATCCATGGGTTCGCCGGTTTCGACGTAGCGCTTGATGTCGGCATCGCTTATCGCGGCGAAGGTGACAAAACTTGTTGAAAGTGCAAACTCGGTTTCCCCAAGCGCATTCACGGCCACGCCGGTTAACACTTGATGGGTATGGCCAGATAGGCGCTTTAACATTCTGATCGCATCGGCCGCGTCGATTGGCTTCCCTAAAATATCATCGCCGATAGCCACGGTGGTATCCGCCGTCAGAATTGGGCGCGGGGATAGTTTCCGGGAACGCATGATCCGCAACGCGGTATCCGTCTTGAGGCGCACGATTCGCTCGACGTAGAGCCGAGGCATTTCCCCATCGCGCGGCGATTCGTCCACATCGAGGTCAGCAGCCAATGTACGACCATCTTCACGTGATGGGCTCTGCCCAGTATGCGGGGTTTCCCGCATCATGAGCAGTTCGTAGTGCACACCAATCTGCTTCAACAGTTCGCGCCGGCGGGGGCTTTTTGAGGCCAGATAGATTATTTTGGCTTGCACGTGTTGGGGATTTTGCTGCGGATTCACGATTTATTCTCGGTCGATTTGCTGTTGTCTGCAATTGGCTTCTATTCACGATGATAAGGGTGATTTTGGTTGATCGACCAGGCCCTATAAAGCTGCTCGGCTAGCATTACGCGCACCATGCCATGCGGAAGCGTGCAGCCCGACAGCGCAATCGTTTTGTCGGCGCCGGCTTTGATCGATGGCGCCAAGCCGTCGGCGCTACCAATCATAAAGCTGGGATTCACGCCATCGGCCATCCATTGTTTTAGCCATTCGGCAAGCTGCATGGTGTTTATCATTGTGCCGCGCTCATCAAGCACCACTCGCACCGCTGATTTCGGCAATGCCGCTTCTATTCGCGCCGCTTCTTGCTCCAATACTTTTGCGACTTGTTTGCTGGCGCGGTCTTCCGGTTTTAGCTCGACCAACTCAATGCGCGCCTCGGGCGGCATGCGCTTGGCGTATTCCGAAAAGCCGGTTTGAATCCATGCTGGCATTTTATGGCCGACGGCAATAATGGATAACTTCACACGTTCGGTTTACGGGCAGCAGGTTTTTTTGCGACCGGCTTTTTTGCAGCTGGTTTCTTGGCTGCGGGTTTTTTTGCGGCGGGCGCTTTTGTCACGGGTTTCTTAGCGGCAGGCTTGTTTGCGACTGGTTTCTTCGCAACTGGCTTTTTTGCCGCGGTGGTTTTTGCCGTGGGCTTTTTTGCTGCCGGTTTTTTAGCGACCGGTTTCTTCGCAACTGGTTTTTTTGCGGCCGCTTTCTTGACCGCCACCTTTTTGCCAACTGATTTTTTCTCAGTAGCCTCTTCAGCAACCACTGGCTTCACAACTTTCGGCTTTGGAAACTCAATTTTGCCTTCGCGCCATAATTCTTCGAGTTTGTAATATTCACGCACGGCGGGCTGCATGATGTGCACCACAATATCGCCGCAATCGACGAGAACCCATTCGCCGGTTCCTTCGCCTTCGGTGCCGATGATATGAAAGCCCGCTTCTTTGACTTTTTCAATCACGTTATTGGCAAGCGCTTTTGTCTGGCGCGTAGAATCGGCACTGGCGATCGCAATGTAATCGAACACCGACGTGATTTTCATCACGTTGACGACCTGAATATCGCGCGCTTTGATGTCTTCAAGTGCATCAATCACGATATCAGTTAAGTTTTTCGGTTGGGGTAGTTTTTTGGACCCGGTTTTGGATTCGAGTTTGATTTTTGCGGTAGCCATGTTATTCGAGTATCTCCGAGAATTGAGTAATTTTTTGCGTTAATTAGAAATAGGGCGGACGTTAATGAGAAGGTAAATAAAGCCGATGTTGCTCAATATAGTCGCAAACGGTG
Organism: Burkholderiales bacterium; assembly: GCA_038206765.1. Lineage (GTDB taxonomy): Bacteria > Pseudomonadota > Gammaproteobacteria > Burkholderiales > Usitatibacteraceae > UKL13-2. The sequence goes on along the minus strand of JBBRAM010000007.1, from coordinate 143,359 downwards.
TTTGGTAGCAAACCGCGTATCGGCTCGCCATTTTCTAGCCGTGTGCGAATGTCGGTTGACGAGACATTGGGCGGGATGGTTTTAAGCAATACGACGCACCCTGCTGGCGATTTTTCGATGTCCGCCGCGCCGGCAAAACGATATCGAGTCGAAATCATCGCTTTCAGATCGGCACTCGCCGAGGATTCAATCGGCGCATCCCCCGGCCGCATCACCACGGCAAAATGGGTTAATTCAAACAACATTGACCAATCTTTCCAAGTATCAATTTTTGCAAACGCGTCCGAGCCGATCAGCCAAATAAACGGAATTATCTCGCCTAGTTCGTTGCGTAATTCGCGCAAGGTGTCAAATGTGTAGGTCGGCCCCGTGCGGTGCAGCTCGCGCTTATCAATCACCACCTTGGTTGTACCAAGCCCCATCGCCATTGACAACATCGCGACCCGATCACCGGACTTGGCCAATGGCATGCGGCCACGCTGATAGGGGTTGCCTGCCGGCAACACGATTATTTTTTGCGGTTCAAACGCATCGGCGGCGGCTTGGGCAATCGCGATATGCCCGTTATGAACGGGATCAAACGTGCCGCCGAAAAGGACGATGGGTTTCAAATGAATTGACTGGTGGTGGTCTTGTGAGCCATGAATTTAAGTTTGACGATGTTAAGTTCGAATCTGGCCATCGCCGAACACCACCCATTTTTGTGACGTTAATCCTTCCAGCCCAACCGGGCCGCGGGCATGGAGCTTGTCGGTAGAAATGCCAATCTCAGCGCCCAAGCCGAATTCAAAACCGTCAGCAAAACGTGTTGAGGCATTAATCATCACCGAGGCCGAATCGACTTCACGCAAAAATCGCATTGCGTGCGAATAGTTTTCAGTAATGATGGCATCGGTGTGCGCGGAGCCGTAGCGGGCAATATGCGCCATCGCCTCGTCTAAATCGGTGACTATTTTAATGGCAACGATCGACGCAGAATATTCGGCGAACCAATCGTCAATGGTTGCATCGCTCAGAAGTGCCTGACTGGCAAAATCGCCCGCCCTCGTTTGGAGGTCGCCATCGACAGAACCAAGCAGGGCGCGGCTTTCGGGGCAACAGCGCATTTCAACTTGCTTGGCGGCGTAGATTTTTGCAATCGGAATCAACGTTTCCTTTGCGATGCTGCGTGCGACCAGCAATGTTTCCATTGTGTTGCACGGTGCATAGCGTTGCGTCTTTGCGTTATCGGCAATCGCAATCGCTTTTTGCACATCAGCGGCATCATCGATATAGACATGACACACGCCATCCAAGTGTTTAATAACCGGCACCTTGGCGTCATTGGCGATTTTGGAGGTGAGGCTTTTGCCACCGCGCGGAATGAGCACGTCAATGGTGCCGCGCATGTTAAGCATTTCCGTCACTGCTGCGCGGTCAGTGGTGGCAACGAGTTGTACACAGTCCGTGGGTAAATGCGCGCTGCGCAAACCAGCCACCACGCATTCATGAATCGCCTGATTGCTTTCAAAAGCCTCTGAGCCGCCGCGCAAAATGCACGCATTACCCGATTTCAAACACAGTGCTGCTGCATCCGCGGTGACGTTCGGACGCGATTCGTAAATCATGCCAACCACACCCAGCGGAACGCGCATCTTGCCGACTTGAATGCCGGACGGACGGAATTTCAGTTCGGTTATTTCGCCAATCGGATCAGCAAGCGATGCGACTTCGCGCACACCGCCGGCCATGGCGAAGATGGATTGTTCGGTAAGCGTTAAACGATCAATAAAAGCTTGATCAAATCCGCCTACTTTCGCACGTGCAGTATCGATTGCATTGGCGGTCAAAATTTTGGGTATTGCGGTCACAATGGCATCAGCGGCTGCAATCAATGCTACGTTTTTTTGCGCGGTGCTGGCGCGCGCCAGCACACGGGCGCTGGCTTTGGCGCGAACGCCAACCTCGCGCATCATGTCAGCGATGTTCAAGTTCTTTACCGGAGAAAGATCGTTACTCATGTTCGATATTCTAACTGCTTCAAGTCTGTATCAGGGTTGATAACAGGCACTGTGCAAATCTCAAGCAGCACGCCGCTTTGCCGCCGCTGACATGGGCGCCCGCACACCACCGATGCCGCAAGCCAGCTGCGCCAGCGCATCCCAAGGGTCATTGCTGTCCAAGCCTTTAATCATGCGGTCAATCTTGGCTGCTTGGATGTTCAATGCGGTTAAGCTTTTTTCGGTATGCTTCTTCGAAACCCGCTCCAACTCTCGTGCTTTCGACGGATGCGGTGGCCGCCCGCCGCGGGTGAAGCCGCGCAGCCGCATGAGCATTCGCAATTCGTTTGTCAGCACCCACAAGATCAACGGTGGCGCCTCACCTTCCGCCTTCATACCGTCAAGCATGCGATACATTCGCGCCGCTTTGGCCGTATCTTGATCGCTCGCCTCGTACATTGCAGCAACCAACTGAAACGGATTAAACCGCGACACATTGGTCACGCTATCTTCCAACACTTTTAGTGAAATCTCACCAGGCGGGCAGAGCAGGCCTAGTTTTTTGATTTCTTGTTGCGCGGCGAGTAGATTGCCTTCTACCCGGTCCGCCAAAAATTCTAGCGCGTTCGCGTTAGCGCTTTGTTGTTGGCGCGATAGACGATGTGCCAGCCAGCGCGGCAATTGGCTACGGTCAACCGGCATCGCTTCGACCGCGGCGGCTTTGGCTTCGACTGCGGAAAACCATTTCGTTTGTTTGCCTTGCCAATCCATTTCAGGCAGCAAAAACAACGTGATCGTGTCGTCCGGCAGCCGTTGGCAGTAGGCTTCAATGGCGGCCGAGCCTTCCTTGCCCGGTTTGCCGGTGGGGATACGGACCTCGATCAAACGCTGGGTGGCGAATAGTGACAGCGCATTGCTCGCACCCGTCAATTTGCCCCAATCGAAGCCCGATTCAGCCGTGAAAACTTCGCGCTCCACGTAGCCTGTTTTTCGGGCGATTTCGCGCAAACAATCGGCTGCTTCCAAGGCGGCCAACGGCTCCGCGCCGTGAATCACATAGAGTGGCGCGAGTGATTTTGGCGGACGCTCTAAAAATTGTTCGGCAGTTTGGCGCATGGGTGAACGAAATTAGCGTCAATTAAGGCGCTGTTGAAACCGCACGTTTGACGGCCACCATGCGGCGTAAAATTTGCCCAACAGCATCCTTTTCCATATCGGTATAAAGCATCGCTTCTTCTTGCTGTTTGGCGATAATTTTGCTGTCGTCATAAGCCAAAATCCGCGCGAGCCGAATCTCGCTGACCGGAATCACCGTAGCGCCTTTTCCATCGTTGAGTTGATAGCGCACCACCATGCGCAGCTCGTATTCGCGCACCTTACCGGCACCGGATAGCGAGAGGATTTGCCGGTCACGGCGCTCTTCTAAAATATTGAGCTGCGCGTCTGCATCTTTAAGTGAGGGCAGCACCTTTACGGCGCTGCCAGTTAATTCACGTCGAATACTGCTCGCGACCCCTGATGTGCTGGGCGCGGCTACATAGACACCTTTATACGGCAATTCGTAAGAGCCGCGAAGTTGGAAACCGCAGCCCGCAAGCATCGCGATCAGAACGGTGAGGACAAGTTTTTTAGACGACGACATTGATCAGCTTTCCGGGCACGACGATTAATTTTTTAATCGGTTTACCCTCGGTATGTTTGGCCACACTCGCGTCGGCCAGCGCGAGGGCTTCAATCGCTTCTTTCGTTGCCGATGCGGGCACCGTGATCTGGCCGCGCAGTTTGCCGTTCACCTGCACGACGATTTGCACTTCATCCTGCACCAAGGCGGCGGCGTCAACTTGCGGCCATGCGGTATCGACAATTTCACCATCGGTTTTTGCAAAGCCGAGTTCATTCCATAAATGAAAATTCAAATGTGGAGCGATGGGGTAGAGCATGCGAATTAAGATTGACATAGATTCTTTCTTAACTGCCTCAAACTCTAGGCTGGACGGGCACTTTGCGTCTTCCAGCGCGTTCAACATCTTCATCGCCGCCGAGACCACCGTGTTGTATTGCAAGCGTTGGTAATCATGTGTAGCTTGCTTGAGAATACTGTGAATGCTGTGGCGAATTGCCTTTAATTCGCGCGGCAATTCGGCGGCATTAAAGGCTCTATCCGCGTTGATAATCGCGTCGCGCTGCGTATGCCCATACACAAACAGCCTGCGTAAAAACCGGAACACGCCTTCCGCACCGGAATCCGACCATGCCGCACTTTGATCCGGTGGCCCGGCAAACATGACATAAGCGCGCGCGGTGTCGGCACCAAATTTCGCAATGATATCTTTGGGCTCGACGACATTGTTTTTCGACTTCGACATCTTTTCCATGCCGCCCAGCATCACGGCGCGGCCGTCCTCAACCGAGACCGCGCCCGTCGGGCGGCCCTTGTCGTCGAACTGAACCGTCACTTCATCGGGGTAGTACCAGCGTTTTTTACCGTTGGAATCTTCGCGATAAAAACACTCCGCCGACAACATGCCCTGCGTAAACAAGTTCGTAAACGGCTCGTCGAATTTTATCAAACCGAAATCACGCATCACCTTTGTCCAGAAACGCGCGTAGAGCAAATGCAGCACCGCATGCTCAATTCCGCCGATGTATTGATCCATCGGCATCCAATAATCATTGCGCGCGTCCACCATCGCATTGGCCGAATCGGGCGAACAGTAACGCATGAAATACCACGATGAATCAACAAAGGTATCCATCGTATCCGTCTCCCGACGGGCAGGTTTTTGGCATGTAGGGCACACGCATTTTAAAAACCGCTCGTCCTTATTGAGCGGATTGCCCGAGCCATCGGGAACTAAATCTTCGGGTAATTTCACCGGCAAATCGGCGTAGGGGACCGGTACTGCACCGCAATCGCTACAATGAATAATCGGAATCGGCGTACCCCAATAGCGCTGACGTGAAATGCCCCAATCGCGAAGGCGATATTGGATTTTCTTTTCGCCGCCGAATGGCTTTAGTTGGTCCGCGACGTAGTCAATGGCCGCGTCATAGTTCATGCCATTCATCGCGCCGGAATTGATACAAGTACCGAGATCGCTGTAACTCGACTGCCATGCGTCGAGCGAGTACGCTTTCCCGGTTTCGATCACTTGTTTGACGAGCAAATCATATTTCTTCGCAAACGCAAAATCACGCTCGTCATGCGCAGGAACACCCATCACTGCGCCATCACCATAAGTCATCAATACATAATTGCCAACCCACACCGGCAGCTGTTCTTGCGTGAGCGGATGTGTCACAAATAATCCTGTTGCCATGCCCTTTTTCTCGGCAGTTGCCATATCCGCTTCCGCCACACCGCCGCGTTTGCATTCTTCAATAAATTCGACGAGCGTTGGTTTGTTCGCTGCCGCAACGCTGGCCAACGGATGCTCCGCCGCCACTGCGCAAAACGTCACGCCCATGATCGTGTCGGCACGCGTGGTGAAGACAAATAATTTGCCGTCTTGTACCAACTTCCCAGCGCCATCTTTAATTTCATGCGGAAAAGCGAACCGCACACCAGTCGATTTGCCGATCCAATTTTCTTGCATGGTGCGTACACGATCCGGCCAGCCGGTGAGTTTGGTTTTGACGCCTTCCAACAACTCTTCCGCATAGGATGTAATTGCCAAGTAATAGCCTGGGATTTCGCGTTTTTCCACGGGCGCACCGGAGCGCCAGCCCTTGCCGTCGATCACTTGTTCATTCGCCAATACGGTCTGGTCAACCGGGTCCCAGTTCACGACTTGCGTTCGACGATAGGCGATGCCTTTTTCGAGCATCTTTAAGAATAACCACTGATTCCATTTGTAGTAATCAGGGTCACAGGTTGCCAACTCGCGCGACCAATCAAACGCCAAGCCCAATGGCTGCATTTGCGCTTTCATGTCAGCAATATTGGCGCGCGTCCATTGCGCGGGCGGCACATTGTTGGCAATCGCGGCGTTTTCAGCGGGCATGCCGAACGCATCCCAGCCCATCGGCATCAATACATTATCGCCATTCATACGGCGATAGCGCAGCATCACATCATTGATGGTGTAGTTGCGCACATGGCCCATATGCAGCTTGCCGGAAGGGTAGGGCAGCATCGAGCAGGCATAAAACTTTGGCTTGATGTTGCCGTTCTTATCTTTCGCGTTTTCGGTAACTTTGTACGCGTTAGTTTTGAGCCAATGCGCTTGCGCTTCGGCTTCGATTGTTTTGGGAAGGTAGGTGGAATCCATCGGGCGCGGGAATATTAAATAAGTACAGAAATAAGTTCGAACTGATTGATGTCCAGAGCGAATTTCATAGAGGGAGTCGCAAGCTTTGATTATACATGCCGCATGTTTGCAGACCCTGCTCGATAGATCTAATGCCCGGTTCATCATTGGGGCAAAGCGACAAACGCCAATCCTAGCGGGGCATTCCAGCCAATAATGGCTCAAACAGCACGTCAGTCGGGGTGTTATATTTTAAATGATCGCGGTAGCGTCGCTTTCGTTTGTGCCACCTGTTGAACTAGCTTATTGCATTACCGACGGCAAACTCAGGCGCAAGCAGCTCACAATCTTCCGGCCACAACCGCGTTAGTGATCAACCGTCGGATGCCCCATTTATGGAATGGGACGATGCAGAAAAGATAGATTTTTCCGAACGTATTGCGCACCTTGCAGACGGTCGATACGATCGCAAAGCCATTTCCCTCGTCGGCTATCCTGAGTATTGAAAGTCGGAAATCAAGGTGTTTATTGTCGCGGCCCGCGATCAGCTCGCTCTCCGTGAGCGCGAAAATAGGCCATGGACCAATTTTATCGCCGACCGCGTAACTTTTTTTGATTTCAGGATTCATGATCTCGGCGGTAGTGGCCGTATCAAGGCCGCACCACGACGCTATCTTATTGCGAATAACCAGCAACACCTTTATCCAAACTGGGGTATGCGCAAAGATGCCCAGAAAATTTTCGACGACGCCCGATTCCGCATGGCGCACTGGCGCACGATACGAATCTTGATAGTAGGCTGCGGCTAGCAAACGACGATCGATTGCGCTATCACAGGGAAAACCGCATTTGACGATCATCACGGATGCTCCAGAATATTGCGGTTGGCGAGCTGAACCCTAGCCTGAAGTTGCTGTTTCAGCCATTATCGGCTCAGGCGGCAAGCCCAGCCTAGGGTTCATATTTTTAATGTGCAATCATTTGAAACGATGCAATCGGCGTCGGCGCGCGGCGCATCCAGCGTGTGAATACGCGCGCGTCGCCGGTGTGCGCATGCTCCATTAAATCCAACGCCTCCGGCGTAATCGTGCGTGCCCCAAAAAACGCGGCGCAATGCATGCCGAATCGCATCCAACTATTTGGCACTTTCACCATCGTGGCGCGCGGACGTCCGCGCGCCACGCGCAGTGCCTGCACATAGCTCGCTATCGAACATTCCTCTGCGCCAACGGCGTCCACATCACAACCAAGCGCGCGTATCGTGCCGATTAGCGACAGACACAACGCCGCGAGATCATCAACGTGAATTGGCGCAATGGCTTTCGTATTGGCGGGCAAACACAGCAGCGGCAAATGCGATTGCATTAATAGCAATTGGGTCGATGGCGAATCAACGCCAAACACCAGCGAAGGCCTGACGATAATGGCACCCGAATGTGCACTGCGAACGGCATCTTCGCCCCGACGTTTGCTTTGAAAATAATCGGTGTTGGCAGCCTTCTCCAGGCCCAACATCGACACATGCAGGAACGGCTTTTTGAGTTCAGCACAAGCCGCTGCGAGCGCTGCTGGCGCGTGAACATGGACCGCTTGGAATTCGGCTGAGTTGGCGTGCAAGAGGCCGACCGAATTAATAACGGCATCAATGTTCGCGAGCCGGGGTAACCACGTGGCAATGTTGGTGTCGGTGAGCATGTTGCATTCAATCGTGCCGTCCGGATCAGGCGCATTGCGCACACCAAGAATCGCTTTGTGACCTGCTGCCGTACACGTTGCGGCGATGTGGCGGCCGATAAAGCCGTTGCCGCCGACGATGAGGATATTCATGATGCGACTCCAATATTACGGGCTCTCCTATTGTTGCAATTCGTGATGACTCCGCCGACAAGAAAACCTGCACCAAGTCCATGAAGGACAACAAACAAACATAAGCCGTAAGCGTCTCCGCCCGCATTGAAAAACGCGAATATGCTTGCGCAGAGCCCACAGCCAGTTGAGCCAAAAAATGCGCCATGCAATCCACCTTTCCACGCGCTGGGCAAATCTACCCTCGAGGCGGACCGCAGCCAGAACGCAAATAATGTACCGCCTAATATCGCCGGTATGAAACCTACGGCATAGGCAACAACGAGGGAGTAGATCGTCCAGTAGAGGTAGGGCATGCCGCCTACAAATGGACCAATCACAGCAGCCGATAGAATGATTGTCCATAGCGAGGGCGGTTCGATTATCGGACTTCTATTCAAAGCGACACTTCCAGGGTCGACAGTTTCGACATTCATATTTTCCTCATCAATTTCTAAAGTTGAACACGAGCTTAAGATTCGATTGTGGTTTGCGTATGGCCAAAGAATGCAGAAGTCAGATGCTGTCAGCATCAATCGTGAAGCACTGATCTAGCCGCACAATTCTTTCGATCCGCCGCGCAGACTTGGCTTTGTGCATAGGCCATTTTCGCCAGCGTTGTTTGTGTCGCGAGCTGGGCGGCCCGCGCTTTCGCTCGATTGGAAAATATTTCCAGCAACCGGTGCAAGCCAATTTTGGACATGCGATAGCGGTTGCGCACGATCCACGGATACAGTCGTGCCGCATAGGGTTTGATTAATCGGTGCGCCAAGATGCGGCTGACAACGCCCAGATCGGCAGCCGCGTAGCAGGCCACAAACACATCCACCCCGCGCAGCCATCGCCCAGCTGCATCGCGGGCGTGGATCATATTCATCATGGTTTCGCGGCTAGCTGGCAAGGCGCTGTCGTCAAAATCGACTGGGCTGCAATCAATTAAATTGAGCATCGGCTCGCTATTTTGTTGAATGGCGCGAATCACATCGCGCGCGGCGATGTTTTGCATTTCGCTGTTGCAAAGGCGGCATGAACCATCAAAATAGACGGTGAGCGGGTAGGCGATCGCTACCTGGTTGCCGAGGCTGTTGGTCTCTTGCGGATTGGGCAAGGCATGGGTTGGCGTTTTTACGGTTGTCATCTTCATACAGGTTCCTTTCTATGCGAAATTTCAACAGCGTTTCAGCACCATTTCAATTCCAATTGTTTTTTGTTTCTTTAATTTCAGTAAATAATGAAATAAAAAGTTAAAAAATTTTCGCTTGTTTCTACTGCGGTGCCGTTAAAGCCAACCTCAACCTCAGCCGCAACCTCCGCTTCAAACTCAGTACCAAACCTTCACCAGAGCAACTGAAACCCTGCAGCACCTGAATTACGCCAAACACCACGCCCGGCCCGGAGTTTGACGGATTAAGCCAATTAGAGCGTTCAACTTGCAGCCGACAATCCTGTTCTGCTAACTATCCGACTTGCTGCGCACAAACTGCTGCACCTTCGCGCCCATCTTAATCACTTTCATCATCGTCTCGGGCTCCAGGCGAATCATCTCGGATGCCCACGATGAAAGCGCTTCCATTAATGCCAACGTCTCCTTAATCCGCATCTGCGCGGCTTTATCCTCAGAGGCAATGTCGCCACTTTTCAGGCAATCGCGCAACACCTCGATGGTGGGATCAAACTCGCGAGACTTGCGCTCCCGCACGACAGTGCGAAAAAGCTCCCACACATCGGTGGTCGTCTCGTAGTGATCGCGCCGATCACCCATCAGCGGCATCGAGCGGATGAGGTTCCAATTTGAGAGCTCTTTGAGGCTCATGCTTACGTTTGACCTAGCCACGCCGAGCGTTTCGGTGATTTCATCGGCGTTCATGGGGCGCCCGGCGATGAATAGCAGCGCGTGAATTTGCGCCACGGTGCGGTTAACGCCCCAAGTGGTGCCCATTTCGCCCCAGTGGAGCACAAATTTTTTGGCGACAGGTTTGAGTTCCATATTAATAATCTACGCCTTCCAGTTATTTCAGTCAAGACTGAAATGGAAAAATATTTTACGATGACTTCATGCCCGACTCAGTTGATCGGCGCACCACCACTTATAATGAGCCAAGCTTTCCCGCTTTCCTTCGGTGCACCCATGCAAGCCTCAGATTCCCACTCCGCCGCCCCCTCCCTCGCCCTACCCCTATCCCATGTTTCCCCCCGCCTGCTCGACAACCTCAATCCCGCACAACTCAAAGCCGTCACTCTTGCTAGGGACAGCGCATTGGTGCTGGCGGGCGCGGGCAGCGGCAAGACGCGGGTGCTCACGACACGGATTGCCTACCTGATCCAAACCGGCCAGGTCAGTCCCAGCGGTTTGCTGGCCGTGACCTTCACCAACAAAGCCTCGCGCGAGATGCTGACGCGTTTGACTTCAATGATGCCGATTAACACCCGCGGCATGTGGGTCGGCACGTTCCATGGCTTGTGTAACCGGATGCTGCGGGCGCATTACCGTGATGTGAATTTGCCGCAGACCTTTCAGATTCTCGATTCCGGCGATCAGCAATCAGCCATCAAACGATTGCTCAAAGCGCTGAATGTCGATGATGAAAAATTCAAACCGCGCGAAATGGCGTGGTTTATCAACAGCGCTAAAGAACAAGGCCTGCGCCCGCATGTGGTGGAAGCAAAAGACGAGTTCACCCGCCGCCAAGTCGAAATTTACCAAGCCTACGATGAGCAATGCAACCGCGAGGGGGTGGTAGATTTTGCAGAATTGCTGTTACGCTGCTACGAATTGCTTGGCAAAAATAAGCCGCTTTGCGAGCATTATCAAAACCGGTTTAAATTTATTTTGGTCGATGAGTTTCAAGACACCAACCGGCTGCAATACAAATGGATCCAGCTGTTGGCGGGTTCTCGCACGGTCGAACAACCGAATGCGGTTTTCGCAGTTGGTGACGACGATCAATCGATCTACGGCTTTCGGGGCGCCGAAGTTGGCAATATGCGCGATTTTCAGCGGGATTTTGCCAATGGGAATGTCATAAAGCTTGAACAAAATTACCGTTCAGAAGGCGCGATCCTAGATGCCGCGAATGCTGTCATTTCCCACAACAAAGATCGCCTCGGTAAAAATTTATGGACAGACGCGGGCAAAGGTGAAAATCTCCGCATCTATCCCGCCTCAACTGATTTGGATGAGGCTGAGTTTGTGGTGGAAGAAGCGCGAACGCTGAATCGCGAAGGCATGGCGTTTGCCGACATGGCGTTGCTCTATCGATCCAACGCCCAATCGCGAGTCCTTGAGCACGCTCTTTTCAGATCGGGAATCTCGTATCGTGTTTATGGCGGATTGCGGTTTTTTGAACGGCTTGAAATTAAACATGCGCTCGCTTATTTGCGGCTCGCGGGCAATCCGGATGATGATGGCGCGTTCTCGCGGGTGGTGAATTTTCCGCCGCGCGGCATTGGGGCGCGCTCGGTAGAGCAAGTGATGGACTTGGCCAAGCGGTATAACATTTCGCTCTATGCGGCAGCGGCCAACGGCATTTCGAGCGGCGATTTGGCGGGACGGGCGGGTGTGGCAGTGGGCTCGTTTTTGAAGATCTGCGAGGCGCTGAAATCGTCCTCGGGCAAGGTCTCCTTGGCCGAATTAGTTGATGAATGCTTGGAATTGAGCGGCCTCAAAACCCACTACGCCGCCGAGCGTGAAGGTGCCGATCGCTTGGCAAATTTAAGCGAATTAGTCACCGCCTGCGCGCAGTTTGAGGAAACCTTCGAGGGACCGCTGGAAGGCGAAGAACCCACCGATGCGCTGACCAGTTTCCTAACCCACGCGAGCTTGGAAGCCGGCGAACATGAAGCAGGCGAGAGTGATGATGCGCTGCAACTGATGACGGTTCACGCTGCGAAGGGCTTGGAATTTAACGCGGTGTTCTTGAGCGGCTGTGAAGAGGGCTTGTTCCCGCACGAACAATCGATGAACGATTTTGACGGCTTGGAGGAAGAGCGGCGGCTGATGTACGTGGCAATCACCCGCGCCCGCAAACGGCTCTACCTAACCTATGCTGGCTCGCGTATGTTGCACGGCCAAACACGCTACGGGGTGGTTTCGCGCTTTATTGATGAAATTCCGGAAGAGCTGTGCAAATGGTTGGTAGTGCCGGATAAAAACGCGGCGTACGGCGCACACTTTGGGGCCGGTGGTTATATTGGAAATAGCGGCCTTCGTACGGGTGAAGCGAGTGGTGGAGGTAACGGTAACACTTCATCCGGCAGCGCGTATACCGGACATAAGCAAAGTTATGCATCACAGCATTACGCCGAGCAAGGCAATCAACCCTACGGCCGCCAAGGCGCGCCAGACACCACGCGCGCTGGTTTTGAAACCAAAAAAGCTGATACGCACCCGTTCGCGGTAGGTCAAAACGTGAAGCATGAAAAATTTGGCGAAGGCGTGGTGGTGAATTTTGAAGGCCGCGGTAACGACGCCCGTGTGCAAGTGAAATTTCGCGCTGAAGGGGTGAAGTGGTTGTCGTTGCAGTATGCGAAGTTAAGTGTCTTGTAGTCTGACGCTACGGCGATCGGCGGACGATCGGCCTTCGCAGCATTGCTGGCAGCAAATCAGCCAACGTTACACCTGGCGCAGGTTTCCCACTGGCGGCATTGCCGCACTACCCAAAAAATACCACGGCAAGAAAGTTGGGGCATATCAAAGCAATGCCGTGCATCGGCAGCCTGCTGGCGGCTGAGCCGGGAGACGCCTTCTGAGGTAAAATCTCGCTTGAACGCTGCTGCTGATTTAAGCACCTATCTAACCAAATGCCTCAAAGTGGGCGCCAATGCTGGTGTTTGGCATGATTTACCAATAAAAGCACTATGCAAAAACTCGTTGTCGTTGATTATGGAATGGGCAACTTGCGCTCGGTAGCGAAAGCGTTTGAGTTCGTCGTACGCGAGCACGCGCTGCCGTTTCAGGTGTCGATTTCCGGCTCTCCGCAAGACGTGGCGAATGCCGATCGCGTCGTGTTTCCCGGGCAGGGCGCGATGCCTGACTGCATGAAATATTTGCGTGAAAGCGGTTTAGAACAAGCGGTGCGAGACGCGGCGAATTCGCCGACGAAATCCAAACCATTCTTCGGTGTTTGTGTTGGCATGCAAATGTTGTTTGACACCTCGGAAGAGGCGAATATGCAAACCCATACCGACGGCCTTGGTATTTTTTCCGGCACGGTTAAAAAATTTCACCCGACGGATGCGACGCTAAAAGTCCCGCACATGGGTTGGAATGAAGTCTACCAATGTGCGGGACTTTCAGGGACGCATCCGCTATGGAAAAACATTCCCGATGCAGAACGCTTTTATTTCGTGCATAGTTATTACTGTGAGCCGTCTGAAGCCGAAGCTGCAATTGGCAAAGCTGATGAAATTGATCGAGATGCCAAAATCAACAAAGCCAGCAATGTGCGTGCTGCCATGGCAAACTATGGCATTCGGTTTACCGCTGCGATTGCCCGCGACAATATTTTTGCCACACAATTTCATCCTGAAAAAAGTCATCACGCCGGTCTGACGCTTTACAAAAATTTCCTGCAATGGAATCCTTAAATTTCCCATCATGTTGATCATCCCCGCCATTGATATCAAAGACGGCAAATGCGTGCGCCTTGAAAAAGGCGAAATGGATTCTGCCAAAATTTTCTCTGACAACGCCGGCGAAACCGCCCGCAAATGGCTCGATATGGGCGCCAGACGATTGCATGTCGTTGATCTCAACGGCGCGTTTGCCGGCAAGCCGAAAAACGAAAACGTGGTCAAACAAATCATTGCCGAAGTCGGCGATGAAATGGCGATCCAACTCGGCGGCGGCATCCGTGATTTAGATACCATCGAGCGCTATTTGGATGACGGCGTTTCCTACATCGTCATCGGCACGGCAGCGGTCAAAATTTCCGGTTTCCTGCACGAAGCCTGTGACGCGTTCCCCGGACATATCATTGTCGCGCTGGATGCCAAAGACGGCAAAGTCGCCACCGATGGCTGGTCAAAATTAACCGGCCATGATGTGATTGATTTAGCCGTGCGCTTCCAAGACTATGGCGTAGAGGCCGTGCTCTACACCGACATCGGCCGCGACGGCATGATGACCGGCGTGAATATTGACGCCACGGTAAAGCTCGCCAAAGCGCTGTCGATCCCCGTGATTGCCAGCGGTGGCTTGAACGATATCGAAGACGTAAAGCGCCTCATGGCCGTGGAAGATGAAGGCATCATGGGCGCGATCACCGGGCGGGCGATTTATGAAGGTAAGCTCGATTTTGCGAAGGCTTGTGAGATTGCGCATGCGACTGAGTTGTAGTTGTTCGTAGCCGTAGTTGCGCAGCTACGCCTGCGCCGAAGACATTAAATCCCCAGCACTGAAGCGGTTCTTCAGGCATTAATGACTGAAACGCCGCGCCCACTCTAGACTTACTATGTTAGCTAAACGCATCATTCCCTGTCTCGACGTTAACGCTGGCCGTGTTGTCAAAGGCGTTAATTTTTTAAATTTGCGCGACGCGGGCGATCCGGTTGAAATCGCCAAAAAATACAACGACGAAGGCGCAGATGAAATCACCTTCCTCGACATCACTGCAAGCTCCGATCAACGCGGTTTGATTCTGGATATTATCGAGCGCGTGGCCGAGCAAGTTTTTATTCCGCTCACGGTCGGCGGCGGCGTGCGCGAGGTGAATGATGTACGCCGTCTGCTCAACGCCGGCGCGGACAAAATCAGCATCAATACTTCAGCGGTCACGAACCCGCAGTTAGTGAAAGAAGCCGCCAGTAAATTCGGTTCGCAGGCGATCGTAGTGGCGATTGATGCACGGAAAAAAACGGACAATAGTGGCGGCTGGGAAGTCTTCACCCACGGTGGCCGCAAAGCAACCGGGCTCGATGTCGTCGAATGGGCGCGGCACATGAACGCACTCGGCGCGGGCGAAATTTTGCTTACCAGCATGGATCGTGACGGCACCAAATCCGGTTTTGATTTAGCGCTCACCCGTGCGGTCGCCGAGGCCGTGAGCGTGCCCGTGATTGCGTCGGGCGGTGTCGGCACGTTGGATGATTTGGCGAATGGCGTGATTGAAGGCAAAGCCGATGCGGTATTGGCCGCCTCGATCTTTCACTTTGGTGAATTTACGGTGCGACAGGCGAAGCAGCATTTGGCGGCGCGTGGGATTGAGATGCGATTATGAGTACGACGTTGGCAGCCGCCATTAAGTGGAACGACCAAGACCTAGTTGCCGCCATTGCCCAAGATGCTACGACGAAGGACGTGCTGATGATGGCGTGGATGAGCCGTGAATCCCTTGCGCTAACAATTGAAACCGGCGATGCGCACTATTGGTCACGCTCTCGTCAAGCGCTGTGGAAAAAAGGTGAATCGTCCGGCCACATTCAGCATGTAAAATCAATTCGGCTTGATTGCGATGGCGACACCATTTTGTTAATGGTGGAGCAAGTAGGCGGCATCGCATGCCATACGGGACGAGCGAATTGTTTTTTCAAGGTAAACGATCGTGGCGAATGGGTAGCTGATCCTGGCATGACGGTGCTGACCTCCCCCAGAAATTTTAAAACAGATTAAGCAGGCCGATTAACTAAAAAGGCCGATTAAAAGCCCAATTAAAATTATGAACGATACTTTGCAAAAACTCGAAGCGACTATCGCGGCCCGCAAAAATGTTGCTCCTGAGTCGTCTTACGTAGCGAAATTACACGCCAAAGGGTTGGATACGATCCTGAAAAAGCTCGGAGAAGAAGCGGTGGAAACGATCATCGCTGCAAAATCGGGAGATCGTGACGGGACGGTTTATGAAGCCGCCGATTTGCTGTTTCACCTGCTCGTCATGCTGGGACACCAAAATATTGAATTGTCCGATGTGTTGGCAGAGCTGAATCGCCGCGAAGGTGTCTCCGGTATTGATGAAAAAAACGCAAGACAAGAAAAGTAGAACAACATGAACCATTTAGATAATCCAACGATCTTTGGCAAAATTTTGCGCGGAGAGATCGCGTGCAAAAAAATCTACGAAGACGATGAAATTTTCGCTTTTCACGATATTCACCCAGTTGCGGAAGTCCATTTTTTGATTATTCCGAAAAAATTTATCCCAACATTGGCCGATGTTAAACCTGACGATTCTGCACTGTTGGGCAAGCTGCTCGGTATGGCGCCCGTGCTGGCAAAAGAGCAGGGCTTAACGCATGGTTTTCGCACGGCGATTAATACCGGCAAGTTAGGTGGGCAAGAAGTGTATCATTTGCATATTCATGTGTTTGGCAATCGCCCCGGCTCTGCCGCGTTGCGAGTGATGGGCGGTTAGCCCCTGATTATTGAATGGGCGACGGGAACGATCACCGCCGCCAGCAAGTCAAAGCTAGTGGGTAAAGCGTTGCGAAAGCTTAACGAAGCTTAAAGCAGCTTAGCGAGATTCAAGGCTGTTCGTTTTTCAGCCCGCATTGCTAGCGTGGTTAGACCGCGAATGATGCGGAAAACTTTTAGAGGAGATTCTTATGGGCGGTTTTGGCAGCGTTACACACTGGATCATTTTGTTAGTGATCGTTCTGTTGGTATTCGGGACGAAAAAATTACGCAATATCGGCGGCGACCTGGGCGGTGCGGTCAAAAACTTTAAAGACAGCATGAAGCCTGAGGATGCCGATAAAAAAACCGAGCAACTCGCAGCTGAAAAGTCCGGCCAGACCGTTGAAGGCGAAGTCAAAGAAAAACTAAAGTCTTAGTCGTTGCGAACGTTACCGCGGTGCGCTTGATTAGGATAATTTGCGGTCGCATCGTTATATTTTGCCCGAGTACCGTGACGCCACACTCCCGCTATGTTTGATATTAGTTTTTTTAAAATCGCCGTTATTGGCGCAGTCGCGCTGGTGGTGCTCGGACCCGAGCGCCTGCCGAAAGTCGCGAAGACGGCGGGGCACTTGTTTGGCCGTTTGCAGCGCTATGTGAACGGTGTGAAAGCCGATATTGCCCGCGAGATTGAATCTTCCGAATTGGCGAACCTAAAAAAAGAAGTGGTCGACGCGGCGCGTTCCTTCGAGCAGACAGTGCAACAGCAGGCAAGCGATTTCAAGACGGAAGCGAAATCACTGGAAGAATCGGCGCGAATCACGATAGGCGGCACTGCCCCAACGTCAGAAATGTCGCCGTTGGCATCCCCTGAAATGGTTGCTCTCGATTCAACCAGTTACCTGGCAGCCGCTCAAACAAGTGCCCCGGTTACAGAAGGGGGGCTCCATCGCGCCGCCGCACCGGCGCTTGGGTTTGAGGCAATATCAAGTAATGAATCAGTTGCCCCCGCCGAACATTTTGGCCAAGGGTTATTTGATTTCGGTATAGAAGAAAAACGCCCCGTGTTCACAACAGCGCCGGCAGCGAATGCTGTACCCGTATCGTTATGAATTCGGAAACTGAAGCCATTAACCAAGATACGTTCGTTTCGCATTTGATTGAGTTACGCAGCCGCTTGGTCATAGCGGCATTTGCGTGGGTAGTCGTGTTGATCCCGCTGGTAACGCCGCCGTGGTTTATCGCCGGGAAGCTCTACGATTTTGTGGCGCAACCGATGATAAGTGCGCTGCCCGCAGGCTCAAAAATGATCGCCACGGGCGTAATCTCGCCGTTTATGATTCCGTTCCAAATAGCCATGCTTGTCGCCTTTTTGGTGGCACTACCGGTGATTTTGTACCAGGCTTGGGCATTTGTAGCCCCCGGTCTTTATAAACACGAAAAGCGCTTTGTACTCCCGCTGATTTTTAGCAGCACATTGTTATTTTATGTGGGCATGGCGTTTTGCTATTTTGTGGTCTTCAAAATGGTATTCAGCTTCATTGCGCAAATTGCGCCAAGTTCGATTACTGTTGCCCCCGACATCGAAAATTATCTCAACTTTGTGCTTGGTATGTTTCTCGCGTTCGGCTTGGCGTTTGAGACACCCATCGTGGTTGTAGTGCTGGTGGCAACCGGCTTGGTGAGTGTAAAAAAGCTCCGCGAAGTACGCGGTTACGTGATGGTTGGCGCCTTCGGCGTGTCGGCAATAGCCACCCCGCCCGATGCGGCGTCGATGTTTGCGCTCGCAATCCCGCTTTGTATCCTGTATGAAATCGGGATTATTTTTGCGCAGTTTTTTGTGAAGGCGAAG
Source organism: Burkholderiales bacterium (assembly GCA_038206765.1). Classification (GTDB taxonomy): domain Bacteria; phylum Pseudomonadota; class Gammaproteobacteria; order Burkholderiales; family Usitatibacteraceae; genus UKL13-2. Next base: position 125,104 of record JBBRAM010000007.1, on the reverse strand, counting down.
GTCGCAGAGGCTGAGCCCGCTGCAAATTGACTGCGGGTAAGACGGATGAAACGGCAGCATAAAAGATAACAAAAAGCCTAGACCAGTTAAGTCCTGCTGGAAACGGAAAAATCGCGACTCAGCTTATAGTTTCGGTTTTACCGCCCGCGCTGCACCCTTGGCCGTTTACCGATATTGACTGTCACCGTGTTCTCTCGCTGGTTGCGAACCAGCAAAAATGGGATCGCGACACCCGGCTTAAGCGCAGCAATGACTGCCATGGCAGCCACGCTGTCTTGAATCAATTTGCCATCGATCGCAGTAATCACGTCGCCCGCCTTGAGTCCGGCGATATCGCCAGGCGAGCCTTTGCTGACGTTCTCAACCAAGGCGCCGCGCGCAACCGGCAGCTTAAGGGCGTCGGCCAACTCAGGGGTGATGTCTTTTGGCGTGATGCCGACAAAACCGCGTGTGACCGAGCCCTCCGAGATAATTTGTTCCATTACGCCCTTGGCCATCGAAACTGGAATTGCAAAGCCAATGCCGAGCGAGCCACCAGATTGGGAATAAATGACGCTGTTGATGCCGATCAGATTGCCGTTTATGTCCACTAACGCGCCGCCCGAATTGCCGGGGTTGATAGCCGCATCGGTTTGGATAAAATTTTCATATCGATTTACGCCCAGGCGGTTGCGTCCCAAGGCGCTGACAATGCCCATGGTGACGGTTTGGCCCACGCCAAATGGATCACCAACGGCAAGCACCACGTCGCCCACTTGTGCTTTTTCGGATTGGCCGAAAGTGATGGGCGTGAGGTCTTTGCCCTCAACCCGCAGCACCGCCAAATCGCTCTCGGGGTCGGTGCCGATCACTTTGGCGGGGATCACCCGGCCGTCGGCAAATGAGATCTGGATGGTGTTAGCGCCGTTGACGACGTGATCGTTTGTAAGTACATACCCACCTTTATCGTCAGCGCTGACAATGACGCCAGAGCCGAGGCCTGCCTGTTGCTCGGCTTCAGAATCGCCGTCACCGCCGTCTTGCGGCGGCAAGAATTTGCGCAGCAACGGGTCACCTTGTAGCGGGTGCCCCTTGGGGAGTTTCATTTCACGGGATGACGAAACATTGACGACTGAGACCATCGCCCTTTTGGCGGCTTCGGCGTAGGTTAGTCGGATAGCGCTGTTTGAATTGGCGCTGACGCTTAGTAACCCACCCGACGCGGATGATTCGCGAATCTCCACGACGTTTTTGCGCCACGGATTCCAATCGGGACGAATCAACGTGACAACGAAAACAATCGCCAGTGTGATGGTGACAAACTCAGCAAAAATAACCCAAAGACGGCGCATAGTGTTTCTATAAAAAGTTGGCATTCGTGAAAATTGTTGCGGAAACGAAAATCCATTCAATGAGTATGGGGGCGGGGCGTGAAAAAAACAACGCTCAAAACAAACAGGGCATCCCGGTGGAATGCCCTGTTTGTAACGCAAAGTAAGTAAAACGCAGGGTTAATTGTGCTTTTTGCAGCGTTGTCGTCCTAGACCCACGAGATAATAAGGATTGCTTTACGAGGCTTATTTTTTTAGCGAGTCGCGTATTTCGCGCAGTAAAACCACGTCTTCCGGTGTTGGCGCGGGCGCTGCGGGTGGTGCATCTTTTTTCATTTTATTCATTTGCTTGACGAGCATAAAAATGATGAGCGCCAAAATAGCAAAATTGATCACCACCGTGATGAAATTACCGTAAGCGAAAACAGCGCCTAATTTTTTTGCTTCCACCAACGTCAAGCCGGTCGCTTGGTTGTTGAGGCCGATGAACATATTTGAAAAATCGAGGCCCCCGAAGATCTTGCCGACGATCGGCATGATCAAATCGCCCACAACGGAATCAACAATTTTGCCAAATGCTGCGCCAATAATGACGCCGACCGCCAAGTCCATCACGCTGCCCTTCACTGCAAACTCTTTGAATTCCGAAGAAAAGCTCATATTTAGTCCCTTTTTTAACGTGGATTGATGCCGATAAGTGAGGCTCAATGAATGTATTCGTCTGGGGTTGTGGTGTCAATAAACGACACAGAAAGTGACTTTAGCATCCTCGCTTAACGCGTTCGAATAGGCCGCTCTGCATTGAAATTGGTCTTCGCTAGTCGCTTACAGCAACGAACCCTCATTGGCGCCGACGGCCCAAAGCGCCTGTCTTCTGTCTTTTCTGTCTTATGTCGCCCTTATATTGCCCTCATAGCGCTCGGCGGTGCTTGTTATCTACTTTTTCCGTTTCGGATTCGATTTTATTTACTTGCTTGCGCCGTCGCGAACGCGCTAGTAAGCCGCCTAACTATGGCAACCAAGCCAAAACTGCCGATAAATCCGAGAATTCAGGCCACAATCTTCCTCAGGGGGCTTAAGTTTATTGTTCGGTTCAGCTAAAATAGCAGTTCTGTGCTTATCTCGATTGTTGCGCTCATTTCAAGTGCAATTATTCGTTCACGATCTTGCTGCCATAAGATCAAGGAAAGCTAACACCGATTCAACCTAGATTCACCACAAACACCACGAGACTGCTTATGAGCGCAATTGTCCTAGACGAAGTTGACCCTAAAAAACGCCGTATTTTAATTGCTGCTTCCGCTGGCGTCGGCGCTATCGCGGCGGCTTCCGTTGCCATACCGCTGGCCGTTAGTATGAAACCATCCGCGCGCGCACTGGCCGCGGGCGCGGCCGTACCGGTTCCCCTGGGCACCATTGAGCCTGGCCAAATGTTGACGGTTGAATTTCGTGGCGCACCACACTGGATTTTGCGTCGCACGCCCGAAATGATTGCCCAGCTTGCCAAAAACGACGCGTTGCTTTCTGATCCAGATTGCAAAAGTAGCAAACAGCCCTCCTATGTGAAGGGCGCAGGACGTTCAATTAAAGAAGAATGGTTTATCGCCAAAGGCGTTTGCACGCATTTGGGCTGCTCTCCAACGCTTCGCAAAGAAATTGGTGCCGCTGACTTAGGTGCCGACTGGCCGGGCGGATTTTTCTGCCCGTGTCATCAATCCAAATTCGATTTGGCTGGCCGTGTTTTTAAAGGGATGCCCGCACCATTGAATCTCGCAATTCCCTCGTACACATTCGTCTCCGATACGCTGTTGATGATCGGCGAAGATCCCAAAGGAGCATAACGTATGGCCAGCATTCCACAAACACCCGCCAAACCGCAGCTTGGTGGCCTAGCCGGTAAGGCGTTGGGCTGGGTCGATGATCGATTCCCGCTTTCCAAGCTTTATAACGAGCATTTGGGTGAGTATTACGCGCCCAAAAACTTTAATTTCTGGTACTACTTCGGCTCACTCGCATTACTGATTTTAGTGATGCAGATTGTCACCGGCATTTTCCTGACAATGAACTACAAACCCGACGCTAAGTTCGCTTTTGCGTCGGTTGAATACATCATGCGTGATGTTTCCTGGGGCTGGTTAATTCGCTATATGCATTCCACCGGCGCATCGATGTTTTTCCTCGTGGTGTACTTACACATGATGCGCGGTCTAATGTATGGATCGTATCGCAAGCCGCGCGAATTGCTGTGGATTTTCGGCTGCATGATTTATCTGGCGCTGATGGCCGAGGCGTTTTTCGGCTACCTCCTACCTTGGGGACAAATGTCGTACTGGGGCGCGCAGGTGATTATCAATTTGTTCGGCTCAATCCCGATTATTGGTGAAGATTTGGCAGTTTGGATTCGCGGCGATTACAACATTGGTGATGCCACCCTCAACCGCTTCTTCGCATTCCACGTCATTGCCCTGCCGATGGTGTTGCTGGGCTTGGTCGCGGCACATCTGGTGGCGTTGCATGAAGTCGGTTCCAATAACCCGGACGGTATCGACATCAAGAAAAACAAAGATCCCCAGAACGGTACCCCGCTGGACGGCATTCCATTCCACCCTTATTACACCGTAAAGGATTTGGTCGGTGTGGTGGTGTTCCTGGGTGTGTTCACGACCATCGTCTTCTTCGCGCCGGAGATGGGCGGTTACTTTTTGGAAGCGCCTAATTTTGTACCGGCGGATCCGCTCGTTACGCCAGCGCACATCGCGCCAGTTTGGTATTTCACGCCCTTCTATGCGATGTTGCGTGCCGTGCCTTCCATGTTCGGCTCGCAATTTCCCGGCGTGGCCGTGATGGGTGGCGCGACGATGATTTTGTTCCTGTTGCCATGGCTGGATCGCGGCAACGTACGCTCCGTGCGGTATCGTGGCCCCATTTACAAAGGATTTTTGGCTGCATTTGTGGTGAGTTTTTTGGTGCTGGGTTATCTAGGGGTGGTGCCAACGACCGTTTGGGGTCAGCTGGCGAAGGGTTTACCGCTTGTGGGTGGTGTGGATACCGCAACCTTGGTGTCGCGCATCTTGACAGTGGTCTATTTCTCGTTCTTTATCCTGATGCCTTGGTACACCAAAATCGATAAAGAAAAACCAGAACCAGCACGGGTTAATTACTCATGAAAACCTCAATTCAAAAACGCGTCATTGCGCCGCTGCTCGCGTCGGCTTTTATCGGCGTCGCAGGATTTGCTGCTGCCAATACTGAAGAGGTCCGCCTCGATGCCGCGCCGATCAACCTGCAAAATATGGCTTCTTTGCAGCGCGGTGCAAAAACGTTCGTCAATAATTGCCTGAATTGCCATAACGCCCAATTCATGCGCTATAGCCATTTGACGCAAATCGGTTTGACCGAAGATCAGGTCAAGAAAAACTTAATGTTCACTACCGATAAGATAGCGGACAGCATGGTTTCGGCGCTTGATCCCAAAGACGCAAAAGAATGGTTCGGTAAGCTGCCACCCGACCTTACCCTCGTTGCTCGCGTTCGTGGTTCGGATTGGCTTTATACCTATCTGCGTAGTTATTATCGCGACGATGCCAGCCCCACTGGCTGGAATAACGCAGTATTCAAAAATGTAGGTATGCCGCATATTTTGCATGAGCTGCAAGGTACGCAGGTACTGACTAAAGTTGGGGAAAAGAAAGGCCATGGCGAGCACATGGAGCCGATCATGAAGCTCACCATGGACAAGCCAGGCACGATGACCCCTGTTGAATACGACGCCTACGTGACTGACTTAGTGAACTATCTGACTTACATGGGGGAGCCAGCGCGTCCACAGCGCAACCAGCTGGGTGTGATTGCATTGTTCTTTTTGGTGCTAGCGTTTTTCGCCACGCTTTGGTTGAAGAGCGAATATTGGAAAGATGTTAAGTAGTTTTACTTAACGACTGTAAACGCCGCGCGTGAAATAGCTGAAAAGCTATTCGGCGCGGTTTCGTATTTTTAGGTTTTGTTGATGTGTATGTTTTTGTAAGTTTAATAAAGTTGTATAAAAAGAAAGTTGGTGATTCATCATGATGACGCTCTATTCCGGAACCACTTGTCCGTTTAGCCACCGTTGCCGTATTGTGCTCTACGAAAAAGGTATGGATTTCCAAATTTTGGATGTCGATCTCATGAATAAGCCCGAGGATTTGGCCGTCATGAATCCTTACAACCGCACGCCAGTGCTAGTCGAGCGCGATTTGATTTTGTATGAATCCAACATCATCAATGAATACATTGACGAGCGTTTCCCACACCCGCAATTGATGCCTGCTGACCCCGTTATGCGTGCCCGCGCACGTTTGATTTTGTTTCGCATGGAGAATGAAATTTTTAACCATGTTGATGTCTTGGAGCGCGGCAAATCCAACACCCATGATAAAGCGAGGCTCTATGTGCGTGAAAATTTGATTCAGCTCGCGCCTATCTTTGTGAAACAAAAACACATGCTGGGCGATGAGTTTTCGATGCTCGACGTCGCGATTGCCCCACTCTTGTGGCGCTTGGAGCATTATCAAATTGAAATGCCCAAAACCGCTGCCGCACTACTCAAATACGCGGAGCGTTTATTCTCGCGCCAGGCGTTTATTGATTCTATGACCGCTTCCGAAAAAGCGATGCGCAAATAATGTCGCTGACGCCCTCTGCCGCTGGCAAATTGCGTGGCGATGGGTGTTTTTGAGATTCCTCCGATGGCCGAACTTTCCACGAAGCCCTACCTCATCCGCGCCATTTACGAATGGTGTGCGGATTGCGGCTTTACGCCCTACATCGGCGTGAATGTTGATCAAAACACCCGCGTGCCGCTGGAGTACGTCAAGAAAGGGCAGATTGTTTTATCGATTGGCATGCAGGCCACGCGCGATCTGACGATTGGTAATGATTTAATCCAATTTTCCGCCCGTTTTAACGGTGTGTCGCGTGAGATCGCGGTCCCTATTTATGCCGTCGCCAGTATTTTTGCCCGCGAGAATGGTCAGGGCATGCATTTTGAGCGGGAGCCGGCGCCGCTTACGTCGGTGCCGACATCTACCACTGCCCAAGAAGGCGCGCCAATGCTGGTTCCGCAGCCACAGTTGCAAGCCCAGCCCCAGCTACAATCGGTGCCGAGCGGTGCCTTTGCGGAAGTAGGGCCGGCCACAGAGCAAGTTGCAGATCATTTGGCCCGCGATCTGGACACTGACGGGAAAAGCCTAAAAGGCAATAAAACTGCAAACGATAAATCAACAAATACAAACCACATGCCGACCGATGATCAAGCGGCAGGTGGCAAATCGGTAGGCGATAAACCCAAGGGTCCCCCACGAGGGAAGTTGCGCATTATTAAATGAAGTTTACGTAGAGTAAGGTAAGGTGTGGCTTGGTAAAAAGCGGTGCCGTGAAAAACCGGACGGCAAAAAAGTAAATGGGTGCGGATAGATTTTCTTAGTACGCGGTCGATATACTGCCCGAAACAGTGCTCTCGGGTGGAGGTTGCCGCACAAAGCCCCATGTTATGTTTTAATTGTGTTGATGCCGTTTATTTCACCGTCATAGACAATCTAAACATGAACGCTACCGTCGCCGAACTTCTCCAAGATAAAGCCAAGCAATCCTCGCAAGCCGCCAGCGCACTCTACGCGGTGGCACCAGATTGCAGCGTTGCCAATGCCGTTGCGCTAATGGTAGAACAAAAAATCAGCTCAGTTGTCATCACCGACAATGAGGTGATGGTTGGGTTGATTACCTTGCGCGAATTGCTCAAGGGCATTCACCAGCAAGGCGAAAAATTAACCCAAGCCCAATGTCGCGATGTCATGAAGTCTAACCCACCTGTTGCAAGGCTAGACGACTCAGTTGATCATCTGCGGGGCCTAATGACTGAGCTGCACATCACGCATGTGCCGGTGATGAACCAAGAGCAACTAGTTGGCATTTTAAGCTTCCACGACATCGCCCGCAGCGCTATTAAAGACGCTGATTTTGAGAACAAATTACTCAAACAATATATTCGGAATTGGCCCGAATAATTTGCCGGAACGCCGCCGACAGGTGCGCACATCCCCTGCTAACTCGTTGCCATAGACTCAAGTGTAGGCGCGGCTTCTGGACATTTTTGGCGGCGCCCAACTATTGCCAGTCAATACTCAAAAATGCATCTCTTTTTCCATTCCGATCTCCATTGCTACTTCACTAATTCAAACACAGTCGTCATCCCTGCGTCCTGCTTGGCCATCCGTTTTTTAGGCAGCACACAATAGGAATTACCTTGAAGATACTCATCATCAAGCGCGATAAACTCGGCGATCTCCTTCTTACCACACCGATGTTGCGCATCCTTCGAAACGCATGGCCGGAGGCAGAAATTCATTTGCTCGCCAGTGACTACAGCGCATGGATGGTAGAAGATAACGCATGCATCGACAAGCGTTGGGTTTATGGGCGGGTGCGGACAGGACGGCGCATCGATGTTGGTGCCGCGATTCGGCAAATCGCTTTATTTTGGAAATTGAAACGTGAAAAGTTCGATGTTGCTATTGCCGCAGGCGGCGGAGAATCACCGCGCGCGATTGAGCGAGCGTTGCATGTCGGTGCCAAAAAGACGATCGCATACGCCACCTCTGCCAAATGGCAATCTAAGCTAACCGACGCGCAAACGATCAATGAAGCCGACCATGAGTCGGTGCGCATTGCCAAGCATTTGCTGCCACTCAATATTGCGCTGCCAACTAGCCTGCCATTCCCCGAATATCAGCCGCCTGAGTTTGCTCTGCAGTTTGCTGATCAATGGCTTAAATCACAATCAATTGCGCCGCAGAAATATTGGGTTTTGGGCATTGGCGCGCGTGACACTGAAGTGCAGCCCACCACCCGACAAATTCTGGTGTGGGCAGCATGGATGCACGAGCAACATGGCCTGACCACCGCGTTTATGTGGACGCCCGGCAAACCCGATAATCCGCTTTACCGAGGTGATGACGATATTGCACAGCCGGTGCTGGACGCGAAGCTGCCCTACATCATCCCGTTTCGCGGGCCGCTCAAAGAGGCTATCGGTTTGATATGGCGGGCACGAACCTCGTTGATTCCGGATAGTGGTTTGATGCACTTTGCTGCCGCCAGCCCGGGCGGCGTATTGGGCTTGTTTGCCCATTCAAGCTATTTGCCAAGCCCCGTGCAGTGGGCACCGATTGGGGCAAGGGTTGCATTTTTAGATGCGCCCAAAAACGTCAACGAATTAAGCGACTCAACAGTGTTTGAGCAATTGGAACGCCTGCTCAATTAGCCTGATTCCACAGTTATGCTTTGGCAGCGTAGAGCTGCGGATTAAGCTTGGGATCGTTATACATTTTGAATTGCCGGTAAATATGGTATCGCGCTTGGCCTGCCGCGCAATCGGCCAGCAGGCGATCAAGACACGCTGCCAAATCGCTGCGCTGCTCATTTAAACGGGCTAGTTTCTCACCGCAAGCCGCGATATGCGCAGTGTCAGTATCGCCGCGCAACGTCTGTACATGCATCGCTTTAATCTTCAACGCTAGAATCGACAAACGATCCATCATCATCCCGGCGGTTTCGGAATGAAGCAGTGCAGCGGGACTCAGCTGGTTAGCAAGCGCTTGCAAAATGATGTCATCGATGCGTTCAACGGCGTCATTCCGCTGTTGGTTGAAGCCATCAATATGGCGTTTATTTTTCGCAATCTCGCTATCGGCCACATGGCGGCGGCGTGCCAAATCTTCTTCGTCCCAAAGCATACTGTTAAAGCGGTGGTTGGCTTCTATCCAATGCCAAATTGAGGCGGTATCGGCAAATTTGACCGGCAACGCTGTGCCCCAGCTGGTCCTGGCTAGGCAGGCATCATGAAACGCAATCAAATCTGCGGCGGTTGGAATATTCAAGCGGATTGCCTTTTTGTGTGACGTCAATTATTTCGGCCCGGACCAGCAAAGAGACGGTAAGGGCCACGTGCTATTCTCGCATTATGCCTGTTTTCGATTCTAAGGTTGACCCTATGATTGACCCTCTAGCTAGCGCAAAAAACATCCCCACTCAAACGATGCAAACCACCCAGCCGCAAATGGCGGCTATGCATATCGCAGTATCCATTGTTTGCTATCGCCCAGATTTTGATTGGCTCGCCACGACCCTCTTATCTTTATATGAAGCCTTAAAGCATGCGCAATCGCAAGGCCAAATTAGCCGTACTGATGTGATGTTGGTTGGCAACGGTTCGGCTGAAGAAAACGAAGCCATTAAATCGTCGCTCAAAAAGTGGTTTGGTAATGGGCACGTTTGGCTTCACGGGCGGTTGATCGCGGGGCAGGGCAATGTCGGTTATGGCCAGGGTAATAATCTCGCGATTGCCACAACGCCCAAAGCCGACGTGCATTTGGTGCTCAACCCTGACGTCACCGTTAGCCGCGATGCCGTGGATGCGGCACTCAAGCACTTTCAGGCAAACCCCGATTGCGCCATGATTACGCCGGTTGCCACGTCTGAAGACGGAACACCGCTTTATCTCGTCAAACGCTATCCTAGCGTGCTGACCTTGGCGCTGCGCGGTTTTGCACCTACTTTTATTCGGAGCGCATTTGCCAAACGGCTCAGCCATTATGAACGCACCGAAACCGCGTTTGATGCGCCGATGAGGGACGCTGAAATTGTCAGCGGATGCTTTATGTTGATACGCCGTTCCGCTTTAGATGCGACTGGCGGATTTGATCCGGCGTTTTTCTTATATTTTGAAGATTTTGATTTAAGCTGTCGCGTTCGTCGGTCAAGCCCGCATGCCGAAATTCATCGCGTACCGAGTTGCCGTATTGTGCACGGGGGTGGGCAAGCGGCCAATAAAGGTTGGCGACACATTGCTCTGTTTTGCCGCTCTGCTATCCGGTTTTTTTTAAAACATGGTTGGCGGATCATTTAATACTTCTGTAGAAAAAACGCTATTCCTTTTTTTGTTTTGGAATAATGGTTTCTAACATCGGTAATTTTTTCCGAAGTTCGTTCAACACACTACTAGCGTCTTCGTTATTGTTAATGACAACCGGGGTAATAAGTAACACCAATTCACTCCTAGTATTGTTGTAGGACTGAGAGCCAAACAATGCGCCAATGACAGGAATTTTTGAAAGCAAAGGCACCCCACTCGTGCCGAAGGCAGAGTCTTTTGAAATAAGTCCGGCAAGTGCAAGTGTTTCGCCGGAAGCTACATTGACGACCGTCTGTACTTTTCGATTACTAATATCAGGGTTATCCCCGACACCCGCTAGCCCGGCCGAACTTACCTCTTGATTAATATCCAACGTAACCCTACCGCCCGCATTGATGCGAGGCGTTACCGATAATATGACGCCAGTTTCTATATAAGAAAACGATGTGACGGGATTGCCAGTCGTTGTCGCGGTTGTTCCAGTACTAACGGAAATTTTCTTTCCAACATTGATTAATGCTTTTTCATTATCTAGTACCGTGATGTTGGGCGTCGAGATGACTGTCGACTTGTTGTCATCACCCAACGCTTGCAGCACTGCTCTTATGTTGCCGCCGCCAGCGAGGTTTATAAGTTGTAAGCCTAATGATGTTTGAGTGACGGGCTTGTCAGCGGATGCGGGTAAGACAGAGCCGAGCTTCCCGGTTCCGCCGGCATTCCGCAGAGCACCTGTAGTGCTATTTCGAGTGTTAATAAACCACTCAATTCCATACTTAAGGTTATCTTTAAGCTCGACTTCCGCAATGAGAACCTCAACTCTAACTTGTCGCCGCTGCACATCAAGCTGCCGTAATGCATTCAAAATCGTTTCATAATCCGATGGTGACGATAAAATCAGCAATGAATTGTTGTCAATATCAGGGATGATTTTAGTATTTTGTGAAACCCCAATCCCACTGCTCTGAAATGCCGAGGCCAAGGCCTGGAGCGGCGTTTGGAACTGACTGGGCTGAGTTTGGCCGGGGACATTGGGGGTGCTGATTTGCGCGGGTCGCTGGCCGGGGGCAATGCTGGGACTGGTCGAGCCGCTTCGGTTGGAATTGCCGTAAACATCGCTCAACAATTGCGCGAGTTTGTCGGCTTTGCCGTGCTGGACTTGGTACACATTGAGTCGCATCCCGCCTGCAACGCCACCAGCTTTATCAAGGCGTTCAATCCATTTTTTAGCTTCTTCCAAATACCTCGGTTGCGTGCTCACCACCAGCAAACCGTTCATGCGCTCAATTGGGATAATGCGGACAATTCCCGCGAGCGGGCTGACATTAGCGCCTGCTCCAGCCGCGCCCGTGGTACCTGCGCCGCCAAACAACCGATCCAAATCCGCCGCCAATAATTTAACGTCAGTCTGCATCGGGAACAATCCCACCGAGTAACCCGATAGAAAATCTACATCAAAAATTTCAATAATGTCGAGCAGATGTTTGATCTCGCGCTGTGTGCCGCTCAGAATAATCAAATTGCGCGGATCATCCACCCGCACTGAAACCATCGGATCAATCGCATAGGGCTCCAAAATTCGCTGCATATCTTTTGCGCCGACAAATTTAAGTTGCACCATTTGTACCGAATAACCATTTGGCAGCGGCGTTGTGCCCGCCACTTGCGGTGTCACAGTGCCACGCGTACTGATTGTTTGTGGGCGGATTTTGTACATACCTTCTTCACGTACCATCACTTGGCCGTTATCACGCAGCAGCATTTCGAGCATCGGCACCAGATCACGTCTGGCAACCGGTTGCGAGGTGCGGATCGTCACGGTGCCCGTGACTTGCGGGTGAATCGTGAATGACTCGCGCAAATAATCGCCCAGAATCGATTGGATCAAGACGCGAATATCTTGCGCTTCAAAATTCAGATTGAAGGTTTCTTCGCCTGCTTTAAGGGCGGCGGGTGTTGGTGTGGCTTGCTTGACGAACAGGCCAGTGCCGGCATAAACGCGGCTGTTGTCAATGCTGCTGGCGGATGATGGAGCGACCAAGGTCGACGTTGAGTCGCTGGAGGTACCAGTGGTAACAACGGGGCTGACACCCTTTACCGATGCGCTTTCTGAATTATTTTGCTGCCCCCGAGTAATCGTTGAATTTGGCGTCGAGCAGCTTGCCAATGCAAGTACGACTAACACGAGGGACGTCGCCAAACGACGCGGCGATTCTCGATAAGGGGCTCCAGCAAGCGACGATAGGTTTGTGTTCATCATGTTTAGGTTCTGGCTTTTTAAAAATATCGACAAGATTGCAGGCGTTGGTGGGTTTGGGTAGCTAGTTTGCTATTGCTGCGGCAAATTTTGGAAGCGGCGACGCCTGAGGACCGACGCAGCAGGATCGACCGGCGGCGGCTGAAGCGCTGCGCCAGAGAGCGAACTTGCTTCTGCCGGCGATTTAGGCGCGCTGCCAGAATTGGCTGCGCCTATGGCCGCCGCGTTCGCGGATTGCCCTGCCGACTGCGGGCGCACACCGGCAAACTGGCCCGGGGCTTCACCTGGCATTCCGGGCGGGAATGGTGGCTGATTGATCTGTTGGCCATTGCTCCCGCCATTAGGATTTAGCAGCGCCTGGCCGGGCGGCGCTTGGTTTGCCGCCAAAGCCGCTGGCGATGGGCGCGGTGAGGTGGCCGTGCGTAGCGTTAACTCTTCGGTCTCGTCGCCTTGCCGCAACACCACGCGCGTTGCCTCAACTTTGTCGATTTTAATGCCGCCACTTTGCAAAACCTCCGCGCCCAGATTGGCGCGCAGCCCTTTTCCAGTGGAAATTTCGACCAAAAAGGCAACTGTCATGCCTGCGTTGATGGCAGTGCCGGTCAATTTATATTGACCTTTTCGCATGCTGGCAACCGTCGTTGCGCCCGCAGGTGCTGGGCGGCGGGTTGGTATAAACAACGGGCGCTCGACCGTTTCTTGATAGGTAGGGTCAATGGGCGGCATTATATAACTAGGCAGCAACGCCTGTTCAGTGTTGGATGCAACGGTCTTTCGGGTTGGCACATCGGTAAGCGCAGCGCCCTGTCCCCAATCCACCTCGTAACCGATCATCGCCGCAATGCCGATCGCTGAGGCCGCAAGCAGCGCGGTAACGCCATAGCGACGCAGCCAGGGCGGATTCAAACGACTGGCAGGTGAGCTCACGTCTTGCCTCCCGCATCGGCGGCGTTGGCTACAACTGTGATGGTCGAATACCCTGCAACATCAAATTCAACAAACATGTCTGGCTCAACGCCGGGCGCAGGCTTAAACCCTGCGGGAACTTGGGCTTGGATGCGGAGACCGTCAATAAATAAATACGGCTCTTTGGATTCTAGGGCGTACAACACGCGCCGCAGGTTCTGAATATTCGCGCTCATCTGGATCTTTGTGGAGACTTGCCGATACCCGCTGTCGTCCTTGTTGGCGATGGCTTGGGTAGACAATAATCGGCCGCCGTTGTTCTCAATAATCGCTTTGGCGATGTCTTGAAGCTCGGCAATTGCCAGTGCGGGCGTGGCGCCTTTTAAATAGAATTTTTTAGCATCTTTTACCCGCAATAATTCCACCGATTGCAATAGCGTTGGCCGCGTTCGGTTTAACGAGGTATAGGCCGCCAGCAATCGAGATGATTTGGCGTTTGCTGCGTCGTAATGCTCACGGGCAAAATACGTCGGCACGGCGATCAACGCAATCAGCGTTAACACTACGAGTGCCAGAATAAAAAGCGCGGCCAAACGATTCGCACGCGGCGTTCGCAAATTTAAGCCATTGCGCTTCATGATGCCTTCCGATTGACGAACAGAGAGGGCGCAATGGTGGACTTGGCGGTCTTGGCGGACTTCGCGCCAGAGGGCGCGGGGGGCTCAACCGATCCGGGTGGAGGCAAACCCGGAAAGCTCGTTGATGGGGCAGACGGCGGCGGAAGGGTAGGTGCAGCAGGAACAGGTGGCATGGCGGGCGAAGCGCCGGTTGGCATCGCTGGCGGCGACACGTAAACGGGCGTTGGCTGCGATGCTTGTGCGGGTTTAGGGGGTACTGGTTTGAGCGGCGCAAGTGCAGATGCAGATGCTGCTACCGAGGCAGCCTTGTTGGCGCCATTGTGTGCATCTGTATTGCCGGTTGCGGGTGTGTTCGCGGTTGTACTTCCGGCAGCGGAGCCAGTCGACGTTGCTTGGTTTGGCGATGGAGATGTAGATGGAGATAGCGACGGCATTGGCGCTGGTTTCGCCATGCTGGCAGGCTCAAGCTCGGCTACTGGTGCGGCTCCCGGGGCAATTAAAGGCGAAGCCGCAGGCAGGGGGAGGGGTTTCAATTCGGTGGCGATTTGAAAGCGTTCCAAATTGGGCTGGCTACCTCGGGTGGTTTGCGCCCGTTGCGAGGCGTTTTGGAGCAACTTCGATTGCTCCAACAATTCAATCATTTTTGATGCCGACGCTGCCTCGCCCATCAATTGCACCTCACGTACCGCAGGGCCGGATTTGTTGGTGAGGGTTTTTATGTCCAGCGTTTGAATCCAAGTGGTGTCGGGCGAAATTCTTGACAGTTCTTCGACGATTCCCAAAACCGGCTGAACAGTATATTTTTTGCCAACCGCGAAATTATATTCTTGCGATAAACGGACAAATTCCGCTTCTACTTTTTTGGTGAGCTCGGCCTCGGTCTGCGCTTTTTGTAGCAATGGCTGTAGCGCAATTGCCTGTTCGCGCTTTTGCCAAATCGGCACCACGATCGCCACCACCACCAACAGTACCGCGAAACCAAGCAACATAAAATTAATTACCTGCAAGCGCGTCAAACGGCGCGCCGGCTTTTCCGAAGCAGGCAATAACTCAAAGCGGGGGCTGCCTGCGTCACCGGCGATGCCGATGCTGCGCACGCTGGCACCCGCCTCCCGCAACGCCTGCAATGCCGGCTGCAAGGCCTGGCGCGGCACGGCGAGCAAATCAACGCCGACCATCGGGTTCGCCTCGGAACCCATGCCACCGCCGACAACATTCGCACTATTTGCCCGCCGGGCATCAAAATAAACCTGCGATGCGTTGAATGGTGTTTGCCGATCCATATCAAAAGCCACCACATCGCGCAAATTTTCCATCGCCGCAGCGGGATAGGTGACCCGCTTCTGTAACGCCATGTTTTGCGTAATAGTTAGGCTCACATCCTTCGCGCGGGTGCTTAATGCAGACGTGATGGCACGTTTGAGTTCGTCCGACGCAAGCGCCACGCCTTCACTGTTTTTGATCCCAATGCGATCGACGGCGCGATCACCGTTATTTGTCGCCGCTCCGACCGAAACCGGTTGGGTGAAGACAAGCGAAGCCCCGTCAAACACCAATTCGGTGATATCCGCCTCATTGTGTAGCCAGCGCGCCGACCATGGCTGAAACGCATGACGCAACTCGCCCGTCCACCAACGCCAAAAGTCGGTAATGCCGAATTTGGCCAGTGTGGATGCGGCGCTGCGGGTAATCGAGGATGCTGGAATAGAAGCCATGGGCGCTATTTTACCTTTGTTCCTAGCGGTGTTCCCTGCTTTGAAGGCTGTTGCGCCGCAGGAAATAAAGGTTGTTGCGCGGCGAGTGGCGCTGCTTTGGCCGGCAGTGAGCCCGGTGTTGAGCCAGCGGCGCTGATTATTCCGTCTGCTGCCGTTTGTTCATGCCCTTCTTTCCACTGTAGAAATGCATAAAACCGTTTCGGATTTCCGAGCTGCCGGCCTACCGCTTCGCGAATAAAACTCGAGCCATCCGGCAGCTTTGCTTCAGCGCGAATCCGCGTAATGTAGCCCGAACCTACCGACAAATACGCCGCGCCAGCGGTGAAAATAGGGATTGCGGCTTTTGCCTGCCGCGCCTGTTCACGAAGCTGAATATAGGTGTCAATTTGCTCCTCCGTCACATTTGGAATCGCCCGCAGCACCTCGCGCGACGCAATCTGAGAGTAAACGCCCGGCTGTCTAGAGTAAATCGTAATCAACGGCGCGATCCGATCATAAAGTTGCGGCGTCATGCCCAACACCAGTTTGAGTTCTTCGGGCGCCTGAAAAGCGGCATTGGCGGGTTTATATTTCAACCCCGCCGCCGTATATTCAGCTTCTTCCGCGCCATGCAAACGCTTTAGCGAATCAGTATCGCGCCAATCAGCCATGGCATCGACCATGGCAACCGCGTCATCGGGCATCATCCCTTGCGATTGGAGCAGGCCGCGCAGCAAAGGTTCACTGGCGGTGTTGATATCAATCTTCCCCGCCTCGTCATTCATGGTGATGATGAGGGCAGCATCCTGATAACCCCACTCTCGCGGTACTCCGTCTGCCGCCCAGCGATCTGGTGTGTTGATCGGCTTGAACAACTCGAACATGGCGCGTTGCACGCCTGCATTAGCCGCTGCTTCTGCCTTGGCGCGCCCAATACTGTTAGTGACGAGCCGGACATCGCTGCGCATCACCACCACAAAACTGGCGGCGATCAGCGACAACAACGTGATCACCCACAACACGATGATGAGTGCGATACCGTGCTGGACGCGCGGCGAGATTTGTTGCCGGCCTGTTTGGCGGTGCAATGGGCTGCAAGATACATGTTGAAGCTTAACCCTCACAACGCAGCCCGCCGTGCGCCACATTGGCGCTGAAAATTATTGTCGTAACAGCCGGCTTCCTCACCAATATGTGGTTGCACAATCAAGTCCGGCGTTTCGCGGCCATTTTCATTTTTGAAGATAAATTTAATCAGCAACGGCATGCGTAGCGGGTTCTTCCATTCGTTGGCCCATTGCGGATCAACAGTGTCGTTTTCTGCGCCAAAATAGCTAATATCCATCGACGCGATGCCGCCCAATAGTTTGGTTGCTTGCGCCACCGGCACGTTATCAAGCCCAGTCCAATCTTTGGCTTGCAGATCAAATGGCTCCCGTTTTAAGTAGAGCGCTTTGCCAATTGAGCCTCGTGCGTCGTCATCACGCAATTGCAAATGCGCCCACTGCAAACCGCCATCCTTCAGGCCCGCATCCAGGTTGAGTGCCGTGACAAAACGGATGTCGGTCTTGCCGCCCTCGAACGCAATTTTGGATTCGGGAATGCCGCGCCAACGCACCGGAAAAAGCTGCGCAAACTCGCGCCGCATGAAAGCTTGCGCAATGCGTTGCTGTCCACCTTCGCCGACCCGCGCATCGCCCGCATCCCAAGAGCGAATGCCAACATTGAGTGCTGAATAAACGAGCACCATCATCAACGCCAGCAGCGTTAAACCGATTAGCAATTCGATCAGCGTGAAGCCATGTCGAGGAGGGCGCGGAGTCCTGTTCGGCGTCACGTCTTACTCCCAATCAGCAAGGTGTTTAACGTCACTTGCCGATCGCGGTTATCGTCGCTTTGGAAACTGACGGTCAACGAAACATCAAATAGCTTCACGGCCATCAGCGATTCGATATCTACGCCACCATTTGCGGCCAAGGCGGCGGGGTCTTTGGGCGTTGTGTCGACATAGGGCGTGACCTGTAAACGCCATTGAAAACCAGCGTCAAATTTGCCGGTTGTCTCGCCTTCTTGCAGTACGCTTTCAACACCAACAGTAGCAAGCTTGGATTCGGCCATCATCGTTGCTTTGGCATATTGATCCGCCAACCCGGCGCCATTGACGCCGCGCGAGAAGATCTGCATCAAAATCCCCATTGCTAATGCCAGCAATGTGAATGCGACAAGGATTTCTAAGATTGAAAAGCCGCGCGAATGACCATGCCTGAACCCTAGTCTGGAAGCGGCGTTTCGGGCAAAAATACTTGGAAAACGACTATCCACGGCCACTTTGCGCCAATTCCGCAACGGTGACGCGACCTGTTAGCCAATCTACATCGACCGCAAAATCACGCCCGCCAGCGCCGACGGTGACGCGCCCGCCGTTCGATGAGCCATCGGGGTAAAAACGAATGGAGCCAACTTTGTCCGAGACCAGATCGGCTTGCGAGGTGAACAGCTTGACCTCAATTTTTTCGTTCAGCTTATGTTGCTTGGCATCGTCTTGTACGGTAAATACGCGCGCGTCCAAGTCGATCGTCAACATCGCTTCACGTTTGGTGCTGATTGCCACGTCACGCGTGAGCCGCAAGCCAGTTGCGACGGCGCGCACATTTGATTTTAGTTCTGAGCCAGAAACACCGCCAAACGCCATCTTCGGAACAAGCGCGTAAGCCAAGCCAATGAGTGTGATAACGACCAATAGCTCAATTAGCGTAAAGCCGGTGCTGCCGGTGCGGCCATTGCGGCCGCCAAGCTTATCGACGGGCCAACGGTAACGATCGGTGCTAGAGGGCGCGGCACACATCGGCATGCATTGCCTTAATATAGGGAAGAAGAGGAAAGTTGGCAGTTTGGCCGCTTATTGCCAGCTATTTAGGTCTTTGTTCACGCCTTCACCACCTTCGCGATTGTCCGCGCCTAGCGAAATGATTTCGTATGGGCGATTGTCGGTGCCGGGTGACCGGTAAATCATGTCATTTGTCCACGCATCCTTGATAGCGTTGGGATTCTTGGCGTAAGGACCGTTCCAATTGACGGCACCTGCAGGCGCTTGCAACAACGCTTTTAGTCCTTCGGCGGTGGTCGGATAACGCCCCGTTTCGAGCTTGTATAAATCAAGCTGTCCGGTCAGCTCCGAGATGCGGCCTTTGGTGAGGCTGGCTTTAGCCGTTTCACCTTGGCCGAAAATCCGGCTAGCCGCAAACGCGAGGATTGAGCCGATGATAACAATAACGATCAAAATTTCGATCAGCGTGAAACCTTGGTGACGGGGCCGTTGACGAAATGGATGTGTATGCATAAAAACCTCTGAAAAACAGCATTAAAAAAATAGTAAATTGGAAAGCAAAAGAACTTTATTTGATCGCGTCCATCAGCGAGAGCATTGGATCCAAAATTAAAAACATAATTAAACCGATGATCAGGGCAAGCCCAATAATCATCACCGGCTGTAGCAGCGCCAACGCACGTTTTGTCGCAGCAGCCACTTGCCGGTCGTAGACTTCGGCGACTTGAAACAGCATTTCATCCAAGCGTCCAGTTTCTTCTCCGACGCTAATCATTTGCGTGGCGAGTTTAGGGAATACACCAGTTTCCATCATGGGCTTAGCCATCCCACGGCCTTCTTTTAATTCACGCGCTACAAAATCTACTGCTTCGCGAAACACCGCGTTGCCGAGCGTTTCTTTTAAGATAGTGAGGGACGCCAACAACGGCACACCGTTTTGCAATAACGTGCCGAGTGAGCGAGAAAATTTGGCCATTTCGATCCGCGCAATCAGGCCGCCTGCAATCGGCCATGTCAGCAATTTCCGATCCCACTTCGCTCTGGAATCGGGATGGGCAAACGAACGCATAACAATCCATAAAGCCGTTGCAACGCCGATTATTAACGGTAGCCAATAATCGCGAAAAAACGTACTGGCAGCAAGCAATCCTTTCGTGCCTAATGATAGTGTTGCGCCCGATTGCTCAAAAATTTGCTTGAACTGTGGCACTACCGCCGTCAAAATAACAATGATTGAAACGGCAGAAACTAACATTAAAATCGCCGGGTAAATCATGGCGGATTTGACGCCTTCCTTTAATTCCATCGCGCGATCCAAATGATCTGCCAAGCGCATCAACACCGCACCCAGCGCGCCACCCGCTTCGCCAGCTTTAACCATATTGATATAAAAACGCGAAAACACATCGCGATGCTGATCGAGCGCTTTTGAGAGCGCGGTTCCGCCGCGAACTTCGTTGCGGATGGTCGTAAGCAGCACCGCGATTTTTTCACGTTCTGCCAAGTTGATCAAAATCTCGAAGCTACGATCCAGTGGCAGGCCAGCCTTCAACAACGTCGCCAATTCACGGGTGATCAGCGATAAATCCGTGGCGTTTAAAGTCGCGCCCGCAAATAATGATTTGCGAGTTGCCGTCGCACCAATGCCAATACCTGTTGGCAATTCGCTTGTTCTACCGGCAACATCGACCTCCGATGCCCGAATCGGAATCAAGCCGAGCGATTGTAAATGTGCAATCACACCTGACTGGGTCGCGCCCTCTAGCACGCCTTCTTTGATGTCGCCGTCGGCACTAACGGCTTTGTATTGAAAGAGTGGCATTGGCGTCTACTAATCTTCGCGCGTGACACGCAAGACTTCATCCATTGTCGTCACACCCAACACCGCTTTTTTCAAACCGTTCTCATACATCGTTTCCATCCCCTCGCCAATGGCGGCGGCACGCAGCTCGCCGGAGGTGGCGTGGCGCATCACTAGGCTCCTGAGGCCATCACTCATCGGCATGATTTCCATAATTGATTCACGACCAAAATATCCGGTGTGGCCGCAATGTTCGCAGCCCTTCGCTTGATGAAGCGTAATGCGCTCGTCGCCGGCCGGGTTTGCTAAAAATCGTCGCAAGCCCATTTGTTCAACCACTTCTTCCACCGGGTGATAGGGCTCTTTGCAATGCGTGCACAGCAGCCGCACCAAGCGTTGTGCCTGAATGCCAACCACGGTCGAGGTCAACAAATAATCATCGACGCCCATATCGAGTAAGCGATTGATCGATGACGCGGCATCGTTGGTATGCAAGGTGCTCAACACCAAGTGGCCGGTGAGCGCGGACTGCACTGCGATTTGTGCGGTTTCTAAATCGCGGATCTCGCCGATCATGATCACGTCAGGGTCTTGGCGGACGATGGAGCGCAGCGCATTGGCAAAGGTGAGATTAATCTGCGGCTTCACTTGAATTTGGTTGATGCCCGGCATTTGATATTCGACGGGGTCTTCAACCGTTAAGATTTTGACATCCGGCTGATTAAGCCGGTCAAGTGCGGTGTAGAGCGTGGTGGTTTTGCCCGAACCGGTGGGGCCTGTGACCAAAATAATGCCGTGTGGTTGCGAAAGGATATCGGTGAAAATTTTTAAATTACGATCATCAAAACCGAGCGCATGGAAATCCAACGCCACGCCACCTTTGTCTAGGATACGCATCACCACCGATTCACCATGCATGGTGGGTACCGTTGACACGCGCAGATCGATCTCTTTGCCCTGAATACGCAACTTGATGCGGCCGTCCTGCGGTAAACGTCGCTCGGCAATATCTAAATTCGCCATGATTTTTATCCGTGAAATCACGGCAGCCGATAAGCGTCGCGGCGGAGATTCAGTCTCGTGCAGAACGCCATCCACGCGGTAGCGAACAATTAGTCGATTCTCAAACGGCTCAATATGAATGTCCGAAGCCCGGCGTTCCAGCGCATGGTTAATCACCAGATTGACGAGGCGAATAACTGGCGCTTCGGAGGCCAAATCTTTAAGTTGTTCGATGTCGCCAAATTCCTGCTCTTCATCGCGCGTTGAAATATTGTCAACAATCTGCCCCATCGACGATTTGCCGTTGCCGTACAACCGATCAAACAACAATTCAAAATCATTCAGTGGCAGTAGCTTGGTACGAATACGCTTTTGTGTGGCCGCGCCAAAGGCTTGCAGCGTGTAAGCGTCGGCCGGATCAGTCATCGCCACCAACACCTCATCGTCGGTGTCGGACAACGGAATGGCACGCGCCTCTTGAATAAAGCGCGATGAGACGGACTCTTCGAGAACCGGCAATTCGGGGAACTCGCTCGCCTCGACAATCACCCATCCGCGTTGATGCGCGAGGGCTTCGGCCAAATCGCGGCTGGAAACCATACCAAGCCTGGTTAAAATGGAGCCTAATTTTTCAGTCGAGCCAAGCTCTATGCGAGCCGATTCTTGCACCTTGAGCGCGCGGTCCAAATTCGCGGCATCAAGCTTGCCGCGCAACACCAGAATTTCACCCAATTTTTCGGTTGTAGATTCCAAGCTGGTTCCCCGTAGCGGATGCGAATTCATTGCAATTTAATGGTCGAGACACAGCACGTTGCCGCCCCTAACCGCCGCTTACTATTGCTTTCAAGTAGGCACTATTCAATAACGCATCCTATCAATCAGAAAGTATAACAGTCGCGCTCGCAATTCGAAGCGCAGCACCAGTGGGTGGGAGCACTACACCGAGCCTGTTTTGAGCGCCAATAAAGCCATAAGTTCAGGCTATTTCCAGTTGAGCAGCCTTTTGACCCATCCCAGTGTGGGCGCGGGCCGTGTTTTAACCTTGGTTGGCTTGATAGCTTCAGTTGCTGCAAGCAACATGTCCAAGAATCGCGGCAACACAGCGCTGGTATCGAATTGGGCTTCAACATCAGCCAGCGCCGCGTTGGCCAATCGATTCCGCAACGCGGTATCGTCTATCAATCTCTCAATTTGGCTGCGCCACATTGCCACATCGTCGTCGGCTAACAGGCCGGTTTCGTTATCACGTACGTAATCGGTCTCGTTGATCTTGTAAGGCGGCGCGTTCGAGTAAACGCCAGCCGCACCACAGGCCGTGATTTCGAGATATTTGTTGGGGCATTTACTGGCTTCAAAACGAGTGCGGCCAACCGGCGCAATCAGTACATCTGGCGCGGCTTCGCAAACTGTTTTGGCGTATGCGGCGTAGCTAAATTGATACGGCTGAAATGTGACTCGCCCCGCAGGCAGCACCGAAAGTTCTTCCGGCAGCGCGTTCGACATTACGAAAATTTTTACCTCCGGCCGCGCATGTGCGATTTCAACCAAGGCTTGAAACGGACGCGCATTTTTGCGTATAGAGCCAACGTAACCGATGGTAACGTCACTACTTTCAATACGGGGCTGGCGTGGGAATGAAGCTAACGCTACATTTGTCGGTAGCAGCGAAAGGCGGTTAATATTTTTTACATAAGGCTTCAAATCATCCGCCAAATGTTGGTTGTAGGTCAGCACGGTATCAGCGTTTTTCATGCAGTGCATGAACTGGTCAAACACCGGCTTGCCTGGCGTAAATAGTGGCGCGTATTCAGCCCATTCACGCCCCAGCCAAAGCCAGTTGTCGTCTAACATGTATAGCGTAGCGATGTTGTTCGCGTTGCAAAAATCCATCAACGCCATGCCATTTTTACTTTTTACGCGGCTGAAAATAACCAGATCGCTGTCGGCCAAATCATCGGGGTGGGCGATGTCGTCAATGATCGAGCGCCAAGATAGCAATCCCCAGTTCTTGACCCACGCAAAATAATTAAAAAAACAAAGCTGGTTGTGCACCGGTTCATTCACGCCACCCAGCACCGTGATGCGAAGGCCCGCGCCGCCACTGGCTTCCCGAGCATGTTGTACTTTCTGTTGCAGCGATCGTGACAACTGCGTCCATTGCGAGTCTAAGCCGCGATCAATCGATTTTTCCAATGCGCCCATCATGGCTCGCACGGCGTCATCAGTCCGCGCGGCGAACGGCGCTGCAAAGCGATAGCGGTGCCAACTTTGTACCGGAATTGGTTGTAAGGGAAGGCTTTCGATTTTCGTCACTTCACTGGCACGCAGCGTGAAGTCCCACCAAAAACAGCGCTGCAGCGACGCGTTTTCGCGGAAGCCCAATTGCCGGACAAAATTTGTTTTAACGAGCGCATTCGCCATCGGCACCAGATCCAGCATTTGCAGCCAGGCGTGCGGATAATCGCTTGAAAAGCCATCGTCAGGATGTACCAACTGGCTCTCGGTACTGCCAATCGCTTGCAAGCGCGATTCACCCGCGCCGCGATAACCAGCGATGATGTTAGCGTTTCGCGTCAAAGCGCCCGCCAGCAATTCCGCCTTGTTTGCATACCACGTGCTGATTTCTGTACCCGGCCAGCAAAATGAAATCCAGCCGGTTTTTACCGTTGCGAGTGCTCGGTTCGCCACTGCGCCGGGCAAATCGGTTGCGTGTTCTAGGGTCACCACTGTGAGCCAAGGCGCTGCCAGCAAATCATCCGGCAATGCTCGTCGCCAATCGGCACCGTCGATCGCAACGATAATGGGATCACTGCTGGTCGACACTTCGCCGGCAACATCCGCACTAAGTTCAACAAAATAACGAAGCTCGCGCAGCAGACGAATCGCTTCATCTTTCAACGCATGAATGTCGCCAACGATCAGCGCAATGGTCGTGATGGCGGCAGAGTTGTCGGCATTGGAGGACATGGATTCGCCCGTCTAGACTCGCGCGGGGCTCAGGACCGAATTTTTATAATGCTGCACCACATCCGCCGTTGGCCCGTCCTCGCGAATTACGCCGTGATCCATCCAAATCGTGCGGTTGCAATATTCGGTTAGCAGCTCCATCGAGTGTGACGAAAAAACTAAAATCTTTCCCTGATCCATAAATTCACGCATGCGCTTATTCGCTTTTTCGGTGAACGATAAATCGCCCGCGCCCATGACTTCATCGAGCAATAGAATTTCGGGATTCACGGCCGTGGAAACGGCAAACGCCAAGCGCACAAACATGCCGGTCGAATAGGTTCGCACCGGATAATCCAGAAAATTTCCCAGTTCAGAAAACGCGGCGATCTCCGGCAGCTTGGCTTCGATTTCATCCGGGCTCATGCCGAGCAACATGCCGCGTATACGAATATTTTCCCAACCGGAGCGGTGATATTCAAAGCCGGTCGCGAATTCAAATAACGGGCAGACGTGGCCGTGCGTTACGGCAGTGCCTGCTACAGGCGGGTAGATGCCCGCCATGACTTTCAACAGCGTGGATTTACCCGCGCCGTTGTGGCCAATCAGCCCGACACGTTCGCCCGCCACGATTTTTACGCTTACACCTTTGAGCGCATCGACAAAGGGCGCCACATTTCGCCCGCCGGGGCCATTTTTAAGCGAGGCTAAGAAGCCTTTCAGCGTCTGCCCGTCTGCATTGCCGACTTGAAAGCGAACAACGGCATCGGTGACGGTGATAGAGAGAGGGGATGAGTTCATATCGACGTGTTCACAACATATAAACTACGCGTTTATCAAAGCGCTTGGCCACTGCAATCAACACTACAAACAGCAATACTAAATAACCGGCAGTAATTTCATAAATTTCCATTGAGGCAGGCTCAGAAAATACCAGCGGATGCCGCACCACCTCGATCAGGTAATACAATGGATTGAGCTGATAGATAAAATCAAGTCCGCGCTCTTTTAATGTTTTCACCGGGAAGAATATCGGCGTGACGAACATTAGCACTTGCAGCAGCGATGTCATTCCATGTGGTAAATCACGAAAACGCACCGAGGCATAGGCCATGATGCTGGCATGAAAATACGCTGCAATTAGGAGCAGTACCAAACCCGGCAGGGACCACAATGCGCCCAAGCCAATGGGATTATTAAAAATCAGCATAACCACAAAAAATATCGTGGTACCAATTGCCAGCGGCACGGTGGCATTCACCATAACGCGCAGCACATAAATTTGTTTGGGATACGTGAACTGCTTGATGTAGCCTTCGGCAAACACGAAGGCATTGCCGCCGTCAGTAATGGTCTGCGCCAGAAAACCCCACACGACGAAGCCGATAGTCAGAAACGGCAAATAGGACTGCACTTCCTGATGAAATAGTGCCGCGTAAACGGTACCGATGCCGCCCACCCAAAGCGTTAAATTCAACAAAATCCATAGAGGGCCGACAAGCGAACGCGCGAATTTATTGCGAATATCTGCCATGCCCAAATGGAACCAAACGCGCCAGTTTTTGAGCGCCTTGAGATTATTGTTCAGCAATTCTGTCGTAGCACTCATGGTGTCGTAACCTTCCAGCTTGCTGATGCCAATCTCTCCATAAACATAACAGGACGCACATTGCCACATGTGGTGGGCCGGTCCGGAGCAATTTCATTAAACCCAACCGATTCATAAAGCCGAATTGCCCGCAAATTATCTCTGTAGACTTCGAGAAACACGCGCTTCAATTCAAGCTCTCGAAAGCCAAAATCAACCAACTTCAAAATCGCGTTGCGAATTATCCCTTTGCCGGATTCGCCGGGTGCGGCAATAAAACGCCCTACCTCAGCTTCACTTGCTTCACAATCAATGTTGTAAATCGAGACCTGACCTACCGGCACACTGGCCTCGCTGCGCTCAACGATAAACATGTACGCCTTGTTGTCAAACATGTGTTTGTCAAACCATTTCTGATGTTCGTCCATGGTTAGCATATCGTTGTGCTTGAACCAGCGCCGTATTTCATCGCGGTTACGCCACGAAAGAGTCAGTGACAAATCGTCGGCTGTTAGGAGGCGCAGGCTGATCCCGTCGCCCGCAATTGCGGGCAATGTTTCTTTTGACGGGAGCAGAGCAAGCAACAATTACGGCTCTGCAAATTCGATTACCGCCGCAACAATGCGATCTACATCGGCAATCGTCATGCGCAGATGTAACGGCAGGGAAATGATTTGATTGGAGGCCAGATTAGCATTTGGACAAGTGCCGTGGCCGTAAGCAAACATTTTATATTCAGTGTTATCGCGGTAATGCACGCCGGGAAAAATTTTCACGCCATTTAATTTTGCCATGACATCATTACGGTTCTTTACGCGGATTTGGAATAGGTGCGTCGCTGATTCGCAGCCCGCCTCAATAGGAATAGTACGGACGTTAGTTGCGCTGGCGAATCCTGCCCGGTAACGCGCTGCGAATGTGCGGCGGATCGTGTTGTCGGCGTCCAAATATTTAAGCTGAACCAAGCCAATCGCCGCCATGATTGAATTGCCATGATATTTGTAGCCCACATGTTCGACATCGTACATCCACAAATAATTGCCCTGTGAAGCGGTGCGCGAATAGGTATCTTTGTTAATGCCCAGCCAAGTGAGTTTGCGGCCCAACGCATCGTCGGCGGCATCTTTAAAACAAATCATCCCAGAATCGGCTGTGGGCAAGTTTTTGACCGCTTGAAAACTGAATACGGTGACATCCGCATCATGGCCAACATGCCGTTTTGTACCCGCAGCGTCCACTCTGGTGCCGGCCATATGTGCAGCATCCAAAATCATGGCTAAGCCCCGCTCTCGGCAAAGCTTTAGCACTGCTGCGTAATCGCCAGCATTGCCGCCCAAGCCGACAAACATCACGCCCCGTGTGCGCGACGTGATTTTTTTTGCGACGTCAACTGCTGATAAACAAAGTGAATCGTCCACATCAGCAAACACGGGCTTCATCTTCGCGTACAAAATCGCATGGCTATCGGACACAAACGTGAGCGGCGTCGTGATGATTTCATCGTCATCCGCCCAGCCATGTTGCTTCTTTAAGACTTCAACAGCCAAATGCAAACCGACGGTGGCGGAGTTCAAAAAATGCGCATGGGGTAAGCCGGTGTATTCTTTCCAAGCAGCTTCAAAAGCGACTGTTTTATAGCCTAAACCAGTCCAGCCTTTTTCCAAACATTCGCGGATTTCGCTTAAGCATTCGTCGATGCGAAAAGTAGGGACGAAAAGCTGTATTGGCTGTATTGGCTTGATTGATGAAAGGGTAGATGCGTCGGCCTCTTGGGATGGCGATGCCTCCCGTTGAAGCTGACCTTGCGGCGGAACGGAATTTCGCTCGTGAATACAAGCCGTCAGCTGAATTTGCCAGTCGCTCATTCTGATGTTTAGAGCCGCTTCAATTTTCTCGTGCGCCAATACCGAATACGCTGGGCGTTTGGCGGACGCTTTGAATTCTTCGCTGGTAATTGCTTTAACGGTATTGCTGCGTCGCTCTGGATCGGTTGTGCCGTCAATAATAGCCGTCGCGAAACCGTGCCAGGAAGTCACGCCGCTGGCGGCAACGTGGTAAATGCCGTTGGGTAATTTGAGATCAATATGATTTGCCGTGTGCGCAATCATTTTCTGGGTAGTGTCCGAAACTGCCCGCACCCAAGTTGGTGAGCCGACTTGATCGTTGACCACGCTGAGGCTATCGCGCTCGCGGGCGAGCCTTAGCATCGTCAGCAGAAAGTTATGGCGGCGGTTTGAATACAGCCAACTGCAGCGAATAATCGCGTAGCGCTTGGCGATCGCTTGAATCGCTTGTTCGCCAATTAATTTGGAGTGACCATAAATATTTTGTGGCGCAACCGCATCGTCTTCCCGATAGGGTTTTATGGCATTGCCGGCAAACACATAGTCGGTCGAAAAATGAATCAATGGCACGCCAAGAAAATTTGCTTCCTCAGCTAAGATGCCGGGTGCGACACCGTTGACCTGCATGGCAAGATGCGGCTCGCGCTCGGCTTGATCGACAGCGGTATAGGCCGCGGCATTGATGATGAGATGGGGTTTGATATCCCGCACTTTTCCCCGAATTTGTTCGGGATGGGTGAAGTCCATGGCGGCGCGATCTAGCGCAAAAATCTCGCCACCATCACCCAATAATTCGTCAAATCCGCGTGCCAATTCATAACCAAGCTGGCCGTTTTTGCCGGTAATCAGGACGCGAATTTTGCTCATGCAAGCAATTCCGCTTCGGCTAAGGTTTTACCATTCATGTCGGCGGCTTTGAGTTGTGGAGCGCCACTTTGCGCCAACGGCCAATCAATGCCGAGCGCAGGATCATTCCAAAGCAAACTGCGCTCATGCGTTGGTGCATAGTAATCAGTTGTTTTGTAAAGCACCTCGGCGACATCGGAAACCGTTAAAAACCCGTGGGCAAAGCCGACCGGCACCCACAACATGCGTTTATTTTCTGCCGACAATCGCACCTCGACATGTTGCCCAAAAGTGGGCGACGATTTGCGCATATCAACTGCCACATCAAAGACTTCGCCAACCACCGCCCGCACTAATTTTCCCTGTGCGGAGGCGATTTGATAATGCAAGCCGCGCAATACACCGCGCACAGAGCGAGAGTGATTGTCTTGCACGAATGTCGGTTCTACACCAACAGCATCGGCAAACGTGCGCTCATTAAAGCTCTCGTAAAAAAATCCGCGTGCGTCGCCAAAAACTTTCGGCTCAATAATTTTTAAATCGGCAATTGCCGTGTCAATAATATTCATCTGCTGTTGTTCGCTATTTTTGTTTATCGTCTTCTTCGGGAAACTATCTGTCAACTGTTAACCACTAACCGTGAAGCTTTTCCGTCAACATCCGAAGCAGGTACTGGCCGTAATTATTTTTTAGCATCGGTTTGGCAAGTGCCTCAATCTCAGTCGCACTCACCCAGCCTTGGCGATACGCCACTTCTTCGGGACAGGCGATTTTTAAACCTTGGCGGCGCTCAATGGTTTCGATATATTGCGATGCTTCGAGCAATGATTCATGGGTGCCGGTATCAAGCCACGCCATGCCGCGCCCCATCACTTCGCAGGTAAGCTGGCCGCGCTCCAAATACAGCCAGTTCAAATCGGTAATTTCCAATTCGCCGCGTACGGAGGGTTTTAGGCTTGCCGCTAATTCACATACTTGCTTATCGTAAAAATAGATGCCAGTGACGGCGTAACGTGATTTAGGCTTGGATGGTTTTTCTTCGAGTGAAATTACGCGCCCCGATGCATCAAATTCCGCCACCCCATAACGCTCCGGATCATTTACGGTGTAGGCAAAAACGGTGGCGCCGTCTTGACGCGCATCGGCGCGTTGCAATTGCGATGAAAAATCGTGACCATAAAAAATATTGTCGCCCAAAATCAACGCAGAGGGCGCACCGCCGATAAATGATTCACCAATCAAAAACGCTTGTGCCAAGCCATCCGGTGAAGGCTGCACGGCGTACGATAAATTTAACCCCCACTTACAGCCGTCACCTAATAATTCTTGAAAGCGCGGCGTGTCCTGCGGGGTGGAAATGATGAGAATATCGCGTATGCCCGCCAGCATCAGCGTCGTCAACGGGTAATAGATCATCGGCTTGTCGTAAATCGGCAGCAATTGTTTGGAGACAACTTGCGTGACGGGATAAAGTCGTGTGCCAGAGCCGCCGGCTAGAATAATACCCTTACGATTCATCAAACTCCGCTCCTGTAGTGCATTTCTAACCATTTCGTATATTCGCCGCTCGCTACTGATGCAACCCAGTCTTGGTTGTTGAGATACCACGCAATCGTTTTGCGAATTCCGGTCTCAAAGGTTTCTTGCGCGCGCCATCCCAGTTCTGTTTCGAGTTTGGTGGCGTCAATCGCGTAACGGCGATCATGACCAGGGCGGTCTTTAACGAAGGTGATTTGTGTGTTGTAACACTTGCCATCAGCCCGCGGCTTTAGCTCATCCAACAAAGCGCAAACAGTGCTGACAACTTCCATATTGGTGCGCTCATTGCGGCCGCCAATATTATAGGTTTCGCCGACACGGCCATTTGCCAGTACCGCGCGAATTGCCGAGCAATGATCTGCCACATAGAGCCAATCGCGTACATTTTTTCCGTCGCCATAGACCGGCAAAGGCTTGCCTTGCAAGGCGTTTTGAATCATCAGCGGGATCAGCTTTTCCGGGAAATGGTACGGGCCGTAATTATTGGAGCAATTGGTGGTTAGCGTCGGCAATCCGTAAGTATGGTGATAGGCCCGTACCAAATGATCCGAGGCCGCCTTGGAGGCGGAATAGGGGCTATTGGGTTCGTACTGGTGTTTCTCAGTAAATGCAGCCTCCTGCATGCCCAGCGAGCCGTATACCTCATCGGTTGAGACATGCAAAAACCGAAATGCTTGCTTTTCATCTGCGGGTAGCGGCGCAAAATAACTGCGTACCTCTTCTAGCAAATTGAAGGTGCCAACCATATTGGTTTGGATGAATTCATCCGCGCCTGCGATGGAGCGATCCACGTGGCTTTCAGCAGCAAAATTGACAATGGCTGTTGGCTTGGCTTCTGCTAGCAGTCTGCCGACAAGGGCGCGATCGCCAATGTCGCCGTGCACGAAGCGGTATTGCGGATTAGCCTCGACATCGGCTAATGATTTTAGATTGCCCGCGTAGGTGAGCTTGTCAAGATTTATTACGTCGGCGGCATCACTTTGCGTAGCGTTGGCATTGAGCCAATCGCGAATAAAATTGCACCCAATAAACCCTGCACCGCCGGTAACAATAATCATGGTTTCGCGCGAAAATGAAGGCTGAACAACAATTGTTCAGCGAAACCCCGATTTTATCAGTGCCGGTGACGATTTCCCTATCGTGCTCGTAAGCGTCTGTAACGATGCGTTGCCAGCCAGCTGTTATAGCGACGCGACGGCTACTGCTGGCTGAGTACCCATTTTGCGAGAATCAGCGTATTTTCATCGCTGACGCCTGTGTTTGGCGGCATTGGAATCACGCCCCAAACATCTTTGCCGCCGTTTTTGATTTTTGTGGCGAGCATCGCATCCGCACCTTTTTTGCCTTTATATTTGGCTGCAACGTCTTTTAGTGCGGGACCAACGAGCTTTTTGTCCATGGCGTGGCAGGCGGTACAGCCCGATTTTTTAAACAATTCTTCCGACGCATTCGCCGCTGTCGTCGCCAGGATGCTCGATGTACCGATGCTCAATGCCAATACCACGGCCGCAATGTTCCTTTGATTCATGCTGATTCTCCTGGAAATCGTTTCAAAATGGCTTGAAATAACAACGCTAAATTGCGTTCCACAGACAAGAACGTCTGGTGCTGTTAATCGGTTGTCATCGATTCCGAGTAAAAACACACTTAATAGTATGATGCATCAACACCTTTGTTTCTCAAAATGTTCCCAGTGTTAACAATGTTCATAGGGCACCATCTGGACGCTTTGCTTTCATCACTTCGCGAACTTAATTTGCTTGCACTGCGGTGGCTCGCACGCGCTTGGCGCACGTTACAATTTGCGGCGTTGATTTTATCGCTAGCGCTCATGCCGTCTAGTTATAGCCGCGCCAATCGCTTGCCGCTTGTTACGCAAATCGCCAACGGTACCGGGATGAATGTCCTTTGGTTTACCGTTCTTTGCGCGCTGGTCAGCTTGATACTCATCCGCATCGTGGTGGTTACCGCGTTTAGCTATGGGCTGTCAAAATTTGCGCTTGAAATGGTGGTGCGGGTGCTGGTATTAGAGCTGATTCCACTCACGGCGGCTGTGTTTGTAGCGTTACGCTGCACGCTGCCGGATGGGTTGGAATTGGCTGATATGCGGGCCCGCGGCGAATTAGGCCAGTTGGAGCGTTCGGGTATTGACCCAGTTCAGCGTGAAGCCTTGCCACGCGTCATGGCAGGCATATTTTCAGTACTGCTGCTCGTTGCGGTCAGCTGTGTTACCTCACTCGTGCTGGCCTACCTGACAATCTATGGGTTTTCGCCTTGGGGCTTTACTGGCTATACCCGTGTTGTTGGGCAGGTGTTTAGCCCTGTAGTGTCGATTATCCTTATTTTTAAAACGCTCGGATTCAGTTTGGCGGTGTCACTTATTCCGATGGCCTCAGCGCTCTATGAGTCAGCTCAATCTGGCTTGGCGCCGTCCGCAGCGCAATTCGTAATGCCTTTGCATGGCCGCGCAAAAGCCGCGCGAGAATTGGCGAGTATGGTGAGATTGTTTTCCGTCATTTTGATCATTGAGATATTTTCACTGATGGTGAATTATTATTAGGCGTTGCTAACGCTAACGCTAACACTTGCGCAATCGATGACAAAAATGCGGCGAATGCACAATGTCTAGGTCACGTATAACGAATGAAACGAATCGTAAAATCTTATGAACGAACACCCATCATCGGCTTCCCCAACAGATTCCAGCACGACTGCTGAACGCGCCAATCCGGATGCGAGCGTAAGCACGAACCCGCACGCTGATGGAAAACACAATCCGCAATCGAATCCCCGGCCGAATTTGCAAACGAATTTGCAAACGAATTTGCAAATAAAGGCCGCCATTCTGCTTGTGCTCATGGTGGTATTGGTGAGCGCTTCGGTTTTATATTTGATGTACGCACGCGGCGTGTTTGAAACGACCCAAACATTGATCCTTGTTGCCGACGATTCGGAGGGCGTTTCGGTCGGCACGGATTTGACGTTCTCAGGCTTCCCGATTGGGCGCGTACGCCGCATTGAGTTGAGCGTTGATGGAACCGCCCGTATTATTTTGGATGTGCCACGCCAAGACGCGCACTGGCTGCGGCGTTCCAGCATTTTTACCCTTGAACGCGGCCTGGTGGGCAACACCAAAATGCGCGCCTACACCGGCATTTTGACGGACCCGCCATTAGAAGATGGCGCAACCCGCAGTTTGTTGGTTGGCGACGCGAGCGCTGAGATCCCCAAGCTGGTGGCCGCTGCCAAGGACCTGATTCAAAATTTGAAAGCCTTAACCGCAACTGACTCGTCACTCGATGCCAGCTTGGCAAATGTGAAAACCCTCACCGATAAAATGAACGGTAAACAAGGTGCCCTAGGAGCGATTTTCGGTGACGAAAAAAATGCTGAAAAAATCACCACCACGTTGGACCGTACGAATTCGTTATTGGCTAAATTAGACGGCTTGGCCGGCAAAGCGGATTCCCAGGTATTTGGGCCCACCGGGCTGATGAAAGACACACAGGCGACCGTTGTGCAGCTCAACGCCTTGCTCGCCGATACCCGCGCGAGTTTGAAGAAGATTGATGCAGTGCTTGTTGAGGCGCAAGCGATTGGCGCGAACGTGCGCGCAGGCACGGTGGACTTGGGCGCGCTGCGTGCCGAGGTAGAATCAAGCCTGCGTAAAGTTGACCATTTAGTGAATGAAATCAACCGCAAGTGGCCGTTTAAAACTGAGTCGGAGCTTAAGCTGCCATGATGAACGTCGTGAACATTGCCAAGGTCCAAGGATCACAAGAAAAGCAACCAAAACAGTTCTCAAAATCGCCCGATGGCATGTTGGCCGTTATCCTCACGGCGAGCTTGTTAAGCTGTTTGCCAGCCTGTTCTAGCGGACCGCCTGCGCCGGATTGGCAGGCGAACGCGCAATCATCGATGGAGCGCTCAATTGAGGCCTACTTGGCAGGCAACGCGAGAGTAGATGCGCAAGAATTTGTCCGTGCCAAGAACGAAGTAGCCCGCACCGGCCGTGTCGATTTAATGGCCAGAATTGAGCTGATGCATTGCGCCAGCCAAGTGGCGAGTTTGGCCACTCAAGATTGCGATGGCTTTGAAAGGCTACGCCAAGATGCCGCAAAACCAGAGCGTGCCTATGCCGATTATTTAGCGGGCAAATCACCGATCGCCGATGCTGAATTACTGCCGCCACAGCATCGCGCGGTAGCAATCGCTAATACTGATGTCAATGCCGCACAGGCATTACAAACCATCGCTGATCCCATTGCCAAACTCGTTGCTGCTGGCGTCATTTTCCGGCGTGGTCAAGCAAGTCCGGTCGTCATTTCGGCGGCTATCGATACCGCATCCGCGCAGGGCTTTCGGCGGCCACTGTTGGCTTGGCTTGGTGTGCAGCGGTTGCGCGCAGAAAAAGTGGGGGATTCCGTTGAGGTGGCGCGAATTCAGCGGCGCATAACATTGGTTGGAGATGTGCCGCCGGTGGTTGCTTCACCAGCGCCAACCACGAAACCATAGATCAAGCGATCGCTACTTTTGGCCAGATTTTTTGGATAGTTCAATCAGCTTGGCGTATTTCGCAAACGCGGCGAAGCAACCAATCGCCACATGGGCAAAGCCAGCGCCGCCGTCCAGAAAACCGAGCCGCAGAAAATAAAACTTAATAAACCGTGCTAACGGGCTCACAAACAGTTTCCCATAACCGGCGCGAACGCCCTGATCAAACAACGCCTGCGCGTGAAGGCTGGAATAACGGTTTTGCTTTGCGAGATAAGTGGTTACGTCCTCGGCCGAGTCATGCATTAAATCGCCGCTGAGCGTGCCGACGTCGGCCGTTGTGATGACCGTTTCGTGCACCTCATCATTGCTCCAGCTGGCGTGCTGGCGATGAAACAGGCGCAATGAATAATCGGGATAGCCTTCGCCGTGTTTAAGCCATTGGCCAAAGAACCGGTTGCGGCGCGGCATGCGGTAGGCGAAGTGCTTTGGTGATTCCATTTTAGCGGCAATGTTGGCGGCCAATTCTGGCGAAACGCGCTCATCGACGTCCAAGCATAGCACCCAGTCAAATTCCGCAATGCTGACTGCGAACTGTTTTTGCCGCCCAAAGCCCAGCCATTCTTTTTCGACCACACGGCAGCCGCGCACATCGGCAATGGCGCGGGTTGCATCCTCCGAGCCAGAATCGACAACCAACACCTCGCCCGCAAAGGCAACGCTATGAATGAGCTCGCCGATTTGCGATGCGGCATTTTTGGCAATGATGACAACCGAGAGTGGGATTTTTGTAGGCACAATTTTTATCTTTGGATGGATATTTTTCTGCGAATTCGTTCAGCAACATTGTAAATCGATTGCGTCCAACATTGGAGTAGCTATGCCGCATTGATACTGCTACGCGAATGCCCTTCTTGCTCAGCTAGAATACAACCATGCGTATTCTCTTGGTCAAACTCTCTTCAATGGGTGACGTTATCCACAATTTGCCGGTGGTGAGCGATATTGCACATGCGTTTCCAAACGCCGCCATTGATTGGGTCACAGAATTACCGTATGTTGAGTTGGTCGAGTTGCATCCGCGCGTGAGTAAAGCGCTGCCGATCAATCTGCGGGCGCTTAAAAAGCAATGGTGGAAGCCAGCGCATTGGTCGCAACTTGCGGCGCATCGTACCGCGCTATCGGCGCGGGAATACGATGCCGTCATCGATACGCAAGGCTTGGTCAAGAGCGCAATCGTTGCCACGTGGGCGCATGGTGAGCGCTACGGCATGTCGCCCGATTCGGCACGTGAACCACTCGCCGCCAAGTTTTATCAGAACCGATTTCATATCGCTAAAAATGAACACGCGGTGATGCGTAATCGCCAGCTGGCGGCTGCCGCATTGGGCTACCGATTGAATGTTGAAACGGATTACGGATTAATCGGGAAATCGCTGGAATCACCGCGCCCAAAATGGTTGTCCAACGAAGATGGGTCGGCCCATACAGCACATCGCTATATTGTTTTCCTGCACGCCACTAGTCGCCGCGACAAACAATGGCCCATTGAGCAGTGGATCGGGTTAGGAAAAAAGCTCCAAGCGCTTGGCTTCATTTTAGTATTGCCGTGGGGCGGTGCTGCGGAAAAGCAAACGAGCGATTCTTTAGCGGCATCGTTGGCGCATTCCATTCAACCCATCGTGCCGCCAGCGATGGCATTGACCGAGGCCGCCAGGATGCTGGCAGGCGCTACCGCCGTCATCGGAGTGGATACCGGGCTTGCGCATTTGGCGGTTGCGTTGGGGCGCCCAACGAT
This sequence comes from Burkholderiales bacterium, assembly GCA_038206765.1. GTDB lineage: Bacteria > Pseudomonadota > Gammaproteobacteria > Burkholderiales > Usitatibacteraceae > UKL13-2. The sequence continues at coordinate 88,667 of JBBRAM010000007.1, read as the reverse complement.
TGGCTTGTACATGACAACCTCGCCTCATTTAACGGGTTTATTCGGCGCCAAAAGCGCCATTAATTTGGGTGGCGGCACCAAAGCCAGCCCCGCAAACCCCAGCGTTGATGCGGTGTTTGAGGCTATTTTCCCGTGGGTTGGTTGATATGTTGCGCATAATTTATACGCTATGTTTTGCCCTAGCCGTGCCAATCATTTTGGCGCGTCTGTGGTGGCGTGGCCGCAAAGAAATTGGCTATCGGCAAAACATTGGCGAACGGTTCGGTCGATATCGACAACCGACGTTGAGCGCCGCGATTTGGATCCACGCCGTCTCGGTCGGCGAGGTTCGCGCTGCTGGGCCGCTGATCCAAGCCTGCGAACACCAGTTTCCCAACCAGCCGATTCTACTTACCTGCATGACGCCAACCGGCCGTTCGATGGCAGCAGAATTATTTTCAACCCGCGCTACGATTGCCTATTTACCCTACGATTTCCCGTCTGCTATCCGTGGGCTGATCACGCATTTTAAGCCGCGTTTTTTATTGATTATGGAGACAGAGATTTGGTTTAATTTGGTCGCCACATGTCGAGCGGATAATCTGCCGGTATTGCTCGTCAATGCACGGCTTTCTGAGCGATCCCGCGCCGGCTACGCCAAGTTCGCCCCCATCCGTGCGCTTGTCGGTGAAGCCCTTAGTCAGATTGATGTCGTCGCCGCACAATCAGCGGATGACGCCGCACGGTTCACATCGCTAGGCGCTAAAAACGTTGTTGTTACCGGCAATATGAAATTTGATTTTGTCCCCGATGAAGAGTTGGTGGCAATGGGGAAAGCGTGGCGCGCGGCGTTACCGACGGCCAAGAAGAGCGTACTACTGATTGCCAATAGTCGCGATGGCGAAGAACGAATGCTACTCACCGCTTACAAAAAAGTTTTTGATGGCGCTGCTCGCAAGGATATTTTGCTCGTTGTCGTTCCCCGTCACCCGCAACGATTTAACGATGTGTTTCAGCTCATTCAGGACGCAGGGTTTGCTGTCGCTAAACGCAGTGTGACCGCAGCGCCAGTAGCCGATGTTGAGGTCTGGCAGGGCGATTCTATGGGGGAAATGGTTGCTTACTACGCGCTTTGCGATGTCGCCATCATCGGCGGTAGTTTTGAAGCATTGGGCGGTCATAATTTGATCGAAGCGGCGGCGGTCGGCAAGCCTGTCATCATCGGCGAACATGTGTTTAACTTTAGTGAAGCGGTGAAATTGGGGAAAGAAGCGGGAGCGGTTTTGCAGGTAACGGGGGCCGAAGACGCCATGAGCAACGCAAAGCGGCTGCTCGAAAATAATGCCTTAAAAACGGAAGTTTGCATTGCTGCTGCGCTATTTGCGCAACGCCATCGTGGGGCGACTGCGCGAACACTGGCGCTTTTTGTTCAACATTAGTTTCAATCTGTCTTGCAAAATATGACCAAGGTTTTTTTGATCAAAATAATTTTCCTGGCGGCTGCGCTGTTTTTCTGGCCTGTTCAAAGTGCGGCAATAGAAAGCGCTAAATTCAAGCTCATCTTCCCAAACCTAAAACTACAAAAACACTCTGACTTTATCGAAAAAATTGTCGTGACAGTCTCCTGTGCTCACATTGAGGCCATCAATGCCATTCCGATGGATTGGGGCATCAAAATCGTAAGAATGACCGCAAGCGAGGAGGAATTGCATGCCGCCGCAGGTCATGGGGCATCAAGGATTCCCAAGCTTGGCAAACTAAATGGCGCCATTCTGATCAATGGCATTGATGCGGAATGTTTTAACTTGACGGTGAAAATAGGCATTTCAGGCGACCATTTTCGCGAGCTTCATTTGACGAGGAATCAACTTAAGTTATTCCGCCAAAGATGAGCATATCTCACTGCCTATTGCTCGACGAGTTCCTAATAGTGCCAAATTGCTGTCGTCATCACTAGGCCGTTGCATCCAGCCAACTACTCAACTACTTCGCCAACAACCGATTAACCTCAGCTAAATCTTCTTCCTGTAAGCGTCCCACGCCAGACTTCAAGCGGAGCTGCGAAAGGATGGTGTTATAGCGAGCCTGTTGCAGGTCGCGTCTAGCTTGGAAGAGTTGTTGTTGCGCGTTCAAGATATCGACGTTGGTACGCACACCCACTTCACGGCCAAGGATAGTGGAATCGAGAGATGATTTATTGGAGACCAGCGCAGCCTCAAACGCTTTCACTTGCGCCACACCGTTTTTGACACCGAGGAAAGACTGGCGGACGTTCTGTGAAACGGTACGCTTGGAGTTTTCTAAATCTTGATCGGCTCGCTCGCGCAGCGAAAGTGACTGCCGAACACGCGATTGCGTTCCACCGCCTTGATAAAGCGGCACATTAAATTGAATGCCGATTTGCGTGGTTTTGGTTGAAAGCTCAGGGCCTGTACCCGAAAACGGCGCACGGTTATCACCGTAGCTGGCGACCAAATCAACGGTGGGGTAATGGCCCGCTCTGCTGCGGCTTACTTCAAGTGCCGCCACTTCATAGACAGCGCGAAGCTGGGCAATGACGGGGCTGTCGGTTTCCGCTCTTTTTATCCACGATTCCACATCCGCGGGTTGCGGCAATGATAACGCTACGCCATCTTTCAATGGACTCAAGCTGGGTGGCATTTTGCCAATAAGTTGCCGCAACGCACCGATCTTAATTTCCAAATCGTTTTGGTCTGAAATTTCGCGCGCACCTGCAAGGTCGTATTTGGCTTGCGCTTCATAGGTATCGACAATGGTGGCGGTGCCGACTTCAAAATTTCGTTTGGCTTGGGCCAACTGCTCGTCAAACGCTTTTTTCTGGGCAACCGAAAGTGCGACGTTGTCTTGCGCCAACAACACATCAAAATAGGCCTGGGCAGTGCGCAGAATAAGGGTCTGCGCGGCATCAGCAAATACTGCATCGGTTTGTTTCATCTGCCAATTGCCCTGATCGGCAACGATCCAGTTTTGTGGACGAAACAATGGTTGCGTAAGGCTTAAGGTATAACCCTTGTTGTTGTAATCGGAGCTGGGTAAACCGGCGATGTCGCGATTAACCCGGGTGAAATTACCGCCCAAATTGGCGTTGGGCAATAACCCAGCTCGCGCAATCGGCAACGCCTCTTTACCCGCGTCGGCTGCGGCTCGCGCGGACGCATAAACAGGGTCTTGCGCGAGCGCGTCGCGATAAACATCCAACAAGTCGGCCGAAAAGGCCGGCGCAGCGGAGGCGCTAGCGATAAGAGCAGTCATGATGGCGGAAAGGGTGAGGTGTCTGGATTTCATTTTTTGGTTTCCCGGAGGGTGGGTTACTGAGTTTTTGTTAGGCTGTTTGACTTAATGTTTCTGATGCTGTTTTTAATGCGGTTGGCCAGCATCTAGGATGCTAACTGACCTCGCTTTGGATTTCCCTGATATTGTTGAGTTATAGGGCGTGTCATCAATACAGCGCAACCTGCGAATCAATCTCGCGCGACCATGCATCGATTCCACCAGACAGATTATGCAGGTTATCAAACCCGGCACGCTGCAAAAATGCGACGACTTGCAGACTACGGGCACCGTGATGACAAATAATGACCGTGGGACGCGTCTGGTCAATCTCATCCATCTTGTTCGGAATCTGCCCCATGGGGATATGAATGGCGCCGTCAATCCTTGCCAAATCCCACTCCCACGGCTCGCGCACATCGATCAACACAGGCGCATCTGCCGGGTTTTGCGCGGGGTTTTGTACGAAGTTCTTTAACATCGCGCTGAGTTCGGTGACGGATATTTGCTGCATGTTTTCTGTTGTCGTCTTAGAACTGAAATCGCGAAGGCTGCTTCGCGTTCACGAGTGGGGCAAGCACTGTTTCAAATAACTCAGCAGTTGTGTAGGTGGTATCGCTGGTTTTGGTCAGCAAATTTGCCTTCATGGCTGGTGCGTCGCCAATCACGGCAAATAAACGCCCACCAACATTTAAGCAATCCAAAAACGTGCTCGGTAGCATTGGCGTAGAGCCCGTCAGGACAATCACATCAAACCGATCATGCACACCAATCACATTCGCTGGCGATTCGGCCGCGTCGCCGACAAACAAGCGGATATTGGTGATGCCAGCGTTAGCGAGTGATTTGCCGGCAGAGGCCGATAGTTCATCAAAATATTCAATTGAGGTCACACTCTCGCAGCGCTTGGCTAGCAGGGCCGTAACGTAGCCCGAACCGGTGCCGATTTCGAGCGCGCGCTCAGTTGGTTTGGCGGCCACTTCCTGCACAATCCGCGCTTCCATTTTTGGCGGCATCATCAATTGATTGTGGCCAATCGGAATTTCCATATCGACAAACGCAAGCGATCGGTATGCCGGCGGCACAAAATCTTCGCGCTTCACGGTAAACAGCAATTCCAGCACGGCCGGGTCCAGCACTTCCCATGTTCGGATTTGTTGTTCCACCATCAAAAAGCGGGCGTTTTCAATATCAGCGGGATTATTCATTGCGGCAGTCATGGTAACGCATCGATTCAAGATTGAGGATGCCGAAGTTTATCAAAATCGGGCACCGAACGGCTTTGGGTTGTTAGGAAAAGGTTGAATGTGTTTTGCAAACGCTAAGCTGCGTGCGGATTTGGACTTCCGGCCGAGGCCTTGCATATGCGTCTATTTTGCTCGTGTGATGTTGCCCGGAGTGTCCGGGCTGCCAGCGTTACGAGCGTCGCCAGAGCCACCGGAGTCACGACGGACGCCCCGGGCTGGCATCAATACCGGCGCCACCGCCACAGACGGGGCATGCGCTCTCAAACCGTTCACCAGCAGGTCGGTATGCGCATCCAAATAGGCAATTGGATCAATCGCGCTACCGCCGCAGAGATCAAACGAATGCCGCCATAGCATCAGCATATTGACCGGTGCGCAGGCGATACGCGGCACAAATTCCAGCGGGACGGGGCGGAACTCGCCCGAATCAATGCCGCGCTGTATAACCGACGCAAACAATGCCGTGCCACGGACAATCACTTCATCATGATAAAACTTGGCGAGATCGGGAAAATTGCCCGCTTCCGACATCATGAGTTTGCTAATGCCCGCCAGTTTGGTCGCGCCGATTTGATCCCACCAATCGTGAACCAGTTCGCCCAAGAGCTGCGGCGTGTCGCCGGTGTAAGCGCGAATCCGCGCCTCAGCTTCCTCAATGCGCGACACAATGCCCTCGCGCACCACGGCCTTGAATAAATCTTCTTTGCTGTCAAAATAAAGATAAAGGGTGCCTTTTGAGACACCAGCGCGTTTGGCCACGTCGTCAAGTCGCGTGGCAGAAAATCCGCGTTCAACAAAAAGCTCCAGTGCAGCGGTCGCCAATTCGCCCGGACGCGCATCTTTGCGGCGCTCCCAGCGGGGTTCAATGATTTTAGCGAGTGATGACATGGCGTAAAGAAAAAAGGTTAAATGACTGTTTGGTCATTAAGATAGCCTTGCTGACTGAATATGTCAAGAAAAATGCATGGAAAACATATGAGAAGCGCATTGCCAGTGTTAATGATTGTTGATGAGATTTTTCTGGAGAGCCAAAGGCTCTACTCGTAACAACAGAAACGGTATGATCAACAACCGTACCCGTTGGAATCATCAACCAAATAAATGATTGCGCTACTTTAATACCGCTTTAACGTGTCATAGCGCCTTATTCTAATTGTCGTTTAGCCGTCTCACGCTGGTTCGCTAACCCGCCGGTTCGCTGACCTTTCCACCGAAGCGATAATCGTCCCTCGCCCCCAACGTTGCTCAGGTAAACACTGCCCATGCCATCAATGCCAATTTTATCGTTACTCGAAACCCGCGTGCTCGGTGTGTTGATTGAAAAGCAACACACCGTCCCGGATTCCTACCCACTCACCTTGAATGCGCTGGTATCGGGATGCAATCAAAAAACCAACCGCGACCCGGTGATCGAGGCGACCGATGATGAGGTGCAGGCGGCGGTTGACCATTTAAAAACATTATCGCTCGCGATGGAATCCAGTGGCGGCCGGGTGATGCGCTATGCCCATAATGCAGAACGTGGCTTGCGCCTGCCGAGCCAAGCTGTTGCGTTGCTCACCACACTGATGCTACGCGGCCCGCAGACCATTGGCGAGCTCCGGATCAATGCGGATCGACTACACAAATTTGCCGATATATCTGCTGTCGAGGGATTTTTGTTGGAGCTGGTCGAACGCGACGATGCGAACGGTGGCGCGATGGTCGTTGAACTAATGCGCCAACCCGGTGCACGCGAAAATCGCTGGGCGCATTTATTATCGGGCGCGCCATCAATCGAGGCCATGGCGGTAACGGCAGGGCATGACGGCAACGAAATAATCACAGTTAGCGAAATCGCAACACTTAAATTGCAGGTGTCGCAGCTACAAAACGAGGTTGCTGCACTGCAAACGACGGTAGCGATGCTGTGTCAGGAATTGGGATTAAAAAGTAGCAATTAAAAATAGCCAAAACGCGATTACGAAACTAAATGATGCCGACTGGCGGGCTTTTCGAGCCACCTAGGCTCGAAAAGCCCGTCAATGCAGGTATGTAAATTTCCCTTGGCGCTTGCTCTCGCGGCCTACTTCGCGCCGTTTAACAACCAACTATAATCCAACGTTGAAATCGTTGCTTTGCCATCAGCAATTTTTTGCTGATCAGCTGGCGCATCGGCTAGTAATTTAGCGTAGCGAGCGAAATAATCCTCACGGGTTTTGATGGCGGGTGTTTTTCCGTCGAAGCCTTTATAGCCGGATTCCCAGTCCACGCTGAACCATTTAAAGATCATTGAAACATCCAATTTCCCACTCTTGGTGTCATAGCGATTGCGCGAACGATCCGATAAAAATCGCACGGTTTGTTCTTCCAATTGCTTGTCCAATTTATCGGCAGTGAACGCTTCTTCGCGCAGAGCCGGACAGCCGATGGAGGCACAGTTAACTGCGAAATGAACTCGCGGCTCATCGAATGCGCCGGGTTTTCGCAAAGTTTCGTGCTCAATTTTATCGAGATAAAAATCCTGCCCAAACAACTTGAAAAATTTCCGCTTCCAGCGATTGTCGAACGTGCCGCCAATATCCTTAATCGATTTCACCGGATAGTTCTGCAAAATCAATTCAAGCGTAAACCCGTTGTAAGCGTTAATTAAAAACGCCATGCGTTGCGGTTTGGTCCAGCTATTAAATTCCGACTCCGAAACCTTTGAAAGACTTTCCAAATAGGTTTTGAGTTGCGCATGATCTTTCTGCAATTCAGCGTATTTCACCTGCGATGATTTGCCACCATCGGTTGAGACCACATGGTTTTTTAAGATTGTGGTGAAGGCGGCATGGGAGTGGTCAAACGGCTGGGCGGATGCGGTCATGGGGAGTGCCCCAATTGAAAGCGCACAAATTGTAAATACCACTCCTGCCGAAAATTTCAACATTTGATTCATCATTTTCTTCATTTGCTACTCCTTATTTTAGGTGCAATGGTTGTTTTGGATAAGCAGGTGTATTGTCCGGCGAGACTACTAACGAAATGACTGAGCCCAACAGCGCCCCAATGCCACCATCACCACGCGTCCAATCGTTCAATGCCTTACCCACCGCCAACTTGCCAACGGTCGCAGTTGACCGTTTGTAAATGCCTGCCGCGTACTTGTTTCCTTCACCAAACGTTGGATAGGTATGAATGGTGGACAAAATGCCTTCCAAGCCAAACCCGTGCTTCATCGCAGCGACAAATTCCACCAGCGAATCGCCGGCATGTTCACCGACGATTGTCGCGCCCAAAATTTTATCTTTGCCTTTGACTGTAATCACTTTAACAAGCCCGTGCGCCTCGCCATCAGTGATTGCGCGATCCAAATCATCCATGCCATATACATGCACATCATGGGCAATTTTTTTCTCAATCGCCTCTTGCTCGTTAATGCCTACACGCGCCACTTCCGGATCGGTAAAAGTCGCCCACGGAACCACCGAATAATCGACTTTGAATTTTTTAAACTTGCCAAACAACGCATTCACGGCGGTGTACCACGCCATGTGCGCAGCAGTATGGGTAAATTGATACGGGCCCGCCACATCGCCACAGGCAAAAATATTCGGATAAATCGTTTCCAAATAATCGTTAGTTTCAACGACCTTGTTGGCAGGAATGCCAAGCTCCTCTAAGCCGTAGCCCTTGGTGTTGGCAACACGTCCGACGGCGCACAAAATCTCATCAAAAGGGATTCGAATATCGTTACCGTTGTTCTCAACGACCAGAAACTTTTCACCGTTCTCAACCAATACTTGTTTGGCTTTGTGATTCACCAATACCGCAACACCTTCGGCTTCAAATTTACGTTTCACCATTTCGGATACTTCAACATCTTCGCGAATCATGATGCGCGGCGCCATCTCGACTTGCGTCACTTTCGAACCAAACCGCGCAAAGCACTGCGTGAGTTCACAACCAATCGGTCCGCCGCCCAGTACCACCAAGCGCTTTGGCAGTTTACGGATGCTCCATACATTGTCTGATGTGAGCGGGTTTGCTTCAGCTAAACCCGGAATTGGCGGTACGAACGGGCGCGCTCCCGCAGCGATCACGATATTCTTTGTGGTCAGCGTAATTTTCGTGCCGTCATCAGCCGTAATTTCGACTGCCCAAGGGGTTAATATTTTTGCCGACCCTTTTGCACAATCCACGCCTAGCCCAGTGTAGCGCTCTACTGAGTCATGCGGTTCGATCTCGGTCACGACCCGCTGTACGCGTTCCATTACCTGCGCAAAGTCCCACTCAGCGGTCGCGGATTCGATGCCAAATTCTTTGGAACGCTGGATGTGGTTCAATAATTTGGCCGAGCGAATCAGCGCCTTCGAAGGCACACAGCCTGTGTTCAAGCAATCGCCGCCGAGCTTATGCTTTTCCACCAGCGTCACTTTTGCTTTGACGGCAGCCGCAATGTAGCTCGTCACCAAGCCCGCTGAACCGCCACCGATAACAACGACGTTACGGTCAAAATGTTTTGGTTTTTGGCTTGCCCATTTGGCGTAGATTTTGCGGGCTTTGAAGATGCCGATGATTTTTTTTGCAATCAGCGGGAAAACACCGAGCAGCACAAAGGCGCCCAGTAAGCCAGGGTGCAGAATACCTTTCAGTGAAGTAATTTTCGCAAGCTCAGTACCGGCGTTCACGAACACAATCGTGCCCAAAAACATACCGACTTGGCTTACCCAAAAAAACGTCCAAGCCTTCATGGTCGTTAAACCCATGACCACGTTAATCATAAAAAACGGGAATGCCGGCACCAAGCGCAGCGTGAACAAATAAAAGCCGCCTTCTTTTTCAACGCCAGTGTTGAATGCTTTCAGCTTGTCGCCAAATTTGGCTTGAATAGAATCGCGTAACAAAAAGCGCGCTACTAGAAATGCGGATGTCGCGCCAATTGTTGAGGCAAATGAAACGATCACGATGCCCCACAGCAGGCCAAAAATGGCGCCCGCTACCAGCGTCAGAATGGCGGCACCGGGCAGCGAGAGCGCCGTGACGCCGATATAAACCGCAAAGAAAATGAGCGCTGTTTGAACGGGGTTTGCCGCGTAGTAATTATTGATTGCCGCCTGCTGCAATTTAAAATAATCAATACTGAAATACTGCCCCAGATTAAATACAAAAAATGCCGCAATAAGTGCGACCACGACTAATAAAACGACGAGTTTGCTTTTTTTCATGTTGTCCCAGTTTTGTCCCAGTAAGTCAGTGATGCTCGTAATAGCCAATGATCCGATTGCTAAGTTGCGGTAAGTAGCACTAAGTGAAGCGCGGTTTTTGATCGCTTGCATGGTTGTAAGCGCGACACCTTCGCATTGTAATGAACCGTATGTTGTGTAAGTCGTATAAAGTGCATCATTCTTACACGACCTTACGCTTTTTTCCGCGCCTTAGATGTAGTCGTTCGCAGCTTTGGCGAGTTCACCAATTCGCTGCCGCTGGTTAAGAACTCGGCACGCAAGTCAACGGTTGAGCGCGCACCTAAATTGTCAAAATTCTGCGCGAGCCACGCTGCCGCTTCGGCACGGCCACGTTCGCGCAGCGTTTGCAAGAAATCCCAATCGCTGGAGAATTTACTGGCAATTGACAGATCAGCGAGCACTTTATCAGCCCGTAGCGAGTGAATGAACACGTATTTCAATTTGTCTTGATGCTCATCTTTCAGCCAGCCCTCATCCAATAATTTTTGTACAAATGCGACCGAGCGCAGCTCTTTAATCAGCGAAGAATTAAAGCTAATCTCATTCACGCGATTGTAAATTTCAGCGGATGTCGTGGGCACCGTATTGCGTTCAATCGGATTGATGTGAACGATCAACACATCTGCTGCGTCGGTTGCATAAAACAACGGAAACAGTGAGGGATTGCCCATATAGCCGCCATCCCAAAAATACTCGCCTTCGATTTCAACCGCTTGGAACATATTCGGCAAACAAGCTGATGCCATTACTGATTTGGCAGTAATTTCAGTTGTGTTGAACACCCGCACTTTACCGGTATTGACGTTGGTTGCCGATAAGAAAAGCTTTGTATCTTGACAGGTATTAAGCGCTGTAAAATCGATTTGCTCACTCAAAATATCAAGTAGCGGATTGAAGTTGAGCGGGTTCAACTGTTGCGGCGAGAACATATTCGTGATTGATTTGAAAGCCTCGAATGCCAACGCGTTATCGTCCGCCCAGCCCGCCATCGCACGCTCCCATGGCATGGTTTTTATGGGCGAAAAACGCTGGCCTGCATCCGACACAGCCCTCCAAAATTTTTCCAACGCGGCTTTAGCGCCCGCATTACCGCCGATCAAATTGCCGTAGGCATAAGCGACTGCGTTCATGGAACCCGCACTTGTGCCTGATATGCCCTCAATTTTTATGCGGCCGTCGTCGAGCAACTGGTCCATTACACCCCAGGTAAATGCACCGTGCGCACCACCGCCTTGCAGGGCAAGATTGATTTTTTTGATGTTGCGGTTGGTGCTGCTGCTTGTGCTGGGTACTGGCCTCGAACGGGGTTTAGCTGTCTGCACTGGCGGCATATGTGCTTTGCGCGCCGCAGTGGTGCGGGTTATTTTTTTCATAGTGCCCCCTAAAAATGGCTTGACCCGTTTCACTTGTTCGCCCCGATTTACTACGGAAACGCAGCAATACATGAGCGTTGATTGTGCGCTTTATTGATGAATGCGTTCATCGAATGCATTCATCGCGGCGACAAATTCCACGATTTCTAAACTTAGGCGCAGACCGATGGTGCGCGGACCAAGCCTAACGCATGCGGCGGCGCGTAGCTCGGGCCATGCGAGATCCGTTGGAAGTAGGATTGATGAGCTGGCGTTCCCGGCACCCAGTTGGCAAGAAATTTCTCGCGAAAAAATTGGACATCGTAGTGAATCGGGATGGCATCAATATAAATGCCATCAACGAAGTTGCCGTACTGCGATAAACCCTCGCGTGGCGGATGGATCGAAAGCCGCGAAATCAAGCCATATTCGGTACCGGCAAAATTGGGCATCCCTGCGGCGCCGTTATTAATGACCATGTGTGTTGCGGCGGCTGCGTTCGTAGAGTTTGCAGTATTCACGATGCCGGCAGTGTTCAATGAATTAAAAAGCCGAAGCGTTGGCAAACAAGTGTGGCTACTGGCAAAGCCGATTAGATTGGCGGCATTGCAGGTTTGCCGCAGCCACGCGATATTCTCGGCTTCATGCAGACTATCGTGTGCAAAGCGCCAACCTGCCAGGGATTCTGCATCGCCATGCACAATACCAAATCGCTTGGTTTCATCTGGTCCAACTTGTACCACAAGATGCATTGGCAGTGACGCTAGGCGCGCTGATATTTCGGGGAACGCTCTCGCAGTTTCACGCAATTTTTGCATAATTTGGTTTGAGCGCTCAACATCCGCATCGTCCACATAATCAGGGTACGCGCAGCCACAGCCGGCGTCGTTTGCATCGCCGGATGCCAATTCAGTTTCAACATTGCCGCGCAACGCAACGTGCCTTAGTACCTCGGTATTGACCGCAACAAAATCATCCGCATCAATATTGAACCAATTGAAATCGCCGTTGAACACCAACGTCGGCGCAACGGTTTCCTGCGCGGCCATTTTTAATATTTCATTTACAGCCGCGCGATTGCCATAGAGGCCACCAACTACGTAAATTGTCTCTGCTTGCAGCTCGGCTGCACGGTTGAACACCGTTGCCGGATAGCGATAACCAAGAGGGCAGGCGCGGCCGGATGTCATATTTTCTGATGGTAATGCTATTCAGCCGCAGCCAATGCCGCCTGCGTATTACCACGAGCGTTACCTTCGGCATCCAATGCGCCGCCGCAGCTAGAACCTTGCCCCGCTGTACAACCGTAGCAATGATCCTTCACGACGATTGGGTTACCCTGCAAATCGACGTTCATAAGGTCGCGCAGATGCGTTTTGAGTTGCTCGCTGACTGGCGCTTTATGTTGCGATTTGTGCTGCAATGGCAGCGCCAACATTTGATTGAAATCGCAATCGTAAACGTAGCCGAGATAATCAACCGAGAGTAGCGAGCGACACATCACGTTATCAAGGTTGTGCGCTTGGAATGCCGACACCAGCAAATCCATATAAGGCTCAAATTGGCCTTTTGAAACCAAGGTCGATCCGAAGCGCTGGATTGGCATATTGGTGATCGTAAACAAATGATTGAAGACGATGCCAAAATTTTGTTGTAGCAATCGATGATAATCGGCTTCCAGCGCTTCTTGCGGGGGCGGCAGCTTTGGCCCTTGCGGGTTAAAAACAAGGTTTAATACTAGGTTAGTATCGCTTTTTCCATAGCCAAGCGCGTTGAGTTTTTTGAGGCCGGAAATCGATTTTTCAAACACCCCGTCACCGCGTTGTTTATCGACATTTTCCTGACTATAACAAGGCAGCGATGCGCTCACTTCCACTTGGTGAACGGCCAAAAACTGCGCCAAATCTTCAAACCCCGGCTCTTCTAAAATCGTCAAATTGCAACGGTCAATCACCCGCACATCCATGGCGCGTGCAGCGGCCACCAAGTACCGAAAATGATCGTTCAATTCGGGTGCGCCGCCAGTCAAATCGAGCGTCTTAATCGATGCAGTCCGCATGAAGGCAATAACATCATCGACCGTCTCCAGCGACATCATTTCCTTGCGATCCGGGCTCGCGTTTACGTGGCAATGAAAGCAAGCCTGATTGCACTTATAGCCCATATTCACTTGCAGGGTGTCGAGCACTTTTCGGCGAATATGCGGGAAGCCGCGTGATTTCATGAGATGCAGAGTGGCGTGCATGGAAGGTTTCCGTATTTATTGTAAGGCTAGGTGAAAAAGGCAATTTGAGCAGGTAATCTGAAGGGGCAACGAGATGACGCAATCTTGCTCACAATTGCGTCATCATAATGCGTTTTGCGACCCGATTGGCTTGATTAATTACAGGTTAAGTACGACGATCCGAAGCGTCTTGAATGCGAGCGTTAGTCGTATCCATTACCCATATCTTACAACTGGTAGCTTGGTGGCGCCACTGAGGACGCCACTGAGGGCGCCACTCAGGACATCACTGAGGATGCCAATGATGACGGCAGCGAAATAGGGCCCCGAGAGCCTCACTAGAGCCCTACTCTTCCAATCCGAATGGCAAACGCCAGCGCGGCTGATAAAAATGGAAAGGCAAACTCGTTATTCGGAGCGGCTCTCGAAGGCAAACCGCTTCGAAATGACCGCTAGTACTGGTGTCTGCGTTAACAGCAAGTCCCTGCCAGTTAAGGTGTCAAATGCAGCCCGTTGCGTTCTAACCACGCTAACATTTGCGGCCAGAGCGCCGCGCCTACATTGGCACGGTAATAACCCATGTGGCCGACGCCCGGCACACCCAGTGATTGTGGGGCAATATCGATGGACTCAACTTTTGCGTTCACATAGCCTTTAAAAAATGCATCGCGCGATTTTGGCGTCGCCCACAGATCATCGGTGGCAACGGCGGCAGCAATGGGGATTCGCACCTCGGCAAACCGTGCGGCAATCGCCTTCGCCCGTGGTTCTGAATCATCAAAAAAGTAATGTGGCAACTGGCACCAACGCCGCCAATCACGATACACGCCCATCGGCAAATCCTCGCCAACGCCCAGCTTGCTCATGGGTTGATAGCCGTAAATTCGAGTGAGGATCGGTCCCAGCACATTCCACAGCAACCACACCTTAAGGCTCTCCGGAAACGGCATCCAGCCATGCCAGCCAGCGCCCCCGCCGCAGATATAAGCTGCCTGCAAATCGTTCGGGCTCGGCAGTTGGCCAATCGCATGGGCGCCCAAGCTATGACCGACAAGCCACGTTTTGCCGCGCTTGGTACACCAATCAACAGCCGCCGCTAAATCAAGCCGCGACCAATCGGCATATTCCATTTTAAAACCGCGCAGTGATTTTTGGTACGGGGGATATTTGGAATCTCCGATGCCGCGATAATCCACCATCAACACATGTACCCCGCGTGAAGCGGCATACTCCGCAAAGCGACGGTAAAAGCCGCGCGGTACGGCGGTCGCGGAGCCGATAACGATGAATTGTAGTTCTCCTTGATTTTGATCGGGCGCGACGTATGTGGCGGCCAATCGATAGCCGTCAGCGGCCAATAGTTCAAGCTGTTGGATATTCATCTGCGCAACCCTTTCTGTGCGGCCTTCATTACCCCTAGCCGCCGTTCTGCCAATTCGCTAGACCAGTCTGTCTAATCCGATCATAACGGAATTTGGTGTAAAGTGTAAAGCCATGCGCGCAAATCCAAAAATGATGAACCAAAACCCAAAAATTGAGAAAGCCGATACCCGCTCCCGCATTTTGCAAGCAGCCTTGCGACTATTTCGTAAACATGGCTACCACGGTGTCGGTATTAACGATATTTTAGCGTTGGCAGAAGCGCCGAAAGGCTCGATGTATCACCATTTCCCAGGTGGCAAAGAAGAAATTGGCGTGGCCGTGATTGGTGAAATTACCAACGGATTATTGGCGCTCTTCGCGGCCAGCCGCGCCCGCAAAGCTGAGTCGCTAATTGCCCAAGTTGGCGAACAGCTTGCGGTGGTCATGCAAAAAACCAACAACGAAATCTGTGCTTTATTTTCAGCCTTCGTATCCGAACAAAAGACCTCGCCGCTGCTCGGTCAAGCAGTCGCCGATTCATATCAGAAAATGATCGCCATCTTGTCCGAACGATTGCATACCGATGGATGGCCCAAGCGCCAATGCGCAGACAAAGCGCTTACTGTGATCGCGCTGCTCGAAGGTGGCGCGCTACTCAGCCACGCACAACGCGACCAAATTGCGTTTCGGTTGGCGGTCAAGCAGGCGGTCGTCATGTGCAGTCTGAAAAGTATTGACTGAAATAATCTTAGACGATCAAGACGTAAGTTTGTAGCCACCTGCTTGTAACCACCTTCAACGTTCCATCATTTTTTTGCCACTATCCCGTTCTAATCTACAGGAATCCGTTAAGCGAGATCGCACTGACAATCAACCCTGCGCCCATTGCGCTAAATCTGGGCGCAGCTCGCCAATCAGAAAACGTAGAGAGACATACAACGCATAGGGACATACAATGCAGAGAGGCATACAGTGAACAGAAATTTTTTCTCACGCCGTGCAGCGCTCAGCCGACTTGGCAATATGGCCTTGATAGCAAGCGGTACGATGGGTGGCGCGACACTTTACGCGGCCCCCGCGCTCAATGCGGATGCCATATCAAATACTGACAAGGCGCTCGCTGATATCGAGGCCGCCTCCGGCGGGCGGCTTGGCGTGTTTGCGATGGACACCGCGAGCGGCCGGAGTATAGGCCTCAACGCCGATAGTCGATTTGGCATGTGCTCTACCTTCAAACTGTTGCTAGCTGCCGCAGCGCTGCGCGAGGCCGATGCGGGGCGCATCGATCTAAACGCTGCGTTGCCCTACACAAAGACGGACGTGGTTGCTTATTCGCCCATCACTAAAGTGAATCTCGGCAAAGGCGGCATGACCATCCGCGATTTAGCGTACGCGACACAAACCACCAGTGACAATACTGCCGCCAATCTATTGCTGCGGCAATTCGGCGGTCCGCAGGGCTTCACTACCATGTTGCGTGCGATGGGGGATGCGACAACAAGGGTAGATCGGATCGAGCCGGCCATGAATCTCGTGCCTGCCGGTGAGGTGCGCGACACCACCACACCGCGTGCGATGGCCGAGACTACTGCTCGTTTGCTCACCAGCAATGTGCTCACCCCCGCATCGCGAAAGATGCTGCTGGATTGGATGATTGAAACCAAAACTGGCATGAAACGCATCCGCGCCAACCTGCCCAAAGATTGGCGCGCAGGCGACAAAACCGGCACCGGCTCACATGTATCGATGCCCAACAAGTACAACGATGTCGCGATCCTGATGCCACCGAACCGGGCGCCGATTTTCGTTGCAGTCTATTTTGAAGCCGCCGGGTATTTTGCCGATACACGTCCGCAAGATGAAGCAGTATTGGCGAAGGTGGGTGAGCTGGTGGTGGCTTGGGCAAATTCCAACGAGGGTATAAAAAGGCTGAAACCCTAGTATTGGCGCGGTGTTTCGAAGTGTTTTGAAGTGTCTCGAAGTGTTTCGAAATGTCTTGGCGTGTTTCGAGGTGTTGCATCGAACTACAACGATAGTGCTATATTGTTCTTTCAATTCTTGAACAGATGATCGACGCTGATGACAACACCTTTTAAAATCGCGGCACGAAACCTGCAAGCAAGGTTGCCACCACGCATATCCACACCTGCTAGTTTGTCCATTATCCTGGCCATCGCGCTGAGCGTAATTTTAGGTAGTTGCGGCGGCGGTGGCGGCGGGGATAGCAATACTGTTGTCACACCACCACCACCCGCAACACCTCCTGTCACCGGCACTGCGTGGTGGGGTTTTGGGCGGGATGCCCAACACACTGCCGTTGGCGCCGTCGCCACCCAGCCCTTGACACGGCTGGTCTGGCAGATGCCAGTTGATTTAGCGCCCCAATATTCCGGTACATCGTTACTCATCCATTACGGCTCACCCGTCATCACGCAACGCAATACGGTGATTGTGCCAGTCAAAACAGGTGCCACCGGCGGTTTTCGGTTGGAAGCACGCAATGGCGCGAATGGCGCCGCACTCTGGACCGCAACAACCGACTACATTTTGCCGACGCAACAACGGTGGACGCCAAGCTACAACCTGACCCTTACCGCAACTAACCGTATCTATGCCCCCGGTGCAGGCGGAAAACTGATTTATCGTGATGATGCCGATAGCGTCAGCAGCGCCATGCAAACGGCATTGTTCTATGGCGCTGACATCTACAACACCGCACGCGCGACATACGACCAAAACATCATTATCAATACGCCACTCACCGCAGATGCCAGCGGCAATATTTATTTTGGCTTTGTGGTGAATGCGGCAATTGCGGTCAACCCCGCCAACTTGATCAGCGGCATCGCACGCATGGGTGCCGACGGGCGTGGCAGTTGGATCGCTGCGAATGTGGCCGCAGGCGATAACGCCATGACCAAAGTCGCGACCAACAGCGCCCCTGCTGTTTCCGCCGACGGTCGCACACTCTACGTCGCCGTCAACAGCACGGCCGGAAATGGGTCGAACGGCTCGAACACCTCGAATGGATATTTGTTGGCCCTCGATAGCGCCACGCTCGCCACCCGCGCCAAGGTGCGCCTGCTCGATCCCAATAAACTCACGCCCGCCACCATCAGTGACGACGGTACTGCGTCACCAATGGTCGGCCCCGATGGCGATGTTTATTTTGGGGTGTTGGAAGCGAATTTCCCCTCGCACAATTTCACCGGCTGGATGCTGCATTTCGATGCGGGGCTTACGCAAATCAAAACCCCCGGTGCATTTGGCTGGGACAACACGCCATCCGTCGTGCCGCGCGCGATGGTGCCGTCCTACACCGGCACGTCCAGCTATTTACTCATGAGCAAATACAATAATTACGGCGGTGCCGGTACTGGCGATGGTAAAAATCGTATCGCCATTCTCGACCCAAACCAAACGCAAGCCGATAAAACCACCGGCATCGCCGTTATGAAAGAAATACTCACCATCTTGGGCCCAACTCCTGATCCCGAATTCCCCGGCGGCGTCAAAGAATGGTGCATCAACACTGCGGCAGTCGATCCGCTTACCCGCTCGGTGCTCGTCAACAGCGAAGACGGCGTCCTTTACCGTTGGGATTTATCGGTAAACCAATTCACCCAACAAATCCGCCTCAATAGCGGCACTGCAGAAGCCTACACCCCAACCGCGATTGGCGCGGATGGGCTGGTGTATTCGATTAACAATGCGGTGTTGTTTGCGGTCGGGCGGTAGCTTGGCCTCAGCGCAACGGCACATATTATTTGCCGATTGCAGGTGCCTTACGTCATTAATTGAAACCTGAAACACAAGTACTGGCGCGGCGTTTGAGGCATATTAGCGCGACGCGGGCGAGCGTCCACCGACAGTTCGGAAAACGCTGGCATACAAATTTATGGCGTCAATCATTTGGTCACCACAACCCTTGGAGTCGCCTATGTTTGCCACTTTTAAGATTTGCGCCGCACATTTTTCGGCGCGTTGAACGAGAAGATCGGCTAACGAATCGTCGCAATTTGTTGAATTCGGCATGATGGCAAATTGTCGAGTGTAGATAGTGAGTCTTCTCGCCACTGTATTTTTCGAGAGAAGATCATGAATAAAAATTTCAATTTGATTACCCCACGCTTAACTTGCGTCGCCGGGGTCGATGCCGTGCTGCAAGCCGCACTCACATCGTCTCTTGCTCTCGCGCAAATCCTTAACGCAAACGTGACCGCAGCTTGGCCGCCCGAATACATCGACGATGACGCAATTCGGTGGATGTTGAAATTAAGCGAGCAGATGCCTGCCGGATGCTTTTGGGGGATGTACTTTATTGTTTTACAGGAACCGTTCAATGCACCCGAGCCCACGCTAATCGGCACCTGCGGCTACAAAGGTCCGCCGGATAAAACTGGTCAGGTCGAGATCGGTTACAGCGTGCTCGACGCGTTTCAGCGGCTTGGTTACGCAAGCGAAGCTGCCCAAGCGCTGATTAGCAACGCATATCAGAACGGCGCTAACAACGTCATCGGCGAAACGCTGCCGCATCTGGCTGCATCGCGGCGGGTGATGGAAAAATGCGGGATGGCTTTTGTGGGTGATGGCGGGGAAGCTGGTGTGATTCGTTATGCGCATGTACGCTAGGACGAGGTAGGACACCCAGCCGGCAATTTTCCGCTGGGTCTTAGGTCTACTAAGGGCTCTGTGAAGCAAGGTATGCCACGATGTCTCGCATCTCGTCGTTGTTGAGTTTTTCCAGCACAGATTTCATCAGTGCCGCATTTCCACCAGTGCGCAAACCAACCTTGAATTCATAAAGTTGTCGCATCCCGTACGAAGCGGACCGCCCCGCAATTGGTGGTGCAACTGTCATGCCTTTGAGATTGGCGCCATGGCACGTCGTACAGGCAGTCGTTCGGTTCGGCAGCTTGCCGCTAACCAACGCCTCACCGCGCTTGAGACTACCAGGCGGCACATAGGCGACAAAGGTCGTTCGTGCATCACGCGACTCGAAATCCTCGAGATGCTCAGGCACTTCAATAACACGACTGCCAAGCGGCTCGCTGATGCTCGTCTTGTGGTGGACCCACGTCCAGTTAGCCACGACGGGTTGCGAGATGGTGTCGGTTTCGATTACGCGAATATTTTTCTTTGGTTTCAACGCCGAAAAATAGGCCGCCGCCTCGAATATCTCCTCGTCAGTGAGATTTTTTGAGCCTTCAATCATGAGCCGCTGCGGTCTGCGATCCGGTAGCGCTGTGGATCGTACGCCGGAACGATAGTCGCGCAATTGCGCAACGATGTAATCGAACGGTAATCCCGTCAAGCTGGCGTTTTCCGGGCCACCAGACCCGGTGGCGCGATGGCAAAATCCGCAGGCGTAAACTGCCGGCATGCGACCGCGCGCCACCACGGCTGGCATCGGCCCGTGGTCGTCGGGGTGCCAATCAGGCACGAAAAAAAGGTTGCGTGTTTGCGAAACCGGATAGGTGACCTTACTATCCGGCACATGCCTCAGCATTCCGTCGTCCGGTGAGGGCTTGTAGTCAGGCGGATTGAGCGGATAAGCCCATGTGGGAAGTTCCCCTGTAAGTGCAGAGGTAGAAAAAAAAGCCGCAATGAGTGCCAAAGTAACGGTAATAATTTTCATGCGTTGTTCTTTCGAGAGGACGAATGTGAGGATGGGCACCCAGATCAACCTCTATTTGACAAGTCAATCCGTCACCGCACCCTTGCTAGCCGTCCCCACCAACTTAAAATATTTTCCCAACACCCCACGTGTGTATCTCGGTGCCGGCGCCTTCCAACGTGCCCGTCTAGCCTCGATCTCCGCGTCATCCACATTCAGCTGTAACAACAATTTATGCGCATCAATGGTGACGCTATCGCCTTCACGAATCAGGCCAATGACGCCGCCGACATACGCTTCTGGTGCGACATGACCGACGACCATGCCCCATGTCCCGCCGGAGAACCTTCCATCGGTGATTAAGCCAACGCTTTCGCCCAAGCCTTTGCCGATGAGGGCGGCGGTGGGCGCTAGCATTTCGCGCATACCGGGTCCGCCTTTGGGGCCTTCGTAGCGCAGCACCACGACATCGCCCGCGTTAATGTTATCGGCCATGATTGATGCCATTAATTCAGGCTCGGAATCGAACACGCGGGCGGGACCGGTGATGACGGGGTTTTTGAGACCGGTGATTTTAGCCACGCAGCCTTCGGGGGCGATGTTGCCTTTTAGAATTGCTAGATGGCCTTCTTTGTACATCGGCTTGTCGTACGGGCGGATGACGTCTTGGTCAGCGCGTGGTGCGTCGGGAATGTCTTTCAATGTTTCAGCAATCGTCTTGCCGGTGATCGTCATGCAGTCACCAAACAGCAGCCCTGCGTTGAGCAACATCTTCATTACCTGCGGCACGCCGCCTGCTTTGTGCAAATCCACTGCGACATATTTACCCGATGGTTTTAAATCACAAAACACGCCCACCTTGCGGCGCACACGCTCAAAATCATCGATCGTCCATTCGACATCCGCGGCATGGGCAATCGCGAGGAAGTGCAGCACGGCATTAGTCGAGCCGCCGACCGCCATGATGACCGAGACCGCGTTTTCAATCGATTTGCGGGTGACGATATCGCGCGGGCGAATGCCATTTTTAACAGCCTGAACCAACACCCGTCCGGACTCCGCCGCTGACAGCCGCTTTTCCTCGTCTTCAGCCGCCATGGTCGACGAGAACGGCAGCGACATGCCGAGCGCTTCAAACGATGAGGACATGGTGTTGGCGGTGTACATGCCACCGCAAGCACCCACGCCGGGAATGGCTTTACGTTCAACAAAGCCAAAATCTTCCGGCGTCATGTTGCCAGAACCGAGCGCGCCGACGGCTTCGAACACCGACACAATCTGCAAGTCTTTACCTTTGTGGTGTCCCGGCTTGATGGTGCCGCCGTAAACAAAGATGGCGGGAATATTCATTCGGCAGATACCGATCATCGCCCCCGGCATATTTTTATCGCAGCCACCGATGGCGAGCACGCCATCCATAAATTGCGATTGACACGCAGTCTCAATTGAATCCGCAATCACTTCGCGCGACACCAGCGAATACTTCATGCCCTCGGTGCCCATCGAGATGCCATCCGTAACGGTGATGGTGCCGAACATTTGCGGCATGCCGCCCGCCTCACGAATCGCGGCATCGGCGGCATCGGCCAGCGGCTGGATGCCGGCGTTGCACGGGTTCATGGTGCTGTGGCCATTTGCGAGGCCGATAAAAGGCTTTTTAAAGTCGTCGTCTTGATAGCCGATTCCACGCAACATCGAGCGATTGGGCGCGCGTTCGTTGCCTTGGGTGATGGTGAAGGAGCGGTATTTCGGGGTGCCTGTTGGCGTCGTCATGATTATTTCGTCCAGTTTTCAATTTTCAATTTGGGAACGCGTTTAAATTCGCGTTCGTTATTGGTGACTAGGATTAGGTTTTCAGCGAGTGCGTGGGCGGCGATCCAGAGATCGTTGGCGCCGATCGGCATGCCTTTTTTTTGTAAAAAAGTGCGCAGCTCTGCGTAAATGGGAGATACATTTTCGTCTATTGGCACCACGGGTGTGTGGCGCACAAATTCTTTAATCAGTGCTCGGGCAACGATTGGTGAATGGCTTTTTTCCGCGCCATACAAAAGCTCCGCATGCGTGACGACCGAAATGCCCGCATCACCGTGGCTCATATTGCGGAACGCCTCCACAACTTGCGGGGCTTTGCGATGTGAAATATAGATGCAGATATTCGTATCGAGCATATAACGCATCATTTGTTCGGGTCCAACCTTTTAGACGTTTTAGGTTTGGCTTTTTTCGACGCAGCTTCACCAAACATCGTCGCAAAATCACGCTCCTGCAATGGCAAGTCCACGCGCCCATCGGCAAAAAAATCACTCGGCATCGATTGTAAAATATCGACCACGCATTCCAGCGTTTGCGCTCTTTCGACAAGTACCAATTCCTTCCCGCGCCGCTTAATCTCAAAAGTTTTTCCCGGTTCAAGGTTAAACTCTCGTGGTATCCGCACGGCAATGGAATTGCCACTTTTAAAGGTTTTAGTCGTTTTGGTGGTTCCGAGGGCTTTGATAGATCGGGCGGTTATCGTCATGCTGTCACCTCGTTGCAATCTCGTTTAAGATAAGATATACGCACTGTATATACGTCACCCATTTTCGTCAAGACTACCCAGCCAAAACCCAATGCCAACCTCCATGCTCACCCACCCACAGTTTGACCCCATTATTTTTTCCTTAGGCCCGCTCGCGGTGCGCTGGTACGGCCTGATGTACGTGCTGGCGTTTGTGTTATTTGTGGTGCTAGGGCGTATCCATTTGAAGCGTCGTCCCGATATGGGTTTTACCGCGAACGATCTCGATGATTTGCTGTTTTACGGCATTCTCGGTGTGATTTTGGGCGGACGGCTGGGCTATATTGTTTTCTATAAAGCCAGCTATTACCTCGCGCATCCGATTGAAATTTTTTATGTCTGGCAGGGCGGCATGTCGTTTCATGGCGGCTTTCTGGGCGTATTGTTTGCCATGTGGCTATACGGTCGGCGCACCAATCGCACGTTTTTTCAGGTCACTGATTTCATCGCGCCGTTGGTGCCGACGGGCTATGCCGCGGGGCGGTTGGGTAACTTTATTAATGGCGAATTGCCCGGTCGTGTGACAGACTCGAATGTAATTCCTTGGGCCATGTGGTTTCCGCAGATGGATGCACTGCCCACCGCGCGGCATCCTTCCCAGCTTTATCAATTGGCGTTAGAGGGCTTGTTGTTGTTCGTGGTTTTATGGGTTTATAGCAAAAAACCGCGTCCCGTCGGCGCCGTTTCAGCGTTGTTTTTAATCGGTTATGGCGCGGGACGTTTCATCACCGAATTCGCCCGTGAGCCCGATGCGTTTCTGGGCTTCTTGGCGTTGGGCTTCTCAATGGGGCAATGGCTATCGTTACCGATGATTGTTGCTGGAATCGTGTTGTTTGTGATCTCGACCAAAAAGCCGCTCTCGCCTACCACCGCTCCCCCCAAAAAAGCCGCTTGACTCGAATCACTGGACAGCCCGTTTGTTGCGCTGCACAATTACATTAAATTTAGTTTAATTTGCTGTAACTCTGTTGTTTGAAGAGGGCAGTCTTATGGGGGCAGCTCGATGAAATTTTGCATCGTAGGCGCGGGCGCTATCGGCGGGTTTGTCGGCGCAAAGTTGGCATTGGCCGGCGAAGATGTCACATTCATCGCACGTTGGAAAAACCTCGATGCCATTCGCGCGAACGGCATGACCGTCAAGCTGCAAGACGGCACATCGCTCCATGCCAATACTGTCAAGGCGACTGATAATTTTGCCGCAGTCGGTCATGTCGATTGCGTCATCTTGGCGCTCAAATCGCATCAGGTTGAATCGATCGTTCACCAGCTAGAGCCGTTGTTCGGCCCGAAGACTACTGTCATTACTATGCAGAACGGGATTCCGTTTTGGTATTTCCACAATCACGGTCAGAATAAAAAACTCGAAGGTACGATCGTGAAGTCCGTTGATCCGCGCGGCGTTTGCAAAGATGGTATCCCTGCCGAGCGCATCATTGGCTGCGTCGTCTATCCCGCAACGGAATTGGTCGCGCCCGGTGTGGTGAGGCATATCGAAGGTGAGCGTTTCCCGTTGGGCGAGTTGGATGGCAGCGCCAGTAATCGCGTGAGAGAATTATCAGATGTTTTCGCCAAAGCTGGTTTAAAAGCGCCCGTGCTGGACAACGTCCGCAATGAAATTTGGCTCAAGCTTTGGGGCAATCTGACGTTCAATCCCATTTCAGCGTTAACGCACGCGACGTTACAAGATATTTGCCAGAATGAACAAGGGCGGGCGCTGGCCACCAACATGATGCGCGAGGCCCAAGACGTTGCGGAAAAACTCGGCGTGACATTTCGCGTGAGTCTGGAAAAGCGCATTGACGGTGCCGAGAAGGTCGGCAAACACAAAACTTCGATGCTGCAAGATGTCGAGGCAGGTCGCGCCATTGAGATTGATGCGCTGGTTGGCGCCGTGATTGAGCTGGGTGAACTCACCAACACCTCAACGCCGACGATTAGCGCAATATACCAAGCGACGAAATTGCTCGCGCATACGATGGAAACCGAGAAAATCGCCGTGCGGGGAATTTCGTTGCCGTACGTCTAGCATTGGTGCGGCGCTCCACGCATATTTGCTCGGAACGGCGCGCTGAGACTGGCATTTGTTAATTGGTGACTTCTGTTGATTCAGCAATCAAATATTGCGGCTTTTGTTTTTCGTTGGCCAATTCTAGAACTTGGTCGGCGAATTGGAGGTCAAGTTGAACAGAAACCTCCACAAGTCGAAGATGCGCAGGGCCGCGTCAAAAAACGCATCGAATGTCCTATTGCGTCCTGTTTATGACGTTCGAAATTTTCTCAAACAGCCAAGCGCAACGTTAAAAGCTAAAGCGCCTTCAATAGCGGGATATGCCATTCCCATCAATGCGAACGCGGTCACCCGTTCGCAAATCCGAAATGTTGTTCTCGGTAATGGTCTGATACGAGCCGTTATCGCTGCGCACTGTTACCCGAAAAGTTTCGTTGGCGTTGCGCCGACGCTGCTCAACCTGATTGCCTACATAAGCACCGCCTGCAGCGCCTGCGACTGTGGCAGCGGTCTGACCATTTCCATTACCAACCTGGTGGCCAATGACGCCACCAATAATGCCGCCAATAATAGTGCCGGCTACGTTATTGGAGTCGCCACTCTTAATAAGTTCGATCCGGTCGACTGTGCCGTAGAAGGCCCCCTGCGATCGGTAATTGCCCTGCGATTGAGACTGCTGTTGGTTGGAGGGCATATCTGCACAGCCGGCCAGTAATGCTGTAGCGGTGACAATGGTGATGCCAAGTGCTGAAATTGTTTTCATGAGGATTTCCTTATCAATAAAATGTAGAGCATCCGCAAACCGCACTCTCTGAAAGGACGGCAAATGCGGGCATGCTGTAATAACATTTTAGACTGAATGCCTGCCGCCGTCTGTTCGTTAGCCCACAAAGCAAATAACACGAGGAGCGTTGATCGCGGCGGTAACATGCAACTCTACCCAGTTACTCTTGCCTTTAAATTCTTGTCGGTTTACGTCAATGCCAAATCAACCCCAAACGCCGATTCGCACCGATTGGCGTCGCTAGCGCCGGTTTTGATTCGCCCAAGCAAAAAAACGCACCCCCCCGCTACCCATGGCATTTCGGAAATAGCGGGCCGGTCCACGTTTTCCGGTGCTTTAGTCCATTCGGGTCATTTCCGTGGAGAGGAATTTCTCCGGTTCGTCGCTTGCGTTCATAGAGGTCTAACGTCGGAATTCATAGACCCGCACGGCTTTTCGTGCAGGTTCGGTGGAATGATGGGTTGGGCGACAATTGGGTGATCTCAACTATCCCACTCCTGATGCTCTGGAACCATTACTTTTTCAACCCATTCTTGTAGGGTGCTATAGATGTCGGTTCCTGGCCACGGTAAACGCTCCTCGCTCTTTGACCAAGTGAGATGAACATTTGCAAAATGACCGCTTCCATCCAAGAGTTCAAAAAGTGCGTCGTCTCCATTGCCCCGAGCTAAAAGCTTTGCGGGTGTACCGTAAAGCGCGTGGCCGGGCGGAACCTCAATCTGCAACTGTTTTTGCCAACCGTGAGCAACTTGCTCACCCATTTGCGTGACGGAACACCAGGGCTCTAGCCATTCCATAAGGTCTCCTTTGACGCCTAACTCAATATAGAAGGCGGCAAGTTGTCTGACCAACACGACGCTTGCTGCTTAAAATTGCAAAAAACACGGGAAAATCGTTTGTCGTTAATCGCTTCGGCGGCTAGTTCCTGCGTAGCATCCTGTTGCCAGAATCTGCTTTTGCTACGTCCATAAAAATATATTTTGCTCGTCGAAGAATTAATAATTCCAGTCTAGCAGCGACCTCCCAGCTTCGCAATTGCATCAAATCTCAACTGCGCTACTGCCAACTTTTCCATTCGATGCTTCCCCACCCAAAAACCGCACCGCCAAATCATTCACCGTTTCTGCATCATGAAACAGTAGCCCATGGCTTGCGTTTGCGAGCTCGTGATACTCAATATTTGGCATGGCCTCGCGGATGAAGGCGATGTCAGCTGCGGGAATATCGGCGTCGCTGTTGCCCCAGATGAGCATGGCCGGTCGCGGGTGGGTGCCGATGTCGCGATAGGTTTCGCGATAGTCGCCGAAGGCATCGCCGCGAAGTTGGGCGAGCAATGCTGGTGTAAACCCGTTTACCGCAAGCTGGGTGCGGAAAAGCTGTTCATAGCGTGCGTTATCGGCGGCGGTTATGTTGGTGGTTGACCACAGCTTGCCTGCACGGGCAGTGGCTTTCGGCAGCGCTAACCATCGCAGCAAGAGCCCGCCGATCCATGGCGTGCGGGCGAGCCGCACCAGCTTGTTGCCGGCCTCATAGCAAACCACGGGCGCGATCAGCACCAAACATGCGACGCGTTCGGGGTAGCGCGCCGCGAAGTGTGCCGCACACGCGCCGCCGAACGAAAATCCAACGAGCGTAACGGGCTCAACAATCGCCAGTGCATCCAAAAGCGCTTTTAGCTGATCGAGATAAAACGTGCGGTCGTATTTTGCCGTTGGGTAATCCGATTGGCCTTTGCCAAACTGGTCATAGCGCAGCACGCGGTGGCCTGCTGCAACCAGCGCAGACATCTGCCGATCAAACACCCACATCGGCACGGTTGCGCCGTGGATTAAAACCACCGTGCCG
The DNA here is from genome assembly GCA_038206765.1 of Burkholderiales bacterium. Taxonomy (GTDB): domain Bacteria; phylum Pseudomonadota; class Gammaproteobacteria; order Burkholderiales; family Usitatibacteraceae; genus UKL13-2. Next base: position 61,191 of record JBBRAM010000007.1, on the reverse strand, counting down.
CTTGTTGCGGATGCGGATGTGTTGTCGATTAGTTCGTAGTGGGTGTTGCCTTGAGTATTACCTTGGGTTTTGCATGAAGGGAGAGCGATGAAAGGCATTGGGGTCTCGATTTATTAAAATTCAAAACACAAGGTATTGCAAGGCGTCTGACGGCAAAATGGCTTGAGACGACCGACCGACAAAGTGCCTTTCTGGGCAGAAACTCTGTTGATCCGGAAGTCGAATTGTGTGGCGATGGCCCTCCTCCTGAGTAAGGGGTCGGGCGGCTCGATGCCCGTTTGCTACTTGGCACGCTTTTCTGCGTACATGCGTTTATCTGCCTCTTCCCACGCTGCACTTAGGCCCGTAGAGGGGCGTCGCATCGAAAACCCAATCGACGCATCGACGCTTCGTTCGGCGAACGCCTGACGCACCCGCGCTAGCAGGATCTCTGCCCCTTTGCGGTCACACTCGACAGCGACGAATCCGAATTCGTCTCCGCCCAAGCGAGCGACGATATCGGTCTCGCGCGCTACCTCCCGCAGCGCTTCTGCGGCTGACGAAATCAGAGCGTCTCCTTGCGCGTGACCTGCGGTGTCGTTGATCTGTTTCAAACCATCCAAGTCAATGACAAACACGGCAGCCGAATGACCGTAGCGCCGACACCGCTCGTCCTCCTTGGTCAGAAGCTCGTTCCACGCACGTCTGTTGGCTAGGTTGGTCGTTTGATCAATGAGCGCCTCGACCGCCAATCGTTCACTGCGGCGAACTGCTTCCGCGTGTTTTAGCTCAGCGCTGAGGATGGCGCTTAGCATTGATGCAAGCAGCTCGACAAGCTCTTGTTCATTGGCGAGTTCGCCAGACTGGCGGACGGGGTCAATGGCGCACAACGTTCCGAACAGCGTCCCGTCAGCGGAAGTGAGCGGCGCCCCGATATATGCCTTGATCGGGACCCCTCGTCCAATTGGTGCGACCGCGTATGCCGGAATGCGGTCCGAGTCGGCGGCGACGCGTGGGCCATTCCCCTGGACCATCTCGTAGCAGAAGGAGTCCGTCCACTTGAATGAAGTTCCGGGGCCGATACCATAGCCATGATCCTCAGACTGGAGCACGATCCAATCGTCACCTTCAACTCGCGTGACCATCCACAGTCCGAAGCCGAATCGACGGTGCAAGAAGGCAAGTGTCGACTTGCTAACCGTCTCGAAATCTTGTCCTGGCGGTGAGTTCATGGTGTGTTCGGCTTGAGCGGTCTAACGTTATATTTGGCGACAGCAAGCAGTCCCTTCAACAGGGCATTTGCGATCAAACATCGCAGAAAAAGTACGAAAAATCGTTTGCCGTTCATGTTCGGTGGCTAGAGGCTGCAAAAGGTCCTCCCGGCAGAATCTTGTTTTACATCGCCCATAAAATTCGCGCTTATACGAGCTGACTGTTTCAGTTTAGCATTGGGATCCTGCCTTCGCAATTGCATTAGATCTTGGTTGCGTTAGGCCCAGCACTTCTGCGCACCGTGTCCTCCCCCAGAGACCGCATCACCAAGTTATTCACCGTTTCCGAATTGTGAAACTGTAGCCTCCGGATAGCGTTTGCCAGCTCGTGGTTCTCGATACGTGGTATCGCTTCGGCGCGGGAAATTCAGTAGCCGATGCTGGGTGAAGTAGTGCGCTATGAATGCGCAGAGGAGAGAATGAGCAAAGGAGAGAATGCGCGAAGCAGATTCATCTTGAGGTTTCACATTCAAGCTAAGCGGGCCGCCTTTAATGGTCAGGCAAAGCGATGGGCTCGGTCGCAGCGCGTTTGGCCTGCGCGAACAGGATCACCGCAAAGATTAGCTCGATGGCCGCGCCCGCGCCCGCTCCAGTGACCACTGCTGCCCGAGCGAGGGCCAGCGCAAGGCTGGCTGCGCAAAGTAGGGCGCCGCAAGCCCAGTACAAACGCGATCCGTAAATTGTTTGAAAAGTGAAATAGCGCCCGCCGATGATCAGCAGCATCGCCGGGAAGAACCACTCGATGCGAATGACATGCATGCCGTAGGCAATGACGCAACCAGCCAGAAGCCAGAATGCGCCCTCCATCGCAAGTCGGCCTAATGGGTTTCCGGTATCGTGCTTACCGGAATGCCCAAGAAGCTTGGTCATCACAACGCTCAGTGGAAAGATTGCTGCGCCGCCAAACAGCAGCGTGAGCACCGAAGCCTTCTCTGAACTCAGTGCTGCAACGGTACCGGCCGTAAGCCAGACCAAACCAGACACGAGAACGCCAGGCGCACCCCAACAATAAGCCTGCCGCATGTCGGCCTGTGCTGACTGTAAAGTGAGTTCAGCCATAGGAAGAGGTCTCATGCGTCGCTGCAGACTGAAGCAATGTATGACAACACCAGGTTGTCGCGTTAACATGATTCTTGCTGCTTAACATTGCAGAAAAATCACAAAAAAATCGTTCGCCATATTTATGGCTCCGGTATCTAGTTGCTGCATCACATCATCGAGATCGGCGGCAAAATGGCTGGAAACGCCCGTCTATGCAAGAGGTTTGTCAATTTTTTGGTTTCCGTTAATGTTAAAAATGTCCGAGGTATTTCGAGCAAAATCGAAAAAACTAACTCCCTCGAATCTTCAAAATTTTATCCAGCTCCCGCGCAAGCTGTGCGAAGTGCAGGCGCGTGGGTTTGTCGCTAGTACGATGTTCGGCGGCATTTAGTTCGCTCTTCAAATCTTTCATGCCCTGCATCGCAGCGGGGCGAAGATCCATGGTGAGTTCGGTCAGTAATGATGAGATCATCATGCTGAAACTCTTGAACCGTTGCACTTCACCAGAAAATATTTTGAGGTGCTCGATATACTCGCGCTGCAATTCGCGGCGATAAATATCGACCTTGGGATTCGCTTGCGCGGCTTCGCGGAACACGCTTTTTTGCACGCGGGTTAAATAATCGTTGGCCGTCATGCCGCTGCCGGGCTGTAGCGATTCCGCATCTTCCATCACCTTGAAGCGGATGGGTTGTAGCATTTCGCCGAGAATATATTTCTGCGCATTGACCACCGGGCCGGTGGCGTTAATCATCGAAATACGATTCAGCACGCGCGGATCGGTGAGCCATTTCGGTGTGGTTAGTGCATCATCAAGCAAAAATTTAATCGCAGCTTGTTGTTCTCTCGGTGTGGTGCGGACAAAGGTGTCGCCGCCGCGTCCGCCCAGATAGCGTGTCTCGCGCACACCGCCGATTAGCTTCACCACTGACGCGATGTACTGTGCACGTTGCGTGATCAATTGGTTGTACGTTTCTTCCAACACATCGTAATCCTCGCCTAGTTTGGTGGTGGCGGGGATCAATCTGCCAGCAGCGCGCTCAAGTGAGGCGAGCGATAGTTTGGTGGCTTCAATACGTTCCTTGCCGATATTCTCAGTTAGCACATCAGGGTCTAGGAACGCGGCCGTATCCTCGCCGCCGAAGGTCAGTAACGGCTCTTTCAATTGCCGCGCGGCCATGAGGTCGAGTACGGTAATTTCTTCATTTGCATCTTTTTTGCCGAGCGGCTTGTAGCCCCATTCGATCGCAAAAAAATCATAAGGCCCGAGTTTGGGTACAAAACTCGTCACGCCATCTTTTGGTTGTGCGACTGAATTAAAGCGACCATACGACATGATCGATGCGTTGGTGCCGTGGTTGGTGGTGAAGATCGGGCTGCGCAAATCTTTAACAGTGTAGGCTGTGGAGGCGCGGTTGTTGTGCCGCAAGCCAAGGGTGTGGCCGATCTCGTGAGTGACGGTCGAGCGCAATAGCTCGCCAACCACTTCGTCGCTCAGCGGCAACTGCGTCACGCGTTTATCAGCCGAGCCTGCTTGGATAAAATAAGCACGTTCCATATAGGCTAATAAATCATTCCAAAAAATCACATGCGCCGAGAGCACTTCGCCACTTCGTGGATCGTGTACGTTCGGCCCCATCGCGTTGGCAATCGGCAACGCTACCCAACGAATGACCGAGTTGCGCGCATCCTCGGCATCCCAGTGCGGGTCTTCTATTTTGGTTGGCGCCATTTTGGCAATGATAGCGTTTTTAAATCCGGCAGCTTCCAGCGCGGGCTGCCAAGCCTCAACGCCTGCGATGAAATGCTTACGCCATTTGGCGGGCACTTCCTCGGCGATGTAAAACGTAATTGGTTTAATCGGTTCTGAAATGGCGGCGCCGGGGTCTTTTTTCTCCAGCCGGAACCGGGTGATGTATTCCCGAACACGTGATCCTGAACGCTCTCCGCCGAATTCAATATATGGCTGCGTGAAATAGCCGACACGCTCATCAGCAAAGCGGCCTTGCATCGGCACTTCTGGCAGCAAAGCCAGGCTGTAATGCACAAGCGCGGTCTTGGACGGGTTACGCTGTGCGGAGGGCATCTGCGGCATACCCAGTGCATTCATTTGTGGCATCTGAAACGTGGCAAAGGTGAGCGTGGCGCGAGCTTCAACATTGCCGTCAAACACTTTCACTTGGCTAATCAAACTCCGCGAAGGGTCAACCCCGCCAAAGCCCATCTGTCCCATGTTGCGGGCATCGATCAAATCGCCGGAGGTCGTTTGCAGCAGACGCGTTACGTCGATAATCGGCCACTTTTCTTTGGCGGGTTCTTCGCTCGGTTCTTTCAATGCCTCTTTTGCTATGTCCTTTGAGGTTTCCTTAGCGGCGACGTTCACCGGTGGCGCAACGGATGGGTTTTTCGCAGCCAATATCGCGTTTGGTTTCTCTGCGGGCGATGTTGTTATCGCGGCGTCACCGGCCCTTGGAGCCTCGCCCGGCGGGACGTTCGGTGATATAAGAGCTGGTTTTGCGGCTTCTTTTTCGGTTGCTGAACCCAGCGCGGCGGTTTTGAATTCACTTTTTTCTCGCGCTAAGGTGTCGGACTTTTCTTTTGTCGCTTTTTCCTTTTCTAACTTTTCGGTTTTTTCTTTCTCAGCCTTCTCTTTTTCAAGCGCCTTTTTTTCCTCAACGCGCAAATCAACCGAGCGCTCGTTACCTTCGGCTTCCACGTTAAACGACATCACAATCGGTGCCAGATCGACCACATCCGCCGCGGTTTTAAGTTCATTCAAGCCACGGTTTTGATACGACACCGAGCGAAGCAAAATACGGTTATCAACCCGCTCAAATCGCAAAACCCGGTAACCGAGTGGCAAGCCGTTAAATCCGCCACCTACACTGGCTTGCGAAATTTCAACCGACCACAATAAATCGCGCCCCAATAATTTTTCTGGAATCTCAAACAGATGGCGTTCTTTTACCTTGTGATAAAGCAACATGCCGCGCGATGTTTTGGCATCTTTGGTAACAACATCTTCATATTTGCGCAAATCGCCTGGGCCGACTGCAGCGCCTGCCGCTGCCAATGTGGCGGCTGCAGCAATTGCCGCTGCTGCAGGTTTCGGTGTGGATTTCTCGGCCGAATTGGCGGTCGCCGGGGTTGCTGCGAGCGATGTCGCGGTTGTCGCAGACGCTGATGGCGATGAAGGTGGGCGCGGTAGGGCGCAAGAGGCTAGCAATACAGCTGCCAGCATGGTGCCAATACAGGCCGTCAACCCAAGTTGACTATTTTTAAAAAATGGGAACGGCGACGCGGTGCGAGATGCGTGATTATTTGATTTCATAGATTTACCAGCGGGTTTTAGAGTCATCAACGGATTTGAATTCATTGTAAGACGAAGAATGGCTTGCAGCGTTCGCAAATGCGCTGTTTTGCATAATTCTTGGCCAACTCTTGGCCAACATATCTACCGCCCAAGCGCAATTTCGGAAAAATGGTCCGACAAACACTCGTTTTTTGCGTATTGAGCAGGAAAAGCGGCCAGCGTAACCTTAAGACACAACAAAACAGTGGCAAATTCCGCGATGTTCGCGTAAACTTCGTTTGTGCAATGCAGCAATATTATTTTTTAGCGTTGCTACTGTATGTACTTGTAGTTAAGCAGTAATTTACGTTCATCGTCCCCGCCCTCGCTGTTCATTTGATCCCGTCGCTTCTCTGCGGATCGCCCTGAATCGCAAAACGGTTGGCGCCGATGTTAGTGCGCCGCCAATTCAATTCCACCAAGCCAAACAAGTGTGTCATTGATTGCTGTTTCCGCTTCCGTTCGCGGACGGCGTACCTTTGCGATTCGCGGATTTTCCGCACCTATAGGCGTAGCCATCGGAATGGTGTTGCCGGAAGAAATGAACATGACTCAAAAATTTGAAACTCTTGGCTTGATTAAGCCAATCCTCGAAGCTATTGCAATTACGGGTTACACCACCCCGACGGAAGTACAAGCGCAAGCTGTACCCGAAGCCTTGGCAGGCCGTGATTTGCTGGTCTCGTCCCAAACTGGTAGTGGTAAAACCGCCGCTTTCATGTTGCCCGCGTTGCAAGCCTTAAGCGAGCCCGCCAAGGTTGCAGGCCGTGGCGTACGCGTATTGGTGCTCACCCCCACTCGCGAGCTCGCGATGCAGGTCACGAAAGCGACTGAAACTTATGGCCGGAATTTAAAGCGCATCAAAACCGTTTCCATCGTCGGTGGCATGCCATACCCAGTGCAAAACCGTTTGCTCAAAGCCGGTGCCGATATTTTGGTTGCAACCCCCGGCCGCTTGCTTGATCAAATGCAGTCGGGCCGCGTTGATTTGTCGCGCCTGGAAATGCTGGTGCTTGATGAAGCCGACCGTATGTTGGACATGGGCTTCAAGGATGATTTGGAAGCCATCGTCGCGCAAACACCCGCCGAGCGCCAAACATTATTGTTCTCGGCCACTATCGACAACAACATTGCCCGATTGGCAACAGGCATGTTGAAAAACCCTGTTCGCATTGATGTTTCCGGTCAAGCCGCCAAGCACGAAAATATAGAACAGCGTTTGCATTTTGCCGACGACATGGCGCATAAAAACCGGCTGCTCGATCATCTCTTGCGCGATGTCGATATGCAGCAAGCGATTGTATTTACATCCACCAAACGTGCTGCTGACGATTTGGCGAACGACTTGCACGCCCAAGGCTTTGCCGCCGGTGCACTGCACGGCGATATGAAGCAGAGTGCTCGTACCCGTACCTTGGCCATGCTGCGCAAAGGTGGCATTCAAGTCCTCGTAGCGACCGACGTTGCGGCCCGTGGTATCGATGTGCAGGGTATTTCGCACGTCATCAATTATGATTTGCCGCGCCAAGCGGAAGATTACGTTCACCGTATTGGCCGCACGGGTCGTGCTGGTCGTAACGGCATTGCGATTTCGTTGGCGAACGTGCGCGAGCAATTCACGGTGCGCTCGATTGAGCGCTTCACTTCGCAAGCGATCCCAGTTTCGGTGATTCCAGGTTTGGAACCGAAGCAACGCGTGTTTGATAAAAAGCCGGGTACAGCGATGAAGAAATTTGGCGGCGGTGGCGGTGGCAGTGGCACTAAGCGCCCACATTCATCAAGCCCGAGTTTCGGTGCACGCCGTGACGGTGGTGCTGGTGTCGGTGCAGGTGCTGGCACGGGTGTTGGCACGCGCGCTGGTGGTCCAAGCGGCGGTTATGCCAATGCCAGTAAGAAAGCCGGTACGGGTGTCGCGAATTGGTCGAAGCCAGCTGGCGCATTTGCGGGTAAATTTGCCGGTAAAACCGACGCAAAACGTGAAGGTGGCCAAGAACGTGGTGAAGCGCGCGGTTGGAGTGGTAAGCCCGCCGAAGCCCGTGGCGAGAAGAAAACGTTCGCGCCGCGTCCCGCACAGCGTCGAACCGCTGCATAGTATGCTAAATTTGCCGTGCATAAAGCCCGCCTTTTGCGGGCTTTTTTGTGGGCACTTTTTCTGAACCTTCGGCTGTAGAATGCACGGATACTGATTAACCAATACTGCATAAAATGCCAACAAAAATCGCCTTCATCGGCTTGGGAAACATGGGCGGCCATATGGTTCGCCGACTGCTGAGCCAAGGCCATTCGGTCAGGGTATTTGCACGTCGTGCCGAGGCCATGGAAGCCTTTGTTAGCGCAGGGGCAACGGCTTCAAACTCGGCTCTAGATGCGGCCCTTGGGGCAGATGTTATCTTTACCAATGTCACCACTACGGCTGACGTAGAAGCCGTTTTATTAGGTGAGCAGGGCGCTATCCATGCCGCAAAATCAGATGCCATTGTCTGCGATTTTTCGACCATTGATGCGATTGCCACCAAGCGCATCGCGGCGACTTTTGCAGCAAAAAATATTGCGTTTTGTGATTGCCCGGTGTCCGGTGGCGTGGCCGCTGCCGAAGCTGGTGCACTTACTATTTTTGTGGGTGGCACCGTTGCGGCACTTGAACACGTGAGGCCATTGCTGGAGATTCTCGGCAAAAATATTTTCCATATGGGCGATGTCGGAGCGGGACAAATAACCAAAGCGTGCAATCAAACCGTTCAGGTCATTAATATTCAAGGCATTGCCGAAGCGATGTTGCTGGCGCGCAATAACGGTGTTGAGCCCAGCAGGGTGGTTGATGCCTTGATGGCCGGGATGGCCGGTTCAAAAATGCTCGACTTGATGGGCCACAAAATGGCTGCGCGTGATTTTGCGGCGGGCATTGAAGCGCGCTTGCACTATAAAGATTTCGGACTGGTGCGGGACTTGGCAACACAACAAAACTTAGCACTGCCCGCTGTTGCGCTGGTGCATCAGCAATTATTAACGCTGATGGAAAACGGGTGGGGCACGATGGACACCTGCAATTTGCTCAGAGTGCTTGAGAACGAACAACCAACCTGAAATAGAAATGATGAAATCAGATACCAAACTTTCGCACCTTGGCCGGACCCCAGTCAATACCCCGGATACCGTTAACGTACCGATGCATCGCGCTTCGACGGTGTTGTTTGATTCATTAGCGCAACTCCACGAAACACAGCACCGTTGGGATGTTGATGAGCAAATTCCCACATACGGCGTGTTTAACATGCCGCAAGCTTTGGCGCTAGAAAATGCAGTCGCCGAGATCGAAGGCGGTTATCGTGCGGTGACGTTTCCGAGCGGTTTGGCCGCTGTGGCTGGGGCATTATTGGCAGTGGTGAAGTCAGGTGATCATGTGTTGATGACCGATTCATGCTACGGTCCCAGCCGCCGATTTTGCGAAACGTTTTTAAAACGAATGGGTGTTGACACCACGTTTTACGATCCGCTGATTGGCGCGGGCATTGCAGCATTAATGCGTGCCAATACCACAGTCGTCTATAACGAAAGCCCCGGTTCGCATACGTTTGAGATTCAGGATATCCCGGCGATTGCCAAAGTCGCGCATGCCAAAGGTGCGGTCGTTATGATGGACAACGCATGGGCAACGGGATTGTTTTTTAACGCGTTTGAACATGGCGCGGATTTGGTTATTCAACCGGCCACTAAATACTATGCAGGCCATTCCGATGTGTTGATCGGCTTGGTGATTGCGAATGAAAAAACCTGGCCACAACTAAAACATTCGACCTACCAACTGGGCCAACGAGCGTCGCCCGACGATTGCTTCCTTACATTGCGCGGCATGCGCACGATGGGTGTGAGGCTGCGGCAGCATCAAAGCTCGGCATTGCATGTCGCGAAGTGGCTGCAAACCCGCCCAGAAGTGGCGCGGGTGCTCTACCCGGCGCTAGAATCAGACCCCGGTCATCAAATCTGGAAGCGCGATTTCACAGGCGCGGCGGGACTATTCAGCGTTGAATTAAACCCTTGTTCCGATCAACAATTGGCCGCGATGATTGATGGTTACAAACTATTCGGTTTGGGCTATTCGTGGGGCGGCTTTGAGAGCTTGGCGATGCCCGCCGATTTACGCTACGGTAGAGAACATCCGTGGCACGGTGGGCCGTTAGTGCGCTACAGCATCGGACTTGAAGATGCCGACGATTTGATCCGCGATTTGGAAGCTGGGTTTGGCAGGATGACTAAAACAAACGGCTAGAACGAGCGGCTAGAACGAGCGGCTAGAACTTAAACTGCACGCCGAGCGACACATTGTCGGCGCTAAACGGGCTGCCAAAGGTGTTGCCAGTATTGCCGCTCAAACGATAATAGCGTTCTAACTCAAGTCGCAAACCAACGCTTTTGGTAAGCGAGTATTGAATACCGAGACCAAGCCGCGATTGCGAGAATAATCGCGGCGCGCTGTCTGCATGAAACTCGGAGGCTGCTGGTGCAACATTAAACGCGGCATTAAAATTGGCGTCATTTCGCACCGATTGCAGACCAGCCCGGCCGGTGATGACAAGCCGATCCGTCAACGGCAGTGTGCTTACCAAATCCAGCCCATATCCGCGAGCTGTGGCTTTCACTGCTGATGCATAAATGTTGAATGGGTCGGCAACGCCGGTGGCCGAATTGGCGGCACGTAAATTATTGACGCTAGCTTCAACACCGAACATGGGAGATGCCTGATATCGCAGCTTCAAACCATAGCGCAGGTTGCGGTCAGTCAACAGAACGCTGGGCGAGGCGATTTTGAAGTCCCAAGATGGCACGTAATCCCCACTGGAGCTTGGCTTAAATTGGCCGGCTGGCGCCAGTTTTGCGCTGCTGATATTTTGCGCGAACGCGGATGCAGAGACAGTAACCGCAAGCAACGTAAGCAGTGCAAAAATGCGGGTGAATCGAAACGGGACATTTTTCATGTTGAATCCTTTGCTTTCTCTTTGTTTTGCTAGGATCGCGCCGGTTCTAAAAATGCTGCTGCATTCGATACTGCTGCTGACTATCTAGAAACAATTGTGCGCTTTACGTTAACAACCTGCTTAGAGCGCGATATTCACGATTGGTTCGTGAATATTAGTTTCAATGTTGATAAGCCAAATGATGATGATTTCGCGTCGGAAAATCGCGAACGAAACAACGATAGAACTTTATTGGCTAGGTGTCAAATTTAACAAGAATATCGCCGCCTGAAGACAGGCGGTTGTTGCGATCCCGCGCCTACAGCCGCAGCAGCAGCAATCCCTTCAAATAATCACCTTCCGGAAAATTCAACGCAACCGGATGGTCGATTCCGCCACTCAAATGCCCGATGATTTGTGCATCCACACCGGCATCTAGTGCCGCACCAGCAATAATTTTTTGAAACAATTCTGCCGAGATGCCGCCTGAACAAGAAAACGTCATTAATTGTCCGCCAGGTCGCAACAATTTGAAGCCCAGCAGGTTGATGTCTTTGTAAGCACGGGTTGCTTTTTCAGCATGGTGCGCGGTCGGCGCAAATTTTGGCGGGTCGAGAATAATGAGATCAAAACTCTTGCCCATATCGCGCAGTTTGCGCAGCGCAGCAAATACATCGGCCTCCCAAAACTCAGACTTTTCGTCATTGAACCCGTTGAGCCCCACATTGCGCTTAGCCGTTGCCAATGCCAGGCCGGAGCTGTCAATCGACAGTACTGATTTCGCGCCACCCGAAAGAGCGGCCACGCTCATGGTGCCGGTGTAGCAAAAACAATTGAGCACATCGGCATTGTTCGAGAGCAGTTTTGTTCGCGCACGGTTTTCGCGCTGGTCGAGATAAAAGCCCGTTTTGTGGCCGCTCACAATATCTACGGCAATCTTCACGTCGTTTTCGATAATTTCTACTTCACCCACGACGGGTTCACCCAAGATCAAACCACTGCGCGGCAGCAAACCTTCAAGCATTCGCACATCGGCATCGGAGCGTTCGTAAATTGTTTTAACGCCCGTCTCTTCAGTCAATATTTGCGCCAACAAATCCCGTTGCGGATCCATGCCTGCGGTGAGCATTTGTAGCACCACCACATCGCCGTAGCGATCCGCAATCACGCCTGGCAAACCGTCCGATTCCGCGTGTAACAAACGCATTGCATTCGTCGTGTTAGCGAGCGATGCGCGGCGTTCAATCGCAGCTTTAATGCGATGCCGAAAAAATGCCGCGTCAATGACATCGCTTTCGCAAAACGACAGTGCCCGGGCGGCGATTTGCGAATGTTCGCTATAGGTTGCGTAGGCTAAGAAGCGCCCGTCTTCTGCAACAATAGAAACAATGTCTCCAGAAGCCGCGCCAGCGCTTGAGTTTGAGCCAGCGTCCTCTTTTATGCCGCCCGAAAATATCCAAGGATGTTTGCGTAGCAATGATTTTTCACGGCCTGACTTGATGACGATTTTTTTCAAATTTTTGTTCATCGCCTATTGTAGCGTCAACAACCGGAGTCGGATTGTAGAGCGCCGTATAATTGAAATATGAATACGCCCAACCCAGCACCCGAATCGCCGCCTACACTCAGCGACGAAAAACATCACCGCCCTATTCGCAGCTTTGTACTGCGCCAAGGACGCTTATCGCCGGGGCAAGCACGCGCCGTTGATGAATTAAGTCCCGAATTTGCGTTGCCGTTTTCGGCAGACATCAAACTCAATGCCGCCCAAATTTTTGGCAACGCGGCGCCCACCATCATTGAAATCGGCTTTGGCATGGGCAACACTACCGCTGATATTGCGGGCGCGGTGCCGGATAAAAATTTTATCGGTATTGAAGTGCATACGCCCGGTGTGGGCAGTTTGCTGAAGATGATTGCCGAGCGGCAGCTCACCAACCTGCGCATTATTCAGCACGATGCGGTAGAAGTTTTGCGGGATATGGTGGCAGACGATTCGCTTGCCGGAATCCATATTTTCTTTCCCGATCCATGGCCAAAAAAGCGACACCACAAACGCAGATTGATACAGCCTGAGTTTTTGAGACTGCTCGTGAAAAAATTGAAACAAGGTGGCGCGATTCATTTGGCAACCGATTGGCAGCAATATGCTGAGCACATGCTGGAGGTTTTGCAAGCTGAGCCTGCGCTACAAAATACTACTGCCGCTGGCTATGCGCCGCGTCCCAGCTATCGAACCGAATCTAATTTTGAACGCAAAGGTCTCGCCAAGGGGCATGGTGTTTGGGATTTGGTGTTCGTGAAAAATGATGTGCATCCACGGAATAGCAACACGAGTATAAATATAACCTAGATTAAGCTTTTGCGAAGCGCCAACCAAAACCACTCAGGGAGCCAGCAATGAATAATCAACAGCCCAAAAATAGTACCAAGCAAACGGAGCGCTCCACCAGCCACATCAGCACCTGCGCCCGCACCCGCCGCCTTACCTTGCGGCGGTTGACCGCACTAGGCATCACCGGTGCATTGGGCCCGGCGGGCATCATGGGTTTGATTCAGGACGCGTTGGCCAACGGCGATAAACCAACTGTGGTCGGCATCAATAGCCTGCAAGGCAGCGCTACCATCAACGGTGTAGCTGCGAAAGTTGGGATGCTCGTGAAGCCGGGCGATACGGTTGCCACTGGCAGCAGCAAAGGCAGCTACGCTATCGTCGTCATCGGCCGCGATGCCTATCTGTTGCGCGAAGGAACTAGCGTGACGTTTGAGGGCAACAAAGAGCAGACAGGTGCTGTTGGCAAAGTTCTAATCGCGACGGGAAAAATTCTATCCGTATTTGCCAAACGCCCCGCTGAATCACGTCTCAACATTAGTGCCCAAAGTGCCACCATCGGCATTCGCGGCACTGGCTGCTATATCGAAATCCACGACAAACGCACCTATTTCTGCCTTTGCTATGGCGAAGCCACCGTCGACGGCAGCGGCATGGAGAAAACTAAAGTCATCAAAGCGACCCATCACGATAGCCCCGTTTGGCTTGACGAGTCTGGCGGCTATATGAAAATCGAAGGAACCAACTTCGGCAGCCACACTGACGAAGAATTGATTATGTTGGAAAAGTTGACGGGTCGTGAGCCGCCGTTTGTGGCGTTGGGGTTGACGGGACGGTATTAACATGAGCCAGCTTAAGATTTTGTCGCCGTGCCATAGCATGATGCAAAAAATTCTTTGTGTGACGTTAATCTCAATGACTTCGTCTATCGTGGCCGCGGCTGACGAGGCCGCTACAGCTGAAAACGCGATGAATATCGCCGCCCGCAAAGAATCGTCAAAGCTGGCTCTTAGCGGCGACAGTGAGCAAAAAATTGTTCAGGCAAAAGTACGGAATGAGCGTGCAAAGGTGAATAGTGTAGTTGCGCCGGACGACAAAAATTTGCCTTTATCGAGTCTTGAAGAAATCCAAGTTTTCGGCGCATCGGAACCTCTCGCACAAGAAAAATCGCCGATCCAAAAACTGCGCGATACGTTGGATAAGGGCGCGGCCGAACGCAAAGATCACGTGACAGAAACGCCCGCCAACGATGGTGCTCGCTATGCGCAAGTTAATATTGGCGGTAAAATTTACTGCATTGAAGAGCGGCGAGGCTTGATTGATATAGCAGGGCATGTTGATGTAAGTGGATTGGTGCCGCGCCCAATTCTGACGAGCCCGATGGGCAAAAAATGTCGCACCGGTCAATACTGAAATGCTTAAGCTTCCCCAGTTTATGCTAGCAGTCCGTAATAGACCCGCGTGTCATACTCAAAGCTGACCTTGCCGTTATGCTGGTGCGCCTCGAAAATTTCCTTCGCTCGTTTTGCCATGGGTGCGTAGTTTGGATGAGTTTCAGTCGGCGCGTAACTCGATGAATTTAACCGCCCCATCATCCCACCAAAATCGAAGTATTGCCGATTGTCAAAGCTGGCTTCAAAAAATTCCCCGCCAAAAAATGCTTCAAACACCGCGTTGTCTTGAACATTTTTATGGTTAATTTTGTCGTAGTCGATGGCGTATTGTTTCAGCAGTGATTCGTACTCATGCAAGAACGGCGATGAATCGATCCGACGATCATTCCACACCAGCACGGCGACACCTTCCGGCTTCAAAATCCGTTTGAATTCGCCGCGTGATTTTTCGCGATCAAACCAGTGGAATGCTTGCCCTGCAAGCGCAAAATCCATCGAGCGGGTCGGCACGAGCGATGATTCCGCCGTGCCGGCCATGCTGGTGAAGCGGCCAAATTCTGATAAATGTGCTTGACCCGCTTCGCGCATCTCCTTGTTGGGTTCGACGCCAATCACGGCATTGCCGTTTTCTAAAAAAAGCCTTGCGAATATGCCAGTGCCCGAGCCAATATCGGCGATGATGCTGTCGGGCGTGAGGCCGCAGGTTTCAGCGAGGAGATCGATGATTTCAATCGGATAGTGCGGGCGATATTGAACGTAATTGGCAACGCGATTTGAGAAGCGGGTGGTGGGGCATAAAGTATTGGGGGTGTTGGTGTCAGACATAATAGTTGATGAAAACCAATAATTAAAACCAGTTGTCTTGCATATCCAGTGTTGTGGTGTCCAACGAGTTAAGTAGTTCAATCATCGCCGCTACTTTGGGCAATTCGTAAGTGTAAAAATATTTACAAGCTTGTAATTTACCCTGATAAAAATCGCGTTCAGGATCGTTCATATTTCTAGCTGCCACCAAGGCTTGCTCTAACCAAATCCAAGCCATCACAATATGGCCGAAGGCTTCGAGGTATATCGTCGCATTTGCGAGTGTTTTGTTGAGATCGCCCGCGCTGTAAAGCGTTTGCGTTACTTTGCTGATGCGACCCATAAAGTCACCCAGTGTCGCGGCGAGCCGTGTTAATTCGGCGTTGCCAGATGCCTTCGCGGCATGAATGGTTTTTGCCATAACGTCACCGAACAACTTAAATGCTGCACCATCTTGCATCACCACTTTACGTCCCAATAAATCTAAGCCCTGAATACCGTGTGTGCCTTCGTGGATTGGGTTTAAGCGATTGTCGCGGTAGAACTGTTCGACGTTATAGTCGCGCGTGTAACCATAGCCGCCATGGACCTGTATTGCCAGGCTATTGGCCTCTAAACACCATTGTGACGGCCAGCTTTTGGCAATGGGTGTGAGTATGTCTAAAAGTAAAGTTGTGTTTTTTCGTTCTATTGGATCGGCGGTTGATTTTTCAATATCGACGCATTTAGCGCAGAATAAATTCAACGCTAGCGCACCTTCCACGTAGCATTTCTGCGCCAACAACATGCGCTTGACATCGGTGTGCTCAATGATCGAAATCTGGGGTGATGCCGGATCTTTGGCCAACGGGTGGCGGCCTTGCGGACGATTGCGCGCATAGTCGAGCGCGTGCAAGTAGCCCGTATAGCCAAGCATGGTCGCACCTAAGCCAACACCGATCCGCGCTTCATTCATCATCGTGAACATGCAGCGCAAGCCCTGGTGCGGCTCGCCGACCAGATAGCCGATAGCGCCTGCTTTGCGCTCGGGCTTAAATTTGCCTTCACCGAAATTGAGCAGGCAATTGGTCGTGCCGCGATAACCCATTTTGTGGTTCAAGCCCGCGAGGGCGATATCGTTGCGCTCACCTAACGCGCCATCGGCGTTGACTAATTTTTTCGGCACGATAAAAAGCGATATACCTTTTACACCGGGAACGGTTTTGCCCTCTGCGTCGGCAATTTTAGCCAACACTAAATGAATAATATTTTCAGTTAAATCATGCTCGCCACCGGAGATCCACATTTTGTTGCCGGTGAGTCTGTAAGTGCCATCGGATTGCACGACCGCACGTGTTTTGATGTCCGAGAGTGATGAGCCTGCTTGCGGCTCAGATAGACACATCGTCCCCATAAAATGCCCCGCTAGCAGCGGCTTTACATAGGTCTCGATCTGCTGCGGCGTGCCATGTGCAAGGATGAGATTCGCATTGCCCACCGTTAAAAACGGATAACCCGCTGTTGCCACGTTGGCACCCATGAAATACGCCATGCAAGCGTTTGCAATGGTGGTGGGGAGCTGCATACCGTCAAGCGCATAGTCGTGTTGCGCGGCCATCAAACCAGCGCGGGCAAATTCGTCAATCGCGGTCTTAATTTCAGGGATGAGGTGCACGCGCTCGCCATCAAAAGTAGGTTCATTCGCATCGCTTTTTTTATTGTGCGGCGCGAAATATTGCTCGGCCATTTTTTCCGATATGTCGATTGCTGCATCAAAGGTTTCACGGGTGTGATCGGCATAGCGTTCGAGGGAGGTGAGCGATGCCGCGTCGAGCAATTCATAGAGTAAAAAATTAAGGTCGCGGCGGCTGAGGATTTTGCTGGCGGTGTTCATAGGGCTACGCTCATAAGGTTGCACTCACCACTAATTTGTCGCAGATGATTTTTTGGCTGCTCGCGCGGCAAAAAAGGCGGCACGCAATTCCGCCGATTCGGGTGTTTCGAGTAATTCCATAAAGCGCATAAATTCATACGCCAAACCGTCGTCAATATTGCGAAACACTGATGCCTCGATGGTTTCCACACAGGCCAGCGGAGCCGGATAGTGCGGGTTGGCTGCTTTGACACTTGCTTTCGCTTCGGTGAAAAAAGCGGCGGCGTTTGGGAAAGTAATGACGCGATCACGCACACGTGGCAATGGCCTTCTCGCCGCCATTTCTTGTGCAAACCCAACCGCGCCCGCCAAAAAATCGCCTTCGATAATACGATCAACCGCCCCGGCATCGCGTAACACTTCCGCCTTCACTGCATCGCCACTCACAATCATTTGTAGCGCCAATTCAACCCCCGCCACTCGCGACAAACGCTGCGTGCCGCCGGCGCCCGGCAGCAAGCCAATCTTCACTTCAGGCAAGCCGATTTTCACGCCCGGCGCGGCCACACGATAATGCGCTCCCAATGAAATCTCAGTTCCGCCACCCATTGAGACAGCATTGATTGCTGAAATGATTGGCTTGGGGCTTGCTTCAAAAGTACGAATCAAATCATGCAGGTTCGGCGACTGCATGCCGACCGGCAAACCAAATTCCCGAATATCTGCGCCACCGGTGAAAATACCGTTCGCGCCGGTAATGACAATGGCTGCGACCGATGCGTCCGCAATTGCCTTAGCCACACCGTCATCAATGGCAGTTCGAGTGACCATGCCCATGCTGTTGACGGGCGGATTGTCGAGTGTGATGACAGCGATATTGTCGTGGATGGTGTAGTGAGCAGTCATTTTTTATCGTTCGGTTTAAAGTTTGTTTTATTGTTCGCTGTGAATGAAAATAGAAAGAGTGCGACGATCGTGGTTTTCGCCACTATCGTGGCTTACGCGGCATATGCGAAAACACACGGTCGTAAAGCCAGTTCGGCACCATCCTCAACAACCGTGCCGCAACGCCCATTGTCCATGGAATCACGGTAAAACTTTTCTTCGCATCAATCGCGCGCGCGAAGCGAATCGCCGCCTGATCAACATCGATTAAAAATGGCATTTTGAATTTATTCACTGCTGTCATTGGCGTGCGGATGTAACCCGGGCAAATCGTGACTACTGACACGCCGCTTGAACGCATCTCCACCCGCAGACTTTCGCAATATTTGATGCACGCAGCTTTCGATGCCGAATACGCGCCGCCGCCCGGAATGCCGCGAAATCCGGCCACGCTGGCGATGCCCACTAAGATGCCGCGCTCGGCGTCCTTCATCGGTTGTGCAAACGCGTGAAACGTATTGACCATGCCCATTACGTTGATGTCAAAAACTTCCTGAAAAATTTGCAGATCGTCGTCCATCTCGGTCAATGTGCCACGCGACACACCCGCATTGGCGATGACAATATCAGGCACACCGTGATGGGTGATGAAATCGCGCGCGGCGGCTTTGAGTGCCGAGGCATCACGGACGTCGCAGGCATAAATTTCCGGTTTGGTTTGATAATTGTCCTGGAGATTGCTTTTTAACTCCCCTTGCAGCTTAAGCAAAAAATCTTCGCGACGCGCCACCAGTCCCAGTTGTGCACCGCGTGTATTTGCGTAGTGGCGGGCAAGGGATTCGCCGATGCCGCTGGACGCGCCGGTGATAAAGACTTTTAATGGGGCTGTGTTAGCGACGCTGGGTGCCGTGACAGGATGCGATGAAGAAGGGGACGCAGACGAGGAGGATATGGTGTTCATCCCGAATTATAACGTGCGCAATTGGGCTTACGTCGTCATCGAATCGGCTATTGCGGTCCAGCTTTTGTCAAGCCGACGCTTTGCCAACCGGGCTTGATTTCTCGCTTTTCTTTTTTGTGTTTTTCGGTGCCGATTTGAGCGCGCGGGCCTTTACGTCTGCACGGCTTTCTTTGATGAGCCGGTCGATGTGTGCAAACAAACGTTCGGGGCCATTCAATTGTGAAACTAAATAGCGACCATCCACTACCAAGGTCGGGGTTGCTTCGATTTTGTAGTCGGCCAACATTTGCCGTGCATGTGCGATTTTGTTTTTGACCGAAAAAGAGTTCTTCGTTGCTTCGTATCTACCGACATTAATGCCTTGCGCTTCCAGCCACTTTTTGAACACCGGCGGGCTGCCCAAAATCAAATTTTGTTTGTTCACTGCGTCAAAGATTTTAGCGTGCAATTTGTCGGCTCTGTCCCCATCATTCATCAAGCCCATCGCCTCAAACGTGTAGAACATCGTCACGCTATCAATGCCGCGAATCTCAAAGCCAACCGGTATACGCTTAAATTTCACATCTTGGGGCTGGCGTTTGAGCCACGTTTTTAAGTGCGGCTCTAGGTCGGCACAATGCACGCAGCCGTAGGCGAAAAATTCCAACACTTCAATTTTGCCGTCACGATCAACCGGCTGCGCGGAAATGGCGACCACTTCCGGCGCTGTTTCTGCCGCGATAGGTAGTGCCAGTAGGCACGCCAACAACAAACAAAACGGCAAGCCTAGGCTAGCTAGGCTATACAAAATAGGCAGGGAGTGGCGCTTTACGACAAGGGTTCGCATTACGGAGGCAATAGTGGTTGGCGGTCAATGGCTGATTATGACTGCGGTTCTTTTTTAGCTTTAGTTTTCGCCTTTGCTGAAATGGCATCTTTTGCGGGCGCTGCTAAATGAGAAACGGGTTTGTTGCTTGCTCTCGCATCGGCAACCAACTTATCAACCGTCGCAAACAATTGTTCTTCACCGCTTTGGGTTAACGAGGCGCCGTAACGGCCATTGACGACAAATGTCGGCGTGCCGGTTGGTTTATAGTCCACCGTCATTTTATAAGCGCGGGCAATTTTGTTTTGTACCGAAAATGACTTTTGAATGTTCTCGTAAATCTTTACGTCTACGCCTTGTTTTTCCAACCATTTATTGAGGGTGGCCGGATTGCCCAAAATGATGTTTTCAACGTTGGCCGCCGTGAAAATTTTAGGGGTCAATTTGTCGAGCAAGCCCATGGCCTCAAGGGTATAAAAAATCGGCACACTATCGATGCCGCGAATGTTGAAGCCCGCGCCGGCGGGAACGCGCTTTACTTTAACGTCAGCGGGCTGCCGTTTGATCCATTCTTCGAGTTTGGGCTCAATTTGTGCGCAGTGAATGCAGCCGTATGCAAAGAACTCGATCACCTCAATCTTGCCATCGTTTTCCACCGGTTGCGGCGGATTTAACGGGACGACGTTTGAAGACTGGGCAGTTGCCATGAGCGCGAAGGTGCAGGCTGCAAGCGTGGCGGCCAATGACGAGATTGAAAAAATTGATTTCAGCTTGAACATAAACAATCCTTTAATACAATGTTTGATGAGTTGGGAATATTTTAGTATTTCGATGGAAACGATTTCAGAACGCGACGCGGATCAAATGTCTGCTACTCAACATGCTACTCAGCCTTTACAACCGCCGCATTAATCCCATTCTGAGACAGCGCCGTTTTCACTCTGTTCACTTCTTCCAAATTTTTATACGGGCCCAGTCGCACTCGGAATAACGTGCCTTTGTCCGGCAAGTTGACACTCTTGATTGATGCTTCCATGCCTGCAAAGGCGATTTGCGCCTTCATGTTTTCGGCATCGCTCTCGTTTTGGAAGGCGCCCGCTTGGAGGAAGTAGCTCTCTTTGCTGGCGGTGGGCGTCATCGTTGATGCGGTTTTGCCAGCGGCGCTTGGTGTTGGCGGCATTGCTGCGTCACGTTTTGTGTCGGCGGGAGCAGGTTTAGCGGGGATAGATTTGCCCGCGATTTCTGGTTGCTTCACTGCGTTCTTGGCGTTGCTATTTTTTTCGCCGGGCAAAATATCGTAGAACTCAAAGCGCGGTTTGGCGGCGCCGTCCTTCGTATTTGGTGTGGCTGGCGTGGCTAGCGTGCCAGCGCCGACGGCTTGTTCCAGTTTTCCGGCGATTGTTGGCAGTGCATCCACCGGCCTGGCCTTTTCTTGAAACGGGCTGGCGCTGCGGTTGAGCCAGACGGCGATGCCCAGTGCCAGCACGATGCCCAAGAGCAAGCCGATAATGACACCCAAGAACATCGGGTTCATGCTGCGCAGGCTCTTGCTGGATCCTCTGGAGGCCGCGCCTGCACTAGCTTTTGGGGGCGCTGCTCGGTAATCGTTTGGCATGCTACATTTTCTCCGGCGCGCTGACGCCCAATACGGCCAGGCCATTTTTCAACACCTGTTTGGTCGCCAAAATCAGCGACAACCGCGCCAGCTTTAAGTGCTCATCGTCAATCAAGAACCGTTCGGCATTGTAATAGGTGTGCAATTTTGCTGCTAGCTCACCCAGATAAACGGCGATCAGATGCGGGGCTAGTTCGGTGGCTGCGTGAGCGAGTAGCGACGGCCAATCGGCCAAAGCCCGCATCAGATCGGATTCATATTTGCTCACGAGCATTGAGTGGTCAACGGTTTTTAGAATCAATTCATCGCCACCCCATTGAGAAAGTACAGAGCAAATCCGCGCATGCGCATACTGAACGTAATAAACCGGATTTTCTTCTGATTTCGACCGCGCCAAATCGATATCAAACGTCAGCTGAGAATCTGATTTCCGCATGACAAAAAAGTAGCGCGTGGCATCGCGGCCCACTTCATCAATTAGCTCGCGCAATGTCACATAGTTCCCGGCGCGTTTCGAAATTTTCACTTCTTCGCCGCCGCGCATGACGGTAACCATCTGGTGCAGCACGTAATCCGGGTAACCAACCGGTACGCCCATTTCCATCGCTTGTAGCCCGGCGCGAACGCGAGCGAGCGAACCGTGGTGATCAGCTCCGAGCTCGACAATTGCGCGGCTAAAACCGCGTTGCCATTTGTTGACGTGATAGGCCACGTCCGGCACGAAATAAGTGAAGGTGCCGTCGGATTTGCGCATAACGCGGTCTTTGTCGTCGCCGTAACCGGTAGATTTCAGCCACAACGCCCCGTCTAACTCATAGGTTTTGCCATTTTTGATGAGCTGGTTGACGGTTTTCTCCACCAAGCCGTCGCTATAAAGTGACGTTTCGAGGAAGTAATTTTCAAACTGGACGTCGAAGGCTTTTAAATCTAAATCTTGCTCGTTGCGAAGGTAAGCAACGGCGAATTCACGCACTGCATTTTCGTCGTTGCCGAGCAAATCGGCAGGACATTTTTCAGCATAGCGCTCGGCGATTTCACGAATGTATTCGCCGTGATAACCGGTTTCGGGGAATGCGAGATTCGCATCAATACGCTGGCGCAACCGTGCCTGCACCGAGAGCATCAGATTGTTGATCTGCACACCGGCATCGTTGTAATAAAACTCGCGCGAAACCTTATAGCCCTGCCAAGACAACAGCCGCGCCAGCGTATCGCCGATCGCGGCGGCACGACCATGGCCGACATGTAGCGGGCCAGTTGGGTTCGCCGAAACGAATTCCACCATCACATCTTGGCTTTTGCCGACAGTGCTTTTGCCAAAGGCATCGCCGCTGGCAAAAATGCTGCCGATAACTCGCGTTTCGGCAGCCAACGAGAGGCGAATATTGATAAAACCGGGCCCCGCGATGTCGGGCGTGTTCGCCAGTAAATCGGATTCAGGAAGTGCTGCAACAATGGCTTCCGCGATATCGCGCGGTTTAGCGCCGAGTTTTTTAGCGAGCTGGAGTGCAGAATTCACTGCAAAATGGCCGTGGTCGGGATTCTTCGGCTTTTCGACTTCGATGGTGAAATCGGTCAAGCTTGGATAAGCTTTCGCGAGCGCCGCCTGAAAAAGAGCCGCAACCGCGCTTTTGTTATCAATAAATGTAGTCATAGTCGTTTTAAATGTTAGATAACGATTATAACGGTTCGCGGATTGGCGGCCTAATCTTGGCTAGACAGCAGCCCATATTTTTCAAATCTCTTCGCTTTCTTTGAGAGGGTTAGCCTAGACCTCAATCGGATCCACATCAATCACCCACTTGACAGCACCTGCAGACTTGGCGCGGACCTGCGCCAGCCACGCAGACAAAAATCGTTGCAAGGCTGCACGCGTTTCAGCCTGCACCATGAGTTGGCTGCGCTCGTACCCTGCCTTGCGTGCGAGGGTTGGCGGAACTGGGTCCCAGACCACGACGCCATGCTCAAGCGCCAGGGCTTGCGCGGTGCTTGCCGCATTCGACATGAAATTTTTCAATGCTTCTGGCTTGCGTGATTCGGCGCGGAGCAACGCCAAAAATGAAAACGGCGGCAGCTTCGCGTGTCGGCGCTCCGCCATGGCAATCTCGGCAAAGCGCGGATAATTTTGTTCGGCCACGGCCACATAAAGCGGGTGATTCGGAAACCGTGTTTGGATCAGCACGCGCCCGGGCAAGTCAGCCCGCCCAGCGCGTCCCGCGACTTGCATGAGTTGCGCTGCCAATCGCTCGGATGCGCGAAAATCAGCCGAGAACATCGCACCATCGGCATTGACGACGCCGACGAACGTGAGCCTCGGAAAATCATGGCCTTTGGAGAGCATTTGTGTACCGACCAGCACATCTAGTTCGCCTTTCGCCGCGGCGTCAAAAATTTTCTCAGCCGCGCCGCGTTTGCGGGTCGTGTCACGATCGACGCGCGCAATCCGCACGTTTGGCGAAGTGGCGCTGAGTGCGGCTTGGAGTGATGCCTCGACCCGCTCCGTGCCTTGACCGGCGGCGATCAGCTCATGACTGCCGCAACTGCTGCAGCTGGCTGGAACACGGCTCTGGAAGCCGCAATGGTGGCATTTCAGTTTGTTGTCAGCCTTGTGGAAAACCAGACGCGCGGTGCAGCGCTTGCATTCGGGCATCGTGCCGCATTGACCGCACACTAATGCTGGTGCAAAACCGCGGCGGTTGATGAACACCAGCGCTTGTTCGCCGCGTTTCACCGTTTCATCAATCGCCCGAATTAGGGTTGCGGTGAGCCCGTCAGTGGCGCGCTCGACGTTCATGTCAATAAAAGCAACGCGCGGCAGTTTGGCATCAGGCGTGGCGCGCTCCGTTAATGTCAACCCCACAAAGCGCTTGCGCTCGACGTTGCTCAAGGTTTCCAGCGACGGCGTGGCTGAGCCAAGAACCACTGTACATTCGGCAGCATGAGCGCGAAACACGGCAACATCTCGTGCCGAATAGCGCACGCCTTCTTGCTGCTTAAACGAGGCATCGTGCTCTTCATCAACGACAATCAGGCCTAGGCGCGGCATTGGCGTAAACACCGCCAAGCGCGTACCGATCACAATATCAGCAACGCCCGATTGTGCGTCCAGATAGCCTGTCATTCGCGGCGTTTCGGCCATGCCGCTGTGCAGTTGTGCCACCCGGGTGCCAGGAAATCGCTGCGCAACCGCGCGCACAAAAGCGGGCGATAAATTGATTTCTGGTACTAAAATCAGCGCTTGGTGGCCCAGCGCTAAAGCGTGACGGATCGCGTGCAAATAGACTTCTGTTTTGCCTGAGCCGGTAACGCCCTGGAGCAGAAAAGCGGCGAATTTACCGACTTTATTTTCCGCGCCAACGATCGCTGAAAGTACGCGTGTTTGCTGGGCATTCAGGGGTTTTGGGTCGGCGAATTCAATATTGTGGTCGGCAACGGCGGGTAGGGTCTTTGCGGCTTTTTTGGGCAGTAAAACCTCTTCGAGGTTTGTCAAAAACCCTTTGCGCTCCAATGCGCCTAGCGATGGGCCGCACCCTTCATGTCGCGCCCTCAGGGTTGATTCATCCTGCGCGCCGTGGCTGATAAGCGATTGCAGCATCGCCCGTTGCACCACTGAACGTGCTGGCAGATTTGGCAGCGCGTCACGACCAGCCTTGGTGATGGCAATCGTGTGCGACCGGGCACGAATAATCGGCTTGGCCAAGCGCATGCCCGGCGGGATCGCGTTAAGCGCAATTTGCCCAAACGGTTGGTGATAATACCCTTCGCAAAACCGGAACAGTGCAACATCACTTTCGGAGAAGGGCGGCAAATCGCGTTGAATATGCGAAACCGTTTTTAGCTTTTCGAGCGGCACTTCGCTGCTGTTGGCAACATCAACAATTACGCCCACCAGTTTTTTTGGGCCGAATGGGACCACCGCCAGATGACCAATCAGCTCGTCTTGCTGCCCAATCGCCAAGGACGTGTCTGCCGGAGATAACGCAAAATCGAACAGCGCCGCAATTGGCAAATCGAGCGCCACCCGGGCCACAATCAGCGGGCGGGCGCGTTCTTCGGCATCAATATTTCGGGTGAATTGCGCTGTTTTGCGGAAAGAGGAGTTTGCCACGGTGATTTTTTGCGATGAAAACTAATTGACCAAAAAGTTGGCAAATCGACTCAATATCGGGAAACCCAGTACTGGCGCGGACTTTAGCGAATCGCTTTTGCACCGTTAAACGTCGTAAAAAACGCCTGTGGATAACTTTGTGCATAGCTCCCGATTCGCACGCGATCAGCGACACAATAGTCGCTTCACAATGCGGCACGGAAAGCAAAATTAATAATAAAATCTAATTAAATTAAGACGTTATAGCAGATACTTACACTGACTTCATAAAAACCAACGCTATTGTGTGAGAACGAGCCTTCTGTGCATAAGCAAGCATTTTTTTTTTGGTATTACCAAAAAAGTTTCCTTGACAGGCCCGAAAAACACTACATCCTAGCGCTGGCGCGGTGTACCGCGTGAACAAGTGCTTCCACATGGGTGGGATCGCTAAATTGCGAAATCCCGTGCCCCAGATTGAACACATGGCCTGTTGCGTTTTTGTCATACGCGAAATCGCTCAATACTCGTTCTGCCTCGCGAATAATGACATCTGGCGGTGCAAATAGCGTCAGCGGATCGAGGTTTCCCTGCAACGCAACCTTGTGCCCAACCCGCTTTTTGGCCTCGCCGATATGAATTGTCCAATCCAAACCCAGCGCGTCCGCGCCTGATTCTGCCATCGATTCCAGCCACAGGCCGCCGCCCTTAGTAAAGAAAATACGCGGCACCACGCGGCCTTCGTTTTCACGTTTAAGGCCAGCGATGACACGTTTTGCATACTTCAACGAGAATTCCTGATAAGCATGGTGCGACAACGCGCCGCCCCACGTGTCAAATAATTGCACCGCTTCTGCGCCTGCGTCAATCTGCGCATTCAAATACGAAATCACGCTCTCAGTATTTTTTTCCAAAATCGCGTGGAGCAGATCCGGCCGCTGGAACATCATTGTTTTAACGCGCGCAAAATCGTCAGAGCCGCCACCTTCGATCATGTAACACGCGAGCGTAAACGGGCTGCCGGAGAAGCCGATAAGCGGTACGCGCCGATCCAACGCGCCGCGAATTTGGCGTACCGCATCGGTCACATATTGAAGCGAATCCATATCTGCTAATGGCAGCTTTTTCACATCGTCTTCAGTGCGAATCGGGCGCTCAAACTTCGGCCCTTCGCCGTCAGCAAAATAAAGCCCCAAGCCCATCGCGTCGGGCACCGTCAAAATATCGGAAAATAAAATCGCCGCATCCAGCGGAAATCGATCCAACGGCTGCAGAGTAACTTCTGTGCAGTAATCAGGACTTTTTGCCAAGCCAAGGAAACTGCCCGCACGGGCGCGGGTAGCCTTGTATTCAGGCAAATAACGTCCCGCCTGCCGCATGATCCAAATCGGCGTGTATTCGGTCGGTTCGCGCATCAGGGCGCGGAGGAAGGTGTCGTTTTTTAAAGCGGGCATGTTAGCAGGAGCCTGTCAATTTTTTGAACGCATGTTTTTCAATGCGCGGGTTTGTAAAGCCGGATCGCATTATCGCATTTGCTGCCCACCACAACGTGCGGCGGCGCTTCAAACGGTCGAATCAATTGGCGTTTCAACGGGTAAATGCCTCGCCTGCGAACACAGCGTATCCCCGAAATGCCCCGCCAGCACTGGTGTTTGGCGTTGTTGCCGGTCAGCAGTCGCCAAATTCAGCCTGTTGTGATTTGCGTGTAAAATCAATCCAACTCTTACCAGACCTTTAGCACCCAGACTAAATTCATTGATCCGGTCGTACTCTTTTTTCTACTCGGCGTCGTTGCCAAACTTGCCAAGAGCGACTTGAAGTTACCCGAGGCGCTGTACGAAACACTCTCGATTTATTTGCTGTTAGCCATTGGCCTCAAGGGCGGTGTGGAGCTGGCGAAGCACCCGATTCTAACCGTCGCGCCGCAAGCTTTTGCCGCGATCGTAATGGGCGCGACGCTGCCGTTGCTAGCCTACCCGGTGCTGCGGTTTGTGGGTAAATTGAGCAATGTCGATTCAGCAGCAATTGCCGCGCATTACGGTTCGGTGAGTGTGGTGACATTCGCGGTTGGCTTGGCGTTTGTGCTGAAGCGGGGTGTAGCGTATGAAGAATATATGCCGCTGTTTGTCGCACTGATGGAAGTTCCAGGAATTGTGGTCGGCATTGTGTTGGCGCGGATGCTGGCGAAACGCGAGTTGTCCGAGGCTGCGCACGGCATCCAGCAAGGCGATTCAACGGAGACTCAACGCAGCAGGTCAATGGTAACGCGCCGGAGCGGGTCAATGGTAACCCTCTGGAGCGGGTCAACGGGAACCCGCTGGACCGAGTTGGCCCACGAAATTTTTCTCGGAAAATCAGTGGTGTTGTTAGTGGGCGGGCTGTTGATTGGCTGGTTTGCGGGGCCGCAGGGGATTGATCCAATGCGCGGCTTATTTTTTGATTTGTTTAAGGGCGTGCTGGCGCTGTTCTTGCTCGAAATGGGGCTTGTCGCGGCAGCACGGGTGGCGGACTTAAAACGTGCTGGTCCGTTTTTGATTGTCTTCGGCGTCGTCACGCCGATGCTGTTCTCAGTGATCGGTGCCACGGTCGGATATGCGATTGGCTTGTCGCTGGGGGGCACCACGCTACTTGCCATTTTGGCTGCCAGCGCGTCTTATATTGCAGCGCCGGCCGCGCTGCGCATTGCGCTGCCAGAGGCCAATCCATCGCTATCGATCGGCGTAGCGCTGGGGATTACATTCCCGTTCAATCTAACGCTGGGCATTCCGTTGTATTTTGAAATTGCGAAGCGCATCCATTCTTAAAATCGTCCCCATACACCCATAGCGCGACAAAAAACCGAATAACGAACATTATGCAAACACACCCCAAAAAATTGCTTGTAGTGATTGGCGAATCGGCGCTCGAAAAATTTCTGGTGCGCGACATCAAACAATTCGGCGCATTGGGATACACCATCGCCGACGTCCGAGGCGGCGGCACCAGTGGTGAGCGCGAGGCGGCATGGGAGGGGGATCGCTCGATCCGGATGGAAGTCATTTGTGATGAAGCCATCGCCGACAAGATCGCCGCGCATATTTTGGCAACCTATGCGAAGAACTTTTCGTTATCGCTCTTTTTCAACGATGTGTCGGTCGTGCGCCGCGAAAAATTTTAATCTTTCAGCAACATCGCCCGGTCTCAAGCGATGTTCTGATCCCCCGTCCGCTAGTGGCGTTGCGGAACTTCGTTAAATAGCCGCTCGCAGCTTTGCCGTCAAAAAAGGCTGAACACTAGGCCTGGCGGGGACTTTCATCAAAAATAACAATTTTTGAACTTTCCAGTATAAATATAGACTAATCGGTCACGAACTGACTTTCTGGTGTATTTGTTTGATAAAACCGGTGCATCCACATAGACGGTCGTTATTGCAATGGACGTTCACTAAATCCACTCGGCTCTAAGTGATGCTGGCTTCGAACTTGGTTTTGGCGCTGGTTTCTGAGTTGGTTCAGTAAGTCCCTGCAAACTCACTCATCGTTATCACGGTTTAATTTTTTGGAGTTCACTATGAATCGCTCGTTAATTTCTTTAGTTGTCGGTGCAGGTCTGGCCATTTCATCCACATTCGCCATGGCGGCAAAAGATATTGTGGATACTGCCGTTGCAGCTGGCAATTTCAAAACGTTGGTTACCGCAGTGCAGGCAGCTGGGTTGGTTGATACCTTAAAAGGCAAAGGCCCCTTCACCGTGTTCGCGCCGACCGATGAAGCGTTTGCCAAAATTCCGAAAGCTGATTTGGATGCATTGTTAAAAGATAAAGCCAAGCTAGCTGCTGTTCTGACATATCACGTCGTCCCTGCGCTTGTGATGGCTAAAGACGTAAAGGCCGGTGACGCACCAACCGTAAACGGTAAAGTGCTTAAGATCACGACTGACAAAGGTGTCATGGTCAACAATGCCAAAGTGATTAAAACCGATGTGGCCGCGTCAAATGGCGTGATCCACGCAATTGATACCGTGTTGATCCCGTAATAGCTAGCGCAACGACCACCGCTAATTTGTAACTTGATGTGCCTTGCTCGCTGATGCGCAGTTGAATATGCAGGGCACATTGATCGCTTAGCGGCGTCGAAGTAGAAGTAATAAACAAAAGGGACGCAGCTGCGTCCCTTTTGTTTTGTCACTACCATCCGGAAAAATCGGCACTGCCATCTGCACTGCTACCTGCAATCCACCACCGATTCTTCGCATTCTATCGGCCTGTTATTTGCGACTAGCTGTTTAAGCTTTAAGCTAGGACGTTGTGGCTTGCTTGAACAAACCGATTCGGCAGCAACCCTGATTGAAAGGACTGCAATGAAACTTGTACTCTGGCTCATTCTTTTCGTACTTTGCTGGCCGCTCGCATTGCTGGCGCTGCTGCTGTACCCACTTTTCTGGCTGCTCTCCTTACCGTTCCGTCTACTAGGCATTGCGGTAGAGGGCGTATTTGAGCTTCTGCGAGCGCTGGTGCTGCTTCCATCACGGCTGTTGCGCCCGGGGCGTTGAGGCGTGAGCAAAATTGCCGGACGCAAAAAGAATGGCCTGTCAATTTCGGCTCGCCGGTTGACAAATGTCTAGTTGGTGTTATAGTTAACTACAACACCATTTGACTATTTAACCAATTGCGTGTCGCACGGGCGCTTTAATTTATTCACAGCAAACCGAAGCGACTCGAAACATGGAGGCCGGAACAATGAATGCCGACTGGCACGACAACACGCCGATTTATCGGCAACTTAAAGCCCGTGTGGTCGAGATGATGCTCGACGGCCTCCTCAAACCGGGCGATGCGCTGCCCTCGGTGCGGCAGATCGCGGCCGATTTTCAGTTGAATCCCATCACCGTATCGCGCGCCTACCAAGAGCTGGCCGATGAACAACTCGTTGAGAAAAAGAGAGGGCTTGGCATGTACATGACTGACGGCGCAAGTGAGAAATTATTGGACAGCGAGCGAACTCGTTTTCTGAACGAAGAATGGCCAGCCGTGTTGGAGCGCCTGGATCGTTTGGGGTTGAATGCAAGCGATCTGTTGCTGGCGGCAGAGACTGGAGTCAAAAATGGTTGATACAAACCTCACAGACTTCATTATCGATGCAAAAAATCTCACCAAACGCTACGGCAAATCGGTCGCGGTTGACAATATTTCCTTCCAAATTCCCGCAGGTCGAATAGTGGGCCTGATCGGCCCGAACGGTTCCGGCAAAACGACCACACTGAAAGCAATGCTCGGCTTGGTGCCGTTTGAAGGTGAACTAAAAGTGCTGGGACTAGACCCGCGAACCCAACGCGATGAACTCATGAAGCAAGTCAGCTTTATTGCCGATGTGGCCGTGTTGCCGCGCTGGATTCGTGTGCGCGAGGCGATTGATTTTGTGGCGGGCGTTCATCCGAAATTTGACCGCGCGAAAGCGGAGCGCTACATCCAAAACACCAAACTGAAGCCCGCGATGAAGGTCAAAGAAATGTCAAAGGGCATGATTGTGCAGCTGCATTTAGCGCTGGTCATGGCGATTGACGCAAAGCTGTTGGTGTTGGATGAGCCCACACTGGGCCTCGATATTTTGTATCGCAAACAGTTTTATCAAAACCTGCTCGAAGATTATTTTGATGAAAACAAAACGATCATTGTCACCACCCATCAAGTCGAAGAGATCGAACATATTCTGAGCGATCTCATGTTCATCCGCGAAGGAAAAATAACGCTCTCGGCCAGCATGGATGAAATTGCCGAACGCTTTATTGAGGTGATGGTCTCCGCCGACAATCTTGCCGCCGCATTAGCGCTCAAGCCGATCGATGAACGACAAGTGTTTGGAAAATCAGTAATGCTCTTTGATACAGCAACTAGTAACAGCAGTGCAGATGCCGTCAAAGCCTTAGGTGAGGCCAGAGCGCCCGGCATTGCCGATTTATTCGTTGCCACCATGAGGGGAACCTACGCATGAGTACATCCATCGGAACAGATGTGAACACCATGAAGTGGCTCATAAAGCGCGAGTTTTGGGAGCACAAGGGTGGATTTTTTTGGGCGCCGGTTGTAGTGGCGATCGTCATGGCGGTGTTTTTAGCCGTTGCTATTGCTGGCACTGCCTACGTGGGTAGCCAAGGTGTTGTAACTTACAATGTGGAGTCCATCGATGGCGGGGTGGCGCAGCCAAAAACGGTCAAAGTGCTGACACCGGAAAAAATCAAAGAGGTTGGCGAGCAGCTTAGCGTTCAGATTGCGCATGCTTACATGGGCATCAGCGCACCGTTGCTAGCAGTTTTTTATCTGGCCGTCGTATTTTTTTGCCTTGGTGCGCTTTACGACGAGCGAAAAAATCGCAGTATTTTATTTTGGAAGTCGCTGCCGATCTCAGATGCAGCAACGGTTGTCTCAAAGGTTGTGACCGCCATTGTTTTGGCTCCGGTGCTGACTTTTTGCGTGGCCACTATTCTTGCGTTGGTTGTCGTTGTCGTTGCCTGTACAACGTCGATGTTGATGGGTTTTAATATGTTTAGCGAAGTGCTCGGCGCAGCATCGTTTTATTTCGCGCCATTACAGATCGCCGCATTGCTACCGGTTTACGTGCTATGGGCATTACCAAGCGTTGGCTTACTGCTAATGATTGGTGCGCTGGCACCGAGCAAACCATTTTTGTGGGCAGTCGGCACACCGTTGGTTACCGGCGTTTTTTTGGCAATGACAAATTCAATATTTCAATTCGGCTGGAATCTGTCTTGGTACTGGCGCGACATTGTGGGACGTGGCTTTTTAAGCGTCATGCCAGGGTCATGGTTTGCGATGAATCCGCTTGACAGTCATTTTTCGCCGACCGCCAATGTTGTGGATATGGCGCCGCTTTTCTCGCAGTCGTGGCAACAACTGGCCACAGCGAATCTTTGGATTGGCGTTGTAGTTGGCTCGGCGATGATCTACGCCGCGATTCGCGTTCGCCGCTGGAAAGATGAAGGTTAAGGTCAGCTAATGATGCGGTATAAATAAGATAAAAATGCAACAAAGGAGTGTTTGAATGCATCAAATCGCCGCATCGCATAAATGGCATTCGCTTGAGAGTTTTGCACACACCGCTTTAAAAACAGCCGCCAAATTTTGGTTTCTGGTTTCCATTTGCGGCCAATGGATTTTTGTCTATTACGTAACCGTCTTTTACGGCGGCTCGGCATTACGGGGCGATTGGAATGCTTGGAATGCCAAGTTTCCGCATGGGCATGTTCCGGGCGACAGCTTGGGTAACACGGCCATTGCTGTTCACCTCCTATTAGCCGTCATCATCATGCTGGGTGGACCGCTCCAGCTGGTTCCACAAATCCGCGCACGCTTCCCGGCTCTCCATCGTTGGAATGGGCGTGTGTATATGACGACGGTTTTTATCACAAGCTTGGTCGGCCTGTATATGGTTTGGGTTCGCGGCGGCAGCGTCGGTTCAACGGTGCAACACTTGGGTATTAGCCTAGATGCCATCCTCATTATGACGTTCGCGATCGTGGCTGTGCGCCATGCGATTGCCCGCGATATTAAAACGCATCGCCGTTATGCGCTGCGTTTGTTGATGGTGGTAAGTGGCGTCTGGTTTTTCAGAATTGGTTTGATGTTCTGGATTGTTATCAATAAGGGTCCAGCAGGCTTCGATCCGGATACGTTTACAGGGCCGTTTCTTAATTTCATATCATTCGCCGATTATCTTCTGCCACTCGCGTTCTTAGAAATCTATTTTCTAGCACAAGATCGCGGCGCAGCGACCATGCGAATTGCAGCGGCAGTTGGCCTTTTTATTCTAACAATTGCAATGGTCTTTGGCGTCTTTGCGGCGACCAAAATTATGTGGCTGCCGAATTTGTAGGGCGCAATGCAGATCGATTGCCAGCGGAGCGCTTGCAGCGGTGCTTTCTAACAAATTCAGGCAGCCTAAATTGAACCGGCTCACTGACATTCGGGTTTCAGCAGTAAATAAAATACGTCGCGCAAGTTTGAGCTGCGCCAGCTCATAAAACAACATACACTTCTGCTGCCGAAGAGTGGGTCGGCGACAACATTCGAAAACAGCGAAGGTTTCCAAATGATGAAATGGCTTTTTGTGATGATCGTGGCAGCGGCGTTGTTGGGGGTGTTTGCGCCGGCGCTATCCAAGCTTGGCTTATGGAGGCTGCCGGGCGATTTGCGCCTTAAGTTTCGTGGCCGTGATGTTTATTTACCGATCATCAGCACAGTGCTAATTTCGCTTGTGCTCACATTGATTCTAAGATTGCTGCGAATTTAATCACTCGACCAATGCGGCATCAACCAGTTTTGCTGCCACCACGCGAACCACCTCGTTCGGATTTAGGCCCACCAAAAATCCGCGCTTGCCACCGTTGATTAAAATTTTCTCGATATTGAGAATCGTGCGCTCCATATAAACCGGCATCGATTTCCGCAAGCCAAACGGTGAACAGCCGCCCACCATATAGCCAGAATGCCGGGTCGCGTCTTCAGGTTTACAGGGTGCAACCCGTTTTGCACCAATCTGCCGTGCGAGTTCTTTGGTCGACACTTTACGATCACCGTGCATCAGCACACACAGCGGCTTCCGCGCATCGTCTTCAAAAATAAGTGTTTTTACGACGTGGTGTTCATCCACGCCGAGTGAGGACGACGAAACCGAGGTGCCGCCATGTTCGATGTACTCATAACTATGCTCGGTGTACTGTACTTGGTGTTGCTTCAAGACAACGGTAGCGGGCGTTTCAGAATGTTTGCTCATGGTTGAAAGTAAAAACTAAATTGAAAAGAAAGCGATAAATTATCCGCGCGGATGGTGCTCAGCATGTAGCGCTTTTAAGCGTTCTCGGGCGACGTGGGTGTAAATTTCTGTGGTCGTAATATCGGCATGACCGAGCAGCAATTGTACGACCCGCAAATCTGCGCCGTGGTTGATGAGGTGGGTAGCAAACGCGTGGCGCAAAGTGTGCGGCGAAATCGCGGTGTGAATGCCTGCCCGGAACGCTTGCGTTTTAATCGTGTGCCAAAACATTTGCCTAGTCATCGCGCCGCCGCGCTGCGTGACGAATAAATCAGCTGATTTTTGCCCGCTCAAAATACTTCCGCGTGCTTCATCTAGATAGCGCTTGATCCACTCCGCTGCCACTTCGCCCATCGGGACTAGTCGCTCCTTATTGCCCTTGCCAATAGCGCGAACGACGTTCATATCAAGGCTGACCTGCGCGATTTTGAGTGTTACTAATTCGGTCACGCGTAAACCAGTGGCGTACAGCAATTCCAGCATGGCGCGATCACGCAGGCCCAAATCAGTAGGCAAATCGGGCGCGTTGAGGAGTGATTCCACATCAGCTTCGGAAAGCGATTTTGGCAGGCTGCGCGTAAGCTTGGGCGATTGCAATTGTGTGGTGGGGTCATTCGTGATCAAGCGTTCACGCACCAAAAATTGATAGAACCGTCTCATGGCAGAAGTGAGCCGCGCGGTCGATCGTGCGCTCGATTTTAACTGCTCAATTCGATGCGCCAGAAATGCTTGCAAGTCCGCCGCGTTAACCCCTGAAAGGCCGACACGTTTGCTGGCAATAAGCCACGCATCTAGTTGAGAAATATCGCGCCGATAACTTTCAATCGTGTTGCGTGCTAAGCCGTCCGATAACCACAAACTATCGGCAAATTGGTCGACCAGCGGGTTTTTTGAAACGACGGCATCCATTACAGTAGCTTGGGTTGTGAATTTTTTGACGCATCGAACAAACAGCCTTCATGCGTTAGCAACCAACGCTTAATTGCCAGCGGGTCATCCAGCTTGCCGCCCATAAATCCACCAAGGCCGTTGGCCGCTACAACACGATGACATGGCACCACAATCGGCACGGGGTTGCGGCCGCATGCGGTCCCGACCGCGCGGGGGCTTGAGGCAATTGTGTCCGCCAATTCGCCATAAGTTTTAGTTTTGCCCGAGGCAATTTTTTGCATCGCATGCCAGACATCAAGCTGATGTTTGGAGCCGGAAAGGCGGACGGGTAAATTAAATCTAAACAACGGATTGTCCAGATACGACATCAGTTGCACCGTCGCAAGGTGCGCAATAGTATTGGTCTTCGGCGATTTGGCCTCAATAGTGGAGGGCAAAAAGTGGATCGCGGTCACTGCCATGTTGTCGGCAATCACGCCAAGCGTGGCGAAGGGCGCTTTGATGCGGGCATCGTATTGGTCAAGGTTTTTGAGGATCGGCATACCGCTAAATCGCAATCGGTTTGGTGATGTCCACGCCAGGCAACGTATGTGCAATCAGCGCATCTAATTGTGCCATCGCAAACGCGGAGATCGATGTGCCGGGATGACGTGCGCGTGCCGAACTTAGCAAGCCGCGTCTACGCAAAATTTCTTTACGTACGGCCACACCCGGCTGTTGCTCATACACCATCAGCGCTGCGAAGCGTCCGTAAATCTGATGCACTTTATTCCAGTCGCCAACGCCGGCTGCGGTAACCATGGCGATCAATACTTCTGGAAACGCGAAGCCGGTGTTGAATCCCGACGAGCCTGCCTGGAGGTCAAAAGGGGCATATAGCGCGCCGAGCCCGGTGAGGATCGGCACGGAAGCTTGGCCCATACCCGCCAGCAATTCAGCCAGTTTAGGCGCGGTCGGAACGGCTTCGGCTTTGACGCATTGAATCGCCGGAATCTCGCGCAGCAAACGCAGCATTAGCGCAGTAGACATATGTACTTCGGTCGAGGCGGGATGATCTTGCAGCACGATGGGAATGCCGAGTCCATCGGCAATTTGCCGGAACATATCGACAATACGCGCATCACTGGGTGTCGCCTCCTTCAATGGAGAAATCATCACCGCGCTCGCGCCCAACGCGGCCGCGCGGTGCGCCAAAGTTCGTGCCGCCTGTGTCCCGCTATGTGACGCACCGACGATGATGGGTATTCGTCGGTTCACGATTTTCACCGCTTGCGCAATGAGTTGATCACGTTCGCTGTCGGTTAGCCGATTTGATTCGCCGAGCACGCCGATGATGGTCACGCCATCAACATGAAGGCCAATCATAAATTCAAGCAGTCGTTCCCACGACACCAAGTCCAGTGATTCATCATCATGAAATGGTGTGGCCAGTATGGGGATAACGCCTTTAATCGAATTAAGCATGTTGAACAACGTCCGTTTGCAGAATGTCAGTGGATAAAATATTTAATTGCAACCATCATCACACATGCTAAAAATAGCGTCTCGGCTAGCATCAATAAAACCGGTCGCCAGCCCAACGCCGCCAAATCTTTCAACTGCGTGCGCATGCCAATTGCCGCAATCGCCATGACCAGCGCGGCTCTTGAGCCATCGCTTGCAAATGACAATACCGACTTTGGAATCGCCATAAAACTATTAACCGCCACCAACACCGCAAATAAGGCCACAAACCACGGCAACAACGGCGGGCGTTTTATGGTGGTGTCTTGTTGCGATGCGCGCCGCAAAATAATGGTTAATACCAAAATGACCGGCAGCAACATCGCCACCCGCAGCAGCTTCACAATTGTCGCCACATCGCCCGCCTCTTTGCTGACGCTGTAGCCCGCACCCACCACTTGCGCGACATCAT
Organism: Burkholderiales bacterium; assembly: GCA_038206765.1. Lineage (GTDB taxonomy): Bacteria > Pseudomonadota > Gammaproteobacteria > Burkholderiales > Usitatibacteraceae > UKL13-2. The sequence goes on along the minus strand of JBBRAM010000007.1, from coordinate 24,248 downwards.
GAATGGTCGCGCCAATAAAAATACCCGCATCGCGCGTATCTAAACCCACGAAGCTGACCACCAGCGGATAGATCACCATTGCGATCGTTGAGAGTGCTGTCACGCCGATCACCGTGAAGCTGGTATCGCGTTCATGGTGCGGATGCTTTGGTAACACTGCTGCGATAGCGAGTGCCGCCGATGCGCCACAAATTGCAACCGCCCCGCCCGTTAATACGCCAAAATGCCGCTGCGCATAAGTGAGGCGAACAGCGATCGCGCCAAATATAATTGTCGCTACTACGCTGCCCACCACCCAAAGCGTAGTGTGGACACCGAGCGCGGCGATATCGCCAAACGTGATGCGCAAGCCCAACAATGCCACACCAGTGCGCAAGATAACAGAGGCGGCAAATTGAATGCCGGGAACGGTTTTTCCTTCCTGCCCCAAAAAATTTAACGCCATGCCGAGCAAGAGCGCGAACAGCATTGCCGAGGCGCCATAGTGCTCAGATAAAAACATGGCAGCGATGGCAACAATTGCGGCTGCCATTAAGCCGGGAAGCAAAACCTGGGAACGGCCGTGGGTTGCGCGAATGGCGCGGATAGCAGTTAAGCGTTCGATGATGTTGGCTTTCTTTTTAGTTTTTTCGTTGTTCCAACTTGGCTATTCGGGTTTGATATTGGCCGTGCGAATGACCGTACCCCAACGCTGGATTTCCGATTTCATATACGCCTGAAATTCGTCTGGGCTGAGCCCCCCCGTTAGGCTGCTCCCAGCGCCGCTGCTTGTTCCACCGCCACCCATGAGCCTAAATCCGCCCGCCGCAATTTTATCCCGCACATCAGCCGCGCGAATTGTCTTGAGCGCTTCGGCTGCGATCTTATCGATAATCGGTTTCGGCGTGCCAGTGGGTACCACCAGCCCGGTCCAATTTTCTACTTCAACTGATGGGTAACCGGCCTCCGCCATCGTCGGCACATCGGGCAGAAGCGGATGTCGCTGTTTGCTGGAAACAGCCAGAGGGCGGAGTTTGCCGCTATTGATATGTGCAATCGCTTCGGGCAAATTGGCAACGATCAAATCAATTTGTTTGCCCAGTAAATCGGTGATCGCCTGTGCGCCGCCCTTGTAGGGTACGTGTTGGATTTCCGTTTTTGTTGCATCCTGCAACAGCGCCAAGCCCAGATGCGATGGTGAGCCGTTGCCGCTTGAACCGGCGTTCAGCCGCTTGGCTTTTGCCAGTTCAATCAGCTCCTTTAAATTTCGAACCGGGGTTTCCACATTCACTACCACAACCAGTGGTGAAGTTGCCAAACCCGCCACAGCAACAAAGTCTTTTTCCAATATATAGCCGGATTTGGGAAACAGCGTTTGGTTGGCCGCATGGGTGAGTGTGATGGCGAGCCAAGTGTAGCCATCGTTCGGCGATTTCGCGGCTGCATCGGCGCCAATATTGGCGTTGCCACCTGCGCGGTTTTCAATCAGGATTGGTTGCTTCCATGCATCGGATAATTTTTGCCCGACGATGCGCGCCATCGTATCGGTTAAGCCACCAGCAGTGAAAGGAACGATGTAGCGAATCGGCTTTTGCGGGAACTCGCTCGCCGGCGACAATGAAGGAACAATGATGAATATGACAGCGGTACACGCTAAGAATTTTCTAATCAGATTACGTAGATGCAGGTTCAACATATTCATGCGCGCCTCGGTTGAGTGGACTGTGTCAATCGTTTTTAGATCATCTAGAACATAGTTTACGCTGGCTCTTGCCGCTTGCGGAACACGCGCTTTTGATGCATCTCAATATGAGGTGTTGGCGCAAAGATGCGCGCGCAGAATGCCTTACAATCAAGCGATGTCTCTCGCCCTCCTGCTCATCCCCGATTTCGCGCTGATTCTATTTGGTTTTTTGTTAAACCGATTCACCGACTGGGGTCGAGGCTTTTGGGGCGGATTAGAGAAACTGATTTATTTTGTGCTGTTTCCCGCGCTGCTATTTATCTCGATTGCCAAAACAAAAATCGATTTTGTTGCCGCCGCACCTGCGCTTAAAACCGCCGTCGCCACCGTGTTCATCAGCATGGCGCTGGCGTATCTGGGCAAACTGATTTTCAAGCCCGACGCAAAAATATTCGCTTCCGGCTTCCAAACCGCGTTCCGGTTTAATTCGTATATTGGCCTGGCGATTGCCGGGCGCTTGCATGGCGAGGCGGGAATTGCCGCGTTTGGCATCGTCATTGGCTTGGTGGTGCCACTGTGCAACATCGGCGCGGTGTGGGCATTGGCGCGGAATTCACAGGCGAGTTTGCTTAAAGAGCTGATTCAAAACCCGCTCATTTTGGCGACATTAAGTGGCGTGTTGTATTCACTGTCCGGCTTGCCAATCCCAGAGCCGGTGCAAATGTTATTGTCGCGCATGGGTGCGGCCTCGCTAGCGTGCGGCCTGCTGGCGGTAGGGGCTGCGTTGCAGCTCAAAGATGTCGGCAAAAACATGAACCTGATTACTTATTTCACTGCCGTCAAGTTAATCGCGATGCCGATTGCGGCAATTATGATCGCCCGCGCTTTGGGCGTTACAGGCGTTTATTTTGAGATGGTGGTGCTGTTCGCCGCATTACCTACGGCAACGTCTGCCTATGTGCTCGCTGTGCGCATGGGTGGCGACGGGAATTTCGTTGCGAAAAGCGTGACCATCAGCACGCTTGGCGGTATGCTGGCGATTCCGTTGTGGCTGACTTATGCAAGACTGATTTCTTATTGAGGGGACATCATGCGATTAGATGACGAACAAGAAAGTAGCAATGTAGAGGATCGCCGAGGCGGCGGCATGGGGCGCATAGGCGGCTTGGGTATCGGCGGCGTCGTTATTGCCTTGGTCATTAGCTACTTTACTGGCATTGATCCGCGCACCTTGATTGGGATTGAGCAGTCCGTTTCCGGTGCAACAAAATCCAGTGCGGCGCCCAGTAAGCCAGTTGATCCGGCGAATGATCCTCAGGCAACAACTAAGAGCGAGGTGTTAAAAATACTCAAGAAAACCGAAAATACGTGGACAACACTATTTCAGCAAATGGGTAGCACTTATCAAGCGCCCAAGCTGGTGCTCTATACGGGATCAACTCCCACCGCCTGCGGCAAAGGCCAAGCCGCGATGGGGCCTTTTTATTGCCCCGGCGACCAGAAGGTTTATCTCGATATGGCGTTCTTCGATGAGATGACCCGTCGCTTCAAGGCGGGTGGCGACTTCGCTCGCGCCTATGTGATCGCGCACGAGATCGGCCATCATGTGCAGGACCTGCTGGGTATCACCGGCAAGACTGATGCGATGCGAGCAAAAATGAGCGATGTGCAATACAACAAAGTATCTGTTCGTGTTGAGTTGCAAGCCGATTGCTTCGCCGGTGCCTGGGCATATCACGCCAACAGGGCACATCCCTTCCTCGATCCAAACGACGTCGACGAAGCGCTAACAGCAGCGAACGCGATTGGTGATGATGCCTTGCAACGCGCATCACGCGGTGCAGTGGTACCCGATTCGTTTACGCACGGCACGTCAGCGCAACGGGTGAAGTGGTTTAAGACCGGCTTTGAGACGGGGAATTTGAAGGCTTGCGATACATTTGCGGCGCAGGGGTTGTAGTTACCCTTTCGCAGCGCATCATTTTTTCGGATCACTTTTTGCGTAATATCTTTACTAATTTATTTACCAATGCAATACGGTATGAAAAATAGAAATTCTAAGAAACCCCGATGTTGGGCGTAATCAATTGAAGTAATCAATTCAAAAACAAAAAAGCCGCGAACTTCGCGGCTTTTTTGTTTGCAGATTGGGACGCAAAATTTACGCGTCGCCTTTGTTCTGCGTCGAAACGTAGTCGAGTTTTTCCTTGATACGTGCCGATTTGCCCGAACGTTTGCGCTGGTAGTAGAGTTTGGCGCGGCGTACATCGCCTTTGCGCTTCACTTCAATTGATGCAATGGTTGGTGCGTAGGTTTGGAAGGTACGCTCCACGCCTTCACCCGATGAAATTTTACGAACAATAAACGATGAATTGAGGCCGCGATTACGCTTGGCAATGACCACACCTTCGTAGGCCTGAACGCGTTTGCGCTCGCCTTCGATCACGTTTACGTTGACGATGACCGTATCGCCCGGTGAAAAAATCGGGACGACTTTGGCCAAACGCGCCATTTCTTCCTGTTCCAGAATATCAATTAAATTCATGGTGTTTCCTTTGGTTAATTAACGGTCTTTGCGACCTTTCGTACAGCGCCCTCATGCATCAATTTCTCAGGGATGTACGCCTTCTTTTTTGCTACTGTTTTGAACGCGTTGAATTTTTCAATCCGCTCAAAATTTCTAAATCTGTGTTGATTAATTTTTCGTCTGCGGCCGTATTTTCTAACGCGGTTTCTAATAAATCTGGCCGACGTTTCAACGTCCTTTCCAATGCCGCGCGCTTTCGCCAGTCGGCGATTCCTGCGTGGTTGCCGCTCATCAATTCTTGCGGCACTTCCAAACCATTCCATACTTCCGGCCGCGTGTAGTGCGGATGATCAAGCAAACCGCTGCGCGTCGGTGAGAACGAATCCTCTGTTGCTGAATCGGCTGTATTTAACACACCGGGCAGCAACCGCACCATCGCGTCGATCAACACCATCGCGGCTAATTCGCCACCGGACAAAACATAATCACCAATCGATATTTCAATATCAACGCGACTCTGAATCAACCGCTCATCAATTCCTTCGTACCTGCCACAAAGAAAAATCAATCCTGACTCTTCAGACAATTGCCGAATGCCTGCATCGGTAATTGGCTTTGCTTGAGGCGTTAAATAAACCACTTTCGGCTTATCAACACCGTCATTTTTTTGTCGTTGAATGCCCGCATCAATTGCCGCATTCAACGGTTCTGCTTTCATCACCATGCCGGGGCCGCCACCAAAGGGGCGATCATCGACGGTGCGATGCTTATCACTCGTGAAATCGCGCGGGTTCCAACACTTCAAGGCCCATGCTTTCTCATCCAACGCCCGACGGGTGATGCCAGAATCGGCAATCGCATCGAACATTTCAGGAAACAGCGTGATGACATCGTATTGTTTGGTCATCGCGGTATTCCCTTTTTAATCTTTGGGTCTAATCTTGAGGCTTAATCTTTACCCCATGATTTTTCCCACTCCACGGTCACAATCTTCGCGAGCCGATCAACTTTCACGATCACGTCGTCTACAAACGGGATCAAAATCTCTTCACTGCTGTTGCCAACAACATTTTTCACCACAAGCACATCATTCGCACCTGTTTGCATCAACGTGTCAACGATGCCAAATTTTTCGCCCGCCGGATTAACAACCTCCGAGCCAATCAAATCGAGCCAATAAACTTCACCTTCGGGCGCATCTTCCAATGATTCACGGGGAATGGCGACATCACGTTTGGCGAATTTTTCGGCGGCGGTTCGGTCATTGCAACCTTTAAATTTGGCGACGACCGCTTTCACGTTCACCGCAAAATCTTCAAGCTCAACTTCTTCCCAACCTGCTTTTGACCCTTTTGCCGACGCGACGAGCCAAGTTGCGTAAGCATCGAGGCTGTCAGGCGATTCCGTAAAGGTCAGCAGCTTAATCCAACCTTTGATGCCAAACGGCGCAGCAATGCGCCCCATGACAACAACATCTTTTGGATCAAGCTGTATTAATGTTTTATTTTGCAACAGCGGCTGCAGCAACTGGCGAAGCGGCTTTACGGGCGCGCTTGATGAGCTTCAATACCGCGTCAGAGGGCTGTGCGCCTTTGTCTTGCCAGTATTTGAGGCGATCATTAGCCATACGGAAGGGCTCGTCGTTACCGGATGCGACTGGGTTGTAAAAGCCCAAACGTTCGATAAAACGACCATCGCGCGGGTTGCGTGAATCAGCAACAACGATGTTGTAAAAGGGACGACCACGGGCTCCGCCACGTGCGAGTCTGATAACGACCATGAATAAATCCTTTAAATTTTGCTAACTGTGGGATAAGACAATCCGTTGAGAACGGATAACGGGCCCGTTGTGAACGGGTAACTTTTCCTCGCTAAGCGACAACGAAGCCGCAAACTATAACAAAAACAGCAGCATAAGGCAATATTCATCGCAACAAACTTGGCGCAAGCCGTATCGCCAACACGCTTTTTGCACGCCAAACGCCTAATTTTAGTAAACATCCTCATGCGCTTGCAATAACGCATGCACCTGCTTGGCAACGCCCAATAATTTTTCATCTTGGTGCCGAATTCCAACTAGCTGCAAGCCAAGCGGCAAACCCAACTTAGTTTTGTAATGCGGCACATTGATCGCGGGTTGGTGCAGCAGCGTGGCCAGACGGTTAAAAAGCGGATCGCCGGTCGACTCCAACCCCCTTGGCGCCGCGCCGATCGCGGACGGCATCAGCCACGCGTCGCAATCGCCGAATAAATTATCGGCTTGTTTACGCATGATGTCGCAACGCTTCATCGCTTGTTGATACGCAGCCTTGGTGATTTTTTTACCCTCGTCTAGCGCGGCTGCCAACTGCGGGCTGAGCAAATCGCGATACTCGCTGTGTTCCCACGCGTAGTGTTTAGCCATTTCGGCAAGCTGAATGGTGCGGTGATCGTGTTCGGCATCATCAAAAATCGCCGGTAATTTTACTTCGCGCATTTTTACCCCGCCCTGCGACAAAATATCGCTGGCTTCGGCCAGGCAAACGCTCATTTCCATCTCGGCGCGGTCTAGCAAATTGGTGATGATATTGATTCGCAGTGATCGGCCAAACTCTAGGCGGGGTGAGGCTTTCGAGCCAGTCATCGCGGCGTACCAGAGTGCGCAATCATCCGCAGATCGCGCGAAAACACCGATGGTGTCGAGCGTATCGGACTGTAATTTCACGCCGGTTCGCGGTACCAAGCCAAAGCTTGGTTTAAAGCCAAATACCCCGCAAAAGGACGCGGGACGAATCACGGATCCTGAGGTTTGGGTGCCCAGCGCCAGCGGAACATGGCCATCCGCAACCGCTGCTGCCGAACCGCTAGACGAGCCGCCGGGGGTGTGACCGAGGTTGACAGGATTTTTGGTGCGGCCCGGCGTGAAACCGGCTAGTTCAGTGGCGACAGTTTTGCCCACCACCACCGCGCCCGCCAACCGTGCCATCCCCACGCAAGCCGCATCCATACTGGCTTTGTGGGCATCGGCGAAAATCATTGAGCCGTTTCGGGTCGGCATCCCGGCGACGTCTATATTGTCTTTTACACCGATGGGAATGCCGTGCAGTAGACCTTTTACGGCGGTACGAGTTAGGCTCACGACACTGGCTTTTGCAGCTTCGCGTCCCACCATTTGCCATGCGTGCACACTGCGTTCGCGCTCGTCAATTTGTGCCAAGCACTGCTGCAATAAAGCTTCGCAAGTAAGCGTGCCCGCGTCGATTTGTTGGCGGGCTTCGGTGGCGGTGAGGAATTTATTCAAGGGTGGCAGTCAGCAAGTAACAGGAAAAGTAAATGGGGAATAAAAATGATACTGAAAAGGCGCCTACATCCCCGGCATCATCCCCTTCATGCCCCTCATCATTTTGGCCATGCCGCCGCCTTTCATCATTTTCATCATTTTTTGCATTTGCTCGAACTGTTTGATGAGCTGGTTCACTTCCTGCACCTGCACGCCCGCACCAGCTGCGATGCGGCGTTTGCGCGAGGCTTTGAGTAGCTCCGGCTTGCGGCGTTCAAGTGCGGTCATCGAATTAATAATCCCTTCGGTGCGGCGCATTTGCTTCTCTTGCAAATCCGGTGCCTGTGCGGCTGCCTGGCTCATCTGTGCGGGAAGTTTATCCATCAACGCGGAAACACCGCCCATTTTGCGCATCTGTACGAGCTGTGATTTAAAATCTTCAAAATCAAAACCTTTGCCTTTTTTAAATTTCTCGGCAAGCTTTGCCGCTTCAGCCATATCGACGTTTTTATGCGCGTCCTCGATCAGCGAGAGCACATCGCCCATGCCCAAGATGCGCGAGGCCATGCGGTCGGCATAGAACGGTTCAATGCCGTCCATTTTTTCGGATACGCCGACAAATTTAATCGGCTTACCGGTAACGTGGCGCACCGAAAGCGCAGCACCGCCACGCGAATCGCCATCGAGCTTGGTCAGGATCACACCCGTTAGTGGCAGCGCCTCGTTAAATGCTTTGGCCACATTCACCGCATCCTGGCCTTGCATAGCATCCACCGTGAATAGCGTTTCAATCGGTGAAATCGCCGCGTGGACGGCTTTGATCTCCGCCATCATTGCCTCATCAATGGCCAGGCGGCCTGCGGTATCGACGATCAGCACATCATGGAAATGAATTTTGGCGTAGTCCTTTGCGGCCAATGCGATGGCAACCGGCTTCTGGGTAACATCGCTTTCGAAAAAATCCACGCCGATCTGCTTAGCCAAGGTGCGCAATTGCTCAATCGCGGCCGGGCGATACACGTCACTTGACACCAGCAGCACTTTTTTCTTGTGACGTTCTTTGAGAAGCTTGGCTAACTTGCCCGCACTTGTGGTTTTACCCGCACCTTGCAAACCGGCCATCAAAATAATCGCGGGTGGTGTGGTGGCGAGGTTAATTGGCAGCGCGTTGAGTTGTGGCGCGGCGCCCGCGTTAGCAAAATCAGCGCCTCCCATCAATGCGATCAGCTCGTTATTCACAATGCCGATAAACGCTTGCCCCGGCGTGAGACTCTGCAGCACCTCAGCACCAAGCGATTTTTCTTTCACCTTTGCAATGAAGTCTTTAACGACGCTCAAGCCAACATCGGCCTCCAGCAAGGCCATGCGGACTTCGCGCAGCGCATCGGCGATGTTATCCTCGGATAGCCTGGACTGGCCGCGAAGTTGTTTGACGATGCTGGCAAGGCGATTGGTAAGATTATCGAGCATGTTGCACTTTCAGATGCCGCCGTAGCAGGGCTTGCCGAGCGGGATGGTGTAAAATTCAGCAGAACTCAAAATGAACATTCACCAGAATATTCAAAACATAAAATAGTGATCGTTATGTTGTTGCCATGCTGCTAACAGTCCTCGATTTTACCACTGCCGCTCTCTATCTTCTTGCCGCGATGTCAGGTTGGCTAATTGCGGGACGATCGGACACGCATTTGAAGACCGCCTCGATGCTCCCAGCATCGAGCCAAGGTTTGCAAAACGCGACGTTCTATACTCCCCAGGTAGCCAAAAATTTGCTGTGGCTCGCTATCGCTTTTCATGCGATTTCGCTGCTCGATGCGATGGTGCTCGAAGACGGCTTTAACATCGGTTTTTCCCATGCGATTTCGCTGATCGTCTGGCTCAGTACCATGAGCTATGTCGTAGTGAGTAGTGATGCGCGGTTGACGCGGTTGGCAGCACTCTATCTTGCGCCGTTTGCCGTTGTGGCTGCACTGCTGCCAACGCTGTTGCCCGCGCACCGAGTAGTGATGTATGGCGGCTGGATGGCGAAGCTGCACATTATCGTGGCAATTTTGGCCTATGCGCTGTTCACTGTTGCCGCCTTGCATGCGCTTTTGATGCTATTTTTGGATCGCCGGTTACATGCGGATCATATGCAGCAAATCGATGAAAATTTGCCGCCATTGTTGGTCGTTGAAAAGCTCTTGTTTAAGCTGATGGGCGTGGCGTTTTTGTTGCTGACCATCACGGTGATTAGCGGCATATTTTTTTCAGAGGCCTTGTTTGGCAAAGCCTTTGAAATCACCCATAAAACCGTGTTCGCGATGATGTCGTGGTTTATTTTCGGTGGTTTGCTGCTCGGCCATTGGAAGCTCGGTTGGCGCGGTAACGTCGCGGTTCGCTGGACGCTGATTGGCTTTGTCATGCTGCTGCTCTCCTACGTGGGCAGTAAATTTGTGCTCGAAATTATTTTGAAGCGCATTTGATTTCTGTCATGCCTGCTCATCGCGAAAACAATAAAAAGACACGGATAGCAGCGCGTCTCCAGCCATTTTTGCTCGGAAAGCCTCGCCAATGCTGGCGTTTTAATTTTTCGCTAAAGCAGTAATCAAAACATGACCAACGATATTTCGCTTAAATGGCTGTTCGTTACACTCGCGGTATTGCTGATGTCATCGGGTTTTTTCTCGATGTCGGAAACCTGCATGATGGCGCTGAATCGCTATCGGCTGCGGCATCTGATTAAGCAGGGTAGTCGGGGCGCGAAGCTTGCCGGTGCGCTGCTCGCCAAGGTCGACGAGATGCTCTCATTCATCCTCGCTGGCAATACGGTGATCAATGCCGCCACCACGATTCTGGTGGCTGAAATTTGTCGACGACTGTTTGGCGGTGGCGAATACGTGTTGGCCATTGCCACCGGTGCGGCGTCGATTTGTATTTTGATTTTCGCTGAGATTTTGCCGAAGGTAATCGGCGCACGATTCAGCGAAAAAATAGCGCTCATCGCAAGCTATGTGCTGACCCCCCTCATCTGGGCCACCAAGCCGGTGATGTTTTTTATTAACATCATTGTGCGCGTCATTTTAAAGCTGCTACGAATCAAGGCCGCGCCAGAGGGCGCACAACAATTATCGATGGAAGAGCTGCGCACGCTGGTGCTTGAAGGCGGGCAATTCATCCCGAAAAAGCATCAAAATATATTGATGAACTTGTTCGATTTAGAGAACATGACGGTTGACGACACCATGACGCCGAGAGCGCTAATTGAGGGCGTTGATATCAACGATAAAATTGAGGATATTCGCGCGGCATTATCGACATCGCACCACACCCGCGTCATTGTTTATGAAGACGACTTATCGAACGTCGTCGGCATTGTTCATGTGCGGAAAGTCTTGAACGCGTCTCGCCAAGAACCTCTTGAGCAAGACACGCTACGCGAGATTATGCGTGAGCCGTATTTCATCCCTGAGGGTACGCCGCTGCTGCAACAACTCACGCATTTTCAAGAGCAGCAACGACGCATGGCGCTGGTGGTGGATGAATATGGTGATATCCAAGGCTTGGTCACACTGCAAGATATTTTGGAGGAAATCGTCGGCGAATTCACCAGCCAATCGCCAATGAATGTCGGTTTTTACCGAAAGCAGGACGACGGCAGCGTGATGATCGAAGGCTCCTGTCCGTTACGCGTCCTGAACCGCAAACTCGGCTTCAATTTCCCGCTTGACGGCCCCAAAACCATGAACGGTTTATTGGTCGAGCATTTAGAAGATATTCCCGAGCCGGGCGTTAACGTCAACATCAACGGCTATGCGATCGAGGTCTTGCAAGTGCAGGATAAGATGGTGAAAGTGGTGCGGGCGGAGATGCCTAATGCAGCGCAAAGTAAACAGGGTGTTTTGCTTTAGCACTGAATTGGCGGCTTAAATTTAAAGTGCACCAGATCCGCTGGTTTAACTCGGCGGCAAGATGCCAATATCAGCCGCGTCACCCTCGCCGCCGCGCTTGCCGTCATTACCATAAGAGTAGAGAGCAAACGGTTGACCATTCGCGCCTGGCAGGCTGTATTGGTAGGCGTTTTTCCAAGGATCTAAGGGCAGAGCGTCATCTAAATACGGACCGCGCCAGCGCGCAGCGGACGGTGCGTCGCTTGGTGCTTTGTTGAGGACTGCTAACCCTTCTTGCGCAGTTGGATAGCGGCCGACATCGAGTCTAAAGGTCTCAATGGTGCCGCGCATGGATTTCACTTGTGCGCTCGCTGCCGTGACCGCTGCTTTTTCAACATTGCCAAAAAGCCGTGGGCCAATAAATGCGGCCAACATACCGATAATCACCATTACTACCAGCATTTCGAGCAGCGTAAAGCCAGCGCTAAGTTTCGAGTAACTAGCTGAAACGCCGCGCCCAGCCTTGTGCTTGCCCATGCCGGTTTCGAAGATAAATATTGTCATCGTTTATTTCTTTGTAGGATTTGCGAGGGAGCTAGGGTTAATTAATACCGATAGATTATCCCACTCCGCAGGCGGGATGCGGGCAATTGGTTCGCTCCCGCCCTTGCCGTCGGGTAAGAACACTACGATTTCGGCCTCCGACATTTGCCCCATCACCCGCTCTTCTGGCCGCTGCGAGCCATGGGTATGAGAGATCATAAGCACATTGGTTCCCTTTGGCGTCGCGGTCGCCAACAATGCAAATCGCATCGAATCTACACTGGTGCCGTTGCGCTGGCCGTTGACATGATTAAGCGCTTCAGTTACTTCCAATGCACCGAGGTTCATCAAATGTCCGGTATCACGGGCGCGGCAGAATTGGGACGTCTTGACTTCAGCGATGGGGATTTGCAACGCAACCAGCGCATTGCCCACTTTTCGCGCTTGGTCACGTCCTGTATCACTGATATTGCGTTGGATAGCGCAGTTTTCCCACCACATCGGCACCTTGAGAAAATCCTGATCCGTGCCAATGGTCGAGTTGGCGTGCCTCATGTAGAGGTTATATCCCCCTTTACGCAGCGCATTGACCAGCGCCACGCCTTTTAATTCACGCGCAGGATCAATGACAGGTATCTGCGTTGCTTGCGGCTGTACAGGTTGCGTAACTTGGGGTGCGGCAGCTGTCAAATTTGTCGTATTTGGTGCGTCACCCACCACCTGCTTACCCAGCCATTGCCATTGGCCGGGGGTGAGGATCGTCACAAATTGAAAACCAACTCCGCCGGCGTTAGGTGCGGGTTTAAAAATCGCCGTCTGTGTCTCGGTCAAAATGCTTAAAACCGGATGGACGGCGGTGGCTAAGACGGTGTGTCCAACCAATACCCTGTTTTTACCGGCGGGAACTGGCGTCGAGAGCAATTGCTGTAGCCCGGCGGACTGTTCGGCAGGCGTTTTTTGTTGGCTTTCAAAGGCGGTACTGGCATTTAATGCCGCAGTTCGTTTAGGCGCAGCCATCCCGAGGAAAAGCCCTGTATCGTAAGTACGGCAGAATTCGCTGGAAAGCACCTCATCGACCACAATCCGTTGGTTACGCAAGGCAATGCCGATGGCTTGTGCTTGGGGTAAGGCTGACGGTGCCAGGTTTTGAGTAGTTGCGCAATTTTTCCACCACTCTGTGGCGGTGTCACGGGCGCTACCAACGGTACCCCTAGTGTCGGTTGAGGCAGGCTGCACGGCGCCATGACGAACGTAAAGCACGTAGCTACCGCGGCGCAGCTCGCGTATGAGGGCATCTGCTAGAGGCACGGGCTCGTCGGCGATGGCGAAGGGGTTTACCGATTGCGGCGAGGCGATGCTGTAGCTGGCTGTTGCCGAATTTGCCGTTGTAACTCCGGGCTGCGATGCATAAATGCTCACTGAAAAAACTGTTGCCAGAATGGCGGCTATTTTGCCGTAGTCTCGTAAAAAGCGATGGTTGAAGAAATATCGTTCAAAATTCATGATTTAATCACGTCGAGGTATGGGAACTAAGTATCCAATAATACTATCTACGCCGTTGAATGGGAGTAGTGTGTTTTGGCAAAATTTAGTTTGCTTATTTTTTGTTCGCCAAGGGGCTAGTTATCGGTAACCATTGGTTAACAAATTGATTGCGTTTGTTCGTTTTTTGAAAGGTAAGCTGTTCATGAAGTCGTCACGTCCAAAATTTGTTTCCGCCATATTAGTTTTGTTGTATTCAACCCTATTTTTTTCGTTCGCCACTCTTGCCGCTGATGAGCCAAAAAATATAAAGCCCGAGGGCGATACAGCTTCCGCGCCAGTGAACCCGCGCTTGCAGGTGATTGATCGCATCAGCAAGGCAGCACTTAAAGCTATGGCCGAGTCAGACGACCCCGTTGCGTTGGTTTTATCGGCTAAATATGTCCGCGACGCCGACATGAAAGATGGGGAAAAACGCGACGAAGCAAAGAAGGATGCGCTTCAAGCTGCCGCGATGATGCGCGCAAAACAGCTTGCAGATAAATCGAGTAAAGGGTTTGTCGATTTTCAGATCGCTATGTTTTGCTTAGGGTTACCCGACAAACCCGTTTGTAGTAGCGATGCTGGGGCAGGCGACGCGGTGCGGGCGTATGCGGAGAGTGAGCCCAGCAATATTACAGGATGGCTCATTATGGCGGCGCGCGATTATGCGTCCTCAAACACGGATACTACGACCGCATTCCTAAAAAAAGCGGCGGCGAGCAAAACATCAAACTGGTTCTATCAAGATGCAGTTGGTCTGACTTTAAAATATGCCAAAAACAGGAATGATCCGTTAGCCAAAGTTGGCGACCCGGAGGCTGCGTCCTTCATCATCTCAAACGCCATCACGTTGCCACCGTACAAGCGGCTTTCACAAATGTGTGCACCTGACCCAGAAGGTATTTTGCCGAAAGGGCGTTACAAAGCGTGTCAGCAGATCGCCACCCTGCTTGCTGGCAAGGGGGCGAACAATCTCGAGGTCCTAGTTGGATACAAACTCCAAGAGCGCCTTGCCATCGGTAAGAAAAATAAAAAATTAGCCCAATCGTCTGCAAGTGATTATGACTCTACACAAGCTGCTCTCGACTATCTCTGGAAAACGAAAATGAAATACCCGCCGGAAACGGACGAAAACGGCGTGCAGCTGGCCAATTATTTTGCAAATTTTATGGCGTATGGTGAAGTTGTGGCAACTCAGATGGCGCTAAAAGGCTTTGGAAAACAGATGGCGGATTTTAAAGTGAAGTAAGTCAAAACTCGTTTTCCTGCGGCGGCACCAAAAATATCGTGCTCGTGAGTACATGTCGTTGTTGGTCGATTACTCCGATACTTCCAATACGAATAGTGTGCCCATGATTGGTTTCCTAACTTCAGTGCGAATCACCGCCGCCGTGGAGGAACGTAAAGCAAAGCCATACTGAAGGGCGAGTGAGTTGATATATGTTGAGTTGTGAGTGTATCGGCCCGTTGGAAGCAATTTGAAGGGCTGAGACGCATCGAGGTGGGGCAATGCCTCTAGGGATTCAACAGAAAACGCGAAGATTCCTCCCGATTTTAATATCCGCTTGGACTCTGCAAAAATTTTCGCAAGATCGCCTATATAAATAAATACATCTGAAGCAACAATAAGGTTGTAGCTGCGTTCATCTTCTGCCGCTAAGTAGGAGCCAATTTCTGCGACGACTAGTTTTGTATAGCCACGACTTTTTGCCTTTTCGAGCATCTTTGCAGATAAATCAACTCCCACGAGTGTGGAGCAAAATGGCGCAATTTGAACGCCAAAAAGCCCGGTCCCGCATCCTAAGTCGAGCGCGCTTAGCTTCATGTGGTTTTCGCCCGATGAATTCAAATTTAGGGCAGGCAAAATTTGTGAAAAAAGCTGCTCTGGCGTCTGGTAGGAAAGACCCTTTACAAGACTTTCGTCGAATGTTTCGGCATATAAATCAAACATGTGCTCTACATGGCGATCCGGAATTCGCGCTTCGCCGCTTTCTGTGCGCATCGCGTCACCGCTTCCTAGGATGCCATGCATGAATTGATATTGTTCATTGCTCGGATCGAGTAACGATGCACGTTCAAAGCAGGATAGTGCAGCCGCTGAATCGTTTTGGTGGCTCTTCATCCGCGCCAAGTTATACCAACCCTCCGCAAAATTTGAATCGTTTTCAACTGCCTTTTGATAGTGGCTTGCGGCCACCTCGTAATTGCCAGTTCGTTCGGTGAGCTTTCCAAACGCATTCCAAGCTAGCGCTAATTTTGGCTCAATGGCCAATGCTTTAAGTATTTGTTCTTGAGCCTGGTGAAGCTCGCCACGGACGATTAGTATGTCGGCCAGTGCGGCCATCGCAGTTGCGTAGCGCGGATTCCGTGAGATCGCCAGCTGATACGCTCTGGTTGCCCCATCAAGATCGCCCTTATCCACCAGTACGCGTGCAAGATTGAACGGCGGATTTTCGGCACTAGGCGCTAACCGGATCGCTTCACGATAGTGCTTCTCAGCTTCAGGAAGGTTTTTGGTTAAATGCAACGCAGCCCCATAGGCAATGCGGATGTTGGCATTTGATTTTTGTTGGCGGAATGCTCTGGCAAGTGGCTCGAGCGCATTTGCGGGTTGCTGCAGCTCAAGGTAGCATCGGCCAATAAGAAAGTCCCGCAAGGCAGCGAAAGATTCGCGGATTGGTGTTTGCGGCGTCAGCAATGGCAGTAAAAGCTTTAGCGCTTCGTTTGCATTCGCTGCATTGAGAAACTGTTCGGCTCGTACGAGCGCATTTTGAGTGTTTGTAGTGCCGTTTTGTAAAAAATTCATACGCGTAATTGATGGCGAGGGCTAGATATCAAAATAGGAACAGTCAAATCACAAATTATCGATTTTTAGAGCGGCGGCTATGTTCCAAAGCAAAACACAAAAAGAAAAAGGGACGCCGAAGCGTCCCTTTTTTACTTTTCAATCTAAGCAAATTCTAATCGGTTGATTAGTTTGTGCCTGGACGGATCATGCCACCAATTGCAACTGAACCATTCGGCGTAGTCAATACATAGTTACCCTGCATTGCGGACGATGGAGCAGCACATACGAAGCGAGTTGCGTACGGGCCAGACGGTGTTGTTGGCAGTGCGCTTGTCGCTGGAACCAGCAACTGTGTACCAGCCAAAACTGTCACTGAGGCTACTGTTGGAGTGACGGTACCAGCAGCGTTCCAAGTGTTGATCGAACATTGTGCGTCAACCGAACCAGTGTTGGTCAAGAAGAAGCGGCTGATGTAACCCGTTGTAGTGGTGAACCATGGCGATTGCAGTTCAACACCATCACGACGCCACAACCCGACAACGACTGGAGTGGTGTTAGCTGGACCAGCATAGCCAGCATTGTAGACATAGTTAAACTGACCGGAAATGTCCTGATCAACCAATGTCGTTGTGCCGTTTGTTTGGTAGCAAAGCGATGTAGGAGCAGTCAACGCAACGTTCGATGTTGCGAATGTAACTTTAGCTGCTGTTGTTGTGCCACCTGCGCCGACTGCAGCGCAATTAAACGTGTTTGCGGTGTAGCCGCTTGGCGCACCTGCAATGAAACCACCAACAAAATTAGTTGTGGTTGATGTGGACGAGCCAGCTGCCAACACTTGGTTGATGTTCGCCAACGGTGTGCCAGTTGCATCCAAAATAACGCCAGATGCCAAACCATAAGTTGCGATTGTACCCATCACAGCGATCAAATCGGTTGCGGCAGCAGCTTGACCTGCAACACCTGGAGCGCCTGAGCCTGGAACGACGAGATCAGAAGCGAACTTGGTGAAGTTTGTCGTAGCAGCTTCGTATTCAGTACGTGCGCCAGCAAATGTTGTGTCGATCGCTGATTTGAAGTTAATCAAAATCTGGCTCTTGTCCACTAACTTACGGCCGTCATTAGTGATTGGCACGCCGTTGATACCTGCGGCTGATGCTTGATCTTGGAACAAGCGATATTGAACACCAACACTAGTACCGGTTGTTGTGAATTTAATGGCCGGTGTTGCGAAAGTGAACGTATCTGTCGAAAGGTGAGCAGTCGCACTATCAGAAATCTGAATAATGACGTAGCTATCGCCAACTTGGCCACCCAATACTACAGCAGAACCAGTGAAGGCAGGGGTGCCACTGAAGCCGGTTGGACCACTAGGCACAACTGCGTTGAAAGTTGCGTTAGTCAAATCAAAACGAACGAAATAAGTTTGGTTAATCGCAATACCGAAACCCAACTTACCAGTTACGTCAAGCGCGTTAGCAACGTTCGAGACGCCAGCCAATGTAGAAATTTCTTTAGCGTATGTTGCAGCTGTGGCGCCAGTATCGATGTTAACTACGGCTTCTGCCGCAGTTGCGAATAAACCCGCAACAGCTAAGCTCAACAATGTTACTTTGTTTTTTGAAACTCTCATTACAGTCTCCTTGAAGGAAGTTTAGTAGAACAGAAAAATTTTTCTCATAACGGTTTAGCGTGGCAGCTTGCTTTTTTAGTGATCGCACCGGTGCGATGCCTTCAAAGAACTGCAAATCAACCATGCTGACGCCATTACTTTAATAACAACGTCGAAGCTATAGTAATTAAAAATCTGAGACTTTGCAAACAGACCTTAATTTCCTCTCGCTTTCACTCGCTTGTGTTGCAATATTACAACATTTATCAGAGCCTTAGCACTTGTTCAAAGTGACTAAAGCTCAGACCAAGGCTGGTAAACACATTGCCTATGAGAGGATAATGCCAGAAAAATATGAAAGAAATGCAAAACCTCACATTCAAGTTGAAGTATTTTTGATGAGTAGTTGGTTTTTAAGGGTTTTTGTAGGCCAGCACGCCGAAATGCAGTGGGCAAATGCTGATTCAAAATTTCTTTATGATGAGGCCTACTGTTTTCTGGTTTTATTGGGGCGGAATTTAACAATTCGAAAATTGGTATTAAAAATTGGCATTAGATTGGCTCGCGTTTGATTGATTCGTGCTCGCGGACAAGTATTCGCAAATTCAGTCAATGCATGCCGCGCAAGTTAGCGACGACCCTTGATAGATTTTTACATCGGAGTAACAATTGGCCTCAACACAAAATGCCGAAAGCAGCGAAACGCAACGCGCCGCGCAACGAAGTGCCGCCGCGCAGGTCGCCGCCTCAACCAAAAACAATTCACTGGCAATGGCCGATGATTTAATTGGTGCCCGTCTATTGGAAGCCGGCAAAGTTACAAGCGCCGATGTCGAGAAAGCGCTGACTTTTCAGAACCTGCAGAGCTCACAAGCCGGACAGAATACGCACCATAACCTCAACAATCGGCTCGGTGGGGTGTTGCTGCGAATGGGCGCTGTTTCAGAAGAGTCGTTGCTGCCGCACTTGAGTGAGCAGACCGGCATCCCGCTTCTTGTCCCCGCGCAGATGCCCACGCAGGCTGCCATCCACGATGCGCTTGCGCTGGCCACAACACAGCGTTCTTGGTGGCTCGCGCATGAAGCGGTGCCGTTTGTCACGGTCACCGGCGGGGCGATGGCCGATATTGGCGTTATGGCGCGTGATCCAATCGATAGCGAGCTGGCCGAGGTTATTGCTGACACGTACAAAGGCCATCACACCACCATCTACTGGGCGCGAAGCCAAGATTTGCAGCATGCTTTGGCGATTGTGAAAGACGGGGCCTTGGGCAAAAACGGTAGCCAGCGCGGGAGTGCCGGTGATGCCAATTACTTACGAGAACTAGCCGAAGAAGCGCCCGTGATTGAATTCGTCAACAATATTTTGGCGCAAGCCGTCGATGACCGAGCCTCTGATATTCACGTTGAGCCGGGCGAGCGGGAGTTTGAGGTGCGCTTTCGGATCGACGGTGTGTTACAGCCGCGCGTGACGCGCCCGCGGGATGGTTTTGATGCGATAGCTTCGCGAATCAAGCTGATTTCTGGTCTCGATATCGCCGAGCGCCGCTTGCCGCAAGACGGCCGCGTGACAACCCGTGTTTCCGGCGTGGAATTGGATGTGCGCGTTTCCTCGATCCCCGGCGTCCATGGCGAATCATTGGTGCTGCGTTTGCTGCCGAAAGAGCGTGCTGATATGAGTCTGCTGAAGCTCGGCATGGAGCAAGATCATCTCGAGCAATTGAATGCGTTGTTGCAGCAGCCCAATGGCATCATATTGGTGACAGGGCCGACCGGCTCCGGTAAAAGTACGACGCTCTACTCCGCCCTCGCCGCCATCAATGATCGCTCGTTGAAAATTGTCACGGTGGAAGATCCAGTTGAATACCGCATGGCGGGAATTACCCAAATTCAGACGCATGCTGAGATTGGTTACACATTTGCCCGGGCGTTGCGCTCGATTTTGCGACACGATCCTGATGTGATCATGATCGGCGAGATTCGCGATGCCGAGACAGCCGAAATCGCGATCCAGTCCGCACTCACCGGCCACCTCGTGTTGGCAACTATTCATACCAATGACGCACCATCAGCCTTTACGCGGCTGCTTGAAATGGGCATCGAGCCGTTCCTCTTGGCGACATCGGTTCGCGCGGTGTTGGCGCAGCGTTTGGTGCGTAAATTATCGCCTGAGCATTCTGCGCCATTTTTAGACCCGAATGCCAATGAAGAGCGGCTGCCAGACTGGCTTTCCAAGCAATTCGCCGATATAAAATCGAGTTATCCGGGTGTGTTGGATAAACCATCAAAATTAGCTAAACCAGCGACACATCATGAAGCGGATTCATATAGAGGTCGTAACGGTATTTATGAATTATTAACCGTTACCTCTGAATTACAAGATGCGATTGTCCGACGCGCATCGTCGCAGGAATTAGCCGAAATTGGTCGCCGCGCCACGGGTTCCGCGAAATTTCGCACGCTGCGCGAAGATGGTTTGATCAAGGCCTGGAACGGCGTCAGCAGCGTCGATGAGATTTTGCGCGTTGCCGGATCGCATTGAGATTGTCATGACCATTGAATTTCGCTACGAAGCCGTTAACGCTCAGGGAGCTGCCGTTCAGGGCAACATCACCGCGACCGACGAGCAGGATGCGCTCTCACAGCTGCGCTTTCAAGCGCTCACGCCAATTGAATTGACCGCCGCCGCCAGTCCAAACAAAAGCCGCCGTCGGCAACGCATCACGCAAAGCGAAAAAATCATGGTGATCCGCGAGCTAGCCACGCTGTTGCGCGCTGGGATTCCGCTGACCGATGCCGTGCTCTCGCTATCTCAAGCGCGTGACGGCACGACCATGGGCGATTCGCTCGCCCGCACCGCCCGCGCACTCAACGCGGGCCAGCCGTTTTTGGCGGCGCTGGGTGAGGCCAATATTCAATTTCCGACTTATGTGAATCAACTCGCTGCGACTGGCGAAATGACCGGCAAATTAGCGTCTGCGTTGGCTGACGCGGCTAAGCAAATGGAATATGACGATAAGGTCAATCAAGAGCTGCGCAATTCCCTGATTTATCCGGTGATCTTGGTATTCGCGGGTGTGAGCGCGGTGCTGCTAATATTTTTCTTTGTCGTGCCGCGATTCGCGAACCTCATTAAAGGCAACCGGGCAGCAGACATCCCGGAAATCTCTTTGTGGGTAATTAACGCAGGGCTTTTTTTCCGCGCTAACTGGATATGGTTTCTGGGTTTGGCCATTATCGCGGGCTTGGCGTTCTATATCTCTATTAAAGAGGAGTCTGGCCGAACCCGTTGGCTGGCCAGGCTTTCCAAGCTGCCATTGATTGGAATTTGGCTCACCGAGGCCGAAACCGGGCGCTGGGCAACCACGCTCGGCACGTTGCTCGGTAACCGCGTGCCGATCTTATCCGCGCTGGAATTATCTGCCGAAGGGTTGCGGTTCCCCGACATGAAACGTAATGTGCAATTCGTCGTTCGCGATGTGCGCGGTGGCGCAACGCTGGCCGATACGGTGGCGAAATATGGTGTGGTGAATGCGACCGGCGTGAACCTGATTCGCGTCGGTGAAAAATCAGGCGAATTGCCGCAAATGGTGGCCACCTTGGGTGAGCTGCATTCCGAATCTGGCCGTAATCGGATGAAGCGGTTTTTGCTGATGCTCGAACCGATTGCAATTTTGACGATAGGCGCGGTCATTGGCGTGATTCTGGTCGCGATCATGCTCGCGATTACGAGCTTAAATTCAACGAAGTTTTAGCTCCCGGTGCCCGCGCCGTTAGAAATGCGATAGCCTCGTGGGGAAACGCAGCCCCGAAGCGAGCGCTGTTGTTCGGCAGTAAGAATTCGTTACACATTGCCGTCATAAAAATTCTAAATTGTTTTATATTAGGTGCTATGCTCGTTTTACTGCTTTGCAAGAAGACATTGAAATGTTGCGACACTTCTAAAAAAGCAAAACAAGCCAAAAAAACTAAATTTTAGCGATGAAAATAATGTTTGAGTTTTGCGCTGGTTTCGCGCGCCTTTTAAATCAAGACGATGTTCCGAAAATACGGGCGCTATGCGAAAAATGCTGCGATGTAGCCGTTAAGTTGACCGGGAAACCGCCTGATGTTGATGCGGCGAACAAGCTGCTCGCCGAAGTTGCTGTGCGTGGCGAATCATTGACAAAGGGCTTTTGCGTTGGCATTTTTGATGTCCATCAATCGCTCATTGGATTGATGGCTGTGCATCAGAACTCACCGGCAATAGGTGATTGGTATATTGGCAATTTTATGCTGGAGCCGTCAGTTCGTTCGCGCGGCTATGGCGGCGACATTTTTAAGGCGTTTCAACGCTACGTCTTGGGCGAAAATGGCAGGCGAATCCTCCTTGCTGTAATGCACACCAACCCGGCTGCTCAATCGTTCTGGGTTCGAGAAGGCTTTGAGCCCATTCGTGTGCTCAATCCAATCCAGTTCGGCAATCTTTTGCAAACAGGAACAGAGTTCAGTAAATCGCTTGACCGATGAGAACAGAGACGTATTATTCAGCGGCCAATCAAGCGTAACCACCGTCGTTTGAATGCTGGTTGGACGGCAACCGTGCTACTTGGATTTAACAGCTGATCGAGCTTTGCAAACTCCGGCTGTTGTCCTTTTGCAACGACGTCCCGTAAATAAAAATAAACCGCTTCGGTATTGGGATCGAGCGCCAACTCACTTTTTGAAACTGGTGTATCCGCGCGGTGTTTGGCCTGCTTTGGCTTGACGATGCCCGCCAATTGGCGTTCTGCGGCGTTTTTGTCTATGAAAATGTTTAGGTGGGCAGCGATGGTCTCAACAACGCGCAAAGGCTCGTCCAGCAGCTGATCAAAACTCACCACCACGCGCGGGCAATCGGCAGTATCACGGAAAATACGGCGGTAATAAGCAAGCCACAGCCCGGTCAAACTTTCCGGCGGCACGTCAAGCTGGTCAGCAATGGACCGCATAACAGCGCGCGGGTCGCGGAATGCAATCACCACAACGACAGCAGGAACAGCATCCTTCCAAATCGGAAACGTCAGTGAAAGGCGGGGATCCTTCCAGCCGAAGCGGGGCTTGTTGGCGGCGTAGAAATTGAGTCGCTCTTTAACAGTTTCGACAAGGTTATCTTTCTTTGAGGCATCTAAAGTCATGAACGCATCCATGGCGGGAGGCTGTAACACTGCGCCACCAACTGCCGCCAATATTCGTTCATTGAATTCCAACAGCTCGCGGTTCTCAAAATAGCCGTCGGGATTATTATGGTTCCGCGGGATGTGGTCCGATTCGTCGCCGAAATCGATGGCCAACACTTCATGCAAAATCCGCGAAATAACCGATGTGCCGCTGCGGCCAATGGAGACGACAGCAACGCGAAGGTTGGGGGTGGTTGCTCGTGAGTGCATGGCTTTCTTTTTTATTAAGGATAGGCGTCTTAGTGATAGTGAATGCTAACTTTGTATCGAGAGTGGGACGAAATTGCCCTACTAGTTAACCATCAAATCGACGTTGGAAATTCAACTGATTGTAAACCACCGAGCGCATTTATTTGGCCTCAGGCCAGCGTGGTGTCAAACTGCCTGCAAACGCTCAATATCGCCAACGCCCTAGTATTCATTTGACGTTTTGCGCAAAATTCTGGATAATGTTGGGTTCCGTGGAGAGGTGGCCGAGTGGTTAATGGCAGCAGACTGTAAATCTGCCCTCTTACGAGTACGCAGGTTCGAATCCCGCCCTCTCCACCAAGAATTCGTAGTGTGAAATTTAGCTGTAAAAGTTGTCGGTGAAAGATCGGATTTGCGGGTGTAGCTCAATGGTAGAGCTGAAGCCTTCCAAGCTTATGACGACGGTTCGATTCCGTTCACCCGCTCCAAAGATTGCAAAAGTTTTAGCAGTTGTCATTCGGGCGCTTTTGGGGAATGAAGTGCAAGGCGCAAAAGCCCGCCGTGTAAGCGTTTGTACACAAGGGTATTTGCAACGGCACAATTCATTTCAAAAAAAGCGACCGCTCGGCTCTTGTAGCTCAGTGGTAGAGCACTCCCTTGGTAAGGGAGAGGTCGTGCGTTCAATCCGCATCAAGAGCACCAAAAAAATGGGAAAAAGTACAAACCTACTTTTCCCCAGCTTGATCAATCAAAAATCGGCAGCAGAGCCACTCGATTTTTGGATTTGAGCAAAACTGGATTTAAACCCAACATCAGCAGCACTCATTGTTAATCATTGAATTTAACGAGGAATAGTAATGGCAAAAGGCAAATTTGAGCGGACCAAGCCGCACGTCAACGTCGGCACGATTGGTCACGTCGATCATGGTAAAACCACGTTAACCGCAGCGATCACCACCGTACTGGCCAAGAAATTTGGCGGCGAAGCCAAAGCGTACGACCAGATTGACGCCGCACCGGAAGAAAAAGCACGCGGCATCACCATTAACACCGCCCACGTTGAATACGAAACCGCCAACC